>CAWIRT010000042.1:0-404546 GCA_963838445.1 uncultured Acidobacteriaceae bacterium
CTGTCCTGACCAAGACCGACGGAACTCTGTCCTGACCAAGACCGACGGAACTCTGTCCCTACCAAGACCGACGGAACTCTGTACCAAGACTGACGGAACTCTGTCCCTACCAAGACTGACGGAACTCTGTCCCTACCAAGACTGACGGGTGCCCCACATCTCGCTGGTTTTTCGCGAGATGTGGGATACCACGACTCTTTATCGTGGGTGCCTATTGGGTGTCGAAACTCTCGGGTTTAGCGCCCACCCGTCAGTTCGTGGCAAGGAGAAATCCTATGATGGGATTTCTTCACATCCTCCGGTGAGTATGTTTATCGTGAGTCGCGGCTTGTTCACGCTTGCGGAAGGCCAGACCAGCGGCAAGGAAGCAGCAGGCAAAAAAGCCGGTGAGCGCACCTTGCAATGAATTGTGGTGGAAGAACGCCAGCCCGCTGTCAAGTCCCCAGGCGGCTGCCAGCGCGAACCAGATAACAGAGCGCCGCATGGCATCGAGATTATCAGTCGACACCCCTTCAACGCAGCAGATACACTTCCCAGCATGGCGACCTCGGTTACCAAGAGCGCGGCTACCACCACCACGACGGCTCCCCAGAACCTGGCAAACACAATGCGCCGGTTGGTCTCACTTGACGTGACGCGGGGGATCACGATCGCGTTCATGATCCTGGTGAACAACGGGGGCAGCGGAAAATACAGCTACAGCCAACTGGAACACAGTGCATGGAACGGCTGGACTCTGACTGACCTGGTATTCCCTTCCTTCCTGTTCATCGCCGGTATCTCAATCGTGTTTTCAAACGAGGCGCGCGTGGCGCGCGGAGAGTCGAAAAGCACCTTACGCCTGCATGTGCTCAAACGAGCAGTCATCCTTTTCCTGCTTGGCCTGGTGGTTAACGGCTTTCCCCTGTTTCACCTGGGGACGCTTCGCATCTATGGGGTGTTGCAGCGCATCGCGATTTGTTTTCTCTTCGCCAGCCTGCTTTACCTATGGAACAGCCGGGCCTGGGTAGCCGCCACCACCGCGGTGGTGGCATTGTTGGGTTATTGGATCCTGATGCGCTGGGTCCCGATTCCGGGAATCGGCGTTCCCACCCACAGCGTGCCCCTGCTTGATCCCAACCAAAATTGGGTAGCCTATCTGGACCGAAAACTCCTGCTCGGGCGGCTCTACGAGGGAGTACGCGATCCGGAAGGGCTGCTAAGCAATATTCCCGCGATGGGCACCATTTTGTTCGGTGTCCTCACCGGCATCTGGCTGCGCCGGCCCAAATCTCTCTCAACCAAGGCAGTTGGCCTGCTGGTTGCATCCATAAGCGGATTGGTGTTGGGAAATATATGGAACGTGTGGTTTCCCATCAACAAGAAGCTCTGGACCAGTTCGTACGTGTTGTTTGCCGCCGGTTGCACTTTGTTGCTTCTTGCCCTCTGTTTTTATGCAGTGGAGATCAGGCAATGGACCCGTGGTTGGACGTTTCCCTGGCTGGTCTTTGGATCCAATGCCATTACCGCGTATGTTTTCTCGGAGCTCTTGTCCGCCGCACTTTCGACCATACGCGTGCATGACGGCGCCCGGATCACCGACCTGCAACAATACATCTACCAGCACTGGTTCTTTCCCATCATCAATCCGTCTTTCGGATCGCTGATGTATGCCATTGCGTTCGTTCTTGTCTGCTTCCTCCCGGTCCTGTTGCTGTACCGGAAGAAGATCTTCATCAAAATTTAGTTCATGCACGTCGTTGCGGACCCGCTCCCAGAAAGAGGAAGATGGCGCCTGCGGCCGCATCGAGTACGGCCGCGGTGAGGTTCCGTGGAGAGCGGAGTTCGACCACCGCGGCCACCAGGAAGGCAATGCACAGCGCAAGGTAGAGGTATCTGGACTTCATAACCTTGAAGTTAGCAATGCTGCGGAGAGAGGGCAATCATGGCGCCAGATGCAATGCGATTGGCCAAGCGGCTGGATGAAGTAGGTTTTTCGGAAATTGTCCAGGTGCGGAACAAAGTCCTGGAGATGCGGGCTGCCGGCCAAAAGGTGCATGCTTTCCATGGCGGCGAGCCCTTCTTCGAAACACCCAGCGCGATAAAATATGCGTTGCTGAGCGCAGCAGTCGAGAACAGGACCCGGTATGCGCCTTCCTCAGGCATAGAACCGCTGCGTCAGGCGATCGCTTTGAAGTTGAGAGAGCGCAACGGTCTCGAAGTTTCCGCAGAGAATGTAATCGTGACCGCCGGTGGGGCGCACGCACTCTATGTTGCGTTTCAGACGGTACTCGACCCGGGCGACGATGTGCTGCTGTTCTCTCCCTACTGGACGCCGATTCGGGAGATGATCACGGGATGCCAGGCACGAGCGCTGCTGGTGCCTACTGCGACGGCGCGCAGTTCGGGCCTGACTCGAACGCTCGAAGACTTTACCACGCCGCACACGCGGGCGATTTACTACAACACTCCGCAGAACCCCACCGGCACAGTCTTCTCCCGTTGGGAGGCTGAAGAGGTAGCAGCCTTCGCCAGAAAACACGATCTGATTGTGATCGCAGACGAGGCTTACGAAGATCTGGTCTATGACGGCGAACATTTTTCAATCGCGTCACTGCCGGGAATGGCGCAGCGCACGATCTCGGCCTACACCTTTTCAAAGACCTACGCCATGACTGGATGGCGTGTGGGTTATGCGGTCGCCCAGGAACCTTTTATGACCGGTTTGCGAAAGCTGGTTCTGTATTCTGTAAACGGAGTCTCTACCATGACCCAATGGGCGGCGCTCGAGGCCCTGCGTATTCCCCGCAGCGAGATCGATGCGCGGCGCGAGCAGTACCGGCAGAGACGCGACCTTTTAGTGAACGGTTTGAACGAAGTAGGTTTGCCGTGTGAGATGCCGCAGGGAGCCTTCTACGCTTTTCCACGGGTGACCAGGATCAGCAAAGACAGCCGCATTGCAGCCCGAATGCTGCTCGCCAAGGCACATGTGGCCACGGTTCCTGGAGTGGTCTTTGGGGGGCAGGGAGAGGGGTATGTCCGCTTTGGCTACGCCATCGATCCCCAGGCCATTGAAGAGGGTTTGACGGCGCTCAAAAAGTATCTTGTGCCCTAAAGGTTGTAGCCCGTTAGTTCCTCCAAAGGAACTTTTTTTCCCGGACTGCACACTTCTGCTTCGATTCGCGCGTCAAATATGAGACCTTCGTCTATGAGAAAACGCCATCGTGAGTGAGCGTAATTAGATTGCGCGCGGAAGTGCGTCGGCGAACAGTCACCAGTCCCTGGCTCCGGCGGAAGTATATCCCACAAAATACGAGCAGTTTGCACCCAAACTCACACCACCAGAATCAAAGGGCTCATATGAGGTTCTTCAAGAGATCATCTTTGCTGGTTTTTTTTCTCCTGGTGGGAGGCATCTGTTCTCCGGGAGCGAGAGCAAGTGTCGATGAAACTCTCTCTTTGACTTTTAAGACACAGGCGCCGGAGCCGCCCGCCACCGTCGCCACTCTGAGTGTGGCAGCGCCGCAGCCCGCAGCGGACTCGGAGCTGCCCGAGGATCCGGGTGCCGGCGTGGAGCAGCAGGTCCAGGCAGGGTCCGGCACTCCTACCGCAGCAGACACGAAACCCGCTGAGGACCCGCTAGCCCAGGGAAGGCAGACCAAGCGGATTCTTTTTGTTGTTCCCAATTTTCGCGCCGTGAGTGCGGATCAGCATCTGCCTCCCCAAACGGTCAAAGAAAAATTCAAAACCGCCATGCTGGATAGCCTGGACTACTCCTCGTTCATCTTCGTAGCGGGTCAGGCCGGGGTCGCGCAGTGGACAAATTCTTATCCATATTTTGGCCAGGGCGCCAAGGGATATGGCAGATATTACTGGCACACACTGGCCGATGCGATTAACGAAAACACCTGGGTCGAGTTCATCATCCCCTCGCTTTTGCATCAAGACACGAGATACTACACGCTGGGGAAGGGGCAATTTGGCAAACGGATCGGGTATGCGTTCACGCGCGTCGTGATTACGCGCACGGATTCAGGGCATCGGGCTATCAATTACAGCGAGATCGTGGGAGCGGGCGCGTTCTCCGGTGTAGCCAATCTCTACTATCCGAGCCAGGAACGGACCTTCACTAAGACCTATCAGCGCTGGATCACCAACCTTTGCATTGACGGCGGCGTTTTCGTCTTCAAGGAAGTGTGGCCGGACATCAACAACGCGATCTTCCACCAGAAAGACTAAGGCCCGTGGTAGGGCGATCCTAGTCATCCGGGTGATGTGCGCAGCCCGCTAAAGTGTTTCCATCATCTTGTACTCATTGGAGAAGATGATGGAAACAGTAAATCAGAACGCGGGCGTCTGGAGTGGGCTCTCCAGGTCAATTGCAGAAACAGTGGAAGCCGTTCAGGACAGCATCGTGACGGTGCATGGCGGCGGCCGTTCGACCTCGAGCGGGGTGGTTTGGCGTCCGGGAGTGATCGTGACCGTGCGTCACGGACTCCGCCGCAGTGACTCCCTACAAGTTGCTCTCCGTGGTGAACCATTTCCTGGCACGCTCGCCGGCGCCGATGCGGGAACCGATCTCGCTGTACTGCGCGTGGACGCGGGAGCCGCCAAACCGGCGGAAACTACTGGCGCTCAGCCGGTTCGCGTGGGCGAGGTCGTGTTGGCATTAGGCCGTTCCGCTTTGGGCGACATATCGGCCAGTTCAGGGATCATTGCTCGTCTCGGTTCCGCCTGGCGCACTTGGCGCGGTGGGCAAATGGATTCACTCATCCGTCCAGATCTGCAGCTTTACGTGGGCCAGTCCGGGAGCGCGCTGGTGAACGAAGGACGTCGGGTGCTGGGCATCAATAGTGCGGCACTGGCGCGAAACGCGGTCATCACTGTGCCGGCGGCGACCATCGACCGAGTGGTGGATGCGATTCTGGAACGAGGCCACGTGCCTCGGCCCTTCCTCGGCGCCGCTATGCAGGCCGTGCCGGTACCCGAAGCGCAGCGCTCCCATTTTGGCCAGGGAGTGGAAGAGGCGTTGCTCGTCCTGCACGTGGAACCCAATGCGCCCGCCGCGTCGGCTGGAATCCTGGTGGGCGACCTTATGCTGTCGGTCGGCGGCCACCTGGTTCACAATGTGCACGACGTTCAGCATCAGCTATCCAGTCTTAAAGTTGGAGATCCGGTGGCTGTAGCGGTCATCCGCGGAGGCGTAAAAATGGATCTAACGGTAGTTTTGGCGGATCGTGGCTGAGGATCACAAGGCGGATGCAATACCCTTCGTGGTGTTGCCCACTGTGGACTCAATGATCCACGCGAGCCGATTCACCGCACTTCGCGCTGCGCCGGAGCTGGATCTGTTGCCAGTCGCTCTGCCCGCGACTTTGTTGTTTCGCGTGCAGAGCGAGAATCCGGACGTCGTTGTGATTGCTGCGGGCGAGGCTTTCCTGGCCCGCACCACCCAACGCAGCGCATGGCCGGAAGTGTTTTCCGAAACGCCGGCAGTGCTGCTGGCGGCAGAGGCGAGCCCGGCCACGCTGCGTAGCGCCGCACGCATGAGCATCTATTCCGTGCTGCCGATGGAGGCCACCACCCGGCAACTGGTGGCGGCGATCTCCGCCGCAGTGGCAGGGCTTGCGGTCACGCTTCCGCCTCCGTCTTCCGGGACGGGGGAGGCGATGCGCATCACGGAAGACCTGACCGCGCGCGAAGTGGAGGTTTTGCGGCTCATGGCGCGAGGCTACCGAAACAAGCAGCTGGCGGCACAACTCAACATCTCGGAACATACGGCCAAGTTTCACGTGAGTTCCGTTCTGGCCAAACTCGGCGCTCGAACGCGTACAGAAGCGGTGACAATTGGCATGACGCGCGGCCTGGTTGCAATTTAAGGGGAAGCAAATGGAACATCAATCTGTACTCTCGGGCGCCGCGAATGTGGTCCCGAACCGTGTGGACGACTCCGATCTGCTGGACAACTATTCCCGCGCGGTGACACAAGCTGTCGAGCGGGTAAGCGGGTCCTTGGTAAAAATCGACGTGCAGAGTGCTCGCCGGGCTAATCGGCCCGGACAGGAGGGTTCAGGCTCCGGTTTCGTATTTACTCCCGATGGCTTGATCCTGACCAATAGTCATGTGGTTCACCGGGCGACGAAGATTTCGCTCACCTTTACGGATGGCAGTCGAAGCGGCGCGGTGCTCATCGGCGAGGACCGGGATACCGATATCGCGGTGCTCCGAACCGAGCATTCCGTCTTCTCCCCCGCGGCGCTAGGCAGTTCAAAACGATTAAGGATTGGGCAGATTGCGATTGCCGTGGGCAATCCGTTCGGCTTTCAGTTCTCGGTGACCGCGGGCGTGGTGAGTGCGCTGGGCCGCAGTATGCGCGCAGCCTCGGGCCGCATGATGGAAGAGATCATCCAGACCGACGCGCCGCTCAATCCCGGCAACTCCGGCGGACCACTGCTGGACTCCGCCGGCAGCGTGATCGGCGTGAACACCGCGACCATTCTTGGCGCCCAGGGCCTGTCGTTCGCGGTCGGGATCGATACCGCGAAATACGTGGTCGCCCAGATTTTACAGCACGGCCGGGTGCGCCGGAGTTCGATTGGGATTGCCGCACAGAATGTGCCCATCCCGCGCCGCCTGGCTTATGAATACAAGCTGCCCATGCCTACGGGTGTGATGGCCACGGCATTGGCGCCCGATGGCGCCGCTGCGAACGCGGGCATGGAGGAAGGCGACGTGATTGTAGGCTTTGCGGCCCAACCTGTGGGAGGCATCGACGATCTGCATCGTCTGCTGACCACGGAGCGCGCGGGTAAACCACAGAACGTGAGCCTGCTGCGCGGCACAGCTCTTAAGCACCTCATGATCGTGCCCCGGGAGCGTGCAGAGGACGAGGTGGTATCCTGAGCAAAATCAGCTTGGGTACCCATGCCTATCAGCGACAATCCGCATCCTGACAACACGGAACTGGAAAGCGGCGAATCGTTCGACGCGATCTTTCAAGAGTATGAGCAGAGCCATGCGCGCCAGGCAGAGGCCGGCGGCAGACAGATAGAAAGTACGGTCGTTGCCGTCTCTGCTGACTCCGTCTACCTTGACATCGGTTACAAGACGGAAGGCGTTCTACCGCTGGCCCCGTTCCAAAGCGCGAACGAAGAAGTAAAGCCTGGGGATAAGTTTCTCGTGGCGGTCAAAGGCAGAAATGCCGAAGGCTACTATGAGCTTTCACGCTTCAAGGTGGAACAGCCCCGGGACTGGTCCGCTTTAGAGCGGGCTTTCGCGGACAAGGCGCCGATCGCGGGCACGGTGACCGGTCTGGTAAAGGGCGGATTGACCGTGGACGTGGGTGTGCGGGCCTTCATGCCCGCCTCGCGCAGCGGAGCGCGCGACGGCGCTGAGTTGGAAAAGCTCGTGGGGCAACAGATCCGCTGCCGCATTATCAAGCTCGAAGTAACCGACGAAGATGTCGTGGTCGACCGGCGCGTGCTGGCAGAAGAGGAAGACCGTTCTACCAAAGAGCGCCGGTACGGTGAGCTCAAAGAAGGCGAAACGGTGCAAGGCGAGGTGCGTAGCCTCACCGGCTATGGGGCGTTCGTAAACATAGGCGGCGTGGATGCTTTGCTCCACATCGGCGACATCGCCTGGGGTCGCATCAACAAGCCGGAGGATGTGCTCTCCGTAGGCCAACAGATCGAAGTCAGAGTGCTGAAGGTCGATTCCGAAAAACAGCGTATCTCCGTAGGCATGAAACAGCTCTTGCCGCACCCGTGGGATGAGATCGCGGCCAGGCTGAAGGCCGGAGATCGTGTGCACGGCACCGTAACCCGAGTTGCTGATTTTGGAGCCTTCGTAGAAATTGAGCCTGGGGTAGAGGGCCTGATCCACTTATCGGAGATGTCCTGGGCCAAGAAAGTACGGAAGGCGAGCGATGTGCTCAAGCAGGGCGACACCGTGGAAGCGGTGGTTCTGGGCGTGAACATGGGCGAACGTCGTCTTTCCCTGGGTCTCAAACAGACGTTGGGCGATCCCTGGGCAGAAATAGAGCAAAAGTTCCCGGCAGGCTCTGCCATCGAGGGGCCGGTTACCAGCTTCACCAAGTTTGGCGCGTTCGTCCAGCTTGCGGATGGAGTTGAGGGCATGGTTCACGTCAGCGAGATCAGCGCCGAGAAGCACATTCATCATCCACAGGACGTGCTGCATTTAGGCCAGGTAGTGAAGGTCCAGGTGCTCGAAGTAGACAAGGCGAAGCGTCAGCTGCGGCTCAGCATGAAGCAACGGACCTCGGTCACAGTGGACGAATATCTTGCCGAGCACCCCGTGGGCAGCGTGGTCACCGGCCGCATTCTCGAGGTTGCGCAAGGATTAGCCAGAGTGGAATTGGGCGAGGGCATTGAGGGTGTCTGCCGCATCGGCACCCAGGATCCGGGGGCGGAAGCGCAACCGGCCGAAGGCAAGGTGGATCTGTCTGCACTGAGCTCGATGTTGAAAGCGCACTGGAAAGGCGGCCCCACTACCAGCGCCGCCAAGCCCGACGCTATGAACGCAGGACAGATTCGCAGCTTCCGGATTGCCAAGATGGAGCCGGATGCGAGGAAGATTGCCCTGGAGCTGCTGTGAGCGGGTAGGTTCAATGCTGAATCACGCCTATCTCAAAACTGAATTGTTATCCCGCCTGGAACCTGGGAAAGATTTTGCCTGGGCCATGAACGAGGCACAAAATCGTCATCCTGAGCGAAGCGCCGCGCGCTTCGCTCAGAGGCTGTGACTTTTTTGATTTTTCGCGCCCTTGGAAGCACCTAACCTTTTTGTTTTCAGCGTCGATTTTTTCGCAAAACTAATAAAGTCACAGACTCTCAGGATGACGGCTTTGTGGGGAGGTAAAAAGCATCCGGTTAGCTGCGCAGAAAACACGAAAAGATCGAAAAAGTCACAGGCTCTCAGGATGACGATTTTGTGGGAGTTTTGAAGAAAAACATTCCAAATAAGTTAGCGCTTATGGGCCGCAGGCCCATGACTCCTCTCTCGAAAAACATTTCCAGGGAAGCTCCGTAGAATAGAAGGTCGCTCACTTCGCTTCGGCCGGGATGACACGTCTGTTTATGGACGAGAAGTTCCCTTGAGCATGGGTTGCAGGTTGAGTGTGACTGCTGATCCCTCGGTTTTGATCAGGATGACAATTCAGTTTGAGGCCGAGACTGCCCTCTCAACCTATTTCTCTCGAAGCTGCAGCCGTGTTGTATTAGCGACCCAGTGCGAAACTAAACAGGTCGCTCCCGGAAGCGATGGCGACATACTGGTTTCCCCCAGCGCCGTAGCTCATAGGCGATGCATGCAGGTTCTGTCCGGTGTTGAAGTGCCACAACGACTTCCCTGTTGTCGCATCCGCGGCTTCGAAGAAACCTTGATTATCCGCGAAAAATACCAGGCCAGTTGACGTCGTCATGACTCCGCCATAGCCATGAGTATCACCGGCTTGAGGATAACGCCATGCAAACGTTCTCGTCCGGGGATCGAAGGCCAGAAGCACTTGCGTGCTCTTCGCGTTCGGATCACGCTTGGTTCCGGTGGAGTAGTACTCCTTACCCTCTACGAAGGGCGCCGGCTTGCGAAAATATACTGAGCAACTTTCCAGAGACAAGAAATAAAACAAATGCGTGGTTTCGTTATACGAGGGCGAATACCAGTTGGTCGCTCCTTCGACTCCGGGGCAGATGAGGGTGCCATCGGCAGTGGGCTTTAGATCGGTAGCCATGGGGCGGCCGTTCGCATCCACCCCTTTGGCCCAATTCAGCTGCTTGACGAACTGCGTGGCCGATAGAAATTTCCCGGTGGTGCGATCCAGCACATACACGTAACCGTTACGGTTAGCCTCAACGATCAGTTTCCTCGGCTGCCCCTGGTACTCCGTATCTACCAGGACCGGCGTTTCCACGGCGTCATAGTCGTAAAGATCATGCGGAGTGAACTGGAAGTACCACTTCAGCTTGCCCGTATCTGGATCGATGGCAAGCAAGCTGGAGGTATACAGATCATCGCCGGGTCGAACGCTTCCGTCGTAATCCGGTGAGGCATTACCGGTGCCCCAGTAAAGCGTGTTCAGCTCCGAATCGTAAGTGCCGGGCATCCAGGCTGTCGCGCCACCGTGAAGGTAGGTATCGCCCGGCCAACTCGAAGAACCAAATTCTCCCGGAGCCGGAATCGTCCACAGGCGCCACGCTAATTTCCCGGTCGTTGCGTCAAAGGCGGCGAGAAAACCGCGTACCCCATCATCTCCGCCCGAGGTTGCAACCAATACCTTGTCCTTGAGGATAAGAGGCGCACCTGTTGCCCCATAGTTCTTATTCCAGTCGGCGTAAGCAACATCCCAAATGAGGTTGCCCGATCGACTGTCCAGGCAGAGAAGGTGAGCGTTGTCTGTTTCCATATACAGGCGAGTACCCGAAATGGCCACGCCCCGATTAATATGCCCGGAAGCATCATCGATTAGCCCACTAGAGACCGGCCGGGAATAATGCCAGAGCAACTCTCCCGTCTGCGCGTTGAGAGCGAACGCATCGTTAGACCCGGTGAAGTACATGATGCCATTCACCACCACCGGCGTCCCTTCTAATACCCCAGGGGTCCTGGTGTGAAAGACCCACTGCGCCTGCAGATGGGCGACATTCTGGGGAGTAATTTGGGTAAGGCCGCTGAAGCGCCGGCCGGTATAGTCGCCGTTGTAAGAAGGCCAATCGTCTTTGATCTGCGCCGAGGCATAGGTACATGCGCAAAGTACTATCACCCACAACCGGGCAAGCTTCATGCGTTCAATGACCCTCACCACTGAGAGTAACTTCTCCCAGGGCTCCGCGATCGACACCGCTGCTGTCGATGAGGTGAATAGAAACCCGGGCTATGTTCCTGGCCGCGGCAATGGACCGGTGAAGTATGACTGGATCCTGGGGCTGAACAGCCTGGAGTGAAACCTCACTCGTTCTTAGTCCCCCTTCCTCATAAAGGTAAGCCTTAAGCTCACCGGGAAAGAAGACGCCGAAACTGCCGGCGAGATCAACCTTGTCGCCGGTACGCCGGGCAGCCAGCGTTTGGGCAACCACGCCCGCTTCGGTCACCGAAGTAAGTTCGCCGCTCAGGCGCGCTGGAAACCAACTTGTGTCAAAGGAGTAGGTTTCTCCCGGTCCCAGCAAGGCCATTGGGCTATTCATTTCCGCTTCCATGTAGTACGGCGTCTTCTCAATACCGGACGGCGTGAGGTAGGGCATACCCTTTTCATTCAATTCCACCGTTGGGCCATTCTTGTAAAAAATGGTCGTCGCCTTGCTGGGATAATCCCCATCCGCGATGTGCCTGGTTTTCTCCACCATGGCATACTTCGTCGCCCCATCGACAAGAGCAAGCCATCCAGCGGTCGAGTCAAGCCACACCTCATTCTCCAGGTACCTCCAGTTCAGCCGGAACAACCCATCCTTCACACTGAACGATGGGTCGTTCGCAAGCCCGTCTCGGACGTGGTAGCCAAGCAGATATGAGGAGCGTGGATTCAGCGGGGTGATGGCCCAGAAGTCGTGGTTGTATTGGGTGCGATCATTGGCATCGGACAGGTTATATTGCGAGACCGACTGCACCGACCAGGTGATGGAGTGACCGGTAAAGTTCTTAGTGATGGCGTGGAAGAAGATCTGCGGTGAATCGCTGCCGATACTGATCTCCCTGGTGTATTGCAGGCCCGTGGGGGGATCCGGCGGACCTTCCAGGCGAACCGTACATTTCGCACCCTGGGACAAAACAGAAAAGGCGTAGGCCCCGTCGTCCAGCGGGGTGGAGGCTCCCTGCCAGTGCCGCTCGTCGTCGCTGCCCTCGGGCAGCGGCCAGATTTTGTCACCGCCATAGTTAATCCAGCGGCCGGCCGCTTCGGTGGGAGAAATATATTTCCCTTTATAAATTGGGTTCACGAACAGGTAGGGATGTCCGTTGAATGTAACCTGAATCAGGCGGCCGCCCAATTGGGGAACAAATGTCAGCTGCACCCAATCGTTCGCAAGCTGCTGCGCCTGCCAGCCCTCAAAGACAACGGGCTGCACCCGGCATGGGGAAGGCTCTGCGCTCGCCGCGGAGGCCGCAACGGCTAGCGCCAGCAGACAAGGTGCAGCCGTCCTCATGCTTGAGTTCCCTGCCGCCGACCCTGGGTCAGCAACTGCCGTAGACGCTGGCCAATGATGATTTCCTCACCCGGCCTCAGGGTCATGGAAACGATCTGCAGCTTGTCATCTTTCCTCGGGGCTTTCTCAGGGGTTGGCTTGCGGGAGAGTACATCGCTCGGATTGTCCTCAGTCAGGACGGCGATAGCAGGAGTACCCTCGAGCAATTGTCTCGCACAATCGGCTGTGCTGTATCGCCAGCCTTTTTGGTCCCAGGAAATCGCGAGCGTTGGGCACTGGTTTTCTTCGGGTGTGTAGACCTTGGCTTCGACGCCGGGAACGGTGCCTACCAAGGTAGCGATGCGTTGGACACGCGTTCCCCATTCCCGATTGAGTTTCTCCACATCCATCTTCAGCCACGCCTCGACCGCTGCCAAACAGCCCATGATCTCTTCTTTGCCGACCTTCATCGGGCGGCACACCGCGCCCTCCCATGGGTTGGTGTTAGCAAGAGCGGCTGTGATGAGATCTTTACGCCCGAGAAGAATGCCGCTCGATTGCGGTCCGCACAACCCTTTGCCACCGCTGAACGTGTACAGATCGCAGCCCATTTTGGCAAACAACTGCAGCTTGTTGACGGGAGGGATGCCATCGGCTGCGTCCATGAAGATAGGAACCCGATGATCCTTGGCCACGGCGATCTCCCTGGCCAGCTGCTCGGGAAGCGAAGTGGTGTAAACCATGACCGTATTAGGCGTGATGGCGTTGGGCATCTGCTCTGCAGAATCCACCAGAACAAGTTTGCCTCCGGCCAGGCGAATGGCGCTGTCAAACACGCTCCGCCCACCGACCATGACCACTTCATTTTTCAGCCCATCGGTATTTGGCAGTTGCCAAACTTTGTCTGGGTCGGTGCCGGCGATACAACCCGCGGTGGCAACCGCCATCGCGCCGGCCGCGCCCGAGGTGATCATGCCGGACTCTGCACCCGTGAGCTCGGCCAGGCGCCTGCCCGCCGCCAGCTGCAGATCGAAAATATTCACGAAATGCTGCGCCGCCTCCACTTGAGCCGCTCTCACTTCGGGCAGCTCCAGGCTGGCGCTGAGATAGGTCCAGGTTCCACGGCCATTGATGAGTGGCTTTACCCCGAGCCGGGTGTAGATATTGTCGGTGGAGTTGCGAGCGACTTCTGCCCATCCGGTTCCCAGAGCCTGCTCCAGTCCAACTTGCGCCAACAGCGGAAAGGCGGCAGCCCATTTAACGAACGATCTGCGTTTCATCGTGAGGCCTCGGTAGTCCCCTCCGGTCGCCGTCTCACCGCGATGAAAGAAATCTGCTCCGCAGCCTCTTCGTTTATCTCGAGGTTCTGCTGCAGCGTCGATCTCGCTGGATAAGGGGGTTGGAAGAACTTGTTATGCAGCTCGTTCATCTGGCCGGTGTCCTTAATTTGCCGCAGATAAACCGTGCTGAAGACGACATTGGAGAAATCCATGTTGACCTCCTGCAGTCCGTCGAGAAGGTTTCGCATGGATTGCCGAAGCTGCAGATCAAAAAGTGGCGTAACCATGCCTTGACCGGGGATGAACCCATCCTTGGCCGAAAGATACAAGGTGTCGCCATAGAGAATTCCCGGGCTCGCCGTTTTACTGGGAGGCATATTTCGTGGACGCACCGCTTTGCGTTTGGTGAGATCCGCCCCGGCGATGCAGCTAAAGACGATGTGCTCCCCTTTGGGCAGGCCAACCACTTGAATGGTTCCGCGCCCCGGCGTATTGCCAAACTCAAAATAGCTCGCATAGACCTTGCCCATCACGTCATAGTGGCCGCTGACGCTCATGTAGGGATTCACCCAGAGAACGTTCTTCATGCTCATCTGGGCGGTCTTCAGGATCGTGCTGACATTGTCGAGAGCCTGTTTGGTTTCCGCAGAAAAATCGGGATTTGCTTTTCCAGTAAGCGGATCCTGCCCCCCTTGCGCCGACGTGTACAGGATGTCATCAGCCAGGATTGCCGGCGGATCGACGCGCGGCCCCCGGGGCCAACCAGCAGGCCAGACCGCTTTCCGTTGCTCCACATCGGCGACAGCGATGCAATTGATCTCAACCAATTCTCCATCGGGCAGAGCAGCGACTGTCAAAACCGTCCGCGCCGGAGGACTCGATCCAATCATCTTCCAATAAACATCGTCCATCGCCGCGAGGTTGTGCGTATCCGTCAGATAGATATTCATCCAAACGACATTGCCAAAATCCATGCCGGCGCCACGCAGCACCGCCTGCAACTTGTGCATGGCTTCACTCACCTGGCCAGGAAAGTCCCTGGCGGCGCTTCCCTGGCCAGATACGTAGAGCGTGCCGTTGGTCAGAATCCCGGCACTGTAGGCGGCATCAGAACCAGGTGGCTGAACAACCTTAAAACCAGAAGTCTGGGCCTGGAGAAATACTGCAGAGGCCGAAAGCAATAGCAGATAAACAAAGACGCGATGCAATCGACTGATCATTTCGTCCTTACAAGTACGGGTTAAAGCCGTGCGCGCGAGTCGAAATCTTATACACAGAGGTGGTCGCCGTAAGGTAGAGCGTGGAGTAGTCTGCGTCTCCCCAGGCCAGGTTCGCAGGCTGCTCGGGCACCACAATGGTTCCGAGATGATGGCCGGCCGGATCCCACACCCATATCCCCCTGGGCCCAACCACATACAAATTGCCCTGGCGATCGACTTTCATGCCATCCGGCACGCCTTCATGCGGTCCGCCTGGCTCTTCACCAAAGATCCGCCCGTTGGTCAGCCGGCCATTGTGGAAGTCATAAACCCGAATATTCTTCTGCGTCGAATCGTCCACGTAAAACTTGCTGCCGTCCGGGGAAAAGGCCAGCCCGTTGGGTTCGTCAAGATCCTTGGTAAGCAATTGAACCTCACCATCGGGAGCAATGCGATAGACGCCCTTAAAGGGAATTTCCTGCTTTTGGTCCTTGGGCAGATCAGAAGTCGGATCGGTAAAGTAAATGGCGCCGTCCGGGCCCAACACGACGTCGTTGGGGCTGTTTAACCGCATTCCCTTATAGCGATCCGTGACGGTTTCATAAGTCTTGCCATCGGGCGAGAGGCGGATGATGGCTCGCAAAACACTGGCGCAATCCAGCAGGCGATGCTGCCGATCGTACGTGTTACCGTCGGGATCTCCCAGGGAGATGATCTCCTGCTTTTGACCTGTGACGGTGTTCAGCTTGAATATTTTATTGAGGGTCTCATCGCTTACCCATAGATAGCCCGCCGGATCCCAAACCGGTCCCTCGGTAAAGCCAAAACCCGAGCCCACCTTGGTGAGTTGCGCCTTGCGGTCAAACAGCTTCCAAAAGCCGGGAGTAAGAGCATCCAGTGCAGATTTGGAGCCGTCTGCCTGGGCATGAACCGGGCTGTTCGTTGGCAGGCCAAATAACGCCGCGAGCGCGAGAGAAAGGAGTGCAGGCTTAATCGTCATGGTCGTCTGATTTTTGGGAGTGCTCCGGAGAGTGGGTGGCGTTTTCATTCCCGGCGTTGAGCAGATAGCTAACCAGGTCATCTACTTGTTTGCTGTCTAACGTGGAGGCGGGCATAAGAGATCGGGCGCCGATATCCACCTGGGCAAGCTCAGACTTTGGGAGGAAATGAAACGATCCGTCCTGCGTCTGTATGGAGAGGGAGAAATTGTTGTTGATCCTGAGCATCCCGGTGATTCTTTGCCCAGCGCTTGTCACCACGGTGGTGGCTTTTTGGTCTGCCGGGAGATTTTTATCAGGGTCGAGAATGATGGCGCGTATTCGATCCGGCTTCGCATCGGCTCCGTAGAAAGAGAGGTCGCTGCCAATGAAACCTCCCTTGCCGTTCACCATGTGACAGTCCGAGCACTGCGCCTTGCCAAAGAAAAGAGCTTCCCCTTGCTTCGGATCTCCGGGGAGTTTCACGATATCTCCTCTTCCCTGAAGGATCCTTAAATAGGCGACCACGTCCGCGACTTCCTGCTGCTTCAGGGATGAAAAGGCCGGCATACCCGCGCCGGAGATTCCATAGCGAATAATGCCGGCGAGTTCGCGGTCCATGAGGTGTTGAACATCGGGAGCGGTGGCAATGTTCGGTGCGTGCTCCCCGCCGCGGCCATCCGCTCCATGACAACCGGCGCAATTGGATGCGAAGATGGCCGCACCAGGCGGCTGCGCCTGCAGCGTAGCCAACCAGCCCCACCCTAGTAAGACGGCCAGAACGAAGATGCCCCGCCGCCAACCCATCTTCGTCACTGGTCCTCTTCGCTCAGCCTAGAACAGGAATTTCAGCGCTACCTGCATGATGCGAGGATCATTCGCCGAGGTTACATAACCGAATCCGCCCAGGCCGGTGTTGTTGACCGTCCCGTTGGGATTCCTAAACTGCGTATGATTGAAGACGTTGAAGGCTTCTGCCCGGAATTGCAATTTGGTGCTCTCAGTGATGGTGGTGCTCTTTAACAGAGCCATATCGTAATTGTCGATGCCAGGACCAGAGAAGTAGCGCCGCATTGCGTTTCCTACCTGCCCGATTGGTTCCGGGACGAAATAGTTCGGATTGAAATAGGGCAGCCCCTTGCGCGGATTCTTGTTTACATAAAGAGAGCTGCCGTTGTTTGCGTAGCTGGGCACATCTACGTTTGCATTAAAGGCGCCCAGCAGTGAATTATCGTCATTCTCAGATAATTGGACCGGCTCTCCCTTGGCAAATGTTGTTACTCCGGAAAGCTCCCAGCCCGCGGTGAACCGCTTGGCAATATCCCCTCCCCCGATAAAGTGATCGAAGGGCAACTGCACGGTGTAGCTGGCAACCAGGTTATGGGGGACGTCAAAGCTCGACAATGCCCGGGTTTGACCGGGATCCAACGGATTGGTCGCGTCAAAGGAATCAGAACCATTATCCAGCGACTTCTCCCAGGTGTATCCAATCAGGAAGTTGACGTATTTTTCAGTGTGCTCCAGGGTAAGCTGCAGCGAGTTGAAGCTGGAGGTTACCGCCGTCTTCATGTACGGGTTGCTGTTGAAGTTGATGCCGAAGGCCGGCCTGGTTCCGTTCACTGTCTGGCCGCTCGCGGTGGTGTAAACCGTGTCTTCGCCGTAGGGGCCGCACGTTGTCGTACCCGGCGCGACATTGGCTGGATTACTCAATTGCAGGCAGAGGTTCTGGTCCCCGGGATTCGACTCCTCAAACGTCAGCAGCTGCCGGCCGACGGTGCCCACATAGTTCACGCTCAGCACGGTAGCGGTTCCCAATTGGCGCTGGAAAGAGAGTTCCCATTCCTGAACATAGGGCATCTTGTTCTTATAGTAGTAATAGTCGGATCCGCCGATGGGTGTCGCTGCCGCCCAGTTGAAGGTGGTATCGGGATTCTTGGGAGACACGTTGGTTGGAGGAAAGACGAACGGGAATTTCTGTCCCGCCGGATTTCCCGACGGCCGATCGACAAACGGGGTGGCCAGCTCCGTCGATGAGACAGAGTAGTAGTTGCCATAGGGAGCGTCGCCTACCTCGACGAATCCGGTGGCGTCTTCGATCGAGCTATAAAAGATACCGTAACCGGCACGTATGCTCGTCTTTCCGGCACCGCCCAGTATTTTGCCGAGAAAACCGTCGCTCGCCTCCGGCGCATAAGCAAAGCCAATTCTAGGAGCGAAGTTGGTGTACTTGGTGGGCCCAAGCGTCCGCGGAATGCCCGGATCTCCTGGGACGACCAGACCCAGGGGAGCACCGGGAAAAGCGAGCGACTGCTCCCCGGCAACGACCGTTTCGAGTTTGTTCTGCGTGTCGTACCAAGGGGTAGACACTTCCCAACGGAGTCCGTAATTGAGGGTGAGATTGCGGGTCGCACGCCAGCTATCCTGAGCATAAAATCCGTAGTACTTGCTCCGCGAGTCGAGAAGCTGCTGGCTGGCCTGCACGAAGCTGTCCGGCGCCCCAATCAGGAAATCGGCAAAGTCCAAGCCGGTCTCTGAACCGTTAAAGCCATAGCATCCGTCGTAGCAATCGTAATTCCGCTCGTTGATCTGGTTGTAGTGAAGGTTGGTGCCAAACTGCAGGGTGTGCGTTCCAAAGATCTTGGTGACGTTATCGATGATTTGAAAGGTGTTGTTGTATTGCCTCAAGGCATCCGGCGGGACACCAAGGCTGAAGTTGTTGAACATCAGGTTGGCAACGCCCTCGTACGCCGGGTTGATGGGGGAAATGCCACCCTCGGGACCCCAGGGAGTGACATACCCCTGCGATGCAAGGGTGACTCCCAATCCCTGGCCTGCGGTCGGTTGCCCGGTTTGGTTTACGTCGCGCAGATACGCGAGACGAATGTCGTTGACGGTCGACGAGTTAAACGTGGTCGTCAACCCTAAATTGATCATTTGGGTTTTGCCTTTATTGGTTGCGGCAAAGCCCGGGACGGATACCTGGCTATACGGGTTGATGGTATTGAACCGGTCAAAGAAGTAATAGCCGAACAACAGCGCCGAACCGGGTCGGAAGGTCGATCCGGCCACTTCCCTTATCGTCGGTCAACGTCTCGTTGAAGGCAGAGGTGGAGTAGTTCGGCGTATCGTTGACCACTCCGTTGGCGGAAGGGACGAACTTCAGCGAGTTCACCGCAACCGGCGACCACGCGCTCTGCGGAATGAGGGCATTCGGAAAGACGCAGGTTCCAGTGTCCGTACAGCCTGGGGTGTAGTAATTTTCCCCCTGGGTTACGGGATATCCCAAAGTCTGGGAGAGAGTGTTTGCCCAGCCGGCGCCGACCACTGTGCCGGTGAGGGAGTCCGCTGAGTCCGAGAGGTCTCCGGTACGGTTGGCGTCTGAAGGCACGGGATAGCTCTGCGTGGCCCCTAAAATCTGCCGCGTCCCCTGATAGTCCGCAAACCAGAACATCTTGTTCTTGCGGATCGGCCCACCGGCCGTTCCTCCGAATTGATTCTGGATAAATACGCCGCGGGTGGGAGCGTAGTAATTCCTTGCATCCAGATCTGTATTGCGCAGGAAGTCGAATACGGTTCCGTGATACTGATTGCTCCCCGACTTGGTGACCACGTTGATCTGGCCACCGCTATAGTTTCCGTACTCTGCGTCGAAGTTGTTGGTGATGATGCGGAACTGCGCGATGGAATCGAGATTGGGGATCATCGCGGCCCCGTTATGCACGCCTTCTTCTGCGTTTGCTCCGTTGACCATGAAGGCGTTGGACCCGGTACGGCCGCCGTTTACGGATTGCTGGCCGTTGTCCAGGTCGCCCGACACCTGGGTCGCGCCCACTCCTGATGTGGCGCTGTCCTGGCTATGGGAATAAGGCGACACACCGGGCTGCAATTTCAACAGGTCGATGTAGGAACGTCCGTTGAGCGGCACGGACGTGATCTTGGTGCCATCGATGAGCACACCATTCTGCGTGCTCTGCGTTTCTACCTGCAATGCGTCGCTCTTCACGTTCACGGTATTGGTGACCGTTCCGAGTTCCATGGTGATGTCGATGCGGACGGCGGAATTGGCATCGATCTTCACTCCGGTCTGCTGGTAGTCGCGGAAGCCGGGCTGGCTGCTGGTGACGTTATAGTTGTCAACGTTGAGGGCGGGAAAGTTATAAAAGCCTTTGGCGTCGGTGACTGCCCTGCTCTGAACATTGGTTGATACGGCCGTGGCTACGACAGTCACCCCTGGCACGACTGCGCCGCTCGGGTCTGTCACCACTCCGGAAATCGAACCGGTAATGGCCGCCCAGGCTGCAAGGGTTCCCAGAATTACTACGCCAGCGAAAGACACGAATCTAACGAAGCGATTCATGGCACCTGACCTCTCAAAAATAAATTTGTGACGGGACCCGAAACCAAACGATGATAAAGAAAGCTAAACGATGATAAAACAGAGCGTACTGGTGATCCTTCTTAGTGTCAAGAAAAGCACGGGCGGGACAGAAGTTGGCCGCCGCTTTGCTTAGACTTGGCGAAGACCTGGTCCGGAATCGCATTGCGTTCTTATTTTTTATTCCGGCAGAGGGCAAATTCTCATTATGGACATTCAGGCGAGATTGAGCAGGCGCAAATTCGTACAGCGTTCGGTCATGGCCGTGGATGCTGGCGGATATGGCCACACCCAATGGTCAGCCGCGGGGACCTGAGGTTCGCCCAACTGGCTCTCTCAAAACGCTTATTCGTTCTCACTGCGCTATGCTTTTAATTTGGAGAGCGTTTTGAATCTGCTAAGAAGTAGGGTCAGTGGCTTGCTGGTTCGATCTGCTCTGATTTTTGTCTTGACCGCCGTGCCAGGTCTTCCCCTGCTGTGCCAACAAACTGCCGCCCCGCCATCCTTGCCGCCCTCTCTTGAGCCAGTGTTCACTGGCTTCGAGCCTGCGGAAAGCAGCAATTATGGTTTGGTCTATGTGCCTCTCGACAGTTGGATCTATCCCGCCTTTGAGCGTTTGTTTTCGCTCGGCTATGCCGACTCGGCATATTTGGGTATGCGGCCATGGACGCGCAACAGTTGTCTGCAGATTCTTCAGGAAACCTACCCCAAGCTGCAGGACGCTCCGCAGGACACAGAAGCGTGGAATATTTTTCAGGCTCTGGCGGTGGAATTTGGGGCGGAGGCTGGGCAGACCACGGCCCGCGCGGAGGTTGCCAACGTTTACACCCGCAATCTGTACATCAAGGGGCGCCCGATTAATGATTCCTTTCATTTCGGGCAGACGCTCATCAATGACTACGGACGCCCGTATCAGCAAGGCTTCAACGCCATCGACGGTTTCACAGCGAGGGCCGAGGGTTACCATTTCTCGCTCGATGTACGGGGGGAATATCAGCACGCACCGGGCCGCGCGGCGTATCCCGAATCTGTACAGGAGCTGATCGCCCAGGTTGACAGCACGCCGCTGCAGACGCCTGAACCTGTGCCGCAGACCAATGTCTTTCGCCTGATCAATGCCAATCTTGCCGTCGCCGTCGCCGGCCACGAATTCTCTGTCGGCAAAGCAGATGACTGGTGGGGACCCGCGCAAACCGGCAGCATGGCCCTCAGCAACAATGCGGAGCCCATTTATGCCCTGCGCGTTAATCGGGTTGTGCCGCTGCGCATTCCATTTGTCTCCGACGTCCTGGGGCCTGTTCGCTACGAGTTTCTATTCGGCTCGCTGAAAGGGCATCGTTATCCCAACGCCCCCTGGGTTCACGCACAAAAATTCAGCTTCAAGCCCACCAGGAACGTGGAATTCGGCTTTTCCCGGGTCGTCATCTTCGCCGGCGAAGGGCACGTGCCTCTCACCTTCGGCTCGTTCTGGCACAGTTTCACCAGCTTCAGCAGCGTGCCCCTGGCGGAGAAAGAGAGCAGAAATGACCCTGGCTTCCGCAGTTCCAGCTTTGACTTTAGCTGGAGGCTTCCCTGGATGGAAAAATGGTTGACCCTCTACTCCGACTCCATCGTTCACGATGACGTGAGTCCGCTTGCCGCCCCGCGCCGCGCAGCCGTGACCCCCGGGCTTTACCTGTCGCACCTACCCGGGCTTCCGCATGTCGATCTGCGAGCCGAAGCGGTATCTACGGACCCGGTTGCCTCCTCGCAAGGCGGCCAATTCCTCTATTACGAGTTCGAATATCCGGACGGTTACACCAACAAGAACAATATGCTCGGAAGTTGGATGGGGCGGGAAGGCAAAGGCGGCCAGGCATGGCTGACGGACTGGCTCAGCCCCAAGGAATACATTCAGCTGGGCTACCGCAACGCAAAGGTCTCCAAGACCTTCATCCCCGGGGGGACGACGCAGAACGATATCAACATCAGAGCTGTGTTCCGGCTAAGAGAAAATTTAGAGCTGAATGCCTTCGGCCAGGCCGAGTTCTGGAAAGTCCCGGCTTTGGCCTCCGGGCAGCAGCACGATTTCACCGGGTCGTTCCAGCTTACCTACTTCCCCAAACTGAGCTGGCATCGCTAGACAGGCTGGTAGGTGTCACGGCAGAATCCCACGGCAAAGACGGGTTTTGGTTGGGTGCCGTAGGGCCCAAAAGAAAACAGCCGGAACGCGATCGTTTGCGTTCCGGCCGGTGATGAAACCGTTCTTACTTGCCGGTTCCTCGCAGGGTGAGGATCGGAGAGGCTGCCGATCCGCTCCCGCCGTTGTAACCGTCGCTCTTGACCGTGAGTTGCTGCGTCGTCTGCCCGACGACCTTTGGTTTGAACTGGACATTGATGGTGCACGGAGTTGAAGGCGCCAACACCAAATTTGCAAGCGCAAGTCGAGCTGCCCAGCACGTCGAACGCAGCATTGGTAGTGTTGGTGGTGTAATACGGGTATTGCAACGTCAAGTCAAGATTGCCAATGTTGTATTCCGTGGCCGTTTGGGTTTGGCTCTGGCTACCAACCTTAACGCCCCCGAACGCCAGCGTGGAGCGATTGCCGTTCAGGTACACCAGGTTGTCGCTGGTCGTGCTGGCGATATTCGCGATCACAAAGCTCTGTCCTCCGGCAGAAATCGCCAAGGCACTGGCGCCGGTCAGCGTACTGTTGTCGAACGGCAGCAGGTAATTATCGTTCTGAAGCTGAGGCCCAGGGACGACGGTGATGGTATTGGCAACGCCGTCGAGAATGTAGAGATCATCAGCCTGATCGAAAGCCAGTCCGCTCGGATCGGTAACAGTATTGATTGAACCGACCATGATTGGACCGGTACCCGCGCTTGTCCCATCTGCGGACACCTGAACCACCTGGCCAAGGCCTGTTGACACGTCGCCACCATCGCCGATCAACAGAGCGGCGGTGTAGGGATCGGTCGCCAGAGCCTGGGGGAAGACGATCGGCGTGTTCAGCGGGGGAATCGTCATCTTAAAGGGCGTACCCCCCACTGGTATTTTCACCAGATAACCAGGGTTGCTGGTGCTGGCGAACAGGCCTCCCGGACCCGCATCCGCGATATAAAGGTTGCCCAGAAAGTCGAAGGCCAACGCGGTGGGATGCGTCAACAGGCCGCCGGTGTTTACGGTCGACGGCGCCAGGCCGGTTTTGGTGGGTACTTCGATGACGTTGGCGTTGTTGAAGTCGGCGATGAATAGGTTGCCGGCTCCATCCAGGGCCAGTGCGATCGGCGCCGAGAGGGGAATGGTTCCGGTCGAAACGGGAGTCAGTGCGCTGCCCCCCAAATTCTTGATCGAATAAACCTTTCCTGCCTGGCTGTCAGCAACATAGACGGTGTTATTCAGGCCCGATATGGCTAAGGCCTGAGGTTGCAGCAGACCGGTTGCGGTCGTGGTTTGAGTCAGCGGATAGGTAACTTCTACTCCGGCAAAACCCGTCTGGTAAGCCGGCGTGGAAGCCAAAATCGAAGCCGCGGTACCCTTGACTTGAATCGCCGAGGAACGGATTCCCGGGTAGGTCGGATTGCCGTAGAAGAATTCGTTACAGGTGTAAGGGAAATAGGGAGAAATAGTGGGTCCGCCCGTGCCCAGATTGGTGTGTTTACCGTTCACACACGTACCCTTGGTGCCGTCCTGGATCAAGTCAGTGCTCGTGTCACCCTGGGTGACGACCTGGAATCCGCGCAGTGTCGTTCCCGCATTGAATTCGAAGTTGAATAGAACATCCAATCCCGTTTTGCCAACAAATACATTGCCCATGTTGACCGGATTAACCGGCGACGTCAGTTGGATGACAGCCCCATCGTGATAATCAAGCACGTCGAGGTTCCCGGCCGGATCGAACGCCATGTCGCTGCTGAGATTGATCCCGCTGTTTGGCAGAATATATGGAGTGCTCGGCGAAGCTTGGGGAATCACCACAACCTGCTGCCCGGCATTGAAACCCGTGCCAGTTCCGAGATACGAAAGAATATAGATGTTGCCCGCAGCATCTCGCCTCAAACCCGTAGGCTGGTTGATAAGAAACGACCCGGTAGACAGAGGCGTGGCAGCCCCCCCGGTCGCCGGCGCTACCCATACGCCCCCGGGGCCGTTGCTGAGGTCACCATTGTCTGCGATGTACAGATTATTCCCAGCATCTCTGGCAAAGGACGCCGGTGTGAACTCGACCGGAAGGCCGGTAATATTCAGAAGCTGCGGTGTGTTGCTACCCGGAGCCAGGGTATAGATGACCCCATGACCCGAAGCGGGGTAATCCCCAATAAACAGGGTGCCCGTGCTGTCAAACACAAACGCGAACGGGTCCGTCAACGGAGCTCCCATGACCACCAATTTCACGTTCCCGGTCAGATTGCCGTTGCCGTCTCCCAATATTTCGATGATTCGTCCGGTGCCGTTGGAGGGCACGTCGCCGACAAAGAGGTTTCCCGAAGCATCGAGGGCGAGCACCTGCGGGGACGAAAGCGTGAAACCGGGGGTCGGGACCGTATTGTTAATCCCGGTTCCTGGAGGAAAGGTGTCAAGGGCGACAATTTGATTGTTGTTCGTGTCCGCGATAAAGACGGTGCCGTTCTTGGAGACCGCGATTCCTTGCGGCTGGCCGTACCCAAACCCAAGAGTCTGCTGCGCATCGATAACAATTGGCGGGGCTTGTGCCCAGCCGCTGGAAGCGCTAAAAGCGAGCGTCAGGACGAGGAAGCAGAACAATGTCCACTTCGACACAGAATTCTTAACAGGAAACCTGGATGGCTTAACGGGCATGGCGACGGCACTCCTGTACAACTTTAGGTCACCCATAGTCTACGGGGACAGTATTAACTTGCAACCCCTTTGCGGCGCAAATGAGCGCAGGGGCATTCTAAGAGGCGATTGGTAGCCCCTTAACACGTAAGTTGCAGTTTACTGAGGGGAGTGGAAGTGAGGGTACACCGTGCTGTCGCAAAATGCTACAGTTTTGCCCGCAGAGGGGAGTGAAAAACCAGTTACGGCTCCCGTCCGGGGCCTGAAACCCATTCCTTCGCAGGCACGAGCAGTGGGCTTTTGCTCTTTCCAATCAAAGGTTTGCGTGCGCCATGCGCAGGACGCACGGAAGTATACTCTTTCGATTTGCCGGGAGGCCGATTAGGATTGCCGGTTCGCAAAACCGGCCAGTGGTAAAGCGTCCGTGTGGTCAGAGGATGGGTTATGGCTTTGTATCAGGGCACGACTTCTAGTCGGGCCACAAGAAAAAATAATTGGGCTTTAGCCCCTGGGGTCCCTGGGGTACGTCTCCTCTGCTTAAAGGGTACGGGCCTCAAAGGGCGGATGATTCTGTTTGGTTTGTTGCCTAGAGCGTCACCACCCGGTGAATGCAATCTGCGCGAAAGATGCTGAACTTGCCTTTGTCATAGCCGCCAAAGTAAATCAGGCCGCCGCGACCCTGCCCGGTGCAGGTGAGCGCCACCTGGTGGATTGACCGGATGCCTTGCCGGTCTTCGTACTCAAGCAGCACGATAGGCTGACCCGTCATCGGTGTAGACAAGCGAAGATCCGCGAACTCGACCACCTTGCCGGTGACCGGTTGCTGCGTAGGAGAAACTGGGGAGTGGGCTACAGTGTTCACTCAACGATTGAAGCAGAAGCACTGTATCCCCTCAAGTGACAGATGGATGTTATCTGTACAACCTTTGTGCAATTCAGGGCTGTTTTGTACATGCATTTGTAACCCTCAAGGGTTTGGACCGGCCCAGCGCCGCATCTTAGCCCTGAGAGGAGAGAACATTCCATGCTCATAGCCCACCTTAAAGCGCATCTCGTAACCGGCGAAACGGTAGAGCTGCTTTCCGTCCGGCACGAGACCGACGTAAAAAAGGAATTGACCCGACTGCTCGAGGGCTGGGCTTCTTCAGGATTTCTCATCTGGGAGAAATTCGTTTATCCATGGCATCAGGTGAAGACCATCGAAGTGGCCGTCGAAAGTCTCTCGAGTGCAGAAGCAGCACAAAGGATGCTGAACTTGCATGACGCCGATCGCGCACGGCTGCACGAGGAGTTTTGGCAAGGCACACGCCAGATCTAGCCGGATTCCTTCGTCAGAACTACTTAGGTGGCTGCGGAAGATGGAACGGTTTCTGTGGAGACGAGATAACGACGCCCAGGGGGCCTACTAAGGGCCAGATGATGGTGCTGTATTTATGTAAGGGCCTTTAGAGGGTGTGTGAGAACTCGGGATTTGGGAATTTAGTCCCGAAGGGACGGCTGAACTTTGCTGAACTAGCCCAGGACGCTAGTCCTGGGTACATCATGCAACATGATCGAGTCCCGCAGGGACGGCTGAAGGAGGATTACGTCGCGGACTTAGTGGGCACCTGCTGCTTCTGATTCCAGCCACTGCTTCAAATTTGGCCCCTGGGTTGCCCGAAGGTCGACGCAGTCCGCGATGCTATCCCGCGCCTTGTCGAGTGCATGCGCAGAGGCGAGCACAGTATGCTCTTCAAAAAATTCCTTGATCTGGCTGCTGCGATCCGCGCTGCAGAATCCGCCCATCGACTCGACCAATTCGCCGCCCATCCAGGTCGTGATCTGGGCTCGCACCCGGGGCCAGTTCTGTTGAACGTACTGCCAGGCAACATCCCGTGTCCGGCGGTCCCTCATCTCGAGCTCGACCAGGCGCAGGGAATCCTGGTTCCTGACCTGGGCTGAAAGCGCGTAATCCAGAGCACGGGAAACCAGCGTGGCATCGCGAAAACTCGCCAAGGCATGAAAAGCCTGGATACGAAGCTGCGGATCGCCGGCCGTCTGACTGACTTGGAGCAATTGATCGAAGAACGCTCCATCTCCGTTTTGGGCCGCGACGTTGAGCGCCGTGGCCGCCAAAGTTGGGTCAACGGAGGCCGGGTCGCGCAGATATTGCTCCGAAATCTGCCTGGCATCGGCGATGATCTGCGGGTCAGCGCCGATGTTGCCCAGCAGTCCATAGAGTGCGGCACGCAAAAGAATCTTGTCCGGGGCGTCACCGGCACCCGGCGGACCCAGGCGCGTCAGCGCAGGAGCGAAGTTCTTCCTCACCCAGGCTGCGAGCGCAACATGCTCCTCAGGCGTGGAGGCCACTTGCTGGTCGATGATGCGCAATGCGGCCGAGACCGTACCGATCACAAATGAGCTGTCGTCGTCACGAACTGCGGCGGCCAGATTCAAGAAGTCGCCCACGTTGGCAACGCCGGCCCGGGCCTGCGCCCATTGGCTGCCCAAAAACGTAATTCGTTCCGGAGGCGTAAGGCTTGTTTCCACCTGGCGCACCAGTTGTTGATAATCGCCGCTATCGTAGCGGCTGCGATAGTATCCCTTGCCACCCGCATTGCCGTAGAAGACCGGAGCTGGCTTCGCCTCAAGCCGCTGAGTGTTGGCGCTAAGAACAGGGCAGTCAAGCCGATCCGCGCTGTTCTTCATGCACACCGGCAAAACCCAGCTCTGGGTGTGATCTTCAGCATCTTTCGGATTGAGGAAGAACCTCTTCTGGGTAACTTCCACGGTGCCGTCATGCACTTTGCCAAAGCTCAACAGCGGCTCGCCTGGCTGGACCACCAGGCTCTCCATGATTTTATCCACGGGCTTGCCACTCGATGATCGCAACGTATTCCAGAAGTCTTCCGCGGTGGCGTTGCCATAGATGTGCGCTTGCAGATAGCGGTGCACCCCTTCGCGAAAGGCTGCTTCGCCGAGATAGTTTTCGGTCATCAGAAGTACGGCTGCGGCTTTTCCATAGGCGATGCCGTCGAACATCTCATTGATCTCAGCTGGGGTCTCGGCCCGGGAGCGAATGGCCCGGGTTACCCGTCTGCCATCGAGATCCAGGGTCTGGTTGAGCTCCGCTGCCTCGCTTTGGGGAATCTCCCATTCCGGCTTCCAGGCGGCCAGCGGCTTGTTCGACATCCAGGTGGCAAAGCCTTCATTGAGCCAGATGTTGTTCCACCACTCCATGGTCACCATGTCGCCAAACCATTGATGCGCCATCTCGTGCGCCACATCGACGGCAACGATCTTCTTGGCACCGATAGAGGCAGTTTTCTCGTTCACCAGCATGGCCGTTTCGCGATAAGTGATGGCGCCGAAATTCTCCATGGCTCCCGCCTCAAAGTCTGGGATGGCAATCATATCCAGCTTGGGCATGGGGTACTTGATACCGAAATAGTTGTCGTAGTAATGGAGAAAGAACTCCGCGCCGGAAAGCGCAAATTGCGCCAACTGCACTTTGTCCGGGGTGGCACAGGCGCGAATGGGCACGCCGTCACTTTCGCCCGAAAGGCACTTGAAATCACCCACCAGGAATGCCACCAGGTAGGTGGACATCTTCGGGGTGCGGGCAAAGGTGATGGTATGTTCCCCGGCGATTGGGCCGGGCGTGTCGGAAACGATATTGGTGTTTCCGATCGCCGTATCTCCCTGGGGCACGATGAGGCTGACATCAAAGGTGGCCTTATACGCGGGCTCATCGAATGAAGGAAAAGCCCGGCGGGCGTCGGTGGGTTCGAACTGGGTTACGGCATAGTTCCGTTTGGCCGTGCGGGAAAGATAGAAGCCGCGCAATTCTCCATTCAAAATGCCGCTATAGGCAATTTTCAAGGTGACTGGCCCAGCGGCCAGCTTTCGTGCGAAATGAAACGTTACCTGTTGCAGGCCAGGGTCTACGGAAACTTCCGCGGTCAGGGTCTTGCCTTCGCTCTGTGCCGTAACCGCGGCAAATTTGAGCTGCCATGCATTCAGCACAATCGAATCGACTGCCTGCGCCAGGGTGAGATCAATCGTTTCTTCGCCGGTGAAGGTTGCCGCTTGCAGATCCGGCGCCAGTTGCAACGTGTAGTGCAGTGGACGGGCCACGCCGGGTAACCGTTGGGCCACCGCCGCCAAGGGCAACAGCAAGATGATGACGAGAGCAAAACCACGGGAAATACGGACGAGCGAGAGCAAAAAGGGTAACTCCTACAAATATTCTGACAGATCTTAACCTTCGACGCTTCACGCTTCCCGATAGTTGAGCAGTACCAGGCCCGCAGCGGCCAGCAAGAGCGGCCAAACCGCGCCGGCGGTTCTCGACGCGCGGCCAGGGGGCAGCCGCAACTCCAGCCAGCGGCTCCATCCGGCTGTCGCGCCCAGCAAGGCGATGGGGGTATGGCTCATGGAAGCTAACAGGTCTTCCGCGATATCGCTGGTTGCATGACTATGGGTTAGCAGAACAGCGGCTCCCACGGCGCACATCAGGGGAAAAATCAGCCCTGTCCAACGGGCGCGTAATTTGCCTGCCTGCACCGCACACTCAAAGGCGGCAAAGCACAGAATGAGCAAGGCGGCAGCGCGGTGCTGCAACACGTCTGGAGCGGAAAGGCTTGCCCAGAAGGGACGTGGACCCAGGGGCCAGTTTTCCGGATCCGCGCGGAGCAATATGAAGAGGGATAGACCGGCGAAGGAAAGCGGCCAGTAGCGAGCCCATCGCATGCCTCGAAAGCGGCTGGCAAATGCCAGCAGGCCTGCTGCCAACACGATCAAGCCCGCCCAATGGTGGTTATACTCCGACCACTCCCGATCGGTTTTATCGCTGCCCCCGTTAGCCTGGAACTCCGTCTCACGCACCGCGGTTTCGATCGAAGTCGGAGGAGTAAGCTGCGCTGCGGCTGGGCTCTTCATGCGTGGAACTTCAGGGTGTAAGCGAGCGGCAATCGCCTGCAGCGATACCTGGTCGGAGACGTCGACGGCGGGTGGCTGCGCAGACATCGAAGCCGCAGCCAGAATTACGGTAAATCCCAACCCAATTTCGGCTTCGGCAAAACGCCGCAGCCTTGCCAGCAGCGGCTGAGGATCTGTGTTGAGGCGCCGCGCGATTGTCCAGTTCCCCATGCCCATCAGGAGCATCACCAAAAGGAGGTAAATCTTGGCCAACAACAGGACGCCATAGCTCGTTCCGTAGAGTCCATTCCAGGTGCCCACGTAGAACCATGCCATGTAAATTCCTGCCAGAACCAGGACCACGACACTTAGCAGAGCCATCGACGAGTAGCGCTTGACCATGGAGCGGGCTTCCTCCACGCTCCCTGCTTGTGCCAGCGAAATCAGCAGGAAGGGCATGGCGCCGATCCATGCCGCCGTGCCCAGGTGATGGGCCGCGGTCGCCAGCGCCAGCAACAAACGATGATCCATGCGGGCCGCTGCGTGGCTGGTGGACACGGTGGCAGCCAGGAGCAAAAGGCTTAGGGGAATCATGGCAGCGGTCGCTTTGCGGGTCTTGAGCCGGGCGCAAACCCAGCAAAGGATCGCCAGCAGAGCAGCGCACATACCCGCAATAAAGAACCTGGCTGTGACCACGTCCCGGATATGCAGATCGCTGTCGCCGAGCAACGACGCACTGGAAAGAATGACCGTCACTACCTCGGCTATCGCGAGGGCAAGGGCGGCCCAACGGATACCCCGGAGGCAAAAGGAGTCGACGGTTGCCGTTGCCCTGGCAGGACGCGCAACGGCTATCAGGAAAGCGATGCCACCCAGCAGCAATGCCTCAAAGGAGAGATTTGCCGCACGCAGAAGCGTACTCAGAAGATCTATATCCCGCAGCAGCCAAATCAAGTCATCATCTCAGTCTTTAAGGAAAAAACATTTCCAGGAAGGGTCCGCGGAACTGCAGATCCCTCCACGGTGCGCCGGGACAGGTCGGCTGCGCTCGGGATGACAAGGGGAGAGCAGTGCTTCCTCAAGAGAGTGGTCGACGTCAGAGAGCAGTCGTTGGACAGATCTCTCCTGGAAATGTTTTTCTGCCAGAGAAATCATAGGCCTGCGGCCCGCCCAAGGTGATGAAACACTTTCCTTTGTCATCCCGAGAGCCTGTGACTTTTTCGATCTTTTCGTGTTTTCTGCGTAGCTAACTAAATGCTTTTCACCCCCCACAGAGCCGTCATCCTGAGCGAAGCGCCGCGCGGATCTATCGCATAACGGACGGCCTATGGCGCGCAGTCGAAGAGCCTGTCCTGAGCGTAGCCGAAGGAACCCCGGCGATGCTTGTTGGCAGATGCTCTTCCGAGCTTTCCAGCCACAAACTACAGGCCAAATCAAAAAAGTCACAAGCTCCGAGCGAAGCCGACCTGTCCCGGCGCGCCGTGGAGGGATCTGCAGTTCCGCGGACCTTTCCTGGAAATGTTTTTCTGACGGAGCTTAGCGTTATTGCACCTGGAAAGGAACCTCGCCACGCGTGATGTGACCATCGCTGGCCAGAACTTGCCAGCGAAGCACGTATGCTCCCTTTGCTAGCCCGTGGCCTATGGCCGTGAGCACATCGGGAGCAGACTGCGCCGGAGCGCCGATTTTTTCCACGGTACCGTCCGGTTTGAGCAGGCTCAGGGTCGAGCGCGCTCCATCGACGCGCGAATTGTACTTAAGATTGATCGTTATATCCGGGCCATTCACGGCCGCGTTTTTCTGCGGTGTGGAACTTACCAGTACGGCATGGGCAAGCGCCGTGCGCGAAGTTGCAGCCATCAATGCTGCAACCAAAAGAATCACTGCGCCTGAGAACCATCGCGGTGACCTGCTGTGCATGACAAGACTCTCCAAAAGATCTCGGGTGTTGGATGCTTGCACGGCTGGTGGTGATGGTTTTTTTCGCGGTCAGGATGGCGCCATTTGCACCGACTGCGCGCGTTCGGAGTGTCCACCGATCTCTGCCGCCCGGGCCTCAGCATAGGCGGCGGCGCCCATCAACGCAGCACGGCTTTCGAGAATGAGCCGCACCGGCGTCTGCACCAGCAGGTCACTCAGCCGCCCTTTGTCGGTAAATGCCTTCATAAAAGTGCCATCCTGCATTTTCTTGAGCAGCTTGGGGGCAATTCCTCCCCCCACATACATGCCGCCAACAGCCAGGATCTTCAACGCCAGATTGCCTGCCTCAGCGCCGTAGGCGGAGACAAAGATGTTCAAAGACTCCACGCAAAGCTCACTCGCACCCGACTCACCCAACTCTCCGATCACCGCGTTGGGATCCTCCGTCCGCATACGGTCCTTCAGCCATGGCGGTTCTTCCATGCCCTTCACATCACGGCAATACGCGTAGACGTTGGCCAAACCGATGCCCGAGATGACACGCTCCGAGCTGACGCGCCCACCCAGGGTTTTCTGCAGATAGCGCAGCAGTCCAATCTCTTCTTCATTGCGCGGAGCAAAGTCGCTATGCCCGCCTTCCGAGGCCATGGGGAGATACGTATGACCATTCCACACCAGAATGGCCTCTCCCAGCCCCGTGCCCGCGGCAATCAAACCGCGGTTGCCTTCCGCCGCCGGGTCACCCTTGCTGAGAACCAGGATCTGATCCGGGGTAAGCTCGGCAATACCGTAGCCGTTGGCTTCAAGATCGTTGATCAGGAAAACATGCTCAATCTTGAGATCGGCCCTAAGCTGGTTGGAATCGAGTATCCAGGGAAGATTGGTCAGCTTCAACCGGCCCTGGCGTACCGGTCCGGGCACCCCAAAACAGGCGGCCAGCAAATCGATTGGCTGGCCCAAAGTTTGCCTGCATTCTGCCAGGAATGCTTCCACCACTTGCACCAGGCCAGGAAAATCCCGGGCATGAAATTTGCGCTCGTGCACGGTCAGCAACTGCCCCTGTTCAAACCTGCACAAGACCAGGTCCACCTTGGTACCACCCACATCCCCTGCCAGAATCATCGGGTGATCTCCAGTCTACCGAGGCCCTCGGCCCCGGGCGGAGGCAATGCGGCGCCTGCCGCAGCGTCAAGCAGGAGGGTGATGCGATGGCTGGCAGGCTTGATCAGTTGCGATGGATAGGATTCCGGATCATACGGACCAGTGAAAACCTGCTTGAGCGCGGCAACTTTGTCCTGGCCTTCTATCAAAAAGAAGACATCCCGCGCCCGGTTGATGACCGGCCAGGTGAGTGTGACCCGCCACGTTTCCTTTTGTTGGGGAACGTGATTGGCGATCGCAATGCGCATGATTTCGTGCAGGCCTTCCGTGTGGGGGAAAAGGGACGCGGTATGACCATCCGGGCCCATGCCCAACGCCACCATATCAAAGACTGGGATTTCCGCGCCTTCCAGGCGAAAGCTTTGGCGGATATCAAATTCATACCTGGAGGCAGCTGCTTCCGGCTCGAGCTCCCCGCGAATGCGAAAGACCTGGTTTTCGCGCAGGGGAACTTTGTCCAGGAGCGCTTCCCGCGTCATGCGGTAATTGCTATCCGGATGATCGGGCGGCACACAGCGTTCATCGACCCAATACAGCTCCAGCCGGTCCCAGGGAATTTGCTCGCGGTAATCGGCGCTGGGCTCGGCCAGAAGCGCAAACGCATCCTTCGGTGTGTGACCGCCGGAGATGGCGATTCGCGCCTTGCCCCGGGCGCCCGTTGCCGCACGGATGCCGTCCACAAAGTACTGCGCTGTGCGCCGGGTTACCGCTTCCGCGCTCGCATCCACGTAATAGAGAACTTCAATCGTCTCAGCCATGCAACTTGTATTTTAGAGCTTGCGCCAGGCGCGTCCATCCCGAGCCAGCAATTCATCGCCGGATTCCGGTCCCCATGTCCCGGCGGCATAGTTGGGGAACCCTTTGGGCTTGCTGCTGGCCCATTGGTCGAGAATTGGCGTCAGCAGCGACCATGTGGCCTCCACACCATCACGGTGAGCGAACAGAGTAGCATCGCCCAGCATTGCATCCAGCAGCAGCCTCTCGTAGCCGTTGGCTGACGATTTGCCGAATGCATCCGCATAGCTGAAGTTCATGTTAACCGGGCAGACTTCCATATTCGGGCTGGGCACCTTGGCGCCAAAGCGCAGGGAAATACCCTCATCCGGCTGAATGCGCATGGTGATCAGATTGGGCTGCAGTTCCCTGCATGAGCCTGACTGGTTCTTAAACAGTAACTGCGGAGGTTGCTTGAATTGAATAGTGATCTCGGTGGCTCTTTTAGCCAACCGCTTGCCCGCTCGCAGATAGAACGGCACACCCGCCCAACGCCAATTCTCAATGCCCACCTTTAGCGCAGCGTAAGTCTCTGTGGAGGAGTTTGGATCGACCCGATCCTCCTGCCTATAACCTTTCACCTCTTTGCCACCCACCTTGCCCGGGCCATATTGACCGCGCACCGCATCCATGAGGTGTATAGCCTCGATCGAGCGCCATACCTTGACCTTCTCCCGGCGCATCGCCTCGGCCTCAAAAGAGACCGGAGGTTCCAGCGCGACGAACGACAGCAGCTCCATTACGTGATTTTGCACCACATCGCGGAGCGCGCCGGCCTTCTCGTAGAACGGTCCACGACCCTCGATGCCGATATCCTCCGCCGCCGTGATCTGTACGTGATCGACGTAGTTACGATTCCAGACCGGCTCGAAAATCCCGTTGGCGAAACGAAACACCAGGATGTTCTGCACCGTCTCTTTGCCCAGGTAGTGGTCGATGCGGAAGATCTGATCTTCCGCAAAGACCCGGTTCACTTCGTCATTCAACTGCCGGGCCGAAGCCAGATCGTGGCCAAACGGCTTCTCAATAATGACGTGAACGCTACCCTTCTGCGGTTTCGCCATTCCATGCGCGCCCAGCTGTTCGATAATTTCGGCGAAGTATTCCGGCGCCGTAGCCAGATAAAACAGCCTGTTTCCCTTGATGCCTTGCTTCTCGTCAATGCTGTCGAGCAAGCTTTTCAATTTTTCGTAGCCGCCCGCGTCGTCGAAGTTCATGGCGAAATAACTGACCTTGCGCATGAACTCGTCCAGCTTTTTCTCGCCTTCCTGCACTCCTCCAAACTGAAGAATGCCTTCGCGCATGTCTTTCTCGAACTCGCCCTGCAGCGGGCGCCGCGCCACGCCGACAACCGAAAACTCCTCTGGCAACAAATTCGACTGCTCCAAATGGAAGAGAGCCGGCAGCAGCTTGCGCTTGGTCAAGTCTCCGGAAGCGCCGAAGATGACCACGACCGTAGGCTCAGGGATCCGTTCGGCACTCTGCGCCGCTTTCAAATCTTCAGGAGAAAACCTTACTTCTGTGGTTGCCATGGAACTCGCTCCTTGCTCAAAGTGCGTTGTCTATGTCCTCACGCCGGCGTCAAGACCCAGCCGCTCCAGCGCCTGCACGCATTGTGCTTCATCCTGATAGCAAATTGCGTGAATTCCCACACGCTCCGCCGCATCGCAGTTCCCCTGGCGGTCGTCGATAAAAGCCACTTCCTCGGCATCGCGTTGCAGCACGTCAAGCGCCAGCTCAAAGATTTTCGGGTCCGGCTTGCGCAAGCCCAGATAGCAGGAACTGAGGAAGACATCGAAGTACCGGCCCAGCTCGAAGCGTTCTATGCGGTAATCGTTCAGTTCGCGGGCTTCGTTGTTGAGCATCACCAGTTCCACTTCCTCTGATGCCGCCAGCTCCTGAAGGATTCGCATGGCACCATGAGGCAGCAGCGCTGACCGGTCCTTCATCGCCTGCAGAAAAGCCGCGGGCGTGAAGGGACGCGGATCATAGAAGACTGTCTGCACCAAATATTGCTCCGCGGTCATCAAGCCCTTTTCCCACGGGTCATTGACCATCTCATGGCGCTGCTCGAACGGGGCAGCGTCCAGTGCGAACTGCTGCAGCACGGCGGTCCGCTCGAGATGATCCCACCCGTTGGTGAGCAGAACGCCGCCCACATCCCACAGAATTGTGCTGACCTCTGCCATCTCTGCGTCTCCCTAAGGGTGGAATGGGGCCTTCAACCTGCGAGAAAGGGTGCCCCACATCCCCGATTTCCTGTGGACCTTAAAGCTTCCAAAGAACTTCATGCGCCTTTCCTTGAAGAAAGGCGCACACGCTGCTGCGTCCAGCGCCACGTGCAGGAAATCCGGGGCATCTCGCTCGTTTTTCGCGAGATGTAGGATGCCGCCGCTGCTCGTGACCGGCAATTCTTGGACCCCTAGGACCTTTAACATTGAGAGTTGTGGTATCCCACATCTCGCGAAAAACGAACGAGATGTGGGATACCCAGAGTTCTCCGCTGGAACAGAGGTTAGGCCTTGCCTGCCGCCGCAGCGGGCCGAACCCGCTCCAGCAACTGCTTAGCCCGTTTAGTGACGTTTGCCGGGGTGAAGCCGAGTTCTTCCAGCACCTTGGGCCCTGGCGAAGAAGCGCCAAAACGTTCCAGACCGATAACGTCCCCGTGCCGGCCGACATACTTCCACCAGCACATGGGAGCGCCGGCTTCGACCGCCAGTGCTGGAAGATGATCGGGAAAGATCGATTGTTTGTAGGCTTCAGACTGTTCTTCGAAGATACGGAAGCTGGGCATGGAAACCACGCGCGCGTTGATACCCTCTTTTTTCAGATCCGCCGCAGCCTGCAGAACCGGCCAAACTTCGGCACCGGCCGCGACCAGCAGCACATCCGGCGAGGCGCCGCCGTCTTGCAGCAGGTAAGCGCCTTTGCGGACGCCCTCGGCAACCTTGTACTTCTCGGGATCTAAAACGGGCAGGTTCTGGCGGGAAAGAGCCATGAATGACGCGCCTTTCCGTTCCAGAGCCAGGCGCCAGACAGCCACCGTCTCATTGGCGTCCGCGGGGCGAAAATCCGTCAGATGAGGCACAGCCCGCAGCATGGAGAGGTGTTCTATCGGCTGGTGCGTCGGACCGTCTTCACCCAGCGCGATCGAATCATGAGTGAATACAAAGATGGAGTGAGCCTGCATCAGCGCCGCGAGCCGAAGCGCCGGTTTGCAGTAGTCGCTGAAGCAGAAGAAGGTCGAGCCGTATGGAATCAATCCGCCGTGAACGGCCATACCATTGACCGCCGCACACATGCCAAACTCGCGTACACCAAAAAAAATGTTGCGGCCTTTGGGATCGAGATGAAAGCTGGTGCTGTCTTTAAAAATCGTCCTGGTCGAACTGGTCAGGTCGGCTGCGCCACCGATCAGCTCGGGGACTACCTTGGAGATGGCATCCATGACATTGCCGCCGGCACTGCGGGTCGCAATCGGCTTATCCACCGGGAAGGAAGGCAGGCTTTTTTCCCAACCAGTGGCCAGCACGCCCGACTGGACGCGCTCGAACTCCGCAGCTAAATCCGAGTACTCCTTCTTGTAACGGGCGAAGAGATCGTTCCACTCTTGCTCATATTTCTTGCCCTTGTCCACGGCCTGGAGCCAGTTTTGTTTCGCTTCCTCCGGCACATAGAAGCTCTTATCCTCCGGCCAGCCCAACTTCTTCTTGGTCTCCCTGGTCGCCTCAGGGCCAAGCGCCTCACCGTGCGCCTTGTTGGTACCTGCCTTGGGGCTGCCATAGCCGATGACTGTCCGTATGCGAATGAGGGAAGGCTGATCTTTTACTGCCTGCGCGGCTTTGATGGCCAGCCTAATCGCTTCCAGATCGTTGGCATCGTCCACCATCTGCACATGCCAGTGATAGGCGGCGAAGCGCTCAGTCACGTCTTCGGTAAAAGAAAGCGCGGTTGGCCCGTCGAGCGAAATGGAATTGTCGTCGTAGAAATAAATCATCTTGCCCAGGCCCAGGGTCCCGGCGAGGGAACCGGCTTCATGCGAAACCCCTTCCATTAAGTCGCCGTCGCCACAAAAGACGTAGGTGTAGTGATCCACAATGTCGTATCCCGGACGGTTATAAATGGCAGCGAGATGCCTCTCGGCGATGGCCATGCCTACGCCCATGGCGAATCCCTGACCCAGCGGCCCGGTGGTGACTTCCACCCCGTCGGTATCGCCATACTCCGGATGACCGGGCGTGATCGAGCCATACTGGCGGAACTGCATCAGATCGTCGATGCCGACCTTGTAGCCCGCCAGGTTCAGCACTCCGTACAGCATGGCCGACGCATGTCCATTGGACAGCACGAAACGATCGCGATTTGTCCACTTGGAGTTCGCGGGGTTGTGGCGCATGATTTCATGAAAGAGGAGATACATCGTGGGGGAATCGCCCAGCGGCGCCCCCGGGTGCCCGCTCTTTGCCTTTTCTACGGCATCCACGGCAAGAAACCGCAGTGCATTAATGGACAACTGATCCAGTTCGCTCATAGCAACCTCACTCTTCTTGTTAAATCTTCGGTTTCCTGTTCTCTGAATTCAATCCTGAATCTTTCCTTGAGATGAGGCCGCTGCGTATGCGGTCTCACCATTCTTACTCGGATCTTCCTTCGGATCCAGGCGGACTTCGAAATTACGGCCCTCCCAGCGATCGCTGAAGCGCCATTTCATAGTAAAGACCACCCGGCCGGCTTGCCCGGGCTCGGTTTCCATGTCGGCAAAATGACCCGCACAACCCACGTGGCGGCTCTCCTTGGTAAGCACTGTCTTCCAGTCGTCTACGGTCCACACCAGGAAGAAGTGATCATTGGCCACCAGGCGCAGCCTGCCCCCCGCTGCCATAGCCTGTATTTCCCGATCAAGCCGGAAGACCTCGATCGGAGAGGGACGTTTACTGCGTCCATAGCGCTCGGCGACTACTGAGATCCGGTCAAATACATGACCGTCGGTCACCGACCGTAGCAGTTTGACATATTCCGCATGCGCCCACACCAGCGGCATGGCCGCTCCAGTGAGTTTGCCCAGCTTTAACCCCAGCTCTGGTATATCGGGCGCATCCCATATCTGTTCCGGGAGCATGCCACCCCGGGAACTGAACCCTTCAATCGCCTGGATGTAAGGCCGTACGTCGTTACCTGCTGCAAACTCGTAGTGCGCGCGCTCTCCACTCAAGAGTGGCCAGGCACGACCCTGCCCCCAGCCCAGAAATGGCCCTCCATCGTGCCGCTGTCCATAACCGTCATGGTTGTAGCGTCGCCAGCATGGACCCGCTGGCGTTTCTACCTTCAACACGTGATCAATCACCTTGAGGGAATCGGCCACCACTGGATCATGCGGGCGCCGGATTCCATACCTGACGAGTTCCAGAAAGCCGGCATCAACCACATTACTTGCTTCGAAGTCAGCCCTTTCTCCTGGACCCCGGTTATTGATACGGACCGTCTCTTCGCCGCACCCGTCTGTCGCATAAGGATCGCCACACTGAGGGGGACGAATGCGCATGTAGTGCCGTGGTACACCCGGCAACAATGTACCGCGATTGGTCACTGTCCAGTCTTCAAGGTGCGACTCAATCCAGTCCGCATGCTCTTCGAGAAATTGGGCCAACTCTGCGGATCCATTGGCACGCACGATATCAGCCGCGCAAATCAAGCTCGAAATCACGGCGGCCAGGGTTGATGGAGAGTAGCCAGCAGCTTCTTCCCATCGTTCCTGCTGCGTAACTGGAGCATGACGGATCAGAAATCCGGCGGCACGCTCAACAAATGGAAAGACGTCGAATTCTCCCAGGCCGTCGAGCTTCCATAGCCGCCACGCCAGGATGATGGGGAAAGCGACCTCATCGAGTTGAATACCGGTCCAGTAAGGGGTTCCGTCAATCCAGAAGTTTTGCGCAAAACTGCCATCGGGCTTTTGGGTGCAGGCCAGGTAAACCAGGGCCCGCCGGGCAGTATCGACCCGATTGCAGGCCAACAGCGCTGTGGCGCTTTGCACCATGTCTCGCGTCCAGACAAGATGGTAGCCACCCACATCGTCATCGCCCTTGTGCTGACCCCACGGGATAGAAGCCGAAGCAATAAACGCGCCGGAATAGTACTTGTCCTCATGGGACAGAATGACGTTTTGACTCACCTGGAGGAGCCGGCCCGCATCCATGGCAGCACTCTTCAAGCCCGCCGGCGTGGCGGCGCGATGCCACTGTTCGTTGAAGCGCTTCAGGTTTTGGTCGAAAGGGGTGGTGACTGCACCCAGAGCTGTGGTCAAAGCAGAGTGGTGCCCCTCGCCCAGCGAGATCGCCACCACAAATTCGCGGTGCACGCTGATGTCGATCTCGCCGGTCAGCGCAATATTTCCATGAAGCGCGGAGCCGAACTGCCAATCCATCTGGAAGTTATCCATCAGGTCCTGCCAGCCGTCGCTCCTGCCCACGAAACCACAACTGGCGCGGCTGAAGCCACAGCTGGCCGCCATCACTAAGGACAGGCCGTTCTTGTTCGCCAACAACGCCAGCTTGCCTGACAGGTCCAGCACTAAACCGGAATTGTCTGCACCGCCAACATCTAAATGTGGCGCGAGCAACGCGTAAGCTTTCATTCTCGAAAGCAGCCGCTCGTCGCCTTCCAGACGAACCCGCATCAACACCACAGGATGATGGGGATCGGCGATGATCTCCTTGATGATCTTGTAACGGCCCTGGGGATCGGAATTGATGAGCCTTACGGCCGATGAGCAGCTGTCGATGTATTCAAAGATTCGTTCCAGATCGCGCTTCTCTTCGTGGACAAACGTCTCCCCGTCGGTCAGCAGAAACTCCATATCCCGGGTCTGCGGCCGGTCGATGGTGGGGTAGTAGATTTCGTTCAGAATGCCATGGGAGACCGTGTACCAGATCCGGCTGGAGGCGGAGTACGCCATACCCACACAATCTTTTCTACTGGAGGTCCAACGCGGTTCCACTCCAGGCCATCCAAAGGCCGGGCCCTGGCCCTCAATCCAGCGATAGCTGGAAGCCTGATCCGTCATCTTCTTACCTTTCCCTATGATTGCAAAATACCTGACGGATGGATGCGCGCGAAGTTACAAAGGACTTGAAAATAACCCAGCAGGGAGAATTTTCGCAAATCCTGAAACGGGCGAAATGAGCAAGAACTGGGTTACAAGACCTGGGTGTTGGCGTCGGGATCGGGGTGGAAGGCGACCTCTCGCATGGCATGAGCAATTTCCCGATTCTTCATGAAGCATTCCCAGACAAAACCGGAACGCAGGTTTTCGGCCATCAGCATACCGATACCCACGTCGATCCCGATTACGTCTTCGCCATACCACCCGGCCTTTGGCTGGAATGCGTCTGCGAATCCATAGCGTCCGTAAAGCTTATCGCCGTATCTTTCCCGCATTGTTAATAAAACGTGAGAACATTCCGCGGGCAGAAAGACCAGCGATCCCGCCGCGGCACATGGAACTAACGTTCCATCGAGCGGCCCGATCGATGGCGGTCCGCCCCAGACGCGATAGCCTTGCCGGGAATCGGAGGCCGAAATGCCCCACATATCCTGATCGATCCAGGGGAATTTCTGTCCCTGGACGAGGCACCAGAGCTGATGGGCCCGAGTCGCGGCAATGGAGTTGGTGAAGTAGTTTGCGTGCCGGTCACGCTGGTTGCGATAGTCGCACCAAGCCTGTGGATACTGGTGAATGAAGAGCGGCGCCGCACCGCTGATGTAGTCGATTCCCCCATAGGTTACAACCGGCCGCTGCACCGCATCCCACGCTTCCGCAGGAACCGGATGGGTGGGCGAGCCGATCGCCAGCAGATACATGGTGGTCAGCTCAGAGTAGATATCCCATCTGTTTTTCAAAAAGCCCTGGTCGGGCAGCCAGCCCATGGAGAGTGTATTGCCGCCGTTCATCATCCATTGCCAGTCGATGCGGCGGTAAAACGTGGTCGCCAGAGCCTCAATCCGAGTGTTGCCGGTAAAGAACTGACGGCAGTGCAGCACCCCACAAAGCAGGAGCGCTGTATCAATTGACGACAATTCACTGCCAAAGAGCCGCTGTCCGCTATCGATGTCAATGAAGTGGTAGAGGAAACCATGCTCGTGCGGACATTCTTCCAGCAAAAAAGCCAGTGTCTTCTCCACTCGCTGTTCGCAATCCAGGGGACGCAGGTAGTTGTATTTGGCGGCGATGCATAAAGCACTCAAACCAAAGCCAGTGGCGGCAATGCTCGACACCCGGCTCAGGGACCGTCCCACAACCGGCGCCCGGTCACGCACCAGGCCACTCCTGGGACTCGCTTCATTAAAGAAGAAATCGCAGTTCCGTCCCTCCATGTCGTCCAGGAGGGCGTCCGCCATTCTGGAGACCTGAGTCAGCGGCCTGTTGATGAAGACGCCTGGCGGATGAGCGTACTTTTCCGCCGCCTGGCTCTCGGTCTTTGGGGTGGCAGTGCTAGCGGTAGACGCCGCAGCCGGCCGGTCCTGGAGTCCCTCGCCAGCGGCCAGACTTGTCGCACCCAAGGCGAGTGCTCCGGTGGCGCCCGCCTGACGTAACAGCTGCCTGCGGGTTATTCGTGTCCGGGTCAATGCAAATTTATTCTCAAGGCCAAAATAAGATCGAGGTAGATGCTCGTGCCGCAGCTCTACTACGCTATTCCGAGTGTAAACCCCGGTTTCCCCATCGATATCCCCATAAGGTGTGGGGCGACTGGCTGGTAACGGGCGTCTTCTCTGCTGATACAGTCATGATCGCGGCAATGGGTCGACATTCTCGAACCCGCCTTGCCTAAGTTGCATCCGATAGCATGGAGACGCAATATTGGAGAGGGCAATCAGGCGCAGCCGTTGCGCCAGTCGTTTTTGCCTCGCCAAGGGTTTCCCTAACCGCACCACGCCCAATCCGGGCAAGCTGGTCCCAGACTCATCCGAGTGGATGAGGGACCAATCCAGGAGGATATTTTGGCTTACGAACTGCCACCACTTCCCTACGACTACGCCGCCCTTGAACCGCACATCGATACCGAAACCATGAAGCTTCATCACGACAAGCATCACGCCGCGTACGTCAACAACCTTAACGGCGCTATTGAGAAGCACCCCGAGCTCGCCAAGCACTCACCGGAGGATCTGCTGCGCAACCTGGGCACAATTCCAGAGGATATACGCGGCGTAGTGCGAAACAACGGCGGCGGCCATGTGAATCACACCATGTTCTGGACCATCATGAAGCCCAATGGGGGCGGTGACCCCACGGGCAAAATTGCCGAGCAGATCAAGAAGGACTTCGGCAGCTTCGCCGACTTCAAAAAGCTGTTCAATGAGACCACGGCCAAGCAGTTCGGCTCGGGCTGGGGCTGGCTGGTTTTTGAGGGCGGCAAGTTAAAAGTCGTCACGTCGCCAAACCAGGACAACCCTATTTCGCAGGGGCATTTTCCCATCCTGGGAAACGATGTCTGGGAACACGCGTACTACCTCAAATACCAGAACAAGCGGCCCGACTACCTCGCCGCCTGGTGGAATACGGTGAACTGGGACGAGGTCAACAAGCGCTTTGAGCACGCCCAGAAGTAAACGGCTGCCCGGCTGATCCTATCTCCCAACGTTTGTTGGGAGATAGGAAAAACCGCTCAATCCTCTACCAGGTTTTGTATCAAGGCCGTCTTTTCGGCCCACGCTGCTTTGGGTTGACAAAGAGCGCGGCGTGACTCAACTCCGGCGGAAGTCTGTTAGCGAAGACACCGGTGTGGCTCAGTGGTATCCCACATCTCGCGAATAACGAGCGAGATGTGGGGCACCCGTCATTTGTCAGGGGGAAGTGTTTGGCCATCGTTCCCGGATAAGCGCGAGCGCCTGCTCACGGGTGTGAATCGTCCCTTCAAGCTGCGCGTCTTCAGCCATAGCGAGCATCTGGCTGAACTGTGGTCCGGGTTGATAACCGGCTTCGATCAGATCTCTGCCATTCAATAACAGCTGCGGCCGAACCTGCTCCTGTGGCAATGTCTCGAATCGTTGGCGAGCGAAGTCGTACAACTCCAATGACCCGTGGCTGGCAAGACAGTCGAGGCGGTGGAGCGCCAGGTGCTGGTCAAAGTGCTCCAGGCGGAAGAAGCGCTTTAGCGTCGACTCCTTCATCTTGCGCACATCGGCAAAGCGCATGTGGTTGGCGATGAGCGACAGGATCTGCTCCGTTTCGTAGTTGGGAAATCGCAGGCGGCGGCAGATTGCCTCGGCGATATGAACTCCCGTCTCCACATGCCCATCAAAACGGATGCGGTCAGGCGCCACGCGAAACGTCGCCGGCTTCCCAATGTCGTGCAGCAGAGCGCCCCAGGCCAGGGCGACTGGACAGTCGGCGGGCAGCCCGTCGAGCAACAACAGCGTATGCACCCAAACATCGCCTTCGGGGTGATACTGCGGAGGCTGCGCTACCCCTTTCAGCTTGACCACTTCAGGCAGCACCTGGGCCAGCAAACCGGTCGCATCCAGCATCTCGAAGGCGCGGCGCGCGTGACCCTCGGTGAGCATCCGGTTCAATTCATCCCGCACTCGCTCGCAGCTCACCTGGCTCACGGCCGGCGCCAAGAGCTGGATTGCCTTCGCGGTCGCCGGCTCAAGATCAAAGGTGAACCGGGCAGCGAATCGTACCGCCCGCAACATGCGCAGCTTGTCTTCTGCGAATCGCTCGCCGGGGTCGCCAATAGCACGGATCAAGCCGGCCTGCAGATCTTGCATACCGCCCACCATGTCCAGGACCGAGTCGTCGGCCGGGTCCAGCATCATGCCGTTGATGGTGAAGTCCCGACGCTTCACGTCTTCTTCCGGGCTGGTGGAGAACCGCACTGCATCCGGGCGTCTGCCATCGGAGTAGGCGCCATCGCTGCGAAAGGTAGCGACCTCGGTCACGATCTCCCCGGTGCAAACCACAACGACGCCGAAGTGAGCGCCGACGGCAAAGGTCTTCTCAAACAGGGTGAGCACCTGATCCGGTGTCGCGCTGGTGGCTACGTCGAAGTCCTTGGGTGCGCGGCCTAACAGCAAGTCGCGCACGCAGCCGCCCACGAAGTAAGCCTGATGTCCGGCGGCCCGCAGCCGGGCTACGATGGCCGCGGCCGCATCCCGCGCTGCGTTGGGTTCCATTCCTACTACTATAGAAACGTGAGTCAACCCAGCCAGCTACTTTCTGGCGCTGAGGGCGAATCATGCCGCAGCCCAGGCAGCGGCGTGATTCTCGCCATCGAAAGCTCCTGTGATGAAACTGCAGCCGCGGTGGTAGAGCACGGGCGTCGCGTACTCTCGAGCATCGTGGCTTCGCAGATCGCAATCCATGCGCCATACGGCGGGGTCGTTCCGGAACTCGCTTCGCGCGAACATCTGCGCAATATCGTTCCCGTAGTCCGCACAGCGCTGGCTAAAGCCGGCGTCCGCATCTCTGATCTGGAAGCAATCGCGGTCACCGAGGGTCCCGGCCTGGCGGGCGCACTACTGGTTGGAGTCGCATATGCCAAGTCGCTGGCATTCGCGCTGGCGAAGCCGCTCATCGCAGTCAACCACCTGGAGGGTCACATTCACGCCGTCCTGTTGGCCCACAGCGAAACCCTTCAGCTGGGCAAGGCCCGCTCGCTCGCCCTGGTGGTTTCGGGTGGCCATACCCATCTCTACCTCGTCCGCTACCAGGGCGAGAGCTTCACCTACCGCAACGTCGGCGCCACGCTGGACGATGCCGCCGGTGAAGCCTTTGACAAGGTCGCGAAGCTGCTGGGACTGGGTTACCCGGGAGGTCCCTGGATCGATGCGCTTGCCCCGCATGGGGATCCTTCGGCCGTCGCCTTTACCCTTACCCAGGTCAAACAAAAAGCCCACCGCCCCCATTCTCCGGCGGATCGATTTGCCTTCTCCTTCAGCGGCATCAAAACAGCGGTGCTTCGTTATGTTCAGATTCACGACCTCTACCCCTCGATCGCGCGCCGTCGCGAAGCCCTGGCCGCCCTTCCCTCAGCAGGGCCGGCGGAGGCGGTCGCCTGGTGCGATGCCAGAACACTGGGACTGATCGCGTCATTCCAACGGGCCGTAGTCGAGGATCTCAAGCGAAAGACCTTTCAGGCTGCCGAAGCACTGGGGGCTGAAAGTATCCTGGTTTCAGGCGGCGTGGCCGCAAACCGAGAACTGCGGGTGCGCTTCACTGAGGAAGCGGAAAGGCGTGGGTTGCCCATCGCGTTCCCGACGGTAGCGCTTTCCACCGACAATGCGGCCATGATTGCGGCTGCAGCGTGGCCCAGGTTTCTGGCTGGCGAGCATGCGCCCCTGGACCTGACCGCCAATGCCTCGCTGGCCCTGGGGAAGAAATGATTCTGAAGATTAGAGCAGTTGGTGAACCAGTACTGCGGGGACGCGCCCGGCCTCTGCGGCCGGAGGAGATCCTGCTGCCCAGCACCCAGGAACTGATCGCCTCCATGCGGGAGACGATGCACGACGCGCCGGGCGTGGGGCTGGCCGCGCCGCAGGTGGGTTTGCCCTTGCAGCTCGCCGTGATCGAAGACCGCGAAGAATATATGAAGGACTTTAACCGGGAGATGCTGGCCGAGCGGGAGCGTAAGCCGGTGGCCTTCGAGGTCATCATCAATCCTGTCGTTACTTTTGAAGAAGCGCCGGAGGTCGAGTTTTTTGAGGGCTGCCTGAGTCTGCCCGGCCAGGTGGCCGTGGTGCCTCGCGCACGCAAGGTAAAGGTCGAATGTCTCGATGCCCAGGGGCGGCCGAAAGTGATCCGGGCCTCCGGCTGGCACGCCCGCATCCTGCAGCACGAGATCGATCATCTGTCGGGTGCGCTCTATGTGGATCGCATGCGCAGCGTGACTTTGTGCACGCTCGACAACTTCAACCGCCATTGGAAAGGGAAATCCATGGCTGAAGTCAAGCGTCTTTTGGGCTAGCCCCGGATGCCAACCTGGGTACCAGCAAGCCCGCCCGGGTGGACGCTCGCCGCTCGAAAAGTTACCATGAGGCTCAGATAGCCCCCAGCCTGGATGACCATCCGTCTCTTCAACACACTCTCCAACACTGTCGAAGATCTCGAGCCTTCCGATGGCGAGACGCTGCGCATTTATGTATGCGGACCTACGGTTTACGACTACGGCCACATCGGCAACTTTCGCACCTTCCTGCAACTGGACGTGCTCCGCCGCTTCCTGAAACAGCAGGGGCGCAAGTTGCTCCAGGTCATGAACATAACGGATGTCGACGACAAGATCATCCGCAATGCGGCGGCCGCGCATTTGCCTATAAGCAAATACACAGAGAAATACGAGCGTGCCTTTTTTCAGGATCTGGATGCCCTGGGCTGCGAACGGCCGGAGGTCATCGCCCGAGCCACAGAAAACATTGACCAGATGGTGGAGCTGATTGAACGGCTGGCGGCTAAGGATCTGGCTTATCAGGCCCCGGACGGTTCCTGGTATTTCCGCATAGCCGGGTTTCCGGAATACGGCAAGCTGTCCAAGAAGGATTTCTCCGCCATCAACGATGGCGCGCGGGTGGATCTGGATGAGTACGACAAGGACTCGGCCCGCGATTTTGCCCTGTGGAAGGCCGCCAAGCCCGGGGAGCACTGGGACACCAGGCTCGGCCCTGGCCGCCCCGGCTGGCATATCGAGTGCTCCGCCATGGCGCTCCGGTACCTGGGCGAGAGCTTCGACCTGCATGCCGGCGGGGAGGACCTGATGTTTCCCCACCATGAGAACGAAATCGCGCAAACAGAGTCGGCCACCGGGAAGACCATGGCGCACCACTGGATGCACGTTCGCTTTCTGCTGGTAGATGGCCGCAAGATGTCGAAGTCTGAGGGTAACTTCTTCACTTTGCGCGACTTGTTGCTCAAGGGCTACAAGCCATCGGCGATCCGCTTTCTGCTTATTTCGGTTCCCTACCGTCACCCGTTGAACTTCACGATGGATGGTTTGACGGAATCGGCCAGTGCCGTGGAACGGGTGCGTACCTTTGCGCAAAGAATCCGTGGGGGAAACTGGCAGGCAGGGATGAATCCAGAGCTCGAGACCCAGGCGGTGAAGGCCCAGCAAAACTTCTGTGCGGCGCTGGCGGATGACCTGAATACCTCCGAAGCCCGGGCGGCTATTTTTGAGCTTGTTCGCAACGGAAATGTGGCGGCAGACTCGGGCAAGTTGTATGCAGGAAACGTCCCAGCCATTACGGAAGCATTGCGCCGCTTCGATGAGATCTTTGCCGTACTGGACGATCGCGACGCCGAAATTGCCCGTGGCGCCCTGCAATGGGCACAGGAGGAAGGGCGGAGCGACCAGGCGGCGCCTGGAATGGTGGCCGCCTACTCGCTGAGCGACCAGCAGATCGATGCACTGCTGGCGGAGCGAGAGCAGGCTCGCCGCACGCGGAATTTTGCCCGCAGCGACAGCATTCGCAAGGAACTGGCTGATTTGGGGATCCTGATCGAGGATTCCAAAGATGGGGCCCGCTGGAAAAGGAAATAGGCCTAAGGAGCCTAGAACAAGGGCCGTGGTAACCTAAAGGGGCAAGGGGATCTAAAAATGAGGGTGGATTACCAGAGACCGCGCCGTCCGTACATCGGCTCCTCCCCCATGCCGCGCACGCGTCTTCACGTGCTCCCCGCCGGCACCCGACCTAGTCTCTTCGGCGGCGACTAGCTTTTCCTCCGCCGAAGCTCTGCCCTGCCTCCGACTGCCCGCATTCCATCGGCGGCGGTCGACTGACTCGCCTTTTTAAGAACGCCGAGAAAGCAGAGAAGCATCATGCAGAAGAATGGTCACATGAGCAGCACCCTTCTTGCCCAGTACGGTCCGAAACTCCTGGGTCCGTTGCCAGGCCCGAAAGCCCGCGCGATTGTCGCCGGCGACGAGCGCTATGTCTCCCCCAGCTACACCCGTTCCTATCCGATGGTGGCCAAGCGCGGCCGCGGCGTGCGGATTGAGGATGTGGATGGAAACGAGTTTCTGGACTTTGCCGCCGGCATAGCCGTCGTCTCGACTGGCCATTGCCATCCCGAAGTAGTCGCCGCCATACAACAACAGGCCGCCGAGCTGATCCATATCTCGGGCACCGATTTTTACTACGAGCACATGGTGACCCTTGCCGAGCGCCTCTCGGCCATTGCGCCCATGCCCGGCCCTCACCGCTTCTACTATGGAAATTCGGGGGCGGAAGCCATCGAGTGCGCGCTGAAGTTAGCCAGGTACCACACCGGGCGCCAGCAGGTGATCGCCTTTTTTGGGGCTTTCCATGGCCGGACCATGGGCGCTCTTTCGCTCACCGCTTCCAAGCCCCAGCAACGGCGTCGTTTTGCCCCGCTGGTTCCCGGGGTCACGCACGTGCGTTATCCCTACGCCTATCGCGGCTGTAGCGGAGGCCCTCAGGAAGAGGAGCGCTTTGCTCTGGCGTGCGCCCGTTACATCGAAGAAAAGCTTTTCAAGACCACGCTACCCGCGGAAGAAGTTGCCGCTATCTTCGTGGAGCCGATCCAGGGCGAAGGCGGGTACGTGGTAGCGCCCGACATCTTCATGCAGGAGTTGCGGCGTATTTGTGACAAGCACGGCATTCTGCTGGTGGTCGATGAAGTGCAATCGGGTGCCGGCCGCACCGGCAAATGGTGGGCGGTCGAACACTCCGGGGTGCAGCCGGACATGGTTTGTATGGCCAAAGGCATCGCCTCGGGCATGCCCCTGGGTATCTGCATGACCCGCGCCGAAATCATGGACTGGGTCCCCGGCTCCCATGCGTCGACCTTCGGGGGCAACCCGGTGGCCATCGCCGCAGCCCTGGCTACCATGGACGTTCTCGAACGTGAGGGCATCGCCAATGCAGCCGCGATGGGAGACGTTTTCTTTTCCCGCTTGGGTGACTGGCCGACAAAACATCCGATCATAGGCGACGTTCGCGGCAGAGGATTGATGATCGGGCTTGAGATCGTCAAGAGTCAGCAAACCCGCGAACCCGCGCCAGCACTGCGTGATCGCATCGTCTCCCTGGCCTTTGAAAAAGGTCTCCTGCTGCTGGGTTGCGGAGAAACCTCCATCCGCCTGGCGCCCCCGCTGATCCTGAACCAGCATGAAGCCACCATTGGCCTCGATATCTTCGAGCAATGCGTGACCCAGGTAGAGCAGGAGCACGCACAAGCCGCCAGCTTTGCCTCCGCCACGGTCTGATGTATCTGCGGATGCCCCACTCGAAGTGGGGCATCCGCTATGCTCTGGGTTAATCTGAATCTCTGGAGACCGCCCCGTGCAGGCCGCAGGCATTCACCACCTCGAGCTAATACTTCTCTTTCTCGTGCTCCTGGTCGCCGGCCTTACCACGCTCGCGCAGCGTTTCAAAATTCCTTATCCCATCGTTCTCTTCATGGGTGGAGTGGTTCTCTCACTCTTCCCGCGCCTGCCGCAAATCGCGCTGAATCCGGATGTTGTTTTTCTGGTGGTTCTGCCTCCGTTGCTCTTCATCGGCGGCTTCAACACTTCCTGGCGCGACTTTCATAAAAACATTGTCAGTATCCTGATGCTCGCATTTGGCCTGGTTGGCTTTACTGTGGTTGGCGTTGCGCTGGGTACAGCGTGGTTGATTCCTGGATTTGACTACAGGCTGGGTGCGGTTCTGGGGGCGGTGGTCTCTACCACGGATGCGATCGCTGCTACCGCAATTGCGAAGCGCCTCGGCCTACCCCGCCGGATCGTCGACGTACTGGAAGGCGAAAGCCTGGTCAACGACGCAAGTGGTCTGCTGGCTCTGCAATTTTCTGTGGCCCTGGTGGTCGCGGGGAGACGCCCTGGACCGGGCCTGGCAATGCTGGAACTCCTCTGGTTGGTAGCGGGCGGGATAGCGATTGGATTCTTCGCCGCCTTCGTCATTCACAAAGTGTCGCTCGAGATCACGGACTCTCCGGTGGAGATCACTCTCTCCCTTGCGACCCCTTACCTGGCTTATCTTGCAGCCGAGGGGATTCATTCATCGGGGGTGTTGGCAACCGTGGTCTGCGGCCTGTATCTGGGGCGCAAGAGCTCGGAAACCTTGTCTATCAATGCGCGTATCGACGGCACCGCGGTATGGAAGACGCTGGAGTTCGGCCTGAACGGTCTCGTTTTCATCCTCATGGGCCTGCAGCTTCGATTGATTCTAAGCGGCATTCACGATCTTTCCGTGAGCCAGATGATCCGCTATGGGATAACGTTCGCGATCCTGGTTGTGGCGCTGAGGATCATCTGGGTGTATCCCGGTGCGATCATCGCGTATTGGATACGACAACATGTGCTTCACCAGACAGAGGTGCGTCCCACGGGCAAGCAAGTCTTTATCGTGGCCTGGACAGGAATGCGCGGAGTGCTGGCCCTGGCCGCTGCCATCTCGCTGCCCACGGAACTGCAGAGCGGAGCACCTTTCCCGCAGCGGGACTTCATCATCTTTCTGACTTTTTGCGTGATCTTTGTCACCCTCGTCCTGCAGGGAATCACTCTGCCGGCGGTGATCAGGAAATTGGGACTCGCGGTGGGCGATAACAACCTGGAAGAGCAGCAGGCTCGTCTGATGATCCTCAACACGGTGCTCGACTACCTCAAGGATCTGTCGCGGCAAGGAAAGTCAGATCATGCGGCCATCTATGAAGACATGATCCGCCATTACCAGGCCCGCGCCACCCTGGTTGAAGGCGGGGGCGAAGAGATCAAGCCGGAACGGGAGATCGCCATGGCCCGCTATGAACGGAATCTTAGCCAGGAGTTACGGGCACTCGAACGCTCCACGGCGGTCATTTTGCGCAATGAAGACAAGATCAATGATGAGTTGCTGAGAACGATCGAGCGCGAACTGGACCTGACCGAGGCGCGCTTTCAAAAGACTTAATCCATTGATGAGCTCAGCGCTTTTCGGTGCTCTTGACCCACATGACCCCGGCGGCAAAGAAGACACAGGCCACCGCGAGCGCCAGGATGGCATGGGGTTTGTTGCCGTAGTGAACGGCCACCGCGGCGTCGATCCACCAGACAACCGCACCCACAAACCAGATAAAGGAAAGATTCCTCATTCGCATCGAGGCTACCTCAACGACACCGGTTCACAATGCGACATCTCTTCGAGATTCCATTACTTTGGGAATCGCACTGGGGACCTTCGGTTTCCCGTTCCCTGAAATAATTCTAAAACTAAATCGCGTTCATGTTTTTCCACGCCGCTTGACCCAGACCCTCTCAGCCGCCGGATGGCCCGAGAGTGGAACGGCCGGCGGCAGTCTCAATGGAGATCGTCCGGTCGTAGTTCTTTGCCAGGACACTCACCCGGCCGCCGGGCGCAATGCCCGCCTGGTGCAGGAAAAGCAGCAATTTTGGATCACGTTCGTACAGGCTTACCACCGTGTACCCGGCATCCTCTTTGGCTTCGGAAAGTAAGACCATCCCGCGTTTACCGCGCTGTTCCGGACTTTCCGGCAGCACCCAATTTCCATGGGGGCAGGTTCCCTTCGAACCCAGCCGTTCCAGCAGCTTGGCTTCAAACGCCGGCGACACAGCATGCTCCAGGCGCTCGGCTTCGTCGTGGACTTCATACCATTCCATGCCAAACATCTCCGCCAGCATGCGTTCGATTAGATGGTGCCGCAACGCCGTCCGGTAGGCCGTTTCCTTACCTTTGGGCGTGAGCCGGACAATTCCGTCTGGCTTGACCTCGAGATATCCATCGCGCCGCAGGCGCTTAAGCGCCATGGTGACGGCGGGAGGCGATACCGAAAGCCAGTGGGCGAGTGTTGCCGGAATAACCTCCTGCCCTTCGCTCTCCGCTTCGAGAACGGCCTTCAGGTAGTCTTCCTTCGAGATGGTGATGGGGGACTTCACGCCGGTCGCTGTCAGTAGTTTAGCCCGGCTGAGAAAAGTGACCGCGCAGAGAATATCTGCCTGGAGTCCCGCGAAATGGTTGAGGGGGTGATGGGTACCGCACCTCTGGCGCTCCCACGGCGGGCCGGGGCAGGCGGATCGTGAGTGGGATGCTAACCCAGCCCTTCCGGGCTGGGCTGATGTTTAGCGGGCGGCCCTCCGGGCCTCGATGAGACTGGACCCTACGGCAATTGTTCTATCCTCAACCGAGCACTCAATGCCAATTGCCGGCGCGTGGGAGGGTAGTGCTGGGAATAGAATAGGCCCCATGTTTGCGGTGCGCCTGCTCGAGGAATTTGTTCGTGCCAGTGATTACCTCACCGCTCGTTTAGGACGAGGCCGGGCGGCGCACCTGGAGTTGGGACGCCGAGGTGAGGAAGCGGCTTTCTTTTACCTGCGCCGCCACGGATATACCGTTGTGGCCCGCGACTGGCGGAGCGGAAAGGTCCGTGGCGATCTCGACCTGGTGGGGTGGGAAGGCAATACTCTGTGCTTTATCGAAGTGAAGGCACGCGGCAGCCGGAACGTGGCTACGGCGGAGTCTGCGGTCGACCACGATAAAATCCGCATCCTTCGCCGGGTGGCCCGGCATTACCTGCTGGCCCTCCCGGATGCGCCGGACCAGGTTCGCTTCGATGTGTTGTCAATGTATTACGAGGGTGGAAAGCCCGCGGACATGCAACTCTTCCGCGGCGCGTTCGATTGGCATTGAAAGGAACCGCAACGTGATGAACCGCCGGCAATTCGTTTCCGCAATGGCCGCAGCCACAGCGATGACGGCAGTCCCGGCCTTCGCGTCCTCCACAAGTCTTTCCCATAAGGAACGTGTTGACCGCGCGTTGCGGGGAGAGGATGTAGACCGTCCCCCTTTTAGCCTGTGGCACCATTACAAGCGCCCGACGGCAGAGCTCGAGGCCCAGGATCATCTGGAGTTCCATCGCAGATACGATACCGACTTTGTCAAAGTGATGAATGACTTCGACTATCCGCGATCAAAAACCGGCAAGTGGTATGAGTTGGAACCTTTGAAGACGCCTTATCCCGAGCAGCTGCATACCCTGGAGTTGGTTCGTGATGGCTTGCACGGCGACGCGTATTTCGTTGACACCCTCTATGGCCCCTATATGACAGCGATGTTGTTGTTGGCGGCCGAGCCTGAGTTCGCCGGCAAGAAGGGCGGCGAGGATCGAACGGACGTGATTAACAGCATTCACACCTTCCAAAAAGAGAACACTGCCGGGTGGGAGCAGGCGATGGAAGCCATCACCCAATCGACCATCAACCATATTCGGAGCTCGCAGGAGATTGGCTGCTCGGGGACGCTGGTCAGCATTTTCAATGCCACCAGCAAGTTCGGATCGGTCTCCGACTATGAGCGCTATAGCCGGCCGTACGATAAGCGGGTGCTCGCCGCCCTGGCGGATACCAAGCTGACGCTCCTGCACCTGCATACGCTGGAGAGGCCGTACCTGGATCAGTTCAAGGACTTTCAGGCGCCGGTCATCAACTACTCGGTTAAGACCAGCGGTATTCCTATCGCGGAGGTTCGCAAAGAGTATCCACAGGCGATTGCCGGGGGTGTGGATGAAGTGGATTTCGATAAGCTGACTACGGAAGAAATCCGCAAACAATGGATGTTGGCTCGGGAGCAGGCGGGAAACAAATACATCATTACGCCTGGCTGCTCGGTTCCTGATGCTTCGACGGACGCGGAGCTGGCGCGGATGCCGCGCGCTGTGGGTGTGAAGTCGAACACGGCTTTACGGAAGATTTGATTTCCGGCTTGCGACGAATGCCTGGTAGAGAGATCCAACTTCACTTCGCTACGCTCCGGTCGGAGCCTGTGACTTTTTCAATCTCCCTTGAGTTTGTGCCCGGAAAGCTCCGAAGAGCATCTGCCAATAAGCATCGCCGGGGTCCTTCGACTACGCGCAGAACCTTGATATGCGATAATCTTAAGGCGCTTCGCTCAGGATGGCGACTTTTCGATTGAAACTGCCATTGGGAGCAAACTGACCTGTTCGACGACAACGTCAATCTGCTCGGGATCCAATTTCTGTCTCAGGATGACCGCTTTCCGGAGGGGCTGCGAAACATGCGGATTCGACGGCATCCGGGACGGTCGTTCGCTGGATGAGCAAGGGGAGCGGAACTTCCATGGAAAGCGTTTGCTATCACCTTCGGGAGACCAATAAAACAATGCGGCTATTGGGCGTCTTTGTATTCTTCGTGCCAGGCCATTTGAATGGCCTCTAGCTTGGGCTCATTGGACTTTGCCGGATCGTCGGCGAAGCCTTCCAGCTCGGTTACGTATTTGTGCAGGTCGGTGAAGCGCACGGTGAAGGGGTCCAGGTCGGGATACTTTTCCTGAAGTTGGATACCGATCTCTTCGGCGTCATTCCAGGTTATTTCACGCGCCATCGTCAGCTCCTCACTTTCCCTCTGCCATGTCAGTGGCTTGCCTTCCGAAACGTAGTTGCGATTCCACTTGGGGATCTCCACCACGTAATCTCCTGGCCCAGTGATCACGGCCTGGCAGCCAAGCCGCGAATTGAGTTGCTGATCGGCTGCCATATCCAGCCGGTCGAGCTCATCGTCATCCGCCGGCGTGAGTGCTTCGCTGCCGTCTTTCGTCCATAGATGACAGGTGGTGCAGGCGCACACTCCGCCACATGCGTGATCGAGAAAAATGTCGAAGTGCTCGGCCACGTCGAGAAACGACATGGGCTTTCCATGATGCCCGTAAGGGAGTGATCCGTAGGGGAACTCCACCTTGCGGCCTTCAGGAAGAAATGTGACGCGGACCATATTGTCAGTCATTGGTTTACTTTCTTTCCATGAACTCTGCTTGCGCGATGGGGTGCGGAGCAGCGGGACCTGTGCCCACTTTGTCATCCGCGGATTGCATGGTCTGGCCCTTGATTGCGCTGGAAACAGCGGCGTCCATCATGAGCTCGGCGAAGCGGTGGGTTGCTTTGTCCAACGCTTCAGTCCCAGCCCGCAGCGCCTGCAGATCATCGCCCTGCTTGAGGACGCTGAGCTCGGCGCTCAACGAGCTGATTTCTGCCCGCTCATCCGCGTCAAGCTGCTGCCATGCAGGGCTGGAAGGAGCTTTTTCCAGCGCGTTCAGAATGGTGTCCGCTTCGTTCCTGGCTTCGACCAACTGGCGAAGATGAATATCCTCTTCGGCGTGATCGAAGGATTCGAGAATCATCGATTCCACCTGCTCGTCCGTCAGGCCATAGGCCGGCTTCACCGAGACCTCCGCCTGCTTGCCGCTGCGTTGCTCCAACGCCGAAACGTGAAGGATTCCATTGGCGTCGATAAGGAACTTGACCTCGATGCGCGGCAATCCCGCGCTCATGGGCGGAATCCCTTTCAGGTCAAAGCGCGCCAGCGAGCGGCAGTCCTTGGCCATCTCACGCTCGCCCTGCAACACGTGGATGGCGACGTTGGTCTGGCCATCAACGCCGGTGGTGAAGGACTCCGAGGCAGAAGCCGGGATGGTTGAGTTGCGCTGAATGATCTTAGCGACCACTCCTCCCAAAGCCTCGATGCCCAGCGATAACGGGGTCACATCGAGCAGCAGCATGTCCTCGGTAGCCTTCGATCCGCCGCCCAGAATATTGGCCTGAACAGCGGCGCCGAGGGCCACTACCTCATCCGGATTGAGCTCGGTGCGCGGCTGCTTGCCACGACGGGGCAGCTCAAACGCATCGCTGACCAAACGCTGCACCAGGGGAATGCGGGTGGAACCACCCACCAGCACCACCTCGTCGATCTGGTCGGAAACCAGGTGCGCATCACGCAGAGCGTCGCGGCAGGGCGCGATGGTACGGGCAACAATCGGTTGAATCAGCTGTTCGAATTGTTCCCGAGTCAGTTCCCGGCGGTAGCGGCCGCCCTGGGGGAGCTGGATATCGATGTGTGCCAGCGGCTGTGACGAAAGCGCAATCTTGGCCTCGATCATCGCCTTACGTATGGCTTGTATGGCCTCCGGCTGCCGGCGTAGATCGGTCCCTTCATCCCCGGCGATATCATCGAGCGCGATCGCAATCAGAAGATTGTCAATGTCATCGCCGCCCAGATGAGTGTCGCCGTTGGTGGCGATCACCTCAAAAATGCCCTCATGCAGCTTGAGAATAGAGATGTCAAACGTTCCGCCACCGAAATCGTAGACCGCGATGATGCCTTCTTTTTGACGATCGAGACCATACGCCAGGGCGGCGGCCGTCGGCTCATTGACCAGGCGCAGAACTTCGAGGCCCGCCATGCGTCCCGCATCCTTGGTAGCCTGCCGCTGGGCATCATTAAAGTATGCCGGCACCGTGATCACTGCCTGGGTCACCGGCGCGCCAAAATAACGCTCCGCATTCCGCTTGAGCTGGCGCAGGATGTGCGCGGAAATTTCCGGCGGCGTGAACTCCGCATCCCCGAGGCGTATGCGTAACACTTCGCCCGGCTGTATATCGTCGACCAGGCGGAAGGGAAAGAATTTCAATTCCTCGGCAACGTCTTCCACGCCGCGGCCCATCAGGCGTTTTACCGAGTAAATGGCTCGCTCTGGCGTGCCCAATAGCGTGTTCCGCGCCGCATTGCCGACCAGCATGGTGGGGCGGCTGCCATCGCGCGCCGGTCCCAACGCCACCACCGAGGGCACCAGGTTCAGGCCATCTTCCCCGGGGATGACGACGGGCTTCTCGCCTTGCATGAAGGCGACCAACGAGTTGGTCGTGCCCAGGTCGATACCGACTATGCGCTCATCCGCCATAACTCTTAGGACCCTCCCAGGGTCTGGTCCACGTCGCGCACCAGGTTCTGCAGGTAACTGCGGCGTTGCAGCAACGCAGTCATTGCTTCTTTCGCCGCGGTTTTCTTTGCTTCGTCGTTCTGTTCCCAAGCGGCATCCCAGGCCGACCATCGCGAACGCACTTGCTCGTCGAGGGTGCTGAGCTGGGCGGCAAATTGGGTCTTCGCAGCCTCGAGATCGTGACGCAACTGCGGGTCGTCTTCGCCCATCTTCTGGTTCTGGCGCAACTCTTCGAGTTGCATGTTCAGCTCAAACACCTCTTCCAGCAGATCCGCAGGAACCTTGGACGGATTCGCCCCCCGATCCTCCTCGAACTGCACCCCTTCCAGCCGCAACAGATACTTGGTCCGATCCAGCGGATTCTTCAAGGTGCGGTACGCATCGTTCAGCAGCGAAGCCTGCGCGAGGCTCCATTCCTGCTCCTGTTGCGAGGCCCGGGCATGAACATCAGGGTGCAGCTTTCGGCTGTAACGGTAAAACTGCTTTTCCAGCGCCTGCACATCAAGATCGAGCCTGGGCGGCAAGCCAAACATGGCGAAGTAGTCCGCCTGATGCGGCGGCTGGACCTTGCCGCAGGAGGAGCAAAAGGGCTGCCCCTCCGCGACCTCTTGTCCACAGGACCAGCACTTTGCCGGCGCACTTACATTTTCAGCAATTTGCATAGGGCGGAGCAGATCCCGGCACGTCTAGGCCGAAAACGATGAGCCGCAACCGCAGGACTTGGTCGAATTGGGATTGATGAAGTTGAATCCCTGCCGCATCAACGTCTCTTCGTAGTCGAGAATCATGCCGTGGAGGTAGATGAACGACTTGGGGTCGACAAAAACGCGAACATCCTCAAAGTTGTACACGCGGTCGCGCTCTCGCGGTTGAGAGTCGAAGCGAATGTTATAGGAGAGACCGGAACAGCCGCCGCCTTGAATGCCCAGGCGGAGCCCCCCCTCTTCAGGGGAGACCCCTTCTTTGGCCATGGCCACGCGAATCCGCTTCAGGGCACGCTCCGTAATCTGGATGCCCTTCTGATTCGGCGCGGCGTTTTCCGCATTAAGGACAGCTAATTCCATCTTGCCCTCTGCTTAGTGAGCCACTGAAGCTGCGACTTCCGCTGTCTCGGTCACGCCGTTCTTTTTCTTCCAATCGCCAATCGCCGCGCGGATCGCATCTTCCGCCAGCACCGAGCAGTGAATCTTGACCGGCGGCAAAGCAAGTTCCTTCACGATGTCGGTGTTCTTGATCTGCATTGCTTCCGCGACCGTCTTGCCCTTGACCCATTCGGTTGCCAGCGAAGAGGACGCAATCGCGGAACCGCAGCCGAAGGTCTTGAACTTTGCTTCTTCAATCACCTGTGTCTCGGGATTGACCCTGATCTGCAAACGCATCACGTCACCGCACTCAGGAGCGCCAACCAGACCTGTACCAACCTCAGATTGGCTCTTATCCATCTGGCCTACGTTCCGTGGATTGTTGTAGTGGTCAATTACCTTGTCGCTATATGCCATTTTCTATTCCCTTCGTTTGGGTACTCAGCTCGTTGTGCGTCTACACCAAAAGCGAAACGCCTTTAGTGCGCTTGCCACTCAATCTTTGAAATATCGATGCCTTCTTTCACCATTTCATAGAGCGGCGAAAGTTCCCGAAGTTTCTGCACTACGTCAATCACCTTGTCAGCAACATAATCAACTTCGGCTTCCGTGTTGAAGCGGCCCAGACCAAAACGAATGGAGCTATGAGCCACGTCGTCACCCAGTCCCAGAGCCTTCAATACATAAGATGGTTCAAGTGACGCAGAGGTGCAGGCTGAGCCACTGGAAACTGCAACGTCGTTAATGCCCATCAGAAGGGACTCACCCTCGACGTAGACAAAGCTGACGTTAAGGTTGGCCGGCAGACGGTGTTCCATGGAGCCGTTCACGTGGACGTAGTCCAGGTTCGATTCCAGCTTGTTTTTCAGCTTGTCGCGGAGTTTGCCCAGTCGCTCCGCCTCCGCCGCCATTTCCTCACCGGCAATCTCACAGGCCTTGCCCAGGCCGACGATGCCAGGGACGTTGAGGGTTCCCGACCGCATACCGCGTTCGTGCCCACCTCCATCGATCTGACCAGAGATCTGCACCCTTGGATTGCGCCGGCGGACGTACAACGCGCCGCATCCCTTGGGCCCGTAGATCTTGTGTCCAGTCAAGGACAGACAGTCGATGTTCATCGAGTTGACGTCAACCGGAATCTTGCCCACTGCCTGGACTGCGTCCGTGTGAAAGATGATGTTGCGCTCGTGACAGATTTTGCCGATCTCCGCAATTGGCTGAAGGACCCCTATCTCATTGTTAGCAAACATGATAGTGACCAGAATCGTCTTGTCGTCGATAGCCCGTTTCAGGTCTTCAATGTCAATCAGGCCGTCTGCCTTTACGGGTAGATAGGTCACCCGGTAGCCATACTTTTCCAGACGCTTACAGGCGTCCAGCACCGCTTTATGCTCGGTCACCTGGGTAATAATGTGATTGCCGCGCTCACGGTACATCTCTGCTATGCCCTTGATAGCAAGGTTGTTGCTCTCGGTGGCGCCGGAGGTAAAGATGATTTCCTTGGCGCTGGCGCCGATCAGCTTTGCCACCTGCTCACGAGCACGCTCCACGCCCTGCTCGGCTTCCCATCCGAAGGAGTGGTTGCGGCTGGCCGCATTGCCGAATTTGGAGGTGAAGTAAGGCATCATCGCCTCCAGCACGCGCGGATCCAGGGGCGTGGTCGCGTGGTCATCCATATAAATTGGCAGCTTCACGTTTGCCGGCGCCTTCAATGCATTCTCAACGGTGCTCATCAGCTCTCCTACTCCTAACATTCAATCGATCTTGTTACGTTGCCTCAGTGGCCCAGGCTTACCAGCACGGATTCGGCTTTCCCGTGGTATTTCCGGGTCGGCTCGGGTTCACACAAATCCGATACCCGAATCGCCTTTAAAACGTCTGCGATGCTCTCATTCACCTTGCGTAGCGGCTCCCTGACGGTGCAGCTATCGGTGAGGTCACAACCATGCGGGCCGGTTTCGCAGGAGGTGATAAAAAGCGGCCCATCGATAGCGCCGATCACCTCAAATGCCGTAATGTCCCCGGGCGCCCTTGAAAGCGCGTATCCGCCATTGGTACCGGCATGGGAGCGAAGCAATCCGGCCTTGGTAAGCCGCTGCAGAATCTTGGCCAGCAACTGCGGAGGAATACCGTAAGCCTCGGCAATATCCTTTGCACTCAGGGAAGGCATGTCGGCTCGTTCGGCCAGGAACTTCAGCGCCATTAAACCGTAATCCGCCTTCTTGGTTAGCCTTAGCATTCCCGCCTTACCTTGAGATGCAATTGCGACCGGGCTGGTCGCATATTCAGTATACGACCGATTTCGTAACAATCACAACCATCAACCCTGCCTTTTGAACCTCAGGTATTACGCAACTCTTACAAGGGCAGGGGCTTGCGCCCAATAGCCTTAATAAAGGAGCAGAGAGTAGACGATGGCGACGATCACAAATCCGGCGGGCGCAGCGACTGAGGCGGCCGAACTCCAGGCAGCCCTGGAACCCCACAAGGGTAAATTTCAGTGGAATTTTGCGCTGATTATCGGCGCCTTTCACCTGGGGGCGTTGGCGGCTTTGTTCACGTTTCGTTGGTCCGCCCTGGCAGTCTTTGCCGTGACCTGGGTTCTTACCCAAAATGTCGGTATCGGGCTGTCTTACCACCGTTTGTTAACCCATCGCGGCTATGTGGTGCCCAAGTGGCTGGAATACACCATGGCGATCCTGGGCACCATGGCCCTGCAGGGCAGCCCCGTCTACTGGGTCGCTGTGCATCGCCTGCATCATCAATTTACCGACAAACCAGGTGACCCCCATTCGCCGCGAGATGGCAAATGGTGGTCGCATATGGGCTGGATCCTGAACGGCTCCCTCCACAACGACAGCGCTATCCTCAAGCGCTATGCCCCTGACCTGATGAAACAGGGCTTCTACCGCTGGCTGAATCGCTTCCATTGGCTACCTGTGACCGTGCTTGGCTTCGGCTTGCTGGCTGTGGGTGGTTGGCCGTGGGTGTTCTGGGGCATTTTCTTCCGGGTCACGGTTGGCCTGCATGTCACCTGGCTGGTCAACTCCGCAACCCACATCTGGGGTTCGCGGCGGTTTGAAACCCGGGACGATTCCCGCAACAATTGGTGGGTAGCCCTGCTGACCGGCGGTGAAGGGTGGCATAACAACCACCACGCACACCCGGTTTCGGCTCGCCACGGAATGGCCTGGTACGAGTTGGATGTGAACTACCTGGGCATCTGGATGCTGGAGAAGGTGGGCCTCGCCACTAAAGTCAACGCCAAGCGCGTTTGACGCGACTCCGCAGTCTTTCGGGCTGGGCAAGGCGGCTTCGCTCCCACGGCAAGCAAGGAAGAGTAAAGTTTCCACTCTTCAGTCAATAGGGCGTTTTGCGCGGGAGGCAGTTGTTTGCTGGGCTGCCAGCAGCATAAGGACTCCGGAGATGCAGTAAACCAACGCCGTTCCGCTGATACTCGGGCCCATCCCGTATCGATTGGCGGCCAGAGCAATGGCAATGGGAGCGAAACCGCCTCCCAGCCAGCCCAGGGAGTTCAACGTTCCAGCGGCGACGCCCCGCTGGCTGACCGGGACAACATCGTAGAGCGAAGCGAATATGTTGGCGTCGTAGATGCCTTTGCAGTAGCCAAAGCCGATCATGCCCAGGACGACGGCCGGGATCGAGGCGGCCCAGCCAGTGAAGAACAGGAACGGGATGCCCAGAAAGAGGCCCAGGGCCTGGGTGAACATTCGTCCGCCGGCAAATCTACGGATCAGGAAATCGGCCAGCAGGCCGCCGCAGAGAACGCCGGCAACCGAAGAGAGTTGCAGATACATCGTCCCGTTCAATCCCGCCATGCTGAGGCTCATGTGAAAGTTGCGATACAGGAATGAGGGCATCCAGGTGAGGAAGACGACGGCCACGAAGTTGGCGCCGACAAATGCCAATATCAGCAGGCGCACGGCCGGGCTCCTGAGCAGGGCCTTTAGTTCATCGAGCAGGCTGCCAGCGGTGGAAGAGGTGAACGAGGCGGGGCCAGCCTGCTGCTCGGATCTACCTCGCGCCGGTTCCTGAAGGAACTTTCCCACGACAAAAGCGAACAACAGGCCGCAGGATCCGAAGACGATGAAGCTCCATCGCCAGCCATAGAACTGACCGACAAGGCCGGAAAGGGCGCCTCCCGCGATGGAACCCACGTAGATGCTCGACTGATGCAAAGACATAGCGCGAGAGCGTGTGTCCGCCCCGTGATAGTCGCCGATCAGGGACATCGAAGCGGGGAGATAAACCACCTCTCCCAGCCCGCTCAGCGCACGGCAGAGGACCAGCTGGCCGTAGGTGTGACAAACCGCGGTCAACGCAGTGACCAGTGACCAAGCGACCAATCCTCCGAGTACGAGCTTCTTGCGGGGCAGGCGGTCGCACAGCCACCCGGCCAAGGGACCGAACAGGGCGTACATCCACATGAACGCCGCGCCCACCACGCCCAACTGAACGTCAGTGAGCCCTAACTGCGACTTGATGAGGGGAAAAACGGAAAAGATTGCCTGACGATCGGCGTAGTTGAAGAAACAAACGAACCATAGGATGCCGACGACGAGCCATTTGTAACCACGGTCGGGCGATTCGCCAAGAGTCATCAACTAGCCTTGGCGATGCGCCGTTCGGGAACTGGCGCCGCAGGACTAAAGCAGTCGAGCGCAGTCTGCGTCAGCCCGGAGTCGAGCTGGGCCAACTCGCGCTCAACGATGGTGCGCACCTGGGTTGGCTGGCCCACCGCGCGGAGATTGAGCACAAGCTCCAGCTTGTCCGCAGGTGACGCGTCCAGGTCCCCATCCACTATTGGTTCCTGCCCGTTCCCGCAGATTGCGGCCTTGAGGAAGCCGGTTGGTGAAGTGACGATTGCTTTCAGATGGGCTATGGGGATTTGCTGTGCGGTGAGGGCGGTATCAAGATGGTCGAGCAATGGACCCAGCAACATCGCCGGAGAAAGCAAGTTACGCGGTTGGAAGATAGCTCGCAGATTCAACCAGGCAAGTGCCGCTTCGGCGCGAGCGTACTCCGCATAGTCGACTTCGAGTGCCTGATCGCCGGTCGCGATTGTGCCCGAAAGGACCTCGCTTAACCAGGCGGCAACGCCGTGACCTGACTTCGCGCTCAGTTGACGCACATGGGCGGCGGCCGTCTCCGGATATACCGGGTAGAGGTCCGACTTGGTGAAACAGACCAGGTCGGCTTCCTGCAGTTGCTTGTCGAAGAGAAAGCGCATTCCGGTATCGGCATCAGGGTCAAGCATGCGCCGGGCGCGTTCCGGATCCACCAAAACAGTGAGCGGCGAAAGCCGATAGGTGCTGCTGTACTCGAGCAGAGGACGGAGCACAGTGGCCGAAAGATCGGTACAACTCCCTACCGGCTCGGCAAAAATAACGTCGGGTGCGTGCGCCCGCAGCTCGCCCATAGCATCGATCAAGCCGGAGAGCCGGCAGCAAAAACACCCGCCCGTCACCTCTCCCGAGCGCATACCTGACAGGTCCGCATAGCGGCTATCCACCAGGTCTTTTCCCTGGTCGTTCCACACCATGGCACTGCGCAAACCACGCCGCTCGAGCTCACGTGCCGCGGCCAGGATCAACGTGGTCTTGCCGGCTCCGAGAAATCCACCAACCAACACCACCCACGGCCTGGCGGAAACCGATTGCCCACTCATGCGCTTATACCCGCCTGGTAACGTAACCGGTTGAACACCGCGTCTATTCTCATGCCATCCGTGTCTATGCTTAAAGTTGCTGGAAACAGGACTCACCATTTTGCCACGGGCGAGGGGCAACTGTTATCGTTGGCGGTTGCCATAACCTTCCTGCCATCGAGTGGAAAAGCCGGTGAGCGACTATAAGGACGGGGAATAACGTTCTGTTTCCACCCTCGCGAATGGAGCTACCTTAGGAGAATTGAAGATGGCATCGTATGCTGTCCCGGACCTGGAATCTCCCACGCCTATTACCGCCGGCGAAATCCTGCTCGTCGCCAGCGGCGACTTGCGCCAATCCGCCAATAAGGTTTGCTGGGCGGCCCAGGCCGAGATGGAAAAGCAACTGACGGAGGCCCTGCGTGCCGAGGGCTTCGCGCTGCGGCGCGCACACCCTTATCGCGAAGACCTGGAGCACGGCTTCATCTATAACCAGCGCATGGGCATGGATGTTTTCATGAAGATCGATCCGGATGCTCCGATCATTGTCGCGGAAGCCGTCTGGCAGTACAGCCACAACGTATTCTCCGGGCTGCAGCATCATCGCGGCCCCATCCTCACCGTGGCGAACTGGTCGGGCCAGTGGCCGGGTCTAGTCGGCATGCTGAACCTGAATGGCTGCCTGCACAAGGGTGGAGTGTCTTTCAGTACTTTATGGAGCAAGGATTTCAAGGACGAATTCTTTCGCAGCGGCTTACGGCAATGGCTGAAGAATCAAACGGTCGAACAGGATTCGAGTCACGTGCACGACCTCGACCTCTCTGGTCTGCCCCGGGCAGAGAGAGAATTGGGTGCGTCGCTGGCCCGTGACCTGAAGACACGCAAGGCGATCCTTGGCGTTTTCGATGAAGGTTGCATGGGCATGTACAACGCCATCGTCGAGGACTATCTTCTCAATGCCGCGGGAGTCTACAAGGAGCGGCTTAGCCAGTCGGCCCTGGTGGCAGCTATGTCCGCGGTTACCGAGCGCGAAGCGCAAGCCGTTCGCACCTGGCTGGACAAGCGCGGCTTCACTTTTGTCACCGGCCAAAAAGAAGAGACCGAACTAACCGATCGGCAGATCCTCGAGCAGTGCAAGATGTACATCGCCGCGCTACGGATTGCCGATGATTTTGGGTGCGATGCCATCGGGATTCAATATCAGCAGGGGTTGAAAGACATGGCTCCGGCTTCCGATCTGGTCGAGGGGTTACTGAACAACGTGGAACGGCCACCCGTATTCGACCCCAGTGGCAGAGAGCTGTATGCCGGCAAGGCATTGCCGCACTTCAATGAAGTAGACGAATGCGCGGGGTTGGACGCACTGGTCACCAATCGCGTATGGAGTGCTATGCAACTTGACCCGGCCACGACGCTGCATGACGTTCGCTGGGGAGAGCACTACAGTGGCGGCGATATCGACGAATTCGTATGGGTCTTTCAAATCTCGGGTGCTGTGCCCGCGTCGCATATCGCCGGTGGCTATGCCAAGGCCCGAAGCGAACGGCAACCGCCCATGTACTTCCGGCTGGGCGGGGGCACGCTTAACGGGGTGTGTAAACCGGGACACGTGGTATGGAGCCGCGTTTTCGTGGAAGGCGGTGCACTGCATGTCGACCTGGGCCGGGCAACCGCAATTGAACTGCCTGCGAAAGAGACAGAGCGCCGATTGAAGTCCGTCACCCCACAGTGGCCTATCATGCATACACTGCTGCACGGCGTCACCCGCGATCAGTTCATGGCCCGGCATCGCGCCAACCACCTCAACGTGGTGTACGCTCCAACCAGCCAGGTAGCCGACCAGGCGCTGGCAGCAAAGGCATCGATGATGGCAGAGCTGGGCATCCACGTGCATCTTTGCGGAGATTAGGAAAGGACAAACTCGCCGATGCTCGTGCCTCTCTCTACTAACCCAGAGGAAACCAAGGATTCGACACCGCCACTGGTGCCAAAGGGACTGGCGCTGCCCTTCTTCCTGGTAACGGCGCTGTTTTTCCTTTGGGGAGTTCCCAATAATCTAAACGACGTTCTCATTCGCCAGTTCATGAAGTCGTTTGCTATCTCCCGTTTTCAGGCGGGGCTGGTACAGTCGGCGTTCTACATGGGTTATTTCCTTCTGGCCACTCCGGCCGCGCTGCTGATGCGCAAAATGGGTTACAAATTCGGCATCATCGTTGGATTACTTCTCTTTGCCAGCGGCACGTTTCTTTTCTGGCCTGCCGCTCTCATCGGGCGTTACGGTTTCTTCCTCTTCGCTCTCTTTGTGATTGCCAGTGGGCTTTCTTTCCTGGAGACGGCCTCCAACCCGTTTATAGCGCAACTGGGGTCTCCTGAAAGTGCTGCCCGCCGTCTGAATTTTTCTCAAGCCTTCAATCCTCTGGGTTCGATTTCCGGGGTACTGATCGGCACGGTCTTTATCTTTTCGGGAATCGAACTCACTCCACAACAGGTGGCGGCCATGGAGGTCGCTCATACCTACGAGGCCTACCTCAAGCACGAGACGATGCGTGTCGTGGTTCCCTACCTGGTTGTCGGGCTGGTCGCTCTCATCTGGGCCATTCTGATCGCTCGCACCAAGTTTCCTACGATTGCCCGCGAGCACGAGAGCGCGCAGGAAGAGCATGGCAGCTTTAAGGAACTGCTGCGGTACCCTAATTTTCTCTTCGCCATCGTCGCGCAGTTCCTCTATGTGGGGGCCCAGGTTGGCACCTGGAGCTACTTTATTCAATACGTACAGGATGGAACGCATCAACCGGAGAAGATAGCCGGGTATTTTCTCACCGGCACACTGGTTGCCTTTGGCGTGGGCAGGTTTAGTTCCGCGGCCTTGATGCGCTACGTCAAGCCGGCGTATTTGATGGGGGTCTACAGCCTGGTGAATATTGTGCTGGTGGCGGTAGGCGTTGCCTTTCCCGGTTGGGTAGGACTTTGGGCCATTTTTATCACGAGCTTCTTTATGTCTGTGATGTTCCCTACGATTTTCGCCCTGGGCATCGACGGCCTGGACCAGAATACGAAGATCGGCGGATCGCTCATTGTGATGGCGATCGTCGGGGGGGCGGTGCTCACGCCGCTTATGGGCTGGATATCACAGACTCAGCACAGCATCGCCAAGGCATACATGGTGCCGCTCGTGTGCTACTGCGGCATTGCTCTTTACTCCTTTTTTGGGGTGCGCATGAAGCGAAGAGTTGGGTTGGAGGAAGCTTAGGATGAGGGCGTTCAAGGCGGTCCTGGCAATATGGCTGCTCGCGGTGAGCGGACTGGCGGCTGCGGCGCAGCAGTCCACGGCGGAGTGGCAAACCCGGCTGCGGCAGGTTTTGCCTCTGCTGGGACATCGCAACTGGATCATGATCGTGGACTCGGCCTACCCTCTGCAGAGCTCCGCCGGGGTGGAGACGCTCGAAACCAACAGTGACCAGTTGGAGGTTGTCCGCCAGGTGCTGGGGGCGATTGATGGCTCTATCCAGGTGAGGCCGATTGTCTACATGGACGCGGAGCTTCCGTTTGTGCCCGAAAAGGACGCTCCCGGCGTAACGGCTTACCGGGAAGCGATCAAGACCGCACTCGCGGGAAGAAAGATAACGTCACTGCCACACGAACAAATCATCGCGAAAGTCGATGACGTGGGGAAGACATTTCACATTTTGGTGCTTAAGACAACCATGACAGTTCCTTATACTTCTGTGTTCCTGCAGCTCAATTGCAAGTATTGGAGCGATGATGCGGAAGCCGCGATGCGCAAGGCGATGAATGCGGGCAGTGGGAAGTAGGTTCATAGCGAAGCTGGGCTTGAATCGACTGAGGTTTTGACCCCGTACATACCTGTACCCATCAGGAAAAACGTACCCCCCCAGATCTCCGTGGCGTCCTGATAGCAAGCATCAGAGCCGGCGACTCCAAGAAAACTTGCGCAGTTCGCCATGAGGAATTAGGGGAAACGGATCTCAGGGCTTTAAAGCCGATCCTATTCAGAGCGAAAAACGTACGCCAGGGGCTAAAGAGTGTGCGTGAGAACCCGGGATTTAGAAATTTAGTCCCGCAGGGACGGTTGAACTTAGCCCAGGACGCTAGTCCTGGGTACATCTTGATACGTGATCGAGTCCCGCAGGGACGGCTGAAGGAGGATTGCGTCGCGGACCATTTTCAGCCGTCCCTGCGGGACTGAGTCCTCCTTTTGAATCCAACCCAGGACTGGCGTCCTGGGCTAAGTTCAACCGTCCCTGTGGGACTAAATTTCTAAATCCCCGGGTTCTCACGCACACTCTTAAAGCCCGTCACCTTCAGGGAAAGAAAGACTTACTTCAGGGCTTTATAGCCCAATTATTTTTCCTTCCTCTTCGGGCCGATTAAAGAGGCTGCAGAAAAAGCCGGATCGAGCAAGAAAGCATGCCCCAGGGGCTAAAGCCCAAGTTGATTACATTGCATTTGCGCCGGGGATAAATCCCCGGCCTACCCTAAAACCGAGTTTTTCCGCAGCCTGTAAAGTCGTGCCCTGATACAACGCCAAAATGCAGACCTCAAGCAGATTCTTTAAGGCGGCCGACGGAAATGGTGCGTGATATGCGTGGTATGCGTGGTATGGTCCGTCGCGCTCGAGGAAATAGGTGCGTGGTATGCGTGGTATGGTCCGCCGCGCTCGAGGAAATAGGTGCGTGATATGCGTGGTATGGTGCGCCGCGCTCGAGGAAATAGGTGCGTGATATGCGTGGTATGGTGCGCCGCGCTCGAGGAAATAGGTGCGTGATATGCGTGGTATGCGTGGTATGGTCCGCCGCGCTCGTGGAAATAGGTGCGTGATATGCGTGGTATGCGTGGTAAGTCATCCAGCGGGTAGGAAAAGTTTGCTTCGCCGGCAGACAGGGAGCCTTCCGCGCGTGAGCCTGGATTGGGAAGAGGAGCGGAGCGCGGCTCGCCTTCGCCGGCGGGGAAGGCGGATAAGTCAGTTGTTTTATCAAGATGTCAAATTGCTCCGAGTATCGACGGCAACGGGCACAGCGCGGTTCTTCCTGCAGGTGTAACAGTTGTGGTTGCGCAGGGATAGGGCTGGATGATTCTCCTTAGGAAACCGTCAAGCCAACGATCCCATGGGTGGCTTTGGTGCGCAAGGGGCTGCTTAAAAAAACATGTGGATGGGGGGGTATTTAACTAAAGGTAACCCCCGTCGGTTTTGCCGGGGCCTGAGGAGGCTGGGTGCGCATTCCCCCTGCGATTCCAGAGTGGTCTAGAGTGAGTGCCGCACCTACGGCGCTCGGCGTCGTCGTGGAAGGATTCCCAGCCCTTCCGGGCTGGGCTGACGTTTGGGCTGCCGGCCCTCCGGGCCTTGAGGCGGCGTTAAATCGAGCGTAGTTTTTTCTCCTAGCCGGCAAGACGGAGAGAGCTGAAGCTGCACGCTGTCACACCTTGCCTTTGAAATCTCGCAAAAGCCTCGAGATTTCAACATTCCCACCGGGCGACTGCTACGAGCATCAGATCCCGTTCGGCGCATTAAGAGTGGCGATTGCGCAAAAGTGTCAACCATGTGCCCGGTCTATTTTGTCAGCCATGTGCCCGGCCCGTACCGAAGGATTCCCAGCCCTTCCGGGCTGGGCTGAGGTTTGGGCTGCCGGCCCTCCGGGCCTTGAGGCGGCGTTAAATCGAGCGTAGTTTTTTCTCCTAGCCGGCAAGACGGTGAAGTGGCGGGTCCTGCGGTTGCTCTTCGAGTGCTACACGCAGGCTCTAGAGCTCCTCGTTTTGGTTTTCCAGTATGTACGGGCTGAAGCCCGTACCCTTCAGGTAGGAAAGACATACTCCAGGGGCTAAAAGCCCAATTCTCTTTCCTTCCTTTACCGCCCGACTAAAAAGTCGTGCCCTGATACAAAGCCTAAATGCAGATCTTACGCAGACTTTAAAGCCCGTACTCTTTGAGAGAGAGAGCAAAAGACTTGCAAGGACAGGACTGTGGAATCCCACATCTCGCGAAAAACGAGCGAGATGTGGGGCACCCATCGATTTGTGGCCGGGATAGACTAGGCCGGCCAGGATCCTCAGAAGAAGAACTTGCCGACGAGTTGTACGGAGCGACCTGGCTGCGGATCTGAGTTGTAGTCCGCTGTGGTCGATCCGACGACGGAGGTGACGACACCAAAAAACGAACCGTCGGTGTAGTTGCCGTCGGGTGGCCCGAAGTTCGCATGGTTGAAGGCGTTGAACGCCTCCGCGCGAATCTCGATGTAGCGGGCTTTCTCAGGTCCCAGCGGGAAGTCTTTGTAGACTGTGAGGTTGGTGTAGTTAAAGCCCGGCCCGTGAAAGAAGTTACGCTTCACGTTCCCGAAGGTTCCGAGCGCCTCCTGGGAATACGTGCTTGGATCGAACCAGAGATGGTCCGAAAGGCGGGGATTGAAGGTTTTCACGTTGAAGTTTGAGATGTTTGGGGTATCGGGACAACTGTAGTAGTTGGCGAAGTTGCAGTAGAGCGAATTAACGGCGCCTATATCTGAGATGGTGACTGGAAAGCCGGTCTGGAACGCAGATACGCCGGAGACGTGCCAGCCGCTGAGGGTCTCACGCAGAGCCCAGTTGTCTTGCCAGCTCCTGAAGATCGGCAGCTCGTAGTTATACGACAACGATAACCGGTGCCGCGCGTCGTAGTCCGAATCACCATAGTTCAGGTATTCATAGCCCGGAAAGGGGTTGGTGCCACGCCCGTTGAATCCGGAACTCTCAAGCCCAGAAGCATTGTCGAGTGCGTGACTGAAGGTATAAGCCGCGGTGAAGTACAGACCGTGGGAGACTCCCTTGGTCAGGCTCGCCTGAAATGAATTGTAGTTTGAATCTCCATCCGTGTACTGCTGCCCGACGCTAAGGTACCAGGGGATACCGTTTCCGAAGCTCCCCGACCCCTCTGAGCCGGGAACAATCGCCGGCGATGTGAAGTACTGCGGGAAATCGAGCGACAGATTCCCCCCATCCGCGGAACAAACTGGATCCGCCAAACAGGCCGCGTGGCCGGCGGGAGTGATCCTGTCGCCTTCATAGGAGCGAACCAGTTTATGGCCCAACGAGGCTACGTAGCCCAATTGCAGAACCATGTTGCCCGGCAGCTCCCGTTGGATATTGAGATTGAAGTTGTAGACATACGGGACGGTATAGTTTTTTGGATAGGTACTGAGATCCAATTCAGCATAATCGGGCCAATTGAGCATCGTACCGGCCGCGGGATAAACGTAAGGGAAGGGATTCGGCGCGACCTGCCCAGTCGCGATATCCATAAACGGGTTGGCGAAGGAGGGTTGGCCGCCAAAATCGCCGGCTCCAAAGGAATTCCTGAAGCCCGGGGGATTGCCAAGATTCTGCAATTGACCCTCTTCCGCGTCGCGATTCCAGTACATGCCTAAACCGCCGCGAATGACGAATTTGTGCGCACCCTCCGCGCCGATCAATTTTGCGGGACCTGAACTCGGCGACCAGGCGAAGCCCAGACGCGGGCCGAAGTGACCGTATTTGGATGTAACACCGCCAGCCGTGTTGCAGCCCGGGTCTCTTGCGTAGGTAAGCCCTGGAGGGCCTCCGGGATACACGTTAGAGGTTTGGGTCGTGGGGTTCCAGCAAACTATGCCGAGGCCTGAAAACTGGTGATTCTGATAAGGGGCTTCCAGATCCCAGGCGATGCCATAGTTAAGGGTAAAGTTGTTTGTGACCTTCCAACTATCCTGGGCATAGGCATAGTACTCATGGCCGATGGCGTGGATAATACTTCCGGAAGCCTGCTGAAAAGAATCGGGGATGCCGAGCACATAGTCGAGGATGGGATCACCCGAGCTGTAGACCCCGGCTCCGGAAAAACTGTAATTGCCATTGTTGTTGGCGTAGTAGGGATTATCCACAGCGAACTGCTCGTATGAAACCCCAAATTTGAAATTGTGGTTTCCCAAGACCTTGCTGAAGTTGTCCGCTGCGCTCAGGTTTGTGTCTATGCGCGGCTGTGGCCCCTCGTTCGAGAAACCAAGAAAGCTGGCTCCCCCGGTGGCGGTCGTGCCGTTTAGACCCTGGACGCTGATGAGCGGAAGGTTGGCTTGAGGAGCCTGGGGCGTGATGTTGAAGCCGTAGCTGCTGGGCTGCACCACGTGCTGGGGTTCCACATCTGCGAAATTAAAGCGGAAGTAGCCGGCCCGGAGTTCGTTCAGAGCGCTCAGGCCAAGAGTGTGAGTCCAGGAAGCCATGAATATCTTGTAGTGCTCGGCCTGATCTGCCGCAAATCCTGGCAGATCTGAGCCACCAAAACTCAAAGCAGTTGCGCTGGGACTTGATTGGAAAAGACCGGAGGCCCAGAGTGAATCCTTCTGAGTGAGATGATAGTCCGCGCGGATGATGCCCTGATCCTGCGCTCCGGAATTGGGCGCGTTGAAGGCGTAATAGGGTGCGCCGCCGACCGTAGTATTTGCAGCAGGAACAAATTGCTGCAGCAACTTGGCGGCGAGTGGATTGTAGGTGCTTGACGCCACTTGTACGGCGCCGGTTGGAAAGCAGACATTCCAAGGGGTACCGGCTGCGCACCCGGGAAGGGCAAATGGAATTGGGTTGGAGGAGAGGCCGGCTACATTATTGGCGCCATCGGTGACGATATTGTTGTCACCGCTGAAGTTTCCATTGAGCTGGTCCGAACTTAATACCGGCGATAGCTGCGTGGCTCCGACTCGATTCCTAGACCCCTGATAAGCAAGAAAGAAAAAGAGACGGTTCTTGATCACCGGACCGCCCAGCGTCCCGCCATAGAGGTTTTGGTGGAAGTTGGGGCGCGAAGGGGCAAAGTAGCTGCCGTTTGTAAGAAAAGTGTCACGGTAGAATTCGAACCCACTCCCATGAAAGGTATTGGTGCCCGACTTGAGGACCTGGTTCACGATGGCGCCGCTGTTGCGGGCAAACTCCGGGTTCAGCGTGCTGGTGACAATGTTTTCCTCCGCCAGTGCGTCCGGATTAACGGAGATCCCCTCATCCTGCAGGGAAACATCGGTGATATCGGCACCGTTCAGCAGATATGAGTTCGATTGTGTCTGGCTCCCGTTGGACGAATAACTACCAAATCGATCGCTCGATTCCACAGTTCCCGGCGCAAGCTTTTGCAACCCGGACACGTCCCGGCCGAGTAGTGGGACCTCCTCCATCTGTTGAGCAGTAAGAACCTGCTTCAACTGCGAATCCGAAGTTTCCACCTGCACCGCCGCAGCTTGCACCTCGACCGTTTGCACGGCAGAGCCGATTTCGAGCTTGGCGTTGATTTCGCGGTTGTCGTTGAGATTCAGCATAAGGCCGGTGGAGGAGAACCTCTGAAAGCTGCCGGCAGTTACGGTGATGGTGTAAGGACCGCCAATCTGCAGTTGGGGAAAGATATAGTAGCCGTGACTGTCGGTCGTTGCCGTTGTGGTGATGCCGGTGCTGGTATTGGAAATCGATACTGCCGCACCGGGGATGGCCGCGCCACTTGTATCCGTCACTGTACCGTGCACCGCTGCGTAGATGTTTTGTGCAGCCGCAGGTTGTGGGCGTCCCGCAGCAGCGAGGAGGAGCAAGGGGATGGCGATGAGGGTTGCCAGCCGCATGGGATTAAGGTCGCTAAGAAACCGTCTATAACTGAGCATTTGATTCCTCCGTTTCGCTATGTCCGCGTACAAGTTGACGGATCCGCGTGCGTATTCAGGGAGCCAGGCCGGCCACCGGTGGCCTGCTGAGGGTGATCACCCGGGACGACTCGGGGTAAATCCGAGCAGATGGGACATCTGACGCGTGGTGTAGAGCCTTAGGCTTCCGGAGACTCGACGGAGAGTGCGAAAGCTATCGAACGAAGGCGCCACTTGTGACAGGTGCGTTTGTTTATTGGATGGCAAGCCGTTCGCCAGTTCCGAACATGTTCACCAGGAAAATACCAAGCGGCAATAGCCACTCAGCCCGACTTTGCCATGACCACTCGACTGCTGGTGACTCAACCCGATGGGGGGTGCAACGCTTCCTGATCCTCTAAAAGTGCTGCTCTCGCAATCTTCTAAGGCAAGTAGGGTGCCAAAGTTTTTGGCCACTGTGATGTGATTAACAAGGCTATGCCTTCTATAAAAAATTGAAAGGTTACTGAAGGACTGGAGAGGTGCGGAGACGCAACAGAGATTGTTCGGAGAGGTACTGAATAGCTATCTCTCCAGGCGGGGGCCTGCGATTGTTCGGATCGGAACATGAAAATCTCTCACATTTCGGACGACACTGGAGGGAGGTCTACAGATTTTCATAAAGGCTACCGGTTTCATCGCCAGAAGAGCAATTATTGATCGGTATCTCCGGCGCAGCGACACTGTTTCGCGAGTTTCAGCGGGGCATCGGGTGATCAGTCGTCAAAGAGGGCAGCCGGGCTCGATCGCTCTCTCTTTCAGAGGAGAGGTTGGTCTCCAAAAGCGCGATGCTGAACAGAATAGGTCACCCAATTCTCTCCTGAGAGCACTTTAGGGTGGACGGAAGTTGTACGAAAAAACGGACCAAATCGGTCCAGCCTATGATTTATGAAATATTAACAACTTCGGCACAACCTGCCCAGGGACGCCCACGGAGATTAATTTACTGATTCGATGCGTCTTAGTAAATATTCGTGGGCATGTTCCACTTTCGTGTTACTTAGGCTACCCAATTGCTTAGGAGTAGGTCGTGACAAGGTGCAGTGCGTCTGGGACTAGGATTCTGGCGGGACTCACCCTAAGGGGCCCTTGGATCTGGTGTTTACCAGCGAATGTCATACCGGGCTAGTGAAAGCCTTCCAAACAGCTTCGGGCCATGCCGAACAACTTAATTTACCATCCCGGCCCAGGTCGTCCGTGGAGCTATTTCTAAGGAGATCGTGTGACAAGTTCAAGAATTAACAGCGGCATATCCAAGATGGGTGCAATGCTCATCGTCCTGGCATTTGCGATTACGGCATGCCTGCCAACCCTCACCGCACAGGAGTTATCGGGGACCAAGGGCGGCCTTCAAGGCAACGTGACCGACAGCAGCGGCGCAGTTGTGCCCGGTGCGACAGTGACGCTCAGCGGCGCTTCCGATTCGCGGACGCTGACCACGAATGGGAGCGGCCACTGGGAAGTTGTCGATCTTACTCCCGGACCCTACTCAATTAGCGTGGAGCGCGAGGGTTTCAGCAAGACCGTTGCGAAAGGGATTGACGTCGAGATCAACCGTGTCAACGGTGTAAATCTGGTGCTGCAGACGGGCGCGGTTGCGCAAACCGTCCAGGTCGACGCCACGGCGACCACAATTGACACTGGCTCAACGGCGCTGAGCTCCAATCTCACCAGCAGCTTTTATAGCCAGGTTCCAGTAGCACGCGACGTAGGCAGCCTGTTCTACACGGCGCCCGGCGTTACCAATAGCGGCGGTACGGGTACGGCAAATCCGTCTATTGGCGGATCGACTGGCCTCGAAAACCAATACATTGCTGACGGCGTCAACATCACCGACGGTGGATACGGCGGAATCGGCGTCTACAGCCCGATTTATGGTTCTCTGGGTACCGGCATCAACCTCACGTTTATCCAAGAAGTTCAAGTCAAGGAGGGTGCCTTTGAGCCGAAGTATGGAAATGGCGACGGCGGCATCGTCCAGATAGTGACCAAGTCGGGCGGCACTGCGTACCACGGAGCCCTGGCAGCTTTCTTTGCCCCGGACGCCTTTAGTGCCGGCCAACGTTACGCGGACGATTACTTCGACCGTCAGAACGTACATGGACATATCGCATCTGAGCCCCAGTTCGACGCTTCTGCGGAAGTTGGTGGTTACGTTCCAGGCGTGCACTTAAAGGACAGACTTTTCTTCTTCGGTGCATACAATCCGGCGCTGAACAAGGTGTTCTGGCTGGCCCCCTCGGCTGCGGGAATTTTTAGCCACGGTCCGTATACCAATAAGACGACGATCAATAGTTACGCGGCCAAGATCACGTTCAAGCTCAACGAAGGCACCAACATCGATGCTTCTGTCTTCTCTGATCCCTCGAAGACCAATGCCGGATACGGTTACGCCAACCAGGATACGTTCCCGTTCTTCCCCAATCTGAACCTTCAAAATGAAACTGGCTTCAGCCGGTGGAACTACGGTACCCGCAGTGAGACCCTGCACTTTTCGAGTTCACTTTCGCCTACATGGCAATTGGACATGTCCGGTTCCGCGAAGAGGAGTCACTTTAACGAAGTCGGACTGCAAAACGTGTACCAAATTGTCGACTATTCCGGCGTCGTGCAGGCTGGTAACTATACCGCGCAAGGTCTGGGCTATACACAAAACCCGACGACTCACGACTATGGCTTCGGCATCGATACGGAGAAAACCGTCAACTTTCACGGCCAGCACACGTTTTCTCTTGGCTGGGGCTACACCCATTCCATCTATGCGCTGAACAAGGCATATAGCGGTGGGTACTTCGCTTTCCCCTCGGAGAATATCGCCGGCATTCCCGCTTCCCAATTTGTGGGCAGCCCTGCCCTCATAGGCGCCCAGACGAATGCGGCCTTTCTGCTGCGTTCCGCGGTAGATCCAGTGACCGGCCTGGTCACTTGCGCGGTGACCGATTGCCCGCTTTACAACGGCGTGCCGGTCTATTTACAGCAGAGTCGCGGCATCTACAGCAGCCCCATCGCCGAGACCAGTTCGGTAAACATGGCGATTTACGGGAATGACAATTTCCAGCTGAACCGCTACGTTACTTTGAACGCCGGCCTTCGCTGGGATGAGGAACAACTCAATGCGGTGACTCAGAGCTTCGTCTTCAACGACAACTGGTCTCCGCGCCTGGGAATCAACATCGATCCTTTTGGCGATCGAAAGTCAAAAATATTCTTCAATTGGGGCCGCTACACCCAGTCGTTCCCTCAGGATGGCGCACTACGCGATCTATCCAACGAGCTGGATATCAACACAGTGAACTGGAAGCCGGAAGCCGACGCGAACAACAACGTTGTCATCGGCTCAGGTGGCACGGTGGTTCCGGTCCTCGATGCAGCTCACCTGATCAGTGGAGACCCGGCGGCCGGCAAACAGGGAACCAACGTTTCCACCAGTGGTGGAGCCTCACCCATCTTTATCGCTCCGCACACCAAGATGAACTTCGAAGAGGAATATGTATTCGGAGTCGAACGGCAGTTCGGTGGCTTTGACGTCAGCGCGCGCTATATGGACCGCCGCCTGCTGCGCATCATCGAGGATTCTTCGGGTGTCTCTCCAGAAGGTGCCTTAGCCGGTATTCCACAGCAGTTCGTGGTGGGCAACTTGAGTGCAGCCACCGATCTCTTCGTCAACGAAGTAGAGCAAGCCTACCCGGTGGGTGGACCCGTACCTGCTAACTGTCCCGACGATTATGGCCAACAATTCGATAGCGTTGGCAATCCAGTTGGGGGCGCCTGCGGATTTAATGCCGACGTCGCGGGCGATCCTACTCCCGACGGCAAGCCTGACGGTTTTTCGAATCCGCGCCGTCACTACCAGTCGTTCGAACTGGAAGCGAACAAGAGCTTCAGCCACAACTTTATGCTGCGAGCCAATTACCGCTATGCGAAGCTCTTCGGCAACTACGAGGGCCTCTACCGCAACGACAACGGGCAGTCGGATCCGAGCATCAGCTCTCTGTACGACTTCACCAATGGCGTTCTCGGCCTGCTGGGTGCGCAGTTTTCGCGTGGGTATCTGAATACAGACCGCAGGCAGGTGGGCAATCTGTATGGGTCTTACGTGATCCCGAACGGGTTCATGAAGCGCTTTACGGCAGGCGTCGGTTTGCGTGGAAGCGCTGGACAGCCGATCAGCGAACTCGGCGCGCACCCTGTCTATACCGACCCAGGCGAACTGGCAATTGGTGGCCGAGGGACGGTCGGAACGAACGCGTCCAACTATCAGCTCGATCTGCACGCCGATTACCCACTGCAGCTGGGTGAACGGTACAAGGTCAAGTTCACCTTCGATACCTTCAACGTTACCAACTCGCGTTCTTTGACCGCGGTAGACCAAGACATCGCTACCCAATACGGAGTATCCAACGCGGATTACCTCAAACCCCTTTCTTTCCAACGCGCGTTCTACGGGCGTGGATCGATCAGGTTTGAGTTCTAAGCAACGGTTTGTGCGTTATCGGGAGGGGGATGAGACATCCCCCTCCCTTTTCTTTTTCCGGGAGAACCGGGATCCGAAGTGCATTTCTCAGCGATTACACTAGAAGTACGTGGAAACCACGGCGCAGGGTCTGCTGGTGCAGCCGGCGCCGCAGTTCATTGAGGCAAAATTGTTCAAGCGATCTGTATATGCGACCGGGACGTTGGTTGCGTTGGTTATCGGGCTTTTATTCTGCCCGCTTGCAGCAACGGCGGCAAAGCACGCGCAAGTACCCCCGAAGTACGACCATTGGCTAAACCAGGAAGTCAATTACCTGATTACCAATCAGGAGCGGGCTAACTTCCTCTCCCTGACGACGGATCAGGATCGGGACCACTTTATCGAGAACTTCTGGGCGATTCGCAATCCCGATCCGACCTCGCCGACCAATACGTTCCGGGACGAACATTACCGGCGCCTGGAGTACGTGAACAATCATTACGGGCTGGCTTCCGCAGGGAATGGGTGGCACACCGACCGGGGGATGGTGTACATCACCCTGGGGCCGCCGCAACAGAAGCAGTCGTATACAACTGCAAATTTGAGGCCCATTGAGACCTGGTTTTATCAGGATCCTGGAAGAGGGCTCGCACCTTATTTTTCCGTTTTGTTTTTCCAACCAAGCCCGGCGGAAGACTTCAAGATCTACTCGCCGTATCTCGATAAACCCGAAAAGCTGATCGCGAGCACCAATGCCGTCAACGACCAGCGGGCCGCGCTGAAGATCATCAAGGACGACCTGGGCAATGAAGTGGCCAACCTGACGCTCTCCTTATTCCCCAATGAGCCGGTCGACAATGTAAATGGCACGCCGACCCTCGAATCGGATGTGCTGATCAACAAGATTCGCGACTATCGCAACCTGCCAGAGAACCGAGACTTACTAATGCAGCGGAGGGCATTGCTGGAAGGCGTGACTCACCGGGTTCTATTGGGGCAGGACTTTAGCGATCTTTCTGTATTAGCCACCCGGGACGGCGCCAACCAGGCCAGCATCCATTATTTGCTTCGGCTGTTAAATCCCAGCGACTTTGTGCTGGGAAAGGACGCCAGCCAACGGATCTATTATTCGTTGTCGGTTGAAGCGCAGCTCCTCGGCGCCGACGGCAAATTGATTTACGCCGATACTCAGGAGCTGCGAGATTCGCTTACCTCTGACCAGGTCGCTCAACTGCGATCGCGGCCGCTGGCAATTTCCGGTCGCCTGGCTGCGGTTCCGGGAAAGTATCAGCTGAAGGTAGACGTCACCAACCTGGTGACTAAGCAAAGCTTTGCCCAGACCCGAGGCATTCTGGTGCCTGCTTTTGACCATTCCCTGGGAATGAGCCAAGTGGTCTTCGCCTCGCTGGCGCCCCCACAACATGATTTTGGGCAGAACCAGCCGTTTAGTTTTTCCGGAGTCAAGCTTTCATTGACCGGCGCAGATAATGCTTCCCTCGTTGGCGGGGATCCGATCCGGGTCATCTATCAGCTTTGGGAGCAGCCTGGTTCTCCGGTCTCGCTGAAGGGGAAGAACCTGGAGGTTTCCTATTTGATCGGCCAGCTTGGCGTGCCTACCAAGAAGGAGCAAACACAGACGATTGACCGCTCCGGGTTCGATCTCCAGGGCAATCTGTTGATGGGAACCGACCTACCCACGACCGACCTCCACCCCGGCAACTATCGGCTGGTTATCCGGGTCACCGACCCGGAAAGCAATGAAAGCACGTCGCAAGCGATCAATTTTCGTCTGGTCGGAGGGGACCGTCATCCGCTGTGGAACATCACCAGCCCTTCATACAGCAGCTCGGCGGATTCGGTCGTCAATTTATACCGGCGCGGCCTGTGCGCACTGGCACAGCAGCAACCTCAAATCGCCGTCGCATACCTGAAGCAAGCAGTGGAAGCAGGCACACCTGATGCGGCAATGTACAGCGCGCTGGCCTCAGCCTATCGTCTTGCCGGAGATGCAACCGCGGCACTGGCCACGGAAAAGCAGCGTGACGGAGCGCTGGCCCGATAGGAAGCTCTCAGAGGTCGCTGCGGGACCCACGGCAGGCCCGGGCATGTCTTTCAGATCGTACCCACCACTCACGTCCTGGCTAAGCTCAGCCAGAGCTGTCCAAATTAGCGGAGTGGTCGATTCAGTTGCGTTGATTTTATTCGACGGAGTCGGCTCCGCGACCGGTCATGTGGGAGTAAGCCGAGGGCAGAGTTCGAAACGTCGGCCATTCCTTCGGAGTGTGTTTCAAAACAGAACCAAAGGGTGCCGCGCCTACGGCGCTCCCACGGCACGCCGGGGCAGGCGCGATCATCATCCATTGATACCCAGCCCTTCCGGGCTGGGCTGACGTTTGGCGGGCCGGCCCTCCGGGCCTAGAGAGGGGCTGGATCCTCTTCTGCGGTTCTCTCACGCAGGAGCTAATGAAGCCTTGGCATTGCCAGCGACCGTTGAAGAGCTAACTTGGACAAGTCTGATGGTCAAACGTCCCTGCGGGACTGGAGTTTGGAAGTCAAGTTCTCAACACGCCCTAAAAGTTCATCGTCTTGTTTCACCTGTGAAATGGGCTAAAAGCCCAGATCTTTGTTGGTCCCGAGCGGCCCGACTCAAGAGGTTGCGGAAACCCTGATCGGGCAGGAAAGCATGCCCCACGGGCTAAAAGCCCGCGTGAGAACTCCCTTTCCAAACTCAGTCCCGCAGGGACGGCTGAAGGTTGTCCAGGTTGCGTGCCGGCCTATTTTCAGCCGTCCCTCCGGGACTGGGTCGTCCTTTCCAAATCCAACCCAGGACTAGCGTCCTGGGCTAAGTTCAGACGTCCCTGCGGGACTGAGTTTGGAAAGGGGGTACTCACGCAGACTCTAAAGCCCCCGATGATTACATTGCATTTGCGCCGGGGATAAATGCCCGGCCTACCCTAAAACCTAAAACCGGTTTTTTTCGCAACCTCTCAAGTCGGGCCCTGATCCAAAGCATCAGGTGCGTGATCCCGAACCTGCCGTGGTGTTATGGGGTTCGGATGAGAACCCATTCCTTCTGGGTTGGGATAATGAATTTTTCGCCCTCCGGGGTCATGACCACGTTGTCTTCCGATTGAAACGCAAGGTACTGTCCATTCCATTCAGGGATATGGGTTCGGACGTTGAACTCCATCGATGTGTAGGAGCCCATCTGCAGAGCCATCGATTCATGGAGCCCCGGTTTGCCCTTCCACGGCACACCGATCGCGGCGCCGACAAAGTGACCGAAGTTGCCGATGGAATGAGAGTAGATTTCGGGCTCAAGCCCCGCAGCCTGCGCCTTCTTCATGGTGGATTCGAAGACCTCGTTTCCAGTTCGGCCGGGTTTGAACTCAGCAAGAAAGATCTGCTGAAAATCGTTCGAGTTCTTCATGGCCTTCTTCAGGCCATCGGGAACATCCGATTCGTTCTCGCGCAGGATGTACGCGTTTCCCCTGTAGTCGGTAGCGAAATCAAGATAGTTGATTCCGAAATCAAGGCTGATGACATCGCCCCGCTCAAGCACAGTCTCATCCGGCGGTACTTCGCCGGCTTCGAAAGGCCGGCCGGGCCGTTGCACGTTGAGGTCGGGACGGAACCAGTAACCCACGCCGAAATCGGTGCAACGCTGGCGGACGAACCAAAGCACATCACCAACGGTGGTCACGCCGGGATGAACAACCTCACGGCTAAAGGCCTCCATCCAGATCCTCCTGGTTAGGAGAGCCGCTTCCCGAAAGTACTGCTCTTCCTCGGGGATCCTGGTATTCAGATAATCGACGATCAGAGATTGTGCACTCACCACGTGAGAGCTGTACTCAGGGCCGAAAGCCTTCACGAGATAGTCGTTCATCGTAGCGGTCAGTCCGTCCGCCGTAGAAATGTCTGTTGAGGTATCAAGAGCAATGTGCTTCGGTTGATACTTCTCCACCAGTTCATGAAGCCGCAGACGGACCTCATCTCCCAAGGCAGGGATGTTCTGATCGAAGAAGCCTTCGCCCTGCATGCCGCCGTGACAACCCAGGACTATCCGCAGCGGCCGCGCATCCTCGCGATAGACAAAGATGTAGGCATTGCGACAGCCGGCGTATGCACCATCCGGGGTCACCAGAGGCAGAACCGGATCCACGTTGTCTTCCCGGGTAAAAACAATCCACATCTGGATGTCATTTTTCTTCATCGCCAGACCAAGCACGGTATCCATCTTCTTCAGGACGATGGCGTTGTGTATCACCGCACGGTCTTTTACCGGCCGACTATCGATGATTTGACTGTGACCGGCGGGCAGGCAGGCGAGGAGGGCCGCGAACTGCAACAGTTTTCTTTTCAACATGAATCCTTTGTCACCTAGAAAAGCGAGAAAGCCGGTCTCATGAACCGAAACTCTAGTGGATTTTGACTCACCGGTCAAAGCTGCCATCGCCCTGGAAACAGCGGCGGATCCGGTAAAGAATTGCGTCTCCGGGCAATCCTCAATAAACTTCTCTCCGAGCGAACAAAGTGACTACGGGCGTGCTGAGACGGGCGCCGTGCAGGTTTTCCAAAGTTCGCAAGGAGTCTACGTGCGCCTTTTTCGGATGTGCTTTTTTCTTTCCCTGGCTTTTCTCAGTCCTCAGCTGCTGGTTCCGGGTAGCCACGTAGAAGCACAGCAAGCGAGCGACATGCCGCCGCCGGCACCCCATGCCAAGCAGATTCACCTCAAGCACGTTCTGGTGGTGGGTCAGACCAAAGGCTTCGAACACGACTCAGTCTCGGCTGCCATGGCCGCTATTTACGACATGGGCAAAGAGAGCGGCCTTTGGGACACGATGATTCGTACCGACACCGAATTGCTCACCAAGAAGGATTTGCAGCGGAATACCAAGAATCTGACTTATTTCGACGCCGTCATCTTTGCCAGCACCACCGGCGAACTGGACATGGACGACAGCCAGAAGCAGGATTTAATGTCCTTTATCAAGGAAGATGGCAAGGGCTTTGTGGGCATTCACGCTGCCTTAGACACGAATTACAACTGGCCGGAGTACGGCGAGATGATCGGCGGCTGGTTCGACCAGCATCCCTGGATGACCTTTAACGCGCCGATTATTAATGAAGCCCCTGACTTCCCTGCCGTCCGTCATTTTCCCAAAGCGTTCGTGAAATACGACGAAATCTATCAGCCTAAGAGTTGGTCGCGGGACAAGGTGAACGTGCTGCTCAGCCTGGACGCAAGCAAGCTGAACTATGAGAACAACCCGCGTATTCACCGGACAGATCACGATTTTGCTGTGGCGTGGAGCAAGATGTACGGTAAAGGCAGGGTTTTCTATTCCACCCTGGGCCATACTGAAGAGGCCTGGGAAGATCCGGACATTCGGAAGATGTATTTTGAAGCTATCAAGTGGTCGTTAGGGATGACCGAGGGAAGCACGACGTCTCACGCCAAACCGGCGGCGGCCCGATGATCAATGAAGCTGGAAACACTAAAGGTGGTAACAGACGGATGAAGAAGTTTCGGGACTTGGCATTCCTGGCGGCGATCGCCGGGTTGGCCGCCTACCAGGGTAGGCAACTGCACATTTATGCCGCGACTGGGCAGGCTCCGGCCACGACGCAAAACGCGGGACCCACGCACGGGGGTGACACTACGGCGGCCCATAATTCAGAGCTGGCGACCGCGGGCGGCTCCGTCTTCCAGCAGAATTGCGCTTTCTGTCACGGCCGCGATGCGGGCGGCGGGGAAACAGGTCCTGACCTCACGCGCTCCAAACTGGTAACCGCGGATGTGGGCGGAGACAAGATCGGGGATGTGGTGCTGCATGGGCGGCCCGACAAAGGAATGCCGGCGTTCAACTTCACCCCGGAGCAGATCACTCAAGTTGCGGCTTTCATTCATGCCCAGCAGACCAAAGCCATGTCGCAAAGCGGCAAGCGTAAAGGGGTGGATGTGTCCGATCTCCAGACCGGCAATGTGGAAGCCGGCAAGGCCTATTTCAACGGTGCGGGCGGTTGCGCGACCTGCCATTCGCCAACCGGAGATCTGGCCGGCATCGCCAGCCGTTACGAGGGGCTGCAACTCGAGGAACGGATGCTGTACCCCAAAGACGTGAAGAGTAAGGTGACGGTCACGCTCCCTTCGGGCGAGACCGTTGCCGGGACCCTGGAGTATCTGGATGAATTCACGGTGGGATTGCGGGATGCTGCGGGAACATATCGTTCCTGGCGGGTAAGCGACGTCAAGGTCAAAGTCGATGCCCCGGTGGAGGCGCACGTAGCGCTGTTCCCCAAATACACCGACGCCGATATCCATAACCTGATGGCTTACATCCAGACACTGCGTTAGAGGTTCCCAATCAATATGAAGCTGTTGAAGAATGGATTGCTTTTTGCCTTGAGCGCGGTGGTTTTGGGTTGGGTTTCCCCGTCGCTTCAGGCCCAGAACGTGGATGCGGCGATGCTTCTGCATCCACCGCCGGACAGTTGGCCCGGCTACCAGGGCGACTACTCCGGACAACGGCACAGCCCCCTGAAGCAGATCACGCCGCAAAATGTAGCGGACCTAAGCCTCGCCTGGGCCTTTCAGACCGGCCAGCCGGCGGAAATTAAAGCGACTCCGCTGCTGGTGGACGGCGTTTTGTACTTTACCGTGCCGGATAATGTGTGGGCTATCGACGCCCGCTCCGGTCACATGCTGTGGCACTACACCTATCCACCGAATAAAGGGGATCACATCGGCCAGCGTGGCGTTGGCATGTATAAGGACTGGATCTTCTTTGTTTCGCCGGATGCGCACCTGGTCTCTCTGAACGCCAAGGACGGGAAAGTGCGCTGGATCATCGAGCTTGCGGATGTGGAGAAGGGCTACTGGGCCACGGAGGCGCCGTTCATTGTGGGCAACCACGTCATCGTGGGCGTGGGCGGTGATATCGATAATCTCCCCATCTTCTTAAAATCGGTTGACCCGGAAACGGGCGCGACGCAATGGCAGTGGAATGTCACTCCTCCACCGGGTCCGGGCGTCACGACTGGCGGCACGACCTGGATGGCTGGGACCTATGATCCCACGCTCAACCTTATCTATTGGGGAACGGGGAATCCGACCCCGGTATTGGACGGGAGTGCGCGTCCGGGCGACGACCTTTATACCTGCAGCATCGTGGCCCTCAACCCGGACACGGGCAAGCTGGTGTGGGCGTTCCAGCCTTCGCCCCACGACACCCACGATTGGGATGCGGTCGAGATCCCTGTGTTGGTCGACGGAACGTTCCACGGCCAGCCGCGAAAGATGCTGCTGCAGGCATCCCGCAACGGCTACTTTTTCGTTCTTGATCGCACCAACGGCAAGAGTCTGCTGACGGTTCCCTTCGGGCCTGTGAATTGGGCCAAGGAAGTGGACAAGGAAGGACGTCCGATTCCAGACCCGGTCAAGGAGCCATCTCCCGACGGAGTCCTGATTGCACCGGATGAGGCTGGCCTGACCAACTACCGTTCGCCCAGCTATGACCCTAAGACCGGCCTGTTTATCGTGAGTGCCCACCATGCCTACAGCGTGTATTTCCACAAGCCGGCCGATGGCGCTTATGGTTGGGCGGGCGCGGATTATGGGCTGTGGGGCAAGGGTGTAATCGAAGCGATCGACTACAAGACGGGCAAGATACGGTGGTCGCATGAAATCGGAAACGGAAGTCCAGGATCAGGAGTATTGACTACGGATTCCGGCCTTACCTTCACCGGGGATGTTCCAGGGAATTTTCTTGCGCTGGATACCGCTACCGGGAAAACGCTTTGGCACGCGGGGTCGGGAGCGCGTATCGGGAGTTCTCCGATTACGTATGAGCTCGATGGGCGGCAGTATCTGCTGACCAGCGGCGGTAGTGTGCTGTTCGCCTGGGCGTTACCGGAGAGCACCGTCAAAGCTACGCACGCGGTCGCGAAGAGTCACTAACGCCTGGTTTGTACCTGCCGACGAGGCCGGGTGCTTCACGTTCAGGCCTTTTGATCCAAATAACAAAAGGTTAAGCTTCGTGGTATCCCATATCTCGCGAAAAACGAGCGAGATACCCCGAATTTCCTGTACGGGGCACCAGACAAGGCTGCGTGTGCGCCTTTCTCTAAGGAAAGGCGCAGAAGGTGTCCGGAACCCACTAGCACCAACAGGAAATCGGGGGTATGGGGCACCCGGCTTGGTCGGCAGGTACAGTGATCGAGATGGGAGATTTGCGCTTTGCGTTTCACCCGGCGTGGTTAGCTGGCACAGAGATCGAGACGAGAGACCTGCGGTTTCCATTTCTTCATAGCCATATGAGATGTGGCGTTGTTGGCAGGTAGCGAGTTCTATGAAAATTACCGATGTCAAGACGATCGTGGTCAACGCGGCGATGCGGAATTGGATTTTTGTTAAGGTGCTGACCGACGAGGTGGGCCTTTTCGGATGGGGCGAGGCGTCGCTTGAGTGGAAGACGCGAGCCGTCGTGGGTGCGATCGAAGATTTCACTCCGATGTTGATCGGAGAGGATCCGCGGAATATCGAGCATATTTATCAGAAGCTTTACCGCCATTCATTTTTTCGCATGGGCGTGATTGGCATGAGCGCGATCAGCGGGCTGGAACAGGCGTGCTGGGATATCTTTGGCAAGTCGCTTGGCGTACCGGTGTATCGACTCCTCGGGGGCGAGGTCCGGAACAGGGTCCGCATGTATACCCACCTGGGCGGTGGGGATATGAAGTCGGTCTACCAAACTTTCGATCCCCAACCACTTATCGAACTTGCCCATGAGGTGGTGGGGCGTGGGTATACGGCGCTGAAGGTGGTGTTCGTACCCTATTCTGAGCCGCTGATGGGAAAGCAGTATGTACGCCAATTTGCGAGCATGTTTGAGAAGCTGCGGATGGCTGTCGGAGACAACATCGACATCATGATTGATTTCCACGGCCGTACCTCGCCCGCCATGGCGATCCAATATATCCATGCCATTGAGGAATTCAGCCCATACTTTTGCGAGGAGCCGGTTCCGCCGGAAAATATCCCGGCATTGCGCCAGGTGCGGGAGGCGGTCCGCGTCCCCATAGCGACGGGGGAACGATTAGTGTCGCGGTTCGAATTTCGCGAGGTCTGCGAACAACAGGCGTGCCACATTGTTCAGCCGGACTTGTGCCATTGCGGCGGCCTGTTCGAAGCAAAAAAGATCGCCGCGGCCGCGGAGACATACTATATGGGTGTGGCGCCACACAATCCTCTGGGCCCGATCGCCAATGCGGCCGCTCTGCATTTTGCTCTCTCGACCCCGAATTTCTTAATCCAGGAAGATATGCTTACCGACGTGCCGTGGCGGTGGGATGTGGTGAAGCATGGGCTAAAGATGGAGAATGGCTACTGGGCGAAAACAGAGGCTCCGGGCCTGGGGATTGAAGTCAACGAAGTGGAAGCGGCGAAACATCCGTTCCAACAAGAGACCTTCGCCAGCTATGCAGCGCGCGCGGCAGACGGCGCCATTCTGGACTGGTAGATATTGAAGGAGAGACCACTGTGAAGCTGACGACCTCGCTGATCACCCGTAGGAAGTGCCTTTTGGCAGCGGTTGTTATTGTTCCGTGCATGCTGATTGCGTTGCTCCTGCATGCGCAGACTTTTCCGGACGCCTCGGTATATGCAAACGACCCGGCGGCCATGCTCGCGGGCTACCGGCATGTCGAGGTGTCTTCGGTCTCCGACGCAATAGAGCAGCTCACCGGGCAACGCATGTATTTAACTCACCACATGCAACCGATCTTCACCACCAAGTTCGCCGGCTATGCGATCACGGTAAAAATGGTTAAGGAAGAGAACCACGATCCAAACGCGCTGAGCGGCATGCTAAAAGCGATCGACCAGGGCGCCAAGGACTCGGTCTACGTGATGACCATTCAAGATGGAGCGGATATCGCCGGCATGGGCGGGCTGATGGGGACGGCCATGTCTGCCCGTGAATTTTCTGGTGCGGTAATCGATGGAGCGGTGCGCGACGTGGCTTACCTGCGCAAGATTGGCTTCCCCGTGTATGCCCGCGGCATCACCCCTGCTACCTCCGCCGGGCACTATCGTGTCGCGGGCACGGGTATCCCGGTGGTATGTGACGGAGTTACGGTGAATGCGGGCGACATTGTAGCCGCGGATAGCGATGGGGTGGTGGTCGTGCCGCGGGAGATCGCCCCGAAGGTCCTGGTACTGTCACAGCAACTGGACTTTAAAGAACACAGTATGTACGCATACATCGAAAACACGAAATCCATTGAAGAAGCGGTCAAGAAGTTTGGCCGATTGTAACCGCGCAAGGCAGACGCCTTAGCCGAGTAGGAAAGAATACCGGGCCCTTGCCGGAAAAGCACCTTCGATGAAGATGCGCCGGGGAGATCTGCTGTACTCATCTCATTGGGGGTGCTTATGCGATTCTCGAGCCTGATAAGAAGCCTGCTGCCTGCCGTCGCCGGTCTCGGTGTATTGGGTGTATGCAGCTCGTTGGTATCGGATCAACCCAAAGCCGGCGCACAAATGAAAAGCCAGGCATGCCCGGAGAACGATAGCGGGCTGAAGTTGCCTGCGGGCTTTTGCGCAACCGTATTCGCCGACAACATCGGCCACTCCCGCGACCTGGTAGTGGCGCCCGGTGGAGTAGTTTACGTCAACACGTGGTCGGGTGACTACTATCCGCCTGGCGACAAGCCACCCGCAGGCGGATTTCTGGTGGCTTTGCAAGATACTACGGGGACAGGCAAGGCCAACATGACTCAGCGGTTTGGCGAAACCGTCGAGACCGGGGCTGCCGGTGGCTCGGGCATTGCCCTCTACAAGGGCTCGATCTACGCGGAGGTGAACGATCGGATCGTTCGTTATTCGCTGCCTGCGGGTGCCATCGTGCCCCAGGGTCCCGCGACTACCGTGGTTTCCGGATTGCCTCTCGGCGGCGATCACCCAATGCATCCATTTGCCATCACCGCGGACGGGTCGATGTACGTGGATGTGGGCACGGCCACAAACTCCTGCCAGCTCAAGAACCGAACGCTCAAGTCTCCGGGCGCTGACCCGTGCACGGAATTGGAGACCCGCGGCGGCACGTGGCGCTACGACGCGAACAAGACGAACCAGCCTTTTACCCCGGCCGACCGCTTCGCCACCGGGATACGCAACGGTGAGGGTTTTGCCATTGATGCCGCTGGCAAGCACCTATTCGTGACGCAACACGGGCGAGACCAGTTGCATGCGAATTGGCCGGACTTGTATGCGCCTGAGATGGAAGCTACGCTGCCGGCGGAAGAGTTGGTGCTCTTGAAGGAAGGCGGCGACTATGGCTGGCCCGAATGCTACTACGACGCAGTGCAGCGCAAGCTGGTACTGGCGCCGGAATACGGCGGGGACGGGGGCAAGAAGGTGGGCGGGTGCGCCAGCAAGACTGGGCCGGTTGCGGCCTTTCCGGCACATTGGGGGCCGAACGGCGCGGTGTTCTATGACCAGAAGCAGTTTCCGGCACATTACCGCAACGGCGTATTCATCGCCTTCCACGGCTCCTGGGATCGTGCGCCTTACCCCCAGGGTGGCTACAACGTAGTGTTTCAGCCGCTCACCGGAGATCGTGCCTCCGGGCCGTGCGAAATATTTGCCGATGGTTTCGCTGGAGCGGTTGAGACTCCGGAGAAAGCTGCGCATCGTCCGAGCGGCCTCGCCGTCGGACCGGATGGCGCACTTTACATCGCCGAAGACATCACCGGCCGGATCTATCGCGTTGTCTATGCGGGCGGTGCGCACTGGGAAGGTCATGCGACTCCATGCCCGAGTCCATCGGCTCCCGCGGGTGCCATTGTGGAAGCCGCGGCTAAACCACCGGAGGGTACGAACCCCGATGCAGGGCTTGTGGCTCCGCAGGGGGCGACGCAGGAGATGGTGGCGTTGGGAGACCGCATCTACCACGGTCAAGTGGGCGGAGCGTCGTGCGCAGGTTGCCATGGTTCCAGCGGAAAAGGAAGTCCCCTCGGTCCAGATTTAACCGACGCGAAATGGCTGTGGAGCGATGGCAGCTACAGCGGTATTGTCAAAACGATCACCGACGGTGTCATGCAACCGAAAGAATATCGCAGCCCCATGCCACCGATGGGCGGCGCTCAATTGACCGCGGACCAGGTGTCGGCAGTCGCTGCGTATGTCTGGGCCCTGAGCCATCATTGATGAGGCCCTGGATCCCGTTCGCATGCATTCCTAACTACCTCCGCCGGTCAACGGGTAGTTGACACATTCTCTGGTGGAGTTAAAGACTGTAGCGGCGTCGGCTTTTTGAGGCGGCTCACCCTGTGCTCGTCAGAGGGGGTAGTGGAGTTTGTCGTACCGATCGGATGCCGCTCCGACGGGAATGCTGAGATCGATCTATCGTAATCATGGGCTTGGCTGGGGAAAGCGCCCAGCGCTCCATTTCCAGATCCGATGCGGTGAAGCACCTCACACTTAACCCAAAGAGGAGAGACCCGAATAGATGAGAATGGCCGGCTATGAAATAGTCAAGTACCGTGGGCGCCAAGTTGACGGGGCCGAAATTGCGCACCTGCGGGGCATCGAGTTCCGCGATTTCCTGGGCGTCTTCTTGAGAAAGGCCCGATTATCCGACTTCTTCTTCATTCAGGTCGGAGCAAACGACGGCGTATCCAACGACTATCTGCACGACTTCATCGTGAATTTCGACCTTGCGGGCATCCTGGTCGAACCCCAGCCTCATATTTTTACTGAGCTTTCCCGCAATTATGGCAACTGCCCGAAGATTAAGTTGGAAAACGTTGCCATCGCCGAAGACGACGGGGAGAAGACTTTCTACACTATCAAGCCAGAGCTAGAGTTCCTGCAGTACGCCAACCAGATCGCTTCTCTCAACCGTGACCATAGCCGGCGTTTGATTGAACATCACCTCGCGCAGGAGGCAAGCGCGGAAGTGGTCAAAGAATTCAAAGCTCGCAAATTGACCCCTGATGACTGTATCCAGGCCCTAACTGTTCGAAGCAGCACTTTCCCATCGCTCCTTGCAAGCCACTCCGTGCCGCGATACGACTTTCTCCAGATCGATGCAGAGGGGTTTGATTATGAAGTATTGAAGGCGGCGGAGATCGGCCGGTACAAACCGAGTTTCATCAACTACGAGCACGAACACCTTAGCGAGCGAGACCAGCAGGAATCGTGGAGGCTCTTGAAGGGGCTGGGATACAACATCTTCACGCACGGGAAAGGAGACACGGCGGCGTACCTGCTGGATTGAATCATTCGGTTACGGCACTCTCGCTGCTTCCATCGCGACAACGGGGATTCCAATAATTTTCAAGGGAATTTATTGAAAGATTGGCGCGCCTTATCGAACTCAGTCGTTTTCATGACATAATCGTACTCCCCCCCGACAAACTAAAGTGTAGGTCCTCAGGTACCGATCCTCGGGGTATGGGTAAAATGAGTTTTTTTGCTGTATTTCTGCCTCGGTTTTTTAGCCGTCACGTTTCACTTGCGTCTAGCCTTGTGCTGGCATCGGTGATAACCAGTGGTGTATGTTCGTCCGCGATTGCGCAAGCGCCGGTTGCTGACGACTTCAACGGTACAAGCCTCAACACGGCCCTGTGGACGGTAGTCGCACCGGCGGGCGGAAGTGCGGCGGCGAGCAACGGCCACTTGCTCATCACGGTACCTGGAGGAAGTAATCACGACGCATTTACTCCCGCTCTCGATGCGGTCCAAGTGGAGCAGCAGGTAAGCAACGCCAACTTCGACGTCAATGTAAAGATCGACTCAACGATCGCGACTTCGGGGAAGTATTCCGGCCAGGGGCTACTGGTCGAAGGCGACGCTCACGATTACATTCGCTTCGAAATAAGCGCAAACGGATCAAGCATATCCCTCAGCGCAAACACTATCATCGCTGGCACGCAGAGCACCAGGTTCCAAGTATCGCCATTCTCCGGATATGTGGTGCCTACCTACCTCCGCCTGAACCGCACTGCATCGACCTATACCGGGTACTATTCAGCCGATGGAGTGAACTGGACCAAAGCCGGGAGCTTTACAGATAGCAGTCTGACCGTAACCGGGTTGGCGCTCTATGGTTCGAACTACCAAAGCACTCCAAGCAACGCTCCGGCCATTACGCCTTCCTTTGATTGGTTTCACAACACGACGTCCTCTCCTACGGTGGCCACGCCGACCTTTACTCCTGCAAGCGGCACCAGCTTTACTTCTACCCTGAGCGTGTCGATCAACGAGAGCACTACTGGATCGACTATCTGCTACACCACCGACGGCAGTACGCCGACCACGTCCTCAGCGGTGTACTCGGGCCCAATCACTATCGATTCGTCCACGACATTCAACGCTATCGCCGTGGCCAGCGGAGTGACGAGTGCCGTGGGCAGTGCGAGCTATACGTTGACCAGCCAATCCTCGGGGGCGCCGGTTAACGATGATTTTAATGGCAGCAGCCTTAACCCGAGCCTGTGGACGGTGGTCGCGCCGGCGGGAGGGAGCGCGATGATAAGCAACGGCCACTTGCTCATCACGGTGCCTGGAGGGAGCAATCACGACGCATTCACTCCGGCTCTGGATGCGGTTCAGGTGGAGCAGAAAATCAGCAACGCGAACTTCGACGTCAATGTAAAGATCGACTCAACGATCGCGGCTTCGGGGAAGTATTCCGGCCAGGGGCTACTGGTCGAAGGCGACGCTCACGATTACATTCGCTTCGAAATAAGTGCCAACGGATCGAGCATATCGCTCAGCGCGAACACCATCATCGCGGGCACGCAGAGCACCAAATTCCAACTATCGCCATTCTCCGGATATGTGGTGCCCACCTACCTCCGCCTGAATCGCACTGCATCGACCTATACCGGGTACTATTCAGCCGATGGAGTGAACTGGACCAAAGCCGGGAGCTTTACAGATAGCAGTCTGACCGTAACCGGGTTGGCGCTTTATGGTTCGAACTACCAAAGCACTCCAAGCAACGCTCCGGCCATTACGCCTTCCTTTGATTGGTTTCACAACACGACGTCCACTCCTGCGGTGGCCACGCCGACCTTTACTCCTGCAAGCGGCACCAGCTTTACTTCTACCCTGAGCGTGTCGATCGACGAGAGCACTACTGGATCGACTATCTACTACACCACCGACGGCAGTACGCCGACCACGTCCTCAGCGGTGTACTCGGGCCCAATCACCCTCAGTGCAACGACCACTATCCAGGCGTTGGCGATTGCTAGCGGTTTTGCGCAAAGCGGCATCGCTTCCGCGTCCTATACGCAAAGCGCCGCGGTAACGGCCACGCCCAGCATCAGCCCGGTGAGCGGGACAGCATTCTCTTCTACCCTGAGTGTTTCGATCTCTGACACTGCCTCCGGCGCGATCATCTACTACACGACGGACGGAACAACGCCCTCCACATCATCCAGCGTCTACTCGAACCCCTTCACGATTTCTACGTCGACCACGGTGGAGGCAATCGCGACTGCCAGCGGTTTGACGCAGAGCGGAGTGGCGTCTGCCAGCTATACCTTGAGCAGTGGATCCGGCGGCGGAGTGGTTTCGGATAACCTGGACGAGCCGGCATTGAATACTTCGCTGTGGACGATCGAGAATCCGTTGGGCGACGGAACTGTGGTCATGAGCGGCAGCGGGGCAAATTTGAACGTGCCCATGGGGCGGAGCCACGACCTGTGGACGAGCGGCGCCAATGCTGTTCGTATCATGCAGCCTGTCGCCAATTCAGACTTCAGCGTGGACGTACGGTTCCAGTCGGCAGTCGAGATAGGGAACCAGGACGAAGGCATCATGGTTGAGCAGGATAGTACCGACTTCCTGCGATTTGATGTTTTGTTCAGCGGCACGGCCGGACCGGAATTGTTTGCGGCGGGTATTAGCGGGAGCAAGGCGACGACGTTTGTCAGCACAAAGATCTCCCTTGCCAAAGGCCCCTTGTGGCTGCGTTTATCGAGGAGCGGAAACGTGTGGACCGGCAGCTGGTCTGCCGATGGAACAAACTTTCTCGCGGCTCCCAGCTTTACCTTCGATCTGAACGCGGCGAAGATAGGCCCCTACGGCGGGAACTCGAATACAACGGCAAGCAATTCTCCGGGGTTCACCGCGGTGGTTGACTACTTCTTCGCGACGTCGGAGCCGATCGCAAACCAGGACGGTCCGCGGCCTTATGGATATGTAACCGTCGATGCGAACCCGGCGTCGACATTGGTGGAGAAAGCATTAGCCGACATTCAGGGCACCGGGCACCTGGAACCGGTGATCGGCCTGGAGAGAGAATCACAGGCGAACAACAACGGGCCCAGTGGGATTTATTGGTATGAATATCCAGCCTCCGGCAATATCAATGATCCTTGGATCAGGCACACGATCATCGGCAGCGGAGACGGCTATGAGGACATGGTTCCCTTTGACGTAAACGGAGACGGCGCGGTCGATATTGTGTGCAGCTTCGATCCGACCTTCAGCGGCAAGCCCGAAATCGTATGGTTTCAGAATCCGCGCGGGCAAGGGGGAAACCCGATCACCGATACCTGGACGATGCACGTGGTTGGACCAGGCCAGGGGGAGAATAACCTGCTGATCGGGGACATAGACGGTGATGGCAAAATGGACATCGTCACGCCATCTTCGGTGTTCTTCCAGAACAGCTCGAGTTCGTGGACCCAGGTGCAGTACAGTCAGTCTTTCCGCGGAGTGGGGCTGCTGGATATCGGCTCCGGAAAAGGAAGCATCAATCTTGCGGGTACACAGCCGGTATCTCCGTACAACATAGGGTGGTGGGAGAATCCACGGGAGACCGGCGGCAACCCACGAACGGGCGCGTGGATTTTTCATAGCATCGGGCCCGGCTATCCATGCAGCCCGGACAACTGCTCCGGGGCAAGCGGGAGCGGCGAGGTGGCAGCGTACAACGCGGCAGACATCAATGGCGACGGAATGATGGACGTAATCTCGGGCCAGTCAGAAGCTCCCGGGGGAGGCGTTGCTCCCCCGCCGGGCGGCATGATCTGGTGGGAGGCACCCTCTGACCGTCGCAATGGCAGCTGGATCAAGCACACCATGGACTTCAATATGGTCGATGTGCATAAGATTCAGGTTGGGGATATGGATAAGAACGGGACGTTGGACGTTCTTGCGGTGGAACAGGACCAATCGCCTCTGGACCGCGTGGCGGTGTTCTACAACGATGGCAAGGGTAATTTAACGGAACAAACCATCTCCAACGCCAAAGGCCATAACGACCCTATTGGCGACGTGACGGGCAATGGATCGCTCGACATCCTCAATTCCGGCCATGGCTACTTCAACGATTCGCATCCATTGCAGATTTTCCTTAATCCTTATTGACGGAGCGCGATCAAGGGAGGGTGGGCTACTTGCCCGCTCAAGCCAAACAAGGCTTGGATGGGCCACCCAGTGAATTTCTCGCAAAGGTCCTTCACCCAGGACTGGGGTCCCACCCATCCAGCCCTTCCGGGCTGGGCTGACGTTTAGCGGGCGGCCGTCCGGGCCCTGAAGTCGTCTGGTCCCAGAGCCAACTGTTCCATCATCACCGGATTGGCGCGGTTGGTCATTGCGGAGATGCGCTCGACCGCGATTCCAGATAGACGCGCAGGAAACCGTGCAGGGACCAGCCCTCGTGGGTTTTGCTCCAGGTCAGTATCGTCTCGCGGGCTTGTTTCAAGGCGGCGGTTTCGGCGGCCAGCGAAGCTGGCGAGGTGGCCAACACTTCAATCTCGATTCGCGGGACGTAGGCGGGATCTGACACCCGAATCCTATAAAGACCGGGGCCGCTTACACGGACTTGAGCCGGCTTCTGGGCTGATGTCCAATCCAGGGCTTGTACGGCCGGTCGGGCCGGCGGAGAAGTTTGTCGGCCTTCCCTGGTTATGCTCAGCCCGTATTGACCGGGAGGCAGAACGCGCAGCGCTGGAGCAATCGAGATCTCACCCTGCGGGCTGACAGCCGCCACAATCTCGAAGTTCCCCGCCATCGCAGCACGGCCCGTCGGGATGGGGAACGGGGTCTCGGCGGTTGCGGGTCGCAACAATAAGACATTCCTGACCCCTACAAACATGTCCCAAACCGCAGGCCGGGGCGGCGGCGTGATGGCCGGGACGCGGAAACCCTGGGAGCAGGCTTTTGCTTCGTAGCATTCGCACAGCATGCGCTGTCCGTCGGGCAGCAGAATAGTCATCGAGTGCGCGGAGCTCTCCGCACTGCCGGTGACCAAACCGCCGGGTGGGATCGCCTCCCCCAGCCGCAGAACGGTGGAACTGCCATTGAGATACCAGTCCCCATGCCTTTCCCAAACCATTCCTGAAAACTCAGAACCGGGTGGCCCACTTGCGGCCGCAGGAGCCATGGCAGGCGCGCATAGTAAAAGTGCCCCCAAAAGGGCCTTGGATCCCAGTGCAAATAGTAGGTTTATTCGTCTCACTGCTTGAGTTTCGCCTAAATCCTGCATGCTTCACTATACGAGGCGATAGCGGCGGCCGACTCCGCTTGTCAAGGCGATTTAAATGCGCTCAGGATTAATGGGCACCTGAATTTTTATCTCTTTCGTAATAGCTCAAATGTTGTATAGTCAACCTACGTTTTCGTAACAGCAGCACTTCCCATCCCCCCTTTACGATCCCTCATTCCCCCGGACTGCGGATTTCCGTGCCCGAAAAAGGTTGGGAACGCACGCGAGTCCCAGCCAATTGTTGAACGGTGGAGCAGCCGTAGCCAGGCGTCGACATCGCTGGACCTATGACTCAAATGCCCCACCTCTGTAGGAGGTCCCATTTTTCTGCCAGGTGAATCCACTCGTACTTCGTTGCGCATCCGGTTGGGGTCAGCTCACACAGTATCTGTTGCCTTTACCAAGCTTGTGCTGCCATGCCTTTTGTTCATGGCCGCGGCCGGATCTCTGTTTGCACAAGCACCCAATGTACCTACATGGCGCTACGACAACACACACCAGGGGCAGAACACGCAGGAAACGATTCTTACCCCGACGAATGTAAATACCAACACGTTCGGCAAGCTATTCAGCCATACGGTGGATGGGCAGGTTTACGGGCAGCCGCTGTATGTGGGCAATCTGACTCTGCCGAACAGCACGACGCATAACGTATTTTTCGTGGTTACGGAACATGATTCGGTGTACGCGTTTGACGCCGACAGCAACGGCGGCGCGGATAGTGCGCCCCTGTGGCAGGCGAGCATGCTCAGCACGACCCATGGAGCCGCATCGGGAGCAACCACCGTACCATCTACCGACGTCCAAAGCGGCACGGGAGACATTAATCCCGAGATTGGCATCAGCTCCACCCCGGTGATCGACCTCAGCACACAAACAATCTTTGTGGTTGCCAAGACCAAAGAGAGCGGTAGTTACGTGCAGAGACTGCACGCCCTCAGCATTCTGGACGGCAGTGAGCGCTCGGGCAGCCCGGTAGCGATCTCGGCATCAGTGACCGGCAACGGCAACGGAAGTTCCGGAGGAAAGCTGGCGTTCAGCAGCTTGTGGCAGAACAACCGTACCGCACTCGGACTCTTCAACGGAAGTATCTATATTGCCTTTGGTTCTCATGGCGACAACGGGCCCTGGCACGGATGGGTGCTGGTTTACAACGAGACGACACTCAAGCAAACTGCGGCGGTAAGCCAATCTCCCAATGGAAACGGTGATGGCGTCTGGATGGCGGGCGCGGGAATGCCCATCGACACGGTGAGCGCAAATGGCAGGGCGTTCCTGGCCACAGGCAACGGCGACATGACGACGTATCCCCCACTTAGCAGCAGTGTGGATTACGGCGAGAGCATCCTACGCTACGATCTGTCGAATGGCGGTTTTGCCATTAGTGATGCATTTACTGACTACAATCAATCGGCATTGACCGGAGCCGATCTTGACCAGGGCTCAGGGGGCATTCTTATGCTTCCGGATCAACCGGGAGCTCATCCTCACCTGCTTATCCAGATTGGAAAAGAGGGCCGAATTCTGGTCCTCAACCGTGACGGTCTCAACGGTTACGTTGGCCCGAATGCCGGCTCTAATACCAATGCGGTGCAGGATATTACCGGTGCGCTGGGAGTAAATACGGGTTTGTGGAGCACCCCGGCGTACTGGAATGGAAATATCTATATGTGGGCCGAAAGTGACGCCCTGAAGATGCTTCCTATCACCAATGGGGTTCTAGCCACGAAGGCCACGGCTCAATCTTCAGTGACCTCTACATTTCCTGGCGCCACGCCGGTGGTCTCGTCCAATGGCACACAGAACGGCATTGTGTGGGCAATCGTAAGCGACTTATACAAGACGAATGGATCGTCCATTCTATTTGCGTTTAACGCCACGAACGTGGCACAAGAGCTTTATGGCAGCAACCAGAATTCGAGCCGTGACAACCCGGGCGCGGCAGTCAAGTTCACGGTTCCGGTGGTCACCAACGGGAAGGTTTATGTAGGCGCCGCCGGCCAGGTGAGCGTTTACGGCCTTTTGAATGCAGAACAGCAAGCACCCGCGCCGGTCATTTCCCCATCCGGGGGGACCTACAGCGTGGCGCAACAAGTTACGATTACGGATACCGTTAGCGGCTCCACCATTTATTACACCACCGACGGGTCGACTCCGACTGCGTCTTCCACGAAGTATACGGGTGCTTTTCAACTGTCAACGGATGCAACGGTGCAGGCGATTGCCAGCGCGAGCGGATACCTTCAGAGCGCGGTAGCGAGCGCTACGTACAACTTCAACACGCAAACGCCGATGCCGCAATTTTCTCCAGCGGGGGGGACGTACACGACCACGCAGGCGGTCACCATTTCCGACAGCACGTCTGGGGCGGTCATCTACTACACAACCAATGGGTCGACGCCGACCACCAGTTCGACAAAATATACGGGGCCGATCACGGTTAGTGCCAACACGGTCATCAACGCAATCGCTACGTTTAGCGGGCTGACCAACAGTAACCTGGCGAGCGCGTCTTACACCATACAGCCGAACGGGACGGAAATTAACTATGGTAGTGGCTTTTCGAGTGTTGCCGGGCTGACCTTGAACGGGAGCGCAACCAACGTAGACGACAGCCGTCTGCAATTGACCACGGGACTGACGGACCAGGCCGCCAGCGTGTTCTACAACACTCCAACCAACATCCAGGCCTTTACCACCGACTTTGCTTTTCAGTTGTCGAATGCCCTGGCCGATGGGTTTACGTTTACGATACAAAACGTTGGGCCTACCGCGATTGGTGGAGACGGCCAAAGCCTGGGATACGGCCCGAACCCGAACACGGGCACAACGGGCGGTATTGCAAAGAGTGTCGCCATAAAGTTCGACTTCTATAACAACAACGGCGAAGGCACAGACTCAACAGGACTCTTCGTGAATGGCGTGGCGCCCACGGTGCCCGCGGTGGACATGACTTCTTCCGGAGTTCTTCTGAACAGCGGAGACACCATCACGGCGCACATGACGTATGACGGGGTCAACCTGATCATGACCCTTACGGATATCGTCGTGAGCAAGACTTTCACGCATACGTTCCCAGTTAACATTCCCTCGACCATCGGCAGCAACCTGGCGTATATCGGCTTTACCGGCGGCTCTGGCGGCGAAAGCTCGAGCCAGAAGATTCTGTCGTGGACGTTGACCTCTCAATCGGGATCGGTCACGCAGACGCCTGTCTTTTCTCCTGCCGGGGGTTCGTTCACTACGGCGCAACAGGTATCGCTGAGCGATGGCACCGCTGGAGCCGTGATCTACTACACGATCGACGGCTCCGTTCCTACTACCTCGTCTCCTGTCTATAGCTCTCCGATCAGCGTGGATAGCGGCGCGGTTACGATCAATGCGATTGCCCAGGCATCTGGTTTCAACGCGAGCAGCGTGGGCAGCGCAACCTACACCATTCAACTAGCGGCGGCAGCAACGCCTACTTTTTCACCTGGGACGGGTACGTATACCTCAGCGCAGTCAGTCACCCTCTCCGACGCTACGCCTGGGGCAACGATTTACTACACCACAAACGGCACCACGCCAACCACTTCGTCCGCGGTCTATAGCTCCGCAATTTCCGTCAGCGCGAACACCACGCTGGAGGCTCTTGCCACTGCTCCTGGATTTGCTCAAAGTGGGGTGGCCAGTGCGGCCTACGTGATTCAATCCGGTGGATCGGGCAACATCAATTTTGCCGGTGGCTTTCCCAATGCCACTGGCCTGCAGTTGAATAGCGTGGCCAAAGTAAACAGCAATTTCCTTGAGCTTACGGATGGGGCCACGTTGGAGGGTACGAGTGCCTTCTGGACGACACCGGTCAATATCGAGGCGTTTACCACAAACTTTACCTTCCAGCTCTCCAGTGCGGTCGCCGATGGATTCACCTTCACCATTCAAGGCGTTGGCCCAACTGCGCTCGGAGGGAATGGGGGAAGTCTTGGCTACGGTCCCAACCCCAATACGGGGACGACCGGTGGTATTGCCAAGAGTATCGCCATCAAATTCGATATTTACAGCAACAGCGGCGAGGGCACGGATTCCACGGGGGTGTTTACCAATGGAGTGCCTCCAACTACCCCGGCGGTCGACCTTACTTCTTCGGGGATTGTCTTATCGAGCGGCGATACCATTTCCGCTCAACTTGTCTATAACGGCACGACGTTGACGCTTAACCTTACCGACACGGTTACGAATAAGACCTTCAGCCAGGCATTCACGGTCAATATTCCCTCAACGGTTGGCGGCAATACGGCTTACGTTGGCTTTACTGGAGGCACCGGTGGATCGACTGCGATCCAGAACATCAAGACCTGGACGTTCACTTCAGGGACAACGCAAGTGGCTGCCGACCCAATATTCAGTCCTTTGCCGGGCACCTATACTTCCGCACAGAACGTGTCCCTGAGCAGCGCGACGACTGGGGCAACCATTTACTACACTGTCGACGGGTCGACACCTACGCATTCGTCCACTGTGTACAGCGGGCCGATCGTCGTGAACGGAACATCCCTCACGATTCGTGCCTTTGCATCGGCGACCGGTTACCAGGATAGCCCGGTTGTTGTGGGCACTTATCAGATCCAGGCTGCAGCTTCGCCCGCCGCCACTCCGACCTTTACTCCTGCCAGCGGAACGAGCTTCTCTTCGACGCTGAGTGTATCGATTGCGGATACGACTGCCGGGGCGGCGATCTATTACACGACCAATGGAAGTGCGCCGACGACCAGCTCACAGCTTTACTCGGGCCCGCTCACGATCAGTGCTACGACCACGGTCAATGCGATCGCCACGGCCAGCGGCTTTACACAGAGCGCCGAAGGCTCGGCCAGCTACACCTACACGCCAGTCACGAGCGGAGCTCCGGTATCGGATGAGTTTAATGCCGCAAGCTTGAACACGTCGGTGTGGCAGGTAAGCACTCCGGTCGGCGGATCGGCAGCGGTGAGCAATGGAGAGCTGGTCCTTACCGTGCCGGCGGGAAGTAATCATGACGCGGCTGTCCCTGCCCTGGACGCAGTCCAGGTGATCCAGCCGATCAGTAATACGAATTTTGATGTTGCGGTGAAAATCGATTCCACCCTGGTGGCGGCGACCCAGTACTACGGACAAGGGTTGATGGTGGAAGGCGATGCCAAGGACTACATCCGCTTCGAGCTGGGCGCTGGGGGCACGGTGAGCCTGAGTGGGGGAACCGTCATCGCCGGCGTGCAGAGTGGGAAGTTTCAGATCTCGCCGTTCACGTCCTATGCGGTGCCGACGTATCTGCGCCTGACGCGCGTAGGTACTACGTACACGGCTTATTGGTCGACTAATGGCACAACCTGGAACCAGGCAGGAACCTTCACGGATAGCCTCGTGGTGACTGGGTTAGCGCCGTATGCCTGGAATTACAGTGTGCACTCCTAGCCAGGCTCCGGCGCTTACCGCAACCTTTGACTGGTTCCATAACCTGGCCTCCGGTGGGACGCCGGTGGCGGCGACTCCAACCTTTACCCCTGCGAGCGGAACCAGTTTCTCTACAACGTTAAGTGTGTCCATTGCCGATAGCACTGCGGGCTCGGCCATCTACTACACCACCAACGGCAGTACGCCTACGACAGGGTCTCAGCTTTATTCGGGTCCGTTCACCATCAGCGCATCTACCACCGTGAATGCGATCGCCACAGCCAGCGGGTATACGCAGAGCGCCGAAGGCTCGGCAAGCTATACCTACACGCCAGTCGTCAGTGGAGCTCCGGTATCGGATGAGTTCAATGCGGGGAGCTTGAACAGTGCACTATGGCAGGTAAGCGTGCCGGTAGGCGGTTCAGCAGCGGTGAGCAATGGAGAGCTGGTTCTCACCGTGCCGGCGGGGAGTAATCATGATGCGGCTGTCCCTGCCCTGGACGCAGTCCAGGTGATCCAGCCGATCAGTAATACTAATTTCGATGTGGCGGTGAAAATCGATTCCACCCTGGTGGCGGCGACCAAGTACTACGGACAAGGGTTGATGGTGGAAGGCGATGCCAAGGACTACATCCGCTTCGAGCTGGGCGCTGGGGGCACGGTGAGCCTGAGCGGGGGAACCGTCATCGCCGGCGTGCAGAGTGGGAAGTTTCAGATCTCGCCGTTTACGTCCTATGCGGTGCCGACGTATCTGCGCCTGACGCGCGTAGGTACTACGTACACGGCTTATTGGTCGACTAATGGCACGACGTGGAACCAGGCAGGAACCTTCACGGATAGCCTCGTGGTGACTGGGTTGGCGCCGTATGCCTGGAACTACAGCGTGACGCCTAGCCAGCGCGCCGGCACTTACCGCGACCTTCGACTGGTTCCATAATCTTACGACTGGGCCGTAATCGCTGTAACTCGCTATCAGGAACGATGGCGAGGGGAAGGTTAATCCTGTATATTCGTCTACGTTTGAGGCACTCCCCCTATCCCCCCATCTCCTGTACGATCCCTCAATCCCCTGGATTGCATATCTCCGATCGAATGCCGGAGAGCGGCCGTCCTCAACATAGTTCGTCGGTGGAGCGGGCATAACTGCGCGGTGATGTGGCCGGATCTATGACCTGATTGCCCACCTGGTAGGAGGGGTCCTGTGTTTCGGTTAAGTCCATCCGCTAGTCTCTCGGCGCGCATCTACCTGGGGTCAAAAACTCCGACACGGCAAACGAATTATGTGGCCTTCTCCCGGCTCGGGCTATTGTGCCTCTTGTTCCTACTGACGGCGGGAACTGTGTTTGGGCAGGGTCCCAACGTACTCACGTGGCGCTACGACAACACCCGGCAGGGCCAGAATACCCAGGAGACCATTCTTACTCCGTCGAACGTAAACACGAATACCTTCGGCAAACTGTTCAGCCATACGGTGGACGACCGGGTGTTTGCCCAACCGCTGTATGTTGGCAAACTGACGCTGCCCGGCCAGGGGACGCATAACGTCTTCTTCGTTGTTACCGAAAACGATTCGGTTTACGCGTTTGACGCAGACAGCAACGGTGGCGCGGATAGTGGTCCTCTATGGCAGGCCAGCATGCTCAGTACGACGCATGGAGCCGCACCCGGAGCGACCTCAGTCCCCACGTCAGACGTCCAATCGGGCGTGACCACCGCTTTCCAGGTGGGCATCACCTCTACCCCGGTCATCGACCTCGCGACCAACACCATGTTTGTTCTCGCCAAGAGCAAAGAGAACGGCAACTACGTGCAACGGCTACACGCCCTGAGCATTCTGGACGGCAGCGAGCAGCCTAATAGCCCGGTGGCACTCGCAGCTTCGGTGCCCGGGAATGGGAATGGAAGCTCGGGAGGCACTCTCGCCTTCAGCACAAAATGGCAACATAATCGACCGGCGCTGGGACTTTTCAACGGAAGTATCTACATCGCTTTCGGCTCTCACGAAGACAATGGCCCGTGGCATGGCTGGGTACTGGTCTACAACGAAACGACACTCAAGCAAACGGCTGCGATCTGCACCTCGCCTAACGGCAATGGGGACGCGATCTGGATGTCGGGCGCCGGAATACCATTTGACACGGTAACGCCAAATGGAAGGGCTTTCATTGTAACCAGCAATGGTGACATGACATCGTATCCCCCGCTCACCAGCAACGTGGATTATGGCGAGAGTATTCTGCGCTACGATCTGTCAAATGGCGGGTTTGCGATCAGTGACGCCTTCACAACATTTAATCAAGCGGCATTGTCGGGCGCCGATCTCGACCAGGGCGCGGCCGGAATTCTGCTGCTTCCCGATCAACCGGGCCCAAATCCACATCTGTTGGTCCAGGTCGGTAAGGAAGGCCGCATTTTGGTCGTCAACCGGGATAAACTCGGCGGCTACGCGGGGCCCAATGCCGGCTCCAACACCAACGTGGTGCAGGACATCACGGGGGCATTGAAGTCGGATTCAGGATTGTGGAGCACTCCGGCGTACTGGAACGGCAACGTCTACATGTGGGCGGAAAATGATTCTCTGAAGATGTTTCCGCTCACCAATGGGGTGCTGGCTACGAAGGCCACGGCCCAATCTTCCGCTACGTCTGCTTTCCCTGGCGCAAGCCCGGTGGTCTCTTCCAATGGAACTCAGAACGGGATTGTGTGGACGGTGCTGAGTGACCAGTACAACTCAAACGGGCCCGCTGTTTTATATGCATTTAACGCTACCAACGTCGCGCAACAACTTTATGCCAGCAACCAGAATTCCAGCCGGGACAATGCTGGGCCAGCGAACAAGTTTGCGGTTCCCATGGTCACCAACGGTAAGGTGTATGTGCCGGCGGTTGGCCAGGTCGACGTATATGGACTCCTGAACGCGCAGCAGCAGGCGCCCGCGCCAGTTATCTCCCCTTCCGGGGGTACGTACAACGGGGCGCAACAGATAACCATCACGGATACGTTTAGCGGCGCCTCGATCTACTACACGACCGACGGGTCGACCCCTACCACCGGGTCAACGAAGTACAACGGAGCCTTCCAACTTTCGACGGATGCAACGGTCCAGGCGATTGCCAGCGCCAGTGGATATCTGCAAAGCGCGGTGACAAGCGCAAGCTATAACTTCAATACGCAGGTTTCCGTGCCACAGTTTTCTCCCGCGGCGGGCAGCTACACCACGACGCAGACGGTGACCATTTCCGACAGCACGTCAGGGGCGGCCATCTATTACACAACCAACGGATCGACGCCCACGACCGGTTCCACGAAATATACCGGGCCCATCACTGTTGCCAGCAATATGGTCATTAACGCGATCGCTGTTTTGAGCGGGTTGACAAACAGTAATGTGGCTTCCGCCTCGTACACGATACAGCCGAACGGAACAGAAATTAATTTCGGCAACGGCTTCGGCGGCGCGGTAGGGCTGACCTTCAACGGAAGCGCAACCAATGTCGATGACACTCGTCTGCAACTGACGACAGGCGTGGCCAACCAGGCCGGCAGCGCTTTCTATAACACGCCCACCAACATTCAGGCGTTTACCACCGACTTCTCGTTTCAACTCTCGAATGCAGTCGCCGATGGATTTACCTTTACCATGCAGAACGTTGCCCCCACGGCCCTAGGGGGGAGTGGTGGAAGCCTGGGATATGGACCTAATCCGAACACGGGAACAACAGGCGGTATCGCCAAGAGTGTCGCAATCAAGTTCGATTTCTTTAACAATAATGGCGAGGGCACGGACTCAACCGGACTCTATGTGAATGGTGTGGCGCCTACCGTTCCCGCAGTGGACATGACTTCTTCCGGAGTTCTCATCAACAGCGGAGACGCCATTAACGCGCACATGACGTATGACGGGGTCAACCTGATCATGACCCTCACGGACATCGTCGTGAACAAGACGTTTACGCATACGTTTCCGATTAATATTCCGGCTACGATCGGGAGCAACCTGGCATATATCGGCTTTACCGGCGCCTCCAGCGCGGGGAGCTCGAGCCAGAAGATTCTGTCATGGACGTTAACTTCTCAACCAGGGTCGGTCACGCAGACCCCGACCTTCTCGCCGGCCGGCGGATCCTTTACCACGGCACAACAGGTGACGCTGAGCGACGGCAGCGCCGGGGCTGTGATTTACTACACGATCGATGGCTCGCTTCCGAACACTTCGTCCAGCGTCTACAGTTCTCCGATCAGCGTGGATAGCGGATCGGTCACCGTCAAGGCGCTTGCTCAAGCATCGGGGCTTGCGGCCAGCAGTGTCGCCAGCGCGACGTATTCTATCCAATTGGCGCCAACCGCGACGCCCACCTTTTCACCGGGAACGGGAACATATACTTCAGCCCAGCCAGTTACCATCACCGACGCCACACCGGGAGCTGTGATCTACTACACGACCAACGGTTCGGCACCCACTACCTCGTCCGCGGTCTACAGTGGAGCGATTTCCGTCAACGCCAACACCACGCTTGAGGCGCTGGCCGTGGCTCCTGGATTTGCTCAGAGTGCAGTGGCGAGCGCAGCGTACGTGATCCAAATCGGCGGTTCGGGCGGTATTAATTTTGCCGGCGGCTTTACCAGCACCACCGGCCTGCAGTTGAACAGCGTGGCCAAGGTGAACTCGAGTCATTTCCTGGAGCTCACCGATGGCGGCACCAAAGAGGCGAGCAGCGCCTTCTGGACTACGCCGATCAACATCCAGGCCTTTACTACGAACTTTACCTTCCAACTCACGAGCGCCGTAGCCGACGGATTCACCTTCACCATCCAAAATGGCAGCCCCACCGCAGTTGGAGGTGGTGGAGGAGGCCTCGGTTACCAGACAATCGCGAACAGTGTTGCGATTAAATTCGACATCTACAGCAACAGCGGCGAGGGCAGTGATTCCACCGGGCTGTATACAAACGGTGCTCAACCAATCACTCCTGCCATTGACATGACGAGTTCAGGGGTTGTGCTGTCGAACGGCAATACCATAGCCGGACAGCTTGTTTATGATGGCACTACGTTGACCCTGAACCTCACTGACACGGTTACCAATAAAACATACAGCAATGCATTCACGATCAACATCCCTGCCACGATCGGCGCGACCACTGCCCTGGTTGGTTTTACTGGTTCGACGGGAGGCTATGCCTCGATCCAGAACATCAAGACCTGGACCTTCACGCCGGGCACAACACAGGCCGCCGCGGAGCCAACCTTCACTCCCGTGCCCGGAACTTACACTTCAGCTCAGAACGTCTCTCTGAGCAGTGCGACGACGGGCGCAACTATTTATTACACAGTAGATGGATCGACGCCGACGCATTCCTCCACGGTGTTTAGCGCACCCATCGTGGTCAGCGGCCCATCGCTCACTATTCGCGCCTTTGCATCGGCTACGGGCGATCAGGATAGCCCGATTGTGGTGGGCGCTTACCAGATCCAGGGCGCCGCCTCGCCTGCCGCGACACCGGCGTTTACTCCTGCCAGCGGAACGAGCTTCGGGTCGACATTGAGTGTGTCGATTGCGGATACAACTCCTGGAGCGGCGATCTACTACACCACCAATGGAAGTACGCCCACTACGGGGTCCCAACTCTACGCGGGTCCGTTCACCATCACCTCAAGCACCACGATCAATGCCATTGCTACGGCCAGCGGTTTTGCGCAAAGCGCCCAAGGGTCGGCAAGCTATACCTATTCGCCAGTTACCAGCGGCGCACCGGTGTCGGATGAATTCAATGCAGGCAGCTTAAACACAGGGGTGTGGCAGGTGAGCACACCGGTGGGCGGTTCGGTGGCGGTGAGCAATGGAGAGCTGGTCCTTACCGTACCGGCGGGCAGCAATCATGATGCGGCTGTCCCTGCCCTGGACGCAGTCCAGGTGATCCAGCCGATCAGTAATACGAATTTTGATGTGGCGGTGAAAATCGATTCCACCCTGGTGGGGGCGACCAAGTACTACGGACAAGGCCTGATGGTGGAAGGTGATGCCAAGGACTACATCCGCTTCGAGTTGGGCACTGGGGGCACGGTGAGCCTGAGCGGGGGAACCGTCATCGCCGGCGTGCAGAGTGGGAAGTTTCAAATCTCGCCGTTCACGTCCTATGCGGTGCCGACATATCTGCGCCTGACGCGCGTAGGTACTACGTACACAGCTTATTGGTCGACTAATGGAACGACGTGGAACCAGGCAGGAACCTTTACGGATAGCCTGGTGGTGACTGGGTTGGCACCGTATGCCTGGAATTACAGTGTGACTCCTAGCCAGGCTCCGGCGCTTACGGCAACCTTCGACTGGTTTCACAATCTGGCCACGGGTGGAACGCCGGTCGCGGCGGCGCCGACATTCACGCCGGCGAGCGGAACGAGTTTTTCTTCGACATTAAGTGTGTCGATCGCTGATACGACTCCGTCGGCATCGATTTATTACACCACGGACGGAAGCACGCCTACGACGAGTTCCCTGCTTTACTCGGGGCCGTTTACCATTAGCGCATCGACGACTGTCGATGCGATTGCGACAGCCAGTGGGTTTACACAAAGCGCCCAAGGTTCGGCGAGTTATACCTACTCACCGGTAACCAGCGGAACTCCGGCGTCTGACGAATTCAATGCAGGCAGCTTGAACACGGCGGTGTGGCAGGTGAGCGCACCGGTAGGCGGTTCGGCCGCGGTGAGCAATGGGGAACTGGTCCTCACGGTACCGGGGGGAAGCAATCATGATGCGGCGGTTCCGGCCCTGGACGCAGTTCAGGTGATCCAGCCGATCAGCAATACGAACTTCGATGTGGCGGTCAAGATAGATTCCACCCTGGTCGGGGCGACGCAATATTACGGACAGGGACTGATGGTGGAAGGCGATGCCAAGGACTACATTCGTTTTGAGGTCGAGTCCGGTGGCACAGTGAACCTTGGCGTCGGCACCATTACGGCGGGAGTTTCCGCGTCGAAGTTTCAGATTAAGCCGTTTTCTTCTTACGCTGTGCCGACGTATCTGCGCATGACTCGCGTGGGCACCACGTTCACTGCCTATTGGTCGAAAGATGGTGTGACGTGGAATGAGGTGGGTGCGTTCACCGACAGCCTGGTGGTGACGGGACTGGCTCCGTATGCCTGGAATTACAGCCTTACGCCAAGCCAAGCGCCAGCTCTCACGGCGACCTTCGACTGGTTCCATAACCTTACTGCTGGGCCGTAGAGAGTGGAGCGAATTTTGGGCAGCCGATTCCTCGGGCATCTCAAGCGCTGAGTGGTGAAAACCGGGTTCACCCCGTCGAAAACGTCACCCTCAGGGGCTAGAGAGTGTGCGTGAGAACAGGAAGAAAAGCGTAGGCCCGACTCCGCGACGGTCTGGGGAAAGGGCGGCCCTCAGGGGCTAAAGCCCATCGTTTTGTTTTCTATATGTACGGGCTGAAGCCCGTACCCTTCAGCCGAGATGGATTTGCTTCTTCGATGCGCAGGTTCCAGCAATCAAGGCGCTTGTATGGAGACGCGTCGTCCGTCGTATTGAACGACGTGGTCAATCTTTGATTCGATGGGTTCGCCTGCGCCATGGCCCGGGGCTACCCAGACGATGTTGAAGATACGTTTCTCGCGCATACCGGGGTATTGACCTTTACGGTCTTCAATCGACAACGTCTTTGCGCCCTCATTCCAGTGAATTGGGATGAGGGCGTAGGCGCCTTTTTCGTAGTTGTAGTTGTCACCTTCATCTTCATAGAGATCGAAGGTGCCGTCAGCTCCACGGTAGATACGGAGCTCGATCGGATCCGCGGGCTTTTGATCTGCGTACTCGATTTCAGGTCCCAAGGGAACAATGGATCCCGCACGAACATAGAGCGGAATTCGATCAAGGGGCGCGTCTGCGTCGATCTCGCGCTCGCCTCGGGTTCGTGCGCCGGACCAGAAGTCATACCATGCCGGGGAGGCGGGCAAATAGACAGGCCGATGGATCGCGTCTTGTTTCAGCACTGGGACTCACGAGAATGGACGGGCCAAATATGAATTCATCGCCGATGTTCCAGGTCTTTTGATCTTTCCGCCAATCCATAACCAAGGGCCGTTGGATGGTGTCGTCCTGGTTTGTGACGCGCCAGGCCAGCGAGTAAATATAAGGCATCATGCGGTAGCGGAGTTTGTCATACCGTAAGAGGATCGGTTCGACTTTGTCATAGGTCCAAAGCTCATTGTGAGCGCGATGGCCGTGGGTGCGAAAGATGGGGCAAAAGACGCTGTACTCAAACCAGCGTGCATAGAGCTCCTGGTACACAGGGTCGGTCGGAGGACGGTCAAATGGCTGCCAATAGCCACCTGAATCTGTCGTCCAATAAGGATTTCCTGAAAGGGCGAAGTTCAGGCCGGCGGCAACCTGATGCTGCAGACCCCAGTAGGTACTGTAAACATCGCCTGACCAGACGGTCGCGCCATTGCGTTGCTGTCCGAGAAATGCGGAGCGCGTGAGAAGGAAGACCCGTTTCTGATCGGTGGTCTGCTTCCAGTGCTCCTGAACACCCGCGGTGTGCAGCAGGGGAAAATATTGGTGTAACGAGCTCCATTGCCCATGGAAAGCTGCTTCTTGAAAAGGATGGCATCGCCGAAGTGGGGCCAGTATTCTTCGGGCTCCGCACTGTCCAGCCAGAACGCATCCCATCCTTGCGCGAAGAGCTTGCCGGCGAGGTTGTTCCAGTAAAAATCACGCGCCGCGGGATTGGTGGCGTCATACACGTGCGCATTGGGAACATCAAAATGATTCGCCACCATGGTGGCGAAGTTTTGCGAGGCCGGATCAAAAAGTCCCCAAACCGATAGCATGGCGTGCACGTGCTCGCCATGCAGAGTTTTTAATTCTCCGGGTACGTCGGGGAAGTTTGCGTTGAATACCGGATCGCCTTCATGCAACCACCAGAACCAATCCTGAACAATCACGTCCATAGGGATATGCTGGGCGCGATAGCGATGGGCGATATCAAGGATTTCCTGCTGCGAAATATAGCGATCTTTGGACTGGATGAACCCGTAAGCCCACTTGGCGAACATGGGGGTGTGCCCGGTCATGGTTCGGTATTGGTGGATGATCTGATCGATCTCCGGTCCATAGATCATGAAGTAGTCAACCGCATCGCCGGCCAGCGAGGTGAGTTTTAATTCGAGCGGAAAGCGGTTGTCAGCGTAGGTCAACGCCGCAGTATTCCATTGCAAGGCATAGCCTTTGCTGGAGATCAGGAGGGGGATAGCAACATCTGTATTATTCTGGGCAAGCTCTACTGTGGCGCCCCGGTAATTGAACATTCCGTTCTGATGTTGCCCAAGGCCATAGAATCCCTCGGTCGCATCGGGTGCGAAGCGATCGGTGACCTGAAAGGTTTTTTCTCCATTTACCTCTGTTGGTTCGTAGGTGCGAGGTATGGCGTTTCCTTCGCGGAGCAACATATCTCCGTGAGCGGTGGTGTAGGTGAGATTGCCCCTCTCCGGAGAGAATGTGACCTTCAATGTGCGCGTAGTCAGTGTGCTTGCGTCACTGGATTGGTTGAATTGAAACGGCGCACCGGGACACGCCTGCTGGGGATCGAGCATCCACGGTTGATCGCGAACAGCCTGGGAAAGCGGCTTGGGACTGGCAGTGACATGGATAACGGATTCTCCACACACTGCAATGTGGAGGGTCTCGTCGCCGATAGTGGCCGTCATGCCGTCAGCGGTCTTGGTCACGGTCGTCGGGGGCTGGGGTGGTATATCGGCTCCAGGAATTTGCGCCAAGATCGAGAAGGTTCAGGGTCAGCAGGAAGAGGAGAGTCAGGATCGTTTTCGACTCGACTTCCACGAAATGACACGACAGCCATCGTCGACATCCCCATTCGCCTTCGTCTGAATGGATTCTTGAATCTGTATGCCCGGTTGGGAACTGAACACTCGAAATTGAGCGCGGTGGTATCCCACATCTCGCCAAAACCCGCGATTGCCGTCGAATTCCTGTACGGCTGCACTGGATGACTTCTTGCGCCTTTCCTTAAGGAAAGCCGCACAAGTGGCCGAACCCGGGCGCTGCTGACAGGAAATCGGGCCGAGCGAGATGTGGGGCACCCAAGCTTCGTTGCAGGGTCGAAGTTCTCAGAACTTGACGGTCACGGCAAATTGAAGCTGCCGGGGTAATGAGCCGAGGCCCATACCGGTAATCACACCGTTGCTGCCGGCAGCTGCGCAGTCGATACAGGTACCGTTTGGATTGCCGGGGGCAATGTGGTTGAACCCATTGAAGGCATCGACGCGAAATTGTCCCACGATACTTTCATGGATGGGAATGTTCTTGAGCAAAGAAAGATCGTCAGCAAAGAAAGTGGGGCCGAAATAATTGTTTCTTCCCACGTTGCCGAACTGGCCGATGTTGGGGCGGACAAATACGCCCGACTGCGATCCGTTGGCGCCAAAGGGTAAACCGGGAGTGAAGTAGGTCCTGGAATGCGTGGCGGTGCTAAATGATGTGAGACTCAGAGGCAATCGGGCGGACGTTTTGTTGGGCATGCACGGGTTCGCGGGAATGTCGGTTCCGCATTCACCGTAACTTGGGGTAAAAGGAAGACCGCTCGAGAAGTTGAGGGACGTGCTGAGTTGATACCCGCCTATGAGGTAGTCGACCCACGCGGGCGCACCACTGAAAAACATGCGGTTTCTGCCGAAGGGTAATTCGTAATTGCCAAAGAACGTGAGCTGTTGCTCGCGCAGGTCATCGTACCTGCCGTAGTCGATCGATCGATCGGTTTCCTGCTGGTCTCCTCCATCGTTGAAGGCGCGCTGCCAGGCGTAATTCGCGGAAAATTGCAAACCTTGCGTGAAGTGCTTATCGAGCGTGACCTGCAACGCGTTGTAGTGAGTGTTAAAGGCGTTGTGATAGTAGGTGAGTCCCTGCGCCCATCCGTATTTTCCGAAATAGCGCTGAAGCAGGATCGGATTGTTGGTTTGCCCCGCGCCGGACAGGATTTGGATTCCAGCAGATGGTTTGTCCGGTACTGCTCTCACTCGCCGGTAAACAGGCGGCTGGTTCATTGGGGTTGGTGGTCTGACCGTCGCCGGAAAATGTATGTGTTCCCTTGTTGCCTACGTAAGCCATGGTTAGAGAGATCGAGCTGTTCAATTGCCGTTGAAGGGTCAGATTCCAGGCATCGATGGTGGGAAACCGATTAGGATCGTCACGGATCTTAACATTGTCTCCATTGGGAATGGGGATGAGACCGTTCGATGGGATGGCGGGGAAAACAAAGGGAGCCGGACCGACGGCAAGGTTGAAGGCTGCTGTGTTGGGGCCACTGCTGGTGAGGTTCTGGTTGGCAAGAACGGGTAGATTCTGAGTGACGACATGGCCGAAGATGGAGCCGAAAACTCCAATATCAAAACTTCTACCATATCCACCGCGGATGACGGTCCTGGGATTGGCCTGGTAAGCGAACCCGATGCGGGGCGCCCAAAGGTTGAAGTCCTTTTTGACGCCCATCGCCGTGTTGAAGGGACCGACACCGGCGACACGGATATTGCCAGTGGTCAAATCAGCGAAGCCGCCCTGACCCGGGCCATTGACGCTCTCGGGGAAGTAGATTTCCCAACGAACGCCGAGGTTCAAGGTGAGGTTGGGAGTCACACGCCAACTATCCTCCACGTAGCTGAAAACCCGTTTCTGGGACTCTTTCGCATTGGTGGAAGTACTGACGTAGCGGGTGATGTTGGTGGCGTCGCCGAGCAGAAAAGTGGCCAGCCCCAGACCGCCGGAGGTGTCGAGCGTTGGATTTTCAGTGTCGCTGGAGGCGAACGTTAGCTCACCAGCCCGGTTGCTATCGCTGGGCACGCGCAGGTTTCTTCCATAACGAAGATCGGCACCAAACTTGACGCTGTGGGTGCGGATGATCTTGGTCCAGTTGTTCACTGCCTGGTATTGATCTTCTGTTTCCAGCAGGGCGCAGTTGCACGCATTTACGTTCAGGCCCGAACCAAAGTTCGACAGGCCGTCGCCATTATTGTTGCTCGCGTTGTTGATGTAGAAGGCGGGAGAGCCGGAGGTGAAGGTGTTGCCCGTATTCAGCCCGGGAATGCCAACCTGGGTTGCCAGGTCTGTGGTCCCATCAAACTTGTGTGTAGCCACGTGGTAGCGGAGATAGCCCAAGCGGAAGTCGGTGAGCAAGTTCGGGCGAAGGGCAACATCAGCGCCTGCAACCGCACTCTGGCTCTTGCCATCGGCAGAGCCGCCGAAGCTATTGGTGGGGGAGGAGAAACCAGTTCCGCCCGCGGCGCCAAAGATAGTGCCTGCTGAGATTTTGTTGTCGTAGTAGCTGTAGCGTCCGAAGGCGTGCGTGCGTTGGCTTATCTGTTCATCGACGCGCACATCAAATTGGTTCTGATTCACGACGCCGTTACCGCCGGCAGTGTAGTTGTTGGTGATACCCGATCCATTGGGCAGCGGTATCAGCTTCAACAGCGCGAGCGCCTGCGGGGAAAGATATTGCTGGGGGATGAAATTGTTCACGAAGGGCGCCGGACCGGTGACGGGGTCGATGATGCGAGGATTGTAGATCTGTCCTGGACCTGCTCCACGGCTGGCGATGTACTCGCTCAGGTCGCACCCGTTGCCGGAAAGGCAGGAGTTGTGGATCAGCGCGGTGGGCACCGTTTGCCGGGCGGAAGTGCCGATCTTTTGGCGCACAGCTTGGTAGTCTCCGAAGAAGAACGCCTTGTCCTTGAGGATGGGACCGCCGACGGAGCCGCCGAACTGGCTGTAGAGAGCGGGGGGAAGCAGGCGGCCGCTAAGAATGTCGGGGGTATTTTGCGTGTATGGGTTCCTGGCCTGCTGGGCGTCGCTGCGGCGATAGTCAAAGGCATCGCCATGGAAACTGTTGGTGCCGGACTTGGTTTGCGAAGTCACCACAGCGGCGACGGCCTGGCCGAATTCAGCATCGTAGTTGGCGGTCGCAATCTTTGCCTCGGTAACGGCGTCGAGGGGCGGGTTGATCACGATCTGGCCGAGGATTGGATCCTGATTGGCAGCGCCGTCGAGTTCGTAAGAGACGCCGGAGAAATGCTGACCGTTGATATTGACTGTCGGGCTGCCCTGGAAGTCTTCGGCACTGTTTTGTGACCATGCCATGACTTGCGCGCCCGGAATCAATAACTCCAAACTGGCAAAGTTACGACCAGCAATGGGCAAGTCGGAAACTGTTCTCTGATCGAAGACCTTGGCTACGTCGGCGCGATCGGTCTTGAGTTGCGGCAGCTCACTGGTGACTTCGACGGTTTGCGTCGAGGCACCCACGTGTAACTTGAGGTCAACCTTGGGCGATGTGTCGGCAGAGATCTGGATTCCTTTGTTCTGTTGGGTCTGGAAGCCGGACGCGGTAGCGCTGATGTCGTAGACGTCGGGAATGAGATGTTCGACCGAATACTCACCCTGAGCGTTCGAGGTGACTTGAACGGAAGTGTTCTTGCTCACATCAGTTACGGTTATGGTGGCATTTGGGACTACGGAGCCGGTTTGATCTGTGACCTGGCCATATATGGATCCATAGATGGCTTGCCCCTGAAGGGGCGCAGTTGAAACTGGCAAACAAGCGAGCGCGACAACCATCATGGCGCATCTTGTGCGCATTCTAAAAATGGGATACATCGGTCGGTCCTCCACAGAAGTACTTCAGCGCCTTCGCAATACGGGCGAGACCGTTTTCGACTTCAGAAGAGGTCTTTTCAAGTGCCTTACGGTGTATTACAGTACACACGCGAGGCTAACCCTTTTATTCCTCGTCGTGTAGCCATTTTGGGCGGGTTGAAGAAATAGGTACCGGAACCGCCGAGCGCAAGGCTTTTCCCATCCACCGAGTCCCGCCGGGATCGTGAGGCGCTGATACTGGCAGAGTGAGTTCTATGAATTCGCCGACGTTCCCTAACCCGAACCCACAAATTCATGGCGCGCCTCCGGTTGACGGCCCGGAAAAAGAGGCTGTGCTTCGTGAACTGGAATCCATTCTCAGTAGCCCTTTCTTTCGCACCAGCAATCGAAGCAAGCAATTTTTGGCTTACGTGGTCCAGCACACACTGGAGGGCAACCACGAACCGCTTAAAGAACGGACGATCGGAGCCAAGCTTTTCCAGCGTCCCGCCGGATACTCGACGGGGGATGATCCCGTGGTTCGAGTCCAGGCCGGCGAGGTGCGGAGGAGGCTGGAGCAGTACCACCACGCGGCGCTGAGCCAGTCGCCCGTTCGCATTGACTTGCCAGTTGGGTCGTATGCGCCCGAATTCCGGTGGGTACCACCTGCGCCAGATCATGCGGACCAGGCTGCCGCGGAGCCGAGCCAAAGAGAACCACTGCGGGAAGAAGCTATTCCCGCGGCCGCGCCCCAGGTTGACAAAACTGCCGGCCAGAGGCCGAAGCCGAATGGGATGGGTGGTCCCGATCCTCAGCCTTGGCTTAGCGCTCCTTCTGGTTTTTCTGGGGTTGTTTCTTCATCGTTCCAATGCGCAAAAATCGGCTGTAAGCCAATTCTGGTCACCTGTGCTTGCGACTTCAGAGCCGGTCCTGATCTGCCTGGCAAAACCCGCGGTCTACCTGCCTTCGGCGGAGCTTCTGCAAAGGTATTCCAAGTCTCCTGAGAGTTTCACGACGGAATCGCAGAGGCTCACCCAGCCATCACCCTTGCACCCGCAGGACAAAATGGTCTGGGGTGACATGGTGGAATACTCCGACTACGGCGTAGCGGCGGGAGATGTTTACGCGGCGGTCCGGCTCTCCGCTCTTCTGGGGAGGATGGGGAAAGAGAGCCAGGTGAGGATTGGCAACCAGTACTCGTTCGCAGACTTGCGCAACTCACCTGCCATCGTAGTGGGCGCGTTCAACAATCGGTGGACGATGCAAATGACGTCTAACCTGCATTTTGCGTTTGTGGAAGAGGGCGGGGAGCCGATGATTCGGGAGCAGGGTCCGGCAGGCCGAGCCTGGCATGCAAAATTTGGCCCACATGGCGAGGTGCTGGAGGACTTCGGCATTGTTACTCGACTTCTCAATTCCAAGACGGGTCAATTTGTGGTTTCTACCGCAGGGACTTTGGCAACCGGGACGCAAGCTGCAGGCGAGTTTGTTTCCAGTTCGGAGTATCTGGAGGAAGCTCTCCGAACCGTGGCATCCGACTGGGCAAAGAAGAACCTGCAGTTCGTGATCCAGACGACGGTGACCGACTCAGTGCCCGGACCTCCGCAGGTGGTCGCCATCTATACGTGGTGAGAGTGACGGCGGGACAGATTGCGAAAAATGCTCGAGAAAGCCCGCAGTGGCAAGGGCCGGGAGTCATTGCAGAGAGAGTGTGGGCGCCCCAAAAGCATTGGTCGCTGATGTAGCGAGCTTTTTCATTCATCTCCCAACTCGTCGGCTGAACTCCCACGGCACGCCGTCCGGGGTAGATGCAGGATGACGGCTTTGTAGGGGCGGCTGAAAATCGGCCGGGACGACATCCTGGTTAGCCGTCCCTGCGGGACTCAATCATGTTCTTGCTGTACCCAGGACAAGCGTCTGAGAAAGTCACAGGCTCTCGGGACTGAATCCCTAAAGCCCGAGTTCTCACACACCCTCTTAGCCCTCATCGGATCGGGCCTTGTCCAGCCGGGGGCAACTGTTCGGTGCAGGGCTGAAGCCGTGCCTTTCGTGTAGTGACATTTTGCTCCATGGGCTGATACAGTTCATTGCGGCGGTTCTAGATCGGTCGCTTTCTTCCGCTCTACTTCCGCTTCAGCGGTACGACCTGACCGCTCCAGCGCCGTGGCCAACTGGCGATGTGCATCTGAGAAGTTCGGGATCGTTGGATAGGGCCTCCTGGTAGCGCGCGATGGCGTCCGCGATCTGGCCCTTTTCCAGCAGCATGTTGCCCGAATTGGTAGCGAACGTTGCCCGCTGGTGATTGACAGCCACACGAGTAAGATCGGCGGCCGTCTTGCGTTCGGCGGCAGCCTCAGGCTGCTTTCCCTGCTGGGCCAACACACTGGCGAGCGTGATGTGCGGCCCGGGTATTCTGGGCGAGAGACGAATCGCCTCCTGCAGCGCCGAGACCGCCTCCGGGAGTTTGTTCTGCTGCCGGTAGACCGAGCCCAGCACAGCCCATCCATCACTATTCTCAGGGCGTAGTTTCAAGGTTGCGTTCAGCTGCTGAGCAGCGTCATCGAAACGGCCTTGCTGCATATAAAGGATGCCCAGAGTAAACGGCGGGTCAGGTGCCCTGGGATCGAGTTTTGCTGCGGTCTCCAGTTCGGGGATAGCGGCGCTCAGGTCATCCTTGAGCTTGAGGGCAAGGCCGAGGTTGTAATGCAACTGGGGGTCGGAGGGGTTCAACTTCAACCCGGTGCGAAATTCTTTCAGGGCATCGTCCACATTGCTTTCCTGCAGGTAAGCGACGCCAAGATCTTCGTGGACGGTGACCACATCAGGTGTGAGGGAGAGCGCCCTCTCGAAGAGCGGGATGGCCCCTTTGGCATCGCCCAACTGAACCATGTCGAGCGCAAGGTTAGTCAGCAAGGGAGCATTTCCCGTATCCGTCTTGGCCGCTTGCTGAAAGAGGGGGAGAGCTTCTTTGAATTGCCCATTCGCCTGGTAGGCCAAGGCCAGCTGATAGCTCGCCTCTGGAGAGGATGGATCGAGAGCTAGTGCAGTTTTCAGGACAGGCAGCGCGTCCTCGGCGCTCCCCGCCTGGAGAATGGCCTTGCCCAGGCTCAGTTGCGCCACGGCGTTTTGCGGAGCCAGTCGCGTTGCTGTGGTCAGCTCCCCGATGGCCGCTTCGGTTTGCTGCTGATTGAGGAGCACCACGCCAAGATGAAGATGAGCGACGGCGAGCTCAGGGTCGAGGCGAAGGGCAGTGGCAAATTCGTTCCTGGCTGAAGTCCATGCGGACTGCTGCGCGTAAAGCGAGCCGAGCGTGTCGTGGAGGGCCGGATCACTGGGAGCAAGGGCAATTGCCTGCTGCATCTTCTGTACTGCGGGCTCCATCTGGCCGATCGCGGCCAACGATCGCGCATACGCCGGAAGGATATCGACGGGCAGCGCCTGTCCTTTCGAAGCGGCGCTGCGCTCGATGGCGGCAAATATGGGGACCGCTTCCTGGTTGCGATCGCTCCTGGCGTAGGCCAGAGCGAGGTTTGTTTGCGCGGCCGCATCCTCCGACTTTAGTTTGAGCGCGCGGCTGAGCTCGGCGATGGCTTCAGGATAGAGGCTTAGCTGGAGCAGGACGGCGCCGAGCGCGCTATGGCCTTCCTCGACGCGCGGAACCAGCTTAACCACTTTTTGAAAATCTTCCCGGGCCGCCTGGAGATCGTTGTTGGTAAGGGCGGCGTAACCGGCTTTAAACGCGGCATCGGCTTGCTTTGCCTGCTCGACGGAAACCTGGTGTGAGGCAGGCGCGGTCGAGACTTGTGCCAGCAAGGGAAATGTTGCCAGCATGACCGACAAGCCCGTGGAGCAGATTGATCTCCCCCCATACCAGCGCATGCAGACGGCTCCTAGAAAGGTTCGTGTCGCCGGTGGCTCATCTGGCGTGGCTCATTTGGTCGGCTCGAGCTTTGGCTGAGCATCGGCCTGGATCTGCTCGGCCACCTGGAATTCATGCGACGCCTGGCCTGCCTGCCCGAGGGAACGATAGGCCTGGCCCAGCAGAGTATGGGTGGTGTAGTTTCCTGGATCGAGAGCGAGCGCTTTATCGAGGTACATCTTCGCCATCACCGGGTCTTGCTGCTTCAACAGTACCTTGCCGAGCAAAACATACGGCACGGCGGAATTTGGTTCCAGCAGTACGGCGCGATCGAGGGATTCCTGCGCCTTGCCATAGTCGCCCTGGCGCAGATAAGCATCGCCCAGCCGGTCATACACCTCGCCGTACAGCGGATTGAGTTGGCGCTCCTGGTCAAACTCTGCGATGGCTTCTGGGAATCGCGACTGCGACAGCCTGATTTGCCCAATGAGTAAATGTGCCATGGGAAGGTTTGGGCTGAGGGTCAGCGCTTTCTGGGCGAAGCTGTCAGCCACGGGTAGATAGTCTCGCCGCAGCATCATCCTTGCGGCGAGCAAGTAGGCGGACGGGGAATCTGCGGGAAAATTGTATTGCGTGGCAAAGGCTTTGCGCGCGTCATCATAGCGACGCGTGTCCAGATAGCACAGGCCGAGCACGTAGTTGCTGTCGATATTGGTGCGGGGGATGGAAAGATGAGCCTGCTCAAGCAATGGAATCGCCGCCGATGGTTTGCCGGTGCGGAAGAGCACCACGCCTTGCATCTGCATTGCTTCGCGGTCGGCGGGGTCCTGAGCTAACGCACGCTCGAAGGCGGTGCCTGCGGACTGAATCTTTCCTTGTTCGTAAAAGGCCATACCCCGCAGCCGGTCTACGCCGGGTGGTTCCGGGTGTTGAAGGGCTAAGGTATCCAGGAGCTTCAATGATTCTTCAAGGTGTCCTGCGTCCAGGAGCTTTTGCGCTTCCGCCGTGGGGGGAGGGACGGGCGGTTGGGCTGCCTGCGAGTGCGCAGCAGCGCCGGGCATGACCAGGACGAGGAGACACAGCAGGCGCAGATTCAGCATAGAACTACCGCGGACAGTTTACCGTGGGAGGGATTCATCTGCCACGGCGCGTGGGGGGGGTCGTGGGTAGGCCCTGCGGGTTTTTCGAGGCGATGGGAAGAAAAGGGTTTAGGTTCGTGGAATCCCACATCTCGCGAAAAACGAGCGAGATGCCCCGAATCTCCTGCGCGCTGCACTAGAAAAAGCAGTGTGTGCGCCTTTCTTTAAGGAAAGGCGCATGAAGCTCGGAGAACCCACAAGGCTCTACAGGAAATCGGGGATGTGGGGCACCCGTCATTCGTGGAAGGTGGGAATTGTGGAGATACCCGTCGTCTGTGGAAGGCGGGAATTGTGGGATATACGTCGTCTGTGGAAGGTGAAAAGACGGGCCGGACTTTCGCGGCAGTTCCTCGACCTTCGCGCCGCCCGTAGCGCCGGCTCTAGAATGAGTGCGAATGGTTGGCTCGCAGATTGGCAGGCACGAAACAGCGGCGATGGTCTCCGGAGCTTTGGTTCTTTTGCTTTCGGTTTGCGCTGCGTTTGGGCAAACAAAGGTCTATCCGGCTTCGTCGCAGCATGGCGGCCCGGCTTGGTTTGAGGATTTTGCGGCGAAGGCGGGGATTCGGGTGCTCAATGCCAACGGCGGGGTGGAATCGAAACGCTACATTCTGGAAGCTACCGGAAGTGGCGTGGCTATTTTCGATTATGACAACGACGGTTGGCCCGACATTTACATGGTGAATGGGGGCCTGCTGCCAGGGCAGGATCACAAAGATCAGCGTCCCACCAGCCATCTGTTTCATAACAACCACAATGGTACGTTCACCGATGTAACCGCGCGCGCCGGGCTCACCGATACGGCCTGGGGACAGGGGGCGTGCGTGGGCGATTACGACAATGACGGTTACGATGACCTCTTTGTTACCGCCTATGGCAAGAATCGTCTTTATCACAATCAGGGCAATGGCACATTTAAGGAAGTAGCCGCGTCGGCCGGCGTCGCCGGCACCGGGAAGCTGTGGGGAACAGGATGCGCCTTTGTGGATTATGACCGCGATGGCAAGCTGGACCTGGCGGTCGCCAACTACGTCAACTTCGATCTGGCTACTACGCCTGCTCCCGGTGCTTCGGCCAGCTGCACCTGGAAAGGGGTGCCGGTCATGTGCGGCCCGAGAGGACTGGCCAGTTCTCCGAACCTTCTCTATCACAATCTGGGGAACGGCAAGTTTGCGGACGTGAGCAAGACGAGCGGCTTCGAGAAGACCCAGGGCCATTATTGCTTTAGCGTCTCCACGATTGACTATGACGAGGATGGGTGGCCTGACATCTTTGTCGCTTGCGATTCGACTCCCGCTATTTTGTATCGTAACAATCACGATGGCACTTTTACCGATACAGCGGCCGATACCGGCGTCGCCTTCAACGACGATGGGCGCGAACAAGCCGGCATGGGATCGTCGATTGGGGATTTTGATGGAGACGGCCACCTGGACATTGTCAAGACAAACTTCTCAGACGACACTTCCACCCTCTACCACCATAACGCGGACCACTCCTTTAGCGATGTGACCTTCGCTTCCGGTGTGGGCATCAATACGCAGTACCTGGGCTGGGGTTGCATGTTTCTGGATGTAGATAATGACGGACGGCCCGATATATTGCTGGTCAACGGTCACGTTTATCCGGAGGTGGACAGCGGCAATATGGGCTCGGCGTATCGGGAGCCGCGAGTGCTTTATTGGAATCAAGGGAACGGGAAATTCAAAGACATCTCTGGAGAGTCGGGCCCGGGCATCACTCAACCGGAATCGAGTCAGAGGTCTCGCCATCGGCGATCTTTGGAATGATGGCCGAATGGAGGCGGTGGTTAACGATGTAAGTGACTTTCCGCTTCTTGTTGGTCAACATGGCCAGGAATGACAACCACTGGCTGGGAATCCATTTGATTGGCGTGGCTTCTAATCGTGACGGAATCGGCGCTCGCGTTGTGGTGGTGGGGCCGGAGGCTTCACGGGTTTGGGTGGACGAAGTACGTAGCGGGTCTAGTTACAGTTCCAACAACGACATGCGGTTGCATTTTGGGTTAGGACAGGCGACTCAGGGTTGGGTCGATTGAAGTGCGCTGGCCTAGTGGACGGAGCGAGGTTTTTCCGGGGGTCGCGGCGGATCAGATTATTTCTCTCAAGGAAGGGTCGGGGATGGTGAAGGGGGCTCAGTGACTTGTGGAGGTTGGGGTCCGGCTTCCGCTGCAGCCTCAACGACAAAAGCAATTGACGGGCTTCGCCCGGTCATTTTCTGCCCAGGTACGCTGGGGCGAACCTGGGGCACCCGTCCACTTTGACTGGCTGACTTGGCCCGGCTTAGTGGTGGCAGGTTTCGGGTTTGCGTTTCAATGGCAGCTAGTACGTTTTTCGGGCCTTTCCATCGTCGGGCGAGAATTCCAGTAGATGACGCAGTGCTGTGGTGGCGGCCTGCGGATCGCCGACGCACATTCGATCATCGCCAGATCCATGCTGGCTGTGATTTGTCCTGGATCATTCTCGCTGATGGGTTGCAGCCGGTTGATTGCGGCTTTTGTGTCGCCGGCTCTTGCTTCCAATATCGCCAGATCTCCCGCCGCCACAGAGTCCGCTGGATTCGCCTCCAGCGCCGCCTGGTACTCACGCATAGCCGTTTGACGGTCTCCCGCCAGATGCGCCATGAAACCCAACGCCGTATGCAGGTCTGGATCTGGCGTCTCGCCACGCCTGGCGCTCAGCCTGCTTGAGCAACTGCATCGCCCGATTCCCTGCCGCCTGGTCACCGTGGTTAGCCATCTGAAAGTAAGCGAGGCCGAGGTCACGGTCGCTCGCCTTTCCGCCTCCAACTAAGGTCAAGTCCCCGGTGCGCGGCTGCAGCTGACGGGGAGAGAGCCGCAGGACGGCGCTGGATGCGATGATCCGTCACTTGTTCATGGGCCACGTCTCCTGTCTTCTCTCGAGGCATGTGACAGCCGCTACAGTCTGGCTGCTCGGGATGGTGTTTGCTCACAAAGGCTGGTGCTCCATGACAGGTAGAGACATCGACTTCTGAAATAGCTGACCCGCTCTTCAGCAGAAGGCGAGTTGTGCGGGTCATGACAAGTGGTGCAGGTGAGGCGGTCTCCGCTCTTTTTCTTGCACTCGCTCTGCAGCAATGCTTCCCACTGGCTGGTTGCTCTGCCTTCAGGACCCAGCTCTCCGGAGTGAACAAAGTGAGTTACATATTCCAGCAGATCCTGGCCGGGGACGAAACGTGGCCAGCGAACGCCCCGGCGCATTGACCGCCGTCTCGCCCTCGAGGTGACATTGCAGGCATACCGAATCACGCTTGGTGGGCGATAGCTTTGCCGGGTTAAGGATTGGCGCAACACCCCCACTTTTAAGGTGCGCAGCGGAATCTCCGTGGCACGATTGGCAGGTGATGCCCCCATAGAGAAATGGTTGCGTCCCAAAGTGATTGACGGCGCCAAGCGACGGCTGCACGCCAGTAGAGTGACAGTGGAGACAACCTCCATCCACTTTCAGGGTGAAGGGCATTTCCCGCGCATCGAGCGATTTCGGGTTCATGTCCCATACCCGCTGCTTGCTATACCAGTTGACCGGGCTCTCAAACCAATAACCGTGCTTCTGGAATAAGTAGGTGCGTCCCCGCTGGCCTGAGCCGATGAAATAACTGAGCTCCTGCTCTCCCTTGAGGGCTCGCTCCGGTGGTGCGTTGGGCCGGTCGTAGCTCAACCAGGCGCGGCCATCTCTCAGGAAAAGCTGGTAGTGAACGCCCGAAGCTGCATGGGTGAACTCGCCTGGCAGCAGGCCATCGATGGCCGGCCCACTCGCTCGCGCCATGGGAGTTTTCTGGTAGCTGTCGAATATTTTTTGATGGCAGTGGGCACAGGCCTGGTCAGGGCCGGTTGCGGCCAGGGTAGTTGAGATCCCCGACGTGACTCCCAGCAACAACAAGAGCGGAAAGAAGCGTAAACGCGACATCCTGACCTTTATTTCCGAGTTGCGTCCAAGTGTAGGCCACCATCCTGGGCTGCCGGAACCTGGGCAGGCCGAAATATCGGCTTCCCAGCGGGACAGCCATGGTGTAGCACTCTGTATGACGTATCAGGATTCGTATGGACGTTTATTAGCCGCAGTGGGCCGCGAGGGGGGCCTGCCAGTTTATACGCAAGGTGATGAAGGTGTCAGCTGCGGGTTCTGTGGATGTGAACCGCCTAGCGCAGCGCGGCAAACGCGACCGGAGACAGGCGTGCCCTGTAAGGGTTCGGCGCAATGACGATGACTCCGATGCTTGGGTGGCTATTCGGATAAGACTTGTGAAGGTTCAGAGCGCAGCGCGTAGAGGCGCTCCAGTTCCTGTACGTCGGCCAGCTGGCCGGCGGTCAGGATTCTGCCCAGCGCGGACCGTTCTATTGCTTCCCAGTTGGCGAGGAAGACGAGCAGTGCGTCGAAGTCGGGGTTTATCTCGTTCACAACTTCATCATGCATCGGGCTGACCGCTGCCGAAATACTACAAAGGGGTTCGATGCCGCCCATTGGTGGTAAGGGTGTCACCCGGATTTCTCACTCGGAGCCCGTTTCCACCCGTGGTCTGTTTCAAAAAGAAACATGTGTGTCCAGGGACAACTATTGAGCCACGGGTTGATTCAACGGGAGTGATTGTTTGTTCAGCGAATCCTTGCTCGCTGCAGTGCGAGAAACCGAGGCTTGGGCGAGCTTATGACCCAGTGCCACGAAGGGCTTTTCCACCAGGTAGTAGCTAAACGTAGCGCAGCCTATGAGCGCTACCAGATTGATCGGGGTCTCGCGCAGTACGGCAAGTGCCGGTGGACTGATAACAAAGTTGTTGCCGAAAAAAAGCTGCTGCCACAGATACAGACTGTAGGAAATCCGGCCGATCCAGCGTAACGGTTTCATTTCCAGGAGTCTTCCCTGTATCGTGCCGGCGTGAAGCACAGTGGAAAGAATGAGCAGTGGGAGCAAGATCGCTTGCAGGCTAGAGAAAAATGGCACTCTGGTATTGAGGAGAATGATTTCCGTCGCAAAAAACATGAGAAAGGACCAGGCGGGTATGTACCTTTTGGCGGCTCGATTGCGCACGAGAGGATAAAGCGCCACCGCGATCATTGCCGGAATGAGAAGCGCGTCCACGTGCGTGTCGGTTCGAAAACCGATCTGGTAATTAAGATGCATCACGTGGGCCACGATTGATCGCCAAATTGCAACAGCGATGATTAAGCCTGCGATCACCCTAAGCCGCGTTCTCCTGAAGCCGACGAGCACAGCCGGAAGCACGAAGTAGAAATGCTCTTCCATCGACAGCGACCAGAAGTGGCCTGTGTACCAATGCAGTGCCAGGGGGCTATGGCGCAGGTACTCCAGGACCATGGCGTAATTGCGGAAGAACAAGAGAGCCCCGAACCAATCCACCGGAAACAGCGGAATCACATGAAACGCCGCCAGGATCGCAACCACCAGGAGATAGAGAAGCGCCGCGGGGAGAATACGAAAGCATCGGCGGATGTAAAAGGCTTTGACGCTGATCTGCCCATTGTTTGATTCCTCGTCAAGCAGCCTGGAACAAATCAATAGCCCGCTGATAGCAAAAAATAGCTCTACGCCAACCTCGCCAAAGTTGCTGAGAGAGCGAAGCACGGATCCGAGGATAGGAACCGTGCACCGCACTTGCGAATGATGCATGATCACGAGCCCGATGGATAGGGCACGCCAACCATCCAATGTTGGAATATACGTCGACGGTTTCAAGGCAAAGTCAGACATCTATCCCGAAGCCTCTGAATAGCTATACGCCCGGATATTTAGCGGAGGCCATCGACTTTGTCGAGGGATGGAGATGCAGGACTCAATCTGTGCCAAAGCGGAACGGACAGGCCAGATGCGGAACTGACGTTTTAGGGATCTCCTGCTTCGGCGCCGCCCTGGCGGAGAAGAAAGTCGAAGTCGCAGCCCTGGTCAGCCTGCAGGACGCAATCTTCGAATAACTTTGCATAGCCGCGAGTCGGCCAGATTGCGTTGCGGAGGCGATGCTTTCCAGGCGTCGAGACGGCGTTGCAGTTCCGCGGTCGTCAATCAGCAATTCGATCCGGCGTGCTTCGACATCGAGCATGATGCGGTCGCCAGTGTGGACGATCGCCAGCGGACCACCAACGGCCGATTCCGGTGTGATATGCAGCACGATGGTGCCGAAGGCGGTGCCGCTCATCCGCGCATCTGAAATGCGGACCATATCTTTCACGCCCTGGCGGGCCAACTTCATCGGGATGGGCAGATAACCAGCCTCGGGCATACCCGGCGCGCCCTTGGGGCCCGCATTACGCAGGACCAGAACGTCGTCGGCTTGTACATCAAGATCCGCCAGGTCGATGCGTTTGGTCATGTCTTCGATTCCGTCGAAGACCACCGCGCGGCCGGTGTGGCGCATGAGGTTGGGGGAAGCCGCCGACTGCTTAATCACCGCGCTTCGCGGCGCCAGGTTGCCGTGTAGGACTGCCATCGCTCCTTGCGGCTTAAGTGGTGCAGCGAGGGTGCGGATCACATCCTGTCCCGGGACTTGTTCTGCGCCGGCAATCGCGTCGCCGATGGTGCAGCCAGCAACGCTGTGCGCGCGGAGATCGAGCAACGATGTAAGCTCGCGCATAAGAGCGGGCAGGCCCCCGGCGTGGTGAAAATGCTCCATGTAGTGAGCACCCGACGGCTTGAGATTGAGCAGTACCGGAACTTGCCGGCCTAGTTTGTCGAAAGCTTCGAGGTCGATTTTGACGCCGGCGCGGCCGGCGATCGCGATCAGGTGAATCAATCCATTGGTGGAACCGCCAATGGCCTGCAACACCACCATTGCGTTGCGCACGGAAGCGGCGGTAATCAGTTCGCTGGGCCTGGGCGCACCAGTAATCGCGATCTTTGCCGCGTGCCTGCCACTGGCTTCTGCGATACGGCGCCGGTCGGCATGGGTGGCGGGCGCGGTGGCGCTCATCGGGAGCGCCAGGCCTAACGCTTCGATGATGCAGGCCATGGTGCTCGCGGTCCCCATCACCATGCAGGTGCCAACGGAAGGCGCGAGGCGGCCGCTGATCAACTCGGTCTCGGCAACATCGATGACGCCGGCGCGGTATTGAGCCCAGAGCCGCCGGCAATCGGTGCAGGCGCCCAGTACTTCGCCTTTGTGGTGGCCGACGACCATCGGCCCTGTGGGCACGACGATGGCGGGCAGGTCTGTACTGGCAGCGGCCATGACTTGGGCAGGCAGGGTCTTATCGCATCCGCCGATCAGCACTACAGCATCCATGGGTTGCGCACGGATCATTTCCTCGGTATCCATGGCCATCAGGTTGCGCAGGAACATCGAGGTGGGGTGAGCGAAACTTTCGCCAATGGAAATGGTGGGAAACACCATCGGTAAGCCGCCAGCGAGCAGAACGCCGCGCTTCACGCTCTCGATCAGGTCGGGCATGTTGCCGTGGCAGGGATTGTAGTCACTGAAGGTGTTGGTCACGCCGATGATGGGGCGATCGAGCGCGTCCTCGGAATAGCCGGCGGCTTTGATGAAGGCTTTGCGCAGGAATAAGGAGAAGCCCGGGTCACCATAGCTGGTGAGCCCTTTGCGTAGGCCCCTGGCGGTGTCTGGCGGATCACCCATGCCGCCATACTATACTGCGGCTTTTTTGCACTGCGGCCGTCGTTGAGACGCTTCCCCAGGCTAGGACGTACCTCAGGGGTTAAAGCCCAACGGTTTTGTTTCCTGTATGTACGGGCTGAAAGGCCCGAAGTCGATGAGAGCCAAGATCTACAGCAACTAGTCCCGAAGGGACGGCTGAACTTAGCCCAGGACGCACGTACTGGAGTACGTGCCATGAAACAATGCGCTTTTCGAGATTCCCGCAGGGACGACCGGAAGGAGCATTGCGTCACAAAAGGCCGCATTTTCAGCCGTTCCCTGCGGGACTGAGGTCGCACTTGTGCGAATTAAACCCAGGACTGACGTCCTGGGCTAAGTTCGAGCTGTCCCTTCGGGACTAATTTCTGTAGTCGCCAGTTCTCACGCAAAGCCTCTGAATGCACCGTACCGTCAGGGAGGAGCAGTTCTCCACGCAGGCGCTATTGCCCCTGAACTGCCTCGAACGCGGCCTTGAGCTTCTGGTGAAGCTGCTGGAGATCGCGGGTCTGCGTCAGAATCGAGTCAGTTAGAGCTTCGAAGAAAATTCCTTCAGCGGTGGTGGTCCAACCTGCGCGGCGAACCAGATTGAGGAGCTCGGCGTGGTACTCATTGCCGGGAAGACTGGCAACCGCCTGTTTCACTTCGCGGAGTTTCCGCTCGAAGCGCTGAACCTGATCCGCGGAGGCCTCGGGTTTCGACTTTGCCAGAGTTGCCACGAATTTTCTCCTATTCATAGCGTCGCGCTTGCATCAACGATGATGTAGTGACGAAAGGATTGTTTTCGTATCACATTATTTCAGATTTGTTTCGATGTAATTTACTGACGGACGGCGGGCGCCGTTGGTTTCTCACGAACCTGTATAAAGTTGAAATCCAGCCCAGTACAGCGGCTTGCGGTATACAGCCGTGGAGTGAATCAGGGATAATTTCGCGGTGCGCAGGGCGGCGTCCGGACTCTTGCCAGCCTCGAGTTCGGCGTAAAGGCGGTCCATCAGGAGCGGGGTGGATGCATCATTTACCTCCCACAGTGCACCAATTACATTGTGAGCTCCGGCACGGAGGAAGGCCCAGGAGAGACCCACCAGGCCTTCGCCGGCGTAGGCGCGAAGGCCTGATCCATAACAGGCAGAGATAGTTACCAATCTGGCGTGCAGCGGATCGCGCATGATGTCGCGGGCGTAGAGCTTGTAGTTTTCAGGATTATCTGGCGAAGGCGAAAGAACCACTGCCGAATCCAGCGGATCCAACCGGCTCGCGGTGCCGTGGGCCACAAAGTGGATGTAGGAAAATTCATCCGGATTGTTTTCCGCGTAGGCGGCGGGCACGGCTCCGGATTGGGTTACGACGGTCCGGGTGTCTGGAGGAAAATGTTTTTCGATCCCACGAATCTCAGCGAAGGCATTCACCAGACTGTCATATCCGGTTCCGGTTGTAGTGGGGTTACCGATCAATAGCAATTTCTTTGTGTTGCTTATGGAAGAGTTCGCGTCCACCCCGGAGAGCATGCGAATTGAGTTTGCACTTCGGATGGTTACATCTTCGATCCAATAATGGGAGCCGCCGGAGGCTGGAGTGAGCAGGGTCTCAAAGTTCAACCCGTTCAGAACGCCATCCGGAATGATAAGTATCCTGGACCCTTTGGGAACCATTTCCGCGGCCGGCATCACGAGGGTGTCATACAGATTCCTGGCGGCCTGGTTTGCGTCGCGCAGTGGGTCGCTCGATTTCAGGATGGCGCTTTGATAGCTCCGGACCTGGGTTTCGATATCCGACTGACTCGGAAGGGGGAAGAGACGGGTGTGATGAGGGCTGACTGCCCATAACCAGGATTTTTTCGGCCCGAGGGAATAAAAAAGAATCGTGCTATCGAGCTTGCGCGCAGCCGCTTGTTCGTTGGCCGTATGCTCTGGTTGTGCATCCAGCTGCTGCTTTGCTAATCCGAGACCTTCCGCCAATGTTCTCGCCCGACCGACATCGAGAAGTTGTAACGCTTCTTCCGGCTTCTGCGAGGAGATCAGAAAGTCTGCGTAGTCACGATAAAAGGTATCGCCATTGGCAAAGAAGGGCAGCCTAAGTTCTTCCTGCTTAATGTCTGACCGCTGGTCTTCGAATGTGTGGATGGATTTCCTATACCAGAGCTCCGCTTGTCTTGTCTTTTTCTTGCTTGCATATAAATTGGCGATGGCATTCTCAATCTCCCCTCGCAGGGAAGGGCTCTTCTCCGATTTCTGGTAAACCTGCAACAACATTCTTTCAGCGTCCTGACCGGTTGCCTGCTGTGCTGCCAGGAGTGCTTGCAGAAATAACGGCTCCAGCTCTCCGGTTTGATCTCCCGAGCTGCGCGCGATGCGGATCGCTTCATCGCTGTGCGCCTTTGCCGAATCGAACTGCCCCTGCTGAAAAAGCAGAAACGCAAGTTCTGTCTCGATACCCGCAATTTCTTCACGGTTATCGATACCCTTTGCCGCCTTCAGCGATTGCTCGTAGCATGTCTTTGCTTGTTGCAGATTGCCGAGCCTCAAGTACGCCGAACCCGCATCCCATAGCCAGTCCACTTGTGCACTGGTAGTCCCTATTTCTCGTGATGCCTGTTCAGCCTGCTGAAAACTTGACAGAGCCTTCTCAAAATCGCCGAGCAGGAAATAAGTGCCACCACTAGCTCCCAATGCCGCTTCAAGGACCACCCGTGCCTGAATGGGTCTGGCAAAATTCGCAGCTTGATTCAGCGAGGCGAGGGCTTCGTCATAGTGCTCCATTTCGTAGGCGACCGTCCCAAGATTAAGAAGATCACTCGCCTCCAGAAATGAGTCGCGCTCTTCACGAGCGACCTTCAGACTTTTTCTGAACAGGTCCGCGGCTTCGGTCAAATGGCCGCGATAGTTTTGCACCACAGCTTCGGTCCGTAAGACTTCACCGTTCAAGCCAGAATGACTCGCGTCGGAGAGACGCCGCGCCTCCTGTAACTCCAAATCCGCTTGTTGTGCCTGGCCTAACCTGGCGTGCGCCATTCCGCAGAGCAAGTCCCTCTTGATCGCGAGATCGCCCGCAGTGGGATACGTGACACCGGGATCGTTGAGCAGGGCAAGCACGGCCGGCCGCCGCCCCTGGTAAGTAAGGATCTCAGCCTCTAGAAGACGAAACTTCATGGGCCAATCGGCGCCGCTTGCAGAGAAGTCCTTTCGGGCCTTCTCTGCCTTCTGCTGGGCGACGTCGAGATTGCCATGTAACGAATCGCTGCGGATGTTTTCGAAGGTGGCCGCCGGATCGGCGGCGGGCGCACGGCGGCATCCGGTTAAGGTCGCGGACGCCAACGAGAGCCCGATCAGGCCTATGGCGGAACCGTGTGCACGCCGATGGCTGCGCAGGACGCGTTGCCGCCTCCGTGTACGGTGCACCCTAACTCGGCGCGAATCATCGAAACGCGAAATAAGGATGGAGAGACCAGTAATTCCCCGAGAAAGATTCTGCCAAAATCCGGGATTTCCAAGACGTGGCCAAAGGACCTGCCAGGGATTGCCCCACCCACGCCATCGACCAAGGAACATAGAAGAAATCCGTCTTTCGCGGGCTTTCGATCGGATTCCATCCAACCATATCGGTCGATAAGCCAGCGGAGGGAATCCTGGTCGGGTTCAGCCTTAGCACTCTTCACTAGTTTGGCAGCTTGTTGCCGACCAGTCTCCTGAAAAAGAGCCTCGGTGATAGGCACCCGAAGGGCTTTGGCTCCGCTTGGAAGACCCAGCAAGCCGGCGTTCACCGCGAGGGATGCGTCGGAGTGGCCGATCGTCAGCCCGTCGAAGTGAGAACCGGCGAAGGACACCCGAGGAAAGCCGCCCTTGCTTGAATATTCGGCCGTGACTTGGGCGACGATCCGCTCCGCTTTGACGATTTCCAGAATATTCAATCCTTCGAGAACCGAAGTGACCGATACCGTCGCTGAACCATTCTCCTCGATATGCCTGCCTGAAACCCTGGTGTAGGCCGCACGGCAAGAGATAACCCCCTCGAAATTAAAGGCTTCGGTTCTCGAAGTTACGTGCCCGCCAACCGAAGGCAATGTCGATGAAGCCTGGGGAGGAATATGTTTTTGAAATGGTTTTTCGATGAACCCGCCAAGCGAGCTCGCATCTGCATGGAAGTAAAAGGTCTTTTTGACATCCGAACGCATCGTGCACCTCGTTACGCAGAGATTCTAATCGTGGGAGTTTAAAGCAAATCGATAGTGCGCCAGATCGGTCGAGGATCCGGCGATGTTTCCCTTCACAGCCAGAGTGTATTCCCCTGACTGCCTGTCAGCCGACGGGACACGTATTGAGACCGTATCTTTGGCGGCCTGGGGAGAAACCTCCACCTGCCAGGCAAGCGCACCGGAGGGGGAATAGAGCAGACAGGTATAGCTGGAAAACGGTCCTGGGTTGGAATATCAACTGAGAGCAAAAAGGGGTGCGCGGCCGCGACTGAGGCCTCAGGAGTCTGGCCCCCGCGACTGTTGCCACCAACCAGGGAGACGACGGGCAGGATCTCAGGAGCCTTCAACTCGGCGATTTCGGTTTTAAAGTGGGGAAAAACTGCCAGGTTTTGATAGGCGATCACGAGAAGAGACGCCGCCAGCGCCGACCAGACCAGTGCCGATGGCCAGAACGGAGCCAGGAGCGATTTACCCTTGGCGGCCCCTCCCGGTTTCGGAACCGGATTCGTCTTGAATTCCTGCCTGGCCGCGGCCATGAACGCTGCGGTGGCGCGGAGATCGGTTGCACATTCCTGGCAATCGAAGAAATGCTGCTCAAATTCGTCGCGGACTTCCGGCGTTAGTTCATCCAGAAGGTACTTTTCGACAGCCATAAGCGTTGCGGATTGGTTATGATCCATAATTTTCAAGGGCCTCATCGTCTCCCTAATGCAACCCTAAGTGGTCAATATAGAACGACTTGAAAGAGTGCTTTGCGCGGTGTAAGAGCACTCTCAAATATTCCCGGCTGATGCCAAATTCCGCGCACACTTCATCCTTGTCGCGCTCTTCCAGAAGCACCGACTGAAGCAGGCGCCGGTCACGTTCCGGCAATTCCTTAAGGATCTGCCGAACCACCCGCTCGGTATCCTTGGCTTCCAGCAGGCGGAGCGCACTTGGCTCGCGGCCTGCGATGGTAGCCTCGGTTTCTTCGTCGATGGTGGCTTCTACTCTTTTTTTAGAACGGTAGTGCTCCTGCAACACATGGTTGCAAACAGAGTTGACAAAGGGACCAAGCCGGTCGGGCTGCCTGAAGCCGCCCTCTCCACGCAACAGCGCCAGCACGCGCATGAAGGTTTCCTGCCTGACATCGTCCATAGCTTCTTTGGAATTCAATCGCGAGCGTAATTTGAGACGAATCAGCTCGCTAAAGTAATTTACGAAATGCCCTTCGATATGCGCGTCCCCAGAGCGCAGTCTTTCGATGTAGGACGCGTCGAACGCAAAGAATTCCAAGCGCGATTCCTCCCCGGCGGCAGCGGGCAGGTTCAAGCTTACACCGCCGGGTGAGGCTGATAAGAGTACTGCCGGGCCAAGGTTTGATCTTAAGGGACTAAGCCCTTTGCAGCGCCTGTTACGACCCGGCCGTTGGCTTCTGCGGACTGTGGCCAGCGATGGGCGATTCTCCATGGCGAGTAGTGGCGTTGAAAGAACGAACGTTACAGAAGTACGAGTCAAATTAGCGATGGCGCGGTAGTACCCCTTTTTTACAAAAGTAATGTAACGATCCCCCGCCCTGGAGCACTACTCTGATGTCCGTCCACCACACATGAGGGGGAAGCCCGCGGCCAGGTACGAGCGTGGCCCTGCCCTTCGTTTCCATCGCTTACTCACAACAGAAGGATGCGACCATGGCGCAGCTGAGCTTTGCGGATGTGAGGTTGAATTACGATCCATCCGCCCCGCAGAAGCGGTATCGCGAAGCCGGGCTGGAGGCGGCCTTCGCCAGCCCATCGGCCCAGCTTCCTTCGGCTCCGCCGTGGCCGCCAGACTGGGCTCCGAAACCGATCACGCTGACGCCGCCGCCGGCGGAGGCCGACGATCTTTCGCGATTCAAAGGTTACGATGCCGTTGTGGTTACGTGGACGGCAGCCGAGGCCGCCGCCCTCGCTGCGCTGTTTACGCCGGGCTATCCCACCAGCACCTGGTTCGAGTATCGGCATGGCATAAGCGCTTATCTCCCCTGGTTACCGGCTCCATAGCGCCGTTCAACGACAAAGCGAGCGAGATGGCTCGCTACTTTCATAGCCTTGGTCTCTATTTTCCCTGCCAGATCGGAAGTGCGAAGGTCCTGCTCTTCAAGAGCGGGCTGCATCTTGCGTACGACGGTCCGGCGACTCCAGTAAAGAAGCTGATGGCAGAGATCGCGCAGACGGTCAGCCCGAAGCTCTTTATTACCACCGGGACAGCCGGAGCGATCGGCTCAGACGTATTGCTGGGTGACGTTGTCGTGGGGGGCACGGTGCGCTTCGACTGCACGTCGCAGTTCAAGAACGAGCCGTGGCACAACGCCTCCTTTACCCCTTCTCCGCTCTCATCCGGGATCGTCGAGGGGATTGATCCAGCGTTACTGCAGATCAATGCATCCCGGGTGCCCAACGCGCGAAGCACGCCGAAGATATGGCATGCCAAGACCGATGCGATCGTGACCACCGATGTCTTCGCCTTCGACGACTCGACCGACTACTACAAGCTGCAGGGGCTGGGACGGGTCTGTGAGATGGGCGACGCCATGGTCGCGAGCGCGCTGGAGGGGATGAAAGGACTTTCCTGGCACGCGATCCGCAATGCCTCCGATCCGCAAATACCCAATCCTACCCACGACATCAAGGAAGCTGATCAGCAGGCGGCCCAGATCTACGCCAAGTATGGCGGCCTGACCACGGCGGCCAGCGTGATCACCACCTGGGCCGTAATCCATAGCGCGGCAACGCTCAAACCCGCGGTCACGCACATCGATTCTGGTTTCAAGCTTGGGCGGCTCTCGCCAGTGCGCGATTCCCACGGAGCAACGGAAGACGTAGAACCCTCATTCACCACAAAGGAGAAACGCTCGTGACCACCAAGACCGCCACTACCTTCAAGCTGGGACGGCTCGCCCGCTCCCATGACAAACGTATTCCCATGTTGCACACGCTGATGGCCGGCAAGGCGCTCGAGCCGGTCGTTCCTGCTGTGGACTACACCAAGGGGATGCCTGCGAATCTGGGGGTGATGAAGAACGACACCCTGGGCGACTGCACCTGTGCCGCCTATTATCACGCAATCCAGGTATGGAGCTTTAACGCTCTCCAGAACATCGATACCGAGCCCGATGTCGATGTTCTGGACCTGTATGAACAGGCTTGTGGCTACAAACCGTCGCAGGGCGGAGAGGGTCCCGGCGGCAATGAACAGCACGTTCTTACTTACATCCTCAAGAAGGGTGCGCCCTACGGGCTGAACGGGAAACAACGGCATAACATCGTTGCGTTTGTTGAGGTGGATGTGAAGAACATCGACAACGTCAAGCGCTCGATACACGACTGCGGCGTGGCCTATATCGGCTTCAACGTGCCGCAGTACATCATGCCGCCAGGCGAAGATCCGCTCAAGGTCTGGGATGTCGATCCCGAGGCGGACAACACCATCGTCGGCGGACATGCAGTGGTTCTTGCCGGCTACGACGCCAAAGGAGCGCGGGTCATTTCATGGGGCGAGTATTACACCATGACCTGGGCCTTCTTCGAGAAGTTCGTGGACGAAGCGTATGCCATCGCGGACCCGGAGTGGATCAACGCGAAGAAGACCACTCCCGCCGGGCTTACGATTCAGCAGTTGGAACAGGCTATGCATGCGCTTAAAGGAGCCTAAAGCATGCCGTCTCGCAGGGACGGCGCGAAAGTAGCCCGCGACCTTCTCGGGGTAATTGACAGAGGCGTGAGAAGGGCGGCGGAATCCACGTCGATTCCGCCGCCCCTGCGGACCTTACGCGCCTTTTGATTCACCTGGAGAGGTGCTGGGCTACTTTCCCGCCGTCCCAGCTACTTGCCCACTCAAGCCAAAACAAGGCTTGAATGGGCCACCCAGTTTAATGATCGCTGAACGAAGGGCACGGCTTCAGCCGTGCCACAGCACTCGCGCTGATGAGGGCTTCAGCCCCTGGGGTACGTCTTTTTTCCTTGAAGGGCACGCGCTTCAGAGTGTGTGTGAGGTGCCGCGCCTATGGCGCTCCCACGGGGGGCCCCACGGCACGCCGGGGCTGGCGGGGCAGGCGCGATCATCATCGGATTCCTACCCAGCACTTCCGGGCTGGGCTGATGTTTAGCGGGCGGCCCTCCGGGCCTCGATGGGGTCTGGTCCCAGAGCCAACCGTTCTATCGAAAGAGTCGATTCTAGACAGAGGCTTTGGTCTGTGCGGCGCGGAATGCCTCGTAGCGCGCTTTGGTTTCCGCATTTGCCGGGTAGAGGCCGGGTAAGGGCACACCGGCCTGCACCTCGGCCATGATCCAGGCTTCGAGCTTTTCCTGCTCGGCTGCCGCTTCTACTACGTCGTTGAGCAGTGCGCGAGGAATGACCACGGCGCCATCTTCATCGACCACGATGACATCGTCGGGAAATACTGCGACTCCGCCGCAACCAATCGGCTGCTGCCAATTGACGAACGTAAGACCAGCGACGGATGGGGGCGCGGCGGCGCCCTTGCACCAAACCGGCAAGCCGGTGTCGAGCACGCCGGCAACGTCCCGCACGACGCCATCGGTGACCAGCGCAGCGACTCCACGCACCTTCATCCGGGCGCAGAGAATATCCCCGAAAATACCGGCATCGGTGATGCCCATGGCGTCGACAACCGCAATGCAACCGGGCGGCATGGCTTCGATGGCTGCGCGGGTGGAAACCGGGGAACTCCAGGATTCCGGGGTGGCCAGATCTTCGCGCGCGGGGACGAAACGCAGCGTGAACGCCGGGCCGACCTGGCGCTTCTGACCGGGGCGCAATGGTTTGGTGCCGCGCAGCCAGACGTTGCGCAGGCCCTTCTTCAGCAGCACGGTGGTCAGCGTTGCGGTTGCTATGGAGGCAAGGGTCGCGGTTGTTTTTTCGTCTAAGGGCGGTGTCATTTCGCTCCTGAATACATTCCTAGATACAAGGGATCATGCCGCCATCGACGCGAATGACGGAGCCGGTCATATAGGCCGCGCGCTCACTGGCGAGAAACGCTACTACATCGCCGTATTCTTGCGGCTGGCCCAGGCGACCGAGAGGTATGCTGGCGGCATTTTCGGCTTCTACGTCCGCCAGGCTACGGTTTTCGCGCTTGGCTTTTGCCTCGTCAAGAAATTTTATGCGGCCGGTCGCGATGCGCCCAGGGAGGATGACATTCGCGGTAATGCCGTCTTTGGCGACTTCCCGCGCCAGTGTTTTGGACCATCCGAGCAAGGAAAGGCGCAGCGCATTGGAGATGGCGAGATTGGGAATGGGCGCCTGAACACCCGAGGAGGCGCTGGTGATGATCCGGCCCCAATGCCGGGCTCGCATATTCGGGAGCACACGGTCGGTGATGGCGATGACCGAGAGCACCATGGCTTGAAAATGTTTCGACCATAGCGCCGGGTCCTGACCGGCAGCGGTGGTCGGTGGCGGGCCTCCGGTGTTATTCACGAGGATGTCGACCGGGCCTAGCTCGTTTTCGATTTTCGAAATGTGGCTGTCGATTTGGGTGAGGTCTGCGAGGTCCCATTTCAGAGCGAGGTTCTTGATGCCGATGGCGGTGAGTGCGGATTGCGCAGCGGCGATCGAATCGGCTGCCTATGCCGGCCACGGCGATGTTTGCGCCTTCCCGTGCCAGGGATTCTGCAATCGCCCGGCCCAAGCCGCCTCCGCCGCCTAATACCAGGGCTGTTTTATTTTTTAGGCCTAAGTCCATGGGGTCATTCTACTTGGGGTTTGTGGGTGGTGCTTGTCTCCCGCATTACGCTCGTTGTGAAGCGGTGGAGGACAGCCGGTGTAGGTTCGTGGTATCCCACATCTCGCGAAAAACCAGCGAGATACCCCGAATTTCCTGCACGCTGCACTGGACAGGACTGCGTGTGCGTCTTTCTTTAAGGAAAGGCGCATGAAGGTCGCGGAACCCACTAAGCTACACAGGAAATCGGGGATGTGGGGCACCCGTCGTCCGTCGCGGGGACAAGGTCTCGATCCGAACCATCTGCATGCTGTGCTTTATTTCCAGCCGTCCGATTGGAAGCGGGCGATTGCTTTTTCGTCGAATTGATAGCCCAGGCCGGGTTCTGTTGGGAGAGCCAATCCACCGTTTCGGATTTGCAGTTGGCGGTCGATGATTTCGCAGAAGTTGAAGACTTTTCCGTCGGGGAAGTATTCGACGAATTGGCCGTTGGGCGAGGCCGCTACCATGTGTACATGCAGATCATGGAACCAGTGCGGGCAGATGGTCACACCGTAGGAGTCAGCCAGAGCGGCGATGCGGCGGAATTCCGTGATGCCACCACAAACCAGGGCATCGGGTTGCAGAATAGACGCTGCCTGCTTGTCCAGTAGTTCCTTGAAGCGCCAGCGCCCGGCTTCGATTTCACCCGTGGCTACGGGAATGCTGATGGTTGCCGCGAGTTTGGCGTGGTTGTCGATTTGATCTGGGCTGAAGGGCTCTTCCACCCAATAGGGATCATAGGGCGCATAGCGATCGATAAAACGCAGGGCAGTGGGTACATCGGACCAGGCATTGTTGGCATCCAGCATGAGCAATACATCCGGGCCGATCGCCTTGCGCGCCGCCGCGATCCTCGTCTCTTCGGACTTTGGATCACCGCGGCCGACCTTCATTTTTACGGCGTCCAGGCCAAGGGCCACGTAGCTGGCCATTTCTTCGCCCAGCATTTCGGGCGTCTTTCCGTCGAGGTAGTAGCCGCCGCTGGCATAGGCCGGGACGGTGCCCTCGCAGGCTGCGCCGAGATATTTGTAAAGGGGTAGATTGGCCGCCCTGGCGTTTCTGTCCCACAGTGCGGTATCAAGAATACTGAGCGCCCGCATGACCGAGCCGACGCGGCCATGCAGCAACACTTCCTGATACATATTCTTCCAGTGGAGCTCCGTGGCGTAGGGGTCAGCGCCGATCAGCATGGGCGCCAGCATCTCGCGCACCGCGGTGGTTACCACGTTGCCCCCGGAATGGCCGGCGTAGCAATGACCGATGCCTTCGACGCCGTCATCGGTACGGATTTTTACCAGGCTGTAATCGCGTGAGGTTACCTGGCGACGTGCAAAGGCAGTCGCCTGCCGCAGCGGAATATGGACGGTACGCGCCTCGACCGAGACGACCTTAGCCATTATTTTCCCTTTCGTGTTACATGCCCTGGAGCAGTTTGATTAGCCGCGCGAAGCCTTGCTCACGCGCAGTTTTGTTTCCAGGGTTGGTGTTGGTGGGGTCTTCGCCGGCGCGCATGAAGCCGTGGCCAGCGCCGTCATAGGTGACTGGCTCGTAGGTCTTGCCGGCTGCCTTCATGGCGGCGGTGGTAACCGGGACAGTGGCGTCAATGCGAGCGTCGTTGCCGCCGTAGAAGCCGTACACCGGAGCGGTGATGGTGGTCACGTCCGCGGGGCCGGGACCGTAGAACACGAATGCTGCGGAAAGATCTTTGCGATGCGTAGCGAAGGCGAAGGACTTGCCTCCGCCCCAGCAGAAGCCAGTGACGGCGATTTTGCCGTTGGCTGCAGGGAGGCGTTTGCCGTAATCGGCCGCGGCGTCGAGATCGGCGTTGACGACGTCTGGATTCAAGCCGGAGACGGCTTTTACGGTTGCGTCCTGACTGGGGAATTCGCTGGAGCCGCCGCCATTGGGTCCGAAACCAGAGAGCAGGTCGGGCGCAACGACGATGAAGCCCTGGGCGGCGAGTTCGTCGGCCATTTCCTTGGCCCAGTCGCTAAGGCCGAAGATCTCGTGGATGAGAAGGACGACCGGAGCTTTCGTTTTCACTTCGGGATAGACGACGAAGGCCTGGACGGTGCGATCTCCGTGCTTGAGGGCCACGTACTCGTGATGGCGGGGGGATGCATCGAGGCGGGCTTTTGCCCAGTCTTGCGCTTGGAGGGGAGCGGTCGCCAGGGAAAGAAGAGGGTTGCTACGGTGAGCCTAAGGGTATTCGGCATCGCGAACTTCATGGGGAGGAGTTTAGTCATTGAGGCGTGGAGGCTGCAAGGGCTGGCGTTTTGTGTGGGCGAGTGGCGAACTGACGAACTCTACCCGACACGGACTACGTCGAAGCAAGCCGATATGCCTTTAGAAGCCGAAGAACTTGCAGTCGAACGCGGTGGAATCCCACATCTCGCGAAAAACGAGCGAGATGCCCCGAATTTCCTGTTCGCGGCGCTGGGACAAACTGCTTGTGCGCCTTTCTTTAAGGAAAGGCGCATGACGTTCGCGGAACCCAATAAGCTTCACAGGAAATCGGGGGTGTGGGGCACCCGTCATTTGTTGCGGGTTAAGGACTCACTTAAAAGCAATGGTAGGGCTTCGCCCCGTCTTTTTGCCCAGGTACGCTTGGGCGAACCTGGGGCACCCGTCTATCCCCTTTATCTCTATCGACATCCTTACTTGGGTTCTATTGCGACCGAAAGTAAACTGCAGATCCTCCTCCGCTTCGCTCCGGTTCCACGGCAGGCCGGGACAGGCGGGATGACAAAGGGTACGGCGGCGCTTCCATCTCAGATGACGGGATGGGAATGACGGGGATGGGGAAGCCGTTTGATTCGGGCGGTGGCGTTGACGCTTGCGGTGGGGCGTGTTTCGATGAAAATTGGTGATAGGCAAACTTGTACTTCCGGTGGACTCGATTCTGCCGGAGATGATCGCGTCTCTCAAGCGCTCTCCTAATCTTGTGATTGAAGCACCCCCTGGCGCGGGTAAGACGACCCGTGTGCCGCCTGCACTGCTGGATATCGTCAGCGGTGAGGTCGTTGTGCTGGAACCGCGCCGGATTGCTGCCCGCCTGGCGGCGCGGCGGGTGGCCTGGGAGATGGGCGAACAGGTTGGCCAGACGATTGGTTACCAGGTGCGGTTTGAAGAGGCGATCAGCGCACGTACCCGAGTGCGTTTTGTCACGGAAGGAGTGCTGACCCGGCGGCTGCTCTCTGATCCGACGCTCAAGGGCGTGGGGGCCGTGGTGCTGGACGAATTCCATGAACGCCACCTGGAGAGCGATCTTGCGCTGGCGTTGCTCAAGCGCCTGCAACGGACACGGCCCGATCTACGGATCATCGTCATGTCGGCGACGCTTGATACCGACGAAGTCGCGCAATACCTTGGCGGCTGTCCGATCTTGCGTTCAGAGGGCCGACTGTTCGAGGTTTCGATCCGGCATCTGCCGTACTCCCCTAAAACCCTGGAAGCACAGTTAACGGATGCGCTTGAGACTGCTGATCGCCGAGGAACCCTCTGGCGATGTGCTGGCTTTTTTGCCTGGGGCGGCGGAGATTCGGCGCGCGATGCGCGAGAGCCAGGCGGTCGCGCGCCGGGTTGGTTTACTGGTGCTGCCTTTGCATGGCGACCTGTCACCGGCAGAACAGGATCGTGCGATTACGCCCGCGCAACAACGAAAGGTGATCCTGGCTACGAATGTCGCGGAAAGCTCGGTGACGGTCGAGGGGGTAAACGCGGTTATCGATAGCGGATTGGCGCGCATCGCAACTTATTCCCAGTGGACCGGCCTGCCGACGCTGCATGTGGGGCGGGTGAGCAAGGCCTCGGCAAAACAGCGAGCGGGACGAGCGGGACGTACCGGGCCAGGCCGGGTGCTGCGTCTCTACGGTTTGGAGGATTATCAGCGCCGGCCGGAACACGATGCGCCGGAGATCGCGCGCAGCGATCTCTCCCAGCTTTGCCTTGCTCTGCGGGCGATGCGGATCGGCGACCTCGAGTGGCTGGATTCTCCTCCTGAGGCAGCAATGCAAAGCGCGGAGGCGCTGCTCGACCGCCTGGGCGCGACGGAAGAGCGGGCTCATCAACTAGCGCGGTATCCGCTACACCCGCGGCTGTCACGCATTCTGATCGCGGCCATGGAGCGCGGAGTGGGCGAGGACGGATGTATCGCTGCGGCACTGCTTGGTTCGGGCGCCCGCTCGGAGAAAAATGACTTGCTGGCAGCCATCGACTCGGATCAGGATTACCGGACGCGGCAGCAGGTTGAGCAGCTGCGCAGGATTGCCCGTCCTGCCCGGCAGACGGAACACAACGACGACGCATTGTTGATGTCGGTACTGGCGGGGTTTCCGGATCGGGTGGCGCGGCGGCGCGCAGGCAACCAGGTGCTGCTCTCGACGGGAGGCTCGGCAGAGGTGGCGGGCGACCCTCCCCAATATGAATTCATGGTCGCGGTTGATGCCGAGGATCGCAAGGATAAGCCGCTGCCGTTGATTCGGATGACGGCGCGTATCGAGCCAGAGTGGTTGATCGAGTTGTTTCCGGATCAGGTGCGGGAGAAATCCGGCGTGGAGTGGAACCGCCTCGGCGAGAGGGTGGAAGCAGTGAGTGCGCTGCTGTATGACGAGCTGGTGATTCAGGAATCGCGAGGGGCGGCTCCGGATGCGGAGGCTGCAGCCCAACTGCTGGCGCAGAAAGCGCTGGAAGCCGGCATCGATCGTTTCGTCGATCGAGAGACATTGGATGAATTCGTGGCGCGGGTTCAGTTCGCCGGCTGCGAACCGCCTGATATTCCGCAGGCGCTGAAAGACTTGTGCCTGGGACTGCGAAGCTTCACGGAGTTGAAGGATGCGGCGAAGAACCTGGTGGCGTTGCTGGAGCAAACGATGATTGCGCGAAGGCTGGAGCAGATGGCTCCCACGCGCATTCGATTGGCGAATGGACGGCAGACGAAAGTCCACTACGAGCCCGGCAAGCCACCGTGGATTGCATCCCGCTTGCAGGACTTTTTCGGCATGCAGGAAACGCCGCGGATCGGGCCGGAGCAAACACCGGTGGTGGTCCACCTGCTGGCGCCCAATCAGCGGGCGGTGCAAACTACTTCTGATCTCGCGGGATTTTGGGAGCGGCTGTATCCGCAAGTGCGCCGCGAGCTGATGCGGCGCTATCCCCGGCACTCGTGGCCGGAGCGGCCGTGAGCTCTCCCACACCTCAGACTCTCCCACATCTCGGAAGTGAGACAGGAGACGTTAGTACTCAGATCAAACGTGTTGCGGCGGTGGAGGCAGCTTCACGTGCAGCACATCTCTCAGATAGTTGATGTTGACGACGAGATTATCGTGAATGCTGCCGGTGCCGTCTCCGGGCCGCGGCGCATCAAGATCGTAGACCACCCAGCCTTTGAATTTTCGCTCGCGTAAGAGCTTGAAAATGGCCGGGAAGTCGACGCCGCCGGCGCCGAGATTGTGATAGAGGCTGGCTTTGGCGTGTTCTGCCGGTGTTGGCGTTTTGGTATTCCCCCGATACCGGGCATAGGTGTCTTTCAAATGCACCTCCGCGATGCGCGGAAAATAATCGGTGATGATCTGCAGAGCATCGCCGCCCCCCAGGGTCAAGTGTGCGGTATCTGCGGTGAGATACACATATTTCGGATCGGTGAGCTCCATGACCCTGCGCAGGTCATGCTCCCTTTCCATGGGTCCCCAGATATGAGGATGAGGTGCGAGCCTGACCCCAAAGGCGATGGTTTGCCTGCCTATTTCGTTCAGCGTGTCGGCGAGCCTCTTGAGCTGGTCGTCACTTGGGCCACCTTCCGGACGACTGCCCATGTTGGTTTTCCAATGGTCGCAACCACATGGCGCGAGAAAATCGCGGGCGAAGCTCACCATCGCGGCGATGAGTTCGGCATTCCCGTCAGCGCTGATCCAAGGGCTCTGCTGTGGTCCGGCGTTGGGGTGTGGAGCGGGAGGTAAATCTCCGACGTCGATCAGGCGGATCCCGGCCGTTTCGCACATTTGCTTGAGTGCGAGGGGCTTGCCCACAAAGTCTCCAACTTGTCTCGCGTAGGGCTCTATGCCTTGCAAGCCAAAGCGCGCCGTGTCGGAGATGATCTGCTGCATATCGGTCGACATGCGCAGGTTGCCGTTTGGCCAGTCGCCCCACAAAGCGCCGGTGATGCCAAAGCGCATGTAGGGATCGATGGGATCGAGTGATTGGAGAGCCGCGGCCCATAGATGAGAACCGCTCACCATGCTCGCCAGCAGGGAAGAAAGAAACTCCCGCCGATTCAGACCGCGCATGTTCCATCCCCTAGATTTATTTAAGTCCGAAAGCATAGACATGAGCGTCATGACTCACGACGAAGACTTTGCCCAGGGCAACCACGGGTTCGCTGAAGTGCACCCAGCCGGTGATGAGCTTATTGCTGGTATAGATTTGTTTTCCCGTCTCCGCGTCGAATGCAAAGAGAGTGAGATTGTTGACCGGAGTGGAGCGGTATTTCGCGGATAGCGGGTTGTGATTTATTTCATCCTGGGTTCCATGAACATCTGCCGGACTCTGGATGGTCTGCTCTCCAGTCTGGATCGCATACAGGACACCATTCGCAACCACCGGTGGATCGGGCACGATCATGTCAGGCGACGTCCATTGCGGAATCAACGAAACCTTACCACCCTCAACGATAACCTGGAACGCCATGATGCTGCCGTGGGTTGCGGCCCCGCCGCTCGATTTGAAGGCTGGCGCATTTTTCGAAGGCGGGCCCCACATGGGCACATACAGGAAGCGATTGCCGTTTGGAGCCTGATAGCTGGTAATGGAGCCCCAAACTCCTTCACCCGGATTGCGCCCCTCGGCAGCATCGTTGCCGAGGGGCGGTGATTTGTATAAGGGGGTTGCGTGGTTCGGGCGACCACCGCCGAGATCGGCAGCATCGAGCAGATAGAGAAATCCCTCTTTGCCGGCGACGGCTATGAGCGTCCGATTCTGAAAAGTAAAAACATCTGAACTCGCCGAACCCAAATCGAGATCCTTAGCATTCAAATACTGCCAATTCGACGGGGTGAATGAATCCAGGAGCCGCGTCGCTTTGGGGGCGAGCTTCAACACGGTCTCGCCAAAGTTACCAGCTGCCGGGTCATACAAACCGTCGGCCGTTTGCGTAATGACAGTACCGTCAGGACCCTTCGTGACCCCACCTCGCCCCCAAGGGCCCGCATACTTCGTGCCACTGGTATAGAAGCGGGTCAGCTTTAGGTCAGCCAGATCGGTGACATCCATCGCGGAGACACTGCCGGGCACTACGGGAGACTTCGCACCTTTCACTGCCGGTAGTTGCCCACAACCGCGCCCGCTGGTGGTGTAAACGACGTTGTCGATCAGGTTCAGGCTCCAGGCCCGGGCAAACGGTTCGACCATGCCGGCGGGCTTCATTCGGTCCGCACCATCGCTTAAATTTAGGGCGCGCAACTTACCGTCACTGGTGATCAGAAAAAGGATTCCCTTCTGCTTGTCGATCACCGGAGTGGCGTTCACTGTGTTTGAGCACAGCCAGGTCGCCGGCCACATCGGCGTGGCTGGGTTGGCGAACGACTTCTGCCAGAAAACTTTTCCTGTACCTGCGTCGAGCGCGAACACGGTGTCATCGGCGCCGAGAAGCAAGACTAAATTTCTGGAGCCTTGCGGTGTGCTCACGCCCTCCACCACCAACGGTGCGGTCAAAGTTGAAAGAACTATCTCCTTGGGCGGCGTGCTCAGTTGCGTGTTCCACAGCAGCTTGAGCCCCGAAACGTTGTTCTTGCTAAGAGAAGATTCGCCCCTGTTCCAGCCGGTGTGTTCCTGGTCGTAGCCCCAGGTGGTCCAATCTCGGGGTAAGGCCTGTTGTGCCGGGCTGACTTCACCAAAGAGAAAAAACACGAGAAGCAGCGATAGAAGCGACAGGGGGGCGTGAGCCGGCCAGAGGTTCCGACTGTAGAGTCGATTGCGCGGCATAGGTCTTTCCGGAAGATAGATAGTCCGGGGGAGATACACCTGTCAATCCGGTTTCAGGCCGGAGTGCTTTTGCCGAAGTTCTCGACTGCCTTAGTCATGCCGGGCATACCTGCGGTAAGGTCCTGAGCATTCATGGCCGGGCGCACGCTGAAACGGGCGTTAAATGCGAGGAACCATGGCTCGGCAATTTCGGGTAACTGCGACGAATCCTTCATGTCGAAGAATATGAATCCGGTTCGCATTCCATCGACTTCAGCAAAATAGGCAGCCTCCGGCTTTAAGTCAGCCAGGATGCGCTGGATTGTCGATCCCAGGGTGCCATTACGAACTGCTGCGTTCCCGGCCTCTACCGGGATTGAAACGGTCATGATCATGCGCATGATTTTGCCCCTCCAAGGGCTCGCCGGAGTATACGAGCCGCGAATATAGGCTGTCGAACTAACGGTTATGAGGCTGCGGAAAAGCCTTTGCTCGGACAGAGTCGTTCCCTCGGTGGCTAAAGCCACATTCATTCCAAAGTAACTACGGACGGGCTAAAGCCCATCCCCTTCAGACCGATCAGTTTTTCCGCAGCCTCTAGGGTCGTGCCCTGACACAAAGCCAAAATGCAGATCTCACGCAGATTCTAAGCCCGTCCCCTTCAGAGGACGAAAAAGGTACACGAGCGGCTTATTGCCCTTTTAGGCTCTCCGTCACGGCGTACAGGTTCTGGGGATGAACGCGGATTACTCCTGCTCGGGGACTGTCGATGTCTGCAATGAGAAAAAAGGAAATGGAGACGGCAAGCGGCAAGATTATGGAGAGTACTGTAGCTTTGCCATGCATACCATAGCCGAGCAGTATATTGGAGAGGGCTGCGATAAGAAACATCAGCATCCATGCTGCAATTGGAATGCGATTCCACCAAGCTGCCTGGGTGTACCCTTGCGCATTCAAAACGTCATTCATTCCGGATGCCGCCAGCGCCGAGAGTGGGGTGGGTTGTAATTTCGCTGCGTCGGCAACGGCGGCCCAAAGCTGATTCTGAATGTTGGTTGTAGCTGCAGTAATCCTCCGCAAGTCCGCCTCATCGCGCGTTACATAGAATTGAATGCGCAGGCCAGTATAGTCCCGCAAAAGCGCATGCAAGCCAACCACTTTCTCAGCGGGTAGGAAGTCCAGGCGGGCGTACTCCGTTCCAATGGCATTAGCCTCTTCCTCCTCAAGGGTTTTCCGCGTGTCGTACCGCGTGGTGGCCATAGAAAAGGTAAAGCCTATGAGAAGACCCAGCAGAGTGAGCGTCGCTCCAACAACGACGCCGTAGTCTGAGCGCATGCTCTCTGGAAGCTGATGGCCGTGGGAACGAAGCCGCGTGCCGATCCAGGCAGCGAGCCACAATAGTAGAAACGTGATGATAAATAGGAAGAGGGGCCGATTGAGAACAAACATGAGTTTGTTGAGACCTCCTTTGCGCTGCAATGCGGATTCTACTGTGATCTGGCCGTCGATCATCGGCGGAAGTCAGCAAAGACGAAAATCATTTACCCTTACTGGTCTGGCCTGAAGCCGAGATCGTGACAGGCAAGTAGCCCGGAGAGTGTATGGATCGTCGCGATTTTCTTAAGACAGGCAGCGCCGCTGCGGCAAGCTCGCTAGTGCCTGAGTCATTCGGCCAAAACAGCGCCAGTGCAGAGACCGGGGCCGCGCATGCAGGCCGCATCATCCTGCCCATCAACCGCAACTGGCGCTATAGCGCAACCAACAGCGAAGCAGCACGCAACAAGGACTTTGACGACTCGCGATTCGACCTGGTCGTCATCCCGCATACCAATGTACGGTTGCCGTGGCACAGCTTCGACGACAAGTCGTACGAATTTATCTCTATTTACCGGCGCCGTTTCAAGCTGCCCGAGGCGGCCCGCGGCAAACGCGTCTTCGTCGACTTTGAAGCGGTGATGACCGCCTCGACCGTCTGGATCAACGGGACCCGGGTGGGTGAATACCTGGGCGGCTACACACCGTTCTCATTCGAGCTGACGCCGCACATCGATTTCGCCGGAGAGAATCTACTCGCGGTCGAGGTGGACTCAACCGAGCGCGCCGACATTCCGCCTTTCGGCTACCAGATCGATTACCTCACCTTCGGCGGCATTTACCGCGAAGTTTCGCTGCGTGTCGTTCCTCGAAATTTTATTGAGAACATCTTCGCCCAACCGAAAGACGTGCTGAGCAGCGCGCCGGCAATCGATGTCCACTGTTACCTGCAGATTTCTGAGGCGCCAAAGGAACCGCTCACGCTGGCGGTGGAATTGCTCGACGGAGACAAAGTCGTTGCCCAGGGAACAGAGCGGATAACGGCCGCCACGCCTGCCGACGAGCCGGTCGAGCACACGGTTCATCTGGACAAGCTGGCAGGAATCCAGCTCTGGGATTTAAAGAACCCCAAGCTCTACAACACCCGGGTGACCCTTCAGCAGGGCCGGGTCGCGCTCGATCAGGACAGCCGCCGCTGTGGCTTCCGCGAGGCTGTGTTCACCAAGGAAGGCTTCCATCTCAACGGCAAAGTCATCAAGCTGCGCGGCCTTGACCGGCACCAGATATTTCCCTTCGTGGGGCAAGCGATGCCGGCCCGGGTGCAACGTCGCGATGCCCAGATTGTGCGCGAGACGCTGCGCTGCAACATCGTCCGCACCTCGCACTATCCGCAGTCGCGGCACTTTCTCGACGCCTGTGATGAGCTCGGCCTGCTGGTGCTGGAAGAGATTCCCGGCTGGCAGCACATCGGGCCGCTCCCCTGGCAGGATATTTCGGTGGATAACGTCGGCCGCATGGTCCGCCGTGATTGGAATCGTCCGTCGGTCATACTTTGGGCGGTGCGTATTAACGAGTCACCCGACAACCACGAGTTCTACACGCGCACCAATGCGCTGGCGCACAAACTTGATCCCAGCCGTCCCACTTGCGGCATTCGCAATTTTCGAACCTCTGAATTGCTGGAAGACGTTTTCACCATCAATGACTTTGAGTTTCCGCTGCAGCCACCCAATCACCCGGCGTATCTGAATACCGAGTTCGTCGGCCACACCTTCCCGGCCAAATCCATCGACAACATGGAACGGCTGACCGAACACACCCTCCGCCATGCGCGGGTGCACGACCAGCTTGCCTCCGATCCCCAATTCGCGGGCGGCCTCGGCTGGTGCGCGTTCGACTACAACACCCACGGAGATTTCGGTTCCGGGGATCGCGTCTGCTATCACGGGGTGGCGGACATGTTCCGCGAGCGCAAGCCCGCCGGTGGTTTTTACAAATCACAATGCGATCCGGAAGAAGAAGTGGTTCTTGAACCCTCGTTTCATTGGGCGCGCAACGATGAATCCATCGGCTTCACCAAAGCCCTGGTCTGCTCCAACTGCGACAATTTGAAGTTCTACCTGGGGGGCAAACTCATTGCCGACGCGCAGCCGGACCGGCAACAGTTCGCCCATTTGAAATATCCGCCGTTTTTTCCCGACCTGGGCAAACAACCGCTCGACAGGCTCTGGGGCGACCTGCGCATCGACGGCTACATCGCCGGCAAGCAGGTAATCTCCCGCAAGTTCTCAGGAAGAGGTGTCGACCAGAAGTTTATCTTGCTGGCGGACGATACCTCGCTGGTTGCCGACGGAGCGGACACGACCCGGGTGGTCCTGCGGGTCACCGACGAGTTCGATAATATTCGTCCCTATGCTGGAGATCCTATTGTCTTTACGCTTGAAGGGCCGGCTGAACTCATCGGCGACAATCCGTTTAGCCTGGTGGGAGGCACGGGCGCGGTATGGATCAGATCACAACAGGAGCCCGGATCTGTGCAGTTGATTGCCAAGCACCCACGGCTGGGCGAGCAGCGAGTCGCCTTCATGCTCACGGCCACAGAACCGGAACGAGCGTAGCTCTTCTTACCGATGGACGCTGGCCCTCCCCACACACGGGCTGGATGCGCTCAATAGATCCTGCTGGCGATGACATGGGTGTCGGTCGCGTTGGCCTGAATGCTGGTTGTACGCAGAAGCACTTCGAATGCGGCGAGCGAGCCATCAGGGCGTCTGGCGCGTTGGAGAATCGGCGTTATCGTCTCCGAGCTCAGGAGTGCTTCCCCCGCAGCCTGGGTCGCGGCGGCGTCCAAACCTCCCAGAAGCAGGAGATGTCCATAACCGCTTAGATTGGGAATGAAGCTGATGACTGCGTAGGTCTCGTGGATTGGTTCATTCCAGTGACTGGTGTAGGAGGCGGCTTCCCCTGATTGCGGCTTCAGGTTCACGACGGTGGCGCCCTGCATGCCAGAGTTGCAGCCGATGCGAAAATTGGTGCTGCTCTCGGCGATGACGGCCCAGGGGTTACTGCATGCAGACCCAATGATCACCGCATTGGCGCTTTTCAGATCATCGAAACGGAGATCTCGCGGAAAGCGCAGGAATACGTGCGCGGGGTTGTACTCCGAAAGCCGCGCCAGCGTAGCAACCATTTGGAGGTTGGTAAAGCCGGTGAGCTGCTGCGCGCGCAGATCTGTCTCGCTATGAGGGTCGACACCAGGCAAGCGAAGATCAAGGTATTTCCCCCTGAGGTAATCAGCCAGGGGCATTGATTGGTGAGACAGATCTTCCACGAGATTCAAGCCGGCATCCGGAGGGACAATGTAGGTATTGCCCGAACCTTGCAGCATGGCCATCCATAACAGGCCGGCCGGTTCGAGGGGACGGCGTGGCGTCCCGGTACGCACCACCAGCCAAGTGAGCCAGATCAGCAACGAGCTATAACCAGCCAACAGGCATGTACGCGCCATTGCGCGCCGCCATTTACGCCGCGGCACACTTACCGGCGAAGAGGCGAAATCAACGGTACTCGTCATTGTTCGTTCAGCGAGTGTTCGTCCAACGAGGATGGGGTTGTGCTCGTCCTCAGCCGGCAGGCCCGGGGTGGTAAACGCTGGGAGATAACCACCCAAGGGAATCTCGATGCGCATCGCATCATCGATCCCGTCACTGGCGAAATATTCGGCAAGGCGCTTTCGCAAGTGCCGCGCATAACTGCGGACGATGTTGTCGTCAACGGTGCGGTAGCCGAGCGGCCGGCCAAACACATGCACACCGATTTGCTGCTCCGTGACCTCGTTCTGTCGTCCCTCAAGGGATTTCGACACTATGTAGAGAAGGAAGCTGCAAAGGCGGGGGGACTTGCTGAACTGCGCGCTGTCGACAATACGTTGCGCGAGTTGCCAGCGCGGATCATCGGCCAACGAAGACGTATTTCGCCATGGCCCTTCCCGAGAGTCGAAGTGGACGCTGACGATTTGATCCAATCCGGTCTTTTCCATAAACGGATACGGCGGAACGGGCCCAATGCGTTCAGCATAAGAGACGACCGTTAACGATCAGTGAATTCCTCCGGTTTCGCTCGCGCGCCACCGGACGATTTGCGATAAATTCACAATGCTCTAAATCGAAATATTTGAACCGTTTCCGGCGCCAATACACAGGTGTATACCCCGGGACACGTGCTCCGCACACCTTCCGGCGGTGAAGGTACTTTCGTAGAGTTGCGAGCAGCCAGTAACCACCTCGAATACTTCTTCCGGAGCGCCATAATGAACCTCAAAAACAGATTCAGCCTGGCAATTGCCAGGCGCGTGCAAGTGTCGGCGCGGGCTTCAGTCAAGAGCCTGGGCATCGTGGCGGGATTTCTCGTGCTCGTTCTTCTCCTGTCTGCTGGCAACCTGAAAGCACAAGTCAACACCGGTTCCCTGAGCGGGTTGGTTCTGGATTCGAGCGGGGCTGCGATCGCGGGCACAGAGCTGACCGCGACTTCCGCGGAAACCGGCTACACCCGTACGAGCAAGAGCCTGGCCGACGGCGCCTACTCGATACCCGATCTGCCGATTGGCAACTACACCCTGGCCGCAGCGGCCAATGGTTTCTCGCAGGTGCAGGAAAAGGTAACAATCGGAGTAGGCGAGCGGATTCGGCTAGATCTGCATCTAACTGTCGGCGGAGCAAATCAGACGGTCGAGGTCAACGCCACCGGCCTTGACCTGCAACGTGACGATGCCTCCATCGGGATGTTGGTGACCAGCGATGTCATCGAAGAGACGCCGCTTTACCTGCGCAACTGGGACGACCTGCTGCGTGTAGTGCCGGGGGTACAGATTGCCCGATACACCAACCAGAGTGGGGCAACGTCAGCAGGCCGCACCGGTGACTTCAATGTAAACGGCGTCCACTCGCTGCAGAACAACTTCATCCTGGACGGAATCGACAACAATACTTTTTCGGAAAATGTGCAGGAACTGAGCACCGAGGCGTCACACCCGTCGGTTGATGTGATTTCGCAATTCAATGTGATCACCAGCCCATATTCTGCCGAGTATGGGCGATCTCCAGGCGGCGTTGTTTCTGTAAACACGCGTGCCGGCTCCAACAACATTCACGGCGCTGCCTACTACTACGTACGCAACCAGTATTTCGATTCCTTCGACTACTTCACCAAGCAGACGACGAACGTAAAGCCGGAGAACAACCAGAATCAATATGGCGGTAGCTTTGGCGGTCCGATCAAGCACGACCGCCTGTTTGGATTTTTCAACTATGAGGGAACGCGGATCAAACAGGGGCTGTCGCGCATATCGACAGTGCCGCTGGACAATGAGCGCGTGGGTGATTTCAGCGCGGCGGCGGCGGCCAATGCCGGGGTGCCTGCCTACGCAACGGTCTACAATCTTTCCACCTGCTCCGCGCCATACACCGCAACAAATTGCGTGCCCCTGGTCAACAATAGCTTCACCAGCGACCCGACGGCAAAGATCGATACCGCGGTGGCCAAGCTGATCGCGCTTTTCCCGGAGCCCAACGACAAGCAAGGTGGATCGACGTATCCTGAGTTCAACAACTTCGCCCGCACCGGCGCGGCTACTGATTTCAATTCCAGCTACGATGGCCGGGTGGACTGGACGCCGTCGCAAAACAACACCGTGTTCGGCCGCTTCAACTACTTCACTCGCACCCGCCAGATCCCCGGTTACTTCGGCGGCCTGGCCGACGGTACCGGCACCTCGGCATGGGGCAATCAGGCTCTGAAAGGAGCCAGCTTTGTGTTGGGCTGGACGCACATTTTTGGACCGAATCTCCTCAACGACTTTCGCCTCGGCTGGGTGCGCGACACGTCCTATGGGGAGCAGCAACCGTTCGCTCTGCCCCAGACGGCAGGACAATTCGTTCCCGGCATCCCTGCCAACCCTGCGATTGGGGGCGGGGTATCGCTCACCGCTTTTAACAACCACACATACCTGGGCTCGCCCGACTTTCTGCCGAAGTCACAGGTGCCGATGCTGTATCAGTTCGATGACACCGTATCCTGGACCCGAGGCACGCATAGTTTCAAATTTGGCGTCAACGTGTTTGCGCCCATGCGCAATATCTTTCAGGACGAGCCGGGCACGCGCGGCGACCTCTCGTTCTCCGGCGTATTTTCTGGACTGGGAAATCCCTCTGGCATCACGGACTACGCGGATGGATTATTCGGCGCTCCATACTACACGCAGTTAACCAATGTGTTTTTCGTAGACCAGCGGCTTTGGATGGCGGCAGGTTTTGTTGAAGACGACTGGAAGGTGACGCCGAAACTCACCCTGAACCTTGGCCTGCGTTATGACTTCGCGACGCCACCCTATGAGGGGAAGAACGAGTTGGCAAACTTTAATCCTGCCGGCTCGGGCTCGTTGAGCTTCGCCACCGGCGGCTCGCTCGGCGATCGCTCATTGGTGAACCCTCCGACCTCGAACTTCGGCCCGCGCATCGGCATATCCTACTCGATTGACCCCAAGACCGTGGTGCGTAGCGGCTACGGTGTCTACTACACCCTGCTGGAACGTATTGGCAGCGAAAATCAACTGGCGCTGAATCCTCCCTTCCTGGTTAATAAGACGCCTTCGAGCACGACGGTTCCGGTGCTCCAGCCTGAGGTTGGCTTTCCTTCCAATTTTCTCGATCCTTCGACCATCAACCTCAACGCGCTGCAGCAGTTTCATATTCGGGCTGTGGATCCGGAGAAAAAGGCACCGATGGTCCAGCAATGGAGCCTTGGCATTCAGCGGGAATTGGGCGGCCGATGGCTTGGCGAGGTGGACTATGTCGGAACTAAATCGACTCACAATAATCTGATTTACGACTACAACCAGCCTCTCATCGTCAACAACGTGGTGACGTCGACCATACCGTATCCCAACTTTGGCCAGGTGGAATACACCGCGCCCATCGGTTACGGGAATTACAACGGATTACAGGCAAGCCTCACCCATCAAATGTCCAACGGTTTGAGCGTGCACGCTGCCTATACCTACTCGCGCAGCCTGGACAATACTCCGGAGGAGTTGGAGAACAACCCTGGTGGTCCGCCGAACGGCCGGAATGAAGCTTCTTGGTACGGGCCGAGCGAGTTCAACACACCCCAACGCATTGGTGTCAGCTATGTTTACGAATTACCCTTCGGGCACGGCAAGAGCATGCTGAACTCCGGCCCACTGTCGTGGATGCTGGGCAACTGGCGGACTTCCGGCGTTTACACCTTTTATAGCGGCATCCCCTTCACCGCGACGTGGGGAAGCGAAAGCAGCCTGCTGGATCCTTACGGCTATGCGACCGCGGTGCCCAACATTGCCGGCCCGGTTCATTACGTTCACAAGCCCTCTTGCTGGTTCTATGCCAGCGCCACCAAGGGGTGCGCCCCCTATGGCTCAGGCCTGAGCGATGCCTTTGCCGATGCAGGCAACGGAGTGGTGGGCAACGGGACACGCAACTCGCTCAATTCCCCGGCAACCGATGTCTTCGATGCTGCCTTGATCAAGGACTTTCCAATCACCGAAAACCTGAGGACGGAGTTTCGCTGGGAGGTGTTTAACGTGCTCAATCACCCGCTGTTTGCCGCGCCGGGCGGCGACATCAGTACCGGCGCCGCGGCACAGATCACATCGCTTTCGGGCGACCCGCGAGTGATGCAGTTCGCTCTCCGGGTAGACTTCTAAAGCCGGGCTGGTGGATAGTACAGGGTGTCCTGCATTTCGCAAACCGGGCGAGATGCAGGACACCTATTTGCCGCACTTCTCGTTCAGGACATCGAGGGATTATTGTGAACATCATGAAGCCCCGGTGTCTCGGTTTTGTTTTTCTTTTATTTGCTCTCGCGGCCACTGCTCAGCAGGGAAACCAGCCTGACCTGGTGCTTAAGGGCGACATCACGGGTGCCCAGAACAAAACCTACTTCGAGGTCCCCTTCACCGTGCCTGCGGGCGTCCACCGTATCAGTGTCGACTTTCACTACACAGGAAAGGAGGAGCGCGCCACCCTGGATCTCGGCATCGCCGACCCGCAGCGCTTTCGCGGGGAAAGCGGGGGAAACAAAAGCCACTTCACCATCAGCGAAACGGATGCCACTCCGTCGTATCTTCCGGGGGCGATTCCGGCAGGAGAGTGGCGTCTGATCATCGCAGTGCCTAACATGCGCGCCCAGGTGGTTTCGCATTACCAGGCGGAGATACGCTTTAACTCACGGGCAGAAGATGCGGCTTTCACCACGCAGCCCCTGGCTATTGGAACCCGTTGGTATCGCGGCGACCTGCATATGCACACCGCGCATAGCGACGGCAGCTGCCAGAGCCAAAGCGGGCACAAGGTGCCTTGTCCCCTCTTTTTGACGGTGCAGGCCGCGGCAGAGCGCGGCCTGGATTTCATAGCAATCACCGACCACAATACCGACTCACAGTATGATGACCTGCGTGAACTGCAACCTTTCTTCGATCACCTGCTACTGATTCCGGGGCGCGAGATGACTACCTTTCATGGGCACTTCAATGTTTTTGGCGTCACCCAGTTCATGGACTGGAGGATAAGCGAAGGCGGCCTCAATCTGAATGCCGTGCTGCGGGATGCCCGCGCCAAGGGCGGTATCGCATCCGTGAACCATGCTGAGGCCCCCGAAGGTGAAGAGTGCATGGGTTGCCGCTGGATGCCTGCAGCCGGCGCAGATATAGGCCTGTTCAGCGCCGTCGAAGTGATTAACTACGGCGAAATCATGTTTTCGAGCGCGAAGTATTGGGACTCTCAACTCCGCGCCGGGCACCGTTTGGCAGCGGTTGGCGGCAGCGACAATCACAACGCGACCACGCCCCCGGGAGATGCTGGGGCGATCGGCTGGCCGGCTACAGGGGTCGAGGCCGATGAACTTTCTGTACCGGCGATCCTGAATGGTATTCGTGCCGGGCGCACCTTTATCGATCTGACTGCTTCGCGGGACAAGATGCTGGACTTCGAGGCTGAGGCTCAGGGCGCCTCGGCAAAAATGGGCGGTACTTTGCACACTGCTGGAGGTGCAGTCATCTCCTTGCGTCTCCACACCATTGCGGCTGAGGGATCTGTGGTTCACGTGTTGCTCGACGGTGAGGATACAAACACACCTCTTCCTCTCGAGGGAGTCGACTCCACGGCAAAGACTACGATTACACCCAGCGCTGGCCGGCATTACCTGCGTTTGGAGGTGCGCGACCGCACGGGTGTCGACGAGTTAATCAGTAGTCCGCTGTATATCAATTTTCCTGAGGAATGAGCGATGCAAACTTTCGCCTGTCAGCGGACGATCGGCAGTGTGCTGGGTCTTCTGCTCTGTTCTTCGTTGGTCACAGCGCAGCAGTCCCATCCGGGTTCGCGCACGGTCATGGATGCGCACAACTGCTATCCCTACTTCGAATGGTGGGGTGACCGCATCGATCGTGCTCTTTCTGCGGGCACTCCGTTGGCCATCGAGCAGGACCTGGCCTGGCATACCGACCCCAAGACGGGCCGCAGCTGGTCTGTGGTGACGCACGGGGAACCGACCTACGGCAATGAGCCAACCATGGAGGAGTATTTCTTCGAACGCGTACGGTCCACGGTAGAGAAGGCGCTTCGGGACGGCAACCGCGGAAATTGGCCTATCATAACGCTCAATCTCGATTTCAAAGACGACAAGCCGGAACACCTGGCGGCTGTGCTGTCGCTGCTGCACAAATATCAGTCATGGCTCACTACGTCGGTGAAAGGCAATGAGGAATCTGACGTGCAGCCACTGGATGTGAAACCGATACTGGTACTTACCGGCGAACCAGATGCACAGCAAACCGTGTTTTACGATCAGCTGCACACCGGGGATCGCGTGTTGCTATTCGGCGCGATTCACACAGAAGATAAGGATCCGTCTGCGGCTCCCGAGGTGATGGACCCAGGGAAAGCCACGAACTACCGGCGATGGTGGAACAATCCGTGGAAGGTGGTTGAGGCCGGCGGCCAGGTAGCGGCAGGAGCGTGGACCCCGGCAAAGATGGACCGGCTCCGCGCTTTGGTGGAGCGGGCGCACGCCAATGGCCTGTGGATACGTTTCTACACGCTCGATGGCGCGACCAAGGCGCAGCTGAGTTGTAACGGTTGGTTCCACGATTACAATTTCGGCTCGCTGGATACGGCTCGCGTGCGCTGGCGCGCCGCGATCGCGGCACATGTCGATTATCTGGCGTCGGATCAGTATGAACTGGTAGCACAGGAGATTCATCAGCGGATGGCGACGGGCAAATGACCGTTAAAGTCCGGGGTAGTGTTTCGGATTTGCAGGTTTAGAGGAGGAAGGCGTACCGCGGATGACAGGATGTACCTCAGGGGCTAAAGGGCATTTGTGAGAACCGAGATTTAGGAATCTAGCCCCGAAGGGACAGCTGAATTTAGCCCAGGACGCTAGTTCTCTCAAGCGTTAACCTATATGTTTTCTTTTAACCTCCCACAAAATCGTCATCCTGAGCGAAGCGCCTCACAGATTTATCGTGTGGTACAGCGCTGGGTGGCGCGGAGTCGAAGGACCCCGAAGGTGCTTATCTTGTCAATGCTGTTCGGAGCTTTCGACCACCCAAGCCCGAGAACTGAATTCTTCCTGCGGTGCGCACTTGACGGTCACGGGTACATCTTTTCATGCACTGTAATCACCTTCCGTCCCCAAGTCTGTGCAAAATCTTTGAACCGTGGCGGGTCGCCAAGTGCGGGCTTCGGTGGTTAAAAGGGTGCCAACGGCATGAGTAGGATAAGCGCCCCTCGAGGTCCTTCGACTCCGCGCCCAAGCGCTGTATCACGCGAGAAATCTGTGAGGCGCTTCGCTCAGAGGCTGTGACTTTTTTGATTTTTCGCGCCCTTGGAAGCACCTAACCTTTTTGTTTTCAGCGTCGATTTTTTCGCAAAACCAATAAAGTCACAGACTCTCAGGATGACGATTTTGTGAGACGTTTGAAGAAAAACACGCCAAATAGGTTAACGCTTATGGGACGCTAGTCCTGGGTTGGATTTGAAAGGACTCAATCATGCTTCTTGATGTACCCAGGACTAACGTCCTGGGTAAGCTCAGACGTCCCTGCGGGACTGGAGGTCGGAAATCCGGTTCTCACACACCCTCGATAATCCCGTAGCTAGCAGCGCGTCGGCCTCGGCACTGAGCCGGATCTCATACAACGTTCGGGAGGTATGCTTTTGAAGGTTCTCTGCCTGCTGGTGGTGGTCGTGCTGCTCCCCGGGTCCTTGCTTGCCCAGACACCGGCTGTCGGAGCGGTAACCGTACCCAATGGCAGGCAGATCACGCCTCTCGGCGATTGGATATCCGTGGCGCCGTTTCCCTTTGCGCTGGCGGTTCGCCCGGATGACCAGCAACTGGCCGCGCCGTCGCTGGGATTTCCGTTTGCGTTGAACGTCATCGATCGACCTGCTACCGCTGATCGAAAGGTTAGGCAGATTCCTGGTGGTTTTTTGAGCGTTCCCGGCGCCGAATTTTATGCCGGCTTGGCTTACTCGGCCAATGGCAAATTACTGTATGTTGCGAGCGGCGACAGTGGCGCCATTGATATATTGACCACCGACAATTGGCACCGGATCGCACGCATCAACCTAAATGGCGCAGTGCAAGGCCACGTTTACCACGAGAGCTTTGCCGCTGCGCTTGTGCTGGCAAAGAATGGGCGCAGGTTGTATGTGATCGACCAGGCAAACTGGCGCGTAGTCGTTATCGATACCGCGACGAGGACGAAAATTGCTTCGTTCGCAACGGGTGTTAATCCGATCGCAGTTTGTCTGAGTCCCGATGACAGGCGGATGTATGTCGCCAATTCAGGTTTATTCGAATACAAGACAATTCCCGGAGCGGACAACGCTGACCGGCTGCACAGTGGACTGCATTTTCCACCCTTCGGGTATCCCTCGACAGCGGCACAAAATGGAACTACGGTCGAAGGCCGGCAGATTCCGGGGCTCGGCGATGCCAACAATATACGGGGAAGTTCCTTATGGACCTATGACCTAAGTGACCCCGCGCGGCCGCGGCACACAGCCTCGCTAAGGCTGGGCACTGCTATCGCGACCGGACATGATCGCGCGATCGGCGGAGCGGCTCCCTCAGCATTAGCGGCCAGCGAAAGTGCAGTCTATGTGGCATTGGCGCATGCAGATGCAGTGGCGGTGATCGATGAAGATGGCAGGCGGTTACAGGCACAAATCCCGCTCAGCCCCTTTGCCGTGCCGGAATTCCAGGACCGGGACGGTGTTGCTTTACGCGGAGTCATGCCCAGTGGGCTCGCACTCACATCCAACCGCTTATATGTAACCGAAACAGGAATCAATGCCCTGGGCGTGATCGACACCACCGAGAGGCGTCTGCTCGGTCATCTGCCCGTGGGATGGAGCCCGTCTGCGGTAGCGGTTTCTCCGGACGGCGACATGATTTACGTAGCCAACTCCAAGGGCAAAGGAAGCGGCCCCAATGCCGGTAGCACATTCAACCCCGCTCTCCATGGCGCCTATATCGGGGAGTTGGAACTGGGGAGCGTCTCGGCCATCCTCGCCAGCGATGCGGAGCATGCGCAAGAGCACTCAGCTATCGTAGTCCGCAACAATACTGCTGCGCGCATGGAAAACAGCCGTCTGCCGCATCTACAACACGTCTTTCTCATCATTCGAGAGAATCGTACCTTCGACGACGTTTTTGGCGACCTGGCTGGGGCGGATGGAGATCCTGCCGTGGCGCGCTATGGCATGCATGGTCAGGTAAAAGGCAATCCAACGATGCAGGACCTGCATGTGACGCCAAACGCCCACGCCATGGCGGCACGATTCGCCACCAGTGACCATTACTACACAGACAGTGACGTATCTGTCGACGGTCATCGCTGGGCGATCGGTATTGCACCGACGCCCTGGATGGCCCAGGCATGGCCGTCGAGTTATGGCGGGCGAAGGCATGGCAACGCCTTCAGCAAGGCGCCGGGACGGCGGGCTCTAGGCGGCGCTACGGATGGGCCCATGCCGGAAGATGAACCTGAGTTCGGATCCCTCTGGGAGCACGTGAGCAACAGTGGGTTTAAGGTGATGAACTACGGCGAATCACTGGAAGTCGAAGGCATGGATGAGATGGTTGGGTCAGAACCGGAGGGGCAGCGGTTATTCCTGAATGCCCCCGATTCCACAAGCCGTCTTCGCAGCGACCGACCGTAACTTCGCGACCGCCAACATGGGTATTCCCGACATCGTTCGCAGCGAGGAGTTCCGCAAAGATTTCGGCGCACGATTGGCGGCTGGTGATATTCCGGCAATGACCGTCATACGCCTGGGGAACGATCACACGGCAGGCCCGCGCCCCGGCGATGGGTATCCGTTGCTTGAGTCGTACGTGGCTGATAACGATCTCGCGTTGGGGCAAATCATCGATATGCTCTCGCACAGCTCCATATGGAAGGACACGGCGGTTTTCGTCACCGAGGACGATCCGCAAAGCGGTGTGGACCATGTGGACGCCCATCGCAGTGTTCTGTTGGTCATGAGCCCTTATGTTCGCAGCGGCTTTCTCTCGCATCGCCACAGCAGCATGGGCAGTATTCAGAAAACAATTTACGAACTACTCGGCCTCGGACCACTGAATCTTGAAGATGCCCTGGCGTCGGACCTGGGCGACATGTTCACGACAGCGCCAAACCTTGCGCCCTATGCGGTGTTGCCATCAGACCCGCGGGTTTTTAACCCGGCAAGCGCCCGCATTGCCAGACCGAAGACGGCCAAAGAGAAAGCAGACCTGGCGGACATCGACGACAGCCAGAAAATCCGGAAGAATTTCCAAAGAAGACAGACGATACGCTCCGACCAACCGGCGACCATGCCTAAACAACAATGATGCCGAATTGCGGCCGCGTTCAAAACTGCCATTCCAATTTGGCGTAGCCGCTCCGCTTGATCAAGGTGCTCTTGGTGCTGCCAGTAGGGTCCACGAATTCCTCATGCCGGCCACGCAATAAATTCTGGCCAACCATGTTCAAGCTTATCTTTTCGCCGGGGCGCCACGACAGGCCGCTGTCGAGGCGTGTATAAGAGGCTTCGCGCGGATCAGCTAAGCGACCGACGAAGTAGTCAGATGTATCCCAGGATAGGCCACGTGCCAGATCAACATGCGAGCGAAGCTGTGCGGCGTTGACCGGCGTGCTTCCCTGGGCTTCGCTCACCGAGTCCGTGTCCCGGCTTGTGGGAGCCAAGTGCATGTGTATCTGCTCGAAGGCGTAGCCAGGGTTCAGGGTCCAGCGCGGGGTAACCTTCCAGTTGACCACAAGCTCCATGCCGTGAGTTTCCCCCTGCATGAGGTTCTCGGTAATCAGGGGCAGGACGAGGTGAGGTGGCGGCGTTGCCACGAAAAATGGCGTCGAGGGCTCGCTTGTGTTCTGGTGGGTGTCGTGGCTATAGTAGGCAGCGAAGTCGACCGACAATTGTTCCCTGACCATCGTTCGATAACCAATTTCATAGTCGGCGGATTCCTCGTTGCCAACAAGCGGATTGCCGAAGAGGGTCACGAGAGTTGGAATTCCTCCGGAATTCGAAAGTATTCCAATCTCTGCACGAAGGGCGGCGTCTTGTTCACTCGGGCTTCGCTCCGTTTTTGACACGGCCGCCCAAAGGGTATGGCTCTGACCGGATATCCAGGCTATGCGAGCGCTTGGCATGAGGCCAAAGCCCGTATAGTGATTGTGCTCCAGCTTGGCCCCGAAGGTGAGGATGAGGTGATCTGGAACGATGGCCACTTCGTCCTGGACGAACGAACTGAATAGCTGCATGTCGAGGTTGGCGGGGTCCAATGAGATACCGAAGGACCCCTCGGTTTGGGAGGTCGAATGGCGATATGTTGCTCCCCAGACGATCTTGTGCCGCGGCCACGGGTTGAGGTTGTGCTGAAAATCGACATCAAATGAGCGCCGGGATTCGTGGAGTTGATCGTTACGTTCATAGCCGTCATAACAGATCTGGAGGCTGGTGTTTGAGTGTGCAGAGGAGGTGTGATTCCAGACGCCCTGGAGAAAGCCGCCTCCGACGTTTACCAGCAACTGAAGGTCCTGCATCGCGGGGGTGGGAACGAGTACAAAGTCTGTCGTGGGCAGGCCCTCACGGACGCTATGGATGCCTCCCTGGAACAGGAACGTGTCTTTCGCAGTAAAAGCACTATCGAGGCGAAATCCTCCACGCAGCATCCGCCAACCATCTGCTCCGTACGAGCCAGTTTTACTTGGAAATTGCCCTTGGTTGAGATATTTGACGTAAGCACGGTAGTCCAGGCGGTTACCTGCTTTGCTGCCATATTGAGCAGTTCCAAATCCCTGCTCGAGATTTCCTCCGCCGGCAAGGAGCTGTGCGCCGTGACTGTTTGAAGATTTACTGGTAATGATGTTGATGACGCCATTCACAGCGTTCGCTCCCCAGACCGAACCGCCGGGGCCGCGGATGACTTCGATTCTCTCAATGTTTCCCAAGGGGAGGTCCAGGACGTCCCAGAACACGCCTCCGAAAGTGGGCGTATACACGGTTCGCCCATCCACCAGCACTAATAATTCGTTGCTGAAGCGTGCGTTGAAGCCGCGTGCACTAACGGCCGAAGTATTGGCATTGATCCGGGCCACATCCAGCCCGGGAACCATTCTCAGCAGGTCGGGAATATTGTTTGCACCCGAACGGCGAATGGCTTCGGGCGTGATTACGAAAATTGCTGAGGCCGCCCGGGAAAGGCTTTGCTGCGTTTTCGAAACGGAGGTGACCTGGAAATTCATCAAGTCTTCGATGCTCAGGTTGGTGAGGTCCGCTTGTTTTTGTTGGGGGCGCGCGGTTAGTGTGAGGGATATCAAGAGGGAGAGGAGTGCGGCTCGCATTGTGCGACGGCGCATAATTTTCGCTCTTTCGCTCCGTCTCGACATGTTTTCATGACCCACGAACGTAGATGTGAACAGGCGGTCGCCCATTGCCACACATCAACGATCGAACCTGCTGGTGATCGGTCCGCGGGTTTTTATGACAAGCGCTGTCGCACCACACGTATTGGACTATCGGCAGAAATACCGTGAGCCTTTAGCAAAGCGTTGAAGCAGAAAAGAGGATGCTTCGCGCACATTGGCGGAAAACCGCTATTTTGCTCGATGTGAAGATGGATGGAGAAGGGTTCAGGAGAGGCAGCGAATCGATGTTGGTGGAAAACTTTCGCTGATACATTTTCACGCTCGATCAGCGACACGTCCGCAATGAAACGATGCCCGCGCTTGGGAAGGGTCTCTATGTATCGCGGATTCTCAGCCGAGTCCCCTAAGGCGCTCCAAGCTTCGCGATGGCAATATTGACTGCCTGGTCGAAATCACCAAAACTCAACCGGCGTAATGAAACGCGCGGCGGGCAGTCTACTTCAATCACTTTCGGCCCAACCTGGCTTCGCCAATTGACACGACAGCCGGGCCCAACAGGCGGAACGAGGAAACATTGTATGAATCGAACAAAACAAGGTTGACGGGATCGCGCAACATCTGTATATACTGTCTATACACAGATGTACGGAACCTTTACACTTTCGCAGTCTGATAAGCGCCCCATGTACTTCCAGATCATGGAGCAAATCAAGCAACGGATTATGGTTGGTGACTGGGCGGAAGGTCAGCCCATCCCTTCTATCCGCCAACTTGCCGTCGATCTTCAGGTAAGCGTCATCACCGTCAAGCGTGCCTATTACGAACTGGAACGCGAAGGCGTCATCGTCACCCAGCATGGCAAGGGTTCACACGTAGCGTCTATTCCGGGCTTGGGGGCTCGCTTGCGCGAGCAAGATCTGGAACGGCATTTAGAGCAGGCTGCTCGTATCGCTTCGCAACTGGGCATGCCGCCCAAACGACTGGTAGAACGGTTGCGCGAAGCCGGGGACCGGGTAGCCGAGAAGGATAAGGAACTCATATGAATGATCTCGCCACAGATCTCGCTGTCGAACTGAGCGGAGTCAGCAAAAAGTATCGCTACTTCACGCTCGAAGATATTCATTTGAAACTGCCGCGGGGGCAAATCATGGGCCTCATCGGAGCCAATGGCGCAGGCAAGTCCACCACAATCCGCGTCTTGATGGGCCTGGTTCACCAGGATTCAGGTGAAGTTCGGGTGCTTGGCCACAACATGCCCGCCGAGCAGGTCACCGCTAAATGGGATATCGGCTTCGCATCAGAGGACATGCGGCTTTATGACTCCATGACTCTTGACTGGCACATTAGGTTAATGCGATCGATTTACCCCAACTGGGACGCCTCATACGCGCAGATTCTTCTCAAGCGTTTTGGATTGCGTGCAGAGCAGAAGATGAAAGGCTTCTCTCACGGCCAGCGCGTCAAAGCGGCGCTGCTCCTGGTTCTGGCGCGCAAGCCCCAACTGCTGGTGCTGGACGAACCCACGACCGGCCTGGATCCGGTCGCGCGTCACGAGATTCTCCGCGAATTGACCGGCGTCATGGCCGAAGAGGGTCGCAGCATCCTGTTCTCGTCGCACAACACTCAGGATGTGGAACAGATTTCCGACCAAATCACCTTCATTGATCGCGGACACATCATCGACTCCATGGACAAGGAGACCTACCTTGACCGTTGGCGGCGGCTGCGCCTCGAGGTTCCATTGGGAATCGAATTGCCGCCGCTGCCCGGAATCGTCGGTGTGCAACGGCAGGGAAGGCTGGCAGTCGCCACCTTCAATGCCTTTGCGCCCCATCTTGCCCATGCCTATGAGCACACCGGCGTCCGCGTTCAGAGCATCGAGAGCATGACGCTCGAAGAGATTTTCGTCGCCAACGTGGAACACAGCCGCGAGGAGGTGGAAGCATGAGAAGCTCCGTCATCGGTCATCTGATTTTGAAGGATTGGCAACTGAACCGCCGGCTCATCTCCCTTTCGATTGGTGCCGGCCTGATCGCGTTGGTGATCGCGCAATATGGGGGGCAAGCCATTCGTCTTCTAGGCAGCGTGTGGTTCTTTGTGTCGCTGTGTATTCTCGGCAGTATGCTGCCTGCCTCAGCCATCTTGAACGAGCGGAAGAAACAGACGTTGGCGTTCGTCATGAGCCTTCCCGTATCTTCGGTCCAGTACTCGATCGCGAAAGCTTTGTCGACCTCGGCTATGTTCCTCGTCCCCTGGCTCGCGCTGCTGATCTCAGCACTGGTTGTGATTGAGACGCGTCACACGATTCCTCACGGAACAATTCCAATGTTGCTCATTCTCGCCATGCTGCCTCTGGTCGCTTTCTGCCTTATCTCCGCCACTGCGCTCGTAGGAGAATCGGAGGGCTGGCTCATGGCGGCCAGCATCATCTGCAACTCCTCCTATTGGTTCGTTTGGTACTTGCTGAGCCGCATCCCGTCGCTTAGAGCTAATTGGGCTCGCCCAGTGGCAGTTTGGAATTCGGCGGCTCTCATCGTCCTGTCGGCGGAGCTTGGATCGATCGCGTCCATCGTCGGTCTCGCGTTCTTCCTTCAATCCAGGAAGCGCGATTTTATTTAACTGATCTCGGTCGAAGACCCGAAAGGAAATGCCATGCGATACGTGTGTCTCCTTGCACTGTTCACCTCGACGCTGTGGGCTCAAGATGGCGCAGCCATTTATAAAGAGCGTTGCGCGTCCTGCCATGACATCCCCGCGCCCCGTATTCCATCACTCAGCACGATAAAAGGCATGAGCGGCGAAGCCATTTACCTGGCCCTGACGCGCGGCGTCATGAAGACTCAGGCAGACGGCCTCTCCAGCGCTCAAATCTTCGCCCTGCTTGGCTATATCGCGCCCACCGGCGGCCGCGCGGCGGCCCCTCAAGTAACGCCCACGTGCGCAACTCAACCAGCGTTGTCGGCTAATGCAAATACACCTGAATGGAACGGCTGGAGCACAAAGATTACTAATTCGCGTTTCCAGGACGCAGCTACCGCCGGTCTTACAGCCGACGATCTGGGCAGACTCAAGCTCAAGTGGGCTTTCAACCTCGGCGATGCAACCGAAGCGCGGTCGCAGCCTGCCGTTCTCGGGCGATACGTGTTCATCGGTGCCACTACCGGAGCACTCTACGCACTAGATGCCGATTCCGGCTGCACCCTCTGGGGATTTATCGCCGCTTCCGGTATCCGTGGCGGTGTTGCCATCGGTGACGCCGCCGGCACACCTGCTGTATTTTTTGCCGATAGCGCCGCAACTATTTACGCGCTCAACGCGCAGACCGGCAAGTTGATATGGAAGGATCGCCCCGTCGATCACTTCGCCACGCTGGCAACCGCCGCGCCGCGCTATTACAACGGCGTGCTGTACCAGGCATTCTCTTCTATTGAAGAAACGGTCGGCGGCGATCCCAAATACCAGTGCTGCACCTTTCGTGGTAGCGTGGTGGCCCTCAACGCCGCTGACGGCAATAAGTTATGGCAGACCTTTACGATTCCTGATCCCGCAGTGCCTACGCGCATGAGTCCCGCGGGCACGCAGCAATATGGCCCGTCGGGAGCCGGCGTCTGGGCGACTCCGACTATTGATGAGCGACGGGGCGCTCTCTATGTTGCCACCGGAGATAACTATTCGGACCCGCCGACCGGGACGAGCGACGCCGTTCTTGCCATGGATCTCAAAACCGGCAAACTCCTCTGGTCAGCTCAACTCACCAGCGACGACGCCTTCAACAGCGCCTGTTCTATGCCCATACCCGGTAATTGCCCTGCGAAACACGGTTCTGACTACGACTTCGGGCAGCCACCGATCCTCCTCAACCTAAATGCTGGCAAACGAGCCCTGGTGATCGCACAGAAGTCAGGCATAGCGTATGGCATCGATCCCGACGCAAAAGGCAAAACGCTGTGGCAGACGCGGCTAGGCAAAGGAGGAATATTAGGAGGCAGCCAGTGGGGTTCGGCGTCGGATGGGGCAAGGGTCTATGTCGCTATCTCCGATCTAGGACTGAGTGGGGTCCCGGATCCGAAATCAGCTAAGGGTTATCGGCTCGTTCTGGATCCTCACCAGGGGGGCGGACTCTACGCACTTGATTCTCGAACCGGCAAAATCGTGTGGAATGCGCCGGCAACGCCCTGCGTTGGTTCGCGAACAGGCTGCTCGCCAGCGCAATCTGCCGCTGTTACCGCCATTCCAGGCGTAGTCTTCTCCGGTTCGGTCGACGGCCATCTGCGCGCTTATTCAGCAACCACGGGCAGAGTTCTTTGGGATACGGATACCGCGCACGACTTTCCCACGGTAAACGGCAAACCCGCTAATGGAGGCTCGATAGACGGTGCCGGTCCGGCAATAGTCAATGGCATGATCTTCGTTAACTCCGGTTACGGCCAATGGGGCGGCATGCCTGGAAATGTGCTCTTGGCTTTTTCCGTCCGGTGAAAGAAGACGGCGGCCTCGGGGGCTCAATTTCGATCCCTATGTCTTGACCTGTATCCGCTCCGGCGTTGTACTGTCCAACACGGAGGTTCTGCTGACGCTAAGTGTGTGATCACTCAAGAATGGATCTAAATTATTGATTAGAAAAAGTTATGGTCGGGGAGAGAGGATTCGAACCTCCGACCCCCTGGTCCCGAACCAGGTGCTCTACCAGGCTGAGCCACTCCCCGAACTTGTGGTTGGAAGGATGTTTACGGGCTGAAAGGCTGCCTGGCCGGTCCCTTGTGAACGCCCGTGAACTACAACAGAGTGTATCAGAAGATAGGAAAGGGCCACACCCGCCGCCGTGGTTCCCTAATCGCCTGAAAAGACTGAGCGTACACTGCGGTCGAGGGACGCTCAGTCTGTTAACCGATGAAATCGGTACGCGAACTCGACCTGACCGGCTTGCATGTTCTCGACGGAGGCATGGCCACCGAGTTGGAACGCAAAGGCTTCGACCTATCCGGTCCTCTCTGGTCCGCACATGTGCTGGAAAGCTCGCCCGAGGCCATTGCTGCCGTGCACCGCGAGTATCTCGAGGCGGGCGCGGACTGCCTGCTGACCGCGAGCTACCAGGTCTCGACGGAGGGGTTTCAGCAAATCGGCTACGACGCGGAAAGTGCGGCTGAGGCCGCGGCTCGTGCGCTTCGCGCTTCCGTGGCGATCGCCGAAAAAGTGCGGGGCGACTACCAGGCAAGCTCATCGCGCAGGATCTGGATTGCTGGTTCGCTCGGACCCTATGGGGCGATGCTGCACGACGGATCGGAGTATCACGGCAACTACGCCTGCTCTTTCGATGAGTTGGTGAGGTTTCATAGCCGGCGCATCGCGGTGATGACCGGGACCAATGCCGACTTCCTGGCCTTCGAAAGCATTCCCTTGCTGGAAGAGGCGAAGGCCATCCTGGCCGCTCTGCAGCCATATCCAGAGGTGGCGGTGTATTTCAGCTTCACCTGCCGCGATGGGTCCCACGTCTCCCATGGAGAAACCCTGGTCGCGTGCGCGAAATTTCTGGATGAGCAGGACCAGGTGATTGGGATCGGTGTCAACTGCACGGCTCCCGAGCTGATTAGCAGCCTCATTCGCCGGCTGGCAGCAGCCACGAGAAAACCCATCCTCGTTTACCCCAATTCCGGCGAGGGGTGGGATGCCGTGCATCGCTGCTGGCAAGGCGATGGACAGATACAGAACTTTGGCGACCTGGCGCAGAAGTGGCGGAGCGCCGGGGCGCAGTGGATCGGAGGCTGTTGCCGTACCGGACCAGAACACGTCCGGGCCGTCGCCGATATCTGGCGCGACTGAGTGAGTTGTTCCAATTGGGTTCAACATCAGGCATTTCGTGCAGATGCGTCATGCGGACTCTTTAGCCCAATCTTCTTTCCACCCTCTACGGCCCGACTTAAACAGGCTGCGGAAAAAGTCTCTGCTTGGTCAGAGTCGTCCCCTCAGTGGCTAAAGCCACATTCATTGCAAAGTGATTACGGACGGGCTGAGGCCCGTCCCCTTCAGCCGAATCAGTTTTTCCGCGGCCCCTTAAAAGCCACGCCCTGATAAAACACCAGAATTCGACACCCTTGTGACGAAACCTCTTATTTGTCGCATAGCCGGACACTGCTTTGCGATCGCGCGAACTTCGGTAATTCAACCCCTCAAATAAATTGACCGGCTTGTGCCCGGCAGGCCGATAGAGGAGCGACGCCCGAAATCTGCAGAATATCCGCCGTTTATACGCGTTGCTGCGTCCTGAAGGAACACGAATGCCGAAGCAAGTTAAGACATGCTTTTCCCTTTTTGCTTTGTTGTTGATCTCCGGATGGAATACCTCCGCCGCCCTGGCACAAGCACCGGCCAATCGGGTAACGGGCCGCATTGACGAAGCGCAAGTGACAACATTATTGGGAAACGTGCATCCGATGGCACGCGGGGACTTTGACCAGGGCGCAGTGAATGCGGACACGCCGCTGGAGCAAATGATGCTGCAACTGGAACCTTCCGCGGCACAGCAGGCAGCCCTGGATGCATTAGTGGAAGCGCAGCACGATCCGCGGTCGCCTATCTACCATCAGTGGATTACGCCGGCCGAGTATGGAGCCCGCTTTGGGGCAAGCGGCCAGGACGTGGCCAGGATCACGAGTTGGCTGTCAGAACATGGATTTGTGGTGAATGAAATAACCGCCAATCAACGACAGATCGTTTTTTCGGGAAATGTGGGACAGGTGGAGGATACGTTTCACACCGCGATTCATCGCTACCTTGTGGGGAGCGTGAGTCACATCGCGAACACGCAGGATCCTCAGATTCCCTCGGCACTGGCAGGCGTGGTGGGAGGAATTGTTTCCCTCCATGATTTCCGCCTGGTCTCGGAGATTGGGTCACGAACTTCATTGACCGTCCGTCCGCGCTACACGGGCGGCAGTACGCACTATCTGTACCCGGCCGATTGGGCCACTCTTTACGACCTTAACCCGCTTTACAAAGCGGGGACCAATGGTACCGGAACCACAATCGCGATCGTGGCCCGGAGCAACATCAACTTAGCTGATGTTGCCGGGTTTCGCGCGGCCGCCGGCCTGACGGCGCGCATTCCTTCAGTGATCCTGGTGAGTACGAATCCCGGGCTGGTCGCAGGCGATCAGGATGAATCGACGCTGGATGTGGAATGGTCTGGCGCCGTGGCTCCATCGGCGACCATTAAATTTGTAGTGGCCACATCGACCGCGACCACCGATGGCATTGATTTGTCTGCGCAATATGTTGTCAACCATGCCACAGCACAAGTTATGAGCACCAGTTACGGAAGCTGCGAAGCAGATATGGGCGCCACCGAAATGTCGTTCTACAACAGCCTCTGGCAGCAAGCGGCGAGTGAGGGCATCAGTTCGTTGGTGTCTTCAGGAGATGCGGGCGCCGCGGGTTGTTTCAGCGGTTCGTCCAGTTCCGCCTCGAGTACTGGCGTGAACGGATTATGCAGTTCGCCCTACTCAACCTGCGTGGGTGGAACAGAATTGAACGAGGGCTCGAATTCGGCCGCTTATTGGTCTTCCACCAACGGACCAGGCGATAGTTCGGCGCTGGGCTACATTCCCGAAGTGGTGTGGAACGAGAGCGGAATCAAGGGTGGATCGGGATTGTGGGCTTCCGGCGGCGGGGCAAGTCTCCACTATAGCCAACCGGCATGGCAAAAAGGAGTCAGCGGCATTAGCGCAGCCAATGGGATGAGGGCCGTTCCGGACGTGGCGACATCGGCATCCGCCCACGACGGCTACATCATCGTCGAGAACGGTAGCTATTACGTAATCTCGGGCACGTCGGCTTCCGCCCCATCTTTTGCTGGTGTGATGGCATTGGTTGTCGAAACCCACGGCGGGCTGGGACAAGGCAATGCCAATCCGTCGCTCTATGGGCTGCTGAACGCGAGCAAGAGCCCTTTCCACGCCACGCCGGGCGGCAACAACAGCGTACCTGGCGTAAGCGGCTTCACGGCGAGCGGAGCGGCCTATAACCTGGCTACCGGCCTGGGATCCGTGGATGGGGCGGTGCTGGTGAACGAGTGGGGCGGCAAGTTGAGCACGACCAATCCAAAAATAGATTTTGTGCTAACGCCCTCAGCCAGCCAGGGCACCGTGCTGGCGGGCAAGACGGCCTCATTCACGCTAAGCGTGACCGAGAGCGGCGGCGGCCAGAATAAGGTTTTCTTGACGGCAACGGCGACGGCAGGCTTAATGGGCAGCATCAGCCCCGGATCGATCCTACCCGGCACAACCGCTACCGTGACTGTGACCGCTCCTTCGACCATGACAACAGGAGCAAAAAACATTACCGTCACCGGTAGCGACAGCACGGGAACGCAGACTGCGACGTACACACTCACAGTATTGCCATTGCCAACATTGAGCTTGAACGCGGCATCAACGTCGGTGACAGTCATGGGAGGGACTTCCAGCACCATCGCGTTCACCGCGGTTACCGGTGGGTCCTTCACCGGCAGCATCAGTTATTCGGTCAGCTGGGCTGCCAGCAGGCGTCACGGCAAAATGGTCGGCCAATCCAACGACGCCGTCTGCCAGCATTAGCACGAACAGCGAAATCCTTACCCTCACGGCTACTTCCACCGCGGTGGCAGCCTCCGCTACCCCAGTGGTTATGGTTGCAGGCGATGGTCTCGCCGCAAGCAAATATGTGGCTTTGCGAGTGCAGGCAGCGCCGGGGGTTTTGCTGCAAGTGTCACCACAGGCAGTCTCGGTGTCATCCCTCTCCACGGCAACGGTCACGGTGGCAGCAACACCTGTGGGCGGAGTGGCGCTGGCAACGAATGGGGCCGGGGCCACCATGACCATCGCCTCCGGATTGCCGAAGGGCTTTACGGCCTCGTGGGGCGCGGCGAGCGTAACGTCCGCCGGGGTCTTACTCCGGACCCTGACACTGAAGGGCAGTAGTGCCGCAGTCACAAGCACCTCTACCCTGAGCCTGGCAGGGGTATTCACCGCCAAGACCGGGAACGTCTACAAGGCAAGCGCAAATTTGCCTATGACGATCACCCTGAATAAGGTCATACGTCCGAATCCGCGGCCGTCGCAGATTCCCCGAACGAACTAGCAAGCGCCGCTACGAGTCTCTCCGCGGATGCAGGATGTTTTCTCTGGCCAACACTGCTAAGGGAAAATGCTCTAAGCTGTTCTGCGTGCGAAAACTATTGGTTTTTCTGGTGTTTGTTGCCGTTGGCTCGACATGGTCCCGGGCCAGCGGTCAGTCCAGCGTTAAAGCAACCGGCGTGGATCAGGATATTCTGGCGCAAATCCCGCAGCGGATGAAGTCTTTCGTCGATCAACAGATTGTCGCCGGAGCCGTTACCCTTGTGGCCCACGGCAGCGACGTGGTGGAGTTCGATGCGACCGGAATGGCCGATGTAGCAGCCGGACATCCGATGCGGAAAGACTCCATTTTCCAGATCATGTCCATGACCAAGCCGGTTACCGCGGTCGGGATCATGATGCTGGCCGAAGAAGGCAAACTCGCTCTGCGTGACCCGGTCGATCTGTATCTGCCCGAGTTCAAGGACCTGCGTGTGGCCACCACGGTTGGCCCGGACGCGGCACGCATGGCGATCCCGAACCATGCCATCACTATCCGCGATCTGCTCACGCACACCGCGGGCATCCAGGACTATCCCGGGCCGCCCGCCATTCGTGACTACCCGCAAACCATGAGTGTTCCCCTGGACGAAGTGGTGAGGCAGTTAGCCAAACAACCACTGCTGTTTCAGCCGGGCACACAGTGGAGCTACTCGAGCCCCGGGATCGAGATTCTCGGCCGCATCATCGAGGTCTGCTCCGGCGAGAAGTATGCGGACTACATCACGGAGCACATACTGCGGCCGCTGGGCATGAAGGACAGCTTTTTCTTTCCCCCGCCCGACAAGGTCGAGCGGATCGCCATGGTCTACGCGCACAAAGATGGGAAGCTGGTGCCTGCTCCGGGAAGCATCCTGGGAGGGGACCCGGCCAAGCATCGCCAGGGGGCCATCTTTCCGGCACCAGGATGGGGCCTCTACTCAACCGCGGAAGACCTGTTGCACTTCTATCGCATGATGCTCAACGACGGTGTGTACGAAGGCCACCGCTATCTGTCGCCCTTCTCCGTGCACGTGATGACCGAGCCACAGACCACCGGAATCCAGCCGGTCGGATGGATGCGCGGATCAGATTATGGCCTCGCCTGGGAGGTGGTGACCGACCCGCTGGGCGAGCTCGCGGGACACTCGATCGGTACTTACGGCCACGGCGGCGCGTTTGGGACCCAAGGCTGGATCGATCCCAACAATGACCTGATATCCATCATGCTGATTCAAGGCTCCGACGGAGGGGCCGAGAGCATGACGAATGTCTTCCTCAACATGGCGGAGTCCAGCGTCGGGAAGTAACGTTTCTACCCGGTACTTTACCGGGACTGATGGGAATCAAGGGGTGCCCCACAGGCGGGGACAGGGGCAGGTTTAAGTGCTTTCTCGCCTTCACATTCCTGCAACATGCGACAATGGAATTACCCGCATGAAACCTGAGTCGCTCTCCGTGGACCTGGAATCACTCTCTGTTACGCCGGAACTTCTGGCTCAGCACAGCATCACACCCGAAGAGTACCAACGGATCGTTGCTGCCCTGGGGCGTCCTCCGGGACTGACTGAGCTGGGCATTTACAGCGTGATGTGGAGTGAGCACTGTTCCTATAAGTCTTCCCGCGTCCACCTGAAGCGGCTGCCGACGCGCAGCGAGCGCGTGGTACAGGGACCGGGAGAGAATGCCGGCATTATCGACGTGGGCGATGGCTGGGCCTGCGCCTTCAAAATCGAGTCCCACAACCACCCCTCCTTCATCGAGCCTTTTCAGGGGGCCGCGACCGGCGTCGGCGGCATCCTGCGTGACATCTTTACCATGGGCGCCCGGCCGCTCGCGGTCATGGACTCGCTGCGTTTCGGGCCCATCTGCGAAGAGGAGTTGGGTAAGGATCGATCAGCCACTACGGTGGTCCACAAGAACCACTCTCTGCTCGAAGGGGTGGTCAGCGGGATAGCGGCTTACGGAAATTGCTTCGGGGTGCCCAACCTCGGTGGCGAGACGCGGTTCGACGCTTGTTATTCGGGCAATCCCCTGGTCAACGCCTTTGCCCTGGGATTGGTTAGGCGAGACGAGATCTTTTATGCCAAGGCATCGGGCATTGGCAATCCAGTGATTTACGTGGGCGCGAAAACGGGGCGCGACGGAATCCACGGCGCCACCATGGCCAGCGAGGAATTCAAAGAAGGTGCGGAGCAGAAACGGCCCAACGTGCAGGTGGGCGATCCCTTCATGGAGAAACTGCTGCTTGAGGCCTGTATCGAGGCTATGCGCACCGGCGCGGTCGTGGGCATCCAGGATATGGGGGCCGCCGGGCTCACCTGCTCCACCTGCGAGATGGGCGCCCGCGGGGGCGTGGGACTGGAAGTGGAGCTGGACCACGTGCCCCAGCGGGAATCAGGCATGTCCGCCTACGAAATCATGTTGAGCGAAAGCCAGGAGCGCATGCTGCTGGTGGCCGACAAAGATCGTGAAGACGAGGTTATTCGGGTTTTCGAAAAGTGGGGACTGGACGCGGTCATCGTGGGCGAGGTGATTGCCGAACCCAGGTTGCGCATTCTGCACCATGGCCAACTGGTCGCGGATATTCCCAACCAGTCGCTCACCGACGATGCTCCTCTGTATCACCGGCCGGTTGGGGCGTGGAAAGCGCCCGTTGGCCTCAGTCCCCCGCCAGAAGTGCTGGATGAGCTTACGTTCTTTGAGGAGACGCTGAGCGGCGCCACCGCTTCCGCCACCAACTACGCGGATGAACTGCGGGCCCTGCTCTCCTCCTCGAATATCTGTTCCAAGAGCTGGATCCACGAGCAGTACGACTCGATGGTGCAGACCAACACAGTGCAGGGCCCGGGCGGCGAAGCCGGAGTGATGCGCATCAAGGGCACGGATCGCGGGCTGGCCATGGCGCTCGATGGCAACGAACGCTGGTGCTACCTGGATCCCAAGCTGGGAGCTTCGCATGCTGTCGCCGAGGCTGCCCGCAAGGTCGCCTGCACGGGTGCGACCCCGGTAGCAGCCACCAATTGCCTTAATTTCGGCAACCCGGAAAAGCCAGAGATCATGGCCCAGCTCTCGCTGGCGATCGACGGAATCTCCGCGGCTTGTCTTGCCTTGGGAACCCCCATCACCGGGGGCAATGTTTCGCTGTATAACGAGACCCGCGGCCAGGGTATTTACCCCACCCCGGTGATCGGGATTGTGGGCATCCTCGATCAGGTCCGCAAAGCGGTAGGATCGGATTTTCAGCGCGCCGGCGACGCAGTGCTGCTGATCACTCCTGCCTCGGTCCCTCCGCTGGAGGAGCGCATGCAGGAGTTCGGCTCCTCAGAGTACGCCAGAAAGGTTCTCTCCACGTTGTGGGGAACGCCGCCCAGGCTGGATCTGCAGGTGGAGGCCGGGCTGCAGCGATGCCTGGCGGAGCTGGCAGAGCAAGGCCTGATCCATTCCGCGCGTGATGTTTCCGATGGAGGGCTTGCCGTTGCTTTGGCCGAAGCATGCTTTTGCCATGGAATCGGGGTGCGCGCGAATCTTTCCAAGGCGCCTGATCTGCCGGCGGAATGGGATCTTTTCGGCGAGACGGCCAGCCAGTGCGTCATCAGTTGTTCCAAGGCATCGGTGGCCCAGGTCGAAGGGCTGGTTAGAAAATATCCCGGCCTGATGGTGGCAACCCTGGGAGAAACAGTCACTGATCTCTTTGAGCTGGCGGTGGACAGCCGGGTGCTGATCCGGGAGAAAGTTTCCGGCCTGCGTAACGTTTGGTCAACAGCATTGGCAGCGGTGTTGCGCAACGATCTGCCGGTAGCAAACTAAGTGCATGGAGAGTAAGACCATCGAGCATCTCGATAAATTGCGGGAAGAGTGTGGTGTGGTCGCGGTGCATGGCCACGCCGACGCTGCGCGGCAGGCATATCTCGCCCTCTACGCACTGCAGCATCGCGGGCAGGAATCCGCAGGAATCGCCACTGCCGACTACACCAACCTTTACAACATCAAGGGGATGGGCCTGGTGGCCGACATCTTTACCGACGATGTGCTTTCCAAATTACCCGGCGAATTATCGATTGGCCACACCCGCTATTCGACCACCGGGGACTCGGCGTTGCTGAACGCGCAGCCCATCCGGGTGGACTCGACCCGGGGCCTGATTGCCATCGCGCACAATGGCAACCTGGTGAATCTGGGCACGCTGCGCACACGCCTGGAGCGAGAGGGCGCCTACTTTCAGACCACCAGCGACTCAGAGATCATTGTGCAACTGATTGCGCACTCCAATGCCAACTCGCTCATTGAGGCCATTGGAGATTCGTTGCGCCAGGTCTCGGGTGCTTTCTCGATCGTGATGATGACCCGCGACCGCGTTTTCGCCGCCCGCGATCCTTACGGCTTTCGGCCCCTCTCCATGGGGCGCATCAGCAATCCAGATGGACCCGACACGGTGGTGTTCGCCTCGGAGACCTGTGCTTTTGATCTTCTGCGCGCCAAGTACGAGCGCGATGTGCGTCCTGGCGAGGTGGTGATGGTGACGCGCGACGGTGTCTTTTCGGTCCAATACGCAACCGGCATTCGACAGGCAAGCTGCATTTTCGAGCATGTGTACTTTGCCCGGCCTGATAGCCGAATCTTCGGCCGCTGGGTACAGGCGAGCCGGGAACAGATGGGACGCAGGCTTGCGCGCGAATCTGGAGTGGATGCCGACTTGGTTGTGCCCGTTCCCGACTCAGGAGTGACGGCGGCCCTGGGATACGCGGCGGAGAGCGGGATTCCTTTCAACTTCGGCCTGATCCGTAATCACTATGTGGGGCGCACGTTCATTGAGCCGGAGCAGCGGGTGCGCGATTTCGGGGTGAAGCTCAAGCTGAATCCGGTCCGCAATTTGCTGGAGGGTAAGCGCATCATCCTGATTGACGACTCTATTATCCGGGGTACCACCAGCCGCAAGATCGTGCGCATGGTGCGCTCGGCGGGAGCGCGAGAGGTGCATCTGCGTATCAGCTGTCCGCCGACCATCTCTCCCTGCTACTACGGAGTCGACACACCGAATAAGAGTGAACTGATTGCCGCCAACTCTTCGGTGGAGGAGATTCGGCAGTTCATCGAAGCCGATTCGCTTAGCTATCTATCGCTGGAAGGGCTGGAACAGGCTTGCGACGGGGGCGAAGGCAATCAGTATTGCACTGCGTGTTACACCGGTGAGTATCCAACGCAATGGGTGGATGTGGCGGAGATTCTTCCTGCCACCGCTGCCAGCCGCTAGGTTGGCATTGAGAATCGAATAGCAGGGCTTCAGAGTCTGCGTGGCAACGACAAATTTGCACTCTGTCCCCGCAAACAGCCCCTGGGTGGGCCCCATATCTCGCTCGTTTTTCGCGAGATGTGGGATACCACAGCCTTACCTTCGCAACTTTTGACCCTCTAGCTAGACGCCCTTAAGGTTTCGATTCATTCTCTAGAGGCGAGTGGTCAACGTTCGTGGTATCCAACATCTCGCGAAAAACGAGCGAGATATGGGGCACCCAGGGGCTGTTTGCGGAGGACAGAGTGAAAATTCGAGGCCCAATTCTTTTGTCATCTTTTACGGCCCGACTAAAAGTCAGGCCCCAATTCAAAACCAAAACTCAGACTCAATGGCCTTGGTGAAACCACTTCCCTGCCTGCAAGCGCGGGTGTTCTTTAAGGTAAATCGAAAAGCAGGACTTCAGCTTCTTCCGTCGCCACGATGCTAAGGCGCTCCTCCAGGCTAATCGCGAGTGCATCTCCCCGCTGAAGGCACATGCCGTTGGCGGTTAGAGCTCCGCGCGTAACCTGCAGCCATCCGAAACCCTCCTGGGCGAAGACATATTCGAGAGCAGACTTACGATTGAGCCGCGCCACATAAAGCTGCGAATCACTCTTCATGGCAAGCGAGCCATCGCGCCCATCCGGTGAGGCGACGAGGTGCAGCTGGTCGGGTTGGTCGGCGAGGGGAAAGCGCTTCTGCGCATAGTGGGGTTCTACGTCGCTGGTGTTGGGGGCGAGCCAGATCTGCAGCAAGTGCAACGGCTCGGTTTTAGAGTGGTTGAACTCGCTGTGGCGGATGCCACGGCCGGCTGACATGTGCTGCACCTCTCCCGCCGTCAGGAGCCCGCCATTTCCCAGGGAATCGCGGTGTTCGAGCGACCCCTCGAGCACGTAGGTAATGATCTCCATTTCACGATGCGGGTGGACACCAAATCCCTTCGCCGGCGCAATGAGATCTTCATTGAGGACTCGCAAATTGCGAAAGCCGTTAAACTTTGGATCGTAATAGTCCGCGAAGGAAAAGGAATGGTAACTATCCAACCAGCCATGGTTGGCGTGTCCCCGGCCTTCTGCCAAGCGGACGCTGAGCACCTGTCGTGATCCCCGCTTTAGTTTTACCTTTGTTCTGCCTCATTCGACCTAAACCTTAGCTGGATGGGACCAAATCTGACACGTTCTCCGTGTCAGATGGTGGTGCTGGTGATGATAGGCGGGAGCCGGATCCGCGTGGGAGGCGGAAAACCACCGATTGGCCGCTGACGGATTGGACCGGCGTCCTACTCCGATTTGCTGGTTGACGTAGACGTAGACGGGGTTGCGGGAGTCGAAGCGCTTTCGGTCTTCGCGGCTGGTTTGTCAGTTGATCCCTTATCGGATCCACCTTTATCGGATCCACCTTTGTCCGAAACGGCAGCGCCGTCAGAGCCACTCCCGCCCTCCTGCGATTTGCCCGAAGCAGTGGGCTTGGCAGCGTAATCCGTGGAGTAAAAACCCGAGCCTTTGAAGTGCGGACGGGCCGGGGTTGATATCAGCCGTTCGACCTCGCCCTGGCAAACCGGGCATTCCTTCGCATCTTCAGCAGAAAAGGACTGAATCAGTTCAAATCGATGTCCGCACTTTTTGCACTGGTATTCGTAAAGCGGCATTTGTGTTCCTTCAAGTTTGCAAGTTCTTCATTCGATCGCTGCCGGTGCCGGCCGGCGATCAGACAGCTCAATCAGGCGAACCTCGGTAATCGCTTCCGTCGACTGCAATGCGGTCAGTACCGACGAGGTTACACGACCATCGATCTGTACCACCGCGAGCGCATTGTGCTGAGCCGTCCGCACGCTGCGGCCCAAGGCAAAGTTCGCAATGTTCATCTTATGCTCGCCGAGAATGGTGCCGATACGGCCAATCACGCCCGGCACGTCGAGGTTACGGATGAACAGCAGCGTTCCGTGCAGCGGGGCTTCGATATCGATGCCGTCGCAGGAGAGCAACCGCGGTGAAATGCCATGGAGCACTGTTGCGCTCGCTGTGGTGTCTCCCGTGCCCGTATGCAGGGTCAGCTTGAGCACCGTTCCCGCGCCGCCCGATCCTTCCTCCTTCTTGTCTTCATGGACCCGGATGCCGCGCTCAGCGGCGACGGAAAGAGCATTGATCCGATTCACATTTTCAGAGTTCGCCAGCACGCCCTGAATGGCGGCGTTGCGTACCAACTCGGTCTTGCCCTGCGCCAGCCGCCCGCTATACGAGATATGGATGCTCTCCAGATTTCCCGCTGCGAGTGGGGAGAGAAAGGCGCCCAGCCGCTCGGCCATGAGGATGTAGGGGGAAACTTCCTGATACTCCTCATAGGTCATGGAGGGCAGGTTGACGGCGTTCTGTACCACCCCGAACTTCAGGTACTCCTTGACCTGCTGCGCAATCTGCACCCCAACCGCCTCTTGCGCTTCGCTAGTGGAACCGGCAATGTGCGGGGTCAGGATTACGTTGTCGAGCCCGAAATAGGGCGAATCCTTCAGCGGCTCCTGGGAAAACACGTCGAGGGCGGCGCCGGCTACCTGCCCAGACCGCAGGGCCTCTACCAGGGCTGCGTCCTCGATTAACTCGCCGCGGGCACAGTTGACGATGCGCACGTTCTTTTTCATCGTAGCCAGGGTTATTGCGTTGATAATCCCGGTGGTCTGCGGGGTAAGTCCCACGTGCAAGGTTAGAAAGTCTGCTGAGCGGAACAACTCGTCCACGGAGCAAAGGCGTACGCCATTCTCCCGGGCTACGGCAGGCGCGACAAAAGGGTCGTGGCCCAACAACTCCATACCGAAGGCCTTGGCTCGTCTCGCCACTTCAAGCCCCACACGGCCCAGACCAAGGATGCCAAGTTGCTTGCCTCGCAACTCGGCTCCCTGCAGTGACTTCTTCTCCCACTTGCCGGCGTGCAGCAGGGTGTTGGCCCGGGGCAGTTGACGGGCTAACGCCAGCATCAGTCCGATCGTCAACTCGGCGACCGCGATAGCATTGGCGCCGGGAGTATTCATCACCACGATTCCCCGCCGGGTTGACGCATCGGCATCGATGTTGTCCACGCCCACACCGGCGCGCCCGATCACCCGCAACCTGGGAGCAGCCTCCAACAATGCTTCGTCTACCTGGACTGCGGAACGAACGACGAGCGCATCGGCGTCAGCCAACTCTGCAGCTAGCCCTTTCTTTATCTGCTCGTGGGTTACGATTTGCCACCCGGCCTCGCTCTGGAACACAGCCAAAGTGGCTGGCGAGACTTTCTCTGCCAATACGATCTTCATTGTTCTCCTAAGGGGCCTTCTACAGCGCGACGCGACTGCGGCTTATTCAGCAGCAGCAATCGCGTCGGCTTGACCGGTTCTTTAACGGCCGGTTCTTTAACGGGAGGAGGAGGCACCTGCCATGGCAAGCTCTCTGCGCGCGGCCTCATCGGGCGCTCGGGAAGCGAAAACATTCTGCGCAGCGATCAGAGCTTTTCCAAAAGCAAACCCCGGCAGCTTGAGCGAGTTGGCTACCTGTTCCAGCGCGCCAACCAGGGCGATGGTATCCATGTAGTCGAAATATCCGAGATGCGCAATGCGGAAGATCTGGCCCTTCATCTCACCCTGTCCATTGGTGATGACAGCACCAAAACGGGTCTTCAACTCCTTGACGAAGGCACCGGAATCGATACCCTCCGGGGGCAGCACGGCAGTCGCCGCGGCAGCGGGCGAGTCAGGCGCGAAGAGCTTGAGACCGAGTGCCTCAACCGCGGCGCGGGTCATGGCAGCGCAGGTTTCCGCATTTTCCACCAGCTTCGCCCGGCCCGCCGCCAGGTCGCCGTCCGCCTGGCCAGCGATATAGTCGAAAGCCGCGCCCAGGGCAGCGATCAGCGACACCGCAGGAGTGTATGCGGATTCGCCCTTGGCGGCGTTCTTTCTCTCTTTGCGGAGATCGAAGTAATAGCGTGGATTGAGGCTGATCTCCATCAGATCCCAGGCACGGTCACTCACCGCGAGATAAGACAGACCAGGCGGAATCATGACTGCTTTTTGCGATCCGCCAATCAGGATGTCGACGCCCCAGGCATCCATGTCGATGTGCGTGGTCCCAAGTCCAGTGATGGCGTCCACTACCAGCACGGCATCCTTGCCGCTCTGCTTGAGAAGTTCCGCCACCCCCTGAACGTTGTGGCGTACTGCGGTCGAGGTTTCGGTGGCCTGCATGAATACGGCGCGGGTCTCAATCTTGAGCGCCTTGCGCACTTCTTCGAGGTCGAATGTCTGGCCGTAAGGAGCGCTGACCACATCCACGTCGCACCCGAATGCCTTGGCCAGGCTTACCCAGCGTTCGCCAAACTTGCCCGCCGTGAGAACCAGGACGCGGTCCCCGGGCGACGTCAAGTTCGAGACCGAAGCTTCCATCGCGCCAGTGCCGGAGGAGGCCAGGGGAATGACATCATTCTTTGTTCCGACAAAGGTTTTCAGGTCGCGAAGCACCTTGGTGTAGAGGGCGCGGAACTCCGGAGTGCGGTGGTGTAGATCGGCTGCGGCCATGGCGAACTGGGCTGCAGGAAGAAGCGGTGTAGGGCCTGGCGTAAATAAGCGGGTCTTCCGGATCATGCTTCCATTGTAATAAAGTCGCCCCCAACAAAGGTTTCTATAATAAGAGTTTTGCCACCACTGGAGGGGTATGAGCCTGGTTGAGAAGATTCACGAGGATATGGTCGGGGCTATGAAGCAGCGCGCGGTCGAGCGCCTGTCCACGCTGCGCATGGTCAAGGCAGCATTGAAAAATAAGGAGATAGACCAACGCTCCCCGGTGACCGACGCACAGGCTGTCCAGGTATTGACCACTTTGATCAAGCAGCGAAAGGACTCGATCGAGCAATTCACCAAAGGCAACCGGCCGGAGCTGGCAGAAAAGGAAGCGGCGGAAATTGTGGTGATCGAGGAGTACATGCCGAAAGCGGCGGGAGACGAAGAACTGCGCCAGCTGGTCAGCTCCACCTTGGCCGACTTGCGGGCTCAGGGAGCCCAGCTCGGAGCAAAGGATATGGGAACAGTGATGAAGGCAGTTCAGACCAAAATTCAGGCCACCGGCCTCAGGGCCGACGGCCGGCTGGTCAGCGAAATGGTAAAAGCCGCACTGGCCGGCTAGGCCCAGGGTTCCGGGTGGACCAAATCACTCTGGGATCAGTTTGACGAAGGTGCCGTCCGGCAGCTCACCGCCCAGGACGTGCACCACTCCTCCCTTTACCAGGCCGCGAAGCATGACCGGCTTCGCGGGTGCTGACGGTGCGGGGGTTAGGCTCGCAGCCGGCGCCCGCCCCATCCCACGGTCCATAGCCAGATTTGCCAGCCGGTCCGCATGGCGGTTCTTTTCTCGCAGAACATGTTGAATCTGAAAGTGGTCAAGCTGTGGGATGCGGCGCCGCGCCTCCTCATAAAGAGGGCGAAGTTCGGGACTGTTCACGCGATACTGGCCCTTCATTTGTTTGACCATGAGTTCGGAGTCGGAAATGACCCGCAGGCTCTTGTGTCCGTGGGTGATGGCAAACTCGAGGGCAGCAAGAAGCGCGGAGTACTCGGCAAAATTATTGGTGTGCGCGCCCAGGTATTGACTTAATTCGGCGAGGACTTTTCCGGTGGAGTCCTGGATGTATACGCCGAAGCCGGCCGGACCCGGGTTACCGCGCGACCCACCGTCACAGTAGGCGACAATTCCGTCGAATGCCGGGGCACGAAAGCTGCCATCGGGAGCGGGGGATTGAGGAGGCATAGGCTGAGATTAACTTGAGCCTGGCATGCTTACCAAACTGCCGCCGATTCGTCCTAGAAACAGCGGTTCAGTGTGTGTACGTGGGAGCTACGAATGCCGGCGGACGCGCTTCGCTTTACTACGCAAGGATCAATCAAGGCTGGGGGCTCTGCCTGGGCGCCAAAGCGAACGTTACAATCCTCCTCAGGCATGGCAAGCGAGACATGGGGTCGGGCCACCGAAACCGAGCTGATCCGCGAAGCTCAAAAGGGTTCGCGGACCGCCTTCGAAGCCTTGGTGCGTCAATACGACGCCGCGGTTTTACGGTTGGCATTGCGTTTGACCGGCTCCGAACAGGACGCGCAGGACATCCATCAGGAGGCCTTCCTCAAGGCTTACCGCTACCTGGCAAACTTTCGCTTCGAATGCTCCTTCTATACCTGGATCTACCGCATTGTGACCAATCTATGCCTGGACCATCTGCGCCGGCGTAAATCTCGGCGGGAAGAGCAGTCGGTGGTGGTTGATTCCAGTGGCGGGGAGATGGACCTGCTCAGCAATATCTCCGACGACCGGTCCATGGCCAACCCGGAGCGCGAATTAGAACGCAAGCTGCTCGGGGAGCGGATCCAGGAGGCCCTGAGCCACCTGACGCCGCGGGAACGAATGGTTTTTGAACTTAAGCACTATCAGGGCCTTAGATTAAGAACGATCGGTGAAATGTTGAACACCACGGAAGAGACCGCCAAGAACACGCTCTTTCGTGCGACAAGAAAACTAAGAGCAAATCTGGCGGCAATTCGGTGAGGCGAGGTTTCAAATGGACTGTGAACTGGCTCAACAGAAGATAGCTCTCTTTGCTTACGGAGAGCTTCCTGACGATCAGTGTCATGCGCTGGAAGGTCATCTAACTACCTGCAATCGGTGCCAGGAAGAGTTTGCAGCAGTACAAGCGCTCCAGCAGGCGATGGCGCTCGCGCCCGCCCAGGAGCCTACGGCCAACCTGTTAGCGCAGGCGCGCTTACGGCTGGAAGAAGCTCTGGACAGCATGCCGCGAACCAGCTGGCTCATGCGTATCCAGCAATCCATGTTTAGAGGCGTCAGCATGCTTGGCCGGGCGCCGGTCGCGGCCTCTGCGCTGTTGGTCTTGGGCCTCGGCTCCGGAAGCTGGGCGGGTTATCAGTATGGCGCGCGCAACCACAGGCCGGTTGCCGAATTGGCCGGGGCGGTGGAGGGCGCAGGCAAGATCGCCAGCGTCAGCAGCATCATCCGCGAGCCGAACACTGAGAATGTTGAAGTACACTTCAATCGCCTGGTGCCGGAAACCACCCAGGGTTCCCTCGATGACGCGCGGATACGCGAACTCCTGGTGCTGGGCGCGCAGAGCCAGCTTAATCCCGGAGTGGCCCAAAATTCCGTAAACCTTTTGGCCCAGGAGTGTCAGGAGGAGCACCAGTGCGGCGATGGGCCGATCCGTAAGGCGTTGCTGGTAGCTCTGCGCAATGACAAGGACGACAAGGTTCGGCTAAATGCGTTGAACGGCCTCAAACCCTACGTCGCGGAAGATATGTCGGTACGCGACGGTGTTCTTGAAGCTCTGCTGGACGACTCGGACGCCACCATCCGCTCACGGGCAATCGAGCTGTTGCACCCAGTCGAAGCCGATAGTAGCGTGCGAGAGGTATTGCATACTGTGGCCTCAGAGGACGACAATCCTCATATTCGAACCGTGTCCCAGGAAGTTTTGGATCAATCTCCTCACATCCAATAATCCGGGAGTTTGTTCGAACCGAAAACAAGTCTCAGTTCTAGCTATTCCTGGGGAGATCTCCAATGAAACACTTTCCGATGTTTGGTTCGCTGGTGGCTGTGGTTATGGGTGGTCTTCTTACCGCTTATCCTGGTTGGGCATCAGGCAGTTCGCTGAATTTTCCGGGGGATCTGGGTCCGGATTTCTTGTGGTACAGCGCGCAAGGCTACCTGGGAGTTAATTTAAGCGAGATCGACACCGACCGGGTCAATGCGCTCCACTTGAAGGATGCTCATGGAGCCGAGGTGACGTTGGTGGACCACGATGCTCCAGCGGGCAAGTCTGGCCTCAAGGTCCACGACGTGATTCTTCAGCTTGACGGGCAGGCGGTGGAGAACGCCGAGCAATTGAGACACCGGCTGCTGGATATGCCTTCAGGGCGTACGGTTAGCTTGCTGGTGAGCCGCGATGGCAACCCTATCACCGTCTCTGTTCAGCTTTGCGACAGAGCTGAGCTCGAACAAAAAGCCTGGTCGCACCGTTCGAAGGTGCCGGAGCCGCCGTCGGCGCCACCGGCGAGACCCGGGTTTCACGAAACCTTCGTAGAGACCCGGCGGCCGGCCGTTACCGGAATCCTGGACACGGTGATGCCGAAGGGCCTTTATGTGGGGGCGGAGTTGAACCCGGTGCGAACGCAGCTGGCGGACTATTTCGGGGTAAGCAGCGGTACCGGATTGCTGGTCGAGAACGTTGACTATCAGAGCCCCGCGTCGCGGGCCGGCCTGAAAGCTGGGGATGTCGTGGTTAAGGTGGAGTCGCAACAGATGACCAGCAAGAGCGATTGGGTCAAGGCCCTTCGGAATCATCGCGGACAACTGGTTCAGGTGACCGTGATGCGCAATAAGCAGGAACAGATCCTGACCATGAGCGCGGGAAAACCAAAGAATAAATAGAAAGCGTCGTCCAGCCGCCCAGAGATACCGCTCAGGCGAGGATTCACGCCATTCCTTTCTGGTTACTCGCGCCCCTGATTGCACTGTGGTTGAATAAAGCAGATGCAACAGAAGCAAACCCACACCTGGAAGGGCCGGGCCAAGGCAGCGACGCGCAAAGTGCGGGAGCTGGCGGTGGTGGGGCATGCTTTGGCCTCCACCCGCCACGTGGTCATGGCGCAGATCGTGCCCATGCGCTTTTGCAATCTTTCCTGCGCTTACTGTAACGAATACGACAAGGTGTCGAAGCCGGTCCCTCTGGAAGAGATGGTGCGCCGCATCGACCATCTCGCGTTTTTGGGTTCCAGCATCATCACCATTTCCGGAGGGGAGCCACTCACGCATCCGGAACTGGACGGGATTATTGCCCGTATCCGCCACCATGGGCGGGTGGCCGGCATGATCACCAACGGCTACCTGCTGATGCCGGAACGCATCGAGAGGCTAAACCGTGCCGGACTCGACCACATGCAGATCTCGATCGACAATATCGAGCCGGATGAGATTTCGAAGAAGAGCCTCAAGGTTCTGGACAAGAAGCTGGAGTTCCTCTCCCGCCACGCTGAGTTCCACGTCAATATCAACTCCGTGGTCGGCGGCGGCATAAGGAATCCTCAGGACGCGCTGGTCATCGGAAAGCGTGCCCTGGACCTGGGGTTTACCTCCACCATTGGGATTATTCACGACGGGGACGGGCAGCTAAAAGCTCTGAAGGACGAAGAGCGGCGAGTCTATTACCAGATGGCCGAGATGGAAAAGAAAAACTATTCGCGCTTCAACAAGTTTCAGGAGGCGATTGCGAATGCGGAGCCAAACGACTGGCGCTGCCGGGCCGGCTCCCGTTTCCTGTATGTGTGCGAAGACGGGCTGGTGCACTACTGCTCCCAACAGCGTGGATTTCCGGGTGTTCCGCTGGCGCAATACACCAAGGCCGACCTCAAGCGGGAATACCTGACGGAGAAGACCTGCGCCCCGCACTGCACCGTCTCCTGCGTGCATCAGATCTCCTACATCGACCATTGGCGCTCACCCCAGACGCAGCAAACCACGCCAGGCCAGCTGGTCAAGATCCAGACCTAAAGCATTGAAGAACCTCAGTTCAGGATTTTCTCGCCATAAACCACTCATCCGCATCAGAATTAGGTGCTGATTTTGAGAAACCGCAGATCTCTTCTCCCCGGCGACGCACAGAAATCCTGGCATCGCTGAGTACTCGACACAGGAGGCGTGTGTGCCTTCCTATTAAGGAAAGGCCATGAGATCAGATAAAACCACCGAGGACGACAGGAAATCCGGGGTCAGCGGATTGGAGAGACCGGCGGTTCTCCTTCGCTGGCTCGGTTCCTACTGGCCCGTGCCGCGGTGGGCAGGCGCAGCTGGACCCTTGGTTTCGGCCAGCGCCTGGTCGATGATCTGGTAGAGCCGCTGCCGATCGACTACCTCGACAAACGGCACGCCATTCGTCTTGCTGGTAACGACCCAGATGGTCGGCGTGTGCTCGATGCCGATGCGCTTACCCAGATCGATATCCGCCTGGACTTCCGCTGCGAATTTTTTTTGCGGGTCGACGACAAAGGGCAAGGCCAAGCCATGTTCCTGGGCGAATTTTTCCGCGAAGTTATGAATGGCCGCCGCCGCTGCGGTCGTCGGACCTGCCGGCGTTTCCGGGGAAGTCTCACCCGCCACATCAATCAGGTTCTGATTGGCAAAGACCGCATCGCGAAAATCATCGCCAAGCTTTTTCGACTTGGTGTCGAACCAACGGGCATAGACCGCCGCGTCAAAACTCCAGGCGTGAAAGGGCAAAGGAAAATCGTGCCGCACCCAGGGAATATGGTATTGGGCCGCAGCATCCTTGAGCAAAGGGTTCGCCCGGGCACAATCGGGACATTCCATGTCTTCGAACTCAACGATTGCCACGCGAGCGCCAGGCGGCGGCTTGAGGGCCGCGGGATCATGGACGGTGGTCGCCTGCGCTCCGGCAAACTGCGCCGTGAGGCCGCTCAGCAGCAGGAACGCCGCCAGGCGGAGCCTATTCGGGTGGGTATTTAAATCGGTAGCCGGAGCCGGCTGCATAGCGTGCATGGTTCCTTTGCCCTTCACTCTTCAGACCCTCGTTTCTGTTAATTGTAATGGGTGGGCGGCTGGTATGATGCAGGCTTCCGGTGGGGATGCAACGGGCAACGCTTCAAGATCGTACTTAGCCTGGCTGGAGCGGGCGTGGTTGCCCTTGGCGTCTTTGTTTTGCTGGAGGCGGTGCTACCGGGCGCGCATGGACCTGCCGCGCGGTGCCGTGCTCTTCCGCTTTCAGCTAAGCTCAATGATCGCAATGGCGGTTTTTGCCGGGCTTGCCATTGTGATCTATGTGCGGCTGTCACGTATAAGGAAGTGATATGAAGAATCGGGCAGAGTGGCTAACCTTCGGGGTGTTTGTAATCGCTGTCCTGGGGGCATTGGCTTTCTTGCTGCGTCGCGGAGTCCACGGCCAGTCGACAGCCCTGGCAGTGGCCCTGGTGGTAATCCTGTTGTTGCGGATCGGGATTTTTGCCTGGAACCTGCGCCGGGAACGAGAGTAGCTCGATGGCCGATAGTTCGAACCGGGGTAGACAAAGTACGAATCGGGAACGTTGTGCTACACTCGGTTCCCGCAAACGAAGCAGGCCGCTCGTGTGCAGGAAAATCCGGGTCTGAGTTTTACCTTCTTCTCGAATTCGCAGGCCCATGGCCTTCCGCGACGCGCTTCCTGGCGCGCACGGATTGTAATTGGAGATACCGCGGATGAATCGTTCATTAAAGCCTTATCAAGGACAGGACATTCGTAACGTTGCCCTGGTAGGTCACGCCCACTGCGGGAAAACCACCTTGATCTCCGCGCTGTTGCACGCCGCCAAAATGACCGAGAGACTGGGGCGGGTGGATGACGGCAGCGCAGTAACCGCGTATGACGAAGAGGATGTGGCGCGCCGCACAACCATGCAGAACGCGCTGGCATTCGCCGAGTGGCACAACGTAAAGATCAACTTTTTAGACACGCCCGGCTTTCCCATGTTTGTGCACGAGGCGCGCGCGGCGCTGCTGCCGGTAGAGGCGGCGCTGCTGGTGGTGAACGCCGCCTGCGGAGTGGAGGCCATGACCCGGCGGGTGTGGAAGTTTGGCGAAGAATTCAACCTGCCGCGGGCCATCGTAGTCAACCAGATGGATCATCCCCGGGCCGATCGCGAACGCACCATCAACGCGTTGGGTGAAGCTTTTGGCCGCCAGGTGGTTCCGGTGCAGTTGCCTATTCTCGAAGGCAGTGGACAAAATGCCACGTTTCGCGGGGTGGTGGACCTGATAACAATGCAGGCCTTCGTGTACGAGCCGGACGGCAGCGGCTGCGGACGTCTTTCCGAGATTCCAGTGCGTCTGCGCGAAGAAGCCACGCTGGCCCATCAGGCCCTGGTGGAGCTGGTCGCCGAAGGCAAAGACGAGTTGATGGAAGAGTTCTTTCGCGAAGGAACCATCCCGGAAGAGCACCTGATCGTCGCACTGCATGAAGCCATCCGCGAGGACCGCATCTTTCCAGTGCTCTATGCGAGCGGGCTAAGAAACGTAGGGAGTGACCGGCTGTTGGATTTTCTACAGGTGTATACGCCGGCGCCGATCGAGCGGGTTCCGGTAGCCGCCAGGGGCGCTGAGGAGTCGGCCATCCGCCGCGTCAAGGTGGGAGAACCGCAGTCCGGGGAACCGTCCTCAGTCGGGGTAGCCGAGGCTGGCCACGATGGCGCTGGGAACAACCCCGACTCGGTTGCGGAGATGGTGTTGCGTAAGGTAGACGATCTTGAGCCCTTGTCGCTGTATGTGTTCAAGACCATGTCTGATCCGTTTGCAGGAAGGATTTCTTTTTTTAAGGTCTTTTCTGGGGTCGCTCGAAGCGACGCCGCCGTGACCAATTACACCCACCGAAGCGCGGAGCGGCTGGCCCACCTGACGGTGATGCAGGGACGAACGGCAACCCCGGTAGGGGAGCTGCACGCAGGCGATATCGGCGCCGTCGCCAAGCTGCGCGAGACCTTTACCGGCGACACATTGGGGGATGCAGGCCATGAGATTTATTTCGATCCGGTGACCATGCCGGAGCCGGCCGTCACGTATGCCATCGAACCCAAGACCCGAGCCGACGAGGACAAACTGGCGCCGGCAGTGCACAAGCTGATGGAGGAGGACCTGATGGTCCGCTTCTATCGCGATGCTGCGACTCACGAATTCCTGTTGGCTGGTTCGGGCCAGCCCCATATCGAGTCCGTGGTGCAGAAGTTGCGCCGCCGCTACCATACCGAGGTGACGCTCAAAGCGCCTAAGGTGCCTTATCGGGAAACTATCCGTGCCCGTGCCGACGCCCAGGGCAGGCATAAGAAGCAGAGCGGAGGTCACGGACAGTTTGGTGACTGCTGGGTGCGCCTGGAGCCGCTGCCCCTGGGCTCAGGCTTTGAGTTTGTCAACGAGATCTTCGGCGGGGCGATTCCGCGAACTTTCATTCCCGCGGTAGAGAAAGGCATTCAGGAAGCCGCGTCTCGCGGCTGGCTGGCCGGCTTCCCCATGGTCGATTTCCGAGCCGTGCTTTACGACGGGAGCTACCATGACGTGGACTCCAATGAGCTGTCCTTCCGCCTGGCCGGACGGCTGGCCTTTCGCCATTGCATGGAGCAGTCAAAGCCGGTTTTGTTAGAGCCCCTGATGCGGGTGGAAATTGAGGCGCCGGAGGGTTTTACCGGAGTTCTCATGGGAGACCTGACTGGGCGGCGCGGCCGCGTTCAGGGCATGGGGAGCGGGCGGGGCACCACCATCATTCGGGCCGAAGTCCCGATGGCCGAGATGCTCAGTTACGGCGCCACTCTCACCTCCCTCACGCAAGGATTGGGCAGTTTTCACATGGAAATGGCCCGCTACGATGTGGTTCCCGCGGCGGCGGCAGAAAAAGTCATCGCGGCGGCCCATAAGCATGTGCAGGCTGACGAAGAATCCTAGCGGTTGAGAGCCTCCGACCCAGAAAACCACGAACCGTCCCGGCGCTGCCGGGCCACACTCATTTTTACGTCCCGGGCCTGATTCCGTCCGTTTGACAGGACTGCACTGCCCCCTCCGGCTAGTACCATAAAGAAGGCGGGAAGGCCGCGTCCCAAAGGCCCCAAAATTAGGCAACCCGGGGCCTCCGATTCGATCTAAAGGATTGAACGGAAAGGAAGAGACCACACATAATGACGATCCCAGCGCGGAGCCTCATGGCAGCGTTTTCGGTGGTATTTTTGTCCGCCGGGATGATGCCAGCGCAAACGGCCAATCAGAGTTCCGCGCAGAACCCCTATTACGGTAGCGTAACGATCGTGAAACCGACCGACGGGGTCAAGCCGCTGACGCTTGACGAGGCCATCGGGATGGGGATTGAGCACAACCTGGCGCTGATCGAGGCACGGGAACAGGAGCAGAGCGTAAAGGCACAATCGCTCGAAAGCCTGCAAACTCTTTTGCCAACAGTTACGGCCCAGGCTGATTCGGGTGCACATCAGATCAATTTGGCTGCGTTAGGTTTCTCCTCCAGCCTCCTGGGGAAAGTCGCGCCCCTTTTCCCGGACTTTAACTTATCTGCGTTTCCCAGCGTGGTGAAGGTAAACGTCACCGACGCCATGGTGAATTACTCCCAGACCCTCTTCAGCTTGCCCAACATCGACCGTTACCGTGCGGCAAAGGCGAATGTCGTGGCCGCCTACTTCAGTAAGCAATCCTCTCGCGGGCTGGTCGTGCTTACCGTGGGTAATGCCTATCTGCAGACGTTGGCTCTGGGGGCTCAGGTGGATAACGCGCAGGCGCTGCTGCAGGCCGACCAGGTACTTCTCAATCAAACCGTAGCCGAACATCAAGCAGGGACGGCAGCGAATCTGGATGAACTACGAGCCCGGGTACAGTTCCAAACCCAACAGCAGGCCGTCATCTCGGCGGAAGTGAATTTCAAGAAGGCAAAGATCGCGCTCAACCGCGAGATTGGACTTCCGGCGGAACAGGAAATCAATCTTACGGACGCTGAACCCTATGCCGACCTGGCGGTCATGAACATCGATCAGGCCAAAGAGATCGCCTACCGCAGCCGGCAGGACTACCAGAGTCTGCAAGCGCAGGTACGGGCGGCGCAATTGCAACGGAAAGCAGCTCGATGGGAACGGCTCCCTACACTTGATTTTCAGGGCAACTATGGTGTCACCGGAGTGACCGGCGGCCTTTACCACGGAACGTTTGTGGCCGCTGGGTCGGTGAATCTGCCCCTTTTCCAGGAGGCAAAGTTTCGTGGGGACAGTGGCGTTGCCGCTGCCAACCTCACCAATCTCATGCAGCAACTGGCCGCACTTAAGGAACAGATCAATCAGCAGTTGAGGGATAGCATCCTGGATGTGCAGACCAGCTACCGAGCTGGTGCGGGTGGCACAGAGCAACGTAGAGCTTGCGCGCAAGGAACTGGAACAGACTACGGATCGTTTTCAGGCCGGGGTGGACGATAACTTACCGGTGGTGCAGGCGCAGGCGACCCTGGCCGATGCTGAGACCACTCTGATCAATACGACGAGCCAGCATAACCAGGCGAAACTGGGGCTGGCACGCAACCTGGGCATCGTCGACACCCAATACGCAACCTACTTGCACGGCCACTAATCTTGCGCGATTAACTTCCTTGCTGTTCCAGCAGCGTCACCGCTCCGCTGCGGAGATCGAAGTACCCGGCCGCTATGATCAGCCTGCCCTCTTCGATCATGGATGCCAGCAGCGGGGACTCCCGCAGACGGGCAGCCTGGAGTAAAGCATTGGCGCGAACGGTTGCCTCCAGGTCAGGGCCCGCTTGCTTCACGGCAGGTTCGATATACGGGAAGAGCGCGCCGATCTGTCCCGGCGGAACCGCCTGAGCCGGGTTTGCAGCCTGGATTGCCGCCGTGACCGCGCCACACTTGCTATGGCCCATGACCAGGATGGTATGTGTCCCCAGAACGGCAACCGCATACTCCAGGCTGCCCATGATCTCCGCACTGACGATGTTCCCGGCCACACGGGTGACGAAGAGCTGCCCGATGGTCTGGTCGAAAAGAACCTCGACAGGCACGCGCGAGTCGGCGCAGGAAAGAACAGCAGCGAACGGTTCCTGCTTCTCCATCATCTGTTGCAGCAAGGCAAGGTCACGCCGGTGGGAGGACGTCCGGCCACTCGTAAATCGGCGGTTACCCGCGATCAACTCGTCGAGGGCAGCCGCGGGGCTGAGCTTTTTATCGCTTTCGTTGGGGGGGAGGACGGGCTGAGAATCGGCCACCTCCACATCTGTCGCTCCTGATGCCATACCTGCATGGTATCCCACCTATCCGGGTGCGATATGCTTTGCAGGGGCGATCAACTCTTCTTGATCGGATATTAAAAGAACAGGCCTATGGCCCCACCGACAACAGGTACAGCCGCATTTGGCTATCGCGACTTTCGCCGCTATCAATTGGCCCGGGTGATGGTCATCATGGGTGCAGAAGCCCAGGCGGTCGCTGTGGCCTGGCAGGTATACGAGATCACCCACCGGGCGATTGATCTCGGGTACACCGGGCTGGTGCTCTTCTTGCCCGGGCTTCTCTTCCTGTTGCCCGCCGGCCATGTCGCCGACCGCTATGATCGCCGCCTGGTAATCCTGGTTTGCTACGTACTCCAGATTCTTTGCACCCTCACCCTACTGGTCTTCGCCCTACAGGGCCTGCACAGGGTTGAGCCGATATTCGCGGTGCTGTTCCTGATCGGCTCCGGGCGCGCGTTTAGCGGCCCGGCAAGTTCAGCACTGTTGCCCCACCTGGTTTCCACCAAGCACTTCGTGAACGCCATCACCTGGGGAGCCACAGTCTTCCAGATTGCCAACATCGCCGGGCCGGCGGTGGGCGGCCTGCTCTACACCCTGCCGCTGAGGGGCAAATTGTACGGCGCCCCCATCGTGTTTCTTTTTACCCTGGTCACCGGCATCAGCTTCGTGGTGTTGATCGGGTCTCTGCATGTACGCCCCGGCCGCATGGAGCATAGAGCCATTTCGGTCGACGTGATTCTGGCTGGGTTTCGTTACGTCTGGAAATCGAGGCTGTTGTTGGGATCCATCTCGCTGGATCTCTTTGTAGTCCTGTTAGGCGGCGCAACCGCACTGCTGCCCATCTTTGCCCACGATCTTTTGCGTACCGGGCCACAGGGATTAGGTGCGCTTCGCGCGGCCCCGGCGCTCGGCGCTTTGGCCGTTTCCATCTGGATGACCTTCCGGCCGGTGTTGCGGCATCCCGGTGCCCTCATGTTCATCGGGGTTGCCATCTACGGGACGGCGACGGTGTTCTTCGGACTATCCCGTAGCTTACCGCTGTCACTCGCCGCTCTGATGGTGGTGGGCGCCTCAGACATGGTGAGCGTCGTGATCCGGTCGTCGATGCTGCAATTGGCCACCCCCGCGTCCATGCGAGGCAGGGTAAGCGCAGTCAATTCGCTGTTTGTAGGAGCGTCGAATGAGCTGGGCGAATTCGAGAGCGGCGTGACCGCACAGTGGTGGGGCGCGGTGCGCGCAGTGGTCGTGGGCGGCCTGGGAGCGCTGGCCATTACCGGCATCTGGAGCGTGCTGTTTCCCTCACTCCGAGGTATTGACCAGCTGACGGAGGAATCGCTCATGCAAGCTGAAGTAGAACCATCGAGCGCGAAGTTTTAGTTGACAGAAAGATCGTCGGATTGCACAATCCCTAAGGCTTAGTTACATCTGGCCGCCGCCCTCCCCCAGGGTCCGAAGATTCAATGCCTCCACCAACGCGTATGACGTGGTGAGCCTTGCCTGCAGGCAGGCCGTCAGGTCGACCGCAAAAACGGAATAAGGGGTTCGTACAAAAATGAAGAGTTCAATTTTCCTGCAAGGTCTCGCGGCCGTTTGTATCGCCACCACTGCTTCGGCCCTTTCCGGCCAAACCAATGCCATTCAGCTGTTCGGCCCGGCGAACGTCAGGCTCTCGACCGCGAACACTTCCGGATCGAACCCAAACACCTTCAATAGCACGATGCTGAACCTGAGTTGCCCCTCCCCCGTCCACGCCACCATTTCGTCTTCGGCTGACGGCAACAGCAATGTACTGGTCGACAACTTTATATCGCTCAGCGTAGGAGGAGCCAGCCCGGTCAACATCTGCAAAAATGGCGTTTCGGAAGGCGATCAACAGGACTGCTTCACCAGCAGCTACCAAAACGATGCCGGCAACGGTACCCTGACTAACAAGGACCCGGATAATTTTGTCAGCACCGGCGGGGTGCCCCCCATCGACATCAGCAGCAGCTTTGTCCCGGGCGCAGTACAGGCCAACATCGGGCTCGTGGATACAGGCGGCTATCTCGCCAGCTCCACTATCTATCTGGTAACCAACTGCACCAATGCAGGGGTGACAGGTCCCGGCAACATCACCGGCAACCCGATTTCAAGTACCAACCCGACGGCCCAACAACTTACGCAGAATTATGCGTTTAACCCCACGACCAACCAGCAAGTCCAGTTCACCTACGACCTCTCCCGGGCGCAGAGTTCCAACACATTATCGATACCCGATGGCAGCACGCCTTCGACTGCGGATACACCCCTTGATCCCTCATCCTTCACGTCCACCTATCTGAACGGCACCTCATTTGCGACCGCGAATTGTCTGCTCCATGATGGCGAACTTTACAACGGATCACCTGCGTGCAAGCTCTACACCCTCACCTGTCAGATCGGCACCGATGCAACTCAGAAGGGCGCTTTGTGCCCAGCCTCACAGCAGCGTAATGAGATTTTTCAGGAAGCATTCGATGGCCCCGCTTTTTCGCTTCCCGATGTTGCCGGCACGGATGGCCTGACTTTCCACCAGGGAATTGGCTTTCTGGAAGCTGCTGAAAATTGGGGCGGCAAATCCTGTGTATTCGATTCATCGTCCACCATTGCCAACTTGCTGTGCCCGCAAAATGTACTCACCAGCTTTTCCGGTCCTGGGCTTTACAGAAGCGGGGGATCAGGCCAGGCGCCGAATTCCTCTTTCATTACAGTCGCCCCCGTGCCGGAGGATTTGACCGCTGTCACGGTCACCGGGCAGCACACTGGAGGCTGGATCAATAGCCATAGTGCCACGGTAAACTTCGTCAGCACTCCCCCAGCCCTGCCTTCGACGAACAACTTCGTCGCTGCGCCTATCGAGAGCATCACTTATGGCATCTCCAGCAACTCGAACGTGCCTCAGCCACCGGCTCCCATAGCTGGCGATATCACGCTCACTAACTCGATTGCCTGCCCGGCCCCCGGCGGAGGCAATCCACCGGCGGCAACTGTCTTCACAACCGAGGCGGCTAGTCAACAACATTCCGGAGGGCCAAAATCTGCTGCATTACTATGCCCAGGACTGCGCCGGTACTCAGGAACTCCAGTTCACCCAAACTGCGGGAAGTTGGTCCACTTCCTTCTACACTTTCCCCATCAACGTGGACACGGTCAATCCAGTGGTGGCTTCGGGGCCAACGTTATCACCGCCGCCCTCTACCATTGGCGGCGTTCCCAATGCCTATTTCGTTGGCCAGAAAGGAGTCATGGCAACTTACCGTTGCACCGACGACCTTTCCGGGATCGTGCAATGCGGCACGTCGACCTTTAATCCCGGCAAGCTGGACACCGGCACCTCACCAGTACTATCGATACAACCAAGGCCGTCGGCCCAACAACCTTTACTGTCAACGCGGTGGATGCCGCCGGAAATACAGCTACCGCGTCGTCGGTAAGCTACCAGGTAGTGTCGGCGCCCACGGTGGACCTGGGCATTCTGAAAGTTGGTGTGCCCAAGGTGAAACACAACACACAAATGACCTATGTGATTACTGCGGGCAACCTGAGCAAACAAACGGCTTCGTCAGTCGCGATCACCGATTCGCTTCCTGCCGGAGTCACATTCGTGAAGGTTACGGCGCAGCAGTTGACCTGCACTAATGGCAAGTGTTCCAACACCGCCAGTTGCACCTTTGCCAACAACACAGTCAGTTGTACGGCTCCCTCGATGACGTTGTTAAGCCCTGTTCTTGTTGAGCTCACCGTGAGCGTGCAGGCCAGCGCTGGAACGACAATCAAGAACACTGCGACCGTGACCAGCGCGAATCCAGATTCGCAGCCGGGCAACAACCAATCGACAGCAACGACTGTTAATACGGTTAATTGAGGAGTAGGCCAGAAGAGAAAAAGGCGGACGTTGGGAGCGAGTCTCCCACGTCCGCTTTCTAACCTAAGCACTGATCAAGCTTGTTGCGCTACTCGTCCCTCAGCGCCACCATTGGATCCACACGCGCCGCCCTGCGCGCCGGAATCCAGCTTGCGAACAGCGTAATCGCCGCAATGGCACATGCAATCGACAAGTAGACCGCAGGATCGTCCGGCCGCACGCCGCGCAGCAGGTTTGCGACCAGCCGCGCGAGCATATACGCCATCACCAGCCCCGTTCCCAACCCAACTCCGGCCAGTACCGTGGCCCGGCGCATCACCATCCGGAGTACATCCTGGTAACTCGCTCCCAGGGCCAGCCGCACTCCGATCTCGCGCGTCCGCTCGCCCACCATGTTCGCCATCACGCCAAAAATACCAATCGCTGCCAGCAGCAGAGCAATCACGCCATCGAGCGCCAGCATTCCCGACGCGTACATCAGCCCGGTCATGTTGTCGTTCTGAAGTTGCGCGTAGGTCTCCACCGTGTTCAGCGGCAGCGCCGGGTCCAGGCTCGCAAGCGCCTTGCGCGCCGCCGGCGCCAGCGCCAGCGGATCGCCGGTCGTCGTCACGGCGTACTCGGTTCCAGTGGGCGGGACCTGCATCGAGTCCATATATACCGCCGGATACGGCGTCGGGTCCCACAGCGAGTAGCTCGTTTCCTTGGCCACGCCCACAATCTCCAGCCACGGATCTTTGCTGTCCTTCCCGCCCATCTTCACGCGATGCCCAATCGGATTCTGGCCCCGGAAATACTGCGCGGCAAACCGCTCGCTCACGACGGCCACCGGCTTCGTTTCCAGCGAATCACTCTGCGCAAATCCCCGCCCGCTCACAATCGGAATCTTCAGCTCCGCAAAGTACCCATCCGTCACCGGCAGCCGCAGCGCTCCCTGAAACTTCCCCGGAGCCACCGGCCGGTTCTCGATCGTCATGTCCTGCACCCAGCCGTTGTCGTTGTAAGGCAGCGCCATCGTCAGCTCGGCGTGCGTCACGCCTGGCAACGCGCGCAGCTTTGCCAGGCTGTCCGCATACCATGCGGCCTGCTTCTGCGGGGTGTTATAGCGCGCCAACGGCAGACTCACGTTGAACGTCAGCATCCTGTTTGGCTCGTACGGATCGGTCGCGCGCAAATACGCATTCATCCCCTTCGTCATCAGAGCCGCACCAATCACCAGTGCGACTGCCAGCGAAATCTGCGCCACGGCGAAGATATTCCTCAGCCGATGCGTGCGCCCCGATCCGGTTGCCGACCGCGAACCTGCCTTCAACTGCTCCACCAGGTTCACCCGCAGCGCTTCGAGTGCCGGCGCCATCCCCGCCGCCAGCCCTGCACCACAGGCCAGGAGAATCGAAAACGCAATCGTCCGCCGGTTCAGCTCCGTGTTCGACCAACCCGCCATGAATCGCGCGACCCGCTCCGGCATGCTCGCCAGCAGGTAGTGGCTGTAAAGCTTCGCAACCGCAATTCCGCCGGCTGCGCCCAGCGCACTCTGCAGGATATTTTCAGTCAGCAGTTGGCGCACAATCCGCATTCGCCTGGCGCCCAGCGCCGTGCGCATGGCAATCTCCGGCCGCAGCGCGATTCCGCGCGCCAATTGCAGATTCGCGATATTCGCGCACATTACCAGCAGCACAAACAGCGTGCCGCCCATGAGCAGCTTGTAGTAGAGCGGCGTATACGGTCCGTTGATTCCTTCGAGCAGCGTCTCCACGTGAACGGACCATCCCGCATTCGTCGCCGGATATGCCTCGGCCATGTGCTCGGCAATGGTCTTCATCTCCGCCTGCGCCTGTTTCACCGTGACGCCGTCGCGGAGGCGTCCGGTCACCAGGTAGTTGTGCGCTTTGCGGTCCGAAAGCTGCTCAGCATCCGGCGCGAACGGCAAATACACATCGGCCAGCGACGGGTACTGCATCGTCTTCGACATCACGCCCACAATCGTGTACTTGCGCTGGTCCAGCTCGATCGTCCGGCCCAGCACGCTCGCGTCGCCGGCAAACTGCCGCTGCCACAAACCGTAGCTCAGCACCGCCTCCGCGTCCTGCCCCCGCTGCGTCTCGCTTTTGCTGTAGACGCGTCCCAGCAGCGGCGTCGCCCGCAGCACCGAGAAGAAATTCGCCGACGTAAGCGCAGCCTCCAGGTGCGCCGCGTCCCCCGCTCCCGTCAGCGTCCTGTCTTCTTCCTTCCGCACCGCCAGCGACTCAAACGAGTGGCTCTGGCGCGTCCAATCCTCGTAGTCGGCCAGCGCGACAGGCATATAGCCGACCGCGTTTGGATTCCGGTCTTCCTGCTCGCCCACGGTGACCACGTGGTCCAGCTGGGGCACCGCGAGAGGATGCAGCACCACCGCGTCCATGTTGCTGAAAAGCGCGGTATTGATGCCAATGCCGATGGCCAGCGTCAGTACCGCTGCAGCCGTGTAGCCCGGCGACTTTGCCAGCCGCCGAACCGCGTAACGGAGATCCTGCCAAACCGTGTTCATGGCGCAAACTCCTGTACAAGAGTGGACACCTCGACGGTGCATTCCGCGCACCAAATCGCCGCCGAGGACAAGCCTCAGATTCCAAGGCGCTTGTTGGTGGTCCGCCGGAACGTCCTGCCAGTTCCTCTGTCCGGTTCCATCCCTCGCCGTTCAATTTCGAACAGTCGCCGGCACCAATCGACCGTTACGAAATAAGCGGACACTGATTGGACACTCTCATCCGGTCGAGAGGGGAACTTCGAACACTTACCGGCAGAGGGCCAGTTATTTTTTCCAGTGATTTGATTCGTCGTACATCGCCTTGAAGTCGGTTCGGCTCATTACCTTTCTCCGCACCTGGGTCGTTGCGGATTGCGTCCAGCGAGCTGGCCGCCTCGCTGTAGTACTCACCCGCACGGTCGCCACTGCCGCTCAGTCTTGATGACGTGCCCAACAGGTAGTAGATCCGGGCCAGGGCAAACCGGACTCCGGCCCGCTGCGCCTTTGCCAGCTCCTGCTCCAGATCGTGGCTTGCACCCGCGTAATTCTTCTCTTCAATCTCGGCCTGCGCTTTGGCGAGACTGATTTCCAGCGACAGGTTCGCGTTGATGGCGCCTTTCGTATGGAGCAAGGCTTCCAACGTGCGGAGTGCTCCTTGAACCTGACCCTGGGCTATTTGAATCTTTGCTACATTCAGCTTCGATAAGAGCGTTTCCTCGTTTTCCTTCGTCCGAGAGGCGAGCCGTAGGGCTGCATCGTAAAGCTGGGAAGCGTTCTTGAGGTCGCCACGATAGAAGGCGACGTCCCCCTGAGTGTTCAAGATAGCAGCCTGCAAAACTTCGTTTTTCAGAGCTCGCTGAATTTTCTCTGCTTCCTCGAGCGACTTGGTTGCGTCGTCAAATCTCCCCGCGCGAGCCAACGCACCCGACAAATCAGTCTGAGCTTCGGCCATGCTAAGGCCGTTTTCCCCTTGATTGTGAAATGCGTTCACTGCATCCTGCAGAGACTTCACCGCCGCGCCAAACCGGCCTTGAAATCCAAGGACCAGACCGATCTGGCGAGATACCACCGCGATCAGACCGCCATCCCCCACCTTGCGACCTAACTCAAGAGCCCGCATCAGCGCTGTCATTGCCTGGTCATATTGCCCAGTGGCGGTATACGCCTCGCTCAAGCCCTCGAGTGTAGCTGCGATATCGCCCGGAACACCAAGCTTTTCCCGCAATTGCAAGGCTTGCTGGGAATAGGTGAAGGCGTTGTTGGTGTCGCCCATGGCCAGGTAGACGCCGGCGATATTGTCGAGGCACTGTGATTCGTAGCTTTGATCACCGGTTTCTCGCTGGATCTGCAGGGCCTGCTTGTAAACATCGAGCGCCTGATCAAATTTTCCGAGATCCTGGTAAACCGCCCCCAGATTCATCAGGGTGAGGGCCGTTTCGTCTTTCATGCCAATCTCACGCAACAGGACCAGCGCCTTGTTGTAGCTGGCGATCGCGGCATCGGGTTTTCCAGTCGTCCTTTGGACGGTTCCCATCTCGTTAAGCGCCGCAGCCACGCCCCTCTTCTGACCGATTTTCTCGTTGACGGCTATGGACTGTTGATAGTTAAGCAGCGCTTGCTCCGGTTTATCGAGCAAGCGGTAAGAGATCCCTATCGAGAGCAGGATCAGCGCTTGCTGCTCCTGATTGTCTACCTGGATGGCGAGACTTGACCCGCGGGTAAGCGAGTCGAGGGCCGCCTGCGGATTGCCGGTGAGGTTATCGACTACGCCTAAACTCCACAATGCCTTGATATTTTTGGGATCGGTTTCGAGCACGCCTTTGAATTCGGCGCGGGCTTTGTCGTATTCGCCGCTTTGCAGATAGAGACTGCCCAACGCATATTGGACATCCACATCGCCCGGCGAGCTTTTCAATAGGTTTTCGTAAGCTTCGAGCGCCTTTTTATTGTCCTTCATGATCCGCGCGTTGCTGGCGCTGATCAGGTACTTCTCCGGCAATGGCAGGTTCTGGTTGTGAGCGAGATCAGCGGCACGTATGGAGGATTGCTCAGCATCACTCTGAAAGCCCAACTCGAACTGAGTATCCGCCAGTTTGGAAAATGCCAGGGCAAATTGGGGATCTTGATTGGTTGCGGCCTGCAGGTGCTTCAGGGCGTCGAGATTCTTGCCCGCGCGCATAAGCACGGCTCCCTCGTCGTACTCGCGCAAAGCATCGACAGATTTCGAGTTCGGCTTGAAGGATTGGGCCTTCAATTCCTCGACTACGTCGGCGGAGAGCGAAAGGTTCTTACGCACAGAATCGGCGAGGCTGTCGATAGCAGTAGGCAGATCTTTAACCAACGCCTGCGCCTTGACTGGCACAGTTTGGTCGTGCACCAAGTCACGAATGGTCGCATCGATAACAATCTGATCACCGAAGCGTGCATATTGCCCGGAGACCACAATGTCGGCATTGCTGAACTGCGCCACACGCCGGAGCATATCCGGATCGACCGCCGTGTCCGGGCCGACGCGAAGGTCGGAAAGCACCTGATGCAGCCGATCAGTCGGCACCGTGTGCAGGTGCGCCGATTGGCCAATATCGGTGCTCAGCATATCCGCCACACTGGAGCCAATCCAGTCGTCTTTGGGGTCGCCGGACGAGTTGCGGAAACGGCAAAATCGCCAGTGATCTGGCCCGTATGGCGGTCACTGCCTGTTTTGCTTCTGGCGCAGGGCCGGTTCTCGGGCGTGTGAGGAAATAGGTCAGGGCCGCAATCAGCAACAACACCAGGCCGGCCGCACCGGCCAGCAACCGTTTGTTCTCGTCCGCCCACCGACGAGGGCCGGGCCGAAGGCGGGCGGCGATGATGCCCGACTTGCCGGTGCCCGCCCAAAGCTCAAGGTCCGCCAGCAGCTCCGCCGCGGACTGGTATCTGAGAGCGACATCCCGCTCCAGGCAGCGGTTCACGATCTGGCTCAGCTCTGGAGGGATGCTCTTGTCGAATTCCGAAACGGGAACGACCCGCTCCTGGGTCCGCTTGATCAGGCTGGCCAGCGCGCTGTCGGCGCGGAAAGGCGTTTGCCCGGTCAGCAATTCATAGAAAATCAATCCCAGGGAAAAGATGTCGGAACGTTGGTCCAGGTTCCCTGCCAGCGCCTGCTCCGGCGACATGTATTCCATGGTGCCGACCATGGCGCCGGTTTGGGTCATGCGGTTGCCTTCGAGCGTCTTGGCCAGGCCAAAATCCATGACCAGGATGCGGCTGGTACCGGTTTCCCGCATGATGTTCTGTGGCTTCAGATCGCGGTGGATGACGCCTACGTTGTGCGCGGCCTCAAGCGCCCGGCACACCTGCTCAATGATGGCGACTGCTTCCCGCGGAGGAAGTTTGGTTGCCGATGGATGATCGCGGCGAGATCCTCGCCCTCGATATACTCCATCGTGATGAACTTTATCCCCTCCGCTTCGCCGAGGTCGTAGATGCGGACGACGTTGCGATGGGTGACCTGGGTGGCAAGGATCAGTTCCTGCTTGAACCGGTCGAGAATAGCGCGGTTGCGGGCCAGGTCCGGGCGAATTACCTTGAGGGCGACGATGCGGCCGAGCTCAACATCTCTGGCCTTGTAAACTGCGCCCATGCCGCCTTCGCCTAGCAGGCTCAATATCTCGTAGCGCTGCGCCAGCAAGTGGCCGGAAGTCAGGACGTGTTGTCCCGTCTCGGTATAGTCGCCGGGGATCACCTGGGACACGTTTCCTAGGGAAGCATTTCCTACGATGGTAGGACTGTCAGCGGGGTTGATGGCTGGAGCGCCGAAGATGGTATCGGCATCGCTGGGGATGCGAACGTTGGGGGACGAGCTTTCACCCTTCACGGGGGCGCGTACACCCCCGTTGCCCGGTTTTGAGGCGTCGTGCCCGGGAGGATTTCCTCCTTCTTCTCGCATGACTCAGCGGCCCCAGCCCCGCAATCAGGGTGTAGATTCATTCCAGTGCGGCGGATAACCGCAGTATATAGCGACTGCCGCCAATAGCCTGCTTCATCTGCGCCCTTGGGTGACACTGGTGCCAACCGCCCAATAAGCCCTGTCCTGGCGAAATGGACCCTGGGTGCCCCAGAACCCCGATTTCCTGTCTAATTATTGGGTTCCGTTCAGGGGTGAGTTTCTTGGTCAGCTCGTGGCGAGCGGAATTTCGCCTTTCGTTCACGCGGGGAGGGCGCAGCGAAGTCCTGGGCGCGTGAGGGGCCGAACCCCATCGCCACAACGGACATGAGAGACCGCTGGTGAAAAGCTAAATTCCGGTGCCGTAATCTGCTGCGCAGACACTATCCCCGGCATGCGAGAAGAAATCGTACTGCGTGCGGTGATTGAATTTATAGCGCGCACGCAACTCGCGACCGACGTAGAGACCCAAAGCGGCAATTCCGACAGCAAGTGAAGTCCAGCCAACAATCCACATTGCAGACCCTTCTTCCTGGGGGGAAGAGATTTCCGTCGATTGCCCGGAATGTTGTAACCCGAAAATATCGTTACTATCCATGTACTTCATGCCGAAATCATAGCGCAGGTTGATGGGAATCACGTAGTTACGGTGGGCGACACCAAAGGGCTATTTCACCTGCTCAATTTGATGCAGAAGAGCGACCTTTCGTGCCGCGGGAAGAAAGCTGGCTTCAATGGAATTAGACGCCAATTCGCGCAAATGTTCTTCAGTAAAGCCAAACGCCTCATGGGCCAGGCGATATTCGTCCTGGAGATCGCTCAGGAACATGGCCGGATCGTCGGAATTGAGTGTGATCATGAGGCCGGCATCGAAATAACGGCGGATCGGGTGCTCCTCGAGCCTGGGACAACAACCGGTGCGCAAATTGGAGGTGACACAAATCTCGAGGGGAACCTGGCGTTCGGCCAGCACCTCCATCAGGTCCGGGTCCAGTTGTGCGGATAACCCATGGCCGATGCGCTCGGCGCCGATATTGAGCGCCGCCCAGATGCTCTCGGGGCCCACGGTTTCACCGGCATGCGCAGTCAGGCGGAGGCCGGCTTCCTGCGCTTCCTGGAAGAGTTCACGGAAGGGCTCGGCGCCGGCCCGCCGCTCGTCTCCGCCTATCCCGATGCCGATCACGCTGGGGGAATCACGGCGCAATTCCGCTGCTTTGCGAAAAACGCGGGCTGCCTCCTCTGGGCCAAAGTGACGAACCGCGTCGAAAATCCAATATAGGGTGATCCCAAATTGACGCTCCGCCCGGACGCGGGCCGCTTCCATCCCGTAAAAAAGGGCTTCAAACTCAATGCGCCTCCAGTAGTAGACGACGCCTACCGAGACATACACCTCGGCATGCACCACACCCTGGGCCGCCAAACGCTCCAGCATGCGAAAGGTGATCAGTTCGTAGTCCGCCGCAGTGCGCAACCGTTCGCTGACCGCTTTAAACGCTAAAAGAAAACCGGTGAAATCGGTGTAGCGGTAAAGCGCCTTCGCCTGGGCAAGTGTCAACCGCTCGTCATCGTGCCTCTGGCTCAATTCAACCAGGGTTTCGGGGGACACAGTCCCCTCCAGATGCAAATGGAGTTCCGCTTTGGGGAGCCCACGAAACCAGGTGGCCGCGATCCGGCGCGAGGTGGCATTGCGTGTCATGAAAGGGACGAAAACTCGCTGTGCTTGCGGCTATATAGAAAATAGATGACCAACCCAATAATCAGCCATGCGAAAAAGCGCAGCCAGGTAATCACCGGCAGACCCGACATGAGCAGGGTGCAAAAAAAGAGGCTCAGGATGGGAACGGAAAGCCCTCCAGGCGCCCGGAACCCACGGCGCCGGTCGGGTTCACGAAAGCGCAGGATCAGCACCCCGATCGAGACCAGGACAAAGGCGAAGAGGGTGCCGATATTCGATAGGTCGGCCAGGGTGCCGATATCCAGCAGCCCGCTGGGAATTGCTACCAGGAAGCCGGCAACCCAGGTGGCCACAGCGGGGGTGCGATAACGGGGGTGTACCTTGCCGAACCAGCGGGGGAAAAGCCGGTCGCGGGACATGGCAAACCAGACCCGTGCCTGTCCCAGCTGGAAAACCAGGATAGAGGAGATCATGCCCATCATGGCGCCGCATAGCACGATCAACCGCACCCAACTCAGCGTCGCAGAGCCCGTCGCATGGCTTAGTTTCTTCAGCGTATTGACCACCGGCGCGGCGTCATCTACCAGCGTCTGCCAGGGGATCAAGCCGGTGAGCACCACTGCTACGCCGATGTAGAGCAGGGTGCAGACGACCAGGGTGGCCAGGATGCCGATGGGAACATCGCGTTGCGGACGGTGACACTCTTCCGCCGCAGTCGACACCGAATCAAAACCAATGTAGGTAAAGAAAATGATGCTGCCGCCGGTAAGTACGCCGGACCAGCCATTGGGGAAAAACGGATGCCAATGTGCGGGGTGGATGAAGCGGGAGCCCACGACCACAAACACCAGAATGGCGCTGATCTTGAGCAGAACCATGATGTTGTTGGTCCCCGCGGACTCGCGGATACCTCTTACCAGCACAATGGTCAGGATCAGCACGATGAGAAATGCGGGAAAATTGAAACCCAGGTGCCAACCCGGCTGGTAGATCGTGTTGCCCTGAAGATCGCTGAGGCCGGAGGGCAGAAACGCGGGCGAAATCCAACGCGCACTGGGATGCACGCCAAACCAGTCCATGAAGTCGACGATGTGGGCGGCGAAGCCGACGCACACCGCCATATTGCTGACGGCGTACTCCAGGATGAGATCCCAACCGATGATCCAGGCGACTAATTCTCCCATGGTGGCGTAGGTGTACGTGTACGCGCTGCCGGCGATGGGAATCATAGATGCCAATTCGGCATAGCAAAGTCCGGTGAACGCGCAAACGATGGCCACTAACACGATGGAAAAGGCCAGGGCCGGCCCGGCTCCCGGGCGCCCTGCCAACGCGTGGTGGTTGACCAGGTAATCCAGTAAGGGCGTGTTCAGGATGGAGGAAGTGTCAAACTTTTCGCCCGCGATCGCGGTGCCGATCACAGTGAAAATTCCCGAACCAATGACCGCGCCAATGCCCAGCGCAGTCAGCGACCAGGGTCCGAGCGTTTTCTTCAGACAGTGCTCGGGCAGCTCCGAGTCGCTGATCAGCTTGTCGATCGATTTGGTTGCGAACAGTTGCTTTCGCAGCGTCTCGGCTCCTTTGCTATGCCATGCAACCCGACCATAAATGTTTGTCGCACATCCGCAAAAAGTCCCGGAGGGACGACTGAGATTAGCCCAGGACGTAAGTCCTGGGTAGATCAAGCAGCATGAGCAGTCCCGGAGGGACGGCTGGGAACCGCCCAGGGCGCAAGTCCTGGTTAACCTCGTACTCGACTCGAAAAGATCCGGCGAAACAGACCCTACTCCAGCGGCTCTCACTGGGTATTTTCAGTCGTCCCTGCGGGACTGGTTCGACTCTCGAACCTACCCAGGACTTACGTCCTGGGCTAATCTCCGTCGTCCCTTCGGGACTTCAATCTACTTCGGCACAGTATGACTTCTCTAGGGCCAAGCCATCCGTCTAGTCCGCGCAACCTTAGCGCTTGCTTTGACCTCGACTCAGCTTCTTGGTCTTCTTCTTGTTGGAACCTCGGGGTGTGGTACGCGCGGCTTTGGGTGCAGCTTTCTTGCGCGCCGTGCGCTTGATCTTTTTCCGTTCCAACTTGTCTTCGATGTTCTTGGTATTGGCCATTATCTTCCTTGTCTACACTTTTTCCAGCTGAGCAAACTTCTCCACCAGCTTTTTCACGCCGAATTCTGCAAATTGTACCGTAATCTTCGCATCATCACCGTCTCCCTCGCGGCGGAAGACAACCCCCTCGCCATATTTCGGATGGCGGACGCGCTGACCGCTGCGAAAACCAGTCACCCCACCCGGCACAGGGATCTCGAGCTTCGGCCTGCTCCCACTACTCTTGCGCGAGGAGAAGAACTGGGCAATGTTGTCCAGCGAGCCGGTCTTTGGCCGATTGGGAGTGGTCCCGGTTCGAGAAGCAGCGCGCGGACGCTGGTCTTCGTCTTCATAACTGTAGTGCCTGGGCGATTCCCATTCGTCTCCACCGCGGGCCGAGCCATACCGCGCGGCATAGGCGCCGCTCGACGGACGCTGGCCCCGGGTCAAGTCCTGGAGCAGATGCGCCGGGATTTCCTCCAGGAATCGCGAGGGCAGGCTAGCTTCCGGCATGTCGTTCCCGTATCTGCGGCGATAGCGGGCTCGCGTCATCACCAACGCGTCCATGGCTCGCGTCATGCCTACGTAACAGAGCCGCCGCTCCTCTTCGAGTTCGTTGGGCTGATTGAGTGTCCGCGAATGGGGGAACAGACCTTCTTCCATGCCGGCGAGCAGCACCAGGGGAAACTCCAGCCCCTTGGCGGAATGAAGGCTCATCAGGGTCACCCGGCTCTCGGGATTGTAACGGTCAGTGTCACTGACCAGCGCGGCGTGGTCGAGGAACTCAGACAACGTCTCGCCGCGTTGCTGCGCGTCCTGGGCGGCGTTGGCAAGTTCCTTCAGATTTTCAATGCGGGAGAAGGATTCCGGCGTTCCTTCAGCCTCGAGCGAACGAATGTAGCCGGTGCGATCAATCAGAAAGCGAATCAATTCCGGAAGTGTAGCCGCGTCTCCGGGCTTGCGAAACCCTTCCTCGGGAAGTGGATCGGTCGCCGGCAGGAAAGGTTTCTCGGCTTCATCAAAGCTCAGCAGCGGCGCTGTTTGCTCGTCGGGATCCACATCGCTCGGCTCCGGTTCGAGATCACCAAAGTCGAAACCAACATCCTCCCACTCGCTGGAATCGGATTCCGCGGTTTCAGGTGGGCACGACTCCTGGTCGGGGGCAACGTCCTGGGTGAGCTTCTCGGCAAACCCCGGCTCGAGCAGCGCGCGGGCATCCTCGATCAATCTGCGGAAGTTCCCGAGCGCAATACATGCGCGTGCGGGCAACAGCTGGTCTTTCACCGCGCGCCCGATCGCTGCCCACGTACTCATGCCGGTTTCAACACTGAGCCGGTCCAGCACTTCCAGCGTGGTCTTGCCGATACCGCGTGGCGGCGTATTAATCACTCGCGCCAGGGCGATTGAATCATCCGGGTTCTGCACTAATTTGAGATAGCTCAGCAGGTCCTTGATCTCGGACCGGTCATAGAACGAGAAGCCGCCCACCATGGTGTAGGCGATTCCATAGCGGCGCAAAGCTTCCTCTACCAGGCGGGACTGGGAGTTGGTGCGATAGAGCACCGCGGCACGGGGTGTCTCCTGTTCCTCGCCCGCCTTGCGCATGTACTTCTGAATGTAGTCGGCAACAAAGAGCGCTTCGTTTTCTCCGTCCGGCGCTTCGTAATAACCGATCATGGCTCCGCCCTCGCGCGAGGTCCAAAGGTTCTTGCCCTTGCGCTGCAGATTGCGGGCCACGACTGCGGAAGCTCCTTCGAGAATCACCTGCGTGGAACGATAGTTTTGCTCCAGCCGGATGGTCTTTGCTTCGGGGAAGTCGCGCTCGAACTCCAGGATGTTGCGGATGTCAGCTCCGCGCCAGGAGTAGATGCTCTGGTCTTCATCTCCAACCACGCAGACGTTGTGCTCTGTACCAGCCAACAGCTTCATCAGCTCGTACTGCGGCCGGTTGGTGTCTTGATACTCGTCGATCAGCAGGTAGCGATAGCGCCGGTTGTAACGTTCCCGCACCTCGCCGGAGGAGCGCAGCAGGCGCACGGCCTCGAGCAGCAGGTCGTCAAAGTCCAGCGCATTGGCCTTGCGCAGTTCCTTGCGATAAATCTCGTAGATGTGCGCGATCCGTTCGGCTACGGGGTCGGTGGACTGCAGATAGATCTCCTGCGGATCGAGCATGTGGTTCTTGGCCCAGGAGATACGGGAGAGAACCGTCCGCGGCGTCAACTGCTTGGTGTCAAGCCCCATGCGGCGCATCGCCTGCTTGACGATGGCCTGCTGATCGGCTTCGTCGTAGATCACAAAGTTCCGAGTAAGCCCTTCATTGCCAATGCGCAGCGCTTCGATGTCGCGGCGCAGAACGCGCACGCAAAAGGAGTGAAAGGTGGCCAGCAGCGGTTTGGCCAGCGATCGATGCTCAAGCAGGCGATCTACCCGCTCCGCCATTTCCGCCGACGCCTTGTTGGTGAACGTGACCGCGAGGATGGAATCGGGTGCAACGTTGCGCACCTCAATGAGATACGCGATGCGGTGGGTAATGACCCGGGTCTTGCCGGAGCCCGCCCCAGCCAGAATCAGCAAAGGGCCATCCACCGATTCGACGGCGGCACGTTGCTGCGGATTTAATTTATCAAGCAGATGTTGCAATGGCTGGTCTCTGGAGGATGGTGAGGCGATGAATTCTCTTCTACCAGTGTATCGTCCGGCGCGAGTTGTGTTGCAATTCGGATATGCACAGTGTGGATGAGCGGTTCCGGCGGAGAGTTTGCGTTTTTTGTGGATCGAGCCTCGGGGTAAAGCCGGCGTATCGTACCGAGGCCGTGACTTTGGGCCGCCTGTTGGGAGAAGCAGGATTGGGTCTGGTGTACGGCGGGGCGCAAGTGGGCCTGATGGGCGCATTGGCCGACGCCGCGCTGGCAAATGGAGGTGAGGTCATCGGGGTGATTCCCCGTACGCTTGCCGGCATCGAAGTAGCGCACCAGCGTCTGAGCCAACTGGTTCTGGTCGATACCATGCATGAACGCAAAGCGTTGATGGCCCAGGAAGCGGATGCTTTTGTTGCCTTGCCGGGTGGTTTCGGTACGCTGGATGAATTTTTCGAAATCCTCACCTGGGCACAACTTAATATCCATGCGAAACCGTGTGTGCTGGTGAATACTGGCGGTTACTATGATCATCTCCTGGGCTTTCTCCATGTAGCCATCGATCAGGGCTTCCTCAAGGGGGAAAACTTTGCCCTGATCCACATCGTGGCGGACGCCGCCGAAGCACTCAAATGTCTGCAGAAGCTATGGCAGTCGTTGCCTATGAGCCATGTCGCCCCGGCGGAGCCCGCTCCCTAAATGGTTGTCTACGGTTTCGGCATGCGGTATAACCGGCTCACCGATGAAATGGACAAGCTGCTTCGTTCTTCTGCTCGCCGCGGCGTGCCTGGCGCACGGCGAGCCGCCCAAATCTTCCCAGAAGCAGGGACTCAAGTTTCAGATCTCCTTTCCTTCCGCAGCCCACGCGGAACCCATCACCGGGCGCGTGTTCGTCATTCTGTCTCGCGACATCAGTCACTGCGGGCCCGCCGACGCGGTAGCCGCAAGCACAGAACCCTGGGAGCCGCGCCTGCAGGTCAGCCGCATTGGTGTTCCCTTCTTCGGCCGCGATGTCGAAACTCTTAGGGCCGGCGACTCCGCTACGATCGACAATTCCGATCTTGGCTCACCCCTCTCCCACCTGGCAGATGTTCCCGCCGGCGACTATTACGTCCAGGGCATGATCAACGTTTACTCCGAGTTCCATCGGGCCGACGGACATACGGTATGGATGCATGACGATCAATGGGAAGGCCAGCGGTGGCAACGGTCGCCAGGTAACCTCTACAGCAAACCGGTCAAGATGCACATTGACTCATCTGCCGGCACCATTCGCCTGCTCGCGGATCAGGTGATCCCACCGGTCGCAGTACCCGCAGACACTGCGTACGTCAAACACATCAAATTCAAGAGCGAGCTGCTTTCGAAATTCTGGGGCCGTCCCATCTACCTGGGCGCGGTCGTGCTTCTGCCCCGCGATTACGACAGCACTACCATCCGCTATCCGATTAACTACGAACAGGGACATTTTTCGCTGGAGGCGCCCTATCGGTTCGACGGCAAGAATGACTTCTCAAAAGCCTGGCTAAGCGATCACTACCCGCGCATGATTGCTGTCACCCTGCAGCATCCCAATCCCTACTACGACGACTCCTATTTGGTGAATTCGCCGAACGTCGGTCCCTACGACGACGCCTTGATGCAGGAGCTGATACCCACCATCGAAAAGCAGTTTCGGGTGATTGGCGAGCCCTACGCCCGCGTCGTTTCCGGCGGCTCGACCGGAGGCTGGATCTCCGCCTACCTGCAGATCTTTCATCCCACCTTCTTTGGGGGCGCCTGGTGCTCCTGCCCGGATGCAGTAACTTTCTCTGACGTGGAAGGGGTGAACTTCTACAAGGATGACAATGCTTTTTTCAAAATGTATGACTGGCGTCCGGTCCCTACCATCAACAGCCGCTTCCCCAACGGGCAGGCGATTCAGACCTCGGAGCAGCGCAACCGCTATGAACTGGTCAGCGGTACGCACGGCCGTTCCGGCGAACAGATCGACGTGTGGTCGGCAGTGTGGGGTCCGGTTGGCGATGACGGGTTCTTCAAGCCCGCGTTCGATAAGTCCACGGGCAAGATTGACAAGGATGTAGTCGCTTATTGGCGCGACCATTCGGATCTGCTCGAGTACTTAAAGCGCAACTGGTCCGCGGTTGGCCCGGAGCTTAAGGACAATCTCTATTTCTTTGCCGGCGACGCCGACACTTATTTTCTCAACAACTCCACCATGGAACTTGAAACCTGGCTAAAGACCACGACCTCGCCACGCTCGGAAGCTCAGTTCATTTACGGGAACCTCAAGCCGCACTGTTGGCAGGGTCCGGTCACAGCTGCGCAGCGCGTCATCGAGATTGCCCAGCACATTCAGCGTCACAAACCCGCAGGGGTGGACACTCCCTGGTGGGACTACCGCTAAATTTGTCCTTGCGAAGAATGACGGGTGCCCCACATCTCGCTGGTACTTCGCGAGATGTGGGATACCGCGATCCTTGACCCCAAGTGCTCATTGGGAATCGAAAAGCTTGAGGGTTATCGCGGTGAGTATCCCACATCTCGCGAAAAACCAGCGAGATGTGGGGCACCCGTCATTGGTGGCAGGACACATTTCCAAGGACCCGTCATCGGTGGCGGGGACACATCCTAAGACACCCGTCATTCGAGCCACGACAGGTTCCCAAAAACCGTCATTCGCGGCGGGACAGGTTCCAAAAGACCCGTCGTTTTCCGCAGGGACAGGTCTTTAAAGAGCAGCCGACCGGCACTGGTTGCATAGACAATGGCGGCGAAGGTAGTCCCAGGAATAGATACCGCTCTGATGCCCGTCATTCCAGCGAAAACTGATCGCGTAGCGGCCGACCGGGGAGGCCGACTCTGGACGCGCTGGCGCTTTGTACATTTGCAGGAGCTGGACCGGCTGCGGCTTGGGCTCACCGGGCTTACGGCCGGTCGCGCCGCGTTCCTCGTGGCAGGTGGCACAAGGACAGGCATCGCGCAGCCAGGTAAAGGTCCAATGGCTCTGGTGGCCGTCCTTCCAATCGATTTCCATGCCAGTACCGGTGGTTTTTTGCACCCGAACACGTGCAGGCTCCGTCGCCTCGTGAGGTAGATCGCGATGCGCCGTCTCCTCCGCCAGCTTCTGGGCATCTTGTTCGCTGATAAATCGAATGCCTTCGTGGCTCATCACAAACCCTCTTTAAGCATACTGTCTCCAGAAAAAGTAAGCTGCCATTCCCAGCCCGATCCCGACCACCAGCATACGCATGAACCGTGGGTTCATCCGGCGCGCATAATGGGCTCCCAGATATCCCCCGAGTGCCGCGGCTATCATCATGAGCAAGCAGTACTTCCACAGGATTTGCTTCTCCACGATAAAAGTAACCACGGCGATGCCGTTGGCGGTGGTGGTGGCGATCACTTTAAGGGCGTTGACCTGGTTAATGTTCTGGATCCCAAAAATCGCCAGCACCGACATCAACAAAAAGCCCGCGCCGGCGCCAAAGTATCCAATGTAAAAGCACACCACGACCACGCCGATCCACAGCGGGACGAGGCTGGGCCTATCACCGGAAACGCTGACGCGATTACGCCGCAGCCACGCAGAAACCGGACCACTGGCCGCAAACAGCCCCGCCGCGAGCAGTAACAGCCACGGCACCAGCGCCATGAAGGTGGCTTGCCCGGTCCGGAGCAGAACGATGGCTCCCAACACCCCGCCCAGCAGGGCCGCGGAACAGACCGGTACCACCAGTCCCAGGTTGGCCTTCAGATCTTGCCAGTAAGCGGCGATCGAGGTGAACTGGCCTGGCCAGAGAGCAACTGTATTGGTTGCATTTGCCTGGATTGGCAAAACCCCTACACCCAGGAGCGCCGGAAACGACAAAAAAGAACCGCCGCCCGCCATCGCGTTGAGGGCGCCGGCAAGAAAAGAGGCGATGACCAGCCAAGCGTGTTGCCAGTGAGGACCAAATACCATGCCGCCTTATTGTCTCAGTCAACCTGCAGAATCAGGCACTTCAGATACTCAGTCTCGGCGATATTGAGGACTACAGGGTGGTCTGGGGACGCCCCGCGGCGTTCCAGCAGGCGAACCCGGCGTTGGGCATCGCCCGCCGCCGCCGCCACCACGCCATGAAATTCATCCCAGGAAACATGGTGCGAGCAGGAGCAGGTCACCAACGTCCCCCCCGGACGCAACATCTTGAGCGCGCGCAGATTGAGCTCTTTGTAACCGCGGAGGGCACCCGCCACCGCGCGTTTGGATTTGGCAAAAGCCGGGGGATCGAGCACCACCGTGTCAAAGGTGTTGCCCGCGGTGCTCCAATCGCGGAGAAGATCAAAAGCGTTGGCCTCGATCCATTCCATCGAGGCCTGGATGCGGTGCCGGTTGACCTCAAGATTCTCTTCCGCCACCTCGAGAGCGGCCCGAGAGGCGTCGATTCCAGTGACGTGGGAACAGGACCGCGCCAGGTGCAGTGCGAAGCCGCCCTGGTAGGTGCAAACATCGAGAGCCTCGCCACGGGCATAGCGAGATGCCGCGGCATAGTTCAGGCGTTGGTCAAGAAAGGCGCCAGTCTTTTGCCCGGCATTGGCGTCGTAGTGAAAAGCCAGCCCATTCAAGTGAAAGATGGTCGTCAGCTGCGCAATGGGCTCGGCGGAATAGAGCGGTTCCTCCGACGGCTCGCTCAGCTGCTCTAGTTCCCGGATGCGGGAATCGGACCGCTCGACGATCGTGACCGGCGTAAGTTCCGATTGCAGTACCCGAACAATCGCTGCACGAATGTCGTCGCGATCGAGCGCCTTGGCGTGGATTTCAAAGAGAATCAGGTCTCCATACCGGTCGACAATCAGGCCAGGAAGCTGATCGGCTTCCCCGAAGACCAGGCGGCAAGCGTCGGTGCCCTCTTCCAACATGCTTGCGCGAAGGCCAATGGCGTCACGCAGGCGCTGGTCGAGCAAGGCCATCCAGGCCGGATGGGGGAGATGGGGGTCGGAGCTTACCAGGCGAAGCGCAATCTGCGAGGTCGGGCTCCACAGCGCTGTTCCCAACGGAAAACCGCGAGGATCGGCAACCGCGACCAGGCCTGCATCCATCTCCACCAGATGTTCGATATCGGAGCGGTATACCCAAACGTGGCCGGCGCGCAGCCGGTCCGCGGCCCGGCGTGAGATTACAGCGACTGGCCCCTCACTGCTGAAGGCGCGCGCAGCTTTGCTCGGGGGTGCGGAGATAGGTTCGCGGGCCACAAGTCATCTTCGCACAGCCTGCTGAGGGCCTCCCCTTGCTCGCCCAAAAGCTACAGGGGGGTGGCTAAAAAAAGAGCCAGTCGCGAAGGGACGGCTGAACTTAGCCCAGGACGTTAGTCCTGGGTTGGATTTAGAAGCACGACTCAGTCCCGAAGGGACGGCTGAAAATGGGCCGCCGCGCAATCTCCTTCAGCCGTCCCTGCGGGACTCAATCATGTTTCTTGATGTACCCAGGACTGACGTCCTGGGCTAAGTTCAGCCGTCCCTTCGGGACTAAGTTTCTAAATCCCGAGTTCCCCCACAAATTTTGCAGCCCTTCAAATTTGCGGCCCTCAGGGACTCCAACCGCAATGCGGTACGGCTGAAGCTGTGCCCTTCGTAAAAATTTCCGCCGGGCTATCTCAAACCGGAGGACCGGTAGCGAGCGCAATGCAAGCAGCCTATAATCAGGTATGGCGACTGTGCACTCTACGCCACTCGAACCTCCCGCGGAACCGGGCATCCTGACGGCGAAGTTTGCCGAGTTGCTCGCGACCATCGGTAAGAACCGGCCGAGCGACGACGTCGGCGTCATTCGCAAAGCCTGGGAGTTTTGCGTGCAGCACCACAGCGGGCAGCTCCGGGCTTCCGGGGAGCCGTACGTTCTGCACCCCCTTGAAGTAGCCCAGGTCCTGGCCGAGATGAAGCTGGACTCGACCGCCATCGCGGCCGGCCTGCTACACGACGCCGTTGAAGACACTCCCGTTACCACCGAAGACATCACCGAACAATTCGGGGAGCAAGTCGCGCACATCGTCGAGGGCGTGACCAAAATCGACAAGATCCAGTTCGCCAACCGCGAAGACCGCCAGGCGGAGAACGTGCGCAAGATGTTGCTGGCGATGGTGAGCGATGTGCGTGTGGTCCTGATCAAGATGGCGGACCGGCTGCATAACATGCGGACTCTGCAGCACCTGCCTCCTGATCGCCAGGAATCGATTGCCCGGGAGACCCTCGACATCTATGCTCCCCTGGCCCACCGGCTGGGCATGGGCAAAGTGCGCGGCGAGCTGGAAGACCTGGCTTTCCGTTATGTCGATCCCTTTGGCTACGAGCAGGTGAAGAGCGCGGTGGACGCGGCGCGCGATGAAGACGAGCAGTTTCTCAACTCGGTCGAATCTTTGCTCAACGAACGGCTGCGCGACAACAATATCCACGCCCGGGTGGAATGGCGCATCAAGCGGCTTTACAGCATCTACCAGAAGCTCCAAAAGCAGAAGGTCACCGTCGACCAGGTTTATGACCTGCTGGCGGTCCGGGTGATCACCTCGACGGTGCAGGATTGTTACGCGGCCTTTGGCCTGATCCACTCCATCTGGCGCCCGGTGCCGGGCCGCATCAAGGACTTTATCGCCATGCCCCGGCCCAATCTGTATCAATCACTGCACACCACGGTGATGGGCGAGGGCGGCCACCAATTTGAAGTCCAGATCCGAACCGAAGAAATGCATCGCATCGCCGAAGAAGGGATCGCGGCACACTGGAAATACAAGGCCGCCGGCTCACCCACCAGCGCCCGGGATGAACAGCGGCTGGCCTGGGTCCGGCAGCTGGTCGAGTGGCAGCGGGAGATGTCCGATCCCAACGAATTTCTCTCCACGCTCAAGATCGATCTCTATCCGGAAGAGGTGTACACCTTTACCCCGAAAGGCAAGGTTGTGGTGTTGCCGAAGGATGCGACCCCGATAGACTTTGCCTATTCCATCCACACCGAGGTGGGCAATACCTGTGTGGGCGCCAAGGTAAACGGCAGAATGGCCCAGCTGCGGACCAAGCTGCACAACGGCGACATCGTGGAAGTAGTTACGCAGAATGGACACACCCCCAGCCGCGATTGGCTCACCTTCGCCAAAAGCTCGCGCGCACGCAACAAAATCAAGCATTGGCTCAACGAGCACCAGCGCGAGCGGGCGGTGGAAATTGGCAAGAAGCTGCTCGACCGGGAAGCGCGCAAGTACAAGGTGTCACTGAGCAAACTGACCGACACAGACTATGCCCGCGCAGCCGGCGAATGTGGCCTGGCGACAGCCAGCGACCTGATGGCTGCCATCGGCTTCGGCAAGTACTCCTCGCGCCAGGTGCTGAACAAGCTTTCCCCGGGGGTGACCGCGCAGACCGGCCTCGAAATAGAACCGGGCAAGGACGCAGCCAAGAGCCTCATGTCGGAAGCGGTGAGGCGTGTCCACATGCATGGGTCCGACTCGCTGCAGGTGGAAGGCCAGGACGACTTGCTGGTCTACCGCGCGCGATGTTGCAATCCGATTCGCGGCGAAGAGATCGTCGGCTACGTAACCCGCGGCAAAGGCGTGGCGGTACACGCCCGCAGCTGTCCCAACGTGCAGAACCTGCTTTACGAAAGCGACCGCCGCATCTCGGTGGAGTGGGCGCGGATGGCAGAGGAAAATGGCGGCCGCAAGATGACCTACCCGGTCAAGCTGACCGTATTTTGTGATGATCGAGCCGGCATGTTAAAGGAAATGACTGCCGTCATCAGCGACGACGGCACCAATATTCGAGGAGTCGATTCCAAGTCAACGGGGGACTCGGAGGCGGTGGTCGAATTTGTCCTGGAAGCCGAAGACATGCGGCACCTTACGCGTCTTGTGAGCGGTCTGCGGCGGGTGCCGGGCGTTCGCGACGTGCAGCGCGCTCACAAAGTGTAAGGGTACATTTGCGTCCCAGCACCCTTGCGGCGAAAATCAGGACATGAGCCTTCCTGGCAAATCGGCAATCTCCACTCAACATGCTCCGCCGGCCATCGGTCCCTACTCCCAGGCAGTGGAAATTGGGGAAACGATCTATGCCTCGGGGCAGGTTCCGCTCGATCCCGCGACCGGGCAGATGGTGGAGGGTGGTATCCGGGAGCAGACTGTTCGCGTGCTGGAAAACCTGAAGGCAGTACTGGCCGCAGCCCACACTGACCTGCAGCACGTGGTCAAGACCACCGTTTTTCTCAAGAACCTGAGTGACTTTGCGGCGATGAATGAGATCTACGCCACGTATCTGGCGAAGGACGGTTGGGTTGCACCCGCACGGTCCACAGTCGAGGTCGCGAGATTGCCCAAAGACGCTCTGGTGGAAATCGACGTGATCGCGCAACGTTAGGCCTGGCGTCTGTGGCCGGGCAGGCCGCATCGAACAAAGGAGCAGATGATGGAAAAGGAGCAAGTAGCGAAGCGGGACAGGATAGAGAAGACGGATGCCGAGTGGCGCGCCGAACTCACTCCGGAACAGTACTACGTCATGCGGCAGAAGGGGACGGAGCCGGCGTTCTCGGGCGCCCTCTACCGGAATCATGCGGATGGAACCTACCGCTGCGCAGCCTGCGGTGCCGAGTTATTCAGCTCCGATACCAAGTTTGAATCGGGGACCGGTTGGCCCAGCTTTACCGTGCCGGCGAACGCCAAGGCAGTGCATCTGCACGAAGACAAGAGCCACGGAATGACGCGAACCGAAGTCACCTGTGCACGGTGCGACGCCCACCTCGGGCATGTCTTCCCGGATGGACCGGGGCCTGGTGGGCTCCGTTATTGCATCAACTCTTTATCGCTCGGTTTTGACCCCAAACATGCTGGGGAAAAGGAATAAGGTTTACGCCTTAACGATCTTGCCTGCTTTGATGCAGCGGGTGCAGACACGAATGCGTTTGCTGCCGCCGTCAACCTCGGCCTTGACCGGACGGAGATTGACGTTCCACCGGCGCTTGGAAACGTTGTGCGCGTGCGAGATCTTGTTACCGAACTGCGGACCTTTGCCGCAGATTTTGCAAACCTGAGCCATGACAAACTCCAGATAACCTAAGCTTTTCGCAGAAACATGCGGCGATCTAAATCTGGGCACGCACTATCGCAGAGGGTGATAGTGGCTAGAGCACCAGACACGTACACGCCCTAAACTCGCGAACTTCCAGTATAGCCGCACCCGGGGCGGACGACAACCCGGCCATCCTCTCAACAAACACCCACCATCAGGACGAGAAGGGCGAACGCGACCACCAAACCAAAAGTTCTTACCCAGTGGTACAGATCCCATCGATCCGCCTGCGCCTTCCAGTCGGCTGGCAGCGATTTCGATGTCCATTTGGCGACCCGGTTGTTAATGGGCACCGGCCCAACCAGCGAAAACACCACCGCGAAGACCTGGATGACACCCGCGATCGCGGCCAGATGCCAGGCCCCCTTGCTGAGGTGTGCGAAGGGAAGCAGAAGCAGAAGATTCAACAGCGTGGAGCCTCCCATCCAAAACGGCATGACACGGCCAAGCAACACCGCCATCGACGAGCGCACAAGTATGTGCGTCTCCAGCGGCTGACGCCTTAGCATCGGATGACCGAACGCGGCCACGTTCAGCTCACTGCCACACATCAGGCCCAGGACCAACACCGCAAGCAGCTCGAGAGTCATGGAGATCAACCTCTTCCGGTTAGATGTAGCCGACCCCCAGGCCAACTCGGCAATTCCCTCCCGCGCTAGAATACGGATCACCACTTCGATGACTGATCGCGCCGTAACCCGAACACGGAGTGAACGCGGGCGCCCGCCCACGCAATGACTGCTCCTTCCCGCCACCAACACCCTCAGGAAGAATTCCGTGCGCCGTGGTTGATCTTCTGGGTGGCCTTCGCAGTGCGCGTGCTCTACCTCACCCTGGCGCATACCTACCGCTTCCGTCCCTACGACGACCACATGCTGTTCGGCGAGGAGATGGGACGAATCGCGCGCGCGCTGGCCACTGGTTTTGGCTTTTCCGACCCTTTCCGGGGTCACACCGGCCCAACCACATGGGTGGGACCGCTCTTTCCCTTGCTCCTGGCCGGGATCTTCAAGATGTTTGGCGTCTTCACCCCGCTTTCGGCCTGGGCGATCCTCACTATCAACAGCCTGTTTTCAGCGCTGACGGCACTCGCGACCTGGGAGATCGCGGCGCGCTGTTTCAACCGGAACGTCGCCCGGTGGGCGGCCTGGATTTGGGCTCTGTACCCGGCAGCAATGCAATATGCCGTCCGTTGGGTTTGGGATACGTCGCTGACTACCTTCCTGTTCTCCTGGATACTCGTGGTGGCTCTACGCATGCGCGAAGCCAGAACACTCTGGCGTTGGGCACTGTTTGGGCTGCTTTGGGGTCTGACCGGCCTTAGCAATCCGGCGCTCCTGATCTTCCTGCCGGTGTGCGGGCTGTGGGTGCTGGGCCGGGCGCCCCGACGCGAAGCGGGCGGAGCGCTGCTCGCGGCGGTGCTGTTCGCCGCCTGCCTCGGGCCCTGGATCTGGAGAAACTGGGTAGCCTTCCACCATTTCGTGCCTACCCGGGGCAATTTTGGGGCCGAGCTGTATCTGGGCAACGGACCGGGATCGACCGGATTGCTGATGGAATACGACCATCCCATCCAGGCACCTGATCAACTACGCCAATACATCAGCATGGGGGAAATTGCCTATTCCAAAATGCGCGGGGACCAGGCCCTGGCGGTGATGCGCGCGGACCCACTTCACTTTGCCCAGAACACGCTGCGGCGAGTGTTCTTCTTCTGGGCAGGCGTTCCCCACCCGGTGAGTGCCACGCCGTGGGTTGAGTACGCCCGCAGTCTGAACTTCGTATTTGGCAGTGTTTGTGGACTGCTGGGACTCGCCCTGGCCCTGCGCCGGAAGGCGCCGGCCGCGGGCCTGTTCGCGTGGGCTTTTCTGCTGCTGCCCCTGGTGTATTACGGGGTGGCCGCACATGCCCGTTTTCGGCATTCGCTGGAACCGCTGATGGTGGTGCTCGGGGTTTACCTCTTCCAGGCCGCCGAGTTGACCAAAACAGGCGGGAAACGTAAACTTAAAAAGCTTGGGACCTAGCCTTTGGTGCGGTCTGCTCACCTTCGGGTTTGAGCACAATCAGCAATCCATTATTTGCCCAGCTAGTTTTTTCAGCCGATGTGATTCGGCGTGGAGGATTTTTATGTACGCTGTGATCCGCACAGGTGGTAAGCAGTATTGCGTCTCCCCAGGCGAGGTACTGAAAATAGAAAAGGCATCCGTCGAGCCCAACGGCTCTGTGGAATTCAACGATGTGCTGGCGTTTTCAGACGGACAGTCTCCGCTCGCCAAACCCACAGCAGGCAAGGTGCTTGGCACCGTAATCAGCGAGGGACGTGGAGATAAGATCCTGGTCTTCCACTTCAAGCGCAAGAAGCAATATAAGAAGCTGCAGGGTCATCGTCAGGCCTACACCGAGGTGCGGATCAACAGCATCGAGGTGAACGGGTTCAGCTACGGCAGCGAAAAGACTGCCCAGTAACCGAAATTCTGATCCACGAGGATAGGCAATGGCACATAAAAAAGGGTTAGGCAGTTCCAAAAATGGTCGCGATTCCAACGCTCAGCGGCTGGGCGTGAAGATCTTCGCCGGCCAGGTGGTCACCGGTGGTTCCATTATCGTGCGTCAGCGCGGCACCAAGTTGAAGCCCGGTTTGAATGTCGGCCGGGGTAAGGACGACACCCTCTATGCGGAAATTGGCGGCCGGGTGAACTTCATCGACCGCGGCAAGACCGGGCGTTTTGTCTCTGTGGAACCCGTAAAAACTCCGGCGAACTAAATCGCCTGGTCACTTTATAGGCTGCGGAAAAATTGATTGGTCTGAAGGGGACGGGCTTTAGCCCGTCCGTAATTATTTTGGAATGAATGTGGCTTTAGCCACTGAGGGAACGGCTCCGTCCAAGCAGAGACTTTTCCCGCAGCCTCTTAAATCAGGCCGTAAGGATGGAAAGAGAATTGGGCTTTAGAGGGTGCGTGAGAATTCACTTTTTGAAGGGTACGGCCTTTAGGCCGTACCCTTAGCAGTCAGGACAAATGGGCTTCAACCGCTGAGGGGCTGCTTAAGGGAGCACAAGAGATGCCCTCAGGGGCTAAAGCCCCTCATACGCTGGGTAGTTAACGTACGGGCTGAAGCCCGTACCCTTCAAAAAGCAAGTGTTCACGCCCCTCTTCAGCCCCTGCCCCGGCGCATGTTGCCCGCCTGCGGTCGAGCCTCTTATCCCCTCAACGCTCCTTCCCAAAAAGCAAAAGGCCATAACGGAAACCCCGTTATGGCCTTTTGCCCTTACTGGAAGGATCAACTCGCTACGTGGAGCGAGTTCTTAATGAGAATACGATCAACCACCTTTTCGACGTCCTGAAGGAAGAAGTCGCTGGCCGGGACCGTAACCGGTACCCGAGGTGCGCTGTGCCCAAGGGTCGTGGCAATCTCGTTCCAACGCGCCAACGGCGAGGAGGGACTGAGTGCGGCAGCCCGGCGAGCCGGTTCAGGCATGAGGAAGTAGGCAGACCAGACAACCAGCGTTACCAGGCTGGCACCGGTCGTGACCACGCTGATGGTGGAGGTCATCATATTGCGTCCAAGGTGCAAAAACGCCGCGGAGACAGCCAGGTCGCTGGCTGCCATGATGCCAAAGCCGAAACTGATACCGAAAACCCGGCTGCGGTAAGAAAGGCCGAGTTTGCCCGCTGCAAGCATGAGGAAAAGCAACAGACTAAGGATAAATATGCTCTCGCAGCGCATCGCCTGGGCAACTATGGCGAGGAGAAACCTGTTACCTTTGCCACCCGGTGTAAGCAGAGCCGCTGATGCGGCAACAAAGGAAATGCACGCCACCCAACGGAAGGATATGGTGCCCAGCCACTTCAGGCCTGGAAAAGGATCCATGGAGGACTGGAACATCTCCTGAATGACCAGAAACACTACGATCGCGCCCGCGACGTAACTGAACCAATAAGTATAAAAATACCAGGAGTAAGCTGCCTTCTCGCTGATCGCAACCACCCGGTGCACTTGCAATAGCAGGTGGAGGATCACTGAAGAGGTGAGCCGAACCGTGACGTAAGCGAAAAGCGCTGGAAACCGCCGGTGTTCCCGGGACCTGAGCAGAGCAATCATGGCTATCACCATGAGGAGGGGCTCTGCCGCGTACAAGATGCTGAGTGCAACGCTCGTCATCACAACACCCCTTCCGAGTCTTGAGAATAGCTCGAAAAGGGATGGTGCTCAACCTAAGAAAACCTTTAAAGCTGGCACTTTTGTGCTATGCGTGCATAGTTTGGGTACTGCCGGAAGTGGCCTTAGTACTCCCTTTCGGGCTTTAGATACCGCAGCCGCCATCTCCGGGAGGACAGTTGGGCACCGGCATCGCATGCGACACTACCAGGCTGTGATTTGCAGTCACATGAGCGGTAGGCTTCGTAGTTAACGCACTGGCGACAAAACCGGCAAAGACAACGGAAAAGATGGATGCGTGAACGAGAAGTTTCATAGACTGGTTACCTCCGGGTATGTGTGTTTCTGTTTGAGGTGGAAGACAGGAACAATCAAGAGTATAGTTCGCCGGCTCCTCACCCTGTGTTTTTAATGACATATTAGAGGTTATCTACTTCAGACATGACGAAAGTACCTCTATTGATTGTTCTAGAGTACCTCATTTTTGGGTTACTTCAGAACTCGCCAAAAGGTGCAGGTTGATCACTTAAGTACCGGCGACTTTCGTTTTCCACTCCGGCAGCCTGCTACCTGTTTCGCCGGAAATGTGCCTCTTTTTCCACCCCCCAGGGGGCCTCCCGGGGCCGCCAATTGAACCCTGAAACGTGGTAAACTTATGTCAGTCAAGTGCAGTGCAAACCCTGCACTTTCAAGATGTTATTTCCAATCGGTCCCTTCGTGCCGAGAGCCGCTTTTGAGCTTTGCCGTTCGGAGTTGCATGTCCACCAAAGAACTTCCAGTTTCCGCCGCTCTTCCCCCCGCAGCCATGAGTGAGACTTTGCTCCCGGAACGCACTTATACCGGCGACAACATTAAGATCCTTGAAGGCCTGGAAGCTGTTCGCCTCCGTCCCGCGATGTACATTGGGTCAACCGGCGATCAGGGTCTGCACCACCTGGTATACGAGGTGGTCGACAACTCGGTCGACGAAGCACTGGCTGGCTATGCAACCCACGTAGACGTAATCATCCACATCGACAACTCCATCACCGTGACCGACGACGGGCGCGGGATTCCGGTCGACGAGATGGATGTTCCGGGTGGCGAGCGGATGCCCGCCTTGCAGGTAGTGCTGACCAAGCTGCATGCCGGAGGCAAGTTCGATTCTTCCAACTACAAGGTCTCGGGCGGACTCCACGGTGTTGGCGTCTCCTGCGTAAACGCGCTCAGCGAAGAACTCGACGTTGAAGTCTGGAAAGATCTTCATACCTACGAGCAGACGTACGCCAAGGGAATTCCGATTACCAAGCTGAAAGAGACCGGCACCACGAAGAAGCGCGGTACCAGGATCCACTTTCTCCCTGATCGCACTATCTTCACCGTGACTGAATATAACTTCGACACCCTGGCGCAGAGGCTGCGCGAGCTCGCCTTTCTGAACAAGGGTTTGGAGATCAGCCTGGTGGATGAGCGCACAACCGATCCCAAGACGGGTGAGGCCAAGCGTTCCGACTTCAAGTATGCCGGTGGCATTGCCGAGTTCATCAAACATCTGAACCGTGGCAAACAGGTGCTGCATGACAAGCCCATTGTCATGGAATCATCCCGTGACGGCGTCGAGCTGGACATCGCGTTGCAATACAACGACAGCTACTCCGAGTCGGTGTTCAGTTTTGCCAACAACATCAACACGGTGGACGGCGGCACTCACCTTTCCGGTTTTCGCACTGCGCTGACCCGCACCATCAATACTGCCGGACAGCAAATGGGCTTGTTCAAGGACGTGAAGGAGAATCTGTCCGGAGACGATGTGCGCGAGGGCCTGGTGGCGGTAGTCAGCGTGAAGCTCTCGCAGCCGCAGTTTGAAGGGCAGACCAAAGGTAAGCTCAACTCCGATATCGCCGGCACGGTGCAGGCTTTCGTCAATGAGCGCCTGGGCATGTTCTTCGAACAAAACCCTCCCATCGCCAAGCGGATTATCAACAAGGCCATCGAAGCTGCCCGGGCGCGCGAGGCGGCCAGGAAAGCTCGCGACCTGACTCGGCGCAAGGGTGCGCTCGATGGCGGCGGTCTGCCCGGCAAACTGGCCGACTGCAGTGAACGCCAGCCCGATCGCTGCGAGCTGTACCTGGTAGAGGGTGAATCCGCCGGTGGAACTGCCAAGCAGGGACGCGACCGGAAATTTCAGGCCGTACTCCCCTTGAAGGGCAAAATCCTCAACGTCGAGAAGGCCCGCTACGACAAGATGTTGGGGCATGAGGAAATTCGGGCCATGATTACTGCCCTGGGCTGCGGGATCGGCAAGGATGATTTTGATCCGGCTAAGTTGCGCTACGGCAAGATCATTCTGATGACCGACGCCGACGTAGACGGTTCCCACATCCGCACCCTGCTGCTGACGTTCTTTTTCCGTCACATGGTCGATCTGATCCGGCGCGGACACGTCTTTATTGCCCAGCCCCCGCTCTACCGCATCAAGAAGGGCAAGTTCGAGCAGTACATCAAAGACGATCGGGAATTTGTCAAAGTCATGATCAAGCGTGCCTCCGAAGGTATGGGCCTGCGCTACGGAACGGCAGGCAAGAGGCTCGAGGGCGGCGCGTTGACCAAGTTCATGAGCCAGCTGAACGACTATCTGGGCGTTTTCGACAAGGCCAACAAGCACATGCGTAACGAAGAGGTCACGGAGCTGCTGCCCAGGTTTGAGCTGATGCGGCGTAGCGACTTCGAGTCCGACGGCTCCGTTCCGCCAAAGCTGGCCAAACTGCACGCCGAGCTGGTGAAGATGACCAAGCGCTTCCAGTTCAAGGCAGTGGCAACCCCGCGCTACGAGGAAGAACACCGGACCTGGTCGGTGAGTTTCACCGACAGCCAGGGCGCCGAGCGCAGGGTTGACTGGACCCTCGCCTCCTCTCCGGAGTACCGGCAGATGATGGCTAAGTACTCCTTGATTCGGGAGGAACTTGAGCCGCCATTCGTCATCGAGTACGCCAAAGCCGTTGAGCCCGAAGAAGCTGAGGCTGAGGCGCCCGCCCCCGAAACGGCAGCCAAGCCAAAGAAGGCCAAACGGGTCACCGCGGATCCCGTGACCAAGCAATCGGCGCGAGAGGTGTTCGAATACGTGATCGAACAGGGCCGGCGCGACTACGACGTTCAGCGCTACAAGGGCTTGGGTGAGATGACTTCATCCCAGCTTTGGGAAACCACGATGGACCCCGATCGTCGTACCTTGCTCTCCGTCAGGTTGGAAGATATCGCAGAGACCGAGTCAATCTTCAGCACGCTGATGGGCGAAGATGTGGAAGCACGCCGTAAGTTCATTGAAGACAACGCTTTGGATGTGAAGAACCTGGACATCTAGGCGGTCTCGGCGGTTAAGGTAAAAAGCAGGTCTCTCCGCTGGAGAGGCCTGCTTTTGCTTGTGGGCCTTGACCCCCGAGCGGCTGCTACCGGCTGCTACCGGCTGCTACCAGCTGCTACCATCTTGGTGCATGGCTCTGCTTGAGGTAAACCAGCTCACCAAGAACTATTCACGGCGCTCCGGATGGAGTGGGGCACGTGAGGAAAAGTGCGTGGTCGACCGCGTCTCCTTCACCATAGCCCGCGGAGAGACCCTTGGGTTGGTGGGAGAATCCGGCTCCGGCAAAAGCACCGTTGCCAGGATGATCCTGGGCCTGATCCCTCCCTCTTCCGGAACCGTGTCTTTCAATGGCGAGGAAGTCATCTGCGGCGCTTCCAATGCCAGGCTGCGCACGATGCGCCGCCGAATGCAACCCGTGTTCCAGGATCCGTTCGCGGCCCTCAACCCGCGCATGACCGTTGCCCAGATCATCGCTGAGCCTTTCCGCATTCATAGTCACGACGGCCCGGAAAGCCGCTGCGTCGAGAATCCGCGGGAGCTGCTGGCCGAAGTCGGGCTGGACGAGTCAGCCCTGCCCCGCTACCCTCATGAGTTTTCCGGCGGCCAGCGGCAGCGGATCAACATCGCCCGGGCGCTCGCCCTTCGGCCCGAACTGCTCCTGCTGGACGAGCCGGTGTCCGCACTCGACGTGAGCGTCGGGGCCCAGATCATGAATCTGTTGCGCCACCTACAGCAAACATTCCATTTGACTTACCTGTTTATATCCCACTCCATGCCGCTGGTGCGCTACCTCTCGACCAACATTGTGGTGATGCGCGCGGGCAAGGTAGTGGAGACGGGAACGTGCGAACAAATCTGTCATTTCCCCGGCGAGGCTTATACAAAAGCGCTCCTGGAGGCGACGCCGGAGTTACCCGAAATTAAAATATGATGTAAACACACTCACATTTTATTAGTTCATCATGCTATGATTAACATCAAAGTAGCAGCTGGCCAGAGACTGGCCCGCTTCGGAGGAAACGCAATGACACTGACCCGCTGGGAAACATACCGCGACGTTTTGGCCTTACAGAATCGAATGAACAACATTTTTCAGGATTTTTCCCGTGGCAACTCGGGAGAAAACGAGCTGGTGACCGCTGCCGGCTTCGTGCCCCCGGTCGACATTTATGAGGACGAACACAAGCTGGTCCTCAAACTCGAAATCCCAGGCATGCGCCAGGAGGATCTCGATGTGCGGATGGAAAATAACACCTTGTCCGTGAAGGGTGAGCGAAGCTTCCAGAGTGAAGGAAAGGAAGAGAACTTCCATCGCGTGGAGCGGCGCTACGGTACGTTCTATCGCGCTTTCACCGTTCCCAACACCATTAACCCGGAGAGCATCAAGGCTGAATACGATGCCGGGGTGTTGCGCCTGGAACTGCAGAAGCGTCCCGAAAGCAAGCCCAAGCAAATCAAGGTAAACGTTGGATCCGCCAAGGAGCTCAACAACAACCAGACGGCAGCTGCAGAAACTGCGAAAACGGCGTAATCATACAGATAGAGTTCGCCCCGGTGATTTCGCTCCCGGGGCGAACTAATATTTCTCTTTTCGACGCCGGCACTACAAGTTCAAGATCAAAACAGGAATAACGACCAGGCTGTGGGCATCCGAGGGATGCCGCTCTTGCTTTCGCTCTGACAAGCGACCAGGACTGATCTGGTCAGTAAGGATGACACCCATATGGCAATTCGCTGGGACAAGTTTACGTTGAAATCACAGGAGGCAATCCAGAAGGCCAGCGCGCTGGCAAATGAGAACGGCCAGCCGGAAGTGCTGCCGATGCATTTGCTGATGGCCCTGGTAGAGGACAAGGAAGGCATCATCGTACCGCTGTTGCAAAAGATCGGCGTGCCCACTGAACAAATGTTTGCCAGTATCCGCCACGCGATCGCCGGGCTGCCGAAAGTCTCGGGCGCAGCGGCCTCCGAGCCGGGCCTCTCTACCAGCATGCAGAAGGTTCTGAACGACGCCTCAAAGGAGGCGCAGGACTTCAAAGATGAGTACGTATCGACCGAGCATCTGCTGTTGGCGCTGGCTCAAATCAAGAAAGACCCGGCGCAGTTACTGTTGACCTCCGCGGGGGCTACCCGGGAGGCAATCCTGCAGGCACTTACCTCAGTGCGCGGCAACCAAAGAGTTACCGACCAGAATCCCGAAGGCAAGTACCAGGCCCTGGACCGATACGCCAAGGATCTGACGGAGCTGGCACGGCGGGGCAAATTGGATCCAGTCATCGGACGGGATGAAGAGATTCGCCGCGTGATCCAGGTACTCTCTCGCAGAACCAAGAACAACCCGGTCTTGATCGGAGAGCCTGGCGTGGGCAAGACCGCGATCGTGGAAGGTTTGGCGCGCCGGATTGTTTCCGGCGATGTGCCTGAGCTCCTGCGCGACAAGCGCGTGATCTCTCTCGACCTTGGCTCCATGCTGGCAGGTGCGAAGTATCGGGGCGAGTTTGAGGATCGGCTCAAGGCGGTACTCAAAGACATTGAAGAATCGAATGGACAGATCATTCTCTTCATCGATGAATTGCACACCCTGGTAGGGGCGGGCGCGGCGGAAGGCGCCATCGACGCTTCGAATATGCTGAAGCCGCCGCTGGCGCGAGGCGAGTTGCGGGCGATCGGCGCCACCACGCTGAACGAATATCGCAAATACATCGAGAAGGATGCGGCGCTCGAGCGGCGTTTCCAGATCGTGTTTGTGGGCGAGCCCAACGTGGAGGACACGATCGCAATACTGCGCGGTCTCAAAGAGCGTTACGAAGCTCACCACAATGTCCGCATCAAGGACTCGGCCATCGTGGCCGCGGCCACGCTTTCGCATCGCTACATCTCTGACCGCTTTTTGCCGGACAAGGCTATCGACCTGGTCGATGAAGCAGCGGCTTCCCTGGCCATTCAGATCGGCTCAGTGCCGGTGGAGATTGACCAGCTCGAGCGGCAAATGATCTCGCTCGAGATTGAGCGCACGGCGTTGAAGAGGGAGACCGACAAAAATTCAAAAGAGCGACTGGCGGTGGTGACGCGGGAACTTGCGGCGCTGAAGGAGCAGGCTACCGGGCTGCGTGCCCGCTGGCAGACGGAGCGTGGGGCAATTACGCGGCTGACCGAAGTGAAGAAAAAGATCGAGGCGCTGCGATTTGAGATGGAAGAGCAGACCCGCCGTGGCAATCTGGAACGCTCGGCCGCCATCCAGTATGGCGAGCTTCCGCAGCTCGAAGCGGAACTGAAGCGCCTGAACGCGCAACAGGATGGGGCCGCCGACGGTGGCCGGCTGCTGAAAGAGGAAGTCGACGAAGAAGACATTGCCAAGATTGTAAGCAAGTGGACCGGTATTCCGGTGGACAAGATGTTGGAAGGCGAAGTGCGCAAGCTGGTGGAGATGGAAGGACGTCTGCGCGAGCGGGTGGTCGGGCAGGAAGAGGCCCTGGAAACAGTAGCCAACGCGATTCGGCGGTCACGCGCCGGCCTGAGCGACCCCAAGCGCCCCATCGGTTCCTTCCTTTTTCTGGGACCGACCGGCGTGGGCAAGACGGAAACTGCGCGTGCGTTAGCCGAATTCCTCTTCGATGACGAACAGGCGATGGTGCGCATCGACATGTCGGAGTACATGGAGAAGCATGCGGTCGCGCGGCTCATCGGCGCACCGCCCGGATATGTCGGCTACGACGAGGGTGGCCAACTCACCGAGGCCGTACGCAGGCGGCCCTACTCGGTAATTCTTTTTGACGAGATCGAGAAGGCGCACCCTGATGTCTTCAACATCCTGTTGCAGGTTCTGGACGATGGCCGCCTGACGGATTCGAAAGGGCGTACCGTGGACTTCAAGAACACGGTGCTTATCATGACCTCGAACCTGGGAGCCCATCTGCTGCAGTCAGAAAACCTGGAGAGCGAGGCTGCGTTTGACGCGGCGCGGGAGCAGGTAATGCAACTGCTACGGCAACATTTCCGGCCGGAGTTTCTCAACCGGGTGGACGATGTCGTGATCTTCCGTCCGCTGGGCGAGGAGCAACTGGAGCATATCGTTGACTTGCGGTTGGCCGATCTGCGCAAGCAGCTGGAACCGCGCAAGATCACTCTTGAGTTGACCTCTGCTGCGCGTCACCAATTGCTGCTGACCGGATACGATCGGCAGTATGGAGCGCGTCCGTTGAAGAGAGCCATTCAGCGTCTGATCCAGGATCCTCTGGCGATCAAGATTCTGGACGGCGAGGTGCTTCACGGCGATCACATCCGCGTCGATGCTGATCCGTTAAAGAATCGGCTGCTGTTTGAGGTTGCGGGGCGGACTGTCGAAGCCTGAGCTCCATTTGTCCCTGCCGCGACTGACGGGTGCCCCACATCTCGCTGGTTTTTCGCGAGATGTGGGATACCACGATCCTTGACCCTACGTGCTCATTGGGAATCGAAAAGCTTGAGGGTTATCGCGGTGGTATCCCACATCTCGCGAAAAACCAGCGAGATGTGGGGCACCCGTCAGTCGTGGCAGGGACAGGTTCTAAGAAGCAACCCATTCGCCTTTGCGCATGAGCGGCTCTACGCTGCCCGTTGCGGTGATGCCGTCGAGATCCATGGCACTGGAACCGATCATCCAATCCACGTGGATCAGGCTCTCGTTGGCACCCCTGGCTGCCAGCTCTTCGGGCGAGAGCTGGTCACCATTTTTCAAACACGTGCTGTAGGCCTGACCCAGGGCAATGTGGCTAGCCGCATTCTCGTCGAACAGCGTGTTCAGAAAGAGCAGCCCGCTACTGGCGATGGGAGAGGAGTGCGGCACCAGAGCCACCTCGCCCAGGCGCCGCGCGCCGTCGTCGGTATCGATCATGCGCTGCAGCACCTCCTGGCCTCTGGATGCCTTTGCATCCACTACGCGGCCTCCCTCAAAACGCACTGAGATCTTCTCGATGAGCGTCCCCTGGTGGGAGAGTGGTTTGGTGCTGGTCACCGTACCCTCTACGCGGTCTTTGTGCGGCGTGGTAAACACCTCTTCTGTCGGCATGTTGGGAATGCAATACGCGCCGGTACCGGCTTGTGTGCCTCCGCCCATCCACAGATGATCGTCTGCCAGTCCTACGCGCAGATCGGTTCCCGGACCCCGGAAGTGAAGTGAAGCGTAACGCTTCTCGTTCATCAGATCCGCGCGCCGATGCAGTCCCGCGTCGTGCTGTTTCCAACGCGCAATAGGATCATCCACGTCCACCCGCGATGCGGCAAAGATCGCATCCCAGAGCCTGGTAATTGCCTGATCGGGTGGCAAATCAGGAAATACCGCGGCCGCCCATGCCGGGGTGGCGGAGGCAACAATGGTCCAGTTAATGTCATGCCGCGTAATGAGCTCGATCGCGGGACGATAGGCCTTCGATACAGCGCGGTTAGCCCGCCCTACTTTTTCTGGATCTTCCTTCGACAGCAGAGAGGGATTTCCGCCGGCGATCGCAAGCCGCGCCGCCCCGCTGCGGAATGCCTGTGCCATTCCCTCGAAGAGCCATCCGGCAGCTGTGTCGAAACCGGCATCGTCGGCGTAACGATAGCGCGCCAAGGTCGACTGTTCGTCCGTGAACAATGTGGTTACGAGTGACGCTCCGGCCTTGTACGCCTGCTCCGTGATCAAGCGGGCCAGCGGCAAGGCGTCGAGCGTCGCCGTCATGACCAGCTCTTGTCCGTGCTCTAGGCCCAGGCCCACATTCACGGCGACTTGCGCCAGCCGATCGAGTTTCTGTTCGAAGGTTAGAGATGTTTTTGGTAGCTCCGTTATCGTAGCCATAGATCCCTCGTTTCTCCCATTATCAACCAATTCAAATCAGTCTCGCCCGTTCGGGCGGCACAGATCTGCCGTCTGTTTTCTAGTTTTTTTGCGCCAGAATCACGCGCGGGATTCCCCGCAGGTCGTCGCGTACGGTTACAACGGTCCAGTCCTTCAGGAGTTTCAGAAGCGCGGAGCGCTGCCCGTAGCCGATCTCGAGGATCAGCCAACCGCGGTGCTTAAGCACCCTGCGCGCCTGCGGAATCAGACGCTCATAAATTTCCAGGCCGGTTGGCCCGGCGTAGAGCGCGGAGTGGGGTTCGTAGCCGGATACCTGCGGTTCCAACACTTCTCCTACGGCAACATACGGCGGATTCGATACCACAACGTCAAACTCTTTGCTGGCGACGGATGCCAGCAGATCCGATTGCAATAACGTCACCCGATCCATCACCCCATGCCGCTGCGCATTGCGGCGCGCGACCGCGAGCGCGGTGCAGGAGATATCCAGCGCCGTTATCCGGGACTGCGGAAGAAGATGGGCAAGCGTCACCGCGATCGCGCCCGAGCCCGTACCCACGTCAAGAATTCGCGCGTTCGCTTCGCCGCCGAAGTGCTCCAGCACGGCTTCCACCAGGTGTTCGGTTTCTGGCCGCGGGATCAGAACATCGGGCGAGACTTCGAAGAGCAGGCAAAAAAACTCCTGCGTGCCAATCAGGTATTGCACCGGCTCCTGCGCCAGGCGACGCTGGACCAGGTCCTCAAACTGGTTTGCTTCCTCCGCAGAGAGCAGGCGCTCGGGGTGAGTCAGCAGCGCGATTTGATCGCAGCCAAGTACATGCTCCAGCATCAGTTCGGAGTCGCGCCGGGGATATTGGGAGATAGACGCCAACCGCGCGCGGGCGTCCTGCAGTACGTCACCGGCGCAGGCCGGCACGTTACGCCACAGTGGCTGTTTCAGCCTTGAGCCGCTCGGCCTGGTAGTGTGCGGTGAGGGCATCGATGGTCGGCTGGAGCCTGCCTTCCATCACTTCCGCCAGCTGATGGTTGGTCAGCCCGATGCGGTGGTCCGTAAGCCGGTTCTGGGGAAAATTATAGGTGCGGATCTTCTCGCTGCGATCGCCGCTTCCTACCTGCTGCTTGCGCTCTTTGGCCAACGCTTCCTGCTGCTTTTCCATTTCGACTTCATAGAGCCGGGCGCGCAGCACGCGCATCGCCTTCTCCCGGTTTTTGATCTGCGATTTTTCGTCCTGGCAGCTCACCACCGTATTGGTAGGGAGGTGGGTGATGCGTACCGCAGAGTAGGTAGTGTTGACCGACTGTCCACCGGGCCCGGAGGAACAAAACGTATCAATACGAATGTCTTTTGCCTCGATCTTCACGTCGACTTCCTCGGCCTCAGGCAAAACCGCGACGGTGATGGCCGAGGTGTGCACGCGGCCCTGGGTCTCGGTGGCGGGCACGCGCTGCACGCGATGAACTCCGCTTTCGTATTTCAGCTGCGAGTACACTCGTTTGCCTTCGATGATGGCGATGACTTCCTTGAGCCCGCCAACCCCGGATTCGGACTGCGAAAGGACCTCTACCTTCCAGCGATGCTGTTCGGCAAAACGCGAGTACATACGAAAAATCTCAGCCACAAAGAGCGAGGCCTCGTCCCCACCGGTGCCGGCACGAATCTCCAGGATGACGTTCTTCTCGTCATTGGGATCCTTGGGCAAAAGCATGACCTTGATCTCTTCTTCCAGGGTGGCCGCCGTGCTCTCCAGGCGAGTGAGCTCCTCCTGCGCCATGGCGGCAAGCTCGGCGTCGTCCTCACTCAGCATGGCCTTGGCGTCCGCGATTCCCTGGTGGGCCTGTTTGAGCTCACGGTACTTTCCCACCACCGCTTCCAGATCACGATGGGCTTTGGCGGTCTTATGGTATTTTTGCTGGTCGGTCACCAGCTGCGGGTCGGCTAGCTGGCGTCCAAGGTCTTCATAACGGGTTTCAATCTGTTCCAGGCGATCCAACATGGTAAGGTTCCTTTCCGCGGGTGAAACAAGAGACAGACACTCGGCGGCGGGAGCCGCTAGGAAAGAGCGTGCCGGACGGGAACCGTGTTGGCGACGCGAAGAACCATAGCTGTATTTTATCAGGTTTCGAAAGGGGATCCATGATGCCGGCCCGGTTGTCCCAGTTTGCCGAGCTCTGTCAGCGCCTGGCAGAGACGGGCAGCAAGCTCGAGAAGCGCGCGCTCATGGCTGAGTATCTGCGCGGCCTCCCCGTCCCCGAGGCTGGGCTGGCGGCGCTCTACCTTGCCGGAGTTCCCTTCCCGGAGACGGACGGCCGCGAATTGAACGTCGGCGGAGCGCTGTTAAGCCGCGTCCTTGCCGAACTATCCCGAGCCAGCCAGCCAGCAATGCACGCCGCCTACCTGCGCCATGGAGATCTGGGGGGCGTGGCGCAGGAACTGCTGCCGGCGCGAAGCGATGCCGGAACGCTGGTGCTACCCGAGGTGGCTGCTGCCTTTGCAGACATTGCCAACGTCTCCAAGGCTGCCGCCAAACAGCAAATCACACGAGGCCTGCTGGAGAGGGCGACGCCGCTCGAGGCCAAATACCTGATCAAGATCATCCTGGGAGATATGCGCACCGGCATCAAGGTGAGCCTGGTGGAGGAAGCCATTGCCGCGGCCTACGGCGCCCCTGTCGGCGAAGTCCGGCACGCCAGGATGCTGAACGGCAATCTTCCCGAAGTGCTCGAGCTGGCGGCTACCAGTCGTCTGCCGGACGCTCGGATGAAGCTCTTTCATCCGCTTGGTTTCATGCTCGCGAGCCCGGTCGAGACGGTAGAAGAGGCCTTAAAGCGTTTCTCCACCGAGGTGGCCGAAGAAGCCAGGTCGTCTTCCCCTGAAGGCCGCCCCCACGGCCCCCTCATCAAAGAAGCGCAAATGGAAGACAAGTACGATGGCGTGCGAGCCCAGATTCACTGTGGATCGTCCGAGCATCCAGGGCGTGTGGCGCTCTTCTCCCGGTCGCGGGAGGACATGACTGCCAGTTTTCCCGAAATCGTTGAGGCGTTCGCCGGCATTCAGGAACCGCTGGTCTTGGACGGCGAAATTCTGGCCTGGAACCCGATGTCAGCCCTTGATTCCACCGGTGAGGCCGGCCGTGCGCTCCCCTTCTCCTCGTTGCAAGCGCGGCTGGGGAGAAAGCGGGTGACGGCGGAGATGCTCGAAGAGATTCCGGTGGTCTTTATGGCTTTTGACGTGCTTTACGCCGACGGCGAAATGACCATGGAAAAGCCGCTCGAACAACGTCGCAGGGTGCTCGAAGAACTGGTGCAGCGGGAGCAAGAGCGAACCAGGGTGGGCAGCCGATCGATAGCAAGCGGGCCGCAAACGACTCTGCTTTTTGAGGCGGCCGTGGCGGAGGATAGCTTCGCGCGGCTGGTGCTTGCGCCCGCCGTCCAGCTTGAAAGCGTGGCCCAGCTCGAACAGGCCTACGTGGACGCCAGGGCCCGCGGCAATGAAGGCGTGATGCTCAAAGCCCGGCACAGCACCTACCAGCCCGGCCGCCGCGGTCTCGCCTGGCTCAAGCTGAAGCGGGAGCTGGCCACGCTCGACGTGGTGGTGACAGCCGCGGAGTATGGCCATGGCAGACGCGCCGGCTGGCTCAGTGACTATACCTTCGCCGTCCGCGATGGCGACGTATTGCGCAATGTGGGTAAGGCCTATTCCGGCGTCACCGACGCCGAGATTGCCCGGCTAACCCAATTCTTTCTAGAACATACGATTCAAGACTATGGTGGTATCCGCACTGTGGAGCCGTTGATAGTGTTCGAAGTCGCGTTTAACAACGTGATGCGCTCGGATCGCCATGACAGCGGTTTCGCCCTGCGCTTCCCGCGCATCCTGCGCATTCGCGATGACAAGCCAGTCAGCGAGATCGACACTTTGGAGCGGGTGGCGAAATCTATCAGTCGCAGCCGGACAAGCCGACGAGGCCGCGGAGGATATTAGCTACGGTCACATGTTAAATCCGGCAGATGATATGCACAAGAGGCGCACGCCATGGCGCAAGTCGCGAAAGCGAAAGTCTTTATGAACGGCAGGAGCCAAGTTGTCAGAATTCCGGCCGAGTACCGAATAACTACAGATGAGGTCTACATCCGCCGAGATCCACAAAGCGGAGACCTGATCCTATCTGAAGCACCGGGATGGGATGAGATCTTTGCTGCTCTCGATCATGTCCGGATTCCCGACGATTTCATGGCAGATCGCGACTAGGATACCTCGCGGGAAAGGAAGGAACTGTGACCCGGTGCTGACTTACCCGCAACGTGAATTGGGCAACCGAACCCTAGTGGGAATGAGCGTGCGAGTGGTCGTGACCGGTGTGGTCGTGTTCGTCGCTCTCGACCGGCGGGGCGCAACCGTGCGCGACCTCACATTCGACACACTCGAACTGGATGGTGGAGTGATAAATGCGGAACTTCTGCCGCAGCGTCCCGTTTACCTGCTCCAGGATACGCGCGCTCTCTGACGGAGGGATGTCGTCGATGGTGATGTGCGTGGCCAGGGCGTGGGTTTGTGAACCGAGGCTCCACACGTGCAGATCATGTACGTCCTGAACCCCATCGATGGCTTGCAGCGAAACCCGTATCTCCGCCAGTGAACAACCGCGCGGCGTACCCTCCAACAGGATGTTGAGCGTCTCGCGCACAATGGACAGCGAACTCCATAAGATCAACGCGGCGATGAAGATGGAAAGCACGGGATCGATCCAGTTGTGACCGGTGAGCAGGATCGCGAAGCCGCCGGCAATCACAGCCGCGGTGGAAAGCGTGTCCCCCAGCATATGAATAAAGGTGCTGCGGATGTTGACATCGCGTGAAGCGGTCCAAAGCAGGGCGGCGATAACGCCGTTCATCAGCACGCCGGCAGCCGCGACGATCATCATCAGCCGCGGTTGCACTTGAACCGGTTCGCTGAGGCGATGGACAGCGGCGATGGCGATCCAGATGGCGATCAAAACCAGGGTGAGTGCATTGAGAAATGCCGCCAGCACGCCGGCGCGCTGATAACCAAAGGTCTTTTGATCGGTGGGCGGCCGGGTCTGGAAGTACACCGCGGCAAACGAAAGCAACAGCGCCAGAAAATCGGATACGTTATGCCCTGCCTCGGAGATGAGAGCAAGCGAATGAGCACGCACACCAGCAAAGAACGTAAGGCCCACATAGGCCAGCGTAGCCAGCAGCGAGATGCGCAGGATTTGTTTTGTCTTCTCTGATCCTCCGCCATGAACGTGCATATGTATATTGTACCGGGAGAGGGTGAGAACCCTACCGCAACGAGGGAGCCGCGGTACCGGCGCGGCCATGCAGCGGGACGGAATTGGCGGTATCCCGCAACCCGCTCCAGCCCTCGGCCACGATCAGAGAATTTCCTGGGTTATGTGGGTCATAGCGCACAGAAGCGGGAAAGCCGAGGCGGCAATCGTAGATGTTGACCAGGTGGCGCAACATGGTCACGTCCTGGGAGCACTCATAGACCACCCCGGCTGCCTCGTATTTATAGAGGATCAGCTGCATGCCATTGGGTCGTCCGCTCTCTTCCGCATTGAGGTCGGAGATGTCAATGACGGTGGCGTCGATAATGCGTCCCTGCTGAACCAGCAGTTCCCGACGCTTGCGCTCCAATTCGTCAGGGCTGGGCCGGCGGCGAAGCAGCCCATAGGCGGCTGCCCCCCCAACACAGAGTCCAACGGCGCCAAGCAGCGGCAAACTGTTCATTGAGGCTCCGGCCAGAAAAAGGAATACACCATGCAGGATATCGCAGGCCGGAGCCTCCTGGGGAGGCGGCGAGCGTGCTGGACCCCATTCGGCAACACCCCCGCCTGCGTTATACTCGCAAGAGATGTCCAATCGTTCGTCTGTTGTCCCATGCTCGGCGGCGACCGCCGCTTCGAGGTCCGCTTCTAAAGCAACTTCCCGCTCCGCAGGCCGGCGTATTCGCTCGACTACCGTTCTGTGTGTCCGCCGGGATTCGAGCGTGGTGATGGCGGCCGACGGCCAGGTGACCCTGGGTGAGAGCGTGATCAAGCATTCGGCACGCAAGATCCGGCGGCTCTACCAGGATAAAATTCTGGCCGGTTTTGCCGGCTCGACGGCGGATGCCTTCTCGCTCTTCAGCCGCTTCGAGGCCAAGCTGGAACAGTACGCTGGTAATCTGGGCAGATCGGCGGTAGAGCTGGCCAAGGACTGGCGCACGGACAAGATGCTGCGCAACCTGGAGGCGCTGCTGGTGGTTGCCGATCTGAAGCAGACCTTTCTGATCAGCGGCTCTGGCGACGTGATCGAGCCGGATGAGGGGATTGCGGCTATTGGGAGTGGGGGCAGTTTTGCCCTGGCGGCGGCCCGCGCCCTGGTAGAGAATTCCGATTTGCCGGCCCGGGCAATTGCAGAAAAGTCGTTGCGTATCGCCGGCCAGATCTGCATCTATACCAACGATCAAATTACGATCGAGGAATTGCACGGTTAAACGCTTGCGGAAAGATTCGCCGGCTGAAGAGTACGGGCTTTTAGCCCGCACACACAGGAAAGCAACAACCATGGGCTTTAGGCTCTCAGGGCAGCTTTATCCACGGGATATGCTGAAAAGTGCCCTCCGGAGGCTAAAGCCCGCATAACTTTGGTGGGTTTTTGTACGGGCGGGCTGGAGCCCGTACCCTTCACCAACCAAAGGAGGAATATGGCGATCTTTTTACCAGGAACTGCAGAAGAGCTGGAACTTTCGCTCGAAGACCTTTCGCCACGGGAAATTGTGGCGGAGCTGGATAAACACGTTGTCGGCCAGCGCGCCGCCAAACGGGCGGTGGCCATTGCACTGAGAAACCGGATGCGGCGGCAGAAGCTGCCTCCTGACATTGCCGAAGAAATCATGCCCAAGAACATCATCATGATCGGACCTACGGGCGTGGGCAAAACGGAAATCGCGCGCCGCCTGGCTAAGCTCACCAATTCTCCCTTTATGAAGGTGGAAGCCTCCAAGTTCACGGAGGTCGGTTACGTCGGGCGAGACGTGGAATCGATGATCCGCGACCTGGTGGAGATCGCGGTGGACATGGTTCGGGAAGAAAAACTCGAAGAGGTGGAAGACCGGGCCGAGCTTAACGCTGAAGAACGCTTGCTCGACCTGTTGTTACCCCCTTCTCCCAGCCCCGCGGGGGGCACGCCCGGCCCGGTGGCGGTGGATGGCAACAGCTTCCCCCCGGCAAGCCAGGAAAGCCACAACCGTACCCGGGAAAAGCTGCGGCAACAGTTCCGTGAAAGCAAGCTGGACGACCGCACGGTCGAAATCGATGTACGCGAGCGCAGCACTCCATCCTTCGAGATCATCTCCAACCAGGGCATCGAGGAGATGGATATCAATCTCAAGGATGTGCTGCCGAACCTATTCGGCCAGCGCACCAAAAAGCGCAAGATGAAGGTCGGGGAGGCGTTCGAATACCTGGTGCAGGAGGAAGAAACCCGGCTGGTTGACATGGACCAGGTAACCCGGCTGGCGGTGGAGCGGGTCGAGAACTCGGGCATCATCTTTTTGGACGAGATCGACAAGATTGCTGGACGGGAAGGCGGTCACGGTCCGGATGTGTCGCGCGAGGGAGTGCAGAGGGATATTCTCCCCATCGTCGAAGGGACCACCGTCAATACCAGGTACGGGATGGTGCGAACGGACCACATTCTGTTTATCGCGGCAGGGGCATTTCATGTTTCCAAGCCGAGCGACCTGATTCCTGAGCTGCAAGGCCGGTTCCCTATCCGGGTTGAACTGCAATCGCTGACGGTGGAAGATTTTGTCCGCATTCTTACCGAGCCCAAGTCTTCGCTGACGAAGCAGTACACGGCGCTGCTCGAAACCGAAGGGCTGAAGCTGAGGTTTACCAAGGAATCGTTGGAAGAGATGGCGCGGTTTGCTTTCCGGGTCAATGAGACCACGGAGAACATCGGCGCCCGGCGGCTGCACACCATCATGGAGCGGGTGCTGGACGAGATCAGCTTTATGGCTCCGGATCTGATGAAGGGCCATTCCGCGGAAGGCGCGCTGCTCGAGATTGCAGCATCGGCTGCGGAAAACGGCGCTACAGTTCCCTTACCTATCACCGAGGTGGAGACGGCAGACGGCCGGGAGCGGGTCGTCCTGATTGATCCGGAATACGTGCGGGCGATGGTGGCGTCGATCGTCAAGGACCAGGATTTGTCCCGCTACATTTTGTAGTTTGAGCTCTCTCGGTTTGCCCTGAGTCTGAAAGGCTAGCCAGGGACATTCCTGAGTGGATCCGGGCAACAAACCAGTGCCGAACGGAAGGACTGGTTGAGGCCGTGGACTACATCCTGGCAAAGTTGCAGCCGTCACATCCCGGACTACTCCAATAGAACGGTTGTTACCCAGGACTGCGTCCCCATAAGGGCTATCTCAGCTAATCTCAGCCGTCCCCTTCGGGGACTCGGTTTCGTTCGTACTTGTGCGGGAACGATGTCGGGGTCAGCTCTAGGGAACGTGCAGGGGCCGAACGTCGAAGTGGACGTTGGGGAGTTCTTCTACAGCCCGGCGCAAGGCCTGCTCCCAGCGGGCGTGCACCCGATCGAGCTCGGGATCATCGGCCTCAAAGCGGCGGTAGCGATCGAAGTCCAGCCGGTCGTTTTGGTAGAGCAGAACTTCAAGGGGCGGCCCGACGGTCACATTCGAGCGCATCGCGGCGTCGAGGGAAAGCAGTGCGTAGGTGCCGGCAACCTCCAGGCTGGTGGACTCAAACTCTATACCCCTATCGAGGATGGGCCGGCCGTATTTGACTTCACCGATCTGCAGGTAAGGAGAATCCTCGGTCGCGCTTAGGGGGTTTCCCTGGGGATAGATGAGAAAGAGGTTCGGTTTTTCACCCCTCACCTGGCCTCCTAACAGGAGGTGAATGTTGAACTTGAAATCATCCTTCTCCAGGGCAGCGCGATCCAGATCCGAGACCCGGCGAACCATGTCACCCACAACCCGGGCGGCTGCATACATGGTGTCCGCCTTCGCCAAGCCTTCCCCGGCCGCAAAGTCATCCCGCAAAAGGGTGATCACGGACTGGGTGAGAGACAAGTTTCCACTGGTCAGAATGACAAAAGCACGTTCTCCCGGCTGCAGAAAAGTGTGCATTTTAGGACAGACATTTACCTGGTCAAAACCGGCGTTGGCTCGGGAATCGGAGGCCATCACCAATCCTTCCCTGGTCATGATGCCCAGACAATAGGTCATTATTCATCTCCAAGCTGCATGCTAGAGCATTTTCCGTGTGTACCGACCGGGATTGTCTGATAGTTTTTCAGCATCATAATTTTTGCGACAAGGACCTTGTCGTTCCTGTCGAACCTGCCCGGGGGACACCCTGGGCAATTCGCTTCAGGGGCTCGATTGAGGGAGTGCAATGCTTATTCGCTTAGGTTATGACATCGGTTTTAATATTCCGGCTCCCGTGACGATTGTCGCGATGCTCCATGTGCACCCCTCGCGAGAGCCGGATCTGCTTGAGCCAGACGAGCTTAAGCTGGATCCTGCTGTGCCGATCAGCAGCTACATCGATACCTTCGGTAATCGATGCTCAAGATTTGTAGCTCCCACCGGGCACATAAGGCTGACTGGTTCTACTCTTATTGAAGACTCGGGTTTGGAAGATCCTGCGCCAGTCGATGCGACCGAGCATCCGGTTGCGGATTTGCCAAACGAAACGCTGATCTATTTGCTCAATAGCCGATATTGCGAGGTCGATCGGCTCTCCAATGTAGCCGTAGAGCTATTTGGCGATGTGACGCCAGGCTGGGGGCGGGTTCAGGCTATCTGCGATTGGGTCTATTCGAAGGTGGCTTTTGGCTATCAACATGCCAGATCCACCAAGACAGCGCTCGATGTGTTTACCGAGCGAGTTGGCGTATGCCGTGATTTTCAGCACCTGGCGGTGACCTTTTGCCGGGCCGTCAATATCCCGGCCCGGTATGTGACCGGATACCTGGGGGACATAGGAATTCCGCCGACCTATACCCCCATGGACTTCAGCGCGTGGTTTGAGGTTTACCTGGCAAACCGCTGGTGGACCGTGGACGCGCGGCACAATCATCCCCGCATCGGCCGGGTGTTGATGGCGGTCGGCCGGGATGCCTCAGACGTGGCGATCACCACCTCGTTCGGGATCGCCAGTCTCACCCACTTCAATGTGGTCAGCGACGAGGTGGCCACAGAAGCCGCGTCAGGATTCAGGCAATAAATGGAGATAACCCGACCCAGCACATTCGTCAACGAGCTCCTGAAGGACTACGTTCTCGATAGCACCTTCGACGAGATGTTCACCGAGGATGGCGTGGTAAGGCCGCACTACGCCGAAGTGCTGGAAACGTTCCTGAATTTGCCGCCGGAGGAGATCGCGCGCCGCAAGCGCTCGGTTGATCTCTCTTTCCTCACCCAGGGCATCACCTTCAATGTTTACGGGCACGGGGAAGGAACGGAAAAAATCTTTCCCTATGACCTGTTACCGCGCGTGATTACCCGCTCGGAATGGCAACACATTGAAAAGGGTTTAACCCAACGTATCACCGCGCTCAATCTGTTTCTCCACGATGTTTACAACGAAGGCAAGATCCTCAGCGACGGCCATGTGCCGCGCGAGATCGTGTACAGCTGCCGCCAGTTTCGGAGAGAGATGCGCGGCCTGCAAGTGCCGCGCAATGTGTACATCACGGTCACGGGCACGGACCTTCTTCGGCTGAGCAGCGGAGAATTCGTGGTGTTGGAAGACAACCTGAGGGTGCCGAGCGGCGTCTCCTACATGCTCACCAGCCGCCGGGTGATGAAGCGGACGTTTCCCCAGTTGTTCCGTGATTACGGCGTGCAGCCGATCGAACATTACACTCAATTGCTCTTGAGCACGCTGAGGTCGCTGGCTCCCGAGGGCCGGCATGACCCCTCCATCGTTTTGCTGACCCCTGGCGTCTACAACTCCGCCTATTTTGAGCACACCTACCTGGCTCGCCAGATGGGCATCGAGCTGGTCGAGGGACGCGACCTGGTCATCCACGACAACGTGGTTTATATGCGTACCACCGCCGGCCTGAAGCGGGTGGATGTGATCTACCGCCGGGTCGACGACGACTTTATCGATCCGCTGGCTTTCCGTTCCGACTCGATCCTTGGCGTGGCCGGCATGTTCAATGCTTATCGCGCGGGCAACGTAACCCTCGCGAATGCGTTCGGTACCGGCATCGCCGACGACAAGGCAGTCTACGCTTACGTGCCGGCCATCATCCGCTACTACCTGGGCGAGGAACCGATCCTGAACAACGTGGAAACCTATCTCATGACCGACCCCAAACAGCGAAAATACTGCACCGAGAATCTGGACAAGCTGGTGGTGAAAGCAGTCGGGGAGTCGGGCGGTTACGGGATGCTGATCGGACCCCACAGCAGCGCTGAGCAGCGGGAGGAGTTCAAGCGTGCCATCGAAGCCAACCCGCGAAACTATATCGCCCAGCCTACGCTCGATTTCTCCCGCGCCGGCTGTTTGACTGAGAACGGAATCGAGCCGCGGCATGTCGATCTGCGGCCGTATATCTTGTACGGCGATAAGGTGCGCATCGTTCCTGGAGGACTCACCCGGGTTGCGCTTCGCCGTGGGTCGTTAGTCGTGAATTCATCGCAAGGCGGGGGCAGTAAAGATACCTGGGTTCTGAACGACTAACTAGAGGGACGGATGCTTTCTCGCGTAGCAGACAGTCTTTACTGGATGAGCCGGTATCTGGAGCGCGCCGAGCACACGGTGCGCATGCTCGACGTGAACATGGGCCTGATGCTGGACAAGTCCAGTACCAGCGCCGAGGGGCGATGGAAGCGGGTACTGGCGGCGCTGGGCAATCCGCAGGGCGTGCGTTGGGAGAATGACTATTATCAGCTCGTTCACACGCTGACGTTTGACGCGGACGTTCCCGCATCGGTGACTTCCTGCCTGATCGAAGCCCGGGAAAATGCCCGTCAGGTGCGCGACGAGATCAGCACCGAACAGTGGCAGCAGCTTAACCGCATGTATCACTGGGTGATTCAGCCACAGTCGGAGTTCGGATTGAATACCCGGCTGGGCGATTTTCTTCCCGCGGTGATCGACGGGGTCCACCTTTTCCAGGGAGTGACCGACACCACGATGAGCCACGGTGAGGAGTGGCAGTTTATTCAAATGGGACGCTATCTGGAGCGGGCCGCCGCCACTGCCAATTTACTCGACCTGTATCAACCGGAGATCCTTCATACGCCGGAAGTCGCGGCGGAGGGACGCCAATACCAGGAGTGGGTCGGCTTGCTGCGATGCTGCACCGCCTTCGAAGCGTATTGCAAAGTCTATACCGCCGATATCACGGCAGACAGGATCCTCGAATTTCTGCTGCTGAACCCGCAGTTTCCCCATTCGCTCAGGTATTCGGTCGATTGTCTGCGGCAGGCGCTGGTGGCGGTGCAGCACTCGAGCGGAAGGGCGCCGGTGGATGAATTGACCCGGATCTCGGGGAGGCTGCAGGCTTCGCTTAGTTTTGTTGAGGTTTCCGATATTTTGGCCCAGGATGCCGGGGCTTATCTGCATAACATTCTGCAACAGTGCCGGCAGACGCACGACCTGATTTACCGTTTCTATATTCAATATTCGGTGGAAGCGGCGCTTGCGATGTAGCTCGGTATTTTCGGCAGGGACGGAATGAAGAGCAGAATTAAAAAAGAAACCGCAGATCTCTCCACTACGCTACGCTCCAGTCGAGATGACAAATTTGTTGAGCCATGCAAGGCCCTGCATCTACTGGAAAACCCGCAATTTACCCAAAACACCCTGGTCATCTCGACCGGAGCGTAGCGTAGTGGAGAGATCTGCGGTTTCTTTAATTCTCGTGCGGACTCTCTGCAGAAAGCACTCCCTCAGGGGCTAAAGCCCAGTGAATCTGTTGGTTAAACGTACGGGCTGAAGCCCGTACCCTGCAAAGAGGGAGAAGTTCCGCAGCAGTAATACAGTGCCGTTCTTTCTGGTTTTTTCTTAGGTTGTAAAGCCGCATCGGGGTAGTTGCCATGTACGGATCGGAACTGAGCATACTTTGGGAGCAGGGAGTACGACAGGCGATGGATTTTTATCTGATACGGCATCTCACCAAGTTCCATTATTCGGACCAGGTAAGCGAAAGCCTGATGGAGGCGCGGATGCACCCGCGCAGCGACAACAATCAACGCTGTCTATCGTTTTCCCTATCCGTAAGCCCCCGTTGCCGGGTTTTCTCCTATCGCGATCACATGGGCAACAACGTCCATCACTTTGATATTCCGGGCGAGCACTCGCAATTGGTGATGGTCGCCGAGGCACTCGTAGAACAGCAGCCGCTGCCCGAGATTCCGCAGACACTCCGGCCCGGAGCGTGGAACGAACTGGACTCCCTGGTTGCTTTGGGGGATTTCTCCGAAATGCTGCTGCCGAGCGAATTTGCCAAACCCTCACCTGCCCTGCTTGACCTGGCGAAGCTCCTGGACGTCCGTCGCCGCGACGACCCTCTGGTGCTATTGCGGCAATTGAACGCCTCGCTCTATCACTGGTTTGACTATGTACCACGCAGCACCCACGTAAACTCCGCTATCGACGAGGCACTCGAATCCAGAAAGGGTGTCTGCCAGGATTTTGCCCACACGATGATTGCGCTGGTGCGGCATGTGGGCATACCCTGCCGATATGTGAGTGGCTATCTGTACCACGGCGAGGAAAACGCGGATCGGTCCAGGTCCGACGCTACGCATGCCTGGATCGAGGCCTTTTTGCCCCAGGTGGGATGGGTGGGTTTCGACCCAACCAACAACCTGCTGGCGCACAATAGGTACATCCGCACCGCGTTGGGGAGGGACTACGCAGACGTACCACCAACGCGCGGGACTTATCGGGGTAGCAAGGAGAGCGAGCTTTACGTCGCGGTCAAAGTATCGAAATACGTCGACATGCCTCCGCTGGATCGCGATATGCCTGTCCCGGAAGACTGGTCTATCCTGGTCGAACGGGCCCAGGAACCTCCAGCGCCTCCGGCCCAACTGCTGCATTTGCAGCGAATGCAACAGCAACAACAATAGAGTCAGTCATTTCCTCGAGGCCCTGACCAAACGTAACCTCGGCATTTTTTTCCCTCTTTCGCGCTCGGGCAGGATCGCGTAGTTTATCAGAGGTGACTTATGGAACAGCACCACGGTTACTTTTGCCGGGCATACATTGGGCAGGACGTCCAGGCTAACGTAATTGCCCGCAACCTGAGAGAAGCCGAGCTGGAAATCACCCGCATGATTCGCGGCGGAGCTATGACTGCGCACGCCGTGCAGCACGGGTGGCCGGATCACGAGCCGGTGTTGGTCGCCAGCGCTTACGGCGGGGCTGCGGATGGAGAGATGTGGCGTTACCTGCGCCAGAACGAGGGACCGGAATTTGAGCGCTGGCAGGTCGCCTATGGTTCCAAGACCAAGATTCTGGACGACCGCTGGGTGGTGATCGAGCTCTCCCCAAGCGGGATCAAAGAGTACAGTGCCTTTGGCAAGGCGGTGCGGGCTATATGGGGGAGCGCGAACACGACCTCTGAGTCCGCTGAAGCGATGGCAAAAGAGGGTACCCCAAAGGTGCCCGGCAAAATCCACCTGGAACGAACTCCTACCTCAAGAGCGGGCTAGGAGCCCCGGCTGGCGGCGGCTACTGAATCCGGTGAAATGTCCTGCTCCAGCGGGTGTCATCGAAAAAGTGCATTAACTCATGAAGGCTGGCCCAAGCTTGCGCCGGCAGTGGGACTTCCTCGTTGCCCGACTCCGGAATGACAATGGACCAATAGACAAAAAGGGGGCGGCCAAGGACATTCTGCCGCGGTACGAAACCCCAGAAGCGGCTGTCCATACTATTGGTCCGGTTGTCGCCCATCACAAAATAATTTCCCGGGGGTACGACTACTTCACCATTACGCACGTGGTCGCGTAGCCACTCCGACCACTCGGGTGTGACGTGCGGCTCGGCAGAAGGATCCACGGATGGGAAATCGTTCACGAAGGGATCGTAGCGTGCCGGCGTCGGTTTGGCTGCCTTGGGCTCGTTCTGGGCGAGGCGGTTGAGATAAACGATGCCGTTGCGCAAGCGGATGTGGTCACCGGGAGTTCCAATCACACGCTTCACAAGAAACATGTGCTCGCCATTGGCTTCCAGGGTCGGTTTGTAAAAGACGACAACATCGCCGCGATGCACCTCGCGATAGTGCATGAAGCCCGCCCACTTCGCGGCCGGCGCCAGGGTCTCCCGTTCTACCACGACATGATCGCCGACAAGCAGGGTACTGGCCATCGACGAAGAGGGAATGACAAAGTTTTGAAAGACAAAGGTCAGGGCAAAAAGTCCTACTGCCAGGACGCTGCAGGTGGATGCAAATCCCTGGGAAAGGGGTTCGGGAGATTCTTTCCCCTGTGAGAAGCGTTTGCTGCGCATGATATGCCTTCCTGTTTGGCTTGTTCCCCAGTTGCAGGCAAAGTTTAGCACCCTGTTAAGAGGCGAGCGTCGCTGACGCTGATGGCCGTGGAGAGCATTCGCTTGACGCCGTGTGCCTGATTCTCCTAAGGTCAGGAACAATGCCCAATGCCACCCAGCAGCCTTCGAGCGATATAGGTACCCTGGATACGTTGAAGCGGCAGGTACTCGAGGCGAATCTGGAGCTGGTTCGCCAGGGGTTGGTTCTGTTCACCTTCGGCAACGCCAGCGGCATCGACCGCCATCACGGTCTGGTGGTGATCAAACCCAGCGGGGTCGACTACGGGGCGCTTGCTCCTTCTGACATGGTGGTTACAGACATGGATGGAAAGGTGGTCGATGGCGGCCTCCGGCCATCGTCTGACCTGGCGACTCATCTCCTACTCTACAAAGAGTTTCCTGGCATCGGCGGGGTGGTGCACACGCATTCGGAATATGCCACGGCGTGGGCCCAGGCGGGGCGGGAGATTCCCGCCTTCGGAACCACGCATGCGGATTACTTCTACGGTCCGGTTCCCGTAACCGAAGAGCTCACTCAAGAGGAAATTGGCGGAGACTACGTTCACAACACCGGTCTCGCGATCAGCCGCCGCTTTCGGGATCTCGATCCACTCGCGGTTCCGGCGGTTCTGGTAGCCGGGCATGCCCCCTTCTGCTGGGGGAAAACGCCACACGAGGCGGCCCACCATGCGGCTGTTCTGGAAACGGTTGCCCGCATGGCCTACTACACGGCTACCCTGCGGCAGGACTGTCGTGGTGTCTCCCAGGCGCTGCTGGACCGGCACTACTTTCGAAAACATGGCGCCAATGCAACCTACGGACAGGAGAAATGATGCACCTGGTGATGCACCTGGCTAATGGCTTTCTTCCCCGGCCCGTGACCGCGACCCTGCCGGTCTCCACCCAACTTGCCCGCCTCAACTGGATCGACGTGCTGGTGATCGCGATCTACTTCGCGATCGTGGTCTTCATCGGCTTTTATCTGCGGGGTTCGTCGAACACCAGCGAAGAGTTCTTCATGGCCGGGCGGGAAATGACCGCCTGGATCGCGGGCCTGAGCTTTGTTTCTGCCAACCTGGGCTCGCTCGAGCTGATGGGATGGGCTGGATCCGCCTACCAATACGGGATCCTGGCCATGCACTGGTACTGGATCGGCGCCATTCCGGCAATGCTCTTTCTGGGCATCGTCATGATGCCGTTCTACTACATCTCAAAGACCCACTCCGTGCCGGGATATCTCAAGCTCCGCTACGGCGACGGGGCACGGGCTCTTTCCGCAGTCAGCTTCGCGTTCATGACCATCCTCATGAGCGGCATCAATATGTATTCGATGGCCATTGTGATGAAGGTGGTCCTGGGCTGGGACCTGAACTTCAGCATCTGGGTTTCTTCCGTCACGGTGGCCGTTTACGTTGCCCTGGGCGGCCTGAAATCGGCGATCTATAACGAGATTCTGCAATTCCTCTTGATCTGGGCCGGCGCCTTGCTGATCCCAATTCTGGGTCTGATCGAAGTAGGAGGCTGGACCAACCTGCGGCAGCAGATCGCAACCAACCTGGGCCGCTCCGACTATGTCCACTTATGGTCGACTCTGGGCCACTTCAACACCAACCCCATGGGAGTGAACTGGTTCGGGATCGTCTTCGGCTTGGGCTTCGTGGTTAGTTTTGGTTATTGGACCACAGACTTTCTTGTGGTCCAACGCGTCCTATCCGCAGATAGCATCCGGTCGGCCAGGATGGCTCCGGTGATCGGCGCAGCGTTCAAGATGGCGGTGCCCTTCATCGTGATACTGCCCGGCTTACTCGCTCTTTCCGTCCTGCCGTTTAAATTGGTCGCGCAAGACGTGGCGGTCACCACCGGCCAGCATAGCTTTAACGAGGTTCTTCCCCTGATGCTGGTGCGCTACTGCGGGCCCGGCCTGCTGGGGCTGGGGGTCACGGCGCTGATCGCCGGGTTTATGTCTGGAATGGCAGGCAACGTGAGCGCGTTCTCGACCGTCTGGACCTACGATATTTACGGCGCCTTCCTGAACAAGAAGGCTACCGACCGGCACTATGTAGCCATGGGCCGGTGGAGCACCCTGATCGGCGTGCTGGTCTCGGTGGGCACGGCGTACCTGGTGCAGCACGCGGCCAGCATCATGGACTATGTGCAGCAGTTGTTCAGCTTCTTCATCGCCCCGCTGTTTGGAACCGTCATCCTGGGCATGCTGTGGAAGCGGGCTACCAAGCAGGCCGGATTCTGGGGATTGCTGGCCGGTACTGTCACCTCGATCAGCCTGTGGTTATGGGTGAAGAATGACCCGCACGCCTTGCGCTACGTGGCCCTCTCTCCGGACGCGAAGGATATGGCCGAGAATGTTTACCGCGCTTTGTGGGCATGGCTGGTTTGTGTGCTGGTAACGGTAGTGGTCAGTTATATGACCAAACCTCGACCGGTGGCGGAACTGGAGGGGCTGGTTTATGGCGCCTCGGTCCTGCCCAAGGAACACGACGAGCATTGGTACCAGCGACCTATTGTGTGGGCCGGCACGGTGACGGTACTGTTCATCATTCTGAATGTTATTTTCTGGTAGTTCTGAAAGAGAGCCGAGCCAATGCGAGAGTCCTTTTCTATCTGGTGGTTCGCAGGCATCCTGCTGCTGGCGTATGGGGTGGTGATTCTGACCACCGGTATCTGGGAAGTGAGTCACCCTCTGCCCCATCCCCCCGTCCTGAGCAACCTTCATGCGCCGATCTGGTGGGGTGCGCTGCTTACGGTTATGGGTCTGGGCTATACCATCGGCTTTCGCCCCCGGCGTCCGGCTAACAAGCGAAGGAAATAACCATGGCGAAACAGATGACGTTTGGCGTGATTGTAGGCAACCGAGGTTTTTTCCCCGATCACCTGGCAAAGACGGGCCGCGAAGAGATGCTGAGAGTACTGGCGGCAGCCGGTATCCGCACCATCTCCCTGACCCCGGAAGAATCCAAGTTCGGCGCCGTCGAAACCCCGACGGAAGCGCGTTTGTGCGGCGATTTGTTCCGCAAACACCGGGATGAGATCGACGGCGTCATTGTTACACTTCCCAATTTCGGCGAGGAGCGCGGGATTGTCGATGCTCTCCGGCTCTCCACCTTGAAGGTGCCGGTGCTGGTGCAGGCAACTCCCGACCGGGCCGCGGACATGAAGATTTCCCATCGCCGCGACAGTTTTTGCGGCAAGATGTCGGCCTGCAACAACATGATGCAGTACGGCATTCCCTACTCGCTCACGGCGCAGCATACGGTGCAGCCGGACTCGGACGAGTTCCGCAAAGACCTGGCGTGGTTCTCCTCCATCTGCCGTGTGGTTCGTGGGTTTACCAATCTTCGCGTGGGTGCGATCGGCGCTCGCCCTGCGGCCTTCAACACCGTTCGCTACAGCGAGAAGCTGTTGGAGCGAAGCGGCATCTCGGTGGATACGCTGGACCTTTCCGAAGTGCTGGGGCGAATTGAGCGGCTGAAGGACCACGATGATGCGGTGCAGGCCAAGCTGGCGGCCATCCAGAAGTATGTGTCGACCAACAACATTCCCATCGCCGCGCTGATCAAGATGTCCAAGCTGGGAGTGGTGATCGAGCAATGGATGCAGCAGACCTATTGCACCGTCAGCGCCATTCAGTGCTGGACGTCGCTCGAAGAATACTTCGGCGTGGTTCCCTGCACCGTGATGAGCATGATGAGCGACAACTTGTTCCCCAGCGCCTGCGAAGTGGATATTTGCGGCACGATCAGCATGCATGCCCTGGCCCTGGCTTCCGAGACTCCGAGCGCGCTGCTGGATTGGAACAACAACTACGGTTCGGATCCTGACAAGTGCGTTTGCTTTCACTGCTCCAACCTGCCCAAGCACTTCTTCAATGACGTGATCATGGATTTTCAGGCGATCATCGCGGGCACGGTGGGCAAGGAAAATACGTTTGGCACCTGCGTCGGCCGGGTGAAGGCGGGCGCGATGACGTACGTGCGTTTCTCCACCGACGACTTCCACGGAAAGATCCGCGGGTACGTCGGGCAGGGGGAGTTCACCAACGATCCGTTGGAAACGTTTGGCGGCGCCGGGGTGGCCAGGATTCCACGACTGCAGAAACTACTCCGATTGATTTGCGAGCAGGGCTTTGAACATCACGTTGCCGCCAATTTTTCCCAGGTGGCCAGCCCGGTGCACGAAGCGGCGGTCCGCTACCTTGGTTGGAGCATGTACAACCACGATCTCGATTGACGAGTCGCGAAGACGATTTGATGGAAGCTTGAGGGCAGCAGTGGCGATCGTCGCAGGGGTGGATTTTGGAACGCTGAGTGTGCGGGTCACGCTGTTCGATAGCGGACGCGCGGATAAGCAAAAGGGTGGATTGGCCACCGCGTCGGCGTCTTATCCGTTGAAACGTAAGCGGGAAGACCCGGATTTCGCCACCCAATCGCATCAGGACCAGATGAACGCGCTGGTTAGCGCCATGCGCGAGGTGTTGGCCAAGGCGGGAATACCGGGCGAGCAGGTTGAGGCCATCGCGCTCGACACCACCGGATCGAGCGTGGTGCCGGTCGACGGCAGCATGCAGCCGCTCGATGACTACTATCTGTGGTGCGACCATCGCGCCAAGGGTGAGGCGCAGGAGATTACTGCGCTTGCCCACCGCGAACATCTGGAAGCGATTGAGTGGTGCGGTGGGGTTTATTCCCATGAGTGGGGTTTCGCCAAGCTGCTGCACTGGCTGCGGCATAACCCGGAAAAGCGCGGCCAACTGGCGAGTGCTTTCGAACACTGCGACATGGTGGCGGCTACGCTTTGCGGGATTACCGATCCCAAGCTGGCAAAGCGCAGCATCTGCGCCATGGGTCACAAGTGGATGTGGAACCCGAAGTGGGATGGCCTGCCGGCTCAGAGTTTTCTTTCCCATGTGGACCCACTGTTGGACGGCATCCGGGAAAAGCTTGCGGGGGAGTATCACACCTCCGACGCACTGGCGGGCCATCTGTCGCCGGTGTGGGCGGAGAAGATGGGCTTGCGGGCAGGCATTCCTATCCCCGTGGGAGCGTTCGATGCACACTGGGATGCGATCGGTGCGGGGTGCAAGCAGGGCGATGTAGTCAACGTAGTGGGGACTTCGACCTGCATCATGGCCATGCAGCAGACGACTACGCTGATTCCTGGTGTCTGCGGAGTGGTGCCGGGCAGCGTGCATCCCGGCTACACGGGAATCGAAGCAGGGCTCTCGGCCACCGGAGACATCTTCGAAGCGATTGCCCGACGCGCGAACGTCAAGGTCGCGGAGTTGAGCCGCGGGTTGGAGAATTATCGGCCGGGACAGACCGGCCTGCTGCGGCTGAGTTGGGATAATGGCGATCGCACGATTTTGGTGAATCCGGAGTTGGGTGGGATCACGCTGGGGTGGAACCTGGTGCATACGGCGCAGGATGAGTTGTTCGCAGCGATTGAAGGAACGGCGTTTCATACGCGGATTATTCTTGAACGCCTGGCTGAGTACGGGGTTCCGGTCGAGCGGGTGATCAATGCCGGGGGGGTTCCGCAGAATAATGCGGTGTTGAACCAGGTTTACGCCAATGTTCTGGGTAAGCCGGTGCTGGTTCCGGATGGGATTCCTACTAGTTTGGGGTCGGGGATTTTTGCGCTGCTGGCGGCTGGGGCATTTTCGTCGGTGGAAGAGGCGCAGGCGAAGATGTGCCTTCCGCATAAGACGTATCAGCCAGAGGAGAAGGCTGTGCGGGTGTATGAGGAGCTTTATCAGTTGTACCGGAAGGTGTATCTCGCTTTTGGTCAGCCGCATGGAAAGGCTGTGGAGTTGGGGGATGTTTTGCCTAAGTTGATTGAGATACGGTCGGCTGTGCTTGGCGGTTGATGAGGGGTTGAGGGTTTCCGGTTTAGGGTTGTTGAATCCCACTCAATTTCACAGAAAATTGGGAATGTGGGGCACCTGCAGGTTTCGATAAGAGCATTGGTGGGGCTTCGCCCCGTCGTTTTCGTCCCGCGAACGTGGGGCACCCGTCCTATTTCCGGTAGGTTTGTTGAGATCGAAGGGAAAACCGCGGTGCGTGGAGATGCTTTGGAATGCCCAAAGCTTAGGGACCGTACTCGGCGGCAACCGTCTCAGGTATGCGTAACCAGCCGTAGAGGGGAAAGCTCTCGACCAGTTCGAGCACTTGTCCGCGAATACCACGCAGGGCTTGAGGATCGTTGCGTTGCTCTAACGCCTGAGTGATCCACTTGGCGATGGTGCGCATTTCTGCTTCGCCCATACCTCGCGTGGTCAGGGCCGGACTGCCAATGCGAATGCCGCTGGGCTTGAGCGGCGGATTCGCGTCGTAGGGAATGGCGTTCTTGTTCACGGTGATGCCGGCTTCATGCAGCGCGTTTTCGGCTTCGCTGCCCAGGATTCCCTTGGAGAAAACGTCTACCAGCATCAGGTGAGTGTCAGTTCCGCCGGAAATGACACGGTAGCCCTCGCCCATGAGTGTTTCAGCGAGGGCCTTCGCGTTCAGCACCACTTGCTGCGCGTATTGCTTGAACCCGGGGTCGAGTGCCTCACGAAAGGCAACGGCTTTGCCGGCGATCACGTGGATCAGGGGACCACCCTGCTGGCCAGGGAACACACTTCTATCGACCGCGGCGGCAAATTGCTGCTGGCACAGGATCATGCCGGCGCGCGGACCACGCAATGTCTTGTGGGTGGTGGTGGTGACGATGTGGGCGTGAGGCACGGGTGAAGGATGGGCGCCGCCAGCGACCAGGCCGGCGAAGTGGGCCATATCAATCAAGAGCAACGCCCCGACCTTATCCGCGATCTGGCGCATGCGGGCAAAATCGATGATCCGGGGGTAGGCGCTGCCTCCCCCAATGATGAGCTTTGGTTTTTCACGCTCTGCGGTGGCTTCGAGGAGGTCGTAGTCGATCCGCTCGGTCTGCTTATCGACGCCATAGAAGACCACGCGGTAGAGCTTGCCGGAGAAGCTGAGCTTGTGTCCGTGGGTCAGATGGCCGCCATGGGCCAGGTCAAGACCCAGGATGCAGTCACCTGGGTTGATCACCGCCATGTAGGCGGCGGCATTTGCCTGCGAGCCGGAATGGGGCTGCACGTTGACGTGATCGGCGCCGAAGAGCTGTTTGGCCCGGTCCCGGGCGAGATTTTCGACGACATCGGCATACTCGCAGCCGCCGTAGTAGCGTTTGCCCGGATAGCCCTCGGCATATTTGTTGGTGAAGACTGACCCCGCAGCCTCGAGCACTGCCTGGCTGACAAAATTCTCCGAGGCGATCATCTCCAGGCCTTCGTGCTGGCGTCGGATTTCGTGGTCAACAGCCGCGGCGATCTCTGGATCGGCCTCGGCGAGCGGGCGGCGCATGCGGTCAGACATGTTGCGATTTTAGACTATTTGGCCGCGGGTCCCAGCAACCGAACACGCAAAAGCGGCCGTGTCGTGGCGACAAAAAAGGAGCGCTAAATGAGCTTAAAGAGCTCGAAGTTACTTGGGTCACCAAGCGCAGAGGCGCTCCAACGACAGATCCAAATGGAGTGAGCTCTCCAATCGCTAACGGGCGATCAATTCGTTCTCCTGCGCAGGAAGAGCAGGCAGGGCAGCCAAGTGTTTGAAGGCGGAATAGATAAACGAGCCGATGTACCAGCCGTCCATGAATTTGTACGGAGTCTCGCCGGTGGTGTAGTGGCCGCAGGGCAAAACTTTGGAGACGAAATCGATACCGCGGCGGCGGAAGTTCTCGATTACCTGGAGCGAGTATTCACGAAGGAAGGTGAGGTCGTAGGTGGCGTGGACCAGCAGAACCTTCTTGGGGCTGGCGGCAAACTGGTCCATGTAATAGGACGGGCTGACGGCAGCCCAGACATCGCGCAGCCGCTGCTGGGTCATGGAAATGCCCTCGAAAGCGGCGCGGATGTGACGGGTGCTTTGCCCGGTCCAAACCACGTCGCCAAAAGACATGGAGGCATGATTGAAGGCGCCGACACGCACGCGGCTGTCGAGGGCGGCGGCGAGAAAGGCGTAACAGGAGCCGAGACTGGTGCCAAGGATGCCGAATTGTTCGTATCCCTGTTGCTCAAGCCAGTCGATGCAGCAACGGATGTCGATGACGGCCTGGCGGCAGGAAGAGATGGTGCGGCCGACGTTGGCGCTGACGGCATAGTCGGCTCGCGCCAGCTCCGCCGGGCGGCGGATATCGTGATAAGGCTTGCTGAGACGCAGGGCGGATACGCCGAAGCGGTTGAAGATGGAGCAGAGTGCGTTGTGGCTGAACGCGTCGGCATTCCACTGGGGCATGACGATGATGGCCTGCCTGGGCTTGCCCGCCATCTTTTCGGGAGGAGCTGGAAACCAGCGGGCGTTGACGCGATCGTTTTCCGGATAGGGTGTGCGGACGGGCGAAGTAAAGCGGAGAAATTGCGCCTTGGGGAGCTGCCCAGCAGCTGCCAGACGACGAAACCTGGCGTCCTGCTGGAGGGTTTTGGGGCGCACGTTGGTGGGAAACAGCTGGGGATGCCGCTCCTCAAGCACGAAATCCCCCGGAGTCTGATAGGCAAAAAACTCGTTGCGATGGTGCAGGATGAAGTCATTCAACTGCAGCATGGCCCGTTCCGCCGCCGCGTCGTCCCCCGGCGGGTGCTGGGAAAAGCTGAAGCCGTGAGACTGGGCAAATTCCTGAAGCCAGTCAAATCCCCACTCCACCGGACGTACGATGCGATTGGTGTCGCGAGTCGTCAGGGAGGTTTCCCACCGGTACATCCAGTTGGCATACAGTTTGCCCAGCACCCTCTTCATTTGGCGGTTTGGGCCTGGATGCGGAACTGCTCGATCACTGCGGACATATCGTCTTCTCCTTGCCCGGCGGTAACGGCATGCTCGAAGACCCGCAGCGCCGCTCGCCCCATATCAAGATCGAGGGCATGGTTCTCGGCCTCGGTGACGGCGTAACGGAGGTCCTTGGTCATGAGCCGAAGCAGGAAATTGGGCTCGTATTGACGGTTGGTCATGCGCCCGCTGAGTAGCTTGACCAAGGGGCTACCGGGGGCTCCCTCAGTCAGGACGCCCAGCGCCTTCTCCCTATCCAATCCGCTGCGCTCGATCAAGGAGAGGGCTTCCGCCAGAGCCGCTACCTGTGACCCAGAGAGGAAGTTGTTGATCAGCTTGAGGCGAGCACCGCTGCCGACGGGGCCCACGTGGACCACATCGCGGCCCATGGCCTTGAGGATGGGGGTAATTTTGTCCAGCGCTGTGTTTGCGCCTCCGGCCAGAAAGAGGAGCTGGCCGGCGGCCGCCTGGGGTTTGCTGCCAGTTACCGGTGCATCCACCAACTCACAGCCATGCTCGTTTGCCGCCCGGTTCAGTTCCTCAATCCACTCCACGGTCACGGTGCTGGACTCCACCAGGATGGTTCCCGGCGCGATGTCGACCAGCGCTTCTCCCCGGCCCAGCCACACGTCCCGGCAGACCGGGACATCGGACAGCATGCTGATGACCACGGCCGCACCGGCTGCCGCATCGCGGGGGGATTTAGCCAGCTTGGCTCCCTTGTCCACGAAAGGCTGGGACTTGCCTGGGGTCCGATTCCAGATCCTGAGTGGGTAGCCAGCGTCGAGCAAGCGGCCCGCCATGCCTGAACCCATCAGTCCAAGCCCGAGTAACGCAATGTTTGTCTCTTCCATAAGATCTCCTGCCAAGTTCTAGAATAGAAGTGTTATGGCGTTTACGGAAAGATACGACATTGTAGTTGTGGGTGCGGGTCACGCGGGCTGCGAAGCGGCGATGGCCGCCGCCCGGATGGGACTGCGGACGGCGCTGTTCAGTTTCAACCTGGATCTGATCGCCCAAATGTCGTGCAACCCCGCCATTGGAGGCATCGCGAAGGGGCACCTGGTACGGGAAGTGGATGCCCTGGGCGGCATTATGGGCGAGGTCGCGGATGCGGTGGGGATCCAATTCCGGCTGCTGAACACCTCCCGCGGACCGGCGGTGTGGTCTCCCCGGGCGCAATGCGACAAGCATCAGTACCGGGTAAAGATGCGGCAAGTGCTGGAGTCGCAGGCAAATTTGCACATCAAGCAGGCGGAAGTGGTGGACCTGGTGCTCGACGAGCAGTCGGGCTCGCGGACAGTCGAGGGTGTACGGCTGCGCGATGGCAGGACGGTGTTGGCTGGGGCGGTGGTGATCACCACCGGCACCTTTCTTAACGGCTTGATTCATTGCGGAGAAGAGCACTACCCTGCCGGGCGTAGCGGCGAGCCACCCAGCGTGCTGCTGGGCGAGGCGCTCAAGCGGCTCGGGCTGCGCGGGTGCCGGCTCAAGACGGGCACACCGCCCCGGCTGGACGGCCGGAGCATCGATTGGAGCCGCTTTGCGGAGCAGCCTGGAGATGTGGACCCGACCCCTTTCAGCTTCCGCACGACGGAGTTGCCGCAGAAGCAGATTTCCTGCCACATCGCGTACACGACGCCGGAGACGTTGCGGATTATTCGCGAAAATGTGGGCCGCTCGCCCATGTACTCGGGACAGATCACGGCTGTCGGACCGCGGTATTGCCCTTCGATTGAAGACAAGGTGGTCCGCTTCCCGGATAAGGAGCAGCACCAGTTCTTTCTGGAGCCGGAGGGGCTGGATACCAACGAGGTTTACGTCAACGGCATGTCGACTTCCCTGCCGATGGAAGTGCAGTTTGCGGTGGTGCGATCAATTCCGGGCCTGGAGAATGCGGAGATGCTGCGGCCCGGATACGCCATTGAATATGACGCCATCGACCCCACGGAACTCGACCGTAGCCTGAGGGTGAAGCAGATTGCCCGGCTCTACCTGGCGGGACAAATCAACGGGACCTCAGGATATGAGGAGGCAGCATGCCAGGGCTTGATGGCGGGCATCAATGCGGCACTGGCGGTTCGGGGAGAGGCGCCCTTTACGCTGGACCGCACCGAAGCTTATACCGGCATCCTGATCGATGACCTGATCAGCAAGGGGACCAACGAACCGTACCGCATGTTTACCTCGCGAGCGGAGTTCCGGCTGCACCTGCGGATTGATAATGCCGATCGACGTTTGACTCCGTATGGGCATCGGCTGGGGCTTATCACGAGCGGGGCGTGGCAGGACTATGAGGAGAAGCAGGCGCGTGCGGTGGCGCTCGAAAAGATGCTGGCCACGCGCAAAGTGGACCTGGCTGGCCTGGGGGTCATGCTGCCCGATCTGGCTGCGGCACTGGGTAATGTTGCCGGGCAAACTTACGCCCAGTTGATTAAGCGCCCGGAAATCACCCTGGAAGGGCTGCTGCCGGTTTTGCGACCGGAGATGGCGGGGACGGGCGATCCGTTGGCTTTCTTCAGCGGCACGGTGAACGCGCGGGTTCGCAACGAGCTGAAGTCGGTGGAGACGGAGATCAAGTTTGCCGGATACCTGGATCAACAGCGCAAGGCGATCGAAAAACTGAAGAAGGCGGAGCAGCGGGTGATTCCCCCGGGGTTTGAGTATGCGGGGATTAGCGGGTTGTCGCGGGAGATGCAGGAGACCCTGACCCGGGTTCGGCCGCAAACGCTGGGGCAGGCGAGCAGGATTCCCGGGGTCACGCCGGCTGCGTTGTCTTTGCTGCATGTGCATCTGGAGGTTGGGGATAGGCGGCGGGCGGCCGCGGCTCTAAGGGACTGAGGGTCTGCAGTCCATGTGCGGGCTGGTGGGCCAAGGATGGTTCTTTCGGGCGAACCGTAACCCGGGGGATAAACGATGCCCTCAGTGGCTAAAGCCGACTCCATCCAAACAGAGACTTTTTCCTATACCTCGGTTAGGCCTTGAGGGCGCTGATAAAGGTCCGTTGCCCACCCGGCCCCCCGCCTATCAGAAGCCTGGTGGGGTCGGGGGCGGGGGCGCGGCTTCTACTTGCGGTGCATCCGCTCCGACCCCGACACCTACGCTGCCCGGGTACTGTTGAGGCGATGATTCTTGCGGAGCTTGGTTTGGCGCCTGCTCCGGCATGTCTTGTGGTGGGCCAGGGGAAACGTAAGGTGGACGCGGACGCGAGGCTTGTTGCCCGGGCGGCACAAAGCTGTCACCAGGAAAGCGCGGAATGCCGAAATGGCCCCGGAGGTGCAGCAGATCGACGGTGCTGATATCTCCGTTGAAGGCGATCAGGTTGAGGTCCTTGGGTGCGGCAACCAGCACCATCATTCCAGTTACATCCATGTGCGCAAAGTTGATCCATAGGTCAGTTTGCCCGGCGTTGAAAGGGTCGCCCTTGCTATGGGCGGCAACGAGATGCCTCCAGCCGGCGGCTTCGTATTGCCTGCGGATCAGGTCAAGGGCGGCAGGGTCGTAGAGGCCGGGTGCGGCAAAGTGATAGCTGTGCACGGAGATACCGTTCAACTTGGCGATGGCGTTGCGGGCGTCCGGATCGGCGTCACCGATAAAATAGCCGGCCAGCTGAAGCATGGAACGGTCAAAGGTGAAATCGGTGTGGAAGGCGGCGCGCTGGCCCAAAACCTCGAAGCCTTGCGGAACCCAGTTTAAGGGTGGCCGCTGGGCGGGCGGGGCACTTTGGCCGAAGAGGACAAGCGGAGCCATGAGCAAGAGCGATAACACGGCAACGCGAACGGGGGGACGCATCATGGCGGCTTTCACTCCTGCAGGTTAAGACGCCAACGAGGGGGAAAAGTTGTGGAGAACAGCCCTGGGTTCCAGGGAGCGCTCTTGGATCGGCGAGATCTGCCGATAACCGGTTTTGGGTATTCGTTTTACGTTGGGAAATAGCGTTCTGCCGCAAGCCGCCGGGCCCGTGATTTCCGGCGAGGAGCGCCCGCACACCCTGGCGATTCCAACCCTGGCGGTGGCTGCCCGGTTGTTCATCCTGTGGTTCGCGGTGGAGACGTTTCCGCATTACTGGCTTTACTCCCGCGGCATTGAGCTGGGAACGCTGGCGCAGTCGCTGGTGGCGGGGCACGGGCTTAGCTCCCCCTTCGGTGGATCGACAGGACCGACTGCCCTGCTGGCTCCGGGTTATCCGGCGGTGATCGCCCTCTTCTTTCGGATCTTTGGAAGCTTCACCTTTGCGGCGGCTATCGCGGTGATGGTGACTCAACTTCTGTTCAGCGTCATGACCGTTCTGTGGATCATGCAGATTGCGCAATCGTGCTTTGGCACGCGGACGGCCAACCTGGCGGGAATGTTTTGGGCGGTTTCATTGCCGCTGCTCTGGATGCCGACCATCTTTTGGGAGACCTGCCTCTCCACGTTGCTGCTGGTGGGCGTAATTGCTTTGGCACTGCGCTGTGAACAAAAGCCAGGGAGGCTTTTATGGGCGCTGATGGGGGGCTATTGCGGCTTGGCCGCGCTGGTGAACCCGGCTCTCTTGCCGGCTTTGCTGGCGGTCATGGGATGGACGGCCTGGGGATGGACGGCCTGGCAGACGCGGAACACGCTTCGATATTCACCGCTGCTGGGCTTGCTGGTTTTCTTGCTGGTGTTCGCTCCGTGGCCGATAAGGAATGCGCGCGTTCTTGGCGCCTTCATTCCGCTGCGCAGCACGGTTGGATTCGAACTATGGATGGGAAACCGGCCGGGAGCGACCGGCTTTCTGGAGGAATCGTTGTTTCCAATCTTCAACCGCGAGGAACGTGATCTCTATGCCGCAAAAGGCGAGGTCGCTTACATGCGCGATAAGTCGACACTTGCGAAGGCATACATGCGCGCCCATCCAGTGGAGTTTCTGCGACTCAGCACGGTAAGATTCATCCGCTTCTGGACCGGAACCGGGAGCAAAGATGGTTCTGTCATCTTTAGCATGCATGCAGTTTTGACGACTGCTCTTGGAGCGGTGGGTATGCGGCGCTTGTTCAAAAACGGCCGCAGTCGCCTGGCGGTTTTGTTTCTGCTGCCGCTGGTGCTTTTTCCCTTGCCCTATTACATTACCCACGCGGAGTTCCGGTACCGGCTGGTGGTGGACCCCTTGCTCACCATGCTGGCCGCCTATGCGGTGAGCGGCGACTCCATGGGAAAGCCGTGAGGCGCATCCTTGCTTTGGCACTGCTGCTGCGCCTGGGCGTGGTGGGTATGGTGCTCGCCTCGTACCCGCGAAATTGGCTGTTCAGCAAGGCACCCGACCTGGGATTCCTGGCATATTCGTTGAGTTCGGGCCACGGACTGTCCTCGCCCTTTGGGGGATCCACCGGCCCCACTGCCTTTCTGGCACCGGGATATCCCGCTTTACTTGGGCTGCTCTTCTATCTCTTTGGCAGTTACAGTTTTACCTCCGCGGCCGTGATGATGGCACTGCAAACGGTATTCGCGGTCCTGACGGTCGGCGTGATCATGCACATCAGCCTGCGGCTGTTCGGCGCAACGGCGGCCAAGCTCGCCGGGGTCTTCTGGGCGGTGTCGTTGCCTCTGCTATGGTTACCGGCCGTGCTTTGGGAAACCAGTTTGTCCATTCTGCTGTTGACCGGCATGGTGGCTCTGGCACTCCGTTGTGTGGACATGGGAGCCCCCAGCCTGTGGGCGGCCATGGGAGCCTATTGCGGCCTAGCGATGCTGGTGAACCCCTCGCTCACACTGGCATTGTTTGCCATCCTGGGGTGGACTGTTTATCAAACCAGGACTGCCTCGCGCTATCAGCCATGGATGTGTTTGCTGATTTTACTCGCGGTGTTCGCTCCCTGGCCGATTCGCAATGCGCGTGTTCTGCACGCATTCATCCCCCTGCGCAGCAATTTCGGATACGAGGTATGGCAGGGGAACCACCCCGGCGCAACCGGCGTCTTTGACGCGACGCTCGAGCCGCTACAGAACAAAAAGGAGTATGCCGTTTACGCTCGCGAAGGCGAGGTGGTGTACATGAGCGACAAAGCAATCGTGGCGAAAACTTATATCCGCGCTCATCCGGGGGAGTTTATCCGGCTCAGCGCGGCACGGGTGGTGCGCTTCTGGGTGGGCGCCGGATCGAAAGTCAACTCCGGCCCGATCGAAGTGCACGCCACCGTCACTTCGCTGATGGGCCTGTTGGGACTTGCAGCACTGTTCAAACGGGCGAGAGCTGAGGCCATGCTCTTCCTGTTGCCGCTCCTGGTGTTTCCGCTGCCGTACTACATCACGCATCCCGACTTCCGCTTCCGGCTTTTGTTGGATCCGCTGCTAACGATTCTGAGCGCCTACGCGGCGGTCCGATGGAACTCCTATTGGAACGCGACCCATGACCAATTACATAAGGTTCTTTCACATCGAGATGCATCGGTTCACGTTTCTCGATATCGAGACGCTGGTCACGCTGGTGATGCTGCTTCTCTTTCTTCTGCTTCCGGTGAGGTATGCGGCGTTCTTTCCCAACGCGGGTTTCCGCCGCTTTGCCCAGAAGCGCTTGCGTGCTTGCTTCGTGGTCCTGCTGTTGTCAGTGCTGGGCCGGATGGCGTTGCTGCCGATTGAGCCGTTTCGCGATCCCAATATCCATGACGAGTTTAGTTATCTGCTCGCGAGCGACACGTTTGCGCACGGCCGGCTCACCAATCCGACGCCTCCGCTATGGCATCACTTCGAAGCATTCTATGTGCTGATGCAGCCGACCTTCACCTCGAAATATGGAGCGGCGCAGCCCCTATTCATGGCATTCGGGCAGCGTTTTTTGGGCACGCCGCGAGCCGGCATTCTGCTCAGCATGGGGCTGGCTGTCGCCAGTTTGTGCTGGATGCTGCAGGCTTATCTGCCGGCGGAATGGGCGTTGCTGGGCGGGTTGCTGGCGGTGATGCGCATCAGTTGGTTTAGCTACTTCGGCAACAGCTACTGGGGAGGGTCGACCGCGATACTGGGCGGCTGTCTTTTGTTGGGTGCAGCGGCCAGGCTGGCTCGGAAAGCCGAAGCCCGCGATGGACTTCTGATGGCGCTCGGCTTGCTCTTGCTGGCAAACTCGCGACCGTTTGAAGGCGCTCTCGTTTCATTGCCTATTTGCCTCTACACGGTGTGGATCCTTCTCCGCAAGCGGACGAAGGCCAGGGTTTGGCTTCCGGGCATGGCTGTGTTGCTGGCGGGAGCTGCGTGTACCGGCTACTACTTCCACCGCGTCACCGGGCACTTCAGCTTTCCATGGACGGTCTATTGGCGGCAATGGAGCATTTGCCCACCCTTTCTCTTTGCCAGGCCGAACTATTCCGTTCACTACCAGTTCGCGGACCAACTTATCTACAACCGTGATTATGAGATGTTGCCCTATGCAGGTGTCAGGACTCCCGACGGATTTTTTGCGGAGATGATGGTGAAGGGTATCTATCAATGGCTTTTCTTTGTCTTTCCCGCCCTGACTCTGGCTTCGATCGGCCTGGTGCCTACGCTGCGGGCCAGGAGGTTTCGGGTGTTGATGGGCACGCTCGCTTTCGCGGGTTTTGGCTTCGCGTCAGAGACGTGGCTGCAAGCCCACTACGTTGCCGTAGCGGCAGGCATCCTCTATCTAATACTAATAAACGGGCTTCGCTGGATGCGGGTCGTCGCTCGTCATAACGCGGTGTGCCTTAAGTTATTGCGGGGTACGCTGGCGGCGGTGATGGTTATGTTCTTTGTCCGTTTGTGGGTGGTGCCGGCGAACACCTTCCCGCCCAATTGGGGCTCGCAGACCGCCGATATCCCTGGTTATCACGACATCACCCGGATCATGGAAGCGAAGCCGGGCAAGCAGCTGGTGATGGTCCACTATGGTGCCGGCCATTTTTGGGGATATAGCTGGATCAATAACGGTTACGATATTCCGACGCAGCATGTGGTCTGGGCGCGCGATACGGCGCCGGGCGAGTCGAACCTTCCGCTGTTGTGTGCGTTTCAGGATCGCCAGGTGTGGTGGCTCACACCACCGGAGAGGGGATTCATGCCGCCGCCGGACAGGACTTCTTCGTGGAATCCTGCTACTGCCGGCCAGTTCCTAAAGCCTTATCGTGATTTCGAGAAGAGGGCTTGTGGAAGGAGGCAGGAGTGATCCAGGTTCCCTTTACCCGCCACGGGAAGTGCGTTGGTGGGACCGGCTGTTTCTCTGGATTGCTAAGTTGTGTTATTCGGGATCAATCGCGCCGTTGTCAGATCGTCGGCAATGGCAGCGAAGATATCGCTCAACGAGGTGACCGGCTGTCCGGCCACGCAGACACTGGCGGTACCGCTTTGGTGGTAATCGGAATAGAAGTATTGCGGCGCGGAGGCCATAGCCGCCATGGTCCCGCATGGGGTGATGTTGGGATAAGAGCCGCTGTTTTGATCACTCAGGCATCCGGTCGGCGCAGAACCATAAGCCACGGAGTAGACCTGCGTACCCTGACTGGTGGCGTATTTCGCGGCGACGACTGCCTGCCCACACTCGCCGATCCAGGATGGGTATTGTCCGTTGCTGGTGGCAGGCGAGCCCATGACGGTATTGTTGCCGTTGTTCTGGGGGGCGGTGGCGTCGCCATCACTGAGAAGGATGAGTACGTTGGAAGACCCTGGATTGGCAGCCTTTTGGGCTACCAGTGCTGCCTGTGCCGCATAGATCACGCCCGCATAGTAGGTCCCGAACACTCCGTCATAGTTAGGCGGCGCCATGGTGCCGCAACCAATCACCCCGCCGGCCGCCTTCACCAGGGCGGAGCTCGGATTCAAGGTGGTAGCGGAGTTCGAGGTGCGATAGTCGCTTAAGAATCCCGTGATCTGATAGGTCGCTGTACCCAGGGTCATGGGGTAGGTGGCATAGTCCGACTGTGACGGGACGTAAGACGATGCTCCCGCGGCAGGGAAAGAGTATGCCATGGCCTGGGGCAAGGAAGACCATGGCGTGACCGGTGTACTGCCGGTGGGAGACATCGGCATGACAAAGTTGACGGTGAGTCCGCTTTGAACCGTACTCCAATAGCGGTTTTGCACGGTAGGCGTGGGGACGAGCGTGGTGCACGTGGTATCGAGAGACGCGGTGGTGGTGGACACATTAGGAAAGGTGAACAAAGCGACCCGATCGACGGAACTGGCGGCGACACCATTGGAGATGGTGCAGGTGTCGAGGCTGGCCGCACACGGGCTGAGATTTTGCAGTAGGATCTGGACGCCGTTCAGTGCGCACGCCATCTCCGTGTTGCCACAGTTGCTATCAGGATAGCTCATGGAGAGGGTGGTATCGATGATCACCGCCACGTTGTACGGGCTGGGCGCTCCGCCCCTGGAAGCCGCGGTCGCACTTTCGGTAACCGTCATGGTGCGCAGCCCAAACAATGCGGCGAAGTACATCGGGACCACGGCTTGCTCCTCCACCTGGAGAGCGTTGTAGGGAACCCCACCCTGGCAGGCGATGCCCTGGCTTTTCAGCGTGGACAGGCATTTCAATGCAGGGAAGCCGCTGACCATGGTTACGTTGGGAAGAGATGCCTGGGCGTTGACAGTGCCCGGGGCGCCGCTAAACGAGTTGGCGGCGGCGATCACGGCAGCGCTGCTCGCGGCGGTGCGCATACTGCCCGCGCCACCCAGTGCGGCCGCGTCGGTGGCCGCCTGCAAGGCGCGGTCGCAATAGAACACATGGCCTACATCGATAGCCAACCCAGCCATGCCGAGAAGGGCCACGAAAAGGACCGCCACCAGAGGCAGGGCCTGCCCACATTCGTCTCTAAGACAGTTGCGGACCCCCGCGAGAAACAGCTGGCTCATTGGACCAGTTCCGTCATTTGCGCCTGCAGAGAACATTTGGGGGCGTAGTTGGCGCCGTAGACGGCCAGGCTGCACGGGTAGCCCACGGTCACGACAGCATTGGTTCCCTGCACCAGGTTTCCTGCCGCGCCGGTGGTGCTGCTTCCACTGCTGCACGAGGTACCGGTATAGCTCGTGCCGTTGAGCACAAAGGTGAAGGACAAATTTGCCGGAGCCAGCAGGGGGGCCGCTGCGATGACCGCGGAGGACGCCGTCGCGCAGGGATCAGTGGTGGCTCCGCGGCTGATGGCGAGGGTGCGCGCGCCCACACTGGTAGCCTCCGTCAGCAGCAGATAGTTGTTGAATGCCAGTCCGAAGGTGAGAATACCGGTCACTACGAGCAGCAGTATGGGCAGAGCCAGGGCCATCTCCACCATGGCCTGGCCTTCCTGGCCGAGACAACGGAGCGGCAAAGGATGAGCAGCGCCGATCAAACAAAGAGCGGTTTTCCACGTTGATCGCGGCACAGCCCAAGTTTTGCCGCTCATCGCTCAGGCCTCTCTGTTCCACGTTGCGGATTGGTGGCGCGCATACGCCGTTTCTCCTGGAGGCATTTTTGCGAGTGAGCTCTCCGGGTTACGGCGCGTGAGCTTACCGGATCTCTCCACGCTGGAGCGAATCCCGGCCGCGGTGCTTGCATTGCATAAGTGCTGCTTCGCATAGCTGTCGCTTAGACACGACACCTTTGTTTATCGGCAAGGATTGACCAAACATGATGATGTAGCCGGCAGGCATTTCTGCAGTCAGGCAACGCGGTCCAGTGCTCCTTCCCGCGTTCTAATTCATTGCGGGATCACGATCTTCCTATTGTGAGTTGCTGCATGACAGATCTATGACCTATGTAATTTACTCTCTTAGCGCCAGCCGGAGGATCCAATTGACAGCGCCACTGCTTACATTCACCATTCCATTAGATAGCAGCATTGTTATTGTTGGCAGAGCTGGAAAAGGAGCACAGCGATGATGGAACTCGCACTTAGGAACACCCGCATGAGCATGTTATCTGCTCTTATCCGTGATGAGTCTGGCCAGGATCTTATCGAGTACGCATTGGTGGCGGCGATTATCGCACTGGGGGCTACCGCGGCCATGACGTCTCTCGCCAGTTCTATCACCAGCGCCTTCACCAAGATTGGAACCAGCTTAACCAACGCGGTCTAACGGGTGCCCGGGTGGCGGGTTAATTCACCGCGCGAACGCAGATGGATCGCGGGTTCTTTGTGCTCTGCATATAAGAAGTGCGGGAATGAATAATTTGCAACGGATACTGGCTCATTTTCCGAGTGATGAAAGTGGCCAGGATATTGTCGAGTACGCATTGGTTGCAGCGCTGGTCGCGTTGGCCACCATAGCTGGCGTAGGCAGGGTCGGGAGCGCCGTCGGCTCGGTATTTACCAGCGTCGGAGCCAAGATCACCAGCTCTATCTAATTCAACCGACCATCCTGCGTTTGCGGGCAATCACCTGCGTGCGATCGCGGCCAACGCAGATGACTGACCTGGAAATCCTTATGCCGAAGCTGGCTACTGAGTTTGTGTTCCCTGCTGCGTCCCTGCTCTGCGCCGCGATCAGCGCGGTATACGATGTGCGCAGCCGGCGAATCCCAAACTTCATTACCTTGCCTGCCATTGTTGTTGGCCTGTTCCTGCATGCCGTTTTAGGTGGCTGGCGGCAGTTGGCCACGGCCACGGCCGCCGGCCTCATTTGCGGCCTCATTTTTCTTGTTTTTTATCTCGCTGGAGGAATGGGCGCGGGCGATGTGAAGCTGATGACGGCCGCCGGTTCCCTTGCGGGCTTGGCGCACATTGGACATTTACTGCTGTGGACCGCGCTCGCGGGTGGAGTGATGGCCATGGGTCTTGCCATCTACCGGCGCCAGATGGTGACCACGGTGCGCAACCTCTACGCCATCGCGGTTCATCACCAGGCCATGGGCCTGACGCCCCATCCACAACTCAGCCTCAGCAATGAACAAACACTGCGCTTACCCTATGCGCTCGCGATCGCGGCAGGGAGCGCGCTGAGCCTTTGCCTGCTGGTGATGCAGAGGTGAAGCCATGAATGCAAAGCGGCTGACGATGGCCTTGCTCGTCTCGTTGCTGGTCTCGGGCTTGTTCACCTTCTGGCTGAGCAGACGGGTGGCCAAGGCGGCTCATGTCCCGGTTGCGCAGAAGCAATTTGTGGTGGCGGCGAGCCAGTCGCTGGAAGCGGGCGATCTTCTGAAGCCGGAAAGCGTGCGATTGATGGAATGGCCCTCTGTGCTGCCGGGAAGTATCTCCAAAATCGATCAGGTTGCGGGCCGTGTCGTGCTCTTTCCGCTGGCCAAGGACCAGCCCATTCTCAGTTCGTATCTTGCCCCGATCGGGGTGGGCGTCGGCCTGACGGCCAGGATTCCTTCGGGGATGCGGGCGATTTCCGTGCGCTCCGACGAAGTGGTGGGGGTAGCCGGGTTCCTGCTGCCCGGAACCCATGTCGACGTGTTGTTGACCTACCACTCCGATAAGTCGACGGAGCCGCGGACAGCGACGGTACTACAGGATGCAGTGGTGGTGGCCGCGGGACAACAGATTCGCCCCGATCCGGAGGGCAAGCCAACCAGCGTGAACAACGTGGTGACGCTGCTGCTGACGCCCGAAGACTCGGAAAAGCTGGTGCTTGCAACCAGCCTGGGAGCGATTCACTTTGTCTTGAGAAACGGTGCAGACAAGGAACAGGCAACGAGTTCGTCGGTGGGGCTGGATGAGTTGACGGGCACGACTCCATCGCCGGCCGGTAACGACGCGCTGATCGCAAAACCGGTGCGCGCCAAGCCATACCAGGTGGAAACCGTGCTGGGCGATAAGCAGGTAGTGAAGACCTTTTATTGAGGCGCGTATGGCGAGTTTGACAAACCGCGTAGGGAAAACAGCGTATCGCGCCCTGGCGGCTGTTGTGTTGTGCGGCTGGATGCAAGGACAGACGACTGCCCCCATCCCATCGGCACCATCGCCTCTCGTTGCTCCTGTTGCTCCTGTTGCTCCACCTGGGGTATTGCATGTGCAGCAACTGCCCGACTCAACAACGGCGCTCATTACCTCGACGGCATCTGCCAGCCAGTCGTTGCACCTTCTGGTGGGACAGTCGATTTTTGTGACGACGGTGAGCCGGCTCAAGCGGGTGTACGTCAGCGATCCACTGGTGGTCGATTCCTTCACCTCGAGCCCGAGGCAGATCGTGGTCACAGCAAAAGCGCCCGGGGTGAGCAGCCTGATCCTGTGGGACCAGGCCGGCAACTCAGCGACGTACTGGGTTTCTTCCGATGTCAATGTTGTGAGCCTGCAGAGGGAGATTCGGGAAGCTTTCCCGAGTGACAACATACGAGTGGAGTCGCAGCAGGACCGAGTCTCCCTGTCGGGCACGGCGTGGAGCGACGCGTCCGCGGGAGCGGCGGTCAAGCTTGCGGGTTTGTATGCCAAAAGCGTGGTTAATTCTGTGGTCATAAGACAACCGCACGGCAGCCAGGTGAAGCTGAAGGTGCAGATTATCGAAATTGACCGCTCGAAGCTTGCCCAATTCGGGATCAACCTTTTCAGCCAGGGCAAGAACCAGGGCAACGTCACCACGGGCCAGTTTCCGTCTACGCAGACCTATACCGCTGGCAGTAGCACGGCTCCGGCGACGCTCACCAGCACCAATCCGCTTAACCTGCTTTTCTACAATTTCGATGTGAATTTCGGTTTGACTCTGCAGGATCTTCAGAACAAGAACATCGCACAAATCCTCGCCGAGCCGACAATTACCACGCTGAGCGGGCAGAAGGCTTCGTTCCTGGCGGGGGGGGAATTTCCCTTCCCGGTGGTGCAGGGTTCCTCAGGCGGACTTACATCGATCACCATTCAATTCCGGCCCTATGGCGTGAAACTCGAATTTACGCCGTTGGTTCTTGACGATGGGACGATTCAGTTAAAGGTGGCGCCGGAAGTGAGCGCGCTCGATTACACCAATGCGGTGACGATTTCCGGGTATACCATTCCCGCGATCTCCACCCGCCGGGCCGACACCCAGGTAGAGCTGCGAGACGGACAGAGCTTCGCCATTTCCGGGCTACTCGATCATCGCACCACGGATATTTTCAGCAAGATGCCGGGCATCGGCGATGTGCCCGTTCTGGGGCAGTTGTTCCGCTCAAAAAACGTCAACCACTCGACGGTGGAGCTGATGGTGGTGGTGACCCCCATGTTAGTGGATCCCTTGACGGATACGACTTCGCCAGTAATACCCAAATTGCCGATACCGGTACTTGACCCCAAGCAATTCGACAAGAAGATGGGGAAACAGAAACCAACGACGCCACCCCAGCCTGGGGCAGGGGGAACGCAGTGATGAACAAAGATCACCATCCGGATGCTCTTCCGGTAGCGCTGCTGACGGTGCACGTCGGGCGGGAGACGGTGGAGCAGATCCGTCAAGCTGCTTTGCAAATGCCCTGGGATTTGGTTCCGGTGGACTACGAGAACTACTTCTCGTCAGCCAAGCTCCCACCGCTGACCCAGCGAGCGATCAACACCCAAGCCTGTGTGGTGGTCGTGGACTTCGATGCAAATCCGGAGCTTGCGCTGGAGACGGCAGAATTTTTGCGCCAGAGTTTTTTTCACAAGATCGGGATCCTGGCTCTTTCGTCCACTACCGATCCTGACTTGCTGTTGCGTGCCATGCGCGCCGGGTACGGTGAATTTCTGGCCAAGCCGCTGGACCACGAGGAATTCATGGAGACGCTCTCGCGGCTCGACCATCGCTGGGCGACGACTACGGCCCGTCCAAGGAACTCGGGAAAAATTCTTTCCTTCTTTGGCGCAAAAGGCGGCGTCGGCACAACCACGCTCGCCGTGCATCTAGCCATGTTCCTGGTGCGGGGCTTCGCAAAGAAAGTGCTGCTCATCGACAATCATGCGCAGTTAGGACATGTAGCGCTCTATCTCGGAATGGATGGCAGCCACCATCACTTCAACGACCTGGTGCAGAATGTGAGCCGGCTGGACCAGGATCTGCTGCGCGGTTTTATTGCTACCCACCCCTCCGGCCTCGAAGTTCTGTCCTCTCCTGATGTGTATGGGGGGGTATGGAAGGCGGATACGGATTCGGTTGAGCGGACACTGGAGTTCCTGAGCACGCTATACGACTACGTATTGCTCGATTGCGAGGCGTCGTTTGAAGACATCAACCTGGCCATCATCGCCCTCTCCGATTGGATCTACCTGATTGCCAGCCCGGAGATCGGAGCCATCCGCGATCTGTCGCGCTACGTGGATGGGCTTATTCAAAATGAGCAGGCGACCAAGAAATTGCAAGTGGTCATCAACCGCTACTCCTCGCATGAGGCGGTCACCATTGAGCAGATTGAAAAAGCCGTTCACCTGCCAATCGCGATCAAGATCGCGAATAACTATAGCCAGCTGGTGCAATCCATCAATATCGGCGAACCGGTGGCTGCGGACAGCAAGTCGGATTTTTCCCAGCAGCTGTCGAAGTGGGCGACTGCGTTGGCGGGTCCAGTCGCGGCAACGGCTCAGGAGACGGCAAAGAAGCGCTTCGGGTTGTGGAAGTGAAGAGCCGTCGCAGTATCGAGGATTGCAGCAGGGGCGAGGATTTCTGAATGACGGACCTGACCACGAATGGGGGTACCCGAATCGCACCCGCGATTGTGCGCGGTGCGAGGCCGGTTGCGCTCAAGCAGCAACAGGAAATCAAGGGTGCCGTGCACCAGGGCCTCATCAAGCGTTTAGATCTGGACAAGATCGCGCTGATGCACGAGAACCCCTCCACACAACAGCAACTGCTTACGGTCATTCACCAGCTGATCGGGGAGCAGAACATCCCGCTGTCTTCCGTGGAACGAGACCGGCTGGCGCAGGAGGTTCTGGACGAAGTCTTCGGTCTGGGTCCATTGGAACCGCTGCTGCAGGACTCTACGGTCAACGACATCCTGGTAAACACCTTCAACTCGGTCTATGTAGAACGGCGCGGCATTCTCGAAAAAACCGCCGTTACCTTCAAAGACGATCGGCACCTGATGCATGTGATTGACAAGATTGTTTCCGCTGTGGGCAGGCGGGTGGACGAGTCTTCGCCCATGGTGGATGCCCGTCTGAAGGATGGCTCGCGAGTCAACGTGATCATTCCCCCACTTGCGGTCGATGGCCCCATTTTGTCGATCCGCAAATTCGGGGCAAAACCTTTGGGAGCCGAAGACCTTTTACGGAATAAGGCGCTGACCGAACCGATGATCGACATGCTAAAGGGGGCGGTGCAGGCGCGGCTCAACATCATCGTCTCCGGGGGCACGGGCGCGGGCAAAACTACTTTGCTAAACGTGCTGTCGGGTTATATCGATGAGCGGGAGCGCATTATCACCATTGAAGATTCGGCGGAATTGCAAGTAAAACACGCGCATGTCGTGCGGCTGGAGTGCCGGCCTCCGAACGTGGAGGGAAAAGGCGCGGTGCGGCAGCGAGAGCTGGTGATCAACGCGCTTCGTATGCGCCCGGACCGGATCCTGTTGGGTGAGGTCCGCGGCGAAGAGTGTCTCGACATGTTACAGGCCATGAATACGGGCCACGATGGCTCACTCACCACCATCCATGCCAACACCCCGCGCGATGCGTTGGCACGCATGGAGACCATGGCCATGATGGGCAGTGTGAGCTTGCCCGAAAAGGCGATTCGGGCGCAGATCGCGTCCGCTATCCATCTGATCGTGCAGATCGCCCGCATGAACGACGGATCGCGCCGGGTAACGCATGTGACGGAACTTACCGGCGCGTTCAGCGACGTGATCAGCATGCAGGACATTTTTCTTTTTGAGAAAGAGGGCCTGGGGCCCTCGGGTAAGGTAAAAGGCCGTTTTCGCTCGACCGGCATTGTGCCGAAGTTTGGCGACAAGTTAAAGGCTGCGGGTATCGCTCTCCCTACGGGCCTGCTGGACTACTCGGTGGAAGTTTAGAGGTATATCAATGGCGCTTGTGTTTCTGGGGTTCGTCTCGGTTCTGTTTACCACCTTTGTGGCGGTGTTCGCCGTGACGCGGCAATCGCCGCATGAGCAGACCATTGCGCAGCGCATGGCATCGATCCACGTATCCATGAAGAAGGCAGACGGATCCACTCCAGACATAGAGCAATTGCTCAAGGCCACCCGCCGGAGCAAGTTTGGCTGGCTGGAAGAGGTTCTGCAACGTTTCCGATTTGCGCGCGCGCTGCACATCCGTATTCTGCAGGCGCATAGCTCGACCAGCGTGGCTGGTCTGCTGCTGACCAGTGTGGGCCTGTTCATGGCCGGGTATACCCTTATGTGGCTTTTCGCGTCGATGGTCCTGATCGACCTTGGGGCGGGAATCGCACTGGGCTTACTGCCGTACGGAATTCTTTCCTTCAAGCGGGCACGAAGAATCAACGCATTCAACTCTGTTTTGGCGGAGTGCATTGACATGCTGGCCCGCGCTCTGCGTGCCGGTCATTCGGTGGTCGGGGCCATGGAAACGCTGGCCGAGAATGCGCAGGAACCGGCGGCCTCGGAATTCAGCGAAATTTTCAAACAGCTGAACCTTGGCCTGCCCATGCGCGATGCGCTGATGCAACTTCTCGATCGCGTGCCCTCCTCGGACCTGCGGGTACTGGTGACCGCCATTCTGGTGCAGAAGGATACCGGCGGCAACCTGGTCGAGATTCTAGATCGCACCGTCTTCGTCATTCGAGAACGATTGCGGATTCAAGGGGAAATCCAAGTGCAAACCGCCCAGGGAAGACTGACCGGGTGGATTTTGAGCGCGCTGCCGGTGGTGATGATGGTGCTGCTCAACCTGGTGAATCCGGGTTACTCCAGCATTCTGTTTCATGATCCGTTCGGCCGCAAGCTGATGTACGTCAGTCTCGGCATGTTGCTGCTGGGCAGTTTGATCATTCGGCACATGGTCAATGGAATCGAGGTTTAGCAGGGTATGGACCTGGTCTTTTACGTCGCCTTCATGCTCACCGTTTTTCTGGTGCTGGCGTTGTTGCTGGCTCCGGTACTCCTGCGGCCCTCACCGGGCGCCCGGCGGATCATGGAGATGGTAAAGAGCAATCGGCCGGACGAAAGAAGCGTGGGCAATAAAGAGCGCTTGCAGGAAGCGATTCTCTCCATGGCAAGGGGGTTGCGCATACGGCTGGGCCTGGCCGAGGACGAAAAGGTAAAGCAGCAGCTATTGAGCGCGGGGCTGAGAAGCAGTCGAAGCGCGACCATATATTTTGCCAGCCGGATCATTGGTCCGCTCATAGGCCTGGTCTGCGGTTCCCTGATTCACACCAACACCGTGTTCTGGGCCTTATCGTTGGCCGCCGTCCTCTACCTCGTCCCGGACATGTGGCTGAAGGCCAAGATCAGCAAACGGCGGGAAAGAATCAGGAAGAGCATTCCGGACGCGCTCGACCTCCTGGTTATCTGCGTGGAGGCAGGGCTGGGTCTGGATCAGGCGATGCTGCGGGTAGGGCAGGAGCTGATCATCAGTCACCCCGATATCCACCACGAGTTCATGCAAGTCAATTTTGAACAACTGGCCGGCAAGCCGCGTCTGGAAGCGTGGAAGAGCACAGCGGACCGCACCCAGATTGCGGAGTTCTCTTTGTTCGTGAGCATGTTGACGCAAGCGGACCGGTTCGGTACTCCCATCGTCAGGGCATTGAGCAGGTTTGGCGACGAGATCCGGCAGAAAAGGCGGCAACGGGCCGAGGAGATGGCGGCAAAAACAAAAATTAAAATACTTTTCCCCCTGGTGTTGTTCATCTTCCCCTGCATTTTTATCGTTTTGCTTGCCCCCGCGGTGCTCAATATTGCGAAGAATATGCAGTCATTCAAGTAGTTGACCGATAAAGGAACTGGAATCGTTTCTTATCCAGTTTGCAACTGGTCCGAAATTAGGAGAAAGGAGGATACAGCAGATGGACACGACGACGTTGATTCGCATCGTAGCTGGTATTTTGGCAGTCCTTGTGCTTGCGTTCCTGATATACCGCAGAAAGCACGCCAAGGTTTAGAACCATTCCGGTTACCGTGGCCGGGTAAGGATGGCGCGGGAGCGGCTTCTCCCCGGGAGAAACCACGGAAAGGCTTTCCCCGGATCTGAGGGCGGACCATCGACCCCAGAGACAACGAAGGCCGCCGCGTTTCTACCCCGTTTCACAGGCTTGGCGAGTGCGTGACGCATGGATGCCGGGTGCGGGCTTCGTAACCAGCCCTGATTCGGCATTCCTACGTTTGGCGTTCTCTCTCCATGAAACGGCTCTCAACGAGCATCGTTTTGTTTTCCGTTTATCCCCCGGCGCAAATGCAATGTGATCATCGTAGGCTTTTAGCCCTGGAGCATGCTTTCTTGCTCGATCCGCCTTTTCCGTAGCCTCTTTAGTCGGGCCCTGATACGTAGCCAAACTAGTCTAAGACCCGGATCTTCGCAAATCCGGAAACTCAGCTGATCATCCAAGGCAAACTCCTCTTGCGCGACCCTGATGGCTGGGGAGATTGGGTAAGTGAAGAGCCCCGTGTTCATCCCACGACGCAGTATCGTGATCAATTCATTCCGCATGGCATCCTTGGGCTTTATCATCGCTTGAACCAATTCCACGGTGAGCAGGGCAGTTGAACTTCCAAGCCTTTTCAGGAGAGATGGGAATGAAGAACCTAACATGGCTTATTTTGTTACTGGGAATCCAGTGCTTCGGCTCTGGATCGAGAGCGTGGGCGCAAAGCGGGATTACTCAACAAAACGGGCGGCAGGTAACGTGCGCGTCCGATGACATGAAACGACATCTATGCCGGGTGGATACCAGCCGCGGAGTACAGATGACTAATCAGCGCAGCGGTTCGCCTTGTATCCAGGGGCAGACCTGGGGCTACAGCCGCTCTGGCATCTGGGTGGACCGCGGTTGCCGGGCAGACTTCTACCTGGGGAGCGGCTACCGACCGGGCGGACCTGGACCTAGCCCTGGTGGACCTGGCTATGGCGCGACCATCACCTGCTCGTCGAATAACGGCAAGCGCAATTACTGTCCGGCCAACACCAGCCGGGGGGTACAGCTCACGAACCAGCGGAGCGGGTCGCCCTGCATCCAGGGGCAAACCTGGGGCTACGACGGGCGTGGAATTTGGGTGGACCGCGGCTGCCGGGCCGACTTTGTCACTCGCCGCTAAACGACTTCGGGGCAGCGGCCTGGTTTAAAAAGCCGCTGCCCCGAAGGAAAATAGAGCCGATTCTAACCGCTATCAGTTTCCAGGTTTAGCTACAGGGTTTGCCTGCATCCGCGTGGGCGCCTTTGGCCTTGGCGTCTGCTTCCGTCATGTATGCGCCGGCCTTGGTGGTCCCGTAATACTTCGTCCCGTAGCAGTGATAGACCTTGGTTGACGTGTTTAACCAGACCATACCTGGTCCTCCCCCAGGGGCAGGGGTGCCGGTTCCCGCGGTTGTCTTGGTTGTCGTGGTCTTGGTTTTTGGCGCCGGCGTCATGGCGGCTGCAGGAGCAGGTGCGGCTGCCACGGGAGCTGCCGGCGTCGCGGGCGCTGCAGCAGCCGGGGCTGCGGTGGAACCAGTAGCGGCGTACCAGGTCTTCACGCCTTTGTGGCCTCGGCAAGCGCCACTCTTACTCGCGCCGGTCCAGTAGGAACCGTCGTTGCAAAGCCCGGTAGCACCAGCGGGGGCGCCTGCGGGGGCCTGGGCCACGCCGGCCTGGGAAGCGATCATCGCGGTTACTGCCAGCGTGGTTGCCGCCAGCATCGAACGAACCAATGTCTTCATATGCACTCCAGTTGCGCTAAAGCGAGATTTTTAGACGGTCAAAGTCCACCCATCCTACGACGACTGCAAATCAGAGTACAAGCGCTTTTCTCGAATCGATCGCGCCTGGAGTGGATGGAATAAAAATCCATTTAGCAGGAAGGCTTCCCCGGCTGCGGAAAAGTCTGGGTTTGGACGGAGTCGTCCCCTCAGCGGCTAACCCACATTCGTTTCAAAGTATTTATGGACCGGCTATTGATGACTGCAAGACTAATGTCCAGGTCAGTCTGTTTCGAGCCAATTTCGAAAAGTGCTTTGTATCAGGGCACGACTTTAAGTCGGGCCGCTCAGGGCCAGTAGGAAGAGGGCTTCAGCCCCTGCAGCGCTATTTCCCTTTCAGTTCGGCTCCGGCTGCATTCGGCAGCTCAACCTTGCGAGTTACCTTTGCAGCATTCGATAAAACCCCGTACCCTTCAGAGCGAAAACGAACCCCAGGATGACCCAGGGGCCAAAAGCCCAACTAATTTTTCCATCCTTTTACGGCCCCACTTAAACCCCTGAAGTACGTCTTTCTTTCCCCTGAAGGGGACGGGCTTTAGAGTCTGCGTGAGAGCCGGAAAGAAGCGCTCAACTTTATCTTTTTCTTCAAAACGCCTACAAAATCGTCATCCTGAGAGCCTGTGACTTTTTCGATCTTTTCGTGTTTTCTGCGTAGCTAACCGGATGCTTTTTGCCCCCCACAAAGCTGTCATCCTGAGAGTCTGTGACTTTATTGGTTTTGCGAAAAAATCGACGCTGAAAACAAAAAGGTTAGGTGCTTCCAAGGGCGCGAAAAATCAAAAAAGTCACAGCCTCTGAGCGAAGCGCCGCGCGGCTCTATCGCATAGCGGACGGCTTATGGCGCGCAGTCGAAGGACCCCGGAGATGCTTGTTAGCAGATGCTCTTCCCAGCTTTCCAGCCAGAAACTACAGGCCAAATCAAACAAGTCACATGCTCTGAGCGAAGCGCTTACAGATTCATCGCATGACACGGCGCTCGGTGCGCGGAGTCGAAGAGCCTGTCCTGAGCGTAGCCGAAGGAACCCCAGGGCTACTTGTCCTACCCATGCCGTTCGTACCCTTTCCAACACCGAAGCCCGTACCTGGCGGACGGCCACGGTTTTTCCCCGGGGCCGAGAGCAAAAAAGGTAGCGTCCGGCTATGTACGGCGGCCACATCTACATCATGGTCACGAACAACCTGTATTTTCGCGTGAGGAGCATAAAGAGCCGAAGGGGAGAATCGTGCTCTCGGGTCTGGGTGGTCGAAAAGGTGCGAACAGCCTCGACAAGATAAGATCGTCGGGGTCCTTCGACTCCGCGCCCCAAACGCTGTTCACCCGATAAATCTGTGAGGCGCTTCGCTCAGAGGCTGTGACTTTTTTGATTTTTCGCGCCCTTGGAAGCACCTAACCTTTTTGTTTTCAGCGTCGATTTTTTCGCAAAACCAATAAAGTCACAGACTCTCAGGATGACGATTTTGTGGGAATTTTGAAGAAGAGCATCCCGTAGGGTTAGCGCTTATGGGACGGGTCGTCCCTTCAAATCCAAACCAGGACTGGCGTACTAGACTAAGTTCAGCCGTCCCTTCGAGACTAAATTCCCAAATTCGGTGTCACGCACACTCTTTAGCCCGTCCGTAATTACTTTGAAAATGAATGTGGCTTTAGCCCCTGAGGGGACGACGCCGTCCAAACAGAAGCTTTTTCCGCAGCCTGTAAAGTCGGCCTCAAGGACGGGCTGTCGCCCGCATTTATCAGGCGAAATGGGTCGTACGGGCGCTTCCGGCCGGCGATGGATAGGCCGAAAAGAGGCCCGACTTCCGCGCTGGTTCCATGCCGCGCCGGTTTTCACCGGGCTTTAACCTTGGGTAGGTTACTTGACCGCAAAGACCGGTGTCGCAAGCAGGTTATGGCCAGTTATCCAGCGGATGGCCGCCTTCACCAGCGCAACCGGAATACTTACTCACTCCACGAGCCTGGAGATAAGTGTTGCGTTAGTGCCACTTATATGAATAAATGGGCTCCCCAATCAGTTTCGGGCGGGCCCCAATCCCCCAGCAAAATCTCAGATTGCAAGATACGTGTATCCTCACCGGCCCCTGGAAACAATCACGGTTGCATAAGCAGGTTCACAAGGAGAAAACGCAATGAACTGGATGCCGATCATTATTCAGCTGATCAGCGGTGGCGTTGGTGGAAACATAGCCGGCGCGTTGTTGAAGAAGTTCAATCTAGGTCCTATTGGCAATACCATCGCCGGGATTCTCGGTGGTGTTGGCGGAGGTCAGTTGCTCGGCATGTTGACGGGAGCCGCTGCCGCTGCCCCAGCCGCGACGAGCGGGCTCGACATGACTTCCATACTGTCCAGTGTAGGTGGCGGCGGGATTGGAGGGGCCGTGATCATGGTCATCGTAGGACTGGTCAAGGCTCAGATGTCGAAATCGGCCATCGCCTAAGCTAGGACGAGTCATGGATGAGGGGCGGTCTATGCAGGAAAGCCGCCCTGTTTTTCATCGCGGTAAGCCGGCCGAAGGTCAGGCATGCATCGCGCTACGGCTCGTCACGGCTGGTGATGTTTACGCGGAAGAGCGGCCTGGTTTTTTCTGCCGGGTCCATTTCGTAGGTCTGGCTGGTCTTTGCCGGGTCGTAATCGCGCCAGAGCCAAGTCATCTCCGCGGGGAATTCTGCCGCGCCGTGGCCTGCATTGTGGGTTCCCTGGCCAAAGCTGAAATGAAAATCGTAGTTCTTCAGCTTGAGGGCGTTGGCCATACGGATATTGGCGAGCGGCCAGCTCCCGTAACGATCGTTCTCCTGATCGTTGGAGCCATCCTGCAGCCAGACGCGGAGGTTGCGCGCCGGTTCCCGTAAAATCTTCTCCGGGTAATCCTGGCCTCCATCCGGAATGGCCGGATCTTCTTTCCACTGGATGCTGGTGAAGCTGCCGATCCAGCTGATCACCCGGCTGAATTGATCGGGCATTTGCCAGGCTGCATCGAAAGCACAGATGCCACCCGAAGACAGGCCGGTGATGGCGTGGCTATAGGCGTCTTTGCGGATGTTGTATTGCGCCGCGATCTGAGCCAGAAGCTCATCCCGCAAAAAACGGCCATAACGATCACTGACGGTGTCATATTCCGTGCTGCGCATGGAGTCTTTCAGAGTGCGATGCCACTGGTCAGCATAGGCCTGCACAAAATGGTAGGTCGGCGTACCGGGTGCGTCGGTAACATCGCCCGGGTTGATGAAGACGCAAATCATGATGGGAATCTTCTTTTGGGCGATCAGGTTATCGATCACGTTCAGCGCCGGGTTGTTGCCATCGCGATGAATGTAACCGCCGCCGTCCTGAAAGACCATCAGTGCCGCTGGAACTCGTGGATCGTAACCAGCCGGGACGTACACCCAGTACTCGCTCTTCATCCCGTCATAAGTCTTGCTGGTGTGGATGAGCTTTTCCGAGAGCCTGCCTGACGGTACATCGGGTTGGAGATAGGAATCGGGACCGAATGCCGGGAGGTCGAGGCGTCCGCCAAATTTGGCTCCCGAGAGTTGGTAGTAGAAGGAGTGGAGAGCGCCCAATTTTTCTATGGCGGCCACTGCATACCATTGTCCGGCGGTGCCCAGGGACTGCATTTGCGGACCGGGGACATTGTCGATGAAAAGCTGGGGAGTGGTGGTGGATTGGAGCGCGAAGAAGAAGTCGTGACCTTTGCCGGCCCAGGCTGTGCCTTCTTTCAGTTCTTCGGGGGTGAAGGTGGCGGCGATTGCAGCCTGCAGGGCGGTGTTGTGGGACTGCGCCAGGTTTATTAATTGTGGGGCTGTCATTTTTTGTGCGCCGAGGCTTGGCCAGGCTAGCAGGGTTAGCAGCAGAACGGTTGGTGTTCGCATGGCTGAAGACTATACCGCAGCGTTGGGCACGCTGCGGTGCCTACAGCGTCGCCGTGGGCCAGCTACTGCGGAGGTTGGTTGCTGCCTGGCGGCGGTTTGGGTTGGGTGCTGTCTGGTCCCTTATAGACAAAGGGGACGTGCAGCGGCAGCTCGGCATCGCTGTGTTTGGCTTTGGGCTTCTCCTGGACTGCGCCTTTGTTCTCTTCGGCCACTACGGTTCGCTGGGAGTTGAGGCAGAGCCAGGTCTCGCGCACGTGTTCAAAGACGTGGGAAAATATGCCTTTTTCCAGCACTGGCCCTTTGTCGCCTTTCCAGCTCATGACGTAGGTGCCGTTGACGATCGCGACGTCCCCCACGAAACGAACGCTCACTACCTTCTGCTGCAGGGAGTCAGGCCCCGCGTTCTTGACGAAGAGGTGGGCGATTTGCTGGTTGCGGGTAGTGACATCTCCGCTGGCGGAAATACCGATAAATTGCGGGGCCAGGACGAGTTCCAGCGCATATTGATCACGCTTGGTCACGGCGTCGGCCCAGCGGTCTTCCACCTGCTGCATCTCGCGAAAAGCGGCGGGTGCGGTGGTGGACTTGGCCGCTTGCTGCGCTTCGGAGTTCACTCCTGGCAATAACAGGCAAAGGGCAATGAGGAGAGATTTCGTTCGACGACCCATCCTTTCCTCATTCTACCGTTTGTCCACATTTGCACCTGGATGGTTAGCTCTCTCGGTGGTCCGCCGCGGCTAAACTGGGCTTGGAGTTTCCCATGGCCACTTTCTCCGATGTGTCGCTGGACCGCGGTCTGCCCGCAAGCGTGGAGGCGGAGCGTTCGATTCTGGGCGCGATCCTGCTCGACAACCATTCCTATAACGAGGCGGCAGAAAAACTGCGCGCGGAGGACTTCTCGCTCGACTCGCACCGGCGCATTTACAGCCGCATGTCGGAGCTGATCGACGCTCGCCGGGCGGTGGATATCGTCACCCTGGCGGAAGAGCTGGCGCGGCGCAAGGAGGTGGAAGCCGTGGGTGGCGTGGCCTACCTCGCGTCCCTTACCGAGGGGCTTCCGCGGCGGCCAAGCATTGAAGAATATGTCCGCATCGTTAAAGACAAATCGCTGTCGCGGCAGTTGATCAGTATCTGCAACACCGCCATCACCCGGGCGGCCGACCAAAGCGATGAAGCGCTGGTGGTCCTGGACGCGGCCGAATCCGGCCTGCTGGAAGTCTCCGAGCGTGGCATTACCCGCGGCTTTGCGGGGATTCCGGAGATCGTACGCGATTCTTTCGGGACCATCGACAACCTGTACGCGCAGCAGAAAGAAGTAACCGGGCTGGCGACGCACTACACCCAGTTCGATAAGATGACCAGCGGCCTGCAGGCTTCGGATCTGATCATCATTGCCGCCCGTCCCAGCATGGGCAAGACCGCCTGGGCCATCAACATTGCTGAGAACGCTGCCGTGCGAGACGGCAAAGTGGTGGCGGTGTTCTCGCTGGAAATGTCAAAGGAGTCGTTGTTGCGCCGCATGCTGGCTTCGCAGGCGCTGGTTTCCATGCAAAAGATCCAGACGGGTTTTATTCCCCGGGCCGATCGGGGCAAGTTGATGGAGGCGCTGGAGCGGCTGGCGGAGTCGAAAATCTTTATCGACGATACTCCGGCGATTGCGCTCTCGGAGATGCGGGCCAAGGCGCGGCGGTTGCAGCGGCAGCAAGGCACCCTGGACCTGATCGTGATTGACTATCTGCAATTGATGAGCGCCTCTTCCTTTGGGGTCGGCGCGCGCCGGTATGAAAACCGTACCCAGGAGGTGTCCGCCATTTCCCGCGGGCTCAAGGCGCTGGCAAAAGAATTGCGGGTACCGGTGGTGGCGCTTTCGCAGCTCAGCCGCGCCTCCGAACAGCGCGGCGGGGACAAGAAGCCGATGCTCTCCGATCTGCGCGAATCCGGCTCGATCGAACAGGATGCCGATGTGGTGGCCTTTATTCATCGGGATAGCTACTACAACAAGGATGAGAACGGGGAAGAAGATCCCGACTCCAAGAACAAGGCTGAGATCATCATCGCCAAGCAGCGCAATGGTCCCACTGGCTCGGTGCATCTGGCCTACATCGCGGACTGCACCCGCTTCGAGAACATGGCCTTTGGCCAGGCGCCCGGGGATTTCTAGCCAGCAAATGCCGAACCGACCGCTTTGGGCGGAAGTCTCCAGCCACCGGCTGCTCGCCAACTACAAAAAGCTGCGCCACATGGCAGGCTCCCAAGCCGATTTGATGCCGGTGGTCAAGGCCAATGCGTATGGTCACGATGTGCTGGCGTGTGCGCCGTTGCTGGCTGCGGCAGGAGCTGAGTGGTTGGGGGTGACCTCCGCCGAGGAGGGGGTTGCGGTGCGGGCGGTTTGTCCGCAATCGCGCATTCTATTGATGTCTGGAATCTTCCGCGGGGAAGCAGATACGGTCATCGAACAGGATTTGGCCCCGGTGGTTTGGGAACCCTGGCATCTTGACCTGCTGGAAGAGGCCGCGGCCGCACGCGGAATGGCTCCGTTATCGGTCGCGGTTCATGTGGAGATCGACACCGGCATGTCGCGGCAGGGCGTGCGCGTGGTGGACGCACCTGCGCTATTAGCCTCGTTTTCAGAATGGGTCCTGCCTGCGGCTCGAGGGCGTGATGACCCACTTCAGTGCGCCGGAGATCATGTCTTCTGTTCGCCCCAATCCCCAGTTGGCGGGCCTGAAGACCGCGCTGCAGTCGATGGTTGATCGCGGGCTGCGGCCGCAGTGGCTTCATGCGGGGAATTCGTCGAGCGTCGTTGCCGGCCCCGACCGGGAGATTTTGCTGGAAGTGGCTGTGCGCATGGGAGCGCGGCTGATGCTGCGTCCTGGGCTTGCGCTGTATGGCTACCTCGACCGGCTCACACTGGATGGACTGTCGTGGGAGGAAGAGCCTGGCTTTGCTCCGGTGCTTGCCTGGAAGACGCAGGTGACGTCGTTACGGACCATACAGCAGGGGGAAAGCGCCGGCTATGGCAATACTTTTGTCGCCGCCCGGGAGACGCGGCTCGCTCTGCTGCCGGTTGGGTATGCGGATGGGTACAACCGCTTGTTGTCGAACCGGGGGCATGTGCTCATCCGCGGCGAAAAGGCGCCCATCGCCGGACGGGTTTCGATGGACCAGACGGTGGTGGATGTTACGGATATTCCGGCGGCCGTGATTGGTGATGAGGTGGTGCTGCTGGGGAGCCAAGGCGCCCGTACGATCGACGCGTGGGATCTGGCGGATCTTGCCGAGACCATACCGTGGGAAGTGCTGTGCGCAATAAGCGCGCGGGTGCCACGGGTGATGGTGTCTTAGCGCTTTTCACTTACCACCAATGACGGGTGCCCCACATCTCGCTCGTTTTTCGCGAGATGTGGGATACACGAAGCTGAACGTTTTTTCCAATATTCCAGAAACATGGCAGGAGAGCTGGCGGATTAATGCATCGGTATCCCACATCTCGCGAAAAACGAGCGAGATGTGGCACGTCATCGGTGGAAGGGACAGAAAGAAGGAGATCCGCAGTTGGTGGAAGAGACTGAAATAGGGTGACCCGCGGGCTGTGGAAGGGACAGAAATAAAGAGGCTACACTGGGTTGAGACGATCATGTTCATTGATGAGGCACGAATTCGCGTGAAGGCTGGGGATGGCGGCAATGGCTGTGTCGCTTTCCGCCGCGAAAAGTTCGTTCCCCGGGGCGGCCCCTCCGGCGGAGATGGCGGGCGGGGTGGCGACGTGATCATGGAGTCGAGCGAACGGCACAACACCCTGGTTCACTTCCGTTTCAACCCCGAACACAAGGCCCAGCGCGGGCGGCATGGAGAAGGCTCCAACTGCAGCGGGCGCGAGGGCGTGGATACGATTTTGAAGGTGCCGGTCGGCACCGTGCTGTATGACGACGAGACCGGCGCCCTGGTGCACGATTTCAAACACCCCGATGAGCGCATCATCGCCGCCAAGGGCGGACGGGGTGGACGAGGCAACCAGCATTTCGCCACCGCCACGCACCAGGCGCCGCGGGAATCGGAGGCCGGCAGAGAGGGCGAAGAGCGCGCTTACCGGCTGGAGTTGAAATTGCTGGCCGATGTCGGGCTGGTGGGCTATCCGAACGCCGGGAAGTCGACATTGATCTCCAGGATCTCCGCCGCCAAGCCCAAGATCGCTGACTATCCGTTCACTACCCTGGAGCCCAACCTGGGCGTGGTGTCGGTGGGGGAACCGCCGCACGAAGACAGCTACGTCGTGGCCGATATTCCTGGTCTGATAGAAGGCGCGCATCTGGGGGCCGGGCTGGGAGTGCAGTTTCTCCGCCATATTGAGCGCACCCGGGTGCTGGTACACCTGGTGGATGTTTCGGATGCCAGCGCCCGGCCCGATCCGGTGGAAGACTTCCGGGTGATCACGGCAGAGTTGAAAAGCTTCGGCCACGGCCTCGACGAAAAACCGATGTTGGTGGTGGCCTCCAAAGCGGACGTGGCCAATCCGGAAAAACTGAAGAAGCTACGGGCCATGGCCAAGCGGCGCAAGTTACCCTTCTTTGCCATTTCCGCGGTGACCGGGGCAGGCATCAACGAGCTCAAATACGCAGTGGGTGACCTGGTGCGCGCCTCGCGCCAAGCGGAAATGGCTCCGGTGGCGGCCAACACAGTCCTGGCTGAATACTAAAGCTGAATGCTACGCAGTAGCTAAACGGGCTGCGGTCACACTCACCAGGGCGCGCCGCGGAGCGGGAAATTGCACCAGCTCCCAGGCAGATCGATCGCGGAGCAGGCGGGAGACCAGAGCGGTGTGCATGGCGTGCCCGGCTCGCTGAGCGACGACCCGGCCCAGGATGCGATGTCCAGCCAAGGCAAGATCACCAATCAGGTCAAGCACTTTATGGCGGACGAATTCGTCATCAAAGCGCAACGGACCATTCTGCACCTCGCCCCCGCAGAGAATAATTGCATTTTCCTCCGACGCGCCCCGGATCAGCCCCATATCCCGCAGCATCTTCTCATCCTCGCGAAACCCAAACGTGCGGGCGGCGGCGATCTGGGCACCATAGGCTCCAGCGGCGAGATCGACGGTGAAGGCCTGACGGCCGATAGGGTCGGGGAAATGGATGTCGTAGGTGATGCTGTAGCCTTCCCCGGGATAAACGGCAATGAACTTTCCGTTTTCGCGCACCTCAACACTTTTCAGTATGCGGAGATATTGCCGCCGGCGCCGCTGCACCCGGATGCCCACCTCTTCAAATGCTTCCACGTACGGCAGGGCGCTGCCGTCGAGAATGGGCAACTCCAGATTATCCAGCTCGATGATGACGTTGTCGACGCCCATGCCGATGAGCGCGGAAAGAAGATGCTCGGTGGTGGAGATGAGCACGCCCTGGCGCATGATACTGGTGGCATAGCTCACTTTCGCGACATTCCTGCCCGTGGCGGCGATCTCGTAGTTGTCCAGATCGGTGCGGCGGAAAACGATACCGGAGCCGGCAGGAGCGGGCAGCAAGCGCATATTCACCGGCGCCCCGCTGTGGAGACCGATTCCGGAGAACTCAATCACCGACGCGATGGTGGTTTCTAAGTGGGCTAGTTCCACAAATCAGTTTTCCTGGTTGCAGTCGCAAAACCATAGAGTACATAGGATAAAAAAAGTTGCACTGTGTCAAAAATGCAACAAACTGATCGGGCCATAAGACGTAGCACAGGGGTGTTAGGTTTACCCCCGGAGGAGAAAGATTGATGGACAGATACCGCTACCTGACTGAGGCGGTGGCCAATCGCCAGCCCCAAATGCTCAAAATGCTGGGGGAATTGGTTCGCCTCGAGTCGCCCACGGAAGACCCGGAGGCGGTGAACCGGTGCGTCACCCTGCTGGAAGGATGGATCAAAGCGAGTGGGGGCAAAAGCCGGCGCAGCAAACAAAAGGCGGCCGGGGACCTGTTGATGGGCCGCTTCGGACCGCTGCGCAGTGCCGTCAAGCCCGTGATGCTGCTCGGCCACCTGGACACGGTATGGCCACTGGGCACACTGAACAAAATGCCTTTCCGGGTGGGCCAGGGACGGGCGTGGGGACCGGGTGTCCTGGACATGAAGGCGGGCGTGGTCATGGCCCTGAGTGCCCTCTCCATCTTGCAGGAAACAGGGCAGTTAACCCGGCCAGTGATGCTGCTGCTGAATAGCGACGAGGAAACCGGCAGCGAACATTCGCGAGCTCTGACCGAGTCGCTGGCGAAACGGTGCGGGGCGGTGTTTGTGCTGGAACCGGCACAAGGCGTTCCCGGGGCCTACAAGACGGCAAGGAAAGGTGTGGCCAACTACCGCCTGCAGGTGCATGGAGTCGCCGCCCACAGCGGAGTGGACTTCGGCCACGGACACAGCGCAGTGCTGGAACTTGGGCGCCAGATCGAGCGGGCCAGCGCGTTCACCAACCCGGCCAGAGGCATCACGGTCAACGCAGGGGTGATTGGGGGCGGGACGCGGTCCAATGTGGTGCCTGCTGAGGCTTGGGCGGAATTCGACGTGCGCATTGCCAAGGCGGTCGACGCGCAGCGCATCGATCGCCGCTTCCGCGCTTTGCGCCCGGTGGACCGGCAGTGCCGGCTGGAGGTCAGCGGTGGACTGAATCGGCCACCGATGGAAAGAACTTCAGGGACGGTTACATTATTTCGGCGCGCAGCAACAATGGCGGCGGGGTTGGGTTTTCAACTGCAGGAAGCAGCGACGGGCGGAGGTTCGGACGGAAATTTCACCTCGGCCCTGGGGATCCCGACGTTGGATGGAATGGGAGCGGTGGGTGAAGGGGCACATGCCCGGCACGAATCCATTTTGCTCGATGCCCTGGTTCCCCGGACAGCACTGCTTGCGGCGATGATCGGCGGTCTTTCCTTGCCATAAGGCCGCAGAAGGGGACACTATGCCGGCTGCTTTGGATCTCACCCTGCTTGCCATTTTTGTTCTGTGCTCGACGCAGTTGCTCCGCCCCAGATCAGAGAAGAAAGATTCTTTCCGGGGTTGAGCGGCGGGCCGCCCTCAGGGGCTAAAGCCGATCGTCTTGTTTTCATGTATGTACGGGCTGAAGCCCGTACCCTTCAGGGAAAACAACGACGTACTTCAGGGCCGAAAGAGCTTGTGTGAGAACCGGAATTTACGATTTAGTCCCGAAGGGACGGCTGAAATTAGCCCAGGACGCTAGTCCTGGGTACATCAGGCAACCTGATTGAGTCCCGCAGGGACGGCTGAAGAAGGATCGCGACGCGGCCCATTTTCAGCCGTCCCTGCGGGACTGAGTCGTCCTTTCAAATCCACCCCAGGACTAACGTCCTGGGCTAATCTCAGCCGTCCCTTCGGGACTAAATTGGTAAATCCCGAAAAAGCCCAATTCGTTTTCCGCTGCGGTCCCTTATCCATCCGGTGCCTTTGACGGCATAGCCGAGCCCTTCGTTCAGATAATTACTTTCAGCTCATTTCAGGGTGCGGGCCGTTTGGGAATGGGGCTCTCGGAGCTCAGGGCTTTGGTCAGCGAAGGGACAAATCTTTTTCCCGGCCGAGCTGGTTTGGCATACGCAGCTCGGCTCCCTCCAGCAGGGTGGTGACCAGGGCCAGCGGCAGTCCTACCACGTTGAAATAGCAACCGCTGATCCTGGGGATCCATCTTCCGGCATAACCCTGGATCGCGTACGCACCCGCCTTATCCATGGGTTCGCCGCTGGCGACATAGTCGGAGATTTCCTGGGGTGAAAGGGTGCGCATGGTCACTTGCGTCAGTTCGGCGGCCACCTCGGCTAAGCCCAGTCCCCAGACCACGGCCACCCCGGTGACCACGTGATGGGTGCGCCCGGATAACAGCAGGAGCATGCGCGTGGCGTCCGCGGCATCCACCGGCTTGCCCATCACCTCCTCATCGCAGACCACGACCGTGTCGGCTCCCAGAACCATGACTGGAGCATGGGGGACTGGAACATGGGCGGAGGACGGTGGATGGCGGGCAAAGACTTCTTCCGCCTTCTCCCGGGCAAGCCGGGTGGCGAAGCGGATGGCGTCTTCCCCGGGGCGGCGCGATTCGGGCACGGACGATGGCTGGACCGCAAAGTGATAACCCGCCTGGGCCAACAGTTCGCGCCGGCGCGGGGAGGCAGAAGCGAGGATGAGGGCGGAGTTCATGAACTATGCCTCAGCCACGTGGGTGCCGGTGCGGACGCCCTCCTGGTCGCACAAGGCCCAGGCCATGCGCGGAGTGTTGTGAGCGATCCCAAAGCGGCCGTCAGGGCCGAGCAGGATGATGCCGCCGTGACCCTGAAGGCGCGCGTGCAGATAGGCCATGGCGTCCTCGGCGGCTTGTTCCGGGCCCAGCTGCGGCACCCGGTCCACAGCCCATTTGCCCAGCACCAGCTTCATGATCGGCTCGCCCCATCCGGTAAGCGACACGGCGGCGCTCCGGTTGTCCGCATAGCCCCCGCACCCAATCACCGAGGAATCCCCGACCCGCCCGGGGGTTTTGTTCAGAGTCCCTCCGGTGGAGGTGGCGGCGGCCAGGTTACCGTCAGCGTCCAGCGCAACCGCGCCCACGGTGTCATGCGAGTCCGCAGGATCGCCGCCGAAGGTGGCATCGGCGATGCCTGCGCTGGCTCGTGCTTTGGCCGCTTCGAGGCGCTGCCGTTCGCGGTCGATGACCAGGCTGGCGTTGTCGATCAGGGCTAGTCCATTTTTTTGCGCAAACGTCTCCGCGCCCTGGCCGACGAGGTAAACGTGGGGGCTGCGTTCGAGCACCAGGCGGGCAGCCTGAACGGGATTCTTCAGCCTTTCCACGCAGGCAACGGCACCGGCGCGCAGGGTTGCGCCATCCATGATGAGAGCGTCGAGTTGCACCCGTCCGTCCGCGGTTAGGAAGCTGCCTCGGCCGGCATCGAAGGTTTCATCATCTTCGAGCACGGTCACGGCGGCCTCGACCGCGTCCAGCGCTGAGGCTCCGCGGCTCAGCAGGTCGTAGCCTACGTCCACCGCTCGAATCACACCGAAGGAATGGGCTTGCAGCTGATCGGGAGGAATGTCCCATGCGCCGCCATGAACCAGCAGTACCGGGGAGCGAAGGAAGGGGCCTTGGGTCTTAGTCATGGTGGGGTCATGCGTGGGATCATGGGCGGGTCAAGCGCGGGGAGCTGGGCTCAGATCGGCAGTGGCGGCCCGCGCCGCAGTGGCCGGGGATCCCTGTGGGCGAAGCTCGGCAGACGGGGTCTCCACAGGCTGGGACTCAGCAAGCTGTGGCTTAGTGCGTTGATAGGTATAGCTGATGCGGTGGATGACGGTGATGGTGGACAAGACGGCCAGCACCCAGAGCACTGGGGCCATCACGCCCCAACGGTTGAAAAGCGCGCCCAGAATGATGAGAACCACTCGCTCCGGCCGCTCCATAAAACCCACTTTGCAGGAGCCAATCAAGGCTTCGGCCCGGGCCCGGGTGTAGCTGACCATGAGCGACGTAACCATGACAAAGGCGGTCAGCACGACATAGAAGAATCGGTTACCGCGAGCGTAAAACACCAGCAGTCCAAAGAAAAGAACCACGTCGCTGTAGCGATCGATGACCGAATCGAAGAACGCTCCGAAGATAGTGACTTGGTGAGTCTGGCGCGCCACGCGGCCGTCGACCATGTCGAAGATGCCGGCGCCGATGATGACCAGACCGGCATAGAGGAAGAGGCGAACGAAGTTGTGCTCGTTGGCCCAGCCGAAGAGGATGGCGGCGGCGGTGTTGATGACCAGACCGAGGAAGGTAAGCACGTTGGGCGAGATGCGGGTGAGCGCAAGGCCATCCACGATACCCTGCAGGACGACCCCGCAACCTCTGCCAAATGCACCGGTCCAGGTCCAGGTCATGGGGTCTCGTCGTGGATCGTAGTGAGCTTGAGAATCTCCAGCTCCCGTTTGCCGTTTGGAGTCACAATGGCCGCAATGTCGCCGACCTGCTTGCCGACCAGTCCTCTGCCGATGGGGGACGTGGTGGAGATGAGGCCCTGGTTCACGTCGGATTCTTCGCTGGTGACGAGCTTGTAAGTGATCTCTTCGTTCTTGGTGGAATCGAAAACCACCACGGTCGAGCCAAAAGCGATTCTGTCCCTGGGAATGTTGGATAAGTTCACCAGCGCCAGTTCCGCCATGCGTTTCTTGAGCTGGCCCAGGCGGGCGTTGACGAAGACCTGGCGCTGCTTGGCCATGTGGTACTCCGCGTTCTCGCTCAGATCTCCCAGCGAGGCTGCCTTCTTGATCTCGATGGGAAGCTCGTGGGTAAGCTCGTGCTCCAGCACGCGGATTTGTTCTTCCAGCTTTTTCTTTATGTGTTCAGGCATTTCGCAATGATCCGGGATGCGCGCGGCGGAGAAGCCCGCGCTACCCTCTTTCCTGTCGCTGATTCCAGAGCCTGTGATTCACTTACGCGGGTGCGCCACCCGCGACCGCCCCCGCTAGATGGGCACATCGCTAACAACAAAAGACGATTATACGACGGACGGTTGAAGCTCAGTCAGCCAGTCGTGAACGCCGGGAGTCAAGAAAACTCTGCAGGATAAGTACGGCAGCCACCTGATCGATCACGGCACGCCGATCTCCTGGCACGCGGCCCGCGGCATCCAGATGACGATGGGCTTCGGTGGTCGAGAGCCGTTCGTCCCACAGGGTCAGCTCGACCCCAGTCTGGGCCTGAAGGGCGTGGGCAAAGTCCTGGGCCTTGAGCGCCTGGGGACTGACGTCGCCCGACATATACAGCGGGTTGCCGACCACCACCTGGGTACATCCATACTTGCGCACCAGCCGGGCCAGGGAGCCAAGATCCTGTCTGCGGTTCTTACGCACCAGAGTGAGCACCGGTTGCGCGGTGAGCCCAAGCTCGTCGGAGACAGCGACGCCGACACGGCGATCACCGACATCGAGGCCTAAAATGCGGCCTGAGGGCGGCCGTTCCAGCGCCTGGTCCAATGGGTTCATAGGTGAGGTGAGCCTTTGCGGATCTTATCCCAACCAACTGCTCTGGCTGTGGTGCATTTCTGAGCGAACAAGAGAATCGCATCATAAAATCCATGTGAAGAATCCAATCCACCAAGGTCCCGCTTGTGCGACGTTTTCTGGTTGTTCTTTTGGTTCTGGTTCTGCTCGCTGTCCCGTTCGCCTATCTGAGCCTGGTTCAGCCAGCCAGCCCGGCTGGAGAGACGATTGTCGAAGTGACTCCGGGCATGGGAACACGGGCCATTGGGGTTTTGCTTGCGGAGCATGGGATTATCCGCAGCCGGTACGCCTTTGATCTTTGGCATGTGGTGCGCGGGGGCACGCTGAAGGCGGGAGAATATCAATTCGTGCGCCCGGCGGCGCTGCCCGCGGTCTACAACCGCATCGTGCGCGGCGATGTGTATACCCGCACAGTGACGATTCCTGAAGGATTCAACCTGTTCGACATCGCGCAGGCCGTCCAGGACGCCCAACTGGGCCCGAAAGAGGGCTTTCTGGCGGCGGCCACCAAGGACGTGGCTTTGATTGCGGACCTCGACCCGGGAGCAAAAAGCCTCGAAGGCTATCTTTTTCCGGATACCTACCGTTTTCAGCGGCGGTTGCCGGTGAGCCAGATCCTGGCCGCGATGGTACGGCGCTTCCGGCAGAACGGCGCTGCGATCGGTTTAGACGGTGACTACCACCGGGTGGTGACGCTGGCGTCGCTGGTGGAAAAAGAAACCCCGGTGGCGCAAGACCGGCCCCTGGTCGCGAGTGTGCTGCAGAACCGTCTAGCCAGGGATATGCCCCTGATGACCGACCCCACGGTGATTTACGCCGCGATGCTGGAGAACCGATACCGGGGAACGATTTACCAGTCGGATCTGAAGCGGGACTCGGCCTACAACACCTATCGTCATGCCGGTCTGCCGCCGGGGCCGATCTGTAGCCCGGGAACTGCTTCTCTGCAGGCGGCCATGCACCCCGCAGACAGCCACTTTCTCTATTTTGTCGCCGACCCAAGAGCCGCCGGCCATTCGCGCTTCGCGGCGACGCTCGAAGAACATGAACGGAACGTGACCGCGTACCGGCAGGGCCTTAAAGATGGGCCGGGGCCCCATTGAGGGCCGCAAGGGCACGGTTGCTCTATACTCGCAGTTCCTGAGTTGAATTGGATGCGGAGAGATTGGTGGAAGCTTTTGGCGCTGGCGGTTCCGGTTTTGACCGGATGCCTGAGCCACACCCGCAAGCTTCAGCAGCCCAAGTTGGCCGGCGTGGCATTGAACGCCGACGCAGTGCAGTTAGTGGAGGCGGTTAACCTTCGCTACGACCAGGTGAATTCGTTGAGCGCGACGGTGGATTTTGCTGCGTCGTCGGGCGGGACCCACAAAGGCCAGCAAACGGATTACACCTCCATTCACGGCTATATTCGCCTGCGTAAGCCGCAGATGTTGCGCGTTCTGGGATACCTGCCGGTTGTGCGCCTCCGCGCTTTTGACCTGGCGAGCGACGGACAAACCTTCACCCTGCTGATTCCGCCCCGGAGCCGTGCCATTCAAGGGACCAATTCCGTGACCACCAAGACAAAAAATCCGCTGGAGAATCTGCGTCCGGACATCTTCCTCGATTCCATCCTGATTCGCCGTATCTCCCCTGATTGGATCGTGTCCCTCACCAACTCGAGCTTGACCAAGGTAGACCCGCGGACCAAGCAGCTGGTGGAGACCCCGCTTTATGACCTGACGATATTGAAACCCGGGAAACGGAGTGCCTCCGCCGGACTGCCGCAAGTGGGCCAGCCTCTGCGCGTCATACATTTCAGCCGGATTAACCTCATGCCTGCCGAACAGGATATCTACGACGCCAGTGGTGATCTGGAGACTCAGGTAATTTACGGTCCGTATCAGGACTTCGGCGGAACCCCATTCCCAGGCACGATCACCATCAACCGGTTGCTGGACGAATACAGCATCACCCTTACGGTGGAGAAGCTCACCTTGAATCAACCGCTGGCTGATGATCAATTTCAATTGGAAGTGCCCAAGGGGTACAAAGTGCAGAAAATGCCCTAGGTGGCATTGTCGATCTAGACCAGGCCGGCCCGGGTCGCGTGGGCTTGAATCGCCTGGTTGATGTCGAGGGCCAGGGCCAGCGCGTCGCGGGCCTGCTGCGCGGTTACCCGGGGCGCGGTGCGGGTTCTGACCGCATCCAGGAATGCGTTGATCTCCAACAGCAGAGGCTCTCCGCCCTGCACCACCGGCTTAGTGACCGCGAGCGCGGCGTTTCCGTGGTCCCCTGGAGCCACGTTGATGATGAGCAGATCCTGACGGGCATAGTCGATGGAAAGATATTGATGAGGCTGGAAGAAGCGCAGCTTGCGCACCGTCTCGGTGCTGACCCGGCTGGCGGTAAAGTTGGCCACACAGCCGGAGGCAAATTCCAGGCGAACGTTGGCGATGTCCACCTGGGAGGATAAAATCCTCAGCCCGACAGCGTGCAGCTGCTCCACCGGCGAGCGCACCAGGCTGAGAACGATGTCCAGATCGTGGATCATCAGGTCCAGAACCACGTCGACGTCCAGAGCGCGGCGATGGAAAACGCTGAGACGATGGGCTTCGAAAAACATTGGCCCGTTCACCAATGACTGGGCGGCAGTGACCGCGGGGTTGAAGCGTTCCAGCAGGCCTACCTGCAGGATCTGCCGGCTGGCTGCCGCTTGTCCCACCAGGGCATCGGCCTCGGCCAGAGTCACCGCAATGGGCTTTTCCAACAAGACATCGAGTCCGTGGGCTAAGGCCTGGGAGGCCACGGAATAGTGCGCGGAGGTGGGCACGCAGACGGACACCGCATCCAAATGCAGTTTGCCCTCCCGGCACGCCTGCAGGCATTCTTCCGCTGACGAGAAGACCGTAAGACCTTCCTCTTCGCGCAGCTGCCGGGCGGTGCCAGGATCAGTATCCACAATCGCGGCCAGACGAACTCCGGCCCCGGACTGTTCCAGTTGACGGTAGATGCGGAGATGATTTCGGCCAAAGGTGCCGGCCCCGAACACGGCGACGCTCAGAGTCTTCCCGCTGCTCATGGGCACAGGCGAACGTGGCGAAACGCGGCTTTTCCTGCGGAGAAGCCGCGCCGACAGCAGTTGCGCTCGATATACCAGGCGCGAACCGGTTGACCGTCTTTACTGTCTGCCATGGTTGGATTATTTGCCCTGCACCGCACCGAGACATTTGGTGTAGAGAGCGAGTACTTGATTCACCTGATCCTCCGGCTTGGCGCCGGAGGCGGCGACAAAGCCGGCGGCGGCCGAAGTTGCTTTGATAATCCCCGTCGACGCAGCGACAAATTTCAATAAATCCAACGCGATATCTTCATTGCGGCGCGAGCCATTCGGGGTCGTGACAGCCTGTTCCATGTACTTCCTCCGTGGCGATGCTACCAGAAGCCGGCGCCGCGACGCTTGCGGACGCGCCGTGTGCCGGGGTTCGATGCCGGGGTTCGCGTATGCTGCTACTTGCAGCGGCCGGACAGGCGCAAAGGTGACTACTGTGGCGGTGACCGCGATCCAACAGATTCGACGCATGCGGGGCGGAGCGCAGAGCCATCTTATGCTCGCGTCGGACAGGAATCTGTACGTGGTCAAATTCCGCAACAACCCGCAACATGTCCGGGTATTGGCCAACGAGCTCCTGGCCACCCGGCTGGCGGCCGCGATCGGGCTGGCTGTTCCGCCGGCGGAGGTCATCGAGGTCAGCGAGTGGCTGATTCAAAACACCCCGGACCTGACCATTGAGCAGCGCGGGGGAGCGCAGAGATGCCAGGCCGGCCTGCACTTCGCGTCGCGTTGGGTGGGAGGGCTGATGCCGGGACAGACGGTCGACTACCTGCCCGAAGAACAGCTGCTGGAAGTGCGCAACCTGGCCGAGTTCGCCGGTATCCTGGCGCTGGACAAGTGGACCTGCAACATCAACGGGCGGCAGGCCGTTTTTCAGAAGGGCCGGCGGGATCGCCGCTACACCGCTACCTTTATCGACCAGGGATATTGTTTTCATGCCGGAGACTGGAAGTTTGTCGACGCGAGCCTGGGCGGGGTTTTCGCGGAAAATACTGTGTATCGCGGGGTCACGGGTTGGGCGAGCTTCGAACCCTGGCTTAGCCGCATCGAAAACCTGTCCCCGGATACCGCGTGGGCCATTGCGGAGATCATTCCCCCGGAGTGGTACGGGGGTGATCTGAGCGCGCTCGAAGCCTTGCTGGAACGGTTGCTGGCGCGCCGCCGTCGCGTTCGGGAATTGATCATGGGATTTGGGGAATCGGCGCGCCGGCCATTTCCGAATTGGGGAGGGGGAGGCGAAAACGACGTGGGCGGAAGAGTGGCGGGAGAGAAGTGGGTGCAAGATAATGGGCAGGGCCAGGAAGCAGGTTAAAGGATGATGGAACGCAAGCAGTGCGAGTTCCAACTCATCCGTTATGTGCCCGACCCGGTAAAGAACGAGTTTGTCAATATCGGCGTGCTGGTCCGCGCCGAGGGAGAGCAGAGCGTGCTGCGGTTTACCCGGGATTGGGGACGGGTCCGTTGCCTCGATCCGGACGCGGACACGCGGATGCTGGAAGCGCTGGAGATCGAGGTAGGGCAACGGTTGCGGGCCCAGACAAGCAGCCACTCAAAACCCATTGTGGCGCTGCTCGAGGCGTCGCTTTCCAACGGGCTCCAGATCACCGAGAGCAAGGCTTATCTGGCGGAGAGTTTTCTGGCTGGTCTTGAAGACCTGATGCGCCGCTATGTCGACACTCCGCGGCGGGAACGAAGCCAGCGGCGGAGCGGCCGCTCGGCGCTGCATGCGGCCATGCGTACGCGCTTTGAAGAAGCAGGGGTGTGGACTCTGATGCGCAAGCAGATCGCGGCCGCTCCCTACACCAAGCCGGGTGATCCGCTGCGCATTGATTGCGGCTATCGGCCCAACGGGGTTGTGCGCATGTTCCAGGCGGTCTCGCTGGAAAGCGACGCGGACGATGCCAAGCTGCTGGCATTCAGCGCTTTTAGCTTAATCGCTGGGGTGAAACGAGTGGACCAGGCGGATCTGGAACTGACCGCGATCGTAGAGCCCATTCGCCAGACGGAGGGAGACGAGCCGGACGAAGACCGGATCGCGCAATACCGGTTTGGCGTGGAAATCATGGAAGAACACACCATCCGGGTACTGACCTCGTCCGATCTGCCGCGCGTCGCGGAGACAGCCCGCAGGGAGCTTCGCGTCTAGGGCGGTTTAACAATTACTGTGGCCCGACAAAAGGCCGCGAGGAGTGGTTTTCCTGGGGAGAAAACCACGAAAAGGTCCTGTGCTTCGGTCTACACCAATGGTTAAATCGCTAGCCCTCCCACTCCCTGGGTGCGATCCGCACAAGCGCGGGTGAGGTGGGATAATCGGCAACATGAACGGCTCTCCACTGGTTGGCGTGGTCATGGGCAGCAAGAGCGATTACGAGGTGCTTTTGCCTTGCATTGATCTGTTACGGGAGTTCGCCATCCCCCACGAAGCGCGGATCGTCTCTGCCCATCGCACCCCCGACTGGCTTTTTCGCTATGCCGAGCAGGCCGAGCCGCGGGGATTGAAGATCATCATCGCCGGCGCCGGCGGGGCGGCGCATTTGCCGGGAATGCTGGCCGCCAAAACCATCCTCCCGGTGCTGGCAGTCCCCGTTCCCTCGACTTGTCTGCAGGGCATCGATTCGCTGCTTTCCATCGTGCAGATGCCGAAGGGAGTTCCGGTCGCGACCCTGGCGATTGGGAAGCCGGGCGCCGCCAATGCGGCGTTGCTGGCGGTGGCCATCCTGGCCGGTCACGATCCGGATCTGGGTAACCGCCTCCGCTCCTGGAGGCAGGCGCGCAGCCAAGAGGTGCTGGAGACGGAGTTGCCCGATTGACCGCGATCGTTCAGGGATCGACCATTGGCATCCTGGGAGGTGGTCAACTGGGGCGCATGACCGCCATGGCCGCGCGTTCCATGGGCTACCGGGTACAGGTGATGGATCCCGATCCTTCCTGCCCCGCCCGTTTTGTGGTGGACGCGTGTTTTGTCGGCTCCTGGGATGACGCCAAGGCGGCCGCCGATCTCGCTCGGGGTTGTGATGTGATCACTTTGGAAATAGAGCAGATTTCGATTGCTTCGCTGGAGGCCGCTGCGCGCCACGCACCGGTGCGGCCCAGTAAGGAGATCCTGGCCATGGTGCAGGACAGGATCCGGCAGAAAAATTGGTTGCGGGACCAGGGTTTCCCGGTGGGGGCTTACCGGGCAATCTACTCGGAGGCCGACCTGGTGGACGCGATGGCGGAGCTGGGCGGGCGGATTTATCTCAAACGCGCCCAGGGCGGCTACGACGGCCGGGGCCAGGTGAAACTCGACGGGACGGCATCGGACGCCGGCGCCGCCTGGCGGTCGCTGGGAGAGCAGCCTTGCGTGGCCGAACAGGCATTCGATCTGCAATCTGAGATTTCGGTGATGGTGGCGCGGAATCCGAGCGGTGAGGTGTTGGCTTATCCCGCGGCTACCAACCACCATGAACACCAGATCCTGGTGTGGAGCGCCCTTCCCTCCTCCCTGCCACCCGGGTTGGAAAGCCGGGCCCAGGAGCTGGCGACGACCATGGCGTGTCTGCTTGGGCTGGAGGGGTTGCTGGCGGTGGAGATGTTCGTCACCCAAGACGACGGGCTGTACGTGAATGAACTGGCGCCGCGGCCACACAATAGCTATCACGCCAGCGAGCGGTGCTGCGTCACCAGCCAGTTTGAGCAGGCGGTGCGGGCGGTGTGCGACCTGCCGCTGGGGGATGTGAGGATTGTGCGCCCGGCAGCAATTGCTAATTTGCTGGGGGATTTGTGGTTAAAGGGGGAGCCGCGCTTTGCGCGGGCGCTGGCGGTGCCGGAGGTTAGTTTGCACCTGTATGAAAAGCATACGGCGCGGGCGGGGCGGAAGATGGGCCATCTTTCGGCAACGGCGGATACGGCGGAAGAGGCGGTGGCCCGGGTTCTTGAGGCCAAGGGTCGGCTGTAGAGAAAATGGTCGCTGTTGCTGTTACAGATCCACGACGATCACGACGGTCAACCAGGCAGATTTCGGACGCCGTCAACAAAAGGGTTTAAGTTCGTGGAAGAGGCAGAGGTTGCAGCCGGATTTTCCGTTCCGAATGATCAGTGTTTGGAAACGGTAATCACGGCGTTCGGAGGGGCTTCGCCCCGTCTTTTTCGGCCCAGGTACGCTTGGGCGAACCTGGGGCACCCGTCCTTACCCGTCTAAGAATTTTCACACCAATGGGGCGAATGCGGGACATCCGCCCCTCGTACTGGGCTTTTGGCGTTAGCCTATGTCTTCGTTCCAGTTTTCCAGGTACTTTTTCAGTTCGGCCATGAAGCGGCCTGCGTCGGCTCCATCGATGATGCGGTGATCAAAGCCCAGCGTCAGGCGGATGATGCTGCGGATGGCGATGGAATCGGATCCGTTCTCATCGGTAACTACGGTTGGTTCTTTAAAGAGGCCGCCGACACCGAGGATGGCCGACTCCGGTTGGTTGATGACCGGGGTTCCGAACTGTTCGCCGAAAATGCCGGGATTGGTAATCGTGAAAGTGCCAGATGCCACTTCTTCCGGCTTGAGCTTCTTGGCGCGTGCTCTTTCTGCCAGATCCACGATGGCGCGGGCAATGCCGAGAAAACTCTTGTCTTCCGCCTGGCGGATGACGGGCACAATCAGACCCCAGTCCAGGGCGACCGCAATGCCCAGATTGATGTTCTTGTGGTAACGGATAGCGTCGCCTTCCATCGAAGCATTCACGATGGGCATCTTGCGCAGGGTGGCGATGACGGCGCGCGAGATAAACGGCATGTAGGTGAGCTTGACCCCGTTGCGCTGCTCGTACTTGGATTTTTCCTTCTCCCGAATGCGCACAATACGGCTCATGTCGATCTTGAAGACGGTATGGACATGGGCGCTGGTGCGCTTGGAGTCGACCATCCGCTGGGCGATGATGGAACGCATCCGGGTCATCGGCACCAGCTCGTCACCGGCGGTCACCACGGGAGTCGGGGCGGGGGCGGCTGGTTTGGCGGCGGCGGGAGCCGGAGCCGGTGCGGGCGGAGCCGCCGCGGGTTTGGGCGCGGCGGGTGTCGTCGTCCCTCCCTTGGCGAGAAAGCCGAGGATATCTTCCTTGGTGATTCTTCCGGACGAGCCGGTGCCCGGGACCTGGCGCAGGTCCAGATTGTTTTCCTTGGCTATCTTGCGCACCAGGGGCGAAGACCGGACTCTTTCCCCGCTTTCGGCATCAGCTGTATCGGTCTCGGTCTCCGGCTCGGCGGCAGATACGGGCAGAGCGGGCGCGGGCTGTGCGGGCGCCGGAGCCTTGGGAGCGGGCGCCCCAGCCGTTCCAGCTGTTCCTATGACGGCTACGACGGTGTTGATCTGCACCGTAGTCCCGGCCTCCACTTTGATCTCGGAAAGTACGCCCGCGGCGGGCGAGGGAATTTCAGCATCGACTTTATCGGTCGAGATCTCGAACAGCGGCTCATCCTGTTGCACCATGTCGCCAGCCTTCTTCAACCACTTGGTGATGGTGCCTTCAAAAATGGACTCGCCCATCTGAGGCATGATCACGTCGGTGAGAGAGGCCTGCGCAGTGGCGGCTGCGGGGGCGGGAGCCGGGGAATTGCCGGCGCTGGCCGGTTTCGCCGTCTCGCTGGGGGTGTTGTCAGGCGTCTTGCTGGGGGTCTTTTCAGAGCTCGCAGCCACTGGGGCTGCCGGCGCTGCCGCGGGCTGACCGTCGGCCTCCCCAATCACACCCACCACGGTGTTGATCTGGACGGTGTTGCCTTCCGCGATTTTGACCTCGGTGAGCACCCCGCTGGCGGGCGACGGGATCTCGGCATCGACCTTGTCCGTGGAAATCTCAAACAGAGGTTCATCCCGCTGCACCGTATCACCCTGCTTCTTCAGCCACTTGGTGATGGTGCCTTCAAAAATCGACTCGCCCATCTGGGGCATGATCACATCGGTCGGCATGGACTCCCTCTCGCTACGCGAACTCCCTATTCTAGAGCAATCCCGCAGTCACTGCGTGGACCTGGGGAAGCAGATCGTCCAGCGCTTCCAGGCATATGATCTGGCGCCCAAAAACCCGGCCAAAGTGCCGTGCTATCGAGTTGACCACCTGTTCCCTTGAGGGCGCGGGATCCACTTCCGTTTCGATGCTGGTTACGCCGCGGTCGCGAATGCCGCAGGGCACAATCAGGGCAAAGTCATCGAGATCAGTGGTTACATTCAGGGCAAAGCCGTGGGTGGTCACGCCGCGCGCTACATGGACGCCCAGGGCGGCAATCTTTTTTTCCGCGACCGCACCGCCAGGCATGGTCCAGACGCCGGCACGGCCGGCCGATCTCTGGGTGAGGATGCCATAATCCGCACAAGCGCGAATGAGCACCTCCTCCAACTTGCGCAGGTACTCGACGATGCCCAGCGGCGGGGTGAAACCGCGCAGTTGGAGGATGGGATAACCCACCAGCTGTCCTGGTCCGTGATACGTGACGTCTCCTCCACGGTTGGTCTCGAACAGCGGGATCCCACGCCGCGCCAGCAACTCGTCGCTGGCAACGACGTGGCCGCGGTGGGCGTTCCGGCCCAGGGTGAGCACCGGCGGATGCTCGACCAGCAACAGCACATCGCCGATGCTTTCCTGCTGGCGCAGGGCACAAACCTGCTGCTGCAGGGCCAGGGCTGCCGCGTAGTCCAGGCGGCCGAGATCCACCAACGAGATGACCGGCTCAGACATTAATGGCCATGTTCTCCACGCTGCCGAAACCATCCAGCATCGCCTCCGCCAACGTGGGGTGAGCGTGAATGGTAAACATGAGCTCCTCGATGGTCGCTTCCAGTTCCATCGCGACCACCGCCTCCGCCACCAACTCTGTGGCCTGCGGCCCGATGATGTGTACGCCCAGCACCTCGCCGTGCTTGGCATCCGCGACTACTTTTACAAAGCCTTCGTGCGAGCCGACGATGGACGCCTTGGAATTGGCAGAGAAAGGAAACTTGCCTACTTTCACCGCGTGACCCTGAGCCTTGGCCTGCGCTTCGGTCAGGCCGACGCTGCCAATCTGCGGCTCGCAGTAGGTGCAGGCCGGGATGCGGTCCCGGCGCACGGGCCGCGCTCGCTTACCCGCTACCTTGGCCGCGACCACCATGCCCGCCATGGCGGCTACGTGGGCCAACTGGGGCAAACCGGCCACGACATCGCCGATGGCGTAGATGCCGGGTTCCGCAGTTTGCATCCACTCGTCCACGCGGAGGAAGCCCCGCTCCACCTCGACCTTTGTCGCCTCGAGGCCGAGATTGTCCGTACGGGGAGCGCGGCCAACGGCCACCAGCACTGTCTCCGCCTCCTTGACCACCTGCTTGCCATCCGCGGTCGTGAAGGTCACCTTCACCCCGTCCTTGGTCTTCTCGATTTTCTCCACCTTGGCGCCGGTATGGGTGTCAATCCCTCGCTTACGAAAGACGCGAGCCAGCTCCTTGCTCACATCCTCGTCTTCGTTCGGGACCAGGCGGGGCAGGTACTCGACAATGGTGATCTCGCTGCCAAAGCTCTTGAAGATGGAGCCGAACTCGACCCCCACCGCCCCGGCGCCGATCACCACCATGGACTTGGGAATCTGCGGCAGCGCCAGGATCTCCATATTGGTCAGGATGCGGTTCGCATCCGATTCAACACCAGGGAGCAAGCGGGCGTCCGACCCGGTGGCCACCACCACGGTCTTCGACTGAACGATCTTTTTCTCCCCGCTGGAGGTTTCGACCGAGATGGAGTGAATGCCATCCTTGGCCGGGCCGGTGAGCCGGCCGTAGCCCTCGAGGGTGGTGACCTTGTTCTTGCGCATGAGGAAGTCGAGACCTTTCACGTGTTTGGTGATGATCCCGTTCTTACGGTCCAGAATGGTCTTCCAGTTGATGGTGATCGCACCTACACCCTCGATGCCGTGCTCGGCGGCATGCTTCAGGTGGTCATAGACCTCAGCATCGAAGAGCAGGGACTTGGTGGGTATGCAGCCCCAGTGCAGGCAGGTGCCCCCCAGTTTCTTTTCCCGCTCGATCAGAGCGACCTTCAACCCATATTGCCCGGCGCGGATGGCAGTTGTGTATCCGCCCGGACCGCCGCCAATGATGACCATGTCGTAAATTGTTTCTGCCACAAGAAGCTCCCTCATAATTCCGTTGCGCCAGCGGGAACCCAGCCGCCGGCAGGTGGTAAAGCGCAAAAGCCCTATTTTACGCGAGGTGCCCGCCATCCCTGCGCTAAAGCATTTTCACTTCTGGTGTATACAAAGCGATTGCTCCCGACGCGGCTTTTTCTCAAGAAAAGACGCACCTCGCTAAAACCCGCCTGTGCAGAGTAGAAGTGAAAATGTGTCAACCGCTGTCTTGTGCCACACTGAACGGGTGCGACCGCACCTGGCAACGCTTGTGGCAGACTTCCGCCGCTATGACGAGCAGATCGCCGTCGTCACCCACCGCGGCAACCGCCGTTTTTCTTCCAACTACGGGCAGCTGGCGGAGTTGAGCGCGCGTTGCGCGCGTGCCTTCGACCAGCTGGGCCTACAGCCCGGAGACCGGGTTTTGCTGTGGGGAAACAACTCGGTGGAATGGGTGGCAGCATTCTTTGGATGCGTTCTGCGCGGAATCGTCGCAGTTCCGCTGGATGCCGCCGGCAGCCTGGACCTGGCCCGGCGGGTCGTGGCCGAGGTGCAACCGAGGTTGGTGGCGGGCGATCTGGCGCTGTTGCACGCACTGGATGCCGGCGTCCCCATGCTGGGCTTTGCCGGGATGGCCGCTTCCCTGCCAACGCCGGACTACCGCCATGCGCCCGGGCTCTCGCGGGATACCCCACTTCAAATCATCTTTACTTCCGGCACCACGGGAGAGCCCAAGGGCATCGTGCACACCCACGGCAATGTGCTGGCCTCGCTCGATCCCCTGGAGAAGGAGATGGGCAAGTACCTGCGTTACGAGCGCCTGGTGCATCCCCTGCGCATTCTGCATACGCTCCCGCTCAGCCACGTCTTCGGGCAGTTCATGGGCCTCTGGGTTCCGCCCTTGCTGGTGGCGGAAGTGCACTTTGAAGACCGGCTGCAGGCACCGCGCCTGGCCCGGCTTCTGCACCAGGAGCGCATCTCGGTGCTGGCGGCGGTTCCGCGGGTGCTCGATCTGCTCCGCGCCTGGTTGGAATCCGAGTTTCCCGGGCTTTTGGAAAGCCTCGCCGCTGCCCGGGGCGAGTCGATCGGGAGACGCTGGTGGCGCTTCCGCGCCGTGCATCGGCGGCTGGGATGGAAGTTCTGGGCATTCGTCTCGGGAGGCGCGACCTTGCCGGCCGACCTCGAGAGCTTCTGGACCACCGTCGGGTTCGCCTTGATTCAGGGCTACGGGATGACGGAGACGACGGCGCTGGTGACGCTCAACCACCCGTTTAAGATCGCCCGCGGAAGTATCGGTAAACCACTTGCAGGACGAGAGGTCCAGATCGGACCGGATGGCGAGATCCTGGTGCGCGGCGACTCCATCGCTTCGCAGGTATGGCAGGACGGGGGCTTGCAGGCACGCGACCCGGGGTGGCTGGCAACCGGCGACCTGGCAACCCGCAATGCAGAGGGCGAGCTGATCTTCGCCGGGCGCAAGAGCGACGTGATCGTCACCTCCGCCGGAATGAACGTTCACCCCGAGGATCTGGAAGCGGTGTTGCGCCGCCAGCCCGGGGTGCGTGAGTGCCTGGTGGTTGCCTACGACTCGACCGCCGGCCCTGCGCCGGCCGCGGTGTTAATTCCCGATGCTGCAGACGAAATTCTGCAGGGTGCGATCGATGCTGCGAACCGCGAACTGGCGCCTTTCCAGCAAATTCGCTACTGGCTGCGTTGGCCGCAGCCTGAGTTTCCGCGTACGTCTACGGGTAAGGTTTTGCGCCGCACGGTGCAGGGCTGGGCGCAGCAGTCGCTGGCCGCCGGGGGCGTGGCGGCGTGAAGTTCCCTCTGACCAGCTGGTCGAGGTATTGCGCCAGTTGGGAGCGCCCGACCGCGGAGGTGGTTTCAAGCGACCGGTTGGCCGAGGATCTGCGCCTGGACAGTCTCGCCATGGTGCAACTGCAGTCGAACCTGGAAACCCGCTTCGGGCTGGAGCTCGACGACGCGGCGTGGGGACAGGTAAGAACAGTGGGCGACTTGCGCCAGCTGCTCCGGCATCCCGGCGCCGGAACGGCAGGCGGCGACGCGACGGAAGATCGGGATGGCGCTTCCACCGGCACGTTTACCGGAGAGCGCCCCGGCACAGTTACCGGCGCTCCCCAGGCCGAAAGACCGAGCGCGTTTTTCCCCGATGGCCCTGGTGGCCGGTTATCCGCGGGGTGCGGGTCAGCTTCCTGGAGGGAGTCATGCGGCCGTTGGTGTGGTTGCTGCTGGCAGCCCCGCATTGCACCGCGGGCCGCACTGGCACGTCCCTCATTGCTGATCGCCAACCATCTCACGGCGTTCGATGTCCCGGTGATCCTCTATGCCCTGAACAGCAATGATCGGGCCCATGTGGCGATCGCCATGGCGGGGCAGCTCTTGACCGGCTGGCGCCGGGGGAAGGCTGAGCGCCATCGACTGGCCAGCGTCTTCACCCCGCTGGCTTATTGGCTGGTGAGTGCGCTCTTTAATGTGTTTCCGCTGCCCCGAGGCGCTGGATTGCGGCAGAGCTTCGCCCACGCCGGAGAGGCGATGGACCGGGGTTACCATGTGCTGGTTTTTCCCGGAGGGCCACCGTTCCCAGGACGGACGGTTGCAGCCGTTCGAGCCGGGTATTGGGCTGCTGGCCCAGGAGTCTCAAGTGCCGGTGCAACCCATCCTGGTGGAGGGTTTGAAGCCGGTCAACGGAAAGAGGTGGGTAAAGCGGGGAACGGTGGCGGTGCGGCTGGGGAAGCCGCTGATGATGGAGCCGGGGGAAGAGCCGCAAAGCTTTACCCGACGGTTGGAGGCGGCTGTGGCTGCGCTGGAAGCCCTGCCCACGCCCTAGAGAAAACCACGGACAAAGCCTTGAGTGGGACCACCCTGCACCCGGCTTCACGTTTCCTGCGCAGCGTGCTGGGCCGGCTCACCTTAGGTCAGGCAGGAGGCGGGCGGCTTCTTTGGCGAAGTAGGTCACGGTGAAGTCGGCTCCGGCGCGGCGGATGGAAATGAGCGATTCGAGGATGGCGCGGTCGCGGTCCAGCCAGCCTTTGGCGAAGGCGGCCTGCAGCATGGCGTATTCACCCGAGACCTGGTAGGCGCCGACGGGCACATCCAGACGCTCGCGCGCAGCGCGAATCACGTCCAGATAGGGCATGGCCGGCTTCATCAGGATCATGTCCGCGCCTTCGGCGATGTCCTGATCGATTTCCCGCATGGCCTCACGCAGGTTGGCGCCATCCATCTGGTAGGTGCGGCGGTCTCCGAATTGGGGCGCCGAGTCAGCTGCTTCGCGAAAGGGGCCGTAAAAGGCAGAGGAAAATTTGGCGGCGTAGGAGAGAATCGGCACCTGCTCCAGCCCGGCATCGTCCAGATGATCGCGGATGGCTCCCACCCGGCCGTCCATCATGTCGGAAGGGCCGACAATATCGGCGCCGGCTGCGGCCAGGGACACGGCAGTGCGGCCAAGCAGGCTGAGGGTAGGGTCGTTTTGTACTTCATAGTCCTCGCCGCTTTTGCTGACGATGCCGCAATGGCCGTGCGAAGTGTATTCGCAGAGACAAACGTCGGCAATCAGCAGCAGCTTTTTGGCAGCCGGCTTAAAGGCGCGAAGGGCCTGTTGCACGATGCCATCTTCCGCATAGGCGCCGCTCGCTTCCTCGTCCTTGACGGCGGGAAGCCCGAAGAGCAGCAGTCCGCCCAGGCCGAGTTGGGTGGCCTCTTCCACTTCTTTCATCGCTTCATCGATGGAGAGGTTATAGACCCCGGGCATGGAGCTGATTTCTCGCCGGATGCCTTCGCCGGGACAGATAAAGAGCGGGTAAATGAATGCTTCGGGGCGGAGATGAACCTCGCGAACCAGCGAACGCATGGCCTCTGTTCGCCGTAAACGGCGGAGGCGGGTGACAGGAAATTCCATTTATTAATTCTAAGGGGGGTAGAAAACGATCTGGCCGCGATCGTTAACGTGATTACTACGTAATTTACGTATTTAAGCAACACAAAAGCGGCAATAGAGATGTTGGTCTAGCATGGTCCTGTGAGTCTCTTAGCGCCAGTCCCGTCGGTGGTGGAGGAATGCAGCTGCGACGCGCTCGAATGGGGCCGGCTGCTGGAGCTGGTGGGGAGTTTCGCCTCCTCTGCCGTCGCTCGCGAGTGGCTGCTGGCCATGAAGCCGTCGCGGGATATTTCCTGGATCGACGCAACAGCACGACCTGGTGAGCGAGATGCGCTTGCTGTTGGGGCAGGGCGTCTCGCCGGCCCTGGGCGGATTGTTCGATCCAATCACGCTGACGGACAAGGCGCGCATCGAGGGAGCTTTGCTGGAGCCGGAGGAAATCCGGAACCTGCTGTTCCTGGTAGACAACATCACCACCTGGCAAGAGCTGATCGAGCGCCCTCCGGAAACGTTAGCCACCCAGCTCTCCGGACTCAAGATACTGAGCCAGTTGCCTGCCGGCGCACAACTGGCCAGCCTGGCGCGTTCGCTGCGCTCGCGCCTCAATCCTGATGGCTCGCTGAGCGACAACGCTTCTCCCGATCTGCGGCGAATCCGCAGAGAGATGGAACGCCAGCAAAGAGTGATCGAAGAAAGCCTGCGCAGTACCTTACGCCGACTGTCCGAAGGCGGGAGCACGCAGGAAGATCTGATCACCATCCGCGGGGAACGCTTCGTCATTCCGGTCAAGTCGGAGCACAAGCGGCGCATTCCCGGGGTCGTGCATGGCGCCTCCTCCAGCGGCCAGACGGTTTACCTTGAGCCACTGGAGACGATCGAACAGAACAACGAGCTGGTGCGGCTGATCGAAGAAGAACAAGCTGAGACCATACGTATCTTCATGGCGATGACGCGGGAGATTGGGCAGCAATCGCACGCCATCGCCCAGGGTGCGGCAACGCTGGCCCAGGTCGATGGTCTGCAGGCACGAGGCCGTTTCGCCGCCGGGTTTGCCTGTGTCCGTCCGCGGTTTGCCGACCCAGCGGCGCCGCTGCTGGAGCTCAAGCAGGCACGCCATCCGTTGCTCGAAAAGCGCTTGCGCGCGCGGCAGGCGATGGTGGTGCCGCTAACCCTGGCGCTGAATGACCAACAGCGGCAATTGATCATTAGCGGGCCCAATACCGGCGGCAAGACGGTGGCGCTCAAGACTGCAGGTTTGCTGGGCATGATGGCGCAGGCAGGGATCCCGGTGCCCGCCGACGAGGCGGTCTTCCCCCTGTTCGACGCTTTCTTGGCGGACATCGGCGACGCGCAGTCGATCGAGCAAAACCTTTCTACCTTTTCCGCCCACATCACCAATCTGGAGCGCATCTCGAAGCTGGCGGATTCGTCTTCGCTGGTTCTGCTGGATGAGCTGGGGTCGTCCACCGACCCGGAAGAGGGCGCCGCGTTGGCAGTGGCCATCGCCGGATATTTCCTCGAGCGCCATGCCTGGTGTCTCATTTCCACCCACCACACTTCGCTGAAACTCTATGCCGCCAAACGGACTGGCGTGCTCAATGCTTCGGTGGGCTTCGACGAGGAAACACTGGCGCCCACTTTCGTGTTGCGGCTGGGCGTTCCCGGGGCTTCGGCGGGCATCAACATTGCCCAGCGCCTGGGTCTCGACTCCGCCATCATCGCGGATGCCCGAGGACAGCAAAATACGCAGACGCAGGACATTGCCCACTTTCTGGACCAGCTGCACAGCCAGCTCGACGCCATTACCCGGGAACGGGAGGAGTTGAAACGCCGCGAGCAGCAGGTGGCGCGGGAGAAGAGCCGGCTGGAGAGCGAGGGCCTCAAGGAGTGGCGGGCCAAAGTACGGGACCTGGAACAGCAACTGCAATCGTTACTGAAAGACTTTACCTACCAGATCCGGGAGACGGTGCGGGCGATCGACGATCGGGCGGCACAGCAGAAGCTCTCCAAAGAAGCGGAGCGGCGCATGGCGCGCCTGCGGCGGGAATTCAGCGAGCAATTTAACTCTGTGGTAGTGGCACAACACAGCGGGGCCGACCGGGGAGACAGCAACGCGCAGCCTCACCTGGTGCGCCATGTGTCCATTGGAGACACGGTGAAACTGAAGTCGCTGGGCAAGACCGGGGTAGTGCAGCGGCAGGTGGATGGCAATGCTTTCGAGGTGGCGGTGGGACCAATGAAAATGCGCGTGGCGCGCGACGACATCGCGGAAGTGATCGCGGCACGGGAGATCCGCGCAGTGAGCCCCTTGGAGGCGGCGCGCGGGCGGGGAGTGACGGTTTCCATTGCTCACCCGGAAGAGATGGTTCGTCCGGAGCTCAACGTGATTGGACGCACGGTGGAAGAGGCTACCGGCGAGGTGGAGCAGTATCTGGACCGTGCCTTCCTGGCTGGGCTGCCACGAGTGCGGATCGTGCACGGGATGGGTATGGGGGTCTTACGCAAAGCGCTGCGGACGCTGATGGAGCGGCATCCACATGTGGCGCTGGTGGCCGAGGCCAGCCCCAATGAGGGCGGGGCCGGAGCCACGGTGGTGGATTTGCGGGTTTAGCGATTGAATGAAGTGTGGCCGTTAAAGACCGAACAAAGATCTGTGGTTGAGGGGTTGTGAGAACCGCCTTTCCCAACTTGGATCTGTCCTGACAGATCCAAGTTGGGGATTGTGGCTTTGCAAAAAGACGGGCCCTTGTTTGCGGGGCGGTTATTGGCCGTCGTCGAATTCAAAAAAGAGATTGTTGAGGGATTCGGAAAGGGTGGGGTGAGCAAAGACTCCATCGCGGAGCGCTGTGTATTTCATGTGGCCCATCATCGCCATCTGCAGAACGGTCATGACTTCTCCGCCCTCAACCCCGAGCACGGTTGCGCCTAAGATTTCTTGGGTCTCGGCATCGACAATGGCCTTCATCAAGCCTCGCGTTTCGTCCATTTCGAGGGCTCGCGCTACAGAGGTCATCGGCATCCTGGCTACACGAAATTTCCTCCCACTTTTTTGTGCTTCCTTTTCCGTCATGCCGACCCGTCCCAGTTGCGGGTCCATGAAGACGGTGTAGGGGACCATGCGATCGCGCACCGTGCGATTGCCGCCATCGAGCAAATTTGCTTTGAGAATGCGGTAATCGTCGTAGGAGATGTGGGTGAACTGCGGCCCCCCTTTTACATCGCCGATCACATAGATGCCGGGTGCCGAGGTCTCCAGCCGGTCGTTGGCGCGGATGAAGCCGTGTTCGTCGGTTTCAATGCCGGCCGCCTCTGGGTTCAATACATGGGTGTTGGGTACCCGGCCAGTCGCCACCAGGAGATCGGTTCCTTCCACAGTCTGCGGGTTGCCGTCCACCTTGACCGTCAGACGGATGACGCCGTTAGCCTGCGCGACCTTTTGCGTGTGCGCATTGAGCAGCACCTCGATGCCATCTTCGCGGAGGATCCTGGTGACTTCGGCAGCCACGTCCGGGTCTTCTTCACGCAGAAGCTGTGACCCCGCCTGGATCACGGTTACCTGGCTGCCGAAGCGACGAAACATCTGGGAGAACTCGATGCCGATGTAGCCGCCACCTATGATCAACAGGTGCTCCGGTGCACGATCCAGTTCCATGACGCTTTCGTTGTCGAGATGGGAAACGGTATTGAGACCTTCGATCGCGGGCAGGGCGCTATGAGTGCCGGTATTGATGAAGATCTGGGGAGCCGTGAGCTGCCGCCTCCCGCCGTCGCGGAGCACAACGCTCAATTTTCCGGGACCGGTAAAGGAGGCTTCGCCGCGGATGAGTTCCACATGGGCAGTCGCCAGCCTTTTTTCACGGCTCTGACGCCTGGTGCTGACGATGTCGCGCTTCCTGTCGCGAACGCGGCCCATATCAATCGCGATGGGTCCTACGCCTACGCCGTAATCACTACCGCGGCGGGCAAGGTAGGCCACCCGGGCGCTCGCAACCATGGTTTTGGTGGGTGTGCAACCAGTATTGATACAAGTACCGCCTACATCCTTACGTTCAATCATCGCGGTCTTTTTTCCCGCGGCCATCAGAACCTCAGCCAGGGGATTGCCGCCCTGCCCGGAGCCGATGATGATGGCGTCAAAATCTTCGGTTGCAATCGCACTCATGGGCAACACCTCCGAAATAAAAACACTGTGATGCCCGCATGGCGAAGGCGGACCCAGGCTCTTACAAGTGCCAAGCTTTTACAAATGAGAGAGGAGCAGAAAGCCGCCGCCCACCGCCACCAGGTCCTCGAACAGGGCCAGTAGCAGATCGGGGACATTGGATCCGCGGCTCAGCCGGCGGCGGTAGGCATAGCCGGCGAAAGCCCCGGCTATGCCGCCCGCTGCTCCCAGAATCGCGCCCAACAGTTGCGATGTGGCGCCGGAAGTACAAATGGCTGCCCCGCACATCGCGCCGAAGATCATCCGGACAACGAGCGGGCCGGCCTGCGTCCTGGGGGGAATGAAGGGCAGCTTGTCTGCGATCAACTCGCCCACGGCAAACAGGGAAAAGATCACCAGAGAGATTTTGTTGGCAAAGAAGGCGAAGAGGGATCCTTCGAGATGCAGCCATCCCAAATGAGCGCCCCAGGCCACTAAAGCCGGAGCGGTCATGGAGCGCAGGCCGCAAATGCAACCGAGCAGGAAGGCAGAGAGAAGGGCAGCCATGCTTCAACCATGGTTGCCCAGCGACGCAATGTCAAACCAGCAAACGGTGGCTAGTGAGGTGCGTTGGCCTGGCTGACCTGAGTATCGGGCGCCAGGGTAAGTGCATCCTGCAGGCGGAAAGTGACCACCGACTCTGCGGGAATCGATAGATCGCGGTTGCCGGTAAAGGCTGCGCCCAGGGCTCCCGCACCGCCGCCGGCGAGGCCGCCGACGAGCAGGCCGACCCCTCCGGTCGCCAACCCGCCAATCAGCATGCCCATGCCCGCACCGCCGCCGATGAAGGCCGCACTGCGCTTGCCCTTGCCTTTTTTGGTCCGGGCCAGGTTGCTGGTATCAATCCGATAGACGGTGCCGTTGACGTCCAATCGGGTGAGGGTCAACGCCAGGACAGATTGTCCTTTGAACTTTCCACGCTTGTGGGCAACCAGGACTTCCCCACTGGCAGCAGAGCCGGAAGGCACAGCCACGGTATTACCTTCTACCACGGGCTCGGCCAGGACCCCGCTAAAGCGATCGCCTGACTCGGAGTGTTTAACGTCAATGGTCTGATTCAAACGCACCTGCAGCCGGGTGCCGCGGGGAAGGACCAGCGCGGGTTGAGGTGCCGGTTGGGGAGCAGGGGCTGGGGCGGATGCGACCGATGCCGGATTCGCCGTGTTCGTGGGGCCGGCAGGAGCGGTAGTGGCTGCGTTAGCCGGGTTGGCCCCGGGCGCCGCGGCCGGTGTTTGCGCGGCGGGCGGGGGACTGGGCTTGTTGGTGCATCCGGCAAGCGTCCAGGACAATGCGGAGGCCAGAATCGTGAACGCGGCAATGGATCGCCAGCGATTGGGGGAGTCATTCATCGGGAGCGCCTCAAAGGCAAAGCCTACCGCGAACTTCCGTCCAGGGATGCGACACTTTCGTGTTAGTAGACTGGATGATATGAGACCGCGACTTGGGTTGGCTGTCCTGGCTCTGGCGCTGATGTTGGCCCCGTTGGCCGCGCCGCTGCTGGCTGCGACCCACCCATTGGCGGCGTTGCTCCTCCGCAATTTCTTCTCCCGCCTTTGCCATCAGGATCCAAGCCGGAGTTTCGTGCTGGATGGCTCGCCCGTGGCGGTCTGCGTGCGGTGCCTGGGGATTTACTGGGGGGTTGCGCTGGGGATGATGTTGAGGGTGAAAAGGGCGCGTGGCTTGGTCGTTATGGCGATGGTGCTGAATGTGCTCGATGTCGCTAGCTCAGCGTTGCATTGGCACGGCAATTTACCGCTCCCTCGGTTCTTGTTGGGGATACTGCTCGGAGTAGGGGTGGGCGCGCTTCTTTTCTCGACTCAGGGGCTATCGAAGGTAAGGCTCTTTCCTACGAGGGATACGTCCGGTTGAGTGTGGAAGACGGAGGTTCGTGGTATCCCACATCTCGCGAAAAACGAGCGAGATGTGGGGCACCCGGTCTCTGTTGCCGGTAGGAAGCCGGTCGGTTATTCACCTGAGAGTCGGTCAGTCGGATGGATAGAATTCAAAACTTTGACCAGAGGAGCCAGATAGTGGCGGAGAAGCTGTACATCCTGCGTTCGTCTGCGCGCTGCGTTAGTCGGCGCGGTAGACCACGCGGCCTTCGCTGATGGTCAATCGCACCCGGCCCAGCATGGGCCAGCCGTCGAAGGGCGTGTTGTTGGATTTGGAGCGGGTCGCGGACGCGCGAAAGGTCCATTCTGCCTTGGGATCGAAGAGGACTACGTCAGCAAAAGCGCCGGGGACCAGGCTGCCGCGTCCGCGCAAGTTCAGCAGGTTGGCGGGCTGAGTGCTCAAGAGGGTAATCAGCCGGCTAAGCGAGGCCTTGTGTTTGCGATGGAGCAGATCGAGGGTGAGGCCCAAAGCGGACTCAAGCCCGGTAATCCCGTTGGGCGCGCGTTCGAACTCCTGTTCTTTTTCGTGGCTTGCGTGGGGAGCGTGATCGGTGGCGATGCAATCGATGGAACCGTCGAGCAGTCCCTCGAGCATGGCGCGACGATCGGATTCTGCGCGCAAGGGGGGATTCATCTTGGCGTTAGTGTTGTATTCGCCGACGGCGTTCTCGGTCAGCACAAAATGATGAGGAGCTACTTCACAAGTAACGTGCAGGCCGTTGCGCCGGGCTTTGCGCACCGCATCGAGCGCCGCAGCCGTGGATAAGTGGGCGACGTGCAGGTGGGCACGACCGCCCTTGAGCTCGGCTAACAGGCGAAGATCGCGCTCCACCAGGCCGGCTTCCGCAGCCACCGGCATGCCGCGCAGGCCGAGCCGGAAGGCGAGCGCGCCGGCGTTCATGGAGCATCCCCCGGTCATGCGTGTGTCTTCGGCATGCTGGATCACCGGTAGCCCGGCACGGGCCGCAGCGGCCAGCGCCTGGTGCATGATGGCCTCACCCAGGATCGGCTTGCCGTCATCGCTGATGGCCACCGCGCCGGCGGCCTTGAGCGAACCGTATTCGGTAAGTGCTTCGCCCATGCTGCCGCGGGTAGCCGCTGCTATGGGGAAAACACGGGCACTGGGATTGCGCTCCGCACTCTGCATCCAGCGGGTGGTCTCCACCGAATCGTTCACGGGAACGGTGTTCGGCATGGCGCAAACGGTGGTAAATCCACCGGCTGCTGCTGCTGCGGTGCCGGTGGCAATGGTCTCCTTATAGCCTTGTCCTGGCTCGCGCAGATGGACGTGAATATCGACCAGACCCGGAGCGACCACCAGGCCGCCGGCCTCGACGATCTCAGCATTGGCCTGTTTGGCAGCGGCGGTTAATTTGCCCGGGGGCTCGATGGCAGCCACGCGGCCGTCCTTGAGGAGGACATCGCGGTTGGCGTCCACCCCAGCCGAAGGATCAACCAGATGCCCGCCGCGAATCAGGATCGCACTCAAGAGCCACCTCTTTTACTGGCCACGGGCGCCTTCCTCGCCGAGGGTGGCTTCACCGGGCGGACCCTGGGTGCGGCCTTCGCGCCACTCTTCCCTGGCTCTGGCTGCAGGGCGCGATGAATCAGGGCCATGCGAATCGCCACACCGTTTCGCACCTGCTCCGCGATCACCGACTGCGGGCCATCGGCCACCTCGCTGGTGATCTCGAGTCCGCGGATCATGGGACCGGGATGCATCACGATGGCTTGCGGCGCATTGACACGCAGGCGCTCACGGTGCAACTGATAGCGGGCGGTGTATTCATCCAGGTCAATGTGGACCCCCGTGAGCCGCTCTTTCTGAATGCGCAGCATCATCACTATCTGCGCCTGCTTGAGCGCGCGATCGAAATCTCGCTCGATGGTGATGCCGGAGCCGAGTTCCAGGGCTACTTCAGGCAGGAGCGCGGGCGGTCCGCATAACAGGACGTGGGCTCCCAGCCGGGGCAGCAGGAGGGCGTTGGAGCGGGCCACGCGGGAGTGGAGAATATCGCCGGTAATGGCGACGGTAATTCCCTGAAGCAGGGTTTCGCCTGGAGCGTCCTCCGGCCGGTTCAGGGCACGGAGCATGGTTCTTACGTCGAGCAGCGCCTGGGACGGATGTTCGTGCATGCCATCTCCGGCGTTCAGCACGGGCAATCCGGTGGCCTGCTGCAAAAGGTAGGGAGCCCCCGAGCAAAGGTGCCGGAGGATGATGCACTCCGCGCCCAACGCGCGCAGCGTGATGCCCGTATCTTTGAGCGATTCACCTTTTTCAATGGAGGAGGATTGAGAACTGATCAGCGCCGTATCCGCGCCCAGACCCTTGGCGGCCAGTTCGAAAGAAGTACGGGTGCGCGTGCTGGATTCATAGAAGAGGAGTGCAATGCGCCGATGAGCCAGCCGTTGGGCGCGAACTGCGGGCTCTTCGGCCTCGAGTTCTGTGGCCAGGCGCAGGATGGCAGAGACATCGTCAACCCCGAGCGAGCTGACGGAGAGCAACGAGCGCGAGCAAGCGTGCGGTGCGGGCGCGACGGCAGCGGGCGCGACGCGAGGTGGCTCCGATATGGCTTTGATGGCTGTCATGGTGGGCTGCGGTTATGAAACGCCGAAAGTTAGTCGCCGCGTTCAACCAGGATCGCGTTCAACCAGGATCACTTTTTCGTCGTTGTCGATCTCCCGCAGCTTGACCTCGACGATTTCACGGGCTGTGGTTTGTACATGGCGGCCGACAAAGCTGGCCTCGATGGGCAGTTCGCGATGGCCGCGGTCGATCAGCACCAGCAGTTGTACGCGCCGGGGGCGGCCATGGTCAAAGAGCGCGTCCAGCGCCGCGCGAATGGTCCTGCCGGTGTAAAGAACGTCGTCCACCAGAATGATGTCGCGATCGGCAACGTCAAAGCCGATGGCGCCCGGAACCACAACCGGCCGAATATCGCGGGTAGAAAGGTCGTCGCGGTAAAAGTTGATATCGAGAACCCCGGTATCGACGGGGGCCTTCTCGATGGCGCCAATCAGGTGACCCAATCGCTGCGCCAGGGGAACTCCGCGACGCTTGATACCCACCAGCCCCAGGTTCTGACCGCCATTGTTTTTTTCGATGATCTGGTGCGCCAGCCGAATCAGCGTGCGCTCGATTTCCGATGCCGACATGATGCGGGTCTTTTCCCGCAGCACTGGAGTCGCAGTGACTTTTGCTTTGCTCATAATTGCTCTGGCCGGATGATACGAGGGTTAAGGTATTTTTGCCATGAAATGGGAGCGTCCGTTACCCGTTGCCCAGCGTGGGCTTTCGCGGGGCAAGAAGGCGGACACCCAGAGCGCCGCCCAGGGCGGAAAAGAGAATGATGCCGGCCGAAGTGGTAGCGGCATTCATGAGCGTATAAGCGGCTCTGCCATCCGGCGACATCAGGAAATGGACAGTAGCGCGCCACTGCGCCTCGGCGTCAGGATTACCCTTGACCAGCGCAGTCGATTGCTGGATGACGGAATCGTAGAACTGATCGATGGCGTAACCCTGGTGCAGCACATAGCGCACAAAGACGCGCCAGATGGCGGTGGCAATCACGGAACTGTAAGCGGCGATCAGTCCGGCGACAGCGCCGATGCGCACCCCGGAACGCGTTTCCAGCAGAAATCCCGGAGCCCGCCGGTGATACACGGCGATCGCCAGCACCGCGCCGCCGACCACCCACAGACAGCATCCCCACGACAACACGGAAACGGCACTCAGCAGACCGGCAGGGACGGCGACAAAAAGTGCGGCCAATATGGCGTCTTTCCAGGAGATTCCCTGGGCTCGGGGAGGCGCGCCGGGCGGGCGGACGCCCGTATATCCGGTCTCGCCCTCTTCCTGCTGGGCAAACTTGAGTTGGGGCGAACCGCAGTTGGGGCAGAACAGTTCCGATGCGCTAAGGGTCGCGCCACATCGATGGCAGGGCAGGTTCATCCCTCTTGAAGCTATCTCAGCGGCGAACGGAGCGCAATCGCGGCTTTAATTCGTGCCCTTCTCCTCGTTGTCGAAGCCATGGGGGAGATCGAGGGCGATCAGGCTGAAGTGAGTCGCTGAAGCACCTTTATCGTGGAAGACGACAAGGTGCTGATGGCGGGCGGAGCCGGCTTTCAGCTCCAGATCATTGGGGTTGCTGTGCGGACCAGGGCGATCATGATCGGAATGGTCGCAGTTAAGCCCCTCCACGGTCACAGCGGGTGTGCCGACTGGCTTGCCCCCTGCACATTCGATCACGTTTCCGTATTCGCTCAGGGCCTTACGATAAAAAGCCAGCACCTGGTCCCGATCGTCGGAAGTGCTGAAGTTGGCCACTCTCACTCGCAGCTTGAATGAACCGAACCCCATGTCGACTTTGGCCGACCGGTTCCCGTCACCCGAGGTGTCCACTACCGAGCCCGGATAAGCGGGGAGACCAACCTCGGCGGCTGAAGTTTGATCTTTATTGACGGCGATCCCTCCGAAAGGAGTAGCAATCTTTACGTTGTCGCCATCGTCGGACTTGTCCACTTTCACCTTGCAGCCGGTCGCCGCAGCCACAAGCACAGCGAGCAAAGTGATTATGAGGATGCCGTCTTTCATGTTTTTTCTCCTCTGTGAATGTACGCGTATCGGCCCTTACGTGTTCCCCCAAAAATGGCCTTCGGGGGCGCACAGGGCTCTGGAACCTGCGACTTTCGCTTGCCCAGTGCATCTTGACAACAGAAGCGTGAGCTTAGCTTCATTCTCCACGAGGCCATTTTGTCCACACATCGATCGCTGTTGTTTTCCCCCATCCAGTTGGCCGGGGTCAGTTTTCCCAACCGGGTATTCGTCTCTCCCATGTGCCAATACTCGAGCGAACGACGGATTCAGCAGCGACTGGCATCTGGTGCATTTAGGAAGCCGGGCCGTAGGCGGGGCGGGGCTGGTTTTTACCGAAGCGGCGGCGGTGCTGCCTGAGGGGCGGATTACGCCCCAGGACCTGGGACTGTGGAAAGACGATCACATCCCCGGCCTGAAGCGAATTGTTAATTTCCTTCATGGGCAGGGTGTGCGCGCCGGGGTGCAGCTGGCGCACGCCGGGCGCAAGGCCAGCATGACGCGTTCCGTGGGCTGCAGAACAGCGCTTTCTGACTCCGGGCGAAGGTGGATGGCAGAATGTGATGGCGCCCAGCGCGGTGCGTTTTGCGGAGAACTTCACTCAGCCCATTGCGTTGGACCTGGCAGGGATGCAAGCCATTATCAAGGCGTTCGCCAAAGCCGCCGAACGAGCTTTGGAAGCAGGATTCGACCTGGTCGAACTGCACGCGGCGCATGGCTACCTGCTGCATGAATTTCTCTCCCCCTTAAGTAACCGGCGCACCGATCAGTATGGCGGCGGATTTGAGAATCGCATCCGCATGGTGGTGGAAGTGGTGGACGCAGTACGCGCGGCGCTGCCCGCCGAATTTCCGCTGTCGATGCGCATTTCCGCTACGGATTGGGCCGAGGGAGGTTGGGACATCGAGCAGTCGGTAGCTTTGGCCAAAGTGCTGAAGGAGCACAAAGTCGATTTAGTCGACGTTTCCTCCGGTGGGATGACGCCCCAGGCGGTGATGCCGATTGGACCGGGCTACCAGACGCCTTTTGCGGAGCGAATCCGGCGGGAAGCGAAGATCCCAACCGGTGCGGTAGGCATGATTACCGGAGCGGTCCAGGCTGAGCACATCCTGCGCAGCGGGCAGGCGGATGCCGTCCTGCTGGCGCGGGAGTTGCTGCGGCAACCGTATTGGGCACTGGAGGCGGCCAAGGAGCTGGGTGACGTGGCCAGCTGGCCTGCCCAGTACTTGCGTGCAGCGCCGCAAGGCAGCCCGGAGCGCGAACCGATTGTTCATTACGCTGTTCCCGAAACAGCTTCGATCTAGAGCAAGCTAAGGCATTGTCATACTTGGTGTATTGGGGCGAGAAATCCACCGGATAGCGCAAGAAAAGCTGGGGTGGAAAGGCAAGCTGTCCTATACTCTGAGCGAAGGCGGGGTCCGCGTAAGACTACCGCCTGAATATCAGTATGGCTACTCACCTGCCTCAGCAACGCGCCCCGCAAAAACCGGAGATTCCCGACAAGCTTTACTTTCGCATCGGTGAGGTTGCCCGACTGTGCTCGGTGGCGCCTTACGTCTTGCGATTTTGGGAGAGCGAGTTTACCCAGCTCAAACCGAACAAGAGCGGAACCGGTCAGCGGCTGTATCGACGGCGCGATGTGGAGATGGCGTTAAGAGTGAAGCGGCTGCTTTACGACGAGGGCTACACCATTGCCGGCGCCCGTCAGGCAATCCTGGCGGAAACGCGGAGCAAGCGAGCGGCCGGTCAGCCGGAACTCCCATTACCGCAACAACAGCAATCGGTGCAGCGGTCGGAAGCTCGCCTGCACAAGGTGCGCAAGGAATTGCGCGAGATCCTGAGCATGTTGGCGGCGCCCACTCCGCAATTGCAAGTCAAGGAGCAGCGGCCGGTCGCCGCTCCGGCGGCAAAGCCCGGTCTGTTCGAACTCTAAACGCCAGCCTACCGGACTAAAGGCACGTCCGCCGTGCCGTGCAGATGGCCATCGGACGCAATGCTGCCGTGATTCATAAAGCGCTCCATCGCCTGCATCGCGCAACCCTGTCCGCATAAGTGATAAAACTCCCGATTGCCGCTCTCCGCCTTATTCCAGGGCATGAGGGTGAAGCGCCGGCCGGGCTGCCCTTCCTCGAAGCAGGGAACATCGCCCAGGACCAGCATCCACCAGTGATTCGCCTCAAGCTTCTTGCGGCCGCAAATGTCGCATGTGAAGGAAACATCCCAAACCATTGTTCACCTCATCCTGTCGATGGCCTGACCCTGCGTTTCTCCCCGTGCGTGATGCCGGAGAGGTGCATGCGCTGCAAGCAGGAAAGCCGTAATAGCCGCCGTTGGCATCGAGGCAGCCCGGTGACCGTGCTAAAGTGGAGGTAGGCACGGGCCGCATAAATTATAAAGCGGTTCCAGTGACCCGGCGATAAAAGATCGCAAGATGTGGTTTTCTTTACCGGAAAATCTGTAGATCTTTCGATTCGCTCGACACCTAACTGCGAAACCGCTTCAACCTTTTGAAAAGCCGGTGAATCCAGTGACTTGTCCCGAATGCTCTTCCTCCAGTTTCCGCTTGTCGCGCTTCCGCCTAAAAGATGTTGAGCGGCTTTTGCTGCTGCAGTATCCCGTGCGTTGCCGGAAATGCCAACGCAGGGTTTATGCAGGACTCCCTCTGGCCTTAGTGCTCTTGCAAGCCAGCCGGGTGCGTCGCGAGCGGCGGAGCCACGAAGCTACCCACTGAGCCGGATGCCCAGCCGAGTGACGATCGAGTGGTTTCTTTTCAGCAAGTGCGCCGGTCAAACCCTGGCGCCGTCCAGTGTGGCGCCTTCATGACGCACTTCGGCGGCAGACAGCGTCGACTCAACAGGCAGGCAAAGAACCGGACAGCGGACCCTGGAAATTACCCGCAGGACGGTGCTGGAGGGAAAGTCTTGTTCTGTGAGCTCCCGTTCAGGGGAACCGAGCACCAGTAAATCCACCGCATATTTCTGGGCATATCGCTCAATGAGACCGGCCGCGTCACCGACCTCGACAATGTGCTCCACAGGAACGGTGTGGGATTCATTAAATGGTGCAAGAAAGCACAGGCGCTCGCGATGGTGTGCGGTTGGGACCTCCTGTTCCCCTTCGGGAACATGGAGCAGTATCAGCTGCCTCAGGGCAACCTGGTGCGCGCAATGGAGGGCGCGAATGGAAGCAGGCGAAAAGTCTGTCGCAGCCAGAACGCGGCCCCAGCACCCAGCCCAGGGCAGAGATTTAGCGGCGTCCGGCGAAACAGTCAGGATGGGGCACCGTGACCTGGCCAGAAGTTGCCGTGTCACTGTACCCAGGGCAACCCGTCCCGCCTCGGTTTTCGCGCGCGTTCCCAATACCAGCAAATCAGCATGATGGTCTTTTACGGCCTCCAGGATGCGTTCGCAGACGACTCCGCTTTCCATTACGGAATGAACCGGAATGCCGAGTGCGCTGGTCTCCTCTTCGATTTTCCTGAGCTCCGCAGCCGCTGCCTGATTAGCGGCAAGGAACAACGGCGCTCCCTCGGGAAAGGCATAGGCCAGCGGATCAATCACATGCACCACCACCAGCGTCGACTGATACATGCGGGCCATCGCCTGGGCGTAACGAAGCGCATCCGAAGCAGGGTTACTCAAGTCAGTTGCCACGGCAATCGTTCGGAATTTCAGAATGTTCTGGTTCATCGGTGCTTGCTCCTGGAGTCAGCATGCAGCGGCATATAGAGCACCGCAGTGACCTGCATCACCGGAGTCGATCTCATCGGCTTGCTCGTTTGTGCCAATGACCGGTGACGACGGTCACAGCAGGGTTTGGGTGGCCCTGCAACACTTTGCATGTGGCAGGTGACGCAAATGATTCGATTGACGGAAAACACACGGGTAAGACTGATGTTGACGCATGGCTACACAATGCTATTGCTGGGCCTGGCGCTTTTCTATGTGCGAGCGACCATGACCAACCTTATGTTCTACGTCTTTGGCGGCGCATTTGCGCTGTTGCTGGTGGCGGGGTCGCTTTTGTTTAAACCGGAACACGCTCCTTGAGGCAGTTAGGCCCGTTTGCGGCCACGCCAATTTAAGACGAGACGAGTTAAGTGGAGACGATCCCATCGTCTCGCGACGAAATATCGTCTCCGTGGCTCATCACGGGCTCATCCTTCTGCCTCCGCCCGGAAGTGCCAAGATACCGTTAAATCCTTTCCTTTCAATCTAACTTGCGACCTTGACGGGTCCCACCCTGCCTTTGGTCACCCATTTGCTCTATAGCAATGCAGGAAGAGGGAAGCCTGTGATGAAAATCTCAATGAACGACGAAGCGACGGTGGCAACACTGATGGTCGAGGGCAGGGTGGTCGGCCCGTGGGCTACTGAGCTGGCGAGGACCTGGCGTGATTTGTGGGCTCCGGTGAGACAGAAGCGATTGCGATTGGACCTTCGCGGACTGACTTTCGCGGATCACCAGGGTAGCCAGATTTTTCGCGAGATTGTCCAGGCGACCGGCGCAGAAATTGTTGCGGATTCTCCCTTGACTCAGTATTTTGCCAGCCGGGCGGCGGCCGAGACGGTCGTCGACTCAGAGGAGAGATGATATGCATGCTCAAGACAAACAAAGCTCACTCTGCGCAGCGTGCAAGTTGAAGGAGAATGGTTTTCTGTGCCATCTCACCCCGGCGGCCGCGACAGAATTTGAATCGATCAAGTCCTCAGTGTTCTACCCGGCGGGATCTACTTTATTTTTGGAAAACGAACCGGCTCGGGGCATTTTTCTCCTCTGCTCAGGAAAGATAAAGCTGTCGGTCAGCTCCCGGGGCGGGAAGACCTTGATTCTCCAACTCGCGAACCCGGGCGAAATACTCGGTTTAAGCGCGTCGATGTCTGGCATCCCTTACGAGGTGAGCGCTGAAGCTCTTCATCCGTCAAAGGTGACATTCATCCGCCGCGAGGATTTTCTACGTTTTATCGCTCGCTTCCCGGAAGCATACCAGGCGGTTACGAAACAGCTGAATGTCCAATACACCCGCGCCTGCGAGCAGTTGCGCACAGTGGGGCTATCGGCTAGCGCGAATGAGAAAGTGGCGCGCTTGTTTCTGGACTGGTCTTCGGAGGAAACCCGGACGTCTGAAAGTGCACAAATCAAAATGGCATTGACCCATGAGCAGATTGCCGAATGTGTGGGTTCTACTCGCGAAACGATCACCCGCACGCTTGCCGAGTTTAAGAACAAGCATCTGGTAACGCTCAAAGGAACCACGGTAACGATCCCCAGCCGCTCAGCCTTGCTCGCTGTCTGCGGTGAGTGATGTTGCCAGCCACAGTGCGGGTCAGTAGCCCCATCCCGAATGACCGGTCAAGCGTTCTAATGTGACCGTTACTGTGACCTTGTCACATAAACTCCTCTGCTCGCTATACCCCCCAGGGAAGCAATCCCGCCAGTTCGTAATGGACGGAGTCCGCGTAAACAGCGAATGTGCTTTTTTGCGTCATGGCTCACCCGCGGTGGTCTCGGAGTTTCTTGCTGGAACCGTGATCGAGATTACTCCCGTACCTGCACGCTTCGCCGCATCCGGATCGGGCCGCCTGGGGCAGCCGGCAACCGGGCACTCCTGCAATACTCCGCGGAGTACTCTCTTTACGCGGGAACACCTCTGGTTCCCTGCTCCCTTTGAGCCGCATGGGGTTAGCGACGGCAACCCTTCACGATCGGAACCAACCTCGAAAGTGGAAGAGCAATTGGGGCATAGCCAGAAGAATTCCGAATGGAACTCCGGCCCAGTGCCATTTTCCCACTGATAGACCGCTCCCTGCCGCAGGTAGCGCAGTTCCTCATTGCACGCCGGATTGAAGCAATTTCCAATCATCGAAATCTCGCTAGGTTAGTTTGAGGCCACGCCGGAGATGTGTTCTATCACTGGCCCTCAATCTTCAGCGTGGTCCCCTCCCATAAGCAACGGGAGTTTCTGAGTATCCGTTCAGTCTCAGTAGCTGACCTTAATGCGGTTCACTACTGACTCGATTCCCGAAGCAGTCAGCTCGCCTGTTCCGCAGCTTCCCGCTGGGAAAAGGCATGCACGTTTCCCGCCAGCTCGACCGTGTGGTCGTGCGCAGAAATCCGGATGCCTTGTGCCTGGAGCTCTTCATTTCTCTCGAGCTCTTCATTCCTACGTAGCGCGGCTTCCGTCGTTTCTTTGACAGAGGCAGGCGAAACCCGGAGCTTGACCGCAAGCAGGTTGACGACACCCCGGACGCCGAGAACGCTTTCGGCAGCTTGTACCGCAACGCCCTTCTCATAATTCCAATCCACCGTGCCTTCCAGGGTTACAAAGCCCTCGTGGACGGCTGCGGTGATCTTCGCCTGTGGAACCATGACGTTTGACTGGAGCGCATGTTGGACATCAGCGGCGATTTGCCGGTCGGTACGGGTGCTCGGCCGGACCTCTATGTCGTTGGCGATGGAGAGCACTCCGGGGACCGACTTTGCCGCCCTCTCGGCGTTCGCCTTCTCGGCGTAGGTAGGGACGAATCCCAGCAGCGTGACGACGGGTCCGTGAGCCCTGACGCTGATGTCTTTGGAATGAATATCCGGACGGCAATTAATCTCGCACATCACGGCCATACGCAACTCCTTGTTGGCTGCCAGGTAATCGGTCAGGCTACTCATCTTGCTTCTCCTTTCAAGAACGAGCCTAGCCGTATCGTGCCTCTCATTCGGTGACGGACATCACGCCGGTGTCCGGTGGCCGTGCGGCTTCCTCAGGCCGGCTCGCGGGGATGGTGCTTATCTGCCGGAACCCTTATCCATCGCTTGCGCGTAGCGCATGGCAATCACAACCAGGGGAGGACAAGGACGGGTTGTGCTGCAGGTAAGGCAGGCTTTCTGGATGCATCGATACAGACAGGTGCGGCGTTGCTCAAGACTTTGGTTTGTCATTTCCCCTTATCTCCCATCTGTAGTCTGGAGCGGTTTGGAGCGCGCGTATGTGATCCCGGTCACCCAATTGAGGGGTTTGTGCGGCTGCGCCGGTTGGGAGACAGATTCTTTGGCGGTTGCGCTGGAAGGTGAGCGCAGTGGTGCGCCGGATGGAGGGGAATCGATGACAGGGTTTTTAGGGGATTCCCGGCTTGCGAGCGGGCGCGACCGGGATAAACGATGAGTTTATTTGATGGTCGGGACGGGCAGATTTGAACTGCCGACCCCTCGCACCCCAAGCGAGTGCTCTACCAGGCTGAGCCACGTCCCGACGGAAAAATACCTCTTGAGTGTACACGACTGCGGGCGGTGTCTGGAAAGGCGCCCGGCGCGCCCATCCAGCGATCAGAACGGCTTAATGGGCAGGCGGGACATATTCTTTGGGCAGCGCCGATCCTTCGCCAAAGAAGTATTCCTGCATCTGCTCCACCAGAAACTCCTGCGCTTCCCGGGTCCAGGGCTGCAAACGGTACTCGTTCAGTAGCATCTTCTGGCGCTCGATCCACTCCGACCATGCTTTTTTGGAGACATGGTCGTAAATTTTCTGGCCAAACTCACTGTCAAATGGGGGCTCGTCGAGCCCTTCCATTTCCTGCTTGTAGCGCGCACAAACGACCATGTGTGGCATTCAATTTCTCCGAAACTATCGCTGGCTTCATTGTAAGAGATAAGGGCGGAAGTGTTTGGCTGAGAACCAGGTTTTGCGAATTCAGGCGCCTGAGAGTAGCCAGGAGGCAGGAGGGCGGGTGAGAACCCGCAAATTTCCTAAGGCAGTATCCGTCGGAAAACATGAGTACGGCTATGAAAGCCGTACCTCAGGGGCTAAAGCCCAGTGCGCGTTAGAACCATTTCCTTAACGGCCACGACTAAAGTCAGGCCCTGATCACAAGGCTCAAAATGAGGATCTCATGCAGGACTCTAAAGCCCCTGTGTTGGAAGTCGGGATTTACGATTTGAGTCCCGCAGAGATGGTTGAACTTGCTGAACTCAGCCCAGGAGCGCTTAGTCTTGTGTACATCACACAACATGATTGAGCCTGCCCCGGCGTGCCGTGGGCTTAATGGCGCGGAGTCGAAGGACCCCGAAGATGCTTATCTGGAGGGGACTGAAAAACATCTGATTGACTTCCGCAGGGCCGGCTGAAGGAGGATTGCATCGCGGCCCATTTTCAGCCATCCCTGCGGGACTGTGTTTGACAACGCGGTGCTCGCGCAGATTCGCTAGCCGCGTTTCTTGCCCGGGCGCTTGTTTTTTGCCTTTGGTTTTCCCTTGCGCAGCACTTTGTTTTTTGGGGGAAGGTAGGGATGAGCCTTGCTGCTGGATTTGGGCTTGGCTTTCGTCTTGGCCGGACGGCCCAGTCGGACCGGAGCCACCTCTTCCAACATGGAAAACTGCAACCGTCGCTGTACGGCATCCACGCGGTCGAGGACTACCCGCACCCGGTCCCCCATGGAGTAACGACGGCCCGAATGCTCTCCAATAATCTGACGCGTGTTCTCGCGGAAGGTGTAGTAGTCCCCCTGAAGGCTCAGGATGGGCACCAGGCCCTCGATGAAGAGGCTATCCAGTTCGACAAAACAGCCGTACTTGGTCACGCTGAGGATCATGGCGTCGAAGTCGTCGCCCAGTCGGTCCTGCATGAATTTGACCTTCTTCCACTCCATCAACTCACGCTCGGCATCTTCAGCGCGGCGCTCGGCCTGGCTCGACTCATAGGCAATGCCGGCAAGCTCGGCTTCGCTGAGCGGAGCAGCCAGGTGAGGATCAGCGTGCGCACCCTGCTGCTTGCCGGAGTGCTTCGCAAGTACACCCACTCCGCTCTCTCCGGAGGCCAGAATGGCCTTGGCAATGCGGTGGATAATCAGGTCCGGGTAGCGGCGGATGGGCGAAGTAAAGTGGGTATAGCAGGGCGCCGCCAGGGCGAAGTGGCCCTCGTTCTTTTCGCTGTAACGCGCCTGACGCAGGGAACGGAGCATGAGATGGGCCAGGATGCGCTCCTCCGGCTTGCCGGCTATCTTAAGTGCCAGTTGCTGATACATGCGCGGGGTGACCGCGATATCTTCGGCGATCTCATACTGGCGAGGCGGATGGCCCCGGCCGGCGGCGCGGCCTCTCTGCTCGCGGCGCTCCGACTTCATGGTCACGCGCTTCACCGGCAGCGGGCCCAGGCCAAGCGAGTAACCAAAGGTAGCAGCCACGGTTTCAAAGTCGGCGACGCGGCGAGACTCCGGCTTTTCGTGAATTCGATACAGCGACGGCACTCCGAGATTTTGCAGCCACGAAGCAACACATTCGTTGGCAGAGAGCATGAACTCTTCGATCAGGCGATTGGCCCAGCTCCGCTCGGAACGAACAATGCTTTGCATGGCGCCCTGAGAATCAAATTCAATGACCGGCTCCGGCAGATCAAAATCGATCGACCCGCGACGCTGGCGTTTGCGGTGAAGCAAGCGGGCGAGCTCGTACATCTGTTCGAGGTCCGGAACCAGCGGACTAAATTGCTCCCGAGTTTTCTGGTCGCCGTCGAACACTGCGTGCACCTGGGTGTAGGTCAGGCGGCTGGCAGAGCGGATGACACCCGAGGTGACCTCGTAACTGCGGATTTCGCCGTCGGGATCGATCATCATGATGCAGGAGAGAACCAGGCGGTCTTCCCCGGGGCGAAGGCTGCAGATGTCGCTCGAGAGCTCCTGAGGGAGCATGGGGACGGCCCGATCGGGAAAATAGACGGAGGTGCCGCGCAGGCGCGCTTCCAGATCGAGCGCCGAACCGGGGGTGACATATTGAGCGACGTCGGCGATGTGCACCTGCAGCTCCCAGGTACCGCCGGCGCCCCCGTATTGGCGGACATAGACGGCATCATCGAAGTCCTTGGCGGTCTCGCCGTCGATGGTGATGATCGGTAGTTGGCGAAAATCACGGCGGCGGGCGACTTCTTCCGGATCCAGGTGGGCGGCGGCGCGTGCTTCCTCGAGAACATTGGGAGGGAAAACATGGGGCAGGTGATGCTTGCGGATGACGATTTCTACGTCGACGCCAAAATCGTCTTCCCGGCCCAGGATCTCGAGGACGCGTCCGCGCGCAGGACGGGAGGGCGTAGGCCAGTCGGTGATCTCCACGTCCACCACCAAACCCTCCAGGCTAGAGGCAATCATGAGCGGACTCTGGGGGCCGATATTCTCACTAACGACGCGATGCGGAGTTGCGGTGCCTGTTGAGGGCGCCTGCTCTAGGCCAAAGGGGATGACGATGGGCTGGGTCAGCCGGTCATCGAGGGGGGTTACGGTGTTCCCCGGTGCATGGTCGTGAAGCGCATAATGGAAGACGCCGACCACGGTGGGGTTGCGGCGGCTGAGAACCCTGGCGATGCGTCCGCTCTGGCGGCCGTCTGGCCGGGGAGGAGCGAGTTCCACCAATACCTGGTCGCCCTGCATGGCGCCATTCATCTCGTTGGGAGGAATAAAGATGTCGTCGTCACCGCTAGCCTGGCGGGCCTCTGGCCGTACGAAACCAAAGCCGTCCCGATGCACGTCCAAACGGCCGGCGAGCAGGTTGTTGCGGGTGACCGCCACGGGGAGTGCCCAGTGATCGCGGTCGAACTTGACCAGCTCGCCGCGGGCAGTCATGCGGTCGAGCTGTTCCAGCAGCATGCGGCGCTCCCGGCCGCCGCCCAGCCCCAGTTCCCGGACCAACTGCTTGTAGCCGGCACGCTGGCCGGCGGAACGTTCAATGCGATGGAGGAGTTCGCGGTCGGTCATTCAGGGTATAGTTGTGCGGATATGGGCAAGTCGCACCAAAGGCCATGTCTTTGTTGATACTAATGGGTCGGCTCCCCCGGAAGTCTGAAAGTTTCAGAATGGGGGATTTCAATTTTGCGCCAAGCGTGGTTAAGATGCAGAGAAGAGCAAGGATTGCGCCGCTTGCTGGCATTGGCCGAGCAAGCAAATGAGTAGGAAACACAACAGCTCCGCCTGATTTGCCCTGAAATGCGGAATCAGCTCCGCAGGGTTGTTCGGGGGCCTGTATCCAGAAGTAAACGAAAGGAAGTACAAAACAGATGTGGAAACCGAACCAACCTGGAAGTCCCTCGCAGTCCCCTAGCACGGAGCCCACGCGTCCGTCTGTACCCACGGCTTCTAGCCACGAACAAACCAGCACACGTACTTCCAGCACCTCACCCGCGTCGCCGGCAGCCGCCGATCAGGCCACAATTGGCAAGAGCCTGGTGGTTAAGGGCGAAGTCACGGGTTCTGAGTCGTTGTACATCGACGGCAAGGTAGAAGGCGCGATCAACCTACCTGGCAACCGGGTTACCGTGGGCCGCAATGGCCAGGTATCAGCGAATATTTCCGCGCGTGAAGTCGTAGTTCTGGGCAAGGTGCGCGGCAACATCAATGCAAGTGACCGTGTAGACATCCGCAGTGAAGGGTCCTTGACCGGGGATGTGATAGCACAGCGCATCAGCATTGAAGATGGCGCCTTCTTCAAGGGCGGCATCGACATCCGCAAGCCAGGCCAGGGAAAAGAAGGCGTGCCGGCGGCCACCATGTCCAACACCGATTCGCAAAAGGCCGCTGTCGCCGTCCAGGCGTAGACCAGCGCGACTTTTCACGGCACGGGCAGCACCGGTCATTTGCCGGTACTGCCCGTGTTGTGTCTGCTAAATTCCCAAAATGGCTTTCACGGTATGCCACGTTCGTGAAGCGTGGTGAAATCCCCATTGTTTGCATGTGGAGTGGAGCCCTGGAATGGGTTTCGCTGCGCCGAAAAAGAGACCCCAGGGCCTTAACGCCTGTTGATTTTGCTGGGTCCCTTAAGCTTTCGGTCTTCTCAGGGCAGTGGTCGCGTTCGTGGACATCTCGGAAAAACGGCAGACCTCAGGGCCTGTTTGCGACGCATTCGCGACTCGTCGGACACTACTCGATGGAAGACGGTGCCCTCAGCGGCTAAAGCCGATTTCGTTCAATGCAGTTATGTGCGGCCTAAAGGCCGTACCCTTCCGGCATGATGAGTCGCGGCCGTGAAGCCCTTCATACCAGCCATCTCCTCAGGATTGAGTTTTCCCCGGACTTAAGTGCTCTTAAAGACGTCCGGTTAGAATTGGGTCAGGCATGATCCTCCCCTTCGTCCGCGAGCTGCTCACGGACCTGGAACACTGTGCGCCGTTTGAGCGCGTACGAAGGCACCTCGCCTTCGCTGCGGGGCGCAAACGTGTCTCCGGACTGACGGCCACTGCCCGCGCACTCTACCTGCCGCTCTTTGCCCGGGAGGCACAGTCGCCGGTGGTGGTGATCGTGGCCGACAATAAGGCCGCCGATGCACTCCTGCTCACCCTGCGTGCTGCGTGTGAGCTAACCGGGGCGATCAAGCAGGAGCAGGTGCTCCGCCTCCCGGCCCACGATGTCTTGCCCTTTGAAAATCTGTCGCCCCATCCGGATGTGCAGGAGCAGCGCGCCTCGGTGCTGTGGAAGATTGCCACGGGCGCGGCCTCGATCGTGATTGTTCCCGTGGAAGCCGCCAGCATGCGCGTCTTTCCAGCGGAGTACTATGCCAACCTCGGGCGGGTCCTGCGGCGCGAGGAAGAAATCGACATGGACGAGCTCACCACCCATCTGGCGAGCGTGGGCTACAGTCCCATGGATATTGTCGAAATGCCGGGGCAGTTTACCCGCCGGGGCGGAATCTTCGATGTCTACTCCCCGGAAGCGGACCGGCCCGTGCGCATGGAGTTGTTTGGCGACGAGATCGAATCGATCCGCAAATTCGAACCGGACTCGCAACGCTCGTCCACGGCCATCGACGAGACCCTGCTTTTGCCGCTGACCGAAACACCCATCTCCGAGGATCTGCTGGCCGCCGTGCATCGGCGATTGAGTGGAAGCCGTCTCGATGCCGGAGACGACCCGGAACTGCTGGACCGGGCACTCGCCGCCGGTGGTGTCAGCGTGTTTCCCGGGTGGGAGTTTTTTTGCTCGGTGGCGGGCGCGGACCGCACCCTGTTCGAGCTGTTCCCGAAGGTGCAGGTGCTGGTGGAAGAGCCGGCCATGATCCGCAACCAGCTGGACCGGTGGTGGAACAAGGTTGAGCAGCGGCATGAACGCAGCGGTATCGGGACGCTGATCACTCCTCAGGACATTTATCTTTCGCCACTAGAACTGCTGGCCAGAATATCGTCGTTACCCGGCCTGGAAATGGATCAACTGGGTGCGGTGGATGTACTGGACGACGATGTCAACCCGATGGACGAGATCGCCTTCTCTTCCCGGCCGACGCTGCGATTCCACGGTTCCATTCCTGCATTTTTGCAGCAGATCAAGTCGCTCTCGGAGCAGGAAACACGGATGTTGCTGGTGGCGCCAAACCACGGAGAGGTGGAACGGCTAGCCGGCTTGCTGCGCGAGTACGGCCAGCCCTACCGGCTGGGCAGCCGCGCCCAGGCCCCGGGCGGCGAGCAGGCCTACGACGAATCCAGTCATCTGACGGGCGATCTTCGGACTCCGGTGATTGTGCAGAGTGCGATTGCGAGCGGGGTCAGCCTGCCGGATTGCAACCTGGTGCTCTTTGGCGCGAATGACTTCTCTGACGAAGCGGATGTGGCGGCTCGCCCGCTGCCGCGGAAGTCGAAGTCAAAGACCGCGGCCTTCGTGTCTGACTTTCGCGACCTTACGGTGGGCGATTACGTCGTCCACGTGGAACATGGCATCGCCCGCTACATGGGATTGAAGGAGATCGAGCAGGACGGCATCCGGGTGGAATTCATGGTGCTGGAGTTTGCCGAGCAGGCGCGTCTTTACGTGCCGCTTACCCGGCTCGACCTGATCCAGAAATATCGTTCCACCGACGCGGGTCCGGCTCCCGTGCTTAACCGCCTGGGCAGCCAGCAATGGGCAAAAACCAAGGCCCGGGTGCGCAAGGCGATGCAGGATATGGCCGATGAGCTGCTCAAGCTCTACGCCCAGCGCAAGGCGGCCCAGGGGCATGCCTTTCCCGCCGACAATGATTTCCAGCGCGAGTTCGAAGACGCCTTTGATTACAACGAGACCGAGGATCAGGTCTCGGCCATTGCCGACATCAAGCGGGATATGGAATCGCCCCTGCCGATGGACCGGCTGCTGGTGGGCGACGTAGGTTACGGCAAGACGGAAGTGGCCATGCGCGCCGCCTTCAAGGCGGTGCAGGATGGCCGCCAGGTCGCGGTGTTGACCCCGACCACGGTACTCAGCTTCCAGCATTTTGAAACTTTCAAGAGCCGGTTCAAGCAGTTTCCCATCATCGTGGAAATGATCTCGCGTTTCCGTTCTCCCAAGGAACAGAAGTCCATTTTGGAACGAGTAGAAGCGGGCAAGGTCGACATCCTGATCGGCACTCATCGCCTGCTGTCAAAAGACCTGCACTTCCAGAACCTCGGCTTGCTGGTGGTGGATGAAGAACAGCGCTTCGGCGTCCGCCACAAAGAGCGATTGAAGCAGATGCGGCGGGAGATTGATGTGCTGGCCATGTCGGCCACGCCGATTCCGCGCACCCTGCACATGTCGCTGGTGGGACTGCGCGACATGAGCGTGATTGAAACGCCACCCAAGGACCGGATGGCGATTCAGACGGTGGTGGCCAGGTTTGACGAGAAATTGATTCGCTCCGCCCTGGAACTCGAGTTGGAGCGAGGCGGTCAAGTGTACTTTGTCCATAACCGGGTCGAAACCATTTACGAAATCAGCGCCAGGATCCAGGAGCTGGTCCCTCACGCCCGGGTCACTGTGGGCCACGGCCAGATGAGCGAAGGCGAGCTGGAGCGGGTGATGCTGGCCTTCATGCACGGGGAATACGATGTGCTGGTGGCGACTACGATCATCGAAAACGGGCTGGATATTCCGCTGGCCAACACCATCCTGATTAGCCGTGCGGACCGCCACGGGCTCTCTGAGCTCTACCAGCTGCGGGGAAGGGTTGGCCGATCCAACCGTCGCGCCTATGCTTACCTGCTGATTCCGCCGGAACACGAGCTGACGGAAATTGCGCGCCGGCGGCTGGCAGCGCTGAAGGAGTTTTCTGACCTGGGGGCCGGCTTCAAAATCGCCGCACTGGATCTGGAGCTGCGCGGTGCAGGCAATATGCTGGGTGGGGAGCAGAGCGGTCACATTGAGGCCGTGGGTTTTGAAATGTACACCAGCATGCTGGAACACGCGGTCAATGAGTTGAAAGGCGAGGAGCATCCGCCACGGGCAACGACACAGCTCAATCTCGGGATCAGCCTGCGCATTGATGAAAACTACATCGAGGAAGAGAATCAGCGGTTGCGCATCTACAAGAAGATCGCGGGCGCACAGGATGAGGGCATGCTGGGCGAAGTGCGGGCCGAGCTGGAAGATCGCTACGGCGAACTGCCGGTCAGCGTGCACCATCTGCTGGAAGCAGCCAGCCTTCGCCTGCAATGCGAGCGGACGGGAGTGGCGCAGGTGGATCGCAAGCGGGATCAGATGCACATCCGCTTCACCGGCCAGGCCAATATCGATCCTGGGCGGCTGATGAAGCTGGTGGCGCAAAATGCCAAGAAAGGCGCGCAGTTCACTCCCCAGGGAGTGCTTCGTTTTCCGCTCAAAGCGACAGAGCCAGGGGATGTGTTGGGAGAAATTCGGGCCCTGCTGGAAACGCTGACTGCCGGCGAAGAAGCCGAGGTGGCGGCCCCGCACCAGCGTAGATAGGAATGCGCAATCGGTTCAGGTAAAGATTCGTGGAATTGCCCGGGAGATTTGTCGCGGTTTCCGGCGCTGGAACATCTATCGGCCTCTCAACCAGGCAGTTTTGGAGATACCTTCGCTTGTTGCATTGCAAACGGATCGCGATTGTACTGGTTGGGCTCGCGGCGGCCGCCGGGTGCTCGAGCAAGACACCGGCACCTGCAGCGCAGGCGCGAGGCGGCGCTGCCGACGCACTGCGCAAGCTGGCCGATGAATACTTCGACCAGGTCTACTTCCATTACGCGCCATCGAACGGCACCCTGGAGGGTTTCCACCAGTACGATGCGCAGCTTGAGGATTTCTCACGTGCCGCGGTCGATCGGGAGACGGCTGACCAGGAACGGTTTGAAGACAGATTTGCCGCCATTCCTGCGGACCAGCTCGATTTGAACAGCCAGGGCGACCTGGAGTTGTTGCTGGGGAATATTCACAGCAGGCTGCTCTCGCTCAACACGATTCGCTTGTGGGAGAAAGATCCCGACCAATACTCGAGCGGGATTTCCAATAGTGCTTTCGTGTTGATGGAGCGGAAATTCGCCTCGCCTGACGACCGTTTGCGCTCCCTGGTTGCGCGGGAAAAGTTGATGCCGGCAGCACTGGACGCGGCGCGCGAGAATCTTAAGAACCCACCGCGGATTTATACCCAAATCGCCCTGGAACAACTGCCGGACATCATTAGCTTTTTCCAATCGGACGTCCCCGCGGCGTTTAAGGAAGCGGCGAACGAGCAACGCAAAGCCGAATTTTCACAGTCGAACAACGCCGTCATCGCGGCGTTGAAGAGCTACCAAAGCTGGCTCAGGAAGGATGTTCTTCCCCGTTCCCATGGGGACTTCCGGTTTGGCGCGGAAACCTACTCCAAGCTCCTGCTCTACGACGAGATGGTGGACACGCCGCTACCCAGGTTGTTACAGATCGGTTATGCCGACCTGCATCAAAACCAGTCGGAGTTCAACCGCATCGCCCGGGAGGTGGACCCCCACCGGACGGCGCGCGAAGTGCTGGCGGAACTGGGCCGCGATCACCCGGCGCCCGATCATCTGCTCGAGAGTTTTAGCCAGACATTCCAGGGCTTGATTCAGTTCATCCAGGAAAAGCATATCGTCGACATTCCTTCGCCGGTGCGGCCCACACTGGAAGACACACCCCCCTTCATGCGGGCAACGACCACCGCATCCATGGACACGCCGGGGCCCTTTGAGAAGGTCTCGACGCAAGCTTTTTTCAATGTGACCGTGCCTGATCCACATGCTGCTGCACAGCAGACGGAACAACTTATGGCTCAGTTCAACCGGGGAACCATCATCAGCACGGCGATTCATGAAGCCTATCCTGGCCACTACGTGCAGTTTCTGTGGGTGCCGCAGGCGCCCAGCAAGGTGCGCAAGCTACTGGGGGCATCTACCAACGACGAAGGGTGGGCGCACTATTGTGAACAGATGATGCTCGATCAGGGCTATGGTCAACCGGGGACGGGGGCGCGCGACGCCCGGGATGCGAAGATGATTCGCCTGGGGCAACTGCAGGATGCGCTGCTGCGCGATGCCCGGTTTATCGTAGGCATCCAGATGCATACGGGTGGGATGACGTTCGATCAGGCGGTAAAATTCTTTGTAGACGAAGGCTATGAGACCCACGCCGGCGGCTTAGTTGAGACGAAGCGTGGAACAACCGACGCGACGTATCTTTACTACACTTTGGGCAAGCTGCAAATCCTCAAGTTGCGAGCCGATCTGGAAAAGAAGGAGGGCGCGCAGTTTTCGTTGCGACAATTCCACGACGATTTTCTTAAACAGGGGTTCCCGCCCATCAAAATCGTCCGCCGCGCACTTCTGGGGGACACGTCACCAACACTCTAGATTTTGCTGCATCCTAATGTACGCGGAACGGATGTGGCTTTTACCGTAAGACTGGACTGGAGCAATCGAGAGATGAAAGACAGAGTGCGCAAAGCAGTTTTTCCGGCGGCCGGTCTCGGCACACGTTTTTTGCCGGCAACCAAGGCGCTGCCCAAAGAGATGTTGGCGCTGGTAGACAAGCCTCTTATCCAATACGGAGTGGAAGAAGCCATTGCGGCGGGCTGCGAGCAAATCATCATCGTTACGGGCAGAAACAAGGCAGAGATCGAAGACCACTTCGATATCAGCTTTGAGCTGGAGCAACTGCTGGAGAAGCGGGGCAAGACGGAGTTGCTCGCGATGACCCGACAGATATCGCACATGGCGCGGATTGCGTACGTGCGGCAGAAAGAGGCGATGGGGCTGGGACACGCGGTGCTCATGGCGCGCGACCTGGTGGGCGACGAACCGTTCGCGGTCATTTTGCCCGATGACATCATTGAAGCCAAGGTGCCGTGCCTGCAGCAAATGATGGAGGTGTTCGAACAGACGCAGTCTTCCATCCTGGCCACCCAGGTAGTGGAGGGTCCATCGATCTCTTCTTACGGGGTGCTCGACTGCGTCCCTGTCGAAGGCAATGAGCGCATATTCGACGTCAAGGGCCTGGTAGAGAAGCCGAAGCCGGAGGAGGCGCCCTCACGACATGCGATTATCGGGCGCTACATTCTCACCTCCAGGATTTTCGACGTACTGGAGAAGACACCGCTCGGCGCCGGCGGGGAACTGCAACTAACGGACGGCATCAAGGGCCTGCTGCAGAACGAAAAAGTCTACGGGTATAGTTTCGACGGGCTGCGGTTTGACGCCGGCGACAAGTTGGGCATGCTGAAAGCGACGGTAGAGTTTGCCTTGAACCACAATGAGCTGGGAACGGCTTTTCGCGAGTATCTGAAGTCGTTGCCGATTTAATTCTCTGTCCACAAGACGAACCCGGGTGCCCCACATCTCGCTCGATTGGTCCCGCGAGACGTGGGCTACCCACGAGCCATTTAACTTGAAGACGCCAAGGGATTGCAACAATGGCCGTGATATCCCACATCTCGCGAAAAACGAGCGAGATATGGGCTCCCGTCATTTGTGACCGGGACAGTGATGAAACGTGGAATATCCTGAGACCCGTAAAGACGACCAGGTGGATGACTATCACGGGATCAAGGTCGAAGATCCCTACCGCTGGCTTGAGGATGATAACTCCGCTGAAACGATGGCGTGGGTCAGCGCGCAAAATCGGGTAACTTTTGACTACCTGGAGCAGATTCCCTACCGTTCGCGCCTCAAGCAGCGCCTGCAGGAGCTCTATAACTATCCCAAGTACGGCATCCCAAGCCGTAGCGGCGCCTATTATCTTTGGTCGAAAAACGACGGCCTGCAAAATCAGAGCGTGCTGTATGTGCAAGAGGGGTTAGAGGGAACACCCCGGGTTTTGATTGATCCCAACCAACTTTCTCCGGACGGCACGGTGCGCCTGATGGCCGGAGAAGCCTCACGGGATGGGCGCTACTTTGCCTACTATCTTTCCAGCGGCGGGTCGGATTGGTTGGAGGGCCACGTTCTGGAGATTGAAACGGGAAGCGTTCTCACGGACCACCTGATGTGGCTCAAGGTGACTGGCCTCGCCTGGTTCCGCGATGGTTTCTTTTACAGCCGGTATGACGCGCCTGAGGACGGGCATGATCTTTCTTCCCGCAACGACGGCCACCAGGTTTACTACCACCGCCTGGGCACAGCGCAAGCAGACGACCGGCTGGTCTACGAGGATAAGACACATCCACAACGCTTCCACACGGTACAGACGACGGAGGACGAACGGTTCGCGATTTTGACGGTGTCAGAGCGCGGGCAGGGCAAGGATGGCAACGCCCTGTTCTTCAACGACCTCTCCCGGCAAGAGGCAGCCTTCACTCCGATTGTGGCCGAGGTGACGGACGACCGCTTTCAGGTGATCGAAAATGTCGACGAAACATTCCTCATCTTCACCAACAAGGACGCGCCCAATGGGCGAGTGGTGCTCTACGATCCGGAAGCCGGTTGGAAAGACGTGGTGGCAGAAACTGCGAATACCTTGAGCAGTGTTTCGACCCAGGGAGGCAAACTCTTTGTGACCTACGCGCGGGATGTCACGTCGCATCCTTACGTTTTTTCGCTGGAGGGCGAGATGGAGCGCGCGATTCCCTTGCCGGGGCCGGGAACCGCCGGCGGTTTCGGAGGACGGCGTGACGATACTTCCGCCTTCTATGCGTACTCCTCGTTCAATTACCCCAGCACGATTTTTCGCTACGACATTGCAAGCGGGCAGGCGAGCCAGTTCCGCGAGTCGGCCATCAAGGGATTCACGGCGGCGGACTACGAGACGGTGCAGGTCTTCTATAGCAGCAAAGACGGCACCAGGGTGCCGATGTTCCTGGTTTTCAAACGCGGGCTAAAGCTCGACGGAAACAATCCGACGCTGCTCTATGGATATGGCGGCTTCAACATAACAGTTGCTCCCGAATTCAATCCGCTGCGCCTGGCCCTGCTGGAACAGGGGTTCGTGTACGCGTCGGCCAACCTGCGGGGCGGCGGCGAGTATGGAGAGACATGGCACCAGGCGGGGATGAAGCAGCAGAAGCAAAATGTCTTCGATGACTTTATCGCCGCGGCCGAGTGGTTGATCGCCAATGGCTACACTTCACCGGCCAGGCTGGCGATCACAGGAGGCTCGAACGGTGGTCTTTTGGTGGGCGCGGTGATCAACCAGCGGCCGGATTTGTTTCGCGCCGCGGTGCCCCAGGTTGCGGTCATGGATATGCTTCGTTTTCAGAAGTTCACGATCGGATGGAACTGGATTGCGGACTACGGCTCAAGCGATAACCCGGAAGAGTTCGAGGTGCTTTATCGATACTCTCCCGTTCACAATATTCGCGCCGGCGTGACCTATCCCGCGACACTCATCACCACCGCAGACCATGACGATCGAGTGGTGCCGGCCCATTCCTTCAAGTACGCGGCAACGTTGCAGGCAAAGGCGAGCCACGCTCATCCGGTGCTGATCCGGATCGATACCCAGTCGGGTCATGGAGCCAGCAATACCAGCAAAGCACTCGATGCTGCGGCCGATATCTACTCGTTCGTGATGTACAACCTTGGAGTCGAGCTTTGAATCGAACCCGGCTTACCGTGACAACCCGAATACGTCGCAGGCAAAATACAGGTTTTTAACCCCTGGCCCAATCATTACCTGAGGCTTCCCGTCTATTAATAGAGGTACCGCAGTAACGTTCGCCATTTGGTATCTTACTCATGAAAATGGCATCTCACGACTGGGCGGGCGAATCTATTAAAGGGGTTGGGGTTAGGGATGAAAACCAGGGTCCAGGGTAAGAGCGCGGTTCTCCTCAAGATGCAGAGTCTGGGCACGCTTGTGGGCGAGTCTGCCTTCCGACCGATGACCGGAGAGTCGAAGAAGCCGCTGCTGGTTTCGCCGCGAGAACTGGGGATCACGTTCATCGGCCACTCGTCATTCCTGATCCAGATCGGCGGGCGCAAGCTGCTGATGGACCCTGTTTTCGCGGAACGGCTGATTGCGTTGCGACGTTTGCGCCGGCCAGGAGTCAAGATCAAAGATCTGCCGGCGATTGACCTGGTATTTCTCTCCCATGCGCACATGGATCACCTGAATCGGCCATCGTTGCGCCGCATTGTCGCCCATAACACCAAAGTGGCCGGCCGGGCGCCGATTGCCGTGGTGCCCTGGGGCGTAGAGGACCTGGTGAACGACCTGGGTTTTGCGCGCGTGGTGACGATGGAGTGGTGGCAGACCAAGTCGATTAGCGGCCTCGAGATAACCATGACCCCCTGTAAGCATTGGGGTGCGCGGTTCTTCAAAGACACGCATCGCGGCTTCGGCGGCTACGTGATCCGAGGCGGCGGGCACACACTCTACCACTCTGGCGATACCGCGTATTTCGATGGCTTCGCCAAGATCGGCAAACGGCTAAAGCCGGAAGTCGCACTGCTGCCGATTGGGGCCTACCGGCCAGACAGCTATCGCGGGGTGCACACCTGTCCTGAGGAAGCGCTGCAGGCTTTTCTCGATCTGGGTGCACGGCGGATGATCCCGATGCACTACGGCACTTTCCGGCTCTCCCAGGAGCCAATGGAAGAGCCAGTGGAACGCCTGATGTCGGCCGCCAGGCAAGCTGGGGTTGCGGGATCGGTTTGTGTGCTCCCGGAAGGGGAAACGGATGTGATTCCGCCGGTAACGGAACCGGCATTGACCCGGCGCGCCGCCCAGGGGTTCTAGACAGGGACTACGTTGCCGGAGCTGGCCGGAGCCTCTCCCAGAGCCCGCGGAGTGCTTTGACTACCCAGCGCACCATCAAGACGGAGGCCAGAAGCAGGGCGATGGTGATGCTGGCCGCAGCCCAGGGGTGCTGGGTAGCCAGCCAGGTGATGCCCACCGCGGCCACGTCTTCACTACTGCTGAGGGCAATGTTCGACACTGGTTCGGGACTGGGGGTGACCAGCGCCCGCGCCGCCGTCTTGGACCCGTGCGCAGCCAAAGCAATGGCCGCGCCTACTGCGGTGGCCAGCACCTGCATGCCTGGAGTGAGCTGGGTCGTAGCACGGTAGGCCAGGAGCGCCGCTACCGGCACGCGTATAAACGTGTGCAGCGCGTTCCAGAGCAGGTCGAAACCAGGAATTTTATCGGCGATGAACTCCACCGCAAAAAGGGTTCCGCTCACGCCTATGATCCACCAGTTGGAGAGTGCTTCCAGACCCGGCGGTAGGGCCACCCAATGCGCATGCGCCAGCAGGCCCAACGTCAGAACAGTCGCATAGACATTCAGCCCGGCGGCGAAACTCGCGGCGATGACCAGTGCGGCTATGGTGCTCGGCGTAAAAGGCATGTGCTCGGAATTCTACAGCCAGCCAAACCTCTTGAGCATCCATAACACCATTCCGGTGGAGGCGACCATCGCCCCGACGACAATTTCGGTGCCGTGATCCGACTCCAGGAAGGGCAGGCCCTTGAGGTTCATCCCATAGATGCCGGAGATGACCAGCGCCGGCAACGCGACGGTGCTCAATACCGTCAGCACCTTCATTACCTGGTTGGTGCGATTGGCAACGCTCGACAGGTACACGTCAAACGTGTTGTTGAGCAGATCGCGCAAGGTTTCGACCATATCGAGCAGGCGGAGTGCGTGATCGTAAACGTCACGAAAGAAGGGGTAGAGCTCGGGTTGGAGAATGGACCCGGATTCCCGCTGGAGGGACATGCAGGCATCGCGGAGATTGACCAACACGCGGCGCAATTCGATTAGCTTGCGCTTCTGGTCGAAGAGGTTTTCCAGTATCGCCGGCGACGGATTGTCGAGAACGCTGTCCTGCAGTTCATCGATACGGTCATCGCTGTGGTCGATGGAGACAAAGTAAGAGTCGACAATGCTGTCGATGATCAAATAGAGAAGCTTGGAAGGTCTCTCTTCGGCGCCCGCCTTCATGGCGCGCTGCAGAATCTCGTTGCTTACGCAGGAGGGGTCGCGGACGCTGATGATGAAGTCGCGGCCGACGAACAGGTAAATATTGGCAAAGCCAATGTCGCCATCCTGCACCGATTGGATGTATTTGAGGATGAGGAAGAGATAATTGTCTGTTCCCTCGGCCTTGAGGCGTTCATTGTTGCTGCGGCAATCCTCAATGTGGAGCGGATGGAGCTGAAACTGCCTGGCCAGCTCGTCCAATTGCGGATCGTTAGGATCATCTAGGGCGTACCAGGACACGATACCCTCCTGCCAACGAGGAGAACACGGTTAGGCAACGTTTTGGTTAATAAAAGCTCCCGGTGGGCGGATTTGCTAATCCGGCTACGATAGCCAGATGGAAGCACGGCAAGATTTAAGTTTTGGATGGCAGGCCGCGGTTTTTGCCACGGCCCTGGTGGCGATCTTCAGCCGTCTTCCAGGCGCATTTCTGCACCCGCAGTTTTTTGCCGAGGATGGTTGGGTCTGGTATCAACAGGCTTACAACCTGCACTGGCTGCGGTCGCTGGGTATTGCCCAGGCCGGCTATCTACAGACGCTTCCACGGCTGGTAGCAGGCGTGACGCTGCTTTTACCGATGCCGTGGGCTCCGCTGATCATGAATGCGGGTGGGGCTGTCATTCAGGCTCTTCCAGTGACGGCACTGCTTTCACGACGTTGCACGCCGTGGGGTCCGCTGCCGGTTCGCATGGTAATGGCAGCCCTCTACATTGCGATTCCAGACGCGCCTGAGATCCACATCGTATTAACCAATGCCATGTGGCACCTCGCAGTACTGCAGGCTCTGCTTGCATTTTCTGTTCCGCCTTTGAGCTGGCGTGGACGGGCGTTGGACGGTGTCTTGTTCGGCATCGGAGCGATCAGCGGTCCGTTTTGTATCCTTTTGCTGCCGTGCGTCGGGATCTACTGGTGGTTTCGCCGGCAGCGCTGGACATTGGCTGTTCTGAGCATCCTGCTTATCGGGGTCATGCTCCAGTCGGTGATCCTTCTTCGCTCCGTAAGGAGCCCCGGAGCACCTCTTGGCGCAACCCCTTTCCGCCTTTTGAGGATGATCGCCGGCAGTATCTTTATCGACAGCATGACCGGCGGCGGCGGTCCATACCTGCGGGCTTCGCTGCTGGTGGTCGCGGCCATCGGCGGTCTGACGATTATGGTTTGGGGCTGGCGCAGCGCACCGCTTGCCGGACGCCTGTTCATCGTTTTCGCGACCCTGGTTCTGATAGCTTCGCTGAGAGACCCGCTCCTGCTGCCAGGCGCAACACCTCGTTGGGAATCGCTGGCGAATGCCACGGGAATCCGCTACTGGTTCCTGCCCTCGCTGATGTTTCTTTGGACAGCAGTATGGTGTGCATGGAGAGGCGAAATCCGGTTGGCTCGTTTTGCGGGGCTGGCGGTTCTGCTACTTTCCCTGGTCGGAGTTTATGAAAAGTGGCGCTACCCACCGTGGCCGCAGAGTCACTGGAGCGCAGACGTCGCGCGCTTTGAGAGCCTGCGGCCGGGCGAGCACATGGTTTTCCAAGTCTACGATCCTGGCGGACGAAGCATGGAGCTGATCAAGAGATGACTCGGCCCTGAGAGGCTGGGCGAGAACCCGGGATTTACGAATTTAGTCCCGAGTTCTCACACGCCCTCTTGAGGCCAAGGAAATGACTCGGCCTTGAGGCCGGGGCGATGAGGTTCAGAGAATCTTTTTTCCGAAGGCGGAACAGATTAATTCCACCGCCAGCTCAGCGGTTCGGTTATGCTCGTCGATCACCGGGTTAACCTCGACAATCTCAAAGCTCAGCAATCGTCCATGGTCGGCGAGGATCTCCATTGCCAGGTGGGCCTCGCGATAGGTAGCGCCTCCGCGCACCGGGGTACCGACTCCGGGCGCGTCTTCGGGATCGACCCAGTCCATGTCCAGCGAGACGTGGTACCCGGCGGTGCCCCGCCCGGCCGCACGCAATGCTTCTTCCATCACCGTGCGCATACCGCGCTCGTCGATGTCACGCATGGTGTAGACCTCGGCAATGCCGGCGCGGCGGATGTTCTCCTTCTCCGTTTTGTCGATGTCGCGTACGCCAATCAACACCGTGTTTTCCGGCGCGATCTTCGGCCGCCAATCATAGAGATCGGAAAGCATCGCCGGCCCGAGCCCAAGCAGAGCGGCCAGCGGCATGCCGTGCACGTTGCCGCTGGGAGAGGTTTCAGGGGTGTTGATGTCGGAGTGAGCGTCGATCCACAACAGCCCGATCTTCTGGTTACGGCTGCGGTAGAATTCGGCAACCCCGGAGACCGAGCCCACGGCAACGGAGTGATCGCCCCCCAAAAGCAACGGGGTGATGCCTTCTTCGAGCGTCTGCAGCACGATGCCGGCGACTCGTTCGCAGGTCTCGCTGATCTCCCTCAGGTATTTTGCGTTTGCCTCGCCGGCGTTCCGGGTCTCCGCAAGTGCCACCGGCACATTGCCCCCATCGACGACCAGATGACCCAGAGACGTGAGCCTGGCCTCAAGCCCGGCTACCCTGACCGCGGATGGACCCATGTCAACGCCGCGACGCGACTGACCCAGATCGAGGGGCACGCCGAGTATACGGATTTGACGTGGAGGAAGGGACTGTACTCCACCATGTAAGAGTTTGGCCGCCCCCTGCCTATCGATCGGGCCCGGATTTCTTTCTGTTGCCATACCTTCCTGTTCCTCGGAGCCTTCCGCGCTCCGCAGCCATGCATGCGCGCGAAGGGGTCGTCTCCCGGACGTGTTGCAGGCCGTGACATCGTGACAAAGATACCAGAGAAGCTTATAGATCAACCGCGGGGCCCGAATACAATCGGAGGTCGAGTCCTTTTATTTCGCTAGCGGGCCACGACGGATTGGACTCTCGTAAGCGCGCGTGAGGACGATCAAAGTCTTGCCCGACACCAGTACTGACAAGGCAATTCGCTTCAAACCGGTTCTCTCATTGAGAGCCCTGATTCTCTTTGGGCTGGCGTTCGTTGGCCCAACCGCTCCCTATACGTTTTTTGGCGTGGGGGCAGTGCAGTCCCGTGGCCACTTCGCCCTGGTGTACCTGATCGCGCTGATCGCGGTCAGCTTCACGGCGGCGAGTTATGGAAAAATGTCCGGGGCTTATCCCGAAGCAGGCTCAACCTATGCCTACGCCTCGAAGGCAATTCATCCCATCGCCGGTTACCTTTCCGGCTGGGTCATGATTCTCGACTACATCCTGATGCCCATGCTTTGCGTCATCGTCGTGGGAGCCACTTCGCACAAACTATTGCCGGCCATTCCCTACAGCGCCTGGGTTATTTTTACTGCGCTGGTGGTCACAGGAATTAACCTGCGGGGGATTGAAATGACTTCGCGGGCGGCCACGATTTTCAATATCGTATTGGCTTTTTCTGTGCTGTGGTTTCTGGGCGCGGCAGTATGGGCCTTAACCCACGGAGTTGGACGGGGAACCCTGTTTTCCCTTGAGCCTTTTTATTCGCCTCAAAGTTTTTCGCTGAAGCTGGTGATGGCGGCAACTCCGGTTGCAGTGCTTTCGTTTCTTGGATTCGATGGGATTTCGACCCTGGCCGAAGACGCCAAAGATCCCAGGAAAGACATTGGGCGGGCGACGATCCTGGTCTGCTTCATTGCCGGCGGGCTGTTCATTCTGCAGACCTACCTGGGACAACTGATCTGGCCGGACTACAGCACTTTTAATCCAGTTGAGACTGCGTTCAGTGACATCGGCCGCCGCATTGGCGGTCCCGCACTCGCCTATTTGATTGCCTTGCTGGTAATCGCTCAAGCCTGGGCCAGCGCCCTTACCAGCCAGGCAAGTGCTTCCCGTCTACTGTTTGCCATGTCACGGGACGGAAGGTTGCCGCACCCTATCTTCGGGTATATGCATCCCAAACTGCGGACACCGACTCACAGCATGCTGCTGATGGGCGGTATCGCCCTGGTAGCGGGATTATTCCTGGACCTCGACAAAGCTGCGGAGCTGGTTAATTTCGGCGCTTGCGCCGGCTTTATGGCTGTGAATCTATCTGTGATCGGTTGTTATTTTGTTCAGCGGCGGGAGCGAACCCTCGCGGGTTTTTGGAAATACCTGGTGTCGCCGTTGATTGGCTTCCTGGTGTGCTTTTGGATCTGGCTCAGTGTCTCGCCCCTGGCGCTCCGGGTTGGCGTGTTGTGGAGCTTCATCGGCGTGCTCTACCTGTTCTTGTTGATTCGCCGCCGCGGTGTGAACCTGGCCGGCTATTGAATGCTGCGAAGGTCGATCCTCCTGGCTGAGGTGCCGAACGCTGCCGAAGCCGTGCCCTGATACCTGGATCCGGCGTGAAAAGGGCTGTTTCAGAGGTTGAGAGGGGGGAGTCTATGGATGCTGCGCAGGATGTCATCGGCTAGGGTCTGCAGCATGGAGGACTCACGGAGCCGCAGTACGGGACGATTCTGCGGCCTGGTGAGTTCGCCGGGCAGCAGGAAGAGCTTGTAACGCAGCTTGGAAAGAGTGAGACGTTGCCAGGATTCTTGCAAGCAGAGTCGTTGGAAGGCGGTGACCAGATTGTAGGCGAGGCGAATGATTTCCAAGAACAGTGCATTGGCGGCGAAGGAGCGGGTGGGAATTTTGCGTAGCGCGTAATCTACCAGCAGCTCGCCGATGCGAGGTTCGATGGTCGCGCGTGCATCGTAGAAATGCCAAACGCCCAGAGGGGTGAGGGAGAGATTGGTAACCCAAGCGCGATAGGCGTAACGGCCCAAGGCGAACAACGTAGGTTGCCTTTCGTCGGCGGAAAGCAAACGCCGGGCGACCACGAAACGACGGGCTCTGGACCAACTCTGAGGACGAAGTTGGAGTTCCGCCATCTCCCAATCGCGGTTGACGGGGCTGTAGCGCAGTCCGGTCAGGGAACGTTTCAGCGATGGAGTCATACGAGCGACAACGGCATACTCGGCGGAGTGAGATTCGAGGGCGTCGAAGACGGGATTGAGCCCAAAACCTGCATCGGCTCGTACGCGCACTTCGCGGATATCGGCAGGGACATTGGCAAAGCAGGTGGCGAGCAGCTCGGGGGTGCTGTCCCAGGTTCCAGCGTTGCCGCGACGGAGCTCGGCGTCCCAGAGGTAGGAAGAGTTGGCTTCCATGCACAGCAGTGGGTTATAAGAGCGTTTTCCGCGATAGCGCGGGTTGTAGCCAACCTCAGCCCCGTCCTGATGGCCGAAGACGGTCAGGACCGTACTGTCGAGATCAAAGATGAGCCGGGAACGGTGATCGGGCAAATGAATGAAACTCTGCAGCAGTCGATCGTTTATGCGATGCAGCTGTTCCCAGAACCGCTCCGGAGCGTGGAATAGGAAGCGGCGCAAGGTTTGCGGATCAGGAAAGCTGGGCAGCCCGGTCAGATACTGGAAGGTGACATTGAAAGCTCCCCTCTCAACTTCTGAAAAAGCCCTTTTCATACGCCGGATCTAGGTGATACAAAGCAAATTTCTTGAAATTGGCTCGAAACAGACTGACCTGGACAATAGTTTTGCAGTTACCAATAAAGCGGTTTAACAATTTGGTGTAGACCGAAGCAAAGGACCTTTCGTGGTTTTCTTCCAAGGAAAACCACTCCTCGCGGCCTTTTGTCGGGCCACAGTAATTGTTAAACCGCTCTTATCACTATTTTGCTGTATATCCGCCGTCGACCATCAAGCACGTGCCGGTGATAAAGGAAGCTTCGTCGGAAGCTAGGAACAAGATCGCGTTGGCCACCTCGTCGGCCGTACCGAAACGATTCAAGAGGTGGAGAGGGCCCTCGATCGCCAGATCTTCTTCATAGGTTAATCCCGCAAGTGATATGTCGGCGCGCAACTGCGGTGTGTCGATGCATCCGGGAGCTACTGCATTGACGCGGATTTTGTGGGGCGCGAGATCCATGGCCAGGCATCGATTCAGTCCCAGCAGACCGGCCTTACTCGTGTTGTAAGGTATGCTCTTCTCCTGAGCCACAAAGCCACTGATGGAACTGACGTTTACGATGGAACCGCCGCCCGCCCGGATCATTGGGTCGACGGCGTACTTTGCGCAAAAGGCAGCACCCATCACGTTTACCGAAAGAACCTTCTCCCAGTCTGCCTCGGTCGCTTGATAGGAACCAAAAACAAAAGCCGCCGCGTTGTTCGCCAGGACATCGATGCGTTGAAATTCTTGTTCGGCGCGCAGCACTGCCTCGCGCACGTTCGCTTCGACAGAGACATCTACGGGTAAGAAGATTGCTTTCCCCTGGCTGGCGCGAATCTCCTGCAGGACTGCTTCGCCGCGAAGGACGTCGCGATCGAACATGGCAACGGATGCACCCTCCTGGCTAAAGCGGAGGGCGGTCGCGCGCCCGATCCCCGATGCAGCGCCAGTAACGATAGCGACTTTTCCTGCGAGACGCATGCAACAGGCTCAGTAGCAGTGGTTGAAATAGCAATGAGGGTTAGGGCTGGCTCGGAGCGCGCAAGCCGCGAGTGGCGTCATCCAATAATAAGACCCAATCGCCCTCACCCGGAGGAGCGAACTTGTGCTTGCCACTGGTTGGAACGGTTCCGATGGAATGGGATTTACCGGTCCGGGGATCGAACCACCAAGCTTTCGCTTCCTTGCCGGCCACCTTGGTCATATCCACGGTGATCTCACGGCTGGTGGGCATATAGGCAATAACTGTTGCCCCATCGGTAGTCCGCGCGGCGGCCAGGTAATCCAATCCTCTAAATTCGCCAAGCCCATCGACGACGACCTCATGCTTGTCGTCGGGAACCAGTTGATACCAAGGCCGCGAAGTAAAAAGCTCTTTGAGGCGCGTCATGTCCTGAGAGCCAACATAGTCAAGGGCTGCTTCCCATCCAGGATCGAAGAGCCAGATAGGGCGATTGCCCATGAATTGTCCAGTGGCTCCCGAGAGTATCGCCCAATAGGCCTGGCGCCGGATTTGTACCGCCGAGGCGTTGTGCTCTCCCTCATAGGTGGACTCTACGAGCACGAAAGGCGTCGGCGGCGTGCGCTGGTAATCCCTGAGCAACATGCTGTGGACAATGTTGTAAGTGTAGGTGGTATTGAGGTCGACCCACCCTTCCTGCGCGTATTGATCGAGCGCGGAATTTTCCGGATGACAATGAGCGCTGAAGATATGCCGCTTATCAAACTCCTTGATGCCCTGCACGATGGCATCAACACCCTCGCGAGCGGTGTCGGGATTTCTATCTCCACCAATCAGCCAGACGATGTTGTTAAAGCTTGCGTAGCGCTTGCCGACATAGCGTCCCCAATCCCGGCTTTTCTCAGGACCGTTGGCCAATACTTCCTTCACCCAGCCTTCGTTGGTGCCGATATAGCCGAGATAGACTGGCGCCAGAAAAACCTGGATACCCTTCTCCGCGGCTTTGCGGATTACCCAATCCGCATGGGCAAAGTATTTTTCATTGGGGGTGGAGAAGTCTCCAGAAACAGTGAACGGGTTTTGTCCGTAACGATCGACTGGCCCGCGGAATTGATGTTCGATGAGATTGACGATCACCGAATTGAATCCCTTGCTGCGACGATCTTCCAGGTACTTTTCTGCTTCTTCGCTGGTCAGGCCTGAAATGAGAGACCAGGCCGCATCCCCCTGCACTAAGAAAGGCGCGCCCGTTTGATCGACCAGATGCCTGTGATCAGGACCTACGGCTACGGGATAAAGCTCGGCTGCCAAGGCAAATTGCGAGCAGCACAGCAGAGCGAGGGCGAATAAGCGAAGGATTCTAGGCATGGTTCACGCTCTAGTAATAGAGGGGGGAGCGCAGACGGTCTATACCGTTTCTACAGCGATTTGTCACAAAAGTATCTCGCGAAGGTGGTGAGGAGGACCCGGCTGCAGGCTCATCCGTGAGCGTGCTTACGATAGAGAATAGTGATTTATTGATAGAAATGGGTAGTCGATCGCGTTACAAACAGAGGCGTCGTCTGCAAGTAGAGATCAGGAGAAGATCGATGGATTACGAGCGAAACGCGCGGGAATATGTTCTGCACGCTCTGAGGCGTGATCGATCGGTGATTTTCGCGCGAGCCGAGGGCTCCAGGTTGTGGGACATACACGGCAAGGTTTACCTCGACACCATGTCTGGTTCGGCCGGTCCGGCGATGGTGGGCCATGCCAATCCGAAGGTGGCGGCGGCAGTCGCGAAGCAAATGGCGACGCTGCCTTCCGTAAACATTGTTCATGACAGTGTGCCCGTGATTGAGTTCTGCACCCGGATTGCCGGGCTTGCACCATCTGGGTTGTCGAAGACGTTCCTGTGCGTTGGCGGCGGCGAGGCAGTGGAGGCTGCCATCAAATTCGCGATGCGCATCACCGGCCGAACGGACGTGCTCTCTCTGACCGGGGCCTACCATGGACAATCGTTTGCAACCATGGGCCTAGGCGGGATGAGCACGAGTAGAGCGTGGATGCCGGGCGCTCCTCGCTGGCCGAACTTTCGTCAAATCCCATCGGCGGATACCTACCGTCCGCCACTGGGCGAAGATCCGAATAGCTGGCGGGCAGCGGTGCACGCACTTGAGGCAGAACTCACGGGAAACGCAGGCCAGGTTGCAGCTTTGATTATGGAAGTAGTGCAGGGACCAAACGGCCACACCGTTTATTCGCCGCAATACTATCAAGAGGTGCAGCGGGTCTGCCGCGAACATACCGTCCTGTTGATCGTTGATGAGATACAGACTGGTCTGTGCCGATGCGGCACCACCTGGGCGTGCGATCTTTACAACGTGCAGCCGGACATTCTTGTGGTCGGCAAGGCGCTGGGTGGAGGAGTTCCCATCGGCGCATTCATCACGCGGAAGGATCTGATACCGGAGGGCCTGGAGTCAGAGGCCTGGCACATGCTTACGTTCATGAATCAGCCGCTCGCGGCCGCTGCCGGCCTGGCTGTTCTGGATATTGTGGAAGAAGAAAAACTGGCCGAGCGGGCGCAAACTTTGGGGGCGATGGCAACCGAGCGATTTCGCGATCTGGCGCGGCGTTACGACGTTATTGGCGATGTGCGCGGCCCGGGCTTATTTATCGGCGTAGATTTTGTAGAGAACCGGCAAACCAAGACGCCGGCCAGCGCAGCGTGCCGCAAGGCCTGGGACTTCGCGACCGAGCGCGGACTGGTCATGCAATTTGGCGCGGCTACCGGTAACGTCTATAAATTCAAGCCTCCGCTGACGACTCCGCAAGCTGATTTCGATCGCATGCTGGAGATTTCAGAAGAGATTGTGGCCTTTATTCAGCGCGAAGTGGACGAGATGCGGAGAGTACCGTCGGTTACGGTTCCGGCTGCTGTTTGCCAGTAAGCACTCCCGGGCCAGCCGTGGACTTCAAGTCAAGGGAAAGGCCTGGACTTCTGTTCAGGGTCAAACCCGCGAGAACGCTTTACCCCGCAACGACCGGGTTTTTAGCCCTCGTGGAAGCCCCATAAGCGTCAATTTGCCTGGAATGTTTTTCTTCAAAACTCCCACAAAATCGTCATCCTTGAGCGAAGCGACTTTTTTGATTTGGCCTGTAGTTTGTGGCTGGAAAGCTGGGAAGAGCATCTGCTAACAAGCATCGCCGGGGTCCTTCGATTGCGCGCCATAAGCCATCCGTTATGAGATAGATCCGCGCGGCGCTTCGCTCAGAGGCTGTGACTTTTTTGATTTGTCGCGCCCTTGGAAGCACCTAACCTTTTTGTTTTCAGCGTCGACTTTTTCGCAAAACTAATAAAGTCACAGACTCTCAGGATGACGGCTTTGTGGGGGTGAAGGCTGGATTCGCTGATTTTTGACAAGGGTCGAGTGGGACACCGGACAGCGGTCACGCTCGCGTGTAGGCCGGAATTATGGGCAACTGCGCGGCTCAGAGGGGTTATGCGAGGACCCGCCTCCGGCCGAAATCAATTTATTGGGTACAGGTTAATAGGATAGAGACCCTCGGGCAATGGTGGTAGACGGTAGTGTCGGAGTCTGCCCAGCCCCGACTTCTTCCGCAGCCTCTGAAGTCCGGGGCCGGCACGGATCATGCTGTAGCCGGACACAACTCCCGCAGGGCGCTCGGCTCTAGGATGGAAGAGAAACCGGGATGGAAAACGAATCGGACGGCCGTCTCGACTTTCGGGGTTCCGCCTCGGTGTTTTCCAGACGGAATGCGAGCGGAGTTTCTCCCACGATCTGCCGGAACACCACGGTGAAATAGCTCTGATTACAGAAGCCGACTTCCAGACTGATTTCCGCAATGGACTTGTTGGTGTTGACCAACAGATCCTGCGCCTTTTTCACGCGAAATGCGTTGAGATACGCAACGAAGGATTGACCAGTCACCTGCTTAAAAAGATTCATGAAGGAGCAAGGGCTGGCGGCACACATGCGGGCCGCATCCTTGATGCGGATCGGCTCATCCGCGTGCTCCTTGATGTAGGCGAAGATCGGCGCCAGGCGCGCAGAGGATTCCTGCTGCAAGGCAAACGCACGACGCAAAGATACGATCTCGGAGCAGTGGTTCAGCAATCTCAGCAAGATCATCTTGAGATAAGTCCGGATTGCTAATTGCGAGAACTCGGTCGAGGCGGGAACCTCTACCCGGATTCTTTCGATCAACTCACGGATTTCGCGAGAAAGAGCGGGGTTGGCGCGAATCACATTCGGTACCGAGGGGCTTTGAAGATTGAAGGGCATCAGGTACTGCAGATCATCACCAAACGGGATGCCGGAATGCACGGTACGTGGAAGGAAGGAGAGGACCGTGGAATACGCCGGCGGGCGCGAAGAAGCTACCGGCAGGCATCTATGGGAGAGGCGATTACCCACAATGATGATGTCACCCTTGGTCAGGGTACAGGTACTGTTGCCGATTTCGTAAAGCTGCTCGCCTGACTCAAAGACCACGACTTCAAGATGATCGGGACGATGCAAGGGGATGGAACTTCGTCGATCGAGTACGAGGAACCGCACGTCAATAGCAAACGAGTCCGCGAACGGCCACACGTGACAATTTTCTGGATTAATCCGCTTGTCGACGAATAAGTCGGCGGGTTCCCACACGCGGCAGGCTTCTGTTCGCATCAGCATGAAACCCCATAGTGATTTGCACGAGCGCTGGCCTGAGTGTGGACAACTGTACCATAACTTAAATTTTTGAAAGAAGTTTTTGTTCCCTCTGTTGTCAGAAAGAAAATTTCGCTCCTAGCTGTAGGATTCTCGCCGGAAAAGCCGAGTTGATCTCACCCAGTACGTTGCCAGTACACGGAGCGCCAGGGGCTGTCTGATCACTGCAGCCCGTGTTCACCCCTTGCCACTGAGGATGGTTAAAAGTATTAAACGTCTCGAACCGAAGCTGCAGAGTACTGTTCTCCGCGCTGAACCAGGGCAGGGTGAAGTTCTTCATCAGGGCGATATCCCAGTTGTTACGCCCTGGGCCCTGAAGACTGTTCTTACCCATGGTGCCAAACATGCCGGGCTCGTTGTTGGCGGCGAGCTGGGGCAGAGTTACCTGGCCAATGATGCTTGGGTCGAACCACCCAGGAGTGGGACCGAGTACGGGGTCGACCAAACTCCCTTTCTTGATTTTTAGCGAGCCCAACGCGTTGCAGGCGGCTCCGCCCCCGATTCCAGTAGATAGTCCGGAGATTCCGCAGGTGAAGTTAAGCGGCGGACCCGTCATGAAGCTCGCAATCCCGGTCAACTGCCAGCCACCCAAAGCTGTTCGAGCGACTGCGGATGAGGCGCCGGCAAAGAAGGGCAACTGGTACACCCAGTTGACCACCAGCGTGTGTTTTTGGTTCAGGGCTGAGGTTCCGTACCAGCGGCGCACGTTGTTATCGTCGATACCAGGAGTGGCAATAATGTTATCCAGGGTATGCGCATAGGTATAGGAGAGTTCATAGGTGAGCCCGTATCCGGTGGGATGACGCAGGCTCACCTGCATGGAGTTGAAATTGGAAACACCCGAAGGATCGCGCAAAGAAATGGTGTTGTAGCCGCGGTAGGGGGCAAAGAACAGGGATGGCTGGTAGTTGTTAATCAAGACTGTCTGCACATCGCAATTCCCCGCGCCGTCGCAACCGGGGGTGCCGGCAAGTTCGGGAACATTCTCGGTGCCCAAACCCAGGGGAACCTGGTTCTGGTTTCTGGTTTGCTGCAGATGCCGTCCCAGGGTGCCGACGTAACTGACGCCCAGCAAATTGTTCCCCACGAATTGATGCTGTACACCCAAACTGTATTGGTCTATCTGGGGCCATTTTCTGCTGGTAGGCATATTCGAAAACGAGGCCGTTCCGAGAGGTCCGGGGCCAATATTCTCGAAACCCAGAATATTCGACGTGCTGAGGTTCGCTGCGGTGGGAGCATTCCCATTGAATCCACCGGCGGCGAACAGTGGATTATTGGAATCCCAAGCCAGGGCATAGCCACCGCGAATTGCGGTGGTGCCTTTGCTAAACGGATCCCACGAAAAACCGAAGCGAGGAGAAAAAGTTCCTTTGTACGACTTGGTGCAGCCTTTGATGATGGGCCCAACGCCACACTCCAGTAAGCCATTCCCATAGTTCAGAAAAGTAGCGCCGGTACCGGGAATGACGTTTCCGCCACTATCGAGCTGCGCCTGGTTTGCGGAGGAGTAATAACTGGGTACAAAGATCGAATCGCTGGTTGGAGTGGACGCGTCCCAAAATGGGGAAAGGTCGTAGTAGCGAAGACCAAGGTTAAGGGTCAGGTTCGGCCGGACACGCCAGTCGTCCTGAAAATACGGTTCAAAGTCCCATTGCCGCCAATGACCGTTGCCGCGGCCACCGACCAGCGCTCCATTCACGACTTTGCCGTACTCCTGATAACTCGCGATGCGGCCCAGAAACATGTCGGCCAACGAGTTGGTGGTGGTGATGCTGGAAGAGTCACTGAAGGTGAAGTTGCCCTGGGTGGAAAGGCCGATGTTCGTGCTGGTGTTGATGTGGTTGTCGAGCAGGAAAAATCCCATCTTCAGCGTGTGCTTTCCCTTCGACCAAACCAGGTTGTCTTTAAATGCTGTTTGAGGATCCCAGAAATAAAATTCGAATCCCGTTGATTCACCCAAGCCCTGGAACGGAACACCGCCGCCAAACGAGATACCAGGCAGAACCGGTTGGTTCTGATTCCCAGGAAATATGGTTTGCACCGTGAAACCCGCCGGCTTGTCGATGGACTTTGCCGGGCTATCAAATCCGGTCTTGTTGCTGACGGTATTTACATCCGCCGACATGTTGAAAATGAATTCGTTTACGAGGGAGGGCGTAATGGTCTGGGTCAAATGCAGGACGATGGATTTAGCCGGACTGGTCCAGGTTGACTTAACGGTGCCGTAGTTCGCGGAGGACCATAGCGTCGGGATAAAGTCCTGCACATAGGCGTCCTGCGTATAACGAAGAAAGACGCGGATCTTATCGCCGATGTTTTGATCAATCTTGAACATGTCTTCGCGAAATTCGGTGGGCAAGCTGGGCGAAGAGACGTAGAGATTCTTACCCGTGTTGGGCAACGGGATGAGTCCATTCAGCAGGGCCGCCGCCTGGGGGTCAACAGAGACCACGTCGTTGGGATAGAAGTTTCCGGTATCCGGATCGATAGGCACGGCACAACCGGCCGCCACATCCGCGCTGTAGTTTGGGGAGGCCGGATCGCATTCACTAAAGTCACCACCTCTTTGCTTAAGCGATGGGACCGGATTACGAATGATGGTTCCCTGGCGGTTGGAACGCCACTCTTCGGAGACGAAAAAGAAGGTCTTATTTCGTTCCGTGTTGTAATGCTTCGGGATGTAAACGGGGCCGCCCAGGGTGAAGCCCCAATTGTTTCTCTTAAGCGGATTCCTTGGCTGTCCGGCCTGGTTCAGGAACCAGTCGTTCGCATCAAAGGCATCGTTGCGTACATATTCGAACAGGTCGCCGTGGAAGTCTCGCGTGCCAGACTTGGTCACCACTTCGACATTGGCGCCGCCCGACTTGCCGTATTCCGCGCTGTAATTGGAGGTTGAAATCCGAAACTCTTCAATGGAGTCGATGCTGGGGTAGATCATGAGCGAGTTGCTGCCCGAACCCTGGTCCACGTTATTAGTGCCGTCGATCTCCCAGTTATTGAAGTTACCCGGAACGCCATTAAACGAAATGGTAGCGTTGGCCAGAACGCCGACGGAGGAAGGATCGAAGCCGGTGCCCAGGGTTGCTGCGCCGGGAATGAGCGTAGCCAGGTTCGCGAAGTTTCTGGCTTGGAGATTCAGTTGACTCACCTGAGAGCTGGTGACGACATGAGAGATGGCCCCGGTTTCCGTTTCTACGGAAATGGGATTACCCGAGACCACCATCTTCTCTGTGGTTGAGCCCACCTGGAGCTGAAAATCCAGGCGCAGGGTCTGGCCGGCAACGAGCGTAATACCATTGCGCAATAATTTTTCAAATCCACCCTTCTCCACGGTGAAGGTGTAGTTCCCAATGGGAACGCGGGACACCGCGTACGCGCCGATGGAGTCGGTAGTGACCACACGGGTAAAGCCCTGATCAGCGTTGGACACGGTCACTTCAACCCCGGGAACAGCACCGCCCGAAGCGTCGGTGATGGTTCCCAGGATGGAAGCGAGATCCTGCGCCCTGGCTGCGAGCGGGGCCATGAACAGACACGTCATCGCGAGCAAAACAAAAGCCTTCATCGCAATACTCCCCCTTACGGTGAGGACTCGAGGGCGAATGCCGCCAGGGCAATTCGCAGAAAGAAACGGATGAAGCTCGCTTTCGAGAAAGCGCGGCACCCGCGGTTTAAAGAATCACAAAAGAAAGCGACGGGACCGGCACTGTAGGGCCCTTGGAAATTAGTCCGAGGTTAGAGCCGGGGTCAAAAAACATCTATCGGTATTGACGGTTTTTTTGTTGTGAAATAAATGCGGATGAGACCGGAACCGGCCAGATTGCACCGTGTTATGATCCGGTCTCGCCATGGTCCAGAAGCCCCATCGAAGACGGCTAAGCCTGGGTTTGGCTGGGGTTTTCTGTTGCTTGCCACTGGCTGCGCAGTCGATAACGCCCAGCCAGGTGCAAGCAATTTTTGCTCACGGGGAGAAGGCTCTGGCGGATAAACAGTATCCGGTTGCCAGAGAAGACTTCAGCCGGCTTCTCCATGCGGGGGTACACACTGCGCCGGTGTACTCCAACCTGGGCGTCGTCTACCTGCACTCGGGCAGGCCAGATGAGGCGATCAAGATGCTTGAAAGTGCGGAGCGACTGGCCCCCACCGTTGCCGGGATTCGGTTGAATCTAGGCCTGGCATATTTCCACGAGCGAGAGTTCAAACAGGCGTCCCGATACTTTGGTGAGGTTCTTTCCCTGGACCCCAATCATCTGCAAGCGCGATATCTGCAGGGCATTTGCGGCTTCATGACGGATGATTTTCAGGCTACCGTCGATTCCCTTCAGCCGCTGTTCGCGCAACAAGCGAATGACCTCGAGTATCTATTCATGCTTGGCATCAGCTACGGCATGTTGAAGAGGACTGAAGAATCGCAACAGGTCTTCGCTCAGCTGGTCAAAGCTGGAGGCGACACACCTCACCTGCACTTGCTTCTCGGCAAGGCATACCTGGCGCTGGGGAACCTCAAAACGGCCGATGAGGAACTTGCGGAGGCCGGCAAAGACGGCCCGTTGCCTTACGCGCATTATTATCGCGGTATTGCCGCCCAGAAACAGGGCCAGCTCGATCGCGCAGCGGAAGAATTCTCGCAGGAGGTGGCGCTGATCCCCAACAATCCCTGGGCGTTCAAGGAGCTTGCGATCATCAAAGTTGACCGGGGAGATGTAGAGGGTGCAACCCAGCTGCTGGAGAAAGGCGTCGCTAACAATCCGGATACTCCAGACCTGTATGCGGCGTTGGGTCGAATTTACCTGCAGTCAGGAAACCCCAGGAGTGCCGTTCCGGTGCTTAAACGGGCTATCTCGCTTGACCCCAAAAATGGCACTTATCATTTCCAATTAGCCCGAGCGTACCTGGCGCAAGGGCTGCACGCGAAGGCCGACGAAGAGATGGCGCAAACGCGGGCCCTCGCCAACGGAAACACGACCGGGCAAATGGAGCTTCTATCGAGAGGGCCGGCAGCCACTACGACGCCCTAGCGCAGTGTGCGGTCAGCGATCAGGAAAGCTTTCTGAATTTTCGTAAATATATCCAGCAGAATCCCGTCAAGGCTGGGTTGGCGGAGTCGGGGAACTAAATCCCTACAGTTACACTTATCTGGCGCGAAAGAAAGATGGCAGGTTCTAAAGAGTCCGCGTGAGCAAACTCTAAAGCCCATCGTTTTGTTTCCTGTAAGTCTCAGTCGTCCTTACGGAGTGCGTGTTGTGGCGGGACCATATGCGATGGGGCTCAGGACACCCGTCTCCATTGCTGGGATTGCGGTGCCTTTTCACGGTGGCTGTAACTCCTCGGCCTGTGGTGAGTCCAATTGCCAGGTGTATCTATGTTTGACTCTGACCTGAGCGAGGATGCGGCGCGGCAAAGAGTAACGCGCCGCGGCTTTCTATTAAGCGGGGGAATGGCAGCGGCCGCCATTGCCGTCTGGTCTCTCCGCTCGGCGCCTCCACCCCTATCAACCGCGTTGCCCAGCGGACCGGCTCCCGAGGTTGAGATTGCCGAATTTTCTGCTGCCGGCGTGCCCACCGGGATGATCCACGTGCAGAAAATCGTTAAAAGTGACGCGGAGTGGAGGCAGCAACTTTCCGCCAACGCCTTCGACATCGCTCGCAGGGCCGATACCGAGATGGCTTACACGGGCTCCTACTGGAATTTGCACCAGCGAGGAATCTATCGCTGCATCTGCTGCGGTACGGCGCTTTTCTCTTCCCAAACCAAGTTCGATTCGGGCACGGGCTGGCCAAGTTTCTGGCAGCCGATTGCACGGGAAAATATTGTGGAGACGGAGGACAGGAGTTTCGGCGAGCGGACGGCTGTGGCATGCGCCCGATGTGATGCGCACCAAGGTCACGTTTTTAACGATGGGCCGCCGCCAACGGGTTTGCGCTACTGCATCAATTCAGCATCCATGGTCTTCAAGGCTATCGTCTAAGCAGCCGCTGCGGGAGAATAGACCTCACCACGCCTACACGGATTTACATATTCATCTTTTTGAAGAAGCGACTCGGAATCGCGCGCACCAGCAGCATGATCCAGAACCAGAACCAGGGCAGGTAGGCCACATCGCGCCGGCGCTCAATGGCCTTCAATATGCCGCGGGCAATCTGGTCGGGCGAGGCAAAGAGCGCGTTGTGCGGCACGTGGGCGGTCATCGGTGTGGCCACGAACCCGGGTTTTATGGTAAGCACCTGCACCCCATCACGATCGATCCGGTTGCGCAGTCCTTCCAGGAAGACGTTGAGCGCACCTTTGGAGGCACCGTAGACATAATTGCTCTTGCGGCCGCGGTCACCGGCCACGGAAGAAACAACTGCCAGTGTGCCCCCAGCTTGAGTCTGAAAGTAATTTCCCAGCCAGGTCACTAGAGAGACCGTAGCGATGAAGTTGGTATGCAGAGTCGCCGCGGCCGCTTCGAAATCCGCTTCGGCGGCGTGCTGGTCGCCCAGGACTCCCTGTGCGATCAGCGCCAGGTCGATCCGTCCCAGCCGCTCCACCGCGGTGGCGAGCATCTCCGGGTGGGCCGTGGTGTCGTCCAGGTCCATGACCCAGGTATCGACGGCGAGCGCGCCGCGGGTCAGCAGATCCTGGGATACGGCAGTCAGCCGGTCCCTGTTCCTCGCCACCAGCATGAAATGCCGATTCGGCGCCGCAAGCTGCCGCATGGTGGCGATGGCAATGCTCGAGGTTGCTCCCAAAACCAACACCCGGGAGGGAAAGAGAGGATCGCGTTCAGGCACGGCCGGTTACCCGTTGCCAGAAGCTGGAGCTGAACCCGGGATCGATGTAGGCAGCCCATTGCTCCCACTGGGGATAGAACTGCTGGAAATGGGCCGCGCTCATGCACGCATCTTTGGCCGGATACATGCGCCCGCCGAAGTCGGCAGTGATGTCGGCCAACCTATCCAGGAGGCCAAAGCTTACTTCTCGCCGGATAGGAAAATCCAGTGCCAGGGTGATACCCGGCACGGGAAAGGACATGATTCCAGGAGAGACTGCATCCCCGAAAACCTTGATGACGGCAAGAAAAGAAGCCAGTCCTGATGCAGTAATGGCCTTTAACAACTGGGTCATGCCCATGGTATCGCTTGCCCAGGGGAGAACGCATTGGAACTGGAGAAAGCCTTGCTTGCCATACAGCCGGTTCCATTGCAGGATGCGGTCCAGAGGGTAGAAGAACGGTTCATAATCGATCAGCCCGGTGCGTTGTCTGGTCATCTGCTTGTGGTAGTAGAGGGTGTTGAAGGCGCCTACGGAGGCACGGCTGAGGGCAAAGGCTGGGAAGTTGAAAGGTAGCGCAAGCTTCGCCTTGGCTGACGGCGTAAGCCGGCCCGGATTTTCGTCGTGCTCACCCTGCATGAAGATACCCCGGGCAAAGTTTTGGCCCCGGGCAACGCAATCAATCCACGCCACTGAATATTCCTTGTGCGCACTCTCTTGAGAGAGCGCGACAAACTCGTCCAGCCCGAGGAACCTGGTGGATCGATACCGAATGTGGCGGGAGACAATCGGCCGCATCTGCAGCTCAGCCCAACTGATCAGGCCGGTCAGTCCCATGCCGCCGATGGTAGCGGCATACCACTCAGGATTCTCAGTCGCGCTGCACACTACCTGCGTGCCGTCTGAGCGCACCAGCTCGAAGCGTAGCGTGTGCCGGCCGAATGTGCCTGCTACGTGGTGGTTTTTACCGTGAATATCGTTGGCAATCGCTCCACCTACGGTTACGTATTTAGTACCCGGGCTCACCGGTAAGAACCACCCGCGCGGCACGGCGAAATCAAGAATCTCCGCCAGGGTCAACCCGGCTTCGCAACGCAACAGGCCGGTCTGGGGATCGAACGAGATCAGGCGATCGAGGTTCGGCGTGGTGAGCAGGGTGCCATGCTGCAGCAGGCATACGTCGCCGTAGCTGCGTCCCATACCGACCGCCAGCATTTTTGAGTCTGGGGCGATGGAGGCGGGAAAGTCCTCCTTCCAAAAAAGTGGGCGGACCTCGGCGAAGAGTTTTGGATAGCGGCCCCACGATTCAAATTTAGGCCGGTCCTGGCTAGGGGACATAGGTCAGGTTTCTTTCCTTCTAAAGCGCGGAGTAGGCAATGATCGCCACCCCTAGACCAAGCAGCAGGCTCATGCGGTCGGAAAGCGCAAAGACGACAGGATCTTCGTCCAGCAAGCCGCGCGAGGCGAGCAGCCAAACACGGCTGACCCACAGGATCAGCAGGGGGGTAATCAACCACATGCGGTTCGGGTGGTGGTAGAGCGCCACCACGTCGCGCCCATTGATATACAGGGCAAAGATCACGATGGAGGCATAGGCGCTGGAGGTGCCAAAGCTGCGCAACTGCTCGATGTCGCTTAAGAGATAGCCCCTTCCGTTGGTGGGGTTCACACCGCGAGTATGCAGATTCTGCAATTCGCTGAACCGCTTGACCATGGCCAGGCTGAGAAAAAGGAAAATGGAGAAGGCAGCAAGCCAGGGAGAGACGGGATCGTGCGTGGCCGCAGAACCGGCCATCATGCGGATGGTGTACAGGCTCGACAGGATGACGACATCCACCAGCACGATCCGTTTCAGGGAAAGAGAATAGGCCAGCGTGGTTACAAGATAGAGCAGCAGGTAGATCAGGAACGTTCGCGGCAAGTAGGCGGCTGTAATCAGAGCGATTGCCAGCAGCGAAAAGGCAATACCCAGCCCGGTCGCCACGGAGAGATCCCCGGCCGCAAAAGCTCGCTTGCGCTTGTTCAGGTGAACCCGGTCCGGCTCCAAATCGAGCAGGTCGTTAAAAATGTACGTTGCCGACGCCATAAAACAAAAGCAGAAGAACGCGGCGGATGCTGCCATCACCGGTGCTGCACGCAAAGAGTGGCCCAGCAGCAGGGGCAGAAATACGAGCAGATTTTTTGCCCACTGATGCACCCGGAGCGCTCTCATCAAGGCAGCAGGCAGGCGCGCGCGGTCGAGGAACTTCCGGTTCACGAGCACATTCCGGCTCTTCAGAGCACTGTTCAGGCTGAAGGCAGGATTGGCGACCATGGCCTGCTGAGCCTCTTGAAGAAGCGGCAAATCGGGCAGCGCGTTGCCGATATAGTCGAAGCCATCGGCGGCAAATCTCTGCTCCAGATGCTGCAGCTTGTTCCTTCCGGTCAGGTTCACCCTGCCGTCGCTGGCGATCACGCCTGCAAAGATTCCCAGGTGGGCGGCAATATTTAGCGCCAGGACACGGTCGGCCCCGGTGGCCAGATAGAGTTTCCGGCCAGCGGCATGCTCTTCTCTCAGATAGTTCAGCAGGGGACGGTTGTACGGCAGGTATGCGGCATCGAGTGTGACCATGGAGGCCACCTGCGACTTCAAATAGGCTTTGCCCTTGAACGCCCACAATGGCGTGCGCAAAAGAGCCAGGGGATGGCGACGAGCGAGGACCATCAACGAGTCAACGAAAGTGTCCGACTTGACCAGCGTGCCGTCCAGGTCGACACAGAGCGGACGCTCTGCCTGGACCTCCACTGGAGGCTGCATAACCTTAAGTTCGGTCATTGAGAGCAGTTCTCCCGTTGCCGTGTCGGTTCAAAGAGGAAACCGCGGCGAAAGGCCAGGAAAACCTGCGCTTTCCGTGGCTGAGCCGATCGCGCTTGCGGACCTTCGATCAGAATCACCGATCCAGATCTATCAACAAGATACGTGAGCAACAGGCATAGCCCAAGTAACCATTACGTTTCATATTGAGGATAGCAGAGCCTTGGCCGGGAACGATCCTGCGATCGATGCGATCGATTGGATTGACCAACTATTCTCCTCCGTGGTCGAACCTTTCAACGCCCGCTACCGTCATACAAATGTGTAAATGCAAGTCCTTCGTGCAACCAGGGGACCAGGGTCATCTAAAGATTTATGAAGACAAGTGGTTGCGGAGTAGGCAAGACAATCGTTCAAAGCCTTTTTATCGGGTTGGTCATGGCAGTCTGCTTTGCCATGCCGGGCCTCGTTCGCCCGCTGACCGGGCAAGAGACATCTAACGCACGGGCCGTGGTTACGGTCAACAGCAAGACCGCAGAAGATGTAACCACCGTTCCCCGGCAGACCATGAGTGTTTTCGAGAATCGTAAAGTGCAGGATGTGACTGGTTGGGTTCCGCTGCGCGGCGAGCGCTCCGGCCTACAGCTTGTGGTGCTGATGGATGATTCTTCCGGCGGCAACCTGGGTCTGCAGTTGAACGACATCAAGAACTTTTTGGCCGGTCTGCCTCCCACCACGCAGGTGGCGATCGGGTATATGCGCAACGGCACGCCGAACCTGGTGCAGAACTTCACCAGTGACCACGCGCAGGCGGCAAAGGCCCTGCGCTTACCTGCCGGGATCGGTGGCAGCAACGGGAGCCCTTATTTCTGCCTCTCGGATCTGGTCAGGCATTGGCCGGGCGGCGACAGCAACGTTCGCCGGGAGGTCATTATGGTGACCGACGGCGTCGACCGTTATTCCGGCGCGCGTTTCGACCCGGAAAATCCTTATGTCCGCGCCGCCACCAGTGACGCGCAGAAAGCCGGAGTCATCGTCTATTCCATCTACTATCGCGGTGCCGGGCGCCTGGACCGGAGTGCGCTGGTAACAGATGGCGGACAGAACTACCTTACCCAGGTTTCCGGCGATACCGGAGGCAAGGTTTACCTGGAGGGCTTTGGGAACCCGGTGTCGTTTGCGCCGTTTCTCTCCGACATTCAGCGTAAATTGCAGAATCAATATGAGTTGACGTTCGTCTCCACGGCGAAGCCAGGGCTCCAGAATATACGGGTAAGAACCAGCCAGCCGAATACCACATTGCAGTGGCCTGCGCGCATTCCAATTGGCGGCGTGACTGCGGCCCAGTAAGAGGGAAAGATGCTATCCACCAGAGTACGAACCGGGGTTTGGCGCTTGATCCTTGGCGCGGCCGTGGGCCTATTACCGCTCGCTGCGAGGGCACAGGATGCACCCGCTCCCGCTGCCAAGCCAGTTACCTTCCTGGGGACTGTGCAGACAATCAGCGGCAACGCGATCACGGTGAAGAACGACGCCGGTGCCACCATGCAGGTGACCGTGGAAGAGAACGCCCGCCTGTTGCGGATAGAACCAGGACAGAAGACCCTGGCCGGTGCAAGCCCTTTCAGCCTGACCGATTTGCAGGCGGGGGATCGGGTCATGGCCCGCGGTTCTACGAGCACGGATGGCAATGCCCTGGCTGCCACCATGCTGGTTGCGATCAAGGGCGCAGACATCGCGCAAAAACAGGAGCGGGAGCGGGAGGACTGGCAGAAGCGCGGGATGGGGGGTCTGGTCAAATCGGTCGATCCGGCGGCAGGCACCGTAACCATCTCCAGCGGACCAGGTGGCACACGGACACAGGTGATCCACGCCTCACCCAGTACCGTCGTGCGCCATTATGCTCCGGGTTCGGTCAAGTTTGACCAGGCAATCAAAGGGACCCTCGACCAAATCAAGCCCGGTGATCAGCTTCGCGCCCGCGGTCCCAAGAGCGCGGATGGGGCCCTGGAGGCGGAAGAAATTGTCAGCGGAAGCTTTCTCAATCTCGCCGGTCCGATCCAGGCCGTAAACGCGGATGCATCTACGATTACGTTGACGGATACCGCTACCAAAAAACCTGTGGTGGTTTCGGTTACGCCGGACAGTGAAGTGAAAAAGCTCGACCCTGCGGTTGCGCAGCGCATTGCCGCGCGCCTGAGCGGAGGCGGTGCCAGGCGACCCGATGGGTCTCCGGCCGGGGCCGGTGGCGCCGGGACAAAGAGTGCCGGACCAAGGAGTGAAGGACAAGGGAGTGAAGGACCAGGAAATACACAAGGGGCCGCAGGTCCGGGGTCAGGGCCCTCGGGCCGGGGGCCAGGGGGTGGAGGACCTGATTTTCAGCAGTTGTTGGCGCGCGCGCCGTCCGTCACCCTTAAAGATCTCCAGAAAGGCAACATGGTCATTGTTGTCGCAACCGAGGGCCAGTCGCCACAGTCTGCAACCGCGATCACCGTCGTCGCCGGTGTGGAGCCCATGCTTCAGGCTTCGACCAGCGGAAGCCAGGCCATGCTTTCTTCAGCCTGGAACCTGGGTGGCGGTGGTGAGGGCGGTGGCGGTGGGGAAGCACCGCAGTAGAACCAAGCCTTATCGGCAGTCCTGACAATCTGGGAATACTGAACGCATTTGAGGAGAACCTTTGAATCGATTGCTCGCTCTCTGCCTTATGAGTTTGTCTGTTTCTGTGGGGGTCTCCCCGTTATCACGAGCCTTGGCGCAAACGCCCAGGGTCTCCACGGTGGCAGCAGCTACCGGCAGCATGCACGGCCAGGTAGCGGATCCGAGCGGCGCCGTCATCCCTCAGGCTTCCCTGACGGTGACGTCGGCCACCGGAGTAAGCCGTACGGGCACGTCCGATGCCAGTGGACAATACGTGGTTTCCGGCCTGGCGCCCGGCCAATACACGGTCACGGTCCAGGCCACAGGCTTCTCCACGTTTACATCTCCTCCGGTACGTATCGCAGCTGGACAAACGCGGCAGTTGAACGTTTCGCTCTCCATTCAAATGGAGCAACAGCAGGTACAGGTCACCGGAGACACTAAGGGCGTGAGTGTGGATCCAGACAGCAATGTGAGCGCCGTGGTGCTCACCGGCAAGGACCTGGATGCGCTTTCGGATGATCCGGACGAGTTGTCGAATGAACTGACGGCGCTGGCCGGTCCTGCCGCGGGCCCCAGCGGGGGACAGATTTACATAGATGGGTTCACCGGCGGCCAGTTGCCACCCAAGTCCGCGATTCGCGCCATCATCATTAACCAGAATCCCTTCTCTGCCCAGTATGACAAGCCGGGCTACGGCCGGGTTGAGATCCTGACCAAACCGGGCACTGACAAACTGCACGGCCAGGTGTTCGTGAATTCGAGCGCTTCGGTGTTTAACACCTCGAATCCGTTTGCGGCGAATCAACCGCCGTACCATACGCTGCAATACAACGGCAATGTAAGCGGCCCGTTGGGGAAAAGAGCTTCGTTCTTCGTCAACTTCGATCGGCGGAACATTCAGAACAACAGCATCGTGAACGCCAATGTGCCTTACGTGCCCGACCCTGCTACCTGCGGCCCGGAAAACGGCGTGGTGGTAGAGACCACCGGTACGCTGTGCAATGTGGCCGTGCCCTATCCGCAGACGCGCACGGACATCAGCCCGCGCATCGATTATCAATTGACGCCCACGCAAACTTTGACCGCTCGCTACAGCTACTACCAGGACACACGCAGCAATAGTGGACTGGGCGGGAACCCGTTCGTGCTGCCCAGCCAGGCCTACAACACCAACGAGGTGGAAAACAGAATCCAGATCAGCGACAGCCAGGTTTACGGCGCGAAGTTCGTCAACAATACGCGTTTCCAATACATTCACGACTCAAACAACCAGACTCCGCAGACGGTGGCTCCAGCCATCGATGTGCTGCAGAATTTTCAAGGTGGTGGCAGCCCCCTGGGTACGGTCCGGGATATCCAGACCGAATACGAGTTGCAGAATTACGCCTCCCTGGCTCTGGCTAAGCATTACATCCGGTTCGGCGCCCGGCTTCGGTACAACCAGGACACAAATTATTCCAACGCGAACTTTGAGGGAACGTACACCTACTCGAACCTGAATGGCTATCTTGCCGGCAAGCCAAGCCAGTTCTCGATCACCACGGGAACGCCCACGCAGAAGGCCAGTGTTACGGACCTGGGTCTTTACGCGGAAGACGATTGGAAGGCCCGGCCGAACTTCACCGTTAGTTATGGATTGCGTTTTGAGACGCAGAACCAGATCGCCAACAAAGTGAATTTTGCTCCCCGGGTGGCGCTTTCGTACGGCATAGGGACGGGTGGAAAGCAGCCCAAGACCGTTCTGCGTGCCGGTTACGGAATTTTCTACAACCGCTTCACCTATGACCTGCTGCTCAATACAAATCGCTACAATCTCGACCAAGAGGGCCAGGTACAGAGCATCCAGTCGAATCCGAATGGAACGCCGCCGGACAGCACAACAGAAAAGTCTCCCGCGCTACCAACCTTCTATCGCACCCAGCCGGGCTTGAACGCGCCGGCCATCATAGAAACCGGGACGGGCATTGAGCACCAGGTGAATAAGAGTGTAAGCGTCTCGGCGACGTATCTTTATTCCCGCGGCATACACCAGTTGCTGTCGCGCAATATCGATGCCCCGCTCCCCGACGGCACCCGCCCGGCGCTCGGGTTGTGCCCCAGCAATCCGGTCGGCGCCGCGCCGGGTACGCCATGCAACATCTACGAGTACGATTCGCTGGCGGTGTTCAAGGAGAACCAGATTTTCCTTAACTTGAATGTGGCCTACGGCCGCAAGCTTACGTTTACCGGCTTCTACATTTACAGCAAAGCGAATAGCGATACGGGCGGTCCCGGTTATCATCCCTCCAACCAATACGACATCATGCAGGACTATGGGCGCCAGTATTTCGATGTCAGGAATCGGGTGTTTGCGTTTGCGAACTACTCGGCTCCGCTTGGGTTCAGGATCAGTCCGTTTCTCAGTGCCTCGTCGGGTGCACCTTTCAACTTGCAGCTAAGCCAGGACATTAACGGCGATTCGTTCTTCAACGATCGCCCGACCTTCGCCTCTTCGCTCTCCAATCCCGCCAATGTGGATACCACCAAGTACGGGAACTTTGATATCAGCGCTGCGCCCCCGGCCGGAGCGAAGTTGATCCCCATCAATTATGGAAACGGTCCGGTTCAGTTTGCGATGAATATGCGTGTGTCCAAGAGTTTTGGTGTAGGCCCTCGGGTAGAAGAAGGCAAAGGGGCGGTTGCGGGCGGCGGTGACGGTGGGCATGGAGGCGGCCACGGTATGCCTGGAATGGGTTTAGGCGGAGCCGGTGGCGGCCCTCACGGCCCAAGCACGCGCGTCGATCGCCGCTACAGCATTACTTTGAGCGCGTTTGCCCACAATTTATTCAACGTGGTGAATCTTGCGCCGCCGAATGGAACTCTTGGCGGTCCTCCGGATGGAACTACCGACTCGCCGTTCTTCGGCAAGTCGAACCAGCTGGCGACGGGGTTTTTCTCCCACGGCTCCGCGGTCCGTGATTTTAATTTCCAGGCACTGTTCAACTTCTAGACTTAGGATCTTCCCGTCACCGCGAACTCTGGGTGCCCCACATCTCGCTCGTTTTTCGCGAGATGTGGGATACCACGGAAGTAAATTGTTCGCCTTGAAAGGCCACTCGATACTTAAGAAATGACGGGGAGAGAGCAGTGGAATCCCACATCTCGCGAAAAACGAGCGAGATGTGGGGCACCCATCGTCCGTCGTAGGGGAAAATCTTACGGCGAAAAATATGCTACGAACACTGAGCTAATTTGCTTGGGATTCACTCTGCTGCACAGAGAAGCACGTCGAGCCCGGCCATTTCGACCGTCGCGCAGGATTCACCGAGTACCTCTCCGTCGGCCTGGATGGCTAACGGTGGAGCGTAGGTCCGATCGGGAATCGGTGTGCAGACCACTCGCACCACGTCGCGGTAGATTGCTGCTGCATTCTGCGCCGGTTCGCGATCGCGCGCACCGCCCGAACGAAAGAGGGCTTCGAATGAAGCCAGTGCCAGGCGCGACCGCGACTCACCGGCCACCGTGGCCAGGCGCAGAAAGGGAAAATGGAGTCCACCGCCGGGGCGCCAACGGTTCAGCTCCGCTACGCGCACGGCGAGCGCCTCGCATACCCGCTCGTGGATGACAGACCCGCTAGAGGTGGTGATCGCAATGTCGAAGGGTCTTACGGGATGGTTTAACAGCAATCGCCCGCCGGCGGCGAAATAAGCGGCACGTCCTACTCTGCTCTTTCCCGAACGTCGCGCTTCGGACATCAACGAAGCATGCATGCCCATCCCGGCAGCCATGGCGAACAGCCAGCTTTGCCGCCCCTCCGGAGAGCAGCAGGTGATTCTGCCCAGGCCCACGGCGCGGGGACGACTGCGCAGAATCCAATGCGCGGCGGCCACCGGATCTTTGGGAACTTTCAGATTCTGGGCCATCACGTTGCCTGTACCGAAGGGAATGATTCCCAGCGGTACGGCGGAGCCGGCGAGCCCCTGGATCACATCAAAGATAGTGCCATCACCACCGCAAACAACGATGGCCTCGTAGCCTTCGGCTACGGCCCGCTTTGCCTTGGGCCCCGCAGCGCGATTCTCGCCCGTCTCCATCACCTCGACCGAGGCGCCCTGCCCGCGAAACGCCGCGGCGGCACGAGCAATATCCCTACGCCTTGCTGCTGTTTGCTGGAGCACCGGGTTGACGAAGAGCAGGATCTTTCTCATGGCGCTTCAGCCGGGGCCCCCGGCAGCTCGCTGCTGGGGTGGATCAGAAGTGCGCCGGCTTCTCCCAGTCGGAGAATACGAATTCTTCCAGAGGCTTCCGCTGCCGTGGAGAAACCTCCTGCTTGTGCAGGTGCTCAGGCAGGCTGGAAGGGTCGCCAAAGTATCCGATGGCTGTGACCGCGCCCAACTCATAGTCAGAGGGTATCGCAAACGACGCCCGCATCAGCTCGTTGTCGAAGCCGGCCATCGAATGGGTGTGGAGCCCGTCGTGGGTGGCCTGCAGAGCCAGATACGCCATGGCCGCGCCCGTGTCGTGCAAGTTATGGCGGTTGGGTGAGCCCTTTTGCGTGAAGGTCTTCTTAGCGATAGAGAGCACCAGCACTGGGGCGCTTTTGGCCCACGACTGGTTGAACTCAACCAGGGCGTTGAAGATCTTCTGATAGGTTTCGTCGCCTCGGCGGCCCACTAGAAACCGCCAGGGTTGCTCGTTCGAGGAAGACGCGGCCCAACGAGCTGCTTCAAACAGCTTCCTGAGCTCCGCCCCGGTTACTTCTTTGTCGGAATACGCACGCGGACTCCAGCGACGGTGGATCAAATCGTGAACGCCGGCTATAGGGGGTGCATGCTTTAACTTCTCGATGGTTTCTGGGGACGATGTCGGGGGCACGGGATCACTCCTGAACGGGTCTGGCTTCAGTGGTTAGATGACGGAGAAGACCAACGCCACAAGAAAAATCGCCTGCTCCCCATGGAGAGCAGGCGAGTCTTCGATTGAGGCTATTCCATCCGCGTTATTCGCGGACGCCTTCGACGAAGGCCTTCAGCTTGCGGGAGCGTGAAGGATGACGCAACTTGCGCAGCGCCTTGGCTTCGATCTGCCGGATGCGCTCGCGAGTTACCTGGAAGCTCTGACCCACTTCTTCCAGCGTGTGCTCGGAGCCATCCTCCAGGCCAAAGCGCATCTTGATCACACGCTCTTCACGCGGGGTCAAGGTACGCAGCACCTGCGAGGTGTATTCCTTCAGGTTGACACTGATCACTGCTTCGGAAGGCGAAACGGCCTGGCGATCTTCAATAAAGTCGCCCAGGTGCGAATCTTCTTCTTCGCCGATCGGAGTTTCGAGCGAGATCGGTTCTTGTGCGATCTTGAGCACTTTGCGAACTTTGGCCACCGGGATGTCCATCCGGCGGGCGATCTCTTCCGATGTGGGCTCGCGACCCAACTCCTGCACCAACTGGCGCGAGGTGCGAATCAGTTTGTTAATGGTCTCGATCATGTGCACCGGAATACGAATGGTCCGGGCCTGATCGGCAATGGCGCGTGTAATGGCCTGGCGAATCCACCAGGTGGCATAGGTAGAGAACTTGTAACCACGGCGATATTCGAACTTATCGACCGCCTTCATCAAACCGATGTTGCCTTCCTGGATCAGATCGAGGAATTGCAAGCCGCGGTTGGTGTACTTCTTGGCGATCGAAACGACCAGGCGCAGGTTAGCCTCGATCAGCTCGCGCTTGGCCTGCTCCGCGTCCATATCGCCCTGGATCATCTCGCGCTGGGTGCGTTTCAGCTCGGCGATCGAAACACCGGCTTCCTGCTCCAGCTTTTCCAGGTCGGTCTTGCAGTTCTTCTGCTGGCGGCGGTATTCCTTGCGCAGCTCTTCGCTTTTCGACTGGTCATGCTTTTGTTCCAGCGACTTAATCTGCCGCTCGAGCATGCGCATGGCGTCGACGGTCTTGTTGACCTTGTCCAGCAGCCGCTTACGTTCCGCATTGGTGTACTTCAGTTCGCGGACGATGCGCGAGACCTCTACCCGCTCGCGGTTCATCATCCATCGCGTCTTGCGATGTTCCCGGGCCTTCGCTTTGACGTTGATTGTTTCTAGCTTTTCAAAGAGAAGTGCGGCTTTCTTCTGGTGCTTGAGGAGAGTGTCGACGCGGCCGATGGTGACCCGGATACGCGCCTGCAGAATTTCTTCTGTGATCTCTTCCTCGTCAAAGATCACCACTTCCTTGATGTTGCGCACGCCACGCTTGAGGTCCTCGCCCAGGGCGACGATCTCGCGAATGACGATGGGCGAACGGGAAATGGCCTTGAGTACCCGCAACTGCCCGCGCTCGATGCGCTTGGCAATCTCTACTTCGCCTTCTCTGGTGAGTAGTGGAACAGTACCCATTTCGCGCAGGTACATGCGAACGGGGTCATTGGTTTTTTCGAGTGTGCCCGGTGTAAGGTCGAGTTCAACGTCCTCGCCCTCCTCACCCTCGCTCTCGAACTTATCCCCGCCAAACTTAGGACCGCCTTCGAGCACATCAATGCCCTGGGTCCCGATCGTGGTCAGCAGATCGTCGAGATCGTCCGGTGAATGCAGGTCACCAGGAATAAGGTCGTTGACCTCGTTATAGGTCAAGTAACCCTTTTCCTTACCTGCATCAATCAGTTTCTGAATATCTTCTTCGTACTTGTCTTCAATAGCCAAGCAAATCCTATCCCGTGCCTTATTTTTCGGATCGGTCCGTGCTCAGAAAGGACAGGGTGCTATGCGAGCCGCTAAGGGCATATTCCGGACGGTTCATGAACCGTTTGGGCAAGTAGACGCACGTCCTTCAAAGAGTTATAGAATATCATGGAACGGAGTGTGCTCCCGTGCGGGTCCCAGAATGACACCCCTTCCTCTTTACGGCGGCTTTCCGAGCTGAAACCTTACTAAGTTAGATGTGAAAATGTGGATTCCGGTTCACCGGGCTAACTCCCCGGCAGTCTCGAAAAGCGTACCTCAGGGGCTAAAGAGGGTGCGTGAGAACCGGATTTCCAAACTCCAGTCCCGCAGGAACGGCTGAACTTAGCCGCATCGAGTCCAATCCGGTTCGGATCGGCTCAAGAGAGGCTGCGGAAAAACTCACTCTTTTGAAGGGTACGGGCTTCAGCCCGTACATTCAGAGAATCAAGATGATGGGCTTTAGCCCCTGAGGGCAGGTTTTCGCTGACCTGTACAGAAAGCGTTCCCTCAGGGGCTAAAGCCCAATGACTCCGCTGGCTATACGGACGGGCTAAAGCCCGTCCCCTTCAGGGAATGAATTTTCCCGCAGCCTGTAAAGCCGTTCCATACGCTCGAAGGCTTTCGCCGGGCTTACTTGGGTTGCTAGCCGTCGGCGTCGCGCATTTCGCGGTCGACTTTGAGTTTTTCGGCCATGAAAATGGCCAGCTGGGCTAAATCGCCACGGCGCTCGGCCTCGGCGATGTCAGCCCGTACCCGGCGCTGCAGGGCTTCCAAATGACGATATTTCAGCGATTCCAGGGCGGCTTCGACCTCCCGCATCTCCAGCTCCCCGGACTCGCGGAACAACGCCTGGGCCAACAGGACTCGTTGACTGGGCTCTGAGATGACCGCGAGCGGCTCAAGCGCCCCGCGGTCGCGCAAAACGGTCAGGATAGGGGCCACGGTGAGCCCTTCGAACGACTGGGGCTGATCATGCATGGCCTGGAAGACACGAAGGCAAATGCGGCTTCCGGCAGGGGAAGCCGCCGCCCGCAAAAGTACCCGCTCCGCCTCATTCAGGGCGTCGACGCCAGAGGGATGGACCTCATCCCGGCGTTTGCGCGCGGCTTGCCGCAGTTCTTCCCTGACCAGGGCTGAGTCAATGCCCAGCTTTTGTGCTGCGTCGGAAGCGAATTCGTCGCGCATAATGCGTTCGGGCATGCGCCGGATATGCGGCAGCAAGTAATTGAGGGCCTTGCTCTTACCCTCAGCCGTTCGGGGAGGGAACAACTGCATGGCGCGGTCGATCAAGTATTCCGAGTGGCGCCGGGCGCCTTCGACGGCGCTCACGTAGGCCTTTATGCCGCGCTCGCGTATGTAGCGGTCGGGGTCGAGGCCGGCCTCGAGGGTGACCACCCTCACGTCAAAATCCTCTTCGGTGAGCAGGGCAATCGACTTTTCCGCGGCATTCGCGCCGGCGGTATCCGGGTCGAAATTGATGAGCAGTTTTTTGGTGTAGCGGCTGAGCAATCGGACCTGCATCTCGGTAAATGCGGTTCCGCTGGTTGCCAGCACGTTGTGAAATCCGGCCATATATGCCGTGATGCAGTCCATCTGCCCTTCCACCAACAGGGCGAACTTGAGCTCCCGGATTGCCTGCCGGGCTTTGTCGAGATTGAACAGTACCTGGCCCTTGGAGTAGAGAGGAGTCTCAGGCGAATTCATATATTTCGGCCCGGATTTCTCCTCGCTGTCGAGTGCGCGCGCCGTAAAGGCGATCACCCGTCCCGACTCGTTCTGGATAGGAAAAGTGATGCGCTTGCGAAAGCGCGCATACAGCGGTCCGGCGGAGCCATCCGGCTGCTCTTTGGAAGAAAGAAGGCCGGACAGCCGCAACAGATCCGGGCCGGCTACCCCCTGCAAGCGGTCGCGCAGCGCGTTGAACGAATCCGGGGCATAGCCGATGCGGAACTTCGCGATGGCTTCCGCGGTTAGACCCCGCCCGGTGAGGTACTCGCGGGCCCGTGCGCCCTCGGGAGAACGTAACTGCTCTTCAAACCAGGTAGTGGCCAATTCATGCAATTCGAGTAGTTTGCCGCGCTGCCGGTTCTCCTGGGCCTCTTCCGGAGTGGCAAATTCCCGCTTGGGCAGCGGAATGCCGCTCTTTTGGGCCACCATCTTGACCGCTTCGGTGAAGCCGACATTCTCGATCTTCTGCACGAAAGAGAAAACGTCGCCTCCTTCGTTGCAGCCGAAACAATGGTAAAACTGGCGCACCGAATGCACCGAGAACGAGGCGGTCTTTTCTCCATGAAACGGACACAATCCGGCGTAGTTCTGCCCTCCGGATTTCTTCAGCGTGATGTATTCGCCGATGATGCGGACGATGTCCGTCTGCTGCTTTACGAGTTGGGCGAAGTCGGAGGCCACAGGAGTGCTACACCTCATTGTCGTACATCGTGATACATCGAGGGGTCTTGGAAAATCACGCCCTTGTGTGGAACGCTGATACCAGCTGCTCCGGTTGTTGTCCCTGTTCCCGCAACGTGCGCAGGCTCAGTGCATCATGCCGTTTGGCTAACCGCTGCCCCCGCTCATCGCGCAACAAATCGCAGTGATACCAGGCGGGCGAGGATAGGCCAAGCGCCCGCTCCAGCAGTATCTGCCGAGCAGTCGACTTGAGCAGATCGGCTCCGCGGACTACTTCCGTGACCTGCATGGCTGCATCGTCCACCACGACCGCGAGTTGATAGGAAGGAAGATCATCCCGGCGCCAGACCAGAAAATCTCCAAAGTCCTGGCCAGCGACAAACCGTTGCCATCCGAGATGCTCATCCTGGAACTCGATAACCTCGCCTTCGCGAACGCGGAAGCGCCAGTTTGCCCCTGCCGGGGCAACAGGGCCACCGATCTGCGCCGTGGCGGGCCGGCAGGTTCCGGGATAGATTCCTTCGTCGTCGTGCGGGGCCTGCACGGCCGTTGCCAGGTCTTTGCGCGAGCAGCGGCAGGGATAGAGCCAGCCCCCATCCAGCAGCCGCCGCCAGGCGTCGCGATAGAGGCCCTGGCGCTCGCTTTGCGTGTACGGCCCGAAGCGGCCACCCACATCCGGTCCCTCCTGCCACTCCAGGCCCAACCAGCGCAGATCTTCGATCATGGCGTGATAGAAGCGCGGCTGCGAGCGGTCGCGATCAAGGTCCTCGTTGCGCAGGATGAGCGTTCCTCCCGCGGCGAGCACCCGCTGTTGCGCAGTCCAGAAGGTGCGGGAATGGCCGAGGTGCAGGTATCCGGTTGGAGAAGGAGCCAGCCGGCCCCGATACGCGCTACTCAAAACAGATCCGGGATACTGGAAAAGGCAATCCGCGTGGGAGCGGCCGCACCCGCCAACAGCATGCTGGCAAAGCAAAGAGTGTTGGTCCCGTATTTGTAGTTGACCCGGTCCATGGTGGTTGAGAGGCGGGTCCGTTTGCCCTCTTCTTCAAGGCCGGAAAAAAGACTGAGTGTGTGCAGGTGGTCTGGAACCAGGTTGCCCAGCGAAACGCCCACAAAAAATGGCTTCTTTTGCTCACGGCCTGCAGGGCTTTGACCCCACAGGCGCTGCAGCCCCTCCACCAGCGTCTGGTTGTCCTGGCATTCGAGCAGGGGGCAGCTTTGCGTCCATGGCTGCTGATGAATGCCGGAAGAGTGCTTGGAGGCCGCGGCCGCGCTGGGCACCGAAAAACGTATGGTCAGGGTCATATACGAGGCCCATAGCCCCGCCTTCCGCAGCCGCATCGCAGCCTTGTGCAGCAGCTTGTTGGCTACGGCATAGGCACCCTCCGGGGTGCGCAGTTCCGGAGACAAAACGTGGGAATGGCCAATGGATTTCTGGTGCTCCAGCTCGGGGTCGCCAAAATCCTCGCCGCGCAGCCAGTGCCACAATTTTTCGCCCCCTATGCCACCCCAAACGGCGTGCAACTGTTCCCGGTCAAGCGCCAGCAATTGCTCCATGGTGTGGATTCCACCCTGCTGCAGCCGCTTCTCCATGCGCGCACCCACGCCCGGCAGGTCACGGGGCGTCAACGCGGCCAGGGCGTCGTGGAGCAGGTCAGGCGTGAGAGCTACCAGGCCATCTGGTTTTTCCATATCGGAGGCGACTTTGGACAAGTACCGGTTCGTCGCCAACCCGACCGAGCAGCGAAGCGTCGATCCGACCTTGCGGCGAACCGCGGCTTTGACTTCGCGGGCCAAGTCGAGCGCTGCGAGCAGAGGCTGCTCCCGGCCTAATAACCGGCAAGCCATCTCGTCGATGGACATTACCGAAGTAACCGGCAAACAAGATTCGACCGCTTCGACAACCCGGTGGTGGTAGTCCACATACAACTCGTGCCGGGCTTCAACCAGCACGATGCCGGGGCAGAGCTGTTTGGCTTCTCCAACCTGGGTTCCGGTGCGTACTCCGAATTGCTTTGCCTCGTAACTGGCGGCGATGCAACAGGTGGTATCTGCCAGTAGCGGCACCACGGCCATCGGGCGGCCGCGAAGCTCCGGTCGAAGCTCCTGCTCAACCGAAGCAAAGTAGGAATTGAGATCGAGGAACAGCCACTGCAGCCGGGGATCCCCCATCCGGAACGTGTTGTGGATCGCGTCGGTCACATCACACTAGTTTTGCCCATATCGGAATTTTTGTGGTAATGCTAATCTCTTTTCCATCGGTGGTTTTCGGGAAAGCGGACGCAAGTTGTCCCAAAAGGGAAGCCCGCCGTAGAAATATTTTGTATCCTGGAAAACCATCCCTCGGGTTTCGGGTCTCATAAAGCTTGGAGCTTCAAGATGCATTTTCTACATTTTCACAACCTCGCACACTGGTTCTTCCAGTTTGAATCCTACGGCCCAGCAATTTTGGTCACCATCGGCGCAGCCTTGCTGATCGCCTGCGGGATCGGTGCAACCTGCTCGCCATGTGAAGAGAAGGACGAAGTCTTTCACCGCCAAGTGTTCTGAGGACCGTACTTTTCGCGATCCGCCCGAAAGCCCCCGGTCGACTCCCCTTTCCTGTCTTCAAATCAGGCTGATTGCAGCAAATTCTGCTTACCGCAACGGCCATGCACGCGAATCGGCACCATCTCTGCCGGAGCGGCCATTGCCCTTGTGGCCAAGATCTTCAACATAAAGGAGCACTGGCCGAGGCTGCACTGACCCTTTGAGCGCTGTCCTTGCTACCAATGCCGGCATTGGTCGGAGCTGTAAGGTCAGACCCTCAGCTGAGGCTTGCCCTTCGCGTTGTATTCCACATAGCCCATTGGATGATGGTGGTCATGGGTAAACAGAACCAGCCATTCTTCCGGGATTGCCCGCGATAAAAAGCGTTTACGCTGCTCAATGCAGGTGAGCGGATAGAGGTCGTAGCCCATCACCCAGGTCGCGTCCAAATGGGCGCTGGTTGGGATCAGGTCGGAAATGTAGCACGCGCGACGGCCGCCCGAATCGAGCATCACCGCCATCATCTGCGCGGTATGTCCTGGAAACACCTCGACGGAAACGCCGGGAACGATCTCTGCGATGCTGCCTTCCGGCGGATCAATCAGGGTCATCTGCCCGCTGGCGATGAGGGGATCGTAGTTCTCACTGATATAGCTGACGGCGTCGCGCTCCAGCTGCAGGTGGCCGTGCTCCACCTCTCCACGATGCACAAAATAGCGAGCATTGGGAAATGTAGGCACGACGGTGCCATCTTCTTGCCGGGTCGTATTCCATCCGCAGTGGTCGAAGTGCAAGTGACTGTTGATCACCACGTCGACCTCCTCGGGGCGTATCCCCGCCGCCTGAAAGCTCTGCGGCAAAAGCTGGCGGGCGTCGAAAATGCTCCTCAGCTTTTCCGGCAACTTGTTGCCGATTCCGGTCTCGATCACCACGGTGTGTTGGCCGGTGCGGACAACGATAGTGTTCGTTCCCAGCAGAATCTGGTTTCGCTCATTCGCCGGCATGCGCTTTTCCCACAGAGTCTTGGGGACTACTCCAAACATGGCGCCGCCATCCAGGAGGTAGGGGCCATCGGTCAGAATGGTCAGCTCAAAGTCGCCCAGCGTGGTTTGGCCACGCACCAGATCGGTGGTCACGGTTGACTCGTCCCGCTATCCGCAATGGGCGGCATGAGATATTGCTGAAAATGCGCCAGGATGCGAGTGAACAGGTGAGTAGTGGCTTCGGCGCCATCGATGCCGTGGGTTTTACGCGGGTAGAGTTGCAAATCGTACGGCAGATCCGCATCGATCAGCTTCTGAATAAACTGTATTGAATTTTCAAGGTGTACATTGTCGTCGCCCGTGCCCTGAATCAGTAGCAGATGCCCCTTCAGATTGGCGGCACTGTTCTCCACGGAGTCGTCGCGATAGATATCGTCGTTCAATGCCGGCGATCCAAGATAGCGCTCGGTGTAGATGGAGTCATAGTTCTGCCAGTTGGTTACCGGAGCTACGGCAACGCCGGAACGAAAGCGGTCGCTATGGGTCAGGGCATAGAGGGTGAAGGTGCCACCCCAACTCCACCCCCACCAGCCGAGGCGCCTGGGGTCAAGTTGCGGATACGCATGCAGCGTTTGGTCGAGTACCGCAATCTGGTCGCCCAACTGCACCGGGCCGAAGTTATGGTAGGCCGCCTGGGCAAAATCACGGCCCCTGCCCCCCATGCCGCGATTATCCACATGGAGCACAGCAAAACCAGCCTGCACCAGTATCTGATCGAAGAGACGTGTGCGAGCGTCCCATTTCCCGGTGACCGTTTGTAAGTGCGGACCTCCATAGGGATTCACGATCAAGGGCACCGTGGCAGCCGCTGTCTTTCCCGGCGGCAATACCAGTTGAGCATAGAGCGTAGTGACGCCATCGGCGGCCTTACCTTCGACAGCCAGTGGAAGTTGGGGCACGGCGTCAAGTGGCGGCGCCTTCCAGATGGTCTGGCAGTCGCTCTGGTGGCGGCACAGCTCCACCACGGGGGGCGTGGTGGTAGAAGAAACGACGTCGGCAAAGAAGTTGGTGTTGGCCGAGAACACGGGCTCATGCCATTCTCCAGAACGGCTCACCTGGTGCTTGCCCTCTCCGTTCAAACCGATCACCCAGATCTGCTGCTGGCGCGGGTCCCCCTCGTTGGAAAGGTAATAGACACTGTGCGTGACCTGGTTTACGCCCAAAATATCGGCCACCTCCCAATTGCCGCCGGTTAACTGCTTTACCAGGCTGGCTCCGCCACTCAGCGGATTTCCTCCATCAAATCCATAGAGATAAAGGTGATTGTGCCCATCCCGCCAACTGGTAAGCAGGAAGTTTGAGCCGAAGAAGGTCAGATCATAGGAGTCGTCCAGGAATTTATCGTCCTTTGTAGTCAGCACCGGTTTCAATTCGTCGGTCGAAACATCCGCGAAATACAGGGTCATCGTCTTGTGATCGCGCTTCAAGGTCTCGATCCACAAAGTCTTGGGATTAAGCCATCCAAAGCGCGGGATGTAATCGCTTCCGTTGTCGATGGGCAGGTTGATCCACTTGGTCCGTCCGCCATTCGCGCCCACGACTCCCACTCGCACCACGGGGTTCGGATCCCCGGGCTGCGGATAACGTTGGCGGCTGACGGTCGCATGGGTGGGAATCCAATCTTCAATTGGGTACTCAGGCACAGGACTCTCGTTCATCTGCAGATACGCGATCCGCCGCGAATCCGGCGACCAGAAGTAATTGCTGCGGACATCGAGTTCTTCTTCGTAGACCCAGTCCACTTCGCCATCGAGGCTTGCGTCTGTTTGCGAGTCGGTCACGCGCGATGGCGCATTGTTGTCTTTCAGCCGGCTGATATAGATATTGTGATCGCGAACGTAAGAAAGGTAGGCCCCATCGGGAGAAAACTTGGGATCATCTCCGCTGCCAGCGCCGGTGGACGCCAACTGCACGCCGGTTTTGGTGGCCAGGTCGAAGAACCACAGTTGTCCGTTGGAATCAAAGAGCAGGTGTTTCGAGTCCGGTACCCAGATATAGCTGGCCTCTTTGTAACGGGTTCGGTTGTTAACGTCGTGCTCGGAAGTGACCGGGGGGCTAAGAGCCTTCATTTTGTCGTGGTCGACCAGCACTTGCGATTTCCCCGTTCCACCTTCCACGGCGAGCAGATCGCCGTTGTCGTTGATGTAGCTGAGGCGGGTGCCGTCCGGGCTCCACACGATTCCGTCTGGCGGACGGGTTGCCTGTTCCTGGGGGTAGATCTGCTCCACGGTCACCGGCTTCGACGGATCGGCTGCCGAGCATAAGAAGGGACACCCGAAAATAAGCACCAGAGCGAATCGAATCAGTCTCAAAGATGACTCCAGCGGGACGGTTTGGAGCCTGCAGTGTATCGCACATCCCTTGGAGCAGAACGGGGCAGTATTGACCGCATAAAGCGACTAGCCCGGGGCCGGCGTGCTAGACTCCAGACCACGCATGGATGTCCAACTGGAGTCGTTGATTCGTTTGCAGCAGGTCGACATCAAGATCGCCCAACTGCTGGAAACTATCGCTGCATTGCCCCAACATCTGCGAACGATCGAAGAAACTCTTCAGCAGCATAAGCTGGTTCTGGAACAGGCAGACAAGGCTGTGCCGATCGAAGAGGTGCGACGCAGACGACTGGAAAGCGATCGCAAAGATCAGCAACAAAAGCTCATCAAATACCGCGAGCAGTCAAATAGCGTAAAAACCAACGAGCAATTCCATGCACTGCAGCATGAGATTGGATTCGTGGAAGCGGAGATTGCCCGCATTGAAGACGAGGAACTCAACAGCCTCATTAGAAGTGAGTCGCTCGAAGCCCAACGAGCTGAAGCGCGTAAGGCCTCTGCCCTGCAGACCAAGCTAGTGGAGGAGGAAAAGGAACGGGCTCGCGTTGCCTCTCAGGGGTATCAGGACGAACTCAAGGTTCTGCAACTGGAGCGAGCCAAGCTCCGCAAAGGTGTGGACGAACCATTGCTCGCGCAATACGACCGCATCGCCTCCTCATCGCGCAAGACTGCGCTGGCGCGCGCCGCTGGCCAACGCTGCCTTTCGTGCCAGATGTCGTTACGGCCGCAGTTTTGGAACCAGGTGCGCGAAGGCACGCTATTGAATTGCGAGAGTTGTGGGCGATTGCTTTATTTCGATCCCAGCCAGGTCAACGTTTCGCCTTCTTCTTCTGCCGGGGCGTAGCGAGCGGCTCCAGGAAAACGGAGCCAGGCCTTACCATTTGGAAATGAAGCGAATTGCTGTTGATATGGACGAGGTGCTGGCAGACGCCCTCGGCGAACACCTTGCTCGCTACAACCGTGACCACGGCGAAGCAATCACCAAGGGCCAATTGCACGGTAAGTGGTTATGGGATTTGGTTTCCGCCGACCGGCACGAGCGACTGGAAGGCTACCTCCGCAGTGAAGACTTTTTCGAGGATCTGCCCGTTCTCGAGGACAGTCAGGAGGTTCTTGCCAAGCTCATCAAACACTACGAGATCTTTATCGCTACGGCGGCTATGGAGTTCCCCAACTCCTTCGGCCCCAAATATCGGTGGTTGCGTCGCCATTTTCCCTTTATTCCGCCAACCAATTTCGTTTTTTGCGGGGATAAGAGCATTCTGCTAGCCGACTACCTGATTGACGACACCTACCGGCACTTTGAACGGTTCCGGGGCCAGGGGATCCTTTTTTCCGCTCCGCACAACGCTAAGGCGACCGGCTTCCGTCGTGTCTCCAACTGGCGAGAGATCGAGGATTTCTTTCTGCCTGTGGGGAGGGCCTAGGGCCATGGGAGTGAGTGCGCCTACGGGCTTAAGAGGGTGTGTGAGAACCTGATTCCCAAATTTAAGTCCCGCAGGGACGTCTGAGCTTAGCCCAGGACGTTAGTCCTGGGTAGTATTTTGAAAGCACGAACCAGTCCCGCAGGGACGGCTGAAAACAAAGTCTTAGGATGTAGCCGCGGTGTTCTCGTTCGTTCTCCCGAGTCCAGCCAACTCCGGGCCGCGCCTTGGGAAACTTTCAGTCGTCCCTGTCGGGACTACTCCGATCAAGTCGAGTGGACCCAGGACTAACGTCCTGGGCTAAGCTCAGACGTCCCTACGGGACTTAAGTTTGGAGATCCGGCTTTCACATACCCTTTGCGGGCGCAGCCGCTCCCCTATTCGTCCGAGAGGTGCTCCTGCCCTACTGCTGGACTGGGGCGCCATCCTTGACGCGGGTGGGCGTCGGCAGACCGGTTGACGGCTTTCTCAGAGGAGCGTTCACAGGAGCGCCCTTCGGCGTCATCGCTGCCCCCAAGGGCCGCAGATTCATCGCCGGTTGTGGCGATTGGAGCTGGTGCATGGTCACAATGATGGCCTGGGCCACCGACTTCCCGGCACAGCGATACCCGTGGGGTGTGCTGGCGTCAAAATAGACTCCATCGCCCGGGGTAAGAACATGGGTCTTGTCGGCGTGGCGGATCTCCAATTCACCCTCCAGGATATAGAGAAATTCATATCCGGGATGCACGTGAGGGCGGATCTCCATGTTCTTCTTCAAAGGTACAAATTCCGCGTAGTAGGGATCCAACTGGCGATCAGGAACCATGTATCCCAGACTCTCGAAATAGTAGGTAGGATCGTCGACTCCGGTCTGGGGAAGACGGACACGCTCCTTTTTCCGATGGATGCGGAAGAGGGTGTGCGGTTCGCTTTCAAAAAAGTAGGATAGATCTTTGCTGAAAACCATGGCCACACGGGCCAGGTTGCGCAAGGTTGGGACAACACGCCCGGTCTCCAGCTGGGACAGGAAGCTGGCCGACAGGCCTGTATGCCGGCCAAGCTCGACTAATCCCATGGACTTCTTCAGCCGAAGACGCTTGATACGCTCGCCGATGCGTTTCTCGGCTATAAAGGACTCTGCACTGGCGGGGTCAATCTCAGAATTTGTCGCGATCTCTTTGTTCTCCACGGCGCGGCTCCTGCATGGTTGAGTTATGTCAGTCTGATGAGACTCGTATCTTAAATGTTGCTAGCAATGAAATAGTTTTGTTTTCCATGAACTTTGCTGCAACGCGACGCGGCGAAGGCGGCATCGCACCGCCAGCATCGGAGCGAGGATGGGTGAGATAAGCGTAGACCGGATACTGTTGACTGGATCATCGGGACTTATCGGTACTTCATTAGTACGTAGTTTGAGACGAAATCGGATTGCAATGGTTACATTGCGCCGACATCCCTCGCAGGACGCGGGGGAGTTGTGGGATCCTTACGCGCCAACACCTCTCAGCCATCCGGAGGCGCTTGAAGGGATCACCGCGGCGGTCCACCTCTCAGGCGCCAACCTCGCTGGACAGCGCTGGACCTCGTCTTACAAACGCGAAATCGTGGAAAGCAGGGTGGCTCCGACCCACGCGCTTGCCCGTCTGCTGGCCGGGCTAGGATCGAAACCCGCCGTGCTGGTCTGCGCGTCGGCAACGGGTATCTACGGTGAACGTGGCGATGAAGTGTTGACTGAGGCCTCTCAGCCCGGAAGCGGATTTATTCCCGACCTGTGCCTTGCCTGGGAAAAGGCAACCCAGCCGGCCACGGATGCTGGAATCCGCGTGGTGCATCTCCGTTTTGGAGTTGTGCTCTCGTCCCAGGGAGGCGCCCTGGCGCAGATGCTACCCATCTTCCGCGCCGGTCTGGGCGGCCGGTTAGGCAGCGGGCGGCAGTGGATTAGCTGGGTCGCGCTGCCGGATGCGATTCGGATGATCGAGTTTGCGCTGGCGACTAAGGGGATTTCGGGGCCCGCCAATATCGTGGCCCCCAACCCGGTCACCAATTTGGAGTTCACCCGTGCGCTCGGCCGCGCCCTCCACCGCCCGGCGGCCCTCCGCGTCCCCGCGTTCGCATTGCGACTGGCTTTCGGCGAAATGGCGGAGCACACCATCCTCCAGAGCGAGCGGGCAGTGCCGGCTCGCCTGAGCGCCGCAGGCTTCCATTTCGAATATCCTGACCTGGGCGCCGCTTTGCGCGAGGCTCTGTCGCCGTCAAAGGAATGATTTACGTTGGGAGAGCATGAATCGCAAGCTCCTGGTTTCGGCTCTCGCGCTTTTGCTGGCGCGCACCCTGATCGGCTGCGGAGCACCTGCCGCACCGGAGCCCCCCAGCCTCAACCTGCCAGTGCCGGTTGCAAATCTATCCGCAGTGCGCACCGGTGACGCCGTTCACCTCGCCTGGACCATGCCGACGCGGACAACGGACCGTGTCGCCCTCCGGCACCCGGTGACCGCCCAGATTTGCCGCGCGATCGAAAGCGGCCTATGCGCGAACCTCACCAGCCTTACCCTGGCACCCGGAGTAGCCGGCACATACACGGACGCACTGCCACCCGAACTGGTCCGCAGTCCGGATCGCCTGCTGCGTTATGAGGTTGCCGTACGAAATCATGCCGGTAAGTCGGCCGGCCCTTCGAATCCCGCATACACCGCTGCCGGCGCCATTCCGGCCGAGCTCACCGGCTTGGCCGGCCAGATGGGGCCGGATGGTGTCGTGCTCAGCTGGAAGCCGGTCGCTGACGCGGGACGAACTGTAGCCTTCCGCATAGAGCGTCTGCACCTGACCGCGCCAGCGCCGGAAGAGGTTCGCCGGTCTCCGCTCACCCCTTCCGCACCCCCTGCCACGCAGACGCTCGTGGTCCATTCGCGAGACGGCGAAGATCCGGGTCATGCGATCGATACCTCCGTCCTCTTCAACCAACGCTACCGCTACGTAATGGAACGAGTCGTCACGCTCGACCTCTCCGGCAAATCTGTGGAGGTAAAGGGTACGCCCAGCGAAGCCATCGAGGTCTCTACCAAGGACACCTTTGCTCCCGCGGTTCCCCTTGGCCTCGTCGCCGTCGCCGATACGGCTGCCGGTGCCATTGATCTCTCCTGGACACCCAACACCGATGCCGATCTGGCTGCGTACCATGTCTACCGCCGGGATCTGCAGGAAGGCTCGCCCGCTCAGCGCATCGCTTCCGTGAATGTTGAGACCTCATTCCGGGATACCGAAGTCAAACCGGAACGTACGTATGCTTATTCCGTGTCGGCCATCGACCAAAGCGGTAACGAAAGCAAACCATCCCCTGAGGTCGAGGAAACTTTACCCCATCGCTAACCTGAACAGGAGTGCCGTCAATGAAATACTGCCGCCTGCAAACTACGCATGGAGCGCAATACGCTGAGGTCGTCGACCGTGGAGGCCGGTTGTGGGTCGAGCGCCTTATTCCTCCTTTTGAGGAAGGCCCCGCAAGCGATTTTGTCGACCCGGCAGGCGACCCCTTCCGTCCCCTGCCGCTCGATGAGGCCAGAACGCTGGCCCCCGTCGCTCCCTCGAAGATTGTCTGTGTTGGACGTAACTATCGCGAGCATGCCGCCGAGTTGGGCAATGAGGTCCCTGCCGAACCGTTGCTCTTCCTCAAAGCTCCATCCGCACTCATCTCCCCAGGTGACGCGATCCGCATCCCTGAGCTTTCCAAGCGGGTCGATTTCGAAGGTGAGATTGCGATCGTGATTGGCGACCGGTGCAGCAAACTCGGTACCGATGAGGATCCGCGCGACTATATTCGCGGCTACACCATTGCCAACGACGTAACCGCCAGAGACCTGCAGAAGAAAGATGGCCAATGGTCCCGGGCCAAAGGCTTCGACACGTTCTGTCCGGTAGGGCCGTTGGTCACTGACGAAGTGGATCCGGCGGCGGGAATTGGCATCACAACCCGCCTCAATGGGGAACTACGACAGGAAGGCAACACGCGCGACTTTATTTTTTCCATCGACCATCTGCTGCGCTATATCACCGCTGCCATGACGCTCTTTCCAGGGGACTTGATCCTCACCGGCACTCCGGCTGGAGTGGCTCCCATGCAACCCGGCGACCAGGTGTCGATTACGGTGGAGGGAATTGGAACACTCACCAATCCCATCGCCGGATGAACCCTAATCGTGATTTTAAGAATCTCAACAGTGTGAAGCTTTACACTAGAACATGTACGCAAGGAGATCTCACATGGCCAAGACACTGCTCGAACAGCTGCGCGCAATGACGGTGGTCGTCGCCGATACCGGGGATATTGAATCGATCGAACAATTCAAGCCTCAGGACACAACAACCAATCCCTCACTTCTCACCACGGCCGCCGAGATGCCGCAGTACCAGCCTATTGTGGACAGCGTGCTGCTCGAAGCCAAGAAGCAACTGGGGCCTCAAGCCAAAGATAGCGACGTGGCCAATCTCGCCTTCCGTCACCTGGCAGTGGCTTTTGGAAAGAAAATTCTGGCCATCGTTCCCGGGCGGGTTTCGACTGAGGTCGACGCACGGTTGTCCTACGACACTGAAGCGACGATGAAGCAAGCGCGTGAAATTATTCAGCAATACGATGCGGCCGGCATCTCACGGGAACGCGTGCTGATCAAGATCGCGTCCACATGGGCAGGCATTAAAGCCGCGGAGCAACTGGAGAAGGAAGGCATTCATTGCAACCTGACGCTGTTGTTCGGAATGCATCAGGCCATTGCCTGCGCCGAAGCTAAGGTGACTCTGATCTCACCCTTCGTCGGCCGCATCCTCGACTGGTACAAGAAGGACACGGGCAAGGATTATCAGGGTGCCGACGATCCGGGCGTGCAATCGGTGACTAAGATTTACAACTACTTCAAGAAGTTCGGTTACAAGACGGTGGTTATGGGCGCAAGCTTCCGCAACATCGGGGAGATTCGCGAGCTGGCGGGATGCGACCTGCTGACCATCGCTCCGAAGCTCCTGGAAGAGCTCCAGACCACGCAAGCCGATCTGCCTCGCAAGCTCGATCCGAAGAACTCACAGAGCCTGAAAATCGAGAAGATCCCGATGGACCAGGCGACATTTGAAAAGATGCATGCTGAAGATCGGATGGCCCACGACAAACTGAAGGAAGGCATTGAAGGTTTCAGCGCCGCGCTCGAGAAGCTGGAGAAACTTTTGGCCGACCGCCTGGCGAAAATGGGCGCCGGTAAACAGGAAGCAGTCGCCGCTCGATAAACCGTAGTTAACGCCTGTGCGGCCGGCCGTCCCAGGTCCGGCCGCATTGTGCTTTCTGGTACCAACTCCGTTACAAATCCCCACAAATCTACGGCTGCCGATGGAGCGGTTGCCTCATACATCCGCCTGCCTCTTTTGCGGGATATGGGTACCTGTGAGCCTGCCCAGGCTGCGGGATAACACCAACGGGGGTTACCACAAGAGGTTCAATTTCGCAGTTGATAATCGAGAGTGCCAAAAATTTTCTGTAACAGCAAATTCATCTATTTGTAATCTGCAACAAATCGCTTAGTCTTCGTGTCATACGTAAGCAATAGACGGCTTCGGAGCGCGTGAGCAAGCTCCGCAGCCTGGCAAGGAACAGACCCCAACCTTCCTAGGAGGTGGACATGATCCCGCTAGAGCATTCCTTACGCCAGCTCTTCCACGAAGTTGTCTCCGAGTGCTACGACTCACGTTTGGGTCTGCGCGACGCGGAGATCTCCAGCTACGTTGCTGATCTCCTTACCGAATTTTGCTGCGCAGAAAATATCTACCGCATCCGTGATGCCGCGGGTAATCCCGTGCGCGAGGTGGGCGAGATGCTACTGGCATCCGATCCTGTCCATGGCACGGCATCGTCCTTCGGAGAAGAGCGGGAGCGCCGGAAGCATATCGGTGACTATGCTCTCTTCTTTACCGGCATGTATCCGGAGTCGACGCATCGTCCGGGGCAAATGCAGCGCGATAGTTTTTTCCAGATGGTGCATGCGGGCAAAGAGAGCTACTACATCGTTTCCCAATTCGACCTTTTTGAGTACGCACAGGAAGCCCCGTTTTTCGCCCGGCTTTCCGGTTCCTTTGAAGCCTGCATTTATGGGCTGAATATGGTGCGCGGGGAACTCGACCGGCGGAAGGCGATCTCTCCGCCACGCTCTGTCTCTCCTACCGGCGAGTCAACCCACATCATGTGAGCTTGAGCCTTTGCAGTTGAGCGCTCATTGACGTAACCGCCCGCGGCTGGTGTAGCATTTCGCTGCAACTAGATTTGCAATGAGGAGAAGGAGAACGATGATGCTGACCACAAAATTGAGGGGACTGTCACAGAAGAGTTTGACCATCTTGCTGACGTTGGGTCTTTTGGGTGGCGCAGCCGCGGCCCAGTTGGGAGCCAGACCATCAAGCGTTCATACCATGATGGCGCAGACGACGCCTCCCGCTGCCGCCGCCCTGGTAGACATCAATTCCGCCAGTAAGTCCGAGCTGAGTGCCCTGCCCGGAATCGGCGACGTATATTCGCAGAAGATCATCGACGGCAGGCCGTACAAGACGAAGACGGAGCTGGTTTCGAAGAAGATTATTCCCTCAGCGACCTATGCCAAGATTAAGAGCTTGGTCATCGCCACGCAGCCCAAGAAGTAGGTCGGAACAGAAATAAAAAAGGGAAGCCCACTGGGCTTCCCTTTTTTATTGGGCTTCACCGGTGGCTAGACAGCCAGCGGCAAAGCATCCTTTACCCGGAAACGCTGCATGTTAATGCGCAACGCACGCTCGATCTTCCGCAGATCGCCCTTCTCTTCAGGAGAGGCGAACGTGGAAGCGACGCCGCTGCGGGAAGCGCGGCCAGTGCGGCCGACGCGGTGGACAAAATCTTCCGCGACTTTGGGCATATCGTAGTTCACCACGTGGGCCACGTGGTCGACGTCAATACCGCGCGCAGCCACGTCGGTAGCCACCAGGACGCGATGCCCTCCCTGGGCGAAACTCCGTAACGCGGCGTTCCGCTGCGACTGACTGCGATCGCCATGAATGCTGGTAGCTTTCCAACCGGCATGGGCGAGTTTCTTGGCCACGCGTTCCGCGCCGTGCTTGGTGCGCACGAAAACGAGAAAGCTTCCATCCTCTGAACGGAGCAGGTGTTCCAGTAAATGCAACTTGCGATCGGCGCTCACTTCAAAGGTTTGCAGCTTGACGTTCTCTGCCGGTTTGAGCACCGAGCCGATTTCAATCCGAACCGGATTTTTAAGATAGTCGCCCGCCACTTCCCGCACGGCACCTTCGAGGGTAGCCGAGTAGCAGAGTGTCTGGTGCACCGGCGGGATGGCCGCCACGATGCGGCGAATGGCCGGCTTGAAGCCCATGTCGAGCATGCGATCGACTTCGTCCAGCACCAGGATTTCAACCTGGTTCAGCTTGACCAGCCTGCGTCCGAGGAAATCTTCCAGACGGCCGGGAGTGGCCACGATGAGGCGCGCACCGCGACGGATCGCGTCCAGCTGCGGACCCTCGGCCATGCCACCGACAACCAGCGCGGTGGGAAAGCTGATCAATTGCGCACATGCCTGTTGCACCTGCATCGCGAGTTCGCGCGTGGGCAGCAGGATCAGTGCGCTCGCAACCTTGGTTTGCGTTTTTTGCAGCTTCTCGATGATGGGAATGAGGAAGCTGAGCGTCTTGCCGGTACCGGTTTGTGCAGTGGCCAATACGTCCCGGCCCTCAAGCGCCGGAGGAATCGCTCCCACCTGTACCGGGGTGAGCGTAATAAAGTTTGCTTTGGCAAGACGCTGCTTGAGCGCCGCCGAAATGGGTAGTGCTGAAAATTCGTTCAAAATATCGTTCAAAATAAAAGTCCCTTGCTTCCGGCCTCTCGTTGAGACCTGGAGTGCTGTTCATCTCCGCACGGCTTCGTCCGTCCGGCGATCCAATGAAAGCCCGATTGCCTTGTCGCGGTCCTCCGCGCACCGACACGAAGATCACCGTCGGTTTCGGCCGTTAGGCTGCTGATATTGAATCTGGCATTGTAGACTGCATCACATTGTGTGCAGTTTCTTTGCGCTGCGGAAGGGGTTTTTGGCGTGATAGCCAAGCATCGCCCGTGAACCGCACCATGCCAGGGAAGCGCGTGCTTCCTACCGTCGCCTCGGATATCAGGGCGACTACGCTGAAGGGCTTGGGCGGTATCCGACCGGCTTTCTTGTCGCCGCTAAGCGAAAAGGGAAGAGGTCTAGTGCAGGCGATCTGGCTCATGAAGCCTAGAAAGGCTGACAACCAAACAATTTAGCGCAGATTAAGAATAACATAAGCGACGCGCAAGGTCACCATCAGAGGTGCGTGCTGTCCCTTCACCTTAGGTGGACTTCCGTTGCCCTGGGCCATCATTTCCAATTCTGTGAACCGTGGTATATGCGCAAAATTTCGACCCCCTGATCCAGGGTGCGAAAGACGATTACATACGGCAGGCCGGAGAGGATTAATTCGCGGGTACCGGTCTCACGCCCTGGACGGCCTCGGAACGGGAAGCCGCTGAGGTCACGAATTTCCGCGTAAAGGCGGCGTACAGTAGGCTGTGCGATCTGGGGATGCTGATCGTGAAGATAGTTGGAGATATTTTCGAGATCGTCGGCGGCTGCCGGGGTCCAACGAACGCGCATTCAGCGCCGGATCATCCGTTCAACTCGGGCATCCATCTCCGCTTCGTCGATAAACTCTCCTCGATCTGCCTCTTCGATCCCCTTGCGAACGCCGGTACGGAATCGCTCATCCTCATCGATAATTCGCAGCGCCGCATCCATTACCAGTTGGTGAGGGTCCTTCTGCAGATGCGCCGCAATCTGCGACAGCTGCGCCTCCTGCTCTGGCGTAATGTGGATTTCCATATAATCCAAGGTAGAGACGGTAACCAGACGGTGTCAAGCACTACCGGTCGTTGTCGCTGGACCGCTGCAGGGGCATGATGGCGTTCTTGTTGTCGGGGCCCTGAGGGTCGATGCGGAAGTCCCATACCGAAAGGTTCACTTCCCCCGGACCCAGCACCTCCATCAGCGCATAGTCGCCAATCGTCAGGGGTTGTTGCGCCGTCAGCCTGATCCAGCGATTTCCCGGTAGAGTCTGGGCCACAGTCGGAATTACGTCGTCCGTCTGCGTCACCTTGCCGGCTACGCTAATCTTGATCCCGCTCACCACGCGATAATCCTTCTTGAAATTGCTGCGGACCCGCACGATGGCATATTGGCTGTTCGATGAATTGAACCCATTCTTAGCCGATCCCCCGCCGTGAGTATCCACCGTTACAGCAGAGGAAACAGCCTCGTTGTCATCGACCCCGACTATGCTGACGTAAAACGCAGGGTCGTTTACGTGCAGCTTGACCCTGGATTCCGCGCCTTGAATCTGTACGCTCTGCTGAATGCCGCCGAGGGGGTTGAGGGTAGCCCGGAGTACGTTGTGGCTGGTTTCGCGATTCACACTGGCTGAATTCTGGGCCAGCCCTACTAACTCCGGCTGGTCGTGAAAGGTATCAAGCGCCCATATCCCATCCTGATCGGGGAGCCTTAAACCGGGGGAAACATCCGGGGTCCGGGCCCGCGCATGCTGCTCCTCCTGATCAATTGCGGCAGCTTCCGGCACAGCAGGTGAGACAGGCTCCGCGCCCGGTTTGTGTTCTTTGGCGTAAGCCTCGGTTGCCGCCCAGTCCACCAGTTCTGCCGGCAGCTCTTCCCACTGACCGCGTTCGGCGCTGAAGTAGCGCACCCGGTCCCCTACTTTTTGGTACTTGGTCACGACCTGGTAGGTGCCGTCCTTGAGAATCAGACGCTGATTCGGAGCCTGCGCCAGGGCCGGAAGGCCGGCGGCTACGCTCGACAAGAACAGCACGACGAAAAGCAGAATGCGCGAGAGCGACATAGCCTTGTGATTACTTTAGACGAATCCGCGTGGCCGACGTTGGTACAGTTCTCTCACTTCTATCTTCCCTTCGGTTTCACTTCCTGCGATACTTGAACGTGCCCACCCGGTGCGCCAATTCCATCCACAATAAAAAGGTGAAGAAGCAATGTCAGCAAAGTACATCTTTGTGACCGGCGGAGTTGTGTCCAGTCTCGGCAAGGGCCTGGCCGCAGCTTCGATTGGATGCCTGCTGGAGAGCCGCGGTCTACGCGTCAACCTGATGAAATTCGATCCCTACCTCAACGTCGACCCAGGCACGCTTTCCCCTTTCCAGCACGGTGAGGTTTTCGTGACCGACGACGGTGCGGAAACCGACCTCGATCTGGGTCACTACGAGCGCTTCACCCACGCCCGGCTGAGCCGCGACAATAATCTGACCACGGGACGGATTTACGAGCAAATCATCACCAAGGAGCGCCGCGGCGACTACCTGGGCAAGACGGTGCAGGTCATTCCCCACGTGACCAACGAAATCAAGAATGCGATGCGCAAGGTGGCCACCGACGCGGATGTGACGATTGTCGAGATCGGGGGCACGGTCGGCGACATCGAGTCTCTGCCCTTTCTCGAGGCTATCCGCCAGATGCGGCAGGAGTTTGGCCGTGAAAATACCGTCTTCGTGCACGTTACCCTGGTCCCCTGGATCGGTGCCGCCCAGGAACTGAAGACCAAGCCTACGCAGCACTCGGTCAAGGAACTGCTTTCTATCGGAATCCAGCCGGATATCTTGTTGTGCCGCACCGATCGTTTCCTGGCCCATGAGATTAAGAGCAAGATCGCGCTTTTCTGCAATCTCGAGGAGCGGGCGGTGATTGCCGCCAAGGATGTGACCTCGATTTACGAGGTGCCTCTCACTTTCGCCCAGGAGGGAGTAGACAAGCTGGCGTTGAAGTATCTCCACATTGAAGCCAAGGAACCTGACCTGACGCGCTGGAAACAACTGGTGGAACGTTGCTACAACCCCCGCGACGAGGTTTCGATCGGGATCGTGGGCAAGTACGTCGAGTACGAAGACAGTTACAAATCGCTCAAAGAGGCGCTGGTGCATGGCGCCCTGGCGTACGACCTGAAGCTGCATGTGACCTGGATTGAAGCCGAGGGCCTGGAGAGCAAGCATGCCGGGGATCGCCAGTATGAGGAGCAGTTGGCCGGCTTTGATGGCATCCTGGTGCCCGGCGGCTTTGGCAAGCGGGGTATCGAAGGCATGCTCAACGCTATCCGTTATGCGCGTGAGAATGCGGTCCCCTATTTCGGCATTTGCCTGGGCATGCAGACGGCCTGCATCGAATTTGCCCGGAATGTTTGCGGCCTGGCAGGCGCCAGCTCCAGCGAATTCGATCCCTCCACTCCGCACCGCGTCATCTTCAAGCTTCGCGAACTGACCGGGGTTGAAGAGATGGGCGGAACTATGCGGCTGGGTGCATGGCCATGCGTTTTGGCGGAGGATTCGATCGCCGCGAGATCGTACGCTGCCACCCAGATCAGTGAGCGGCACCGTCATCGTTATGAGTTCAACCGGGAATACGAAGCGCTGCTGACGGGCGCAGGCCTGCGGATCACCGGCACCACTCCGGATTCAACCTACGTGGAGATTGTCGAGCTGCCCGGCCACCCGTTCTTTCTGGGCTGCCAGTTTCACCCTGAATTCAAGTCGAAGCCACTGGAGCCGCATCCATTGTTCCGCTCGTTCATTGCGGCTTCCTACCAGAACCGGCTGCGGTCGCAATCCGAGGTGGCAAGTCAGGACAAGAGTCTCACCCAGTCGTTGTCATGAACGACTTTGAGATCGGCGCTGTCCGGGTGGGGTCGCCGTCGCTGTTCCTGATCGCCGGCCCCTGTGTCATTGAGAGCGAAACCCACGCCCGTTTCATGGCGGACGCAATCCAGCGTATTACCAGCGATCTGAACGTGCCGTATATTTTCAAGGCCTCTTACGACAAAGCCAATCGCACCTCGGCCACAGGCTTTCGCGGACCAGGATTAGAGCAGGGTGTGGGCATCCTGCGCCGGGTTGCCGAGGCAACCGGTCTGCCGGTGATCACCGATGTGCATCAGGCCGGCGATTGCGAGCGCGTCGCCGAGGCGGTCGACGTTCTGCAGATCCCGGCGTTTCTTTGCCGGCAGACGGACCTACTCCTGTCTGCGGCCAAAACCGGACGCGCCGTCAACATCAAAAAGGGCCAGTTCGTCGCCCCTTGGGACATGAGATTTGCGGTCGATAAAGTCACAGGTGCGGGGAATCCGCGGGTCTTCCTTACCGAACGCGGCTTCAGTTTTGGATACAACAACCTGGTGGTGGATATGCGCTCCCTGGCGATCATGCGCAAGATCGCGCCGGTTGTGTTCGACGGGACCCATTCGGTGCAAACTCCGTCTTCAGCGGGCGGCCAGTCAGGCGGACAACCGGAGTTTATCCCGGTGCTGGCCAGGGCGGCGGTTGCCGCGGGAGTGGAGGGCGTCTTTCTTGAAGTGCATAATGACCCGGCCAACGCCAAGTCCGATGGGGCGAATGCTCTTAATTTGGTGCATCTTAGGCCTCTTTTGGAAAGCCTGATAGAAATCCACAGGGTAGCTCGAAAAAGCCTCTAGCTTTCGCTTTATCTTTTGGATAAATTATGGCGCAATATGGCCGTAACGAAAGTAACGAAGACAGCCTACACTTTGGAAAAGTTTTTGGGTTAATTTGCGGTATTTGCACTGTCAAAAAAAGGGCCCCTCGGGTGAGGGGCCAATCTGCCTTGGTTCTCTCGTTGTGTGAGAGCTTTTATGCGGCTTTAGTTTTGGGGCTGCGACGCAGCATTCCGGGGGGAGGGCTGCGGGTTCGACTGCTGCGTCGCGCCTATTGGTGAACCGCCACTTGTTGGCGAGTTCAAAGCCGCAAGACTGTTGTGCATCAACGTTACGTGTACGACCGTACCGCTGGTGCCCGATTCCGTGGTCTCCTCGCGAGGGGCATTGCCCATCGCCAGGCGATAAATTCTGTACACCGGCACATGATGGTCGACGACTAAGTAGCGTACGACCGCATCTGCCATATCCTGAGATTTCTGAATTCCGACTTGTCCGCGCGCATGGGAGTATCCCTGCACTTCAACGATATACCCCTTTTGGCCTTCCAACTGCGTCGCGACCTGGTCCAAAGCCTCTTTAGCTTTGGCGTTCAATGCGGTCTGCGTGGAGCGGAAGTGAAGTTCAGTATCATTTACCTGCTGATATTGATCGAGGTTGGTGACAGTCGTATTCAGCTGCGTGGTTTGCGCATTGGCCTGCTGTGCCAACTGCTGCGCTTGCCCTGCCTGGGTGCTGGCCAGTTGCGCTTGCTGATTTGCAGAATCCGCCGTGGTTTGTGCCTGGTGGATACCCGCCTGAGCCCGGCTATCAACGTCCTTGATGTCGTTCGCGTTCTTGGCTGTGAGCTGATCGAGTTCGTTTAACCGATCCTTCACCGGTGCTACTTGACGATTGACCCACTTCTTACGCGCCAGAGGGTTCATTTTGCCCCAGAAACCTTCTGTCGATTTGGCTGGCAGCGGTTGTCCGGTGGCGTAAGTTGAAGAATCTGTGGCTGCACCGGAGGTGCTCGCGGGGGTCGAGCTCGCCGGTGCTGGAGTAGTGGCGCTGGTCTGCGGAGCGCCGTCTGCTGCCGGGGAATTCTGCGCCAATGCCGGCACGCCTAAGCTGGCGGCTAGCAAAATCGCTGCGATCGATCCCGGGGTTGCAGTACCTTTGTTCACGTTGTCCCTTTTGTCGGCCCAAAACTGGCAGGGAAGAAGACGGCACACCCGTCGCTTCCGCACTTGCCAGACTTTATTGCAAGCAGCTGGCCAAACTGCTGTTTTGCAAAAACAATTTCTTTATCTGTTTCATTTTAAATTGCTTAGCAAGGGAATCATTCCCAAATGTGGATAATTACGCAGCACCTAATAGCAGTGGAAAACGTGCACTTTTCTCTAGGGGGTGGGCAAAAAATGCTCGACCCTCGTGCAGACGGATTACGGGGGTACTTAAAGCGATGCGAACTACCTGCTGCGGACACTAATCACACGGATCTCAGGAACTTGCATATTCCAATCCGCGGGAACGGTGTCGAAAATCAAGCGAAAGTCGCGGCTCTGCCCGGGTTCGATCGGAGCAGAGGAGACCGGTTGGGTATCTACGTAGGGTTGGCGGGTGCGAATGAAGTTGAGCGGGAGAGACAGCCTTTGGGCAAATTGGCCCACATCGTTATGGAAACCGACCTGGACGGTGATCCCCGAGAGGGTTCGATCGCCGGTGTTGGCGATCTGGCCATCGATGTAGGTGACCTTAGCTCCGGAAAAGCTGGTCGCTTCGCTCATTTGGATACCGCTGATAGAGAGCTTGGAGGCGTAGGGGTCGGCAGGGGCCATACCCGTCCCAGTCGAGGAAGACTCCGGGCTGGTGCGGCCGCCGACTACGACCAGGATCCCGAGACCGAGAATGACAGCCGCGGCGGCAATAATCCATGGGAGCCACGAGGTTGGTTCGCGGTTTTGGTGCGAAGTGAGAAAGCCCGCGTCTTCCCCAGGTTTGAGGTCAGTTCCGTTGTTGGGTTCCTGGGCCGCCATCAACGAAATTGTACCTGCCCCGGATAGGAATTCGCGGGCAAGAGCACTTTCAAAGAGCACAATGCCCGGAAACCGTCTCAGCCGAAACGGGCCTTCTTGACCGATTGACGGAGGTCATTGCCCCGCATCTCGACCTCCACACACATTTCCGCTAAACGAGAACGCATGCGTTCTCCGATCCGGTCGCCCAGCGTCTCTTCGCGAATCGCCTTATCGGCATTGCGAGCCAGGGCTGCCGGCGCATTGGGGTAATTGGTGGTGATCAGGGTCGTCCGCTTGTCGTTGTAGCGCGTGTTGAGGACAAGAGCCACCGTGTCCCAAACCCAGTCGGTGGGCTTTTGTGCACCCAATTCGTCAAGGATCAGCACTTCCGCCTCAAACACAGGGGCCAGGATCTGCAGTTCTGTGGATGCAACTGTGGGGTTGTAAGACTCCTGGATGCGCTTGAGCAATTCCCGGTAATCGCAGAAGAAAGCGCGCACCCCTTTTTCGAAAATCAATGCCTGGGCGATGCCTACGGCCAGGTGCGTCTTTCCGACGCCTACGTCTCCCGTCAGCAACAGCCCTTTGCCCTCCGTGGTCACCGGATATCCAGCCACGAAATTGCGCGCCATCATGTGAGCCGCCGACAATGACCTGTCTGCCCCAGGGTAGCCGGCCTCGAACGTTTCCAGGGTGCAATGCTCATATCGTTTTGGGATCGAGGCCCGATTCAGCAGCCTGGCCGCTTGCACTTGCAAGCGGCATTCGCACGGCTGGGCATAACGTTCACCATCGGGTTGGGTCATCAGACGCAGGCCGGAGTCTTTACAGATGGGGCAGAATTCGCTCATGGGACTATGGCCAACTTACCTGAAGCGCGGGCCGCTCGCCAGGATAGCGGAAGGTGGAAGAGTGGAAAGAAAGCAATAAATGACCTAAAATGGAGTTTCGAGCCTTGCGTTCCGGGCTTGCAGGAAAGGTTTTTCAGATGCCAAAAGAGGGAATCCATCCAAATTACAAACAAATCCGGGTGCAATGCGCATGCGGCACCGGATTTGAAACGCGCTCGACCCACAAGGGCGACATCCACGTGGAAATTTGTTCTGCCTGCCACCCGTTTTTTACCGGCAAGCAAAAGCTGGTCGATACGGCAGGCCGAGTCGAGCGTTTTCGCCGCAAGTATGCCAAGTCTGATACCGGCAAGGCTGAAGGCGCCAAGACTTCCGCGTCCAAGTAAGCACGCTTGGTCTCGAACAAAGGCCTCCGGCAACGGAGGCCTTTGTTGTCTGGGCGGCTTATGAAAAAAGTTTCTATGAAGAAGAACTGGGATAACCCGCGCGAGAACAGCATGCCGCCGGCCGCTCGAGTGCCGGCCTCGGTGGAGATCGGCGGTGTGTGCGTGGCCCCAGCCACCGTATTGGCGCCCATGGCAGGCGTAACCGACACTGTATTCCGGCGCTTTATTCGTAACGCCAGCGTTTTTAGCGGAAGCGAGGAGTCTCCCTCGACTGCCCGCCGCCTGGTGGAAGCGCCCATTAGTAATCAGCAATCCGGCTGCGGCCTGATCATGACCGAATTCACTTCGGCGGACGGCCTGTCGCGCATGAGGGAATCGAAGCGCAAGCGCTATCTCTCCTATGACGAGGACGAGCACCCCATCTCTGCCCAGCTCTTCGGTTCTGATCCAGCGACCCTGTCTGAGGCGGCAAGAATTGTTGAGGGCGCCGGCTTTGATATGGTGGACCTCAATCTCGGATGTCCCGCGAAGCGCGTGGTCAGTTGTAACGGCGGCAGTGGCCTGTTGCGCGATCTTCCCCATATTGCAACCATCTTTGAGCGTGTGAGGGCCGCGGTGCAGATCCCCTTCACGGTCAAGTTCCGTATGGGTTGGAGTGACCAGCACATTGTTTGCGTTCCCCTGGCCCGGCTTGCTCAGGAGAGCGGACTGAATGCGGTGGCGTTGCATGCGCGCACCCGGGAGCAGGGCTACTCCGGCCAGGCTCGCTGGGAATATATTGCCGCGGTGAAAGATGCGATTCGTATCCCGGTGATCGGGAATGGCGATATCCGCTCTCCCGAAGATGCGTGCACCATGGTTGCGGAAACCGGATGCGACGCGGTGATGATTGGCCGCGCCGCGCCCGCTAATCCCTGGATCTTTCGTCAGATTGCGCAATACACGGCCTTCGGCAGTTACGAACAGCCAACCCCTCTGGACCGTTACCGGATGATCCGGGATTACTTTGTCATGCTGGTGGAAGAAACAGAGGAGACTGCCGCAATCAGCGGCAGGATGAAGCAATTTGCGTCCTGGTTTACGCATGGTGTACCGGGCGGAGCGATTTTGCGCAAGAGCATCTATGAGGCAAGGAGCAGCGACGCGGTGCTCGCCGCGGTCGATGCATTCTTTGCGGCGCAGCCGGAGCTGGTTTCCGCCGAAGCCTAAACTTCGGTAAAAGAAACGCACCTGAGAATCTGTACCCGCAACCAATCTCGGGTGCCCCATATCTCGCTCGTTTTTCGCGAGATATGGGATACCACGGATCTTAACGTTGTTCCCTATCGCGTCCGAAACCTTGCAGGTTGGCAGCCGTGGTATCCCACATCTCGCGAAAAACGAGCGAGATATGGGGCACCCGAGATTCGTTGCGGGTACAGAAAAACCCGACGCTGTCAGGCAGAGCCGCCGCGCTTGCGAAAGATGACCTTTGGCCCGGTGCGCCAGGCTTCATTTAGCGCAATCAGTGTCCAGGAAATTGCCGGAGACAAGTGCTGCAGCACGGTATCCATCGAGGGATGCAAGCGCAGCGCGGGGACGATGTAATACATCAGCGGCGGGTCCGAGCTTAACGGGATCCCCGGGAAGTATCCATTGGCTTCCAGTTCCCCTGCTCCGGTGGAGCTGCGCTGCTGCTGCAACCAGTGCACCCGAATCCAATAATCCAGTCCCTGGAGGGGGAAGTGGAGATCTTCGCCGGCTTTCAGTTCCAGGATGGCTAACCGTCCACTGCGGGTAGCCGTTAGCAGGTCGAGCATCGCACGGTCAGCCCCTGCGAACGCGGGCACCTGGTGGTAGATCATGTGTCCGCCAAGGCGGTCGTCGATCTGGCCAAGATCGCCGGCCAGGGTCGACTGGAGCCACGATTCCGGCTGCAGGCGAAACAGCGGATTGCGCACGGTTCCTTCAGGAAACCGGCTCTCAAAGAGCCTTTGCATCAGATCGGTGAAGCCTGGTTCAGTCTCTGCCTGCAACGGTGTTTCGTTGGCCCCGGCGCCAAACGTCACGTTGACCTCGCGCTCAAACGAGCCGGCCACAAATCCCTGGCGAACGCGCGCGAATTCCAGTCCATAGAGGGAGAGCACGACCTCGTTGGCGCTACGTGCGGCGACGGTCACCCGGCTTTGCATGCCAGGGGGTAATAGCCGCAGGATGCGAGTCACTCCGTCCTGGGCTCGCTCCATCGCAGCCTGGGGATTGAAAGCATGCACCAGGCGCATTTTCAAGTTGCCCTGATCCGCGGTGTCGATGCCCAGCAAGTCCTCGCTGGCCGCGTTCACTTCGTAAAGTTCCCATTGCGCCAGATCCCGGTTGAGCCAGGCCATGCGTGCCCGCGTGGTGCTTCCGCATCCGCCAGGCAAAAACACCTTGAGCCCCTGGATTACTCTTTTGCCACCGTGATGGTCCCGGCAATACGCCAGCCAGAGAATTCCCAGGGTGAGCACGCCATCGATGATCGCCGGGCTCTCCTCGGCGTTGACTCCGATAAGCGCCCAGCATTGCTGACCGCGCACCAGCAAACCTCGCGCGTATGCAGGCCCAAAGCTATGCTCCAGGTCCATGGCCGAGCGCAGGCCCTCTAATTTGTACTCGTTGAAGTGACGACTCAGGAGGCGCTCCAACAGCAGCAAATACCTGCTTCTTGATAAGGCCCGAGTGGCGGGCGTCCGCAGGTCGCGCTCTCTTACTACCTCCAGCGATTGCGGGCGCTGGGTTCCCAGACGCCGCACGCGGATACGCAACGTCTCTTTGCGTGCTTCGAGGCCTACGACCGTGCGGACTATGTTCCGCTCCTCAGACCACAAATGCAGAACGCAGCGGCCATGCTCAGCCGAGATCGAGTAGTGGCTTGCCGCCATCTCGAACAGCACGCGGCCATCTTCCAGCAGGGCAGCCTGAGGATAGTCGGAGAAAAATTGCTCCAGTAAACGGGCGAGCTCCGTTGGGGAAAACTCAGCCTTCTCCCGGATTTCCAATGGAGTTTCTACCAACCCATGCGCGCAGACAGCTGGGTGACGTGTGCGATGTGGTGACGGCCGTGCCAATCGTAGAGGATGGCCGCCTGCTCGACCGATTGCGGGCCGTTTACAGGATGCATGTAGCTGCGCTTCCAGTCCTGCTCAGCGAGCGACGAAAAAAGCCGCACCCAGCGGACGTGGAGTGCGCTTAGCAAATCGAGCGAGGTTGAAACAGGCTCTACGCGGGCGTCTTCCAGCTCAGCCCAACGGTTTTCCTGATAAGCGAAAATCGTGGGCGAGTCTTCGGTCAGGGCAAGACGCACCCGGGTATAAGCATTCATGTGACTATCGGCGACATGATGGACCAACTGGCGTACGGTCCATCCGCCTGGCCGGTAGGGCGTTTCGAGCTGCTTGTCGGTGAGAGGAGCGACCGCGGATCGCAGGCTCTGCGGCAAATCCCGTATACCGGCAACGGCCGCGCTTCGTTCCTGGGCAGTAAATGACTCCGCTTTCCTGGGACCTCCGATGGGGTAGCGAAGCAAATCGTCAGATGTCATGCCGACATCTTAGAGCAATTATCAGTCCGAGGGCGCGATGGCGTAATAACCCTTGCGCGACTGCGCCTTGAGGCCATCTCCCTTACACTCAATGTCGATCTTGCGGTAGCTCCCGTCGAGCTTGGCGTTGGTTGGCGTATAGCTGGCAACGTACTGGGTACGCAGCTCTTCCTCGATCTGCGCGAAAGCGCCTTCCATTTTCTTGCCGTTGTTGCCTACGTCAATGACTCGGCCGCCGGTCTCTTCCGCCATTTTCCTCATGACCATGTCGCCGGAGTAGCCCATGGTGTAAACCCCGCGCCCGTAGAAATTACGATCGGCGCAGAGCAGAACATAGACGATGGTATTCGCCTTCTGTGCCGCCTCGATGGCGCCCTGAAGCTTCTGCACGCTGCCCTGGTCTTCGCCATCGGTCAGAATAATGATGGCTTTCCGGCCAGTCTCCTGTTGCAACTTCTCGTGCGTGGCACTGTAGACGGCATCGTAAAGGAGTGTGCCCCTGGGCGTGCCTGAGGGCATGCCGCCCATGCCGCCAGTTCCCACATTAATCTCCGCCTTATCCATGGCGCGAGCCAGCGCGTGTGCATTGTTGGTGTAGTCGGAAAGAAGATCGAGATTCACATCAAAGGAGATTAAGAAAGCTTCATCTTTCGACCGCAGAACGCGGCTGAGAAAAGCAGCGCCCGCCTGTTGCTCCAACGGGAGAACATTCTGCTGGCTCCCACTGGTGTCAAGCAGAATTCCCAGGGTGAGAGGTTGATCGTTTTCCGCGGTGAAGTTCTTGATCTTTTGCGGAGCCTTATCCTCGAGAATGTTGAAGTCATCCTTGGTGAGATGGGGGATGAGCGCACCGTGTTTATCGTGCACGGTGAAGTAAAGGCTCACCAGGTTGACGTTTACTTTGAGGGTCTCGAGCGGCTGCTGCTGGTCGTCCTGATTGGGGTCTCCGGCGGGTCCCTGGGGTGGGGCGTCCGGAGAAGGCGCGACTTGCGCTCTGGCATTTACGGCAGCACAGCACAGCACGGCGCATAGCAGGACCGCCCACGGCGAACGCGGAAGAGGGACTTTCATGGAGGTTAGACGATGGAACATGGCGAACGATACCTCCGAACGGAACAGAACCCAAAGCTTACAACGCCGGCAGCGCCTCTGGTAATCTTATGTCTCATATAGTAAGTCACATCGAGTGCGCGGGATTTGAGGATGGCCATGAACCGAGTCGTCCGCCTGGGGGATCTTCTGGTGAGGCAGGGTGTCTTGGTAATGGTGTTGTTAGTGCCGGTTATGCTTCCATCTGGCGTGATCGGGCAGCAGCAGAAAACGCAGGATCAGAGCGTGCCCGATGCCCCGACCCCGCAAGGGCGTGACAGTCTGGGCAACATCACCTCCGGTATGACGCCGGGAAAGGGAGCTCAGGAGACCCCCGCGGACCAGGGCACAAACACTACCCAGGTGCCGCCCGCTTCGGGTAACCAGCCGGCCGGCGCGGACCAGGTTCAACAAGCACCTCCGGTGGTTGCGGCAACGGGAGAGCTGCAAAAAGATCTGGCGACGTTTCGTACCACCGTCAACTACGTCGTTGTGCCGGTAACCGTGCTGGACAAGAAACACAACCAGGTGGCGGGGTTAACCTGGCGCGATTTTCAAATCTACGAGAACAACAAGCGCCAGGATATTCGCCTCTTCAGCGCCGACTTGGTGCCGCTCTCGGTTGCCTTGGTCATCGACCAAAGCCTGCCCAGGGACACGATGAAGAAAGTGAACGACAGCCTGGCTGCGATCCAGGGAGGCTTTACTCCCTACGATGAGATTGCGGTGTTCACTTACGCCGATGGCGTGAACAACCCTACGGACTTCACCGCGGCGTTGAGTGCGCGGGTGCCAGCCGTCCTGGAGGCGTCCAAAAAGCCTGGCGACTACCTGGGCGTCCCGATCAACAGTGGGCCGCTTTACGGCGGACCCAGAATCAACGGTCAATCGGTGGACCCGAATCTGGATCCGCAGCGGGGAAACTCCGGCGTTGGTGTCATTCCCAAGGAAATCCATACTCTGAACGACGCCATCCTGGCCGCGGGCAAATCTCTTTCTACCCGGCCCCAGGGAAGCCGCCGGATCATTTACGTGATCAGCGATGGAAAGGAATCACGCAGCAAGGCCAACTTCCGCGAGGTGGTGAAGTATCTTGAAACCAACCAGATCGCAGTCTACGGCACCCTGGTCGGTGATTCGGCGACTTGGGGACTGGGCTACCTGGACAGATTCAAGCTACCGCTGCTGCCCCTTGCCCCGGACAATATTTTGCCCCGGTACACGGATGCAACGGGCGGGCACCTGTACTCTGAGTTCTCTGCCAACGGAATTCAGCGCAGCTTCGCAGAGCTTGCCGTCCTGGCGCGTACGCAATACACCCTTGGCTACTACAGTCACCTTCCAGTGATGGATGAAAAATATCGAGTCCTCGATGTTCGCGTACTGCGGCCGAATCTCGACGTCGTCGCCAAGAGGGGGTATTACCCTACGGCAACCAACCTCTCGCGATGATCGCAGCCGGCGGGCACCCGGGCTTGACGTTTATCGGCCTGGGGCTGGCGGCGTCAGCCTTCTGGGGCGCAAGTGATTTTCTCGGCGGCCTCGCCACCCGAAAAGCCCACGTGGTCCTGGTGGTCGCCGTGGCCCACGGTCTCAGCTTGGGATTACTGCTGCTGATCGCATTTGCTACCCATTCCCCTCCTCCGCCTGAACGCTTCGCTCTTATGGGTCTTTGTGCAGGAGCGTTTGGAGGTGTGGCGCTCATGCTTTATTACCAAGCCTTATCCATAGGGGAAATGGGGCTCACCACTGCCCTCACCGGCTTGCTGACGGCAATCGTCCCGGTGGTCTATGCGTTTGCTACTGAGGGTTCTCCCAAGTCCAGCCAGCTCGCGGGATTCGTCATTGCGGCCGCCGCTATCGCGCTCATTGCCTATGCGCCCGCAGGCATACCTCGTCCCCTCGCCCTTGGCCTGGCGACATTAGCGGGCCTTGGTTTCGGCGTGTTCCTGGTGGTGTTGAAGGTGGGCAGCACTCATGGCCTGCTGTGGCAGCTCATTTTCTCCCGTATGGTCAGCGCCGCGCTCGCGAGCGCGATTGTGATCTGGGCGCTGGTTCGCCCCACAAGAACGCGGAGACCTGGCGCCGGCAAGCTCGCGAACATCGCTTCTTCTGGATTGCTGGGTCGGCCGGAGTGTTGGAAGCTACAGGAAGTCTACTTTATATGCAATCGGCGACGCAGGGCCGGCTGGATGTGGCGGCAGTACTCGCGTCCCTTTACCCGGTAGTCACAATTATTTTGGCTGCCTGGTTTCTGAAGGAGCGCACCACATCAAGTCAGGCATTGGGAATGGCACTGGCATTAGGCGCGGTCGTGCTCGTTTCCCTCTAACGGAAAGCTACTTGACCTCAGTGGTCACTTCAGACTTCGTTGGGGGCGTATCCTGCTTGACCGGATCTGGTGTGCCTTTGATGGCGTCTTTGAAGCCACGCATCCCCTCGCCCAGACCTTTGCCGAGCTCAGGAAGTTTGCGCGGGCCGAATATTAAGAGTGCGACCACCAGAACGACAATGAGGTGAGTAGGTGTGAGTAGTTCGCCCATGGAATTTCTCCGCTTCTTCTATTGTCGCACAGTAGGCACGTGCCTGTGACCGCGCGAGCGTGCCCAATCATAGTACGCCTTGGACCCGCTATTTGGACGGATTGTCGAGGCGATTGGAGACCATGGTGTAGAAGGCAGGAAGATTTTCTTCTTGGCC
>CAWIRT010000043.1:0-222529 GCA_963838445.1 uncultured Acidobacteriaceae bacterium
TGGTTAGAGCGCTACCTTGACACGGTAGAGGTCAGGAGTTCGAGTCTCCTCGTGCCTACCATTTGCGAAATGGAGCGTCCCGGCTTCGCCGGGAAGGTCAGGAGTTCGAGTCTCCTCGTGCCTACGACTTTGAAGGCGAGGCAATCAGTGCCAGCCGTCTACATTTTGCAAAGTGAATCGAGCGGCAAGTTCTACATCGGATGCGCTGAAGATTTGCCAAGGCGACTAGCGGAACACCAACGAGGTCACAGCCCCTATACTCGCGGTCGCGGGCCTTGGGTTCATAAATACTCAGAGGATCCCGCAATGCTGGCGGAAGCTCGCCGCCGGGAGCGGCAGATCAAATCCTGGATCCCATCGATCTGTTCAGGAATTGATAGATAAGGTCTGCCTTACTCTGCCAAGTTGAAGATTCGAATCTGAACCAGCTTGCTGATGGTCAGGTTGTTCAGGCCCCTGGCCTGCATGCGATGGATGAAATCCGGCGTGATCTTGAAGATGCGCATCTGGATCAACTCGTCGAGGGTGGGCTGGTAGCCCAGGGCGCGAACCTGTTTCACTTCTTCCGGGTCGACCCGTTGCACACGCAGGGCAATCAGCTTGCCCGCATCCGGAGTTGGGTAACCGAGTGCATTCAGACTGTGGATATAGTCGGTGTCTGCGTGGAAGATGCGCAGCGCAATCAGATTTCCCGAATCAAGGCCACTCACACCCGCCGCTTGCAAAGAATGGATCCAGGCGATCCCAATGCGAAACAAGGTGTAGGCTTGTAGTTTTTCCTCATCCAGATCGTGAAATCCCAGCTGCAACATGCGTTCGACAAATGCCGGATCGGGCACAAATCTAAAGGCGCCGCTCATCCTGCCGTCATGGACCGCACCAGAGCAGGTGAGGGTGCCGGCCTCGGCGCGAATGATCGCGTCGACGTGCGCACCTTCGCGCTGCAGATCCGCGAGGGTGAAGCCTACGAATGCACTCAACGGCTCCTGGGCCTGCGTAGAACCACAGTGTTCATCGCCACCGCAGGCGTCCCGCTCCAGGCGAAGATCGACTTCAGCTTCGTTCGCAGTAGCCGCGACGCTGCACGAACCGGTAAGCGTTCGAAGATGCTCCTCCGCTTGAAGGAGCAAAGCTGTGGATGCTGCCAGGAATACTGTAAGAAGAACGCCGCCGGCCTTTGTCATTTCGCCTCCGTATCGTCGTCGCCCAGCACGCCGGAGATGCGCAGTTGCACCAGTTTCTGGATGGAGAGGGACGTAAAGCCATGACGCTTGGCGGCGGCGAGAAATGCATCGTCGATATGGAAAATGCGAAGCTGCACCAATTCATCGAGCGTAGCGCTCGGATACTGCTGTTTCACGGTCCTGGCGTATTCGGGGGTCACTCCCTGAACCCGCAGTTCAATCAATTTTTTGGGTGAGATTGAATCGAAGCCGGCAGCCTTCATCCCGGATAGAAATTCCGGCGTGACATGGAAAATGCGATAAGACACCAGATCGCCGATGCTGCCCGGCTGTAGACCCGCGGCACGCAAGCCGGATACATACTCCGGAGTCACGCCCTGGATTTTCATCGCAATCAGCTCGTCGGCGGAGGGTTTCCCGAAGCCGACGTTGGCCATCGCCTGAGCGTATTCAGGAGTAATGCCCTGCACTTTCATGGCGACATACTTGTCCACATCCACGTCATAGCCGGCGGCGCGCATGCCATCGATGTAGTCCGTTTTGTGTGGGGCGGCGTCGCCCGATTTTTGTTCTGCACCGGAACTTCCTGGCTAGCGCCATAGCCCACACCTTCTCCAGTGCCCTTACCTGCACCGTGACCATCCGCGGCTGCCTTTTCGGGGGCACCGTCGTTTCCCGCAGCAGGGGCTGCCGTGAACAGGGCGGCTGAGGCAATCAATGGCGCAGTCGATCTTGTGTTTGCGACCGGCGCCGGCGCAGAGGCAGGAAGCTTCATCGTGGCTGCGGCAGGAATAGAGGGTGATGGCGTAGAGCTCGCCACGGCCGCGGGTTTAGTCTCCGTAGTCTTTCGCAATCCTGCGAAGAGCTGCGGTACGGTCAGGAGGGCCAGCAGGACCACGGTTAAGATCGCAGCAACGGGTAAGGGAGCGAGTTCCCGCAGGCCATTCTCGCCGCCGGATTCACCGAGGATGCGCGCAATTCGCAGGCGAAGACCCGACGGCCTGTGTCCATCCAGTGCCATCGCCAGACTCAGGGGCTGTCTCCGGCGCTCTTCCAGACGCAACAACGCGGTGGCATATATCAAAGGATCGGCGCATGACTGAACGGCCACGTCGTCGCAGCAAAGCTCGCGTTGCTGGCGCAGCCTGCGGCCGAGCCACCACACCGCCGGATGAAAGAAGAACAGAGTTTCCACTGTCGTCTGGACCAGGTTCCAGAGATAGTCTCTGCGCCGCACGTGCGCCAGCTCGTGCACGAGGACCGCTTCCAACTGCTCAGGGCTCAGAGCCATCAGTGCGGATGCCGGCAATATGATCAACGACCGTACAATTCCGACGGCGAGCGGACTCTGAACGTGTTGGGAAATGCGAAGACTGACATTCCGTGTAAGGCCAAGCCGTTTGCACAGGCGGGCGAAGTTCGCGCGCAGAGCTTCAGGAGCCTCGCCCAGAGCGCTGCGACGCAACCGCTCAATGAGCCGCCAGCCGCCGATGGTCCGGGTGGAAAGACATGCCACACCCAGCAACCAAATGACATCCAGCCATGGCAGAAATCGAGACAGATGCATTACCGGCCGCCCAGTAACGCCGGCTGTGTTCAGTCGTGTTAACGGCGCAAGATCGACAGAGATAGTCGATCCAATGGGCGCGTTGGCAGGGGACAAAGAGACGCCCGGTGAAGACAACTCGGACTGGGCCCGAGCTTCCTCATAAGCGAATGTTGCCAAAGCCCCCAAAAGCATCAGCAGCAGCGTCGCCAGCGCCAGCACATAGCGGGTTTGACTGCGGGCCTTGGAGAGCGCAGCATCGGCAAGCCAGTAGACGAATGCGATCGCCGCCGCCTGCCAACAGAAATTCACCAGAGTCCAGCCCAGAGATTCCAAATGATGGTTCATCGTTTCTCCTGCTTGCGGTCGATTAGCTTGCGAATTTCCTTTAACTCATCGCTGCTTGCCGGCTCCATGGTCAACGCATGCATGGCAAGCTGTGTGGCGGAGCCGGAAAACAGCCGCACGCTCAAATCTCTTAAGAGCTGGCTCTGCGTCTCTTCCTGGCTTGCGGTGGTGCGGTAGACATGGGCCCTGCCAAGCTCCGCGCGCTGGACCAGCCCCTTCTCGGTCATGATCTGCAGCAACTTCAATACGGTGGTATAGCCGAGCGGACGTTCCTGGCTTACCGCTTCATGGAGCTCGCGAACGGTTGCCGAACCTTTGACCCATAACACACGAAGGAGTTCGAGCTCTCCCTCGGTCGGCTTGGGTAAATGACCCTTGCTCATCTTCATGGACAAACCATATACGAAGTACTTCGTAGTTGTCAACGAAAAGCTTCGTAGATAAATCTTCATTGGCGGCGGTTTTCGATTTGTCAATCCCTCAGGAGGCTAATATTTGCGCCCCTTTGCCCTGCCGCTAAACAGAACAAGTGTCTTTCCCCACCGACGGTTACGCATTGAGAAAACAGATCGGTTACGGAGTCGTGGGTGTGCTCGGGATTTTCGCCCTGGTACGGCCGGCTGCCCTGTCGCCATTGTTTTCGGCGAACTACCTGCCGCACCGCTACTGTTACCTGGCAAAGCCAGGCCTGGTCTGGACAAACGCAGTGGCGGACGGCCTTATTGCCGTCTCTTACGCCTTACTATTCGGTTGCCTCTTCTGGTTGGCCGCGAAAGTGCGGCATCTCGCGGTACTTTATCCATATCTCTGGATCTTCATCGGATTCGGTTCGTTTATCCTGGCGTGCGGCATTACTCACGGAATGGAGATCGTTACCATCTGGTGGCCGGTCTATCCACTGGCCGCTGCATTCAAGGTAGCGTGCGCAGCAGTATCGGTTTCGACCGCTGTCCTGTTCGCCTGGGCAACACCTGAGCTTGCAGGCAACTTTATGCACCTCCTCGACTCCCTTGCGAGCGCACAGCGGGAGACCAAAAATGAAGCAGCCAATTACCGGGAACAGATCGAAGCGATCAATCAGTCGCAGATGATGGTGGAATTTCGGATGGATGGAACGATCATCGAGGCCAACGGAAACTATCTGCGTGCGTTCGGTTACGAGGAGGCTGAATTAATAGGTAAGCACCACAGTATCTTCGTTACCCCGGAATATAAGCAAAGTGCCGAGTATCGAGCATTTTGGGAAGAATTGAGGGCCGGCCATTATCAGGCCGGGCAATTTGCTCGCATTGATAAGCAGGGCAATGCAATCTGGATAGAAGCCAGTTACAACCCGATCCTGGGGCCGAACGGAGTACCCACCAAGGTGGTCAAGTTCGCTTCGAACGTGACCGACCGAGTGCGCAGCCGGAACGATCTCAAAGACGCCGAAGCCAGGCTGCAAGCCATTCTCGACAACGTCCTGGACGGCATCATCACCATCGATAGCGTGGGAACCATCGCTTCCGTCAACCTGGCGGCTGTTCGAATCTTCGGTTACGAAGTCAAGGACGTGGTCGGCCGCAACGTCAAGATGCTGATGCCGGAGCCCGATCGGAGCCGCCACGATAGCCATCTTGCCGCCTATCGACCGGGGGCATCGACCAGGACAATCGGTGTGGGTCGCGAGTTGGAGGGCCTCAAAAGCAATGGCCGCGTGTTTCCTATGGAACTGACGGTCACCGACTTTTCCTTCCGCGGCGAACCCATGTTCGTCGGCCTGGTCCGGGACATCACAGAGCGTAAGAAGCACGAGCAGGCCCTGCGTAGAACCCAGGAAATGTTGGACCGGACGGGAAGGATCGCATGTGTCGGCGGCTGGGAGATCGACCTGGTCGCCGGCGAGCTGATCTGGTCGGAAGAAGCCCTACGTGTGGTCGGCTTGCCGACCGACCTTCGGCCAACGCTCGAAGACGGCATCAACCTCCTCTTCTCACCCGAGACCCGTCCCGTCATCCGTGGCGCCATCGAGAAGGCAATCGCCGAACACAGTGGCTTTGCCCTGGATCTGCCGATGATGGCGGCCGACGGACGCCAGATTTGGGTGCGAGTGACGGGCTCAATTGAGTGTGAAGACGGCAAGCCTATCCGATTGGTAGGAGCCACGCAAGATGTAACCGCCAGTGTCGCCGAGCAGGCAGCACTGCAGGAGGCCAACGAACGAGCCGCGCTCGCAGCGGAATACAGCGGCATTGGAATATGGAGTTGGGATCTCTCGACCAACCTGACAACCTGGAACTCCTGGATGTACCGGCACTACGGGATGACAGCGGGGAATGACCGGCTGGTTGGCCAGGATGCCCCACTAAGCCGCATTCATCCCGACGATCGCCGGGCCGTGGAGCAAGCCCTGCGAGATTGCATCGAGGGCATCAAGCCGTTTGACACAATGTTCCGCGTGGTTTGGGACGACAAAAGCGTACACCACATACGCAGTGCCGGCCAGGTTAAGCGCGACGAGAACGGCCAGGCGTTGCGTATGGTGGGCACCGACTGGGATGTTACCGAACTGGTCGAGGCGACCGAAAAATCGCGGCGGGCGCTGGAGATCGCCAAAGAGTCCAGCCAGATTAAGTCGGACTTCCTGGCCAACATGAGCCATGAGATCCGCACGCCCATGAATGCCATCCTGGGCATGACCTACCTTGCCCGGCGGGCGGACCCAAGCCCAAAGCTGCTCGACTATTTAACCAAGATCGGTCATGCCGCGGATTCGCTGCTGAGCATCATGAACGACATTCTCGACTTCTCAAAGATCGAAGCCGGCAAGCTGGAGTTGGAGGTTATCTCCTTCTCGCTCGAGGACGTTCTGCGCAGTCTTCTTGACGTCGTGGGGCAGAAGGCGCAGGACAAAGGCGTTGCCCTGGTCTCCTCCGTATCAGAGAATGCGCCTGCGTATTTGGTTGGGGATCCATTGAGGCTGGGGCAGATTCTGATCAACCTGGTCAACAATGCAATCAAATTCACAGACTTCGGGAAGATCACGATACGTGTGGAAGCGGAAGACATCACAGCGACGGATCTTCGTCTAAACATATCGGTGTGCGATACCGGAATCGGTATGGGCCCGGACCAAGTGGCCAACCTCTTCCAATCCTTCCACCAGGCGGATGCTTCGACTACGCGCAAATACGGCGGCACGGGATTGGGGCTCGCTATTTGCAAGCAACTCAGCGAGCTGATGAAGGGAGAGATCACGGTCGAAAGCGAACTGGGCAAAGGAAGCACGTTTCGCTTTACTGCCCGGTTCGGTATTGGGAGAGACATGGAATTGTCGCCTTCCGCCAGCTCCAAGACTCCGCAGCAAAAATCTGTCCTTATTGTGGACGACAGTGAGAATAGCCGGCATGCACTGATGGCCATGCTGGACGCCAGCGGCTTCCAAGCCAGGGCGGTCTCTTCCGGGGAGGAGGCTCTCACCGCGCTGGCGCATGCGTCGCAAAGCGGGCAGCCGATCGATCTCGTCCTGATGGACTGGCGACTGCCTGGCATCAACGGCATCGAGGCCTCTCGCCGCATCAAGCGAAATCCGACCTTCTCGCGGATACCGGAAATTCTTATGGTCTCGGCATTCGAACGCGAAGAGGTATTAGCGGGGCACTCCGATGTTATTTTTGACGGCTTCCTGAACAAGCCAGTCAGCAAGAAGAACCTGGTGGACGCCATCACCATCGCTCTGGGGTCGAGCTCCGAGCACCCCGAGTCTGCCTCCGGATCGACAACCAATGGATCTGAGTTAGCTGGAAGGCGGGTCCTGCTGGTTGAGGATAACGAGGTCAACCGTTTTCTGGCTACCGAACTGCTCACCGACCTGGGTATCCAGGTTTCGATCGCATTCAATGGCCGGGAGTGCGTGGACCGGGTTAAGGCCGAACCTTTCGACCTGGTGTTGATGGATATTCAGATGCCGGTGATGGACGGGCTGACGGCAACGAAGCTCCTTCGCGCCGACAGTCGATTCCAAAGCCTGCCCATTATTGCCATGACCGCCCACGCCATGAGCGGCGATCGCGAACGAAGCGTGGAGGCTGGGATGAATGACCATCTCACCAAACCGATCAACCCCCAGATGCTGACGGAGATGCTGGTTAAATGGATGCCGGCAAGATCGATCCCACAGGCGACGATCGACACAGAAAAAATGACTGCTGCTTCCTCCAGTGACGACATCCCCGAGCAGCTTCCTCCCTTTGATATTCCTGCTGCCCTGGCGCGCGCCAACGGAAAGCCCAAGCTTCTGCGCAAGATGTTGCTGAGCTTCCGCGAACAATTCAAGGGTGCTGCCTCGGAGCTGCGGCGACAGATCGCGGAAGGTAAGACGGAAGAGGCCGGCCGCCTGGCCCACTCATTGAAGGGAGTCGCAGCGACGCTGGAAGCGAAGGAATTGGCCACTGCGGCGGCGAACATCGAGCAGGCTATCCGCGAAGGCGTGATGGAAGGCCTGGAGGGGCTGATTGGGACCATGGCGACCAAGCTTGATCCGGCTGTGGCCGCGGCAGGATCTCTCGACAGGAGAATTGCGCCGCCTTCGCCGACGTCCACAACTTCCTCAAGCAAACCGGACATGTGTATCCTGCTGGTCGATGATCAGGCCGGTTATCTCGATCTGCTCAAAGATGTCTTCGGCAGCCGCAATCAAGTTTTGTATGCAAGCGATGGTGTAGCCGCATTGAAGCTTGCAGCAGACAGAGTGCCCGATCTTATTTTGCTGGATGTGATGATGGATGGCATCGACGGCTATGAAGTCTTCAGCCGCCTGAAGGCCAACCCGGTGACCAGGGACATTCCGGTTATTTTCCTCACCGGCCTGGGGAGTGTAGCGGAAGAAACAAAAGGCCTGACGATGGGAGCTTCCGATTATGTGACCAAGCCCATTAATCCAGTGGCTGTTCGCACGCGAGTGACTCACCAGATTGAGCTCAGGCGCGCGCAGGAGAAATTGACGCGGCTGACGGCGGAAGAACATGCCGCACAACTGGCAAAGGAAGAGGAGCGTGCGGCGGAAATCGCCAGAATCAGTGAAGAGGCGTTACAACTGCGGGACAATTTTCTGTCGCACGTTTCGCACGAGCTCCGTTCACCGCTTACCTCGATTTACTCATTCAGCTCGATTATCGCGGACGGGTTGGCGGGCGCCACCAGCCATGAGCAGGATGAGTATCTTCGCATCATCCAGAAGAATGTAAAGCAGCTTCAATCGATGATTGAAGATCTGCTGGCGGTTACCGCCGGCAAGACGGGTAAACTGAGCATTCATCTGCAGGAGACGGTGCTCTCTGAAGCCATTTTGGATGCCGTCCATACGTGCGAGGCAAATGCCACGGCCAAGGGAATAAGACTTTCGTGCGCCATCCCCCCGGATTTGCCTTCGGCCTATGCCGATCCCGTACGGCTGCTCCAGGTGTTAATTATCTTGTGCGATAACGCGATCAAATTCACGCCTACCGGCGGGTCGGTGATGGTGAAGGCGCGGCCGTTCGAAAAAGTACCGGGCTACCTGCTGCTGGAGGTTTCTGACACCGGCCGAGGGATACAACCGGACCAGCTGGAGCGGATTTTCGAGCACCTTTATCAAGTCACCGAATCCAGCGAGGCCGGACGCAAAGGCCTGGGACTCGGTTTGCACATTGCCCGAGAGTTGATCACGAGGCAAAGCGGCGCAATCTGGGCAACGAGCGCGCAAGGGGCCGGCAGCGTGTTCTCATTTACGCTTCCGGTTTTCGTTGGACAAAGATTGGAAGACGCGGTACACGACGAGTCGACGGCGGGAAGTATGTCACCATCTCTCAAGCACTTCCCTTGAGGTAAGCGGGAGGAGTGTGGCGCCCCCACAGCGGCGCAGGGGCGGGGAAAAGCGCAGGGGCTGAAGAGTCTGCTTTTACACTGTCTCCCACAAACTGATCCTGGGTGCTGCTCCTCCGTGCCCCATATCTCGCTCGTTTTTCGGGAGATAGGGGATACGACGAATGTCGACCACTCGCCTCTAGAGAATGAATCGAGAGCCTAAGGGCGTCTAGCTAGAGGGTCAAACGCTAAGAAGCCAGGGCTGTCGTATCCCACATCCCGCGAAAAAGGAGCGAGATATGGGGCACCCAGGATCAGTTTGTGGGAGACAGTGTGGAAGTTCGCGGTCTCACGCAGACTCTAAAGCCGAGATCTTTTCTTGAACCTGAGCGGCCCGACTTAACGCAATCTCCCGAACCGTTTAGCGAAGTTCTCGCATCAAAGAGCGGTAACTTTTCGATCGGCATAAGGGCAGTGCAATGACCAAGGCAAAGGCCCGGCTTTTCTGGGTGGGGATTCTCGCGCTATCGTTCTCTACGGCACATGCCCAGACCCCACAACAGATCATTCAACAGGCTGTGGACAGCGAGCGCACCGCGGACGAGAACGACCACTCCAATTGGGTCTACCTGGAAGAAAGTAACAAGCCGAAAGAACATATTCTGCAGTGGGTCGCCGGCACACAACATGGCAATGTCGAGCGGGTTCTTGAGAAAGACGAGCTGCAGTTGCCCCAGTCCCGGCAGCGCGACCTTATTCAAAAATATCTGCACGACACTCGAGCTCAGAACAAACAGGTTGCGGCGGCAAACCATGACAATCAGCAGATCGTTGACCTGCTGAAGCTTCTACCCGTTGCCTTCGTCTGGACACAGACGGGAGCCACAACAACTACCACTTCCCTGCACTTTGAACCGGCAGCAAATTTCCATCCGCCGACGCGAGAGGCGCGGGTGTTCAGCAGCATGACCGGCGACCTGGTGGTCGATAATCAGCAACACCGCATTTGCAGGATAAAGGGGCACCTGATCCATGACGTCACGTTCGGCGGAGGACTGCTGGGAAGATTGAAAGAACGCAGCTCATTCGCGCTGGAACAACAACAAGTTGGCCCATCGGTTTGGGAGTTGACACAGATCCACGTCCACCTGGAAGGCAACGCGCTTCTCTTCAAGAGTGTTTCACTGCAGCAAGACGACAAACGATCCAGGTTTCAGCCCGAGCCGGCAGAAATCACGCTGGATCAGGCCGCTACGTCGGTCATGAACCAGCCGGAGTTATTCGCCTGCAGTGAGTCGGCGAACAGCCGGCTGGTCGCTGAGGCCCAGCCTTCTTGTGCCGAAAAAGGGCGGCAAAGGTAGTAAGTAGGAGAATTCCAAACCAGCCCTTCCGGGCTGGGCTGACGTTTAGCGGGCGGCCCTCCGGGCTTGGACGCGTCTTGACCCTAAGGCAATGGATTCTCAGCCTCAATTTTGGGGGATGTGAGAGCCGTTCTCAGGCATTGGATTTGCAATCCCCCCGGGCGTATCTTAAAACCGAGTTTTGGGATAGGGGCACCCGCCACCAGGGCTAAAGCCCTAATCAATATACCGGAGCGTTCACGCGGGTTTGAAAACCCGCTTCCCCGGACTGAAAGTCCGGGGCTGGCACAGCTTAGGCTACTTGGGAACGGTTCAGGCGGGGTTGACCCTGGACTGAAGAGGCTGCGGAAAAGCCGGATCGAGCAAAGAAAGCATGCCCCAGGGGCTAAAGCCCACAATGATTACATTGCATTTGCGCCGGGGATAATTCCCCGGCCTACCCTAAAACCGAGTTGTTCGATTGTGGGCGAAAGCCGCTCCCTCGCCCTGTCAGTTCGGTTTCGGGCAGCGTTCGGCAGATCAACCTGCGCCAGCGGCTAAAGCCGCACACTCGCTACAGAGCAGTTATGGACGGCCTGAAGGCCGTCCCCTTCAAAGGAATCCGGCTTTCTCCGCAGCCTCTGAAGTCCAGGGCCTTTCCCCGGACTGAAAAGTCCGGAGGCTGGCAGAGCTTAGGCTACTTGGGAACGGTGGCCGGTTCCAGTTCGGCGGAGTTACTGGCCGCTGCGTGGGCCTGCTGCACGCGATAACCAGCGCGGGTACGCACGTGGTATTTTTGCAGATCCTTGCCTACGAGTTTGACGGTGATCGTGCGCCAACCAGTGCTGGGATTGGGCTGGGGGTAGTAGCTAAGCGAGTAGAGATGGGCCAGGTCTTCCTGGATAAACGCGAACGCCTTTTTTTCGTCGTTCCAGCTGCGAGCGAAATAGGCCTTCCCCCCGGTGGCCTTACTCATGCGTTCAAAGACCGCCGTCGAGATCGGTTCCAACTGAGCCTCACGAGTGCTGATCATGTAGATGATCGTGCCAGTGGACTGAGCCAATTCCGCCACATCTTCGGGCGGCACCAGGCTGGCGTTGTCAGGACCGTTGGAGAAAACCACCACCACTTTGCGTCCGGTGTATCTGGCAGCGTCCTCTACTGTGAGCAGCAAGCAGTTGTAGAGCGCGGCATCGTCGCCAGCGACGGTACTACGCACCCCGCGGAGCACCTGCGAACGATCGGCAGTAAGCGCCGAATTGCGGGAAAGATCGCGACTGTAGGAGTAAAAGGCCACCTTGTTCGCACCCTCGAGGGAACGAACAAAATCCGTGATAGCATCCTGCGCAAAGACAAAGCCCCGATACATATAGTTGCTGGTATCGAAGAGGACAAACACGTTGGCACCGGTAACCTGCGAGGGAAGGGTGGCAACATCTTCCCCAACCGTTCCGGGACTGGTCTTGACGACAGCCTTCGCGTCCACAACCGGCGAATTTGTTTTCGCGGCCGATGGCGTTCCGGGGGCGGCCGGTTTGCCGGGAGCAGCATTCGGTCCCGGCTGAAGCACCTGTCGAGCCGGCTCGTTGCCTTCCTCAAAGGTCGCGATCCTCTCCGAGATCTTGTCCTCGGAAATGGCGAAGTTCTCCGGGCCGAGACCGGAAATGTAATTTCCCTTGCTATCAGTCACGGCGACGTTTAGCTGCACCAGATCGACGTTCACGCGAATGCTCGTCGAATCATCCTGGGCCCCGGTAAAGCGGTCGCCCACGAAAAAGAGAGTCACTAGAGTTGGAAGGATAAGAAGGTGTCGCTTTGCCATCATGATGTGTCCTGTATCCCGTTATTTTTGACCGGCCGGTGCAGAGAATACCTGAGACTGTTCCACCCGGACACCATTCTCCGGGTTGGAGGAGGAAGCTTCGGTGACTGGTGGCTGGGCAATTTTGCCCTGCTTGAACTCTTCGCCGGTTTCTCGCATGGCGCGCGTGAGCGCCGGCCAATCCTCGATGTCGGTGGCAAAAATATTCGCGACCATGTGCCGGGTCAACTCGGGAACCAGGCGATTGAGCATAACCGGCGAGTACCCTTTTTCATCCGCAAGCCGCGCCCAATACAGATTGGTTGAGTCCCACGACTCACCCAGCAAGCGGCTGGAATTTCCTCCGAAGGCCGGGAACGGTTGCACGTTCAAGAGCTCGCACCGGTAGTTCTGCGCGAGCACGGGATGAGGGGTGCCGAAGTCCCGGGAGAGGCGCTGCAAATTGACCTCCGCCGAAGACTGACGGATGAGCGCATCCAGTTCCCCGCCGGCGGTTCCCCAGGATGCGGTCTCCTGGGGATATTTATGGCGAAAATCGGCCGACAGATGAAAGGTGTCTGCCGGGGTTAAGGGGGAGAGGCTGGCGGCCACGTCGCCGGACTGCAAGGCTTGCTCTACTTGTCCTAGCCGCTGCGGATTGAGGCGATCGGAGAGAATGATGAGCACCCGGCCGCGCAGTTCCTGGTTTGCCACTGCGGCGGTTACAAGATCTTCTCCTGCGCGCTGATACAGCGCTGCGGCGTGGAGTTCGTTCCTGGTCACATTCCACCATCGGGGCAGAGTTGCACTGACCAGCAGGTCGGCGGTCACTTCTTTCCAGATCAAAGCCTGTACGTTTTTCGGAGCGATGAAGTCTTCCTCTGTGCTCGCGAGCACATAGGGCAACTCCGCCAGGGAGCCAACCAGATAGGCGCCGCCACCGGCCGGGGACCCCTGGTTGAACAATTCAGGTGCCTGCCAGAGTTGGGTTACACCCATGATGGTCTCTCCCGAGAAGTCGTGGGAGCGAACAAACAGTGGATTGTTATGCAGAAGCTGGGCCCCGGGCGGCTCATAGTACGCATAATTCAGACCGACCAGCGCGTCCCTGAGAAACGGGGTGAGTTGACCCCGGGCTGCTTCCAATTGAGGCCGCGAGCCGGGTGTCTTAATCACTTTGGTGATATCCACGTGCACTTGCAATTCTGCGTGACGGTTGGCGTAAACCCCGGGCGCCCATTCTGTTTTCTCGCTCTCGGTAAAGATGGGCCGTGGCAGCTCAAATTCCCGAAGTTCGCTGGCCAGCGGGAGCATGCTGCTCCCCGCCGGTGCTCCCCCCGCCATTTTGTTGAGGCCGTCGCCGAGGGAAAACAAGGTATCGAGCGAAACCAGGCGTTGGTCCTCGAGCACCGACCGCATTCTGGCGGCCATTTCCTGGCGTATGCGGCGGCCTTCGGCGGACTCTTGAGGAGGCCCTGCCAGCAGCTCAATTAACTCACCCTGGGAGAGACTTGATTTACCGCTCGCCGCCAGCACTACCGTTTTCAGCGAAGCCTGGCCGGCATCGAATAAGTGGGGAAGCGAATCGACGGCAGCGAAGGGTGCAATCGCCTGCTGCCAGGACTGGTTCAAATCGGCGTTGCGGATCTCTCCCTGGCGAGCAAGAATTTGCCAGATCCCCAGGTTGGCCTGAAACATGCCCATGGCATTTCCGCGCAGACTGTGGTTGGAGATTCCGTCTACTGCGTCGGCCACCTTCACAAAACGCGCGATCGAGGTATCGTCGAGGTCAGGAAATTCTGAGAACACGAGGTACCAGTTACTGAACTGGGAGAACTTGTTTGCCAGCAAGAGGACGGTTTCGGGAGTGAGACGCTTATCCGAAGCACGGCGGCTATCGACCTCATTGAGCATGAGGTAGATTTGCAGCGGACCCATCTCGGTATCGACGCGAGATAACGCGGCCATGGCCTCGAGCAACTGCTCGGGCCGTTTCCACCCACGGGCGCGCTTGCCCCAGTCGTGGGCGATTCTGGGTTCAGATTTCTCCACCAGAACCTGTTTCCAGACGTCCAGGCCGCCAGGGATACGCGGTTCACCATCCGGTCCCCACTGCAGGCGGGTAAACAGCATCAATAATGCAGGAGCCTTGCGAAACACCGCCCTGGCAGGAAACGCCTTAGGCTCGGGCTCTCGAAAAGCCTCGTAAAGACGGCGCAGACGCGGAGAGGTAGTTAAGTATGCCTGCTGGGTCGCATTCACCCGCGATATGGTGTCGAAATAGACCGCCAACCAACCGTTATCTGTGTCAACCAAACGAAGGACAAAGTCCCCAGGCGACTTTGGGCTGGCGCCGACGAGGTCCCTCCAGCCAGGTTCGGCCGCACTTCCCCCGGGCACGACGACCCGGCCATCGCGAATGTAGATTTGGGTTCCATAAAAATCAAGAACCGGGCCATAGGGAAGTAGTCTTCCCAGGCCGGGAGAGCGTTCCAATGCGGTCCTGGTTTCGGCATCGGTGTTGGCCAGGGCCCAATACAGGCGGTCGACGGCGGGCTCGTGTAGAAGGATATCCACCAGCGTCTGCGGGCCTCTGATTTTTGCGTTACTGAGCGACTTCCAATCGTTTTCGTTGAACAGCACGGGAACGCGGGACTCGGGAAAAGCGTAGGTAAATGTTTCCCCTTTCTCGAGCGCCTCTTCCAGGGCAGTCAGCGGGAAACCAGAATCGGTGGTGAGGAAGGCACGTTCTGCGTCGGCTGTGATGAGCGTGGAGCCCTTTTGCCCGCAGGCCGGGCGGGCGTGGTAACCGAGAATACTCAATAACGGCGCCGCATCCTCACAGTTGGCAACGCGAATGGTGCCGCTCGACCCGGCGAGCATCTGCAGCTCCCTCGCCTGATGAAGATAACGGTCGAGTAAGCGCAAATACTCCGTCGGCACGCCGTTCAGATACCCGGTCGCGTAGGCATTGCGGGCCACCAGGGGCAATACGTCGTCGGCAGAAATCTGCTGGCTGATGCCGGCCATCCGCAGGAAAGAGCGAAGCGGCCCGGGAATGATCACGGTGTTGTCTGGGGGAGAGACGTAGGTTACGGAGTGGGAAGACTTTGCGGGCGACGGCCCCGACCGGGAAGGGGTTGGGCGAGCCGTGCTGCCTGTCTGAGCCCAGCTAACTGAGCACTGGCAGGATAGGCCGACGGCAAGAAGAGCGGACAAACAGATAACAGGCTTCACAGCGGGACGCCTCTTCAAGAAACTTCGAGACCTGCGGCAACTACGAATTTTGAGTGCAACATTACATCGATAAAATTGGCCCGCGCGCACTTAGAACCCCGAGATTGGTCACACTTGCCGGTCAGGTCGTACCTTGTTCTGCGACGTCCCTCTGGTCCACAGCTTTCGTGTGAGAAAAGATACACCACCTGATACCCCAAAAGGTGAATATCTGTTCCGGCTCATCAAAACTGTTGACTTCCCGAATCTCGGAATTGGAATTGCATTCTGGGTGGTGCATTGGGTTGGCAAGTTATGGTTACCAAGGGGTAACGAATGACCGGCAAGCGGAAGCTCGCCGCAGGTCAATCCGCTCTTAACGCTGGTCGAAAAACATTTCCAGGAAGGGTCCGCGGAACTGCGGATCCCTCGGCTTCGCTCGGAGCTTGTGACTTTTTTGATTTGGCCTGTAGTTTGTGGCTGGAAAGCTCGGAAGAGCATCTGCCAACAAGCATCGCCGGGGTCCTTCGACTGCGCGCCATAGGCCGTCCGTTATGCGATAGATCCGCGCGGCGCTTCGCTTCAGGATGACGGCTTTGTGGCGGGTGAAAAGCATTCGGTTAGCTACGCAGAAAACACGAAAAGATCGAAAAAGTCACAGGCTCTCAGGATGACGGCTTTGTGGGGGGTAAAAAGCATCCGGTTGGCTACGCAAAAAACACGAAAAGATCGAAAAAGTCACAGGCTCTCGGGTGACAAAGGGGAGGGCAAAGCTTCCATCGAGAGCGGTTGCTGGACACAGAGGCTTTTCATCAGCTCGGGTGCGCCGCAGGCCCATGTGCACTCGGTCGAAAAACATTTCCAGGAAGGGTCCGCAGAACTGCAGATCCTCCACGGCACGCCGGGACAGGTCGGCGGCGCTCGGGATGACAAAGGGGAGGGCAAAGCTTCCATCGAGAGCGGTTGCTGGACACAGGGAAGGGCGGCGCTTCCCTGAAAACTTTTGATCGCAGGTCCGTTTGAACCGAAGGTTGGGGGGCGCTGGACTGCGGTGCAACGATAGCCGGATTGTTGACTACCCTGCAAACAATTCTTGTTTCTCAAACTCTTCCCTGGACAGCCGATTTGCCGGGCGACCGGAACGGCCGGTATGGTGGCAGGGTCGTTACCGGAGTGTTTGTTATGCGGGTTCTCCGCTTCAACCTGATGTATACGGTTTGTCAATTTTCTCTGCTGCTCGCGGCTACTGCTCTGCCGCCGGCGGCTGTCGCAGCGGTACAACTGCCGAATCTATTTTCCGATCACGCGGTGTTGCAACGCGACCGCCCGGTCCGGATATTTGGTTGGGCCCGAGGAGGAGAAAACGTGACCGTCCGCTTTCACGGCCAAACGGTCACGACGCAAACCGATCCATTCGGCAATTGGGAGGCGTGGTTAAATCCCGAGCCAGCCGGAGGACCCTACACGCTCGCCGTGAGCGGCGACTCGACTGCCACGCCGATTGAGCGAAAGGATATTCTCGTCGGCGACGTGTGGTTGGCTTCAGGACAATCAAACATGGAATTTCCCCTTGCCGGGTTTACGGGGGCAAACCCCGCCCCCCTCAAGGACGGCGAAAAAGAGATCGCCGCAGCCAATCACCCACGGCTTCGCCTGCTTATACAGAAGCGGGCAACCTCCACCGTTCCGCTTACCGAAGTTTCGGACGAGTGGACGGAATGCACCCCGGAGACTGCTCGCCACTTCTCGGCTGTCGCTTATTTCTTCGGCCGGGAGATCTCTGAGCACGAACATGTGCCGGTGGGACTCATCGACACCACCTGGGGCGGCACGCCTGCCCACTCCTGGATCAGTCCCGAGGGATTGGCGGCGGCCAATCTGACCTCAGTCTTCGAGGACGCGGGGACCATCGCCCGGGACCAGGGGCAAGCGGACCAGATCCGGGCCTACTATGCGCGCGAGGATGCCGCTCTGCAGGCAGAAGGCAAGCCGCCGGCAACCCATCCGCGGATACCCACCGACCATGGGGGAGCGTGGGTACCCGGAACTCTCTTCAACGCCATGATCGCCCCCTATACACGATTCGCTATTAAGGGTGTGCTCTGGTACCAGGGGGAGACCGACAGTGATGCCAAGCGTGCGCCGTACTATGCTCGAGTTTTCCCCGCCCTGATCTCCGACTGGAGACGCCAATGGGGCGAAGGCGACTTTCCGTTCTTATTTGTTCAGATCTCGAGTTTCAATTCCACCGCCGCCGGCTGGCCGTTGGTGCGCGATGCCCAGCGACGCACTCTCTCTTTGCGCCACACTGGCATGGCGGTCACGCTGGATGTGGGGACCCCAGAAAACGTGCATCCACCGGACAAGCAAACCGTCGCCAGCCGGCTTGCGCTGACCGCCCGCGCCGAAGTTTATGGTGAAGCCGTCGAATATAGTTCACCGGAGTTTCTTCAAGCGGCCAGCGAGCCGAACGGAATGCGGGTGTGGTTTACACACGCCGAAGGACTCACTGCGCGAGGCCAGGAAGTTGGCGGATTTGAGTTAGCTGGAGACGACCACAACTTCATGCCGGCAACGGCAAAGATCGAAAAGATCGGGGAGAAGGAGACAGTCCTCGTATCGTCTCCCAAGGTCGCCTTTCCTCGCTTCGTTCGCTATGACTGGTCGGGCGTGGTTACGACTTTTCTCTACAACCGCGCCGGGCTGCCGGCAGGCACGTTCACTTCGGAATAGGTCTGATTCTTTGCAGAAGACCTGGTGTGTCAATCTTTCATGAATCGAAGGCTTGCTCCATTGACGCCGGTTGGGTGCTGCCATACATTCACTGCACTATGCAAGATTCAGACTTCGACACACTTCTGAGCAATTACCGGCAGGCCATAGACAGCTGGGTAACCGCAATTAAATCCGAAGAGGCTCTGGCAAATGACGATCACTCCATGGTCGAGATGGAGAAGTGGGATGCGGCTGGTTTTACCGCCCACGATGCCGAAGCCAAGGCAAAAAAGGCCCGCGATCAATACAAGAACGCGCTCCGGAAGAAGAACTATGGGTTCTAGTTCCGCCTTTACAAATCCCTAACAAATCCACTTCGCATTCCTTACGGAAAAAGTTCTCTCATAGAGCTGTTGGCGGTGAGAGCGGTTTCACAGCCATTGCGTCGCCTCAGAGAGTGCGAGGTGTGGTTTTCTTTGGAGAAAACCACGTAAGTCCTTTCGCTCCGGGGTTGTACACGTACTGTGAAACCGCCCCGCGCCATGGAGGACCTAATGAGTACATTCCGCACGCTACGGCCGCTGGTCGTAGATGCCACGCAGTGCGAGCATGCCAAAACAATAGCGACCGACACCGGTTTCTGCAATGTATCGAAGGGCGATTGGATTGTGAGGGGCGAGAACGGCGAAACCTACGTGGTCGACGATACCTTCTTCCAACGCACGTTTACGCCTCTGCAAACCTACCCGTGGGAATTGCGGAGAAGAAGGCCGCCATTACGGTTGCTGATTTCTGTCTTTGAAGTCAGCTGAATTCCACAGCGAACGCCTGCCTGGTTTCGTTGCCGAAAATGTCAATCACGCGTACGAGGATGCGGCGCCTGCCGCCCTCTTCGTACGCGTAGGGGGCGGAGACGAGAGGCAGCTTTCTTTCTTTGCGGGTGCGGTATGCTGCCCAGCCATCGACGAAGGTATCGCTTCGAGAATCCCAGTCCACGGACCAGTAGTCAATGTAGTCTGACCAGTCAGGGTGCAGATCTCCGGCTGTATTAAGAATTACGAAGTTCTTGAGGGTTACGCGCGCGGTACGATCGCCCGGTTGCCCGATCTCCGCTTCCATGTAGGCCAGCGGGAAAAAGCGCACGTCCGCTTGTTGAGTAGCCTGCGGCTCCATCACCTCTCGCGGAATTTGCAAGAGCAGCAACCTGACCCCTTTGTTTGAGGCAGCCTCGGTCAGCACGTCGCAGCGCTCAGTGTCCCAATCCCAACCGAGAATATGCAGTTCTCGCTGCTTCAACTTTGCGCACTGGTCCACTGCGGCGTCGATTTCTGCGTTAGTGATCGGCAGATCCACTGCTCCAACGCGCACCAGCGCGTTGCTCTTCTTACCGTCTACGTGGGCGAGGCCGGCGGCCGGTTCGGCGCCATAGAGCTTCAATATGAACGCAACGTACTCACATGGGACCTTGAAGTTTACGCCCTGCCAGTATTGGCGTTCGTACTTGCCCAGGCTCAACAAGGCAAAAGGTCCGCGGGGCTTGATTCCAAGCAAACGCTTGCGGGTGGTGTGAATGCTCCAGCGGCCGAGGTCACAGCCAATCCAGCGGCGATTGAGTTTTTCGGCCACCGAAAGCATGGTGCCGGAACCGCAGAAAAAATCGGCTACGAGATCTCCCGGAGAGGAGGCGGCTTCCAGGATCCGGTGCAATAGAGCCTCGGGTTTTTGAGTGGGAAAGCCGCAATTTTCCGTGCGATCGGCTGGTTGCAACATGGAGATGCGCCAAACGTCGTCGACCGTTCGCTGATCGGTCTCACGATACATGACCTTCCCGTCGAGACCCTTGGCGTTGACAATGGCAGCCTTCTCTTTATCCCACATGCGGACGAGTTGCCTTACTTTGCCTTCAGCCCGCTTTTCGATTTGTTGATTGAACTGGTAGGACGGAGTCTTGCGGTACCAGAGCACAACATCGTGATTGGACGCAAAGCGTTTTACGTTGCCTTGAAATTTGTTGTAGTAGTACCACACGATTTCGTTGAGAAAGTTGCCGGCCCCGAACACTTCATCGCCGATCGCTCGAAGCAGGTGACTCACGTGCCAGTCGCAATGCAGAAACAGGCTGCCAGTGGGGGACAGTAGATCCCTGATCAATTGCAAACGTTCCGCCATCATGGCCAGGTAGGAACCAGTGCTGACATTCCAGGTATCCCGGTAAGCCATTTCCTGCTGCCCAATCGCGGCGGGGAAGGCGAAATCCGCTCCAGTGGCAAACGGCGGGTCGATATAAATCAGGTCGATTTTTCCTACGAATTCTTTGAGCAGCGACCCCATTACGAGCAGGTTGTCGCCCCATATGAGTTTGTTGCGCCATTCCGCCTCGGGTCCGAAGACTTCCATGGTTTGCAAAGGTAGGTTCGCTCGTGGGGTTTTCGCCAGCACTCCGTCCTCACGGTACTTGCCGGGCCAGACCAGCTCCGTTTTTGTGATTTGAATGTTTGCCATCGCCAGTTAGAGGATAGAACGAAAAGTGGCTGGTCCCTCCGGACTGGATCATGCTTTAAATGCCTACCCAGGGATCACGTCCAGGGTAGCCTCAGAGGGTGTGAGAGAACCGAAAAGAAGCCGCAGATCTCTCCACACGCGGGATGGCAGTTGAGAGATCTGCGGTTTCTTTTCCGCAACCTTCTGCTCTTTTTATCGTTGTGGGTGAGGCACAGGCCCATCTCGGATAGGATCTGCTGGTTTTCAGACGGGTTATATTTCGAGGCTCTCCGCGCGGTCCTCCGCAAACCAGGTTTCGTGCGCTTGCAGGAGTGATAGTGCGTGCTCAACGTTCTCATCTGCAGAGCGATAGGCGCTGCTCTCCATGTCGTACCTGATCAAGTCCTCGAGTGCGGGACGGCCCATGATATCCATAGGTCCAGGCTACCTCAATCCCGGCAACGCGGGACCTAAAACTGGCGGTGCGGTATCGCCTTGACAAATGGCCAGGACCGGACTCACATCAATTTAAAGGACTTAACAAATCGTAATCATGGTGGAGACATAAATGATACGGAAGATAGCTGTCTGCGCCGCAGTGTTCTGCGCCACTTGCCTGTACTCCGCAGCACAAACAAAAGCCGATATCCGCAACGGTCAGGTGTGGGTACGGATTTCCTGCGGGCAGGCGTGTCTTTGGGAGTATGGCACCGCCCAGCGAAATTCTGTACACCGATTCATTCCGCCAACGTTTTCCATCGATGGAAAACCGGTCTCCGCCGCGGTTGCTCATTTTGCTCCTGTCGAAGTTGCCATTCATCTCAACAATGGAGCCACTGAGTACTCCTTCGAAGGCGCCCTGGTCGCAGGATCCTCATCTTCGGTTACGGGTTCAGTTCCAGGTCAACGAGGAAACTCCGGTGATTCGTTTTCGCTACCTACTTTCCGGAGACCAACTGCGAACACTCACTGCATCGGGCGGCGTGAACAGCCTCACCTACTTTGAGACTTCCCTCCGGGATCTACCGGATACGGAAGAGATCTCACTTTCCAACTTCGCGCAGCTGACGCATAGTTACACGCTTTCCGAACAAACGATCGCAGACAGATATTTCGAGGACAGCGGCGCTTTTACGGGGCCGATCCTCGCTGCTACCGACGGCCACCGCAGCTTCCTGGTGGCTTATGAGCATGGCGCGCAAGTTCCCGACGCATTTCTGCGGTATCGGCTAAGCCCCAACCGAAACGTCCGCCTGACTGCTGTGAAAGGCAACTATGTCTCCGGCCAGATGATCGATGCGCATCATTCCTACCAATCGCTTTGGATGCAAACCGCAGCGGAGGAGGGTGGTATCGATCAACTTGCCTCCCACTACCGCCGCTTCGTCCTGAAGTACATGACACAGAATCCGGCGACACGAAAGCCATACATTTTCTATAACACCTGGAACTTTCAGGAGCGTAACAAGTGGTGGAATGGAAAGCCGTACCTGGCCTCGATGAACGAAGACCGCATTCTGAAAGAGATCGATGTGGCGCACCGGATGGGTGTGGATGTTTTCGTTCTGGATACGGGTTGGTACGAGAAGACGGGGGACTGGACCGTCAGCAGCAAGCGTTTTCCGGATGATCTGAAGGCGGTGAAGCAGAAGCTGGATGGCTATGGCATGCAACTCGGGTTATGGTTTGGCCCCACTACGGCGGCGGTGTCGAGCCGGGTGGCGCGCGAACATCCGGAATGGCGGAGGTCGTGGGATGGTAAAGTGGGCGAGCCCGAGGAAGTATGGGAGACGGAGAAGAGCTACAAGATGTGCATGGTGAGCGGGTACGCCGATACCTTCGCGGATGAATTGATTCGGCTTGCCAGAGAGGTTGGTGTTACTTATTTCAAGTGGGACGCGATTGCCCAGTATGGATGCAACGACCCGCACCATAATCATGGTGGAGAAAACAACACTGCCCAGGAGCGCGCGGACTCGTATGCATTCCAACTGGTCCAATACATGAGCCGGGTTGCGGATAAGGTAGCGGTCGCGGTTCCGGGGGCGATTGTGGACTTCGATGTTACGGAAGGCGGGCGGGCCATGGGCCTGGCGTTCCTTGCTTCGGGGAAATACTTCCTGATCAACAATGGCCCTTACTATCAGAGCTATGACATTCCCATCGATCTGGAGCGAACGAATTCAAACCTGTTTTTCTACCAGGGGCCGGCGCGGACATGGATTGCGCGTTCTCCCCTGACCTTCGATAAATGGATTCCCTCCACCTTGTTTCTCACCCACTATTTTCCCGATGACCCACAGCAGTGGCAGCAAGTGGATGTGGCTTCGCTGATTCTGGGGCAGAACGGAATCTGGGGAGACCTGCTGAATGTTTCGGATTCTGGAGTGACTTTCATCGGAAGCACATTGGCACGATACAAGCAGGTCCGCGACGATATCACGGAGAGCGATCCTGTGGTCACTGGTATCGTTTCTGCGAGTCCTGAAATTCATGAGAAGATCTCGGCCACGACGGGCCGGGGCGCGGTGGTTATCTTTGCAACGGAACGCGGGACCTATCAATACATCACGAGCCATAGAGTGGCCAGCGAGCATTGGCTCAGCGAGGGCGTTACGTTGTCACAAGATGCGGCAGGCCGCGCCAGGATCGAAGCGACGTTCGACAAGCCCGGAGCGAAGATACTTTTCTTCGGCGTCCATTGAGGAGAAACGCTGACGAGTGCTATTGACTACGGTTCTTCCCGCCAAGACGCAGCTGATCCATTTGTCTGCAGTGGACGTACTGATTATCGCCGTCTATTTTGCCATGGTGCTGTTTATCGGCTTCTACGTGAGGGGCTCTGCCAAAACCAGCAAAGAGTTCTTCATGGCGGGGAGGGAAATGACCGCGTGGATCGCGGGGCTGAGCTTTATATCCGCGAACCTGGGCTCACTCGAGATGATGGGTTGGGCCGGTTCGACCTATCAATATGGCATCCTCGCCCTGCACGCTTATTGGATGGGCGCAATCCCAGCGATATTGTTTCTGGGCCTGGTCATGATGCCGTTCTACTACATTTCGAAGACATACTCGGTTCCCGGATATCTCCATCTGCGTTTCGGCAATCCTGCGCGCGCCTTCTCTGCCGTCAGCTTTGCCTTCATGACCATTCTGATGAGCGGCATCAACATGTACTCGATGGCGTTGGTCATGAAGGTGGTTCTCGGCTGGGACCTGAACTTCAGCATCTGGGTTTCTTCCCTGGTAGTCGCGATCTACGTAGCCCTGGGCGGCCTGCGATCCGCAATCTTCAATGAGATTCTGCAATTCGTGTTGATCTGGGCGGGGGCGCTGCTGATTCCCATTCTCGGCATGATTGAAGTGGGTGGCTGGAGAAACCTTACTCGCCAGATCGAGCACAATCTCGGGCGATCGGACTACACCCACCTGTGGAGCACGCTGGGCCATTTCAAGGACAACCCGATGGGTGTCCATTGGACCGGCATTGTTTTGGGTTGGGGGATTGTGCTGTCGTTTGGGTACTGGACTACCGATTTCCTGGTGGTACAGCGTGTGCTGGCGGCCAATAGCCTTCGTTCTGCACGCCTCGCGCCCATCATAGGCGCGGCCTTCAAGATGATGGTGCCGCTGATCGTCATCCTTCCTGGACTTTTGGCATTGGCCGTTTTGCCGTTTCGCTTGCTGCCGGAAGGCGTGGCTGTGGCCACCAACGGTCACAGCTACAACGAGGTATTGCCGCTGATGCTGGTGCGCTACTGTGGGCCCGGTTTGATCGGGCTCGGGGTCACTGCGCTGATCGCCGGCTTCATGTCGGGAATGGCGGGCAACGTGAGCGCATTTTCGACCGTGTGGACTTACGACATCTATGGCGCCTTCCTGCACAAGAAAGCCTCGGACCGGCACTATGTAGCGATGGGCCGGTGGTGCACGCTGGTCGGTGTGCTGGTATCTGTGGGCACGGCTTACCTGGTACAGCATTCAGCCAGCATCATGGACTACGCGGTGCAGCTGTTTAGCTTTTTTGTCGCACCGCTTTTCGGCACTGTGATCGTGGGCATGCTGTGGCAGCGCGCGACCGATAAGGGAGGGTTCTGGGGGTTGGTGGCAGGCACCCTCACTTCGATTGGCCTGTGGCTTTGGGTGGTAAAGGACCCCTCAGCCTTACGCTATGTTGCACTCTCCCCGGATGCGAAAGACATGGCGGAAAACATGTATCGAGCATTGTGGGCCTGGATGGTTTGCGTTGGGGTCACGATCGTGGTGAGCCTGGCAACGAAGCCGCGGCCCGCCTCTGAGCTCGAAGGACTGGTTATGGGCGCATCAAGAATACCAAGGGGGGAACCCGGCCGGTGGTATCAGGAACCAATATTCTGGGGAGGCGTGATCGCTTCTGTTTTCGTGGTTCTGAACATCGCGCTTTGGTAGCTATTGGAGGAATCGATGGTTAAGGCTGGGTTGAAAACGTGGGTTTGGATTCTGTTGCTTTTGCCCGCTAGCGTGGTATGCGCGGCGCCGCCAAACCCCGATTGGACAACTCCGATTGCGCCCTTCCGCATTGCAGACAACCTGTACTACGTGGGAAGCAAGGACCTGGCGTCTTACCTGGTGGTGACTCCGAAGGGCGACATCCTCATCAATTCCAGCCTGGAGAGTTCGCCGCCACTTATCCGAAAGAGCGTGGAACAGCTGGGGTTTCACTTCAACGACATCAAGATCCTGCTGATCAGCCATTCCCATGCTGACCATGATGCGGGCAGCGCTGAAGTGAAGCGGTTGACGGGCGCGAAATACATGGTGATGGATGGCGATGTGGCGGTGGTGGAGAGTGGCGGGGCCAAAGACTTCGCCTATCCGAAAGACCTCTATCCCGTGACCAAGGTGGATCGTGTGCTGCACGATGGCGATGAGGTCCGGTTGGGTGGAGTGGTGCTGGTCGCGCATAAGACTGCCGGACACACGCGCGGTTGCACTACCTGGACGATGCGAGCGTTGATCGGGGGCAAAGCGCGCGAGGTTGTGATTGTGGGCAGCTGGAATGTGAACCCGGGATTTCGCCTGGTTGACCGGCCAGGAAAGCCTGCGTCTTATCCCGGCATTGTGGCCGATTATCAACGAACGTTTGTGGTGTTGAAGAGCCTGCCTTGCGATGTGTTCCTGGGGGCACACGGCGCTTATTTTGAAATGCTGGAGAAGCTCGATCGAGCGAAGGCGGGAGCCGGTGAGAACGTCTGGATTGATCCCGAGGGATATAAAGCAGCAGTGGCGGATCGACAACAGGCTTTTGAGGCGGAATTGAAACGGCAGCAGGGCGGGGGGTAGTTTTCGGATTCGTCCCTACAAATCAAAGCCGGGTGCCACATCTCGCTCGTTTTTCGCGAGATGTGGGATACCACTGCGCTGAACCTGAAGGTTTTCCACGCCACAGACAAGAGCGTCAAGGGTCGTGGTATCCCACATCTCGCGAAAAACGAGCGAGATGTGGGGCACCCGGCTTTGGTTGCTGATAGAGATAACGGTCAACCAGCCTTGGTTGCTGAAAAGATTATTGTCAACCCAACCTTCGTTGCTGATAAAGAGTAGGGTCAAGCCAGCCTTGGTTGCTGATTACAACCGTTCGATGGTGGCTTTGTCTGGTATTCCGCCGAAGTATTTGGCGAGTGCCTCTGGGAAAACCTTGTTGGCAGGATGGTGCGCGGCTGCCTGTGCAAAGAGGGTGACGGAGGAGTGAAACTTTAGGTCGTCGGGGTAACCGAAGATGTCGCCGATGGATCGGCCGGCCACAGCGTTCACCAGGGCTGTACAGTCGCGGAGACGGTCGCCAAGGATGGGGTGAAGGAGATAGTCCCTCGCCTCGTCAATGCCGGAAATAGCAAAGCGCTGAGCCATAGGACTTGAGCCTAGACCGCTTAGTTGCGGGAACACAAACCACATCCAGTGGGACCGCTTTTTTCCAGCGGCAAGCTCGGATCGCACCTGCGCAAAGCAGGAGGCCTGGGCATCGACAAACCGCTGAAGATGGTAAGGATCCGTCATGGCGATGAAAGGTTTGCACTCAATGGAGCCGTCCGAGAGTCTGATAAGGATGGCGATGATTGAGAAAGCGCGCCGGAACGGCAAGAAGTATATCAATCCGGCACCCACTTCGGTTGGGACATGGTCTACCTTTTTTAAAGTGTTTTGGCGCTACCTGGCCAACAGGGAGGAACGCATTCCGAAGCGTGCCCTGGGACCCTTCCGCACGGATGCCCGGGTGTACGAGAAGCCGCCGGCGAGTGGATTGCGTGTGACCTGGATGGGCCATTCGTCCTCGTTGTTGGAGATCGACGGCGTACGGGTGCTGGTGGATCCGGTGTGGGAACAGCGGACAGCACCGGTCGAATGGGCAGGGCCGAAGCGATTCTTTGCCCCTCCTCTGCCCCTGGAGGAGCTGCCGCGGATCGATATGGTGCTTCTGTCCCATGACCACTACGACCACCTTGGGGCACGAACCGTGCGCCGGCTGACGCAGATCGAGGCGACACGCGGAGCCCAGTGGGTAACGACGCTTGGTGTGGGGAAGATCCTGAAGAAGTGGGGGGTGAAGCATGCCAGCGAATTGGACTGGACAGAAAGCCTGCGCGCCGGGCAGCTGGAGCTGACCGCGCTGCCCACCCGCCACTTCTCGGGACGGAGTCTCGCGAGCCGATTTGAAACGCTGTGGACCTCATTTGTTATCGCCGGCCCGAAACACCGCGTGTTCTACGGGGCAGATTCCGGGGAATGGGAAGGCTTCAAGGAGATTGGGCAAAGCGTATGGACCGTTCGACCTGACCATGCTGGAGATTGGCGCATTCGATCCTTTGTGGGCCGATATTCATATGGGACCCGATGGAGCGGTGCGAACCTTCCAGGCCATGGGCGCAACCGGGCTGATGATGCCTATCCACTGGGGACTGTTCAACCTGGCCTTGCATGCGTGGCGGCAACCGATTGAGCGCCTGTTTGCCGTGGACGATTTGAAGCTCTGGAGCCCCGAGCCTGGGATGCCCACGGAGGTAGCCCGAGGAATTGAGTTACGGTCGGAATGGTGGCGGCGATAAACTAACACTCCATGCGCGCCCCAAGTCTCTTTGTCGTTCTGTCGGTCTTCTTCCTGAGCGTCCCGATTTCCTCTCCCGCCCAAGCTACGTCTGACCCATGGCGCGGCTGGGGTGTCTTTGGCGGGAGCGCGGACAACATTCACTATTCCAGCCTGGACCAGATCAATCGCGACAACGTTCAAGCCTTGCAGGTCGCCTGGACATTCGACAGCGGGGACCAACATCCGAAATCGGAGATGGAGTGCAATCCCATTGTGGTGGATGGGGTTTTGTACGCGACCACGCCGAACGGGGATGTGGTCGCTTTGGATGCGGCGACGGGCACCCTGCACTGGCGATTCGATGCCAATGAGGGTCTCAGGAATATTGGCAAGGTGCGCAACCGGGGTGTGACCTATTGGTCTGATGGAACGGATCGCCGCATTTTTGTTGGTGTACGGCAGTACTTGTTCTCACTCGACGCCCAAACCGGAAAGCCGATCGCGGCATTCGGGAAAGCGGGGCGGGTCGATCTGCGTGTAGGCCTGGGCCGTGAGCCGCTCAATTGGATGACGATGACCAGCCCCGCGGTGGTCTACAAAGACCTGGTCATTGTAGGCGCTGCGATGACTGAAACGCTGCCCGCCTCGCCGGGAGATATTCGCGCCTACGATGTGCACAGTGGACAGTTGCGATGGACCTTTCATACGATCCCCCACCCCGGTGAATTCGGCTATGAGACATGGCCCAAGACGGCGTGGACTTATAGTGGCGCAGCCAACAATTGGCCGGGAATGACGCTCGACAGTAAACGCGGAATTATCTTCGTCCCCACCGGGTCGGCTGCTTCAGACTTCTACGGAGCCAATCGAACCGGCGACGATCTATTCGCTAACTGCCTGATCGCACTCAACGTCGAGACGGGCAAACGCATCTGGCATTTTCAATTCGTGCACCACGATATCTGGGACCGCGACCTGCCATCGGCGCCGGCCCTGGTTACGGTGAAACGCAACGGGCACGATGTGGCAGCTCTGGCGCAGACCACCAAGCAGGGGTACGTCTTTCTCTTCGACCGCGAAACGGGAAAGCCGCTTTTCCCGATCAAGAGCCGCAAATATCCGCCCTCGGATGTTGAAGGTGAAGTCACGGCCAAGGAGCAGTCGCTGCCCCTGCTGCCCGCCCCGTTTGCCCGGCAGAAACTAACTGCGGATATGATCACCACCCGCACGCCGGAGGCGCACCAGGAGGCCCTCGAGCGCTTCACAAAACTGCGGAGCGATGGACAGTTCATCCCCGCGAGCACCCAGGGGACCATCATCTTTCCCGGTTTCGATGGGGGAGCCGAGTGGGGCGGAGGCGCCTTCGACCCGACCACCGGGTTGCTTTATGTGAATGCGAATGAGATGGCGTGGGTGCTGCGCCTGGTGCCGCAGAAGCCGCGAACGTTCGAAGCGAACGGGCGAGATATCTTCCTGCGTAACTGTTCCGCCTGCCATCGCGCGGACAGGACAGGAGCGCCTCCCGAGTTCCCCTCGCTGATTGGATTGTCTGATCGCTACGAAGAAACAAGCGTGAAACAATTGATCGCGCAAGGGCAAGGCCGTATGCCAGGCTTTGCCAGCCTCGGCCAGGACCAGGTAGAAGCGGTATTCGAATATGTCTATTACGGCAAGGAAAAGACGGTGAAAGACAATGGGCCGTCGCCGCTCGATGCGAAATACATCAGTGACGGATACAATAAATTTCTCGACAAAGACGGCTATCCCGCCATCCAGCCGCCGTGGGGGACCTTGACTGCGATCGACCTGAATAGCGGCAAAACTGTTTGGAAGATTCCTCTGGGTGAATACCCCGAGCTTGCGGCCCAGGGACTCACCGGAACCGGCAGCGAAAATTATGGAGGGCCGGTGGTGACGGCGGGCGGTCTGCTCTTTATTGGCGCCACGAACTACGACAAAGTCTTTCGTGCCTTGGACAAGGCCACGGGCAAGGTCCTGTGGCAAACCACACTCCCCGCCGCGGGAAACGCCACTCCCTCTACGTATGAAGTGAATGGCCGGCAATATGTTGTGATTGCTGCCGGCGGAGGAAAGTCCCCGGCACCCACGGGCGGCAGCCTGGTGGCCTTCGCACTGCCGAAGTAGCCTGTACTCTGCTACCATGCAGCGCATGCTCACTCGCAGATCCTTCGTCAGCATGACCGCGGCTTCGCTCGCTGCGCGCGCCCTCGCAGCCCAGGAAACAGCCGCACCTTCGCCAGCCCCGCCCACCCAAACGAGCCCACAATTTTCTGTCATGATCTGGACTCTTAAAAAGTGGGGAACATTTGAAGAAAACCTGGACCGGGTTGGACAAGCTGGTTACCACCATGTGGAATTGGTGGGCGAATTCAAACAATGGTCCGAGGAGGACTATCGCCGCATCATCGCGCGCATGGAAACGTTAAAGATCTCAGTGGATGCAACCTCTGGGGTGAGCCCTGGTTTCGCCGATCCGTCCGGAGCGGATGCGTTTCTCTCCGGCCTCAAGGATCTGATCCCAGCGGCGAAGCGGTTGGAGTGCAGGCAGATCATTCTGCTCTCGGGTAAGAAAATCGAGGGGGCTGCTCCGGGCAGCCAGCATAAGGCATCCATTGAGGCCTTGAAGCGCGCCGCGGATGTACTGAGTGCTGCGAATCTGGTGGCGGTCATTGAACCGATCGACCGGATTGAGAATCCGACCATTTACCTGGATGGGGTGACCGAAGCATTCGAAATCGCGAATGCTGTGGGCAGTCCGAACGTAAGAGTGCTCTATGACGTCTACCACGAGCAGCGCGAGTTCGGGAACCTGATTGAGAAGTTCGAAAAGAACATCGACCAAGTGGGCCTGATTCACATCGCCGATGTTCCCGGGCGGCATGAGCCCGGTACCGGCGAAATCAATTACCTCAACATCTACCGCAAGCTCGCGGAGTTGAATTATAGGGGTACGATCGCTATGGAGTTCTATCCCAACGGCGACATCGTGGAAACGCTCCGTCGCGCACGAGACCAGGCGCGGTCGTTGATCACTTCTTAAAGAACAACACACTCTTTGCATCGAATGAAGTTGGACAGCGCCGGTTGTTCATCGGGGAAAAGACTGCCGGCTAAGCTTTGCTTGCCGTGGGAACAGCGTAGCGTGCATGCATCTCAGAGCATGTGACGAGGAATCCACATGCCAACAAACAAGAGTGCCAAATCCTACGCAAAGTCTTCGCGATGCTGGCCCGGGTACGAACCGGTTCCAGGCAAAAGCGAGCATGAAGAAGGAAGCTGCCGCAAGAAACCCGCCAGCCGCAATGGCGGTCGGGAGGTTTCCCGCGAAACAGCGCGCAAGAGGCAGATCGCGCTCGGAGGAAAGCGCGCGCGCCAGGCCAAGGCTGAATCTCCGCATGCGCGGAGCGGCGCAGCGTGAGCAAGCGCAAGAAAGCGGCCTAGGTTTTACCGCGACTTAGCTTTCTTCTTTGCGGTCTTTGGGGAGGAAGTGCGCTTGCTCTTGCCGGCTTTTCCGTTCTTCTCCACGCGCAGCTTCCAGGCTGTGTGCAGCGCGCCGGCGAGCACGTCTTCGTTTGCGGCCGCGAGGCGGATATGCGTAGCGCCCATTCTGCCCCATCCGCCGGCAACGGGTAGAAACACATCTGGCTGCTCTTCGACGAATGCGGCTTGCTGCTCGGCTAAAAGCATCAGGTTGCCGTACCCCTGCGCCTGGTGTGCCAGTGTGGCAAATATTCTGCCTCCGACACGAAAATCGGGGGATCCCATGTGCGACCCTTCTTCCGCACCTTCCAGTAGCAACGCTATGCGACGAAAATCATTTGCGTTCATGTTAAACCTCAACGAACGAGAGTCAGATAGAGAGCCATGGCGATCCCAAGAGCGGCGAGCACTAAGCCGAGGATCACAGCATCGGTGGATACTCGCCCCGGTCTCCAGGTTCCGGAGCGCAACTCGCGCACGAACTGAAAGTGGCGCACGACCGCAGACAGGGTGACCATGACGCCCATGGCGACCAGAAACACTCCGGACCAGAGGGAAAGGCCGGTGGTCTGGGCGGGGAGGTGAGAGGCGCTGGCACTCAGCTCGCGAAGAAACAGCCCGAAGCGGCTGACTGCAAAGCCAACCCCCATCAAGCCGAGCCCGGTCCGAATCCACGCGAGAAAGGTTCTCTCGGCTGCGAAATACACTCTCGGATCTTGTTCTGCAGGCTTATCCATGGAGGGATTGTACCCATTTGCCGGTGGGGAGAGCTTCAGGCGCCCTCTCCGCGAGCAGCCTGGTGACGCGATCACGAAGCTGCTCCGCGTCAAAGGGTGCGCGGACTTTCATGTCGTTGTCAAAATAAACAAATACGTCACGACGCTTGCGTTTCACGGCGTCGCGAGAGCTGGCCTTTCTGCCGTCACTCACTTCCTCTCCCCGCGCCCAGGCGACGACACGGCGGGCCCATATATCGAGCGCATCGGCTTCGTAACCGCTTGAGTACAACTCGGCGCTGCCATGAAGACGGCAATAGACAAAGCCCGCGGTCACATCCATCAGGAGCGGCCACTCCACGGTATCGGCCACCACCAATCCCACACCATAGCGCCGGAGAAGCCTGATGAATTTTTCAGTAACAAAGCTTTCATGGCGAATCTCAATGGCGTGGCGCAGGACTGAATCCTTTTGCACCCGGAACCAGGAACGATCTTTCGAGGCGGTCATCGTGTTTGCGAGCCGTCTCGGCGGCCTGTTTCTGCGTCTGTGGCAACAGGGCGAAGAATTGCTCAAGCCGTTCCGGCTCGAAGCTGAAGTTGGGCGGAAGCTGCCACAAAATGGGTCCAAGCTTGGCGCCAAAACGGAGTAGCCCCTGGGCAAAGAAGTTTGCCAGCGGCCCTTCAACATTGCGTAGTCGAAGCATGTGGGTGATATAGCGCGAGCCCTTGATGGCAAAGGTGAAATCCGGCGGCGTCTCATCATGCCATTGGGAGAAGCTTTGCGGTCTCTGCAGCGAGTAGAACGATCCATTCAACTCAATGGTGTCAAACCTTCGCGACGCGAACTCCAGCTCTCGCCGCTGAGGAAGCTTTTCGGGGTAAAAGATGCCCCGCCAGCCCTTGTATCTCCAGCCCGAGATCCCGATGTGGATCTTGCCCTGAGATACCGCATCGAGCGTCATTCGCGGCTAACGGGGCGAAGCGTCGCGGTTTGCCTGGTGGCGTTCCTCGGCACTGGTGCGGATCTTTTCATAGGTCCGGGCAAGCTCGTCAAGCTCGAGATCAGACAGATTTTCAACATCAATCATTCTATTTTTTGCTTTGTCTACTGCGTGGATCAGTTCGTTCAGTTTCAAATGAATGGCCCTGGCATCCCGGTTCTGGGTGTTCTGAATGAGGAACACCATCAGAAAGGTGACAATCGTTGTGCCAGTATTGATGACCAGCTGCCAGGTATCGGAGTAATGGAAGAGCGGCCCGGTAACAGCCCACACCACGATCACCCCCATCGCCGCGATAAAGGCCCAGCGGGAACCGAGGTAATGCGAGCATCGTGCTGCAAACCTACCGAAACGGTCGGAACGAGTGGCGATCGTGGTTGTGGTGGTGGCGGCGTTTGTTTCAGCCGGTTGTTTCGTTACTTTCAAGGTAACTTTGGCTGCTTTCATCAGGGCCTCCGCGCTGCCGCGTATTCCGCTGCAACCCTCAGGTCATCCACCAGGCTCGCAATCTCAGCTTCTTTTCGAGCAGGCTCCGGCATGCGAAGAATCGCGGAGGGGTGGATGGTGGCTGTCACCGGCCCGTACTGGGTTGGAAACACCTCCCCGCGGTGTTTGGTCAGGCGGAACTGCGGCCCGAGCAAACTCTGCGCCGCGGTTGCGCCCAGGCACACAACCAGTTGTGGACGGACAGCGGCGATCTCGGATTCGAGCCATGGGCGGCAGGCCGCAATCTCGAGAGAGTTTGGCTTCTTGTGCAGCCGGATTTTTCCTCGCGGTTCCCATTTGAAGTGCTTAACCGCGTTGGTGACATAGACCTCAGTGCGATCGATACCGGCGGTTTCGAGACACTTATCAAGCAGCTGACCAGCAGGACCGACAAAGGGCTTGCCTTGCTGATCCTCGCGGTCTCCAGGTTGCTCGCCCACCATGAGAATAGCGGCGTGCGTGCGCCCTTCCCCAAAAACAACCTGGGTCGCTTCGCGATACAAATCACATCCGCGACATTGTTTTGCCGCTTCCTTAAGGCTGGCGAGATCGTGGCGCGCGGGAAGGAATTCCAGAGCAGACTTCGGGCTGGGGTCAAACAGGTTCATTTGCACAACTATGATGCATTTGTTCCCGGCGACGGAAGGTGCCGCGGGAAGAAAGCATAGACTACTCGATTACGCTTGATTGAATCTTGCCAGCCGGGTCTCGAAGAGAATTGGGTGGTGTTGAAGGTCGGCTGCGGGCGTTGGCTGCGACCGCCGCCGATTGGTCGTGGTGCCGCGCCTATGGCGCTCGATAATGAACGGATTCCGACCCAGCCCTTCCGGGCTGAGCTGAGGTTTGGCGGTCGGCCCTCCGGGCCTCGATGGGCTCTGTTCCCGGATCCAACCGTTTCACACGTGGTTTCAACTGCTCTTCTTTTTTGGAACCTTGGCGCCCTTTTTGCGGGCCTCAGATAACCCGATCGCGATTGCCTGCTTCTTGCTCTTCACGGTGCCGCCCTTTCCCCCTTTGCCTGACTTCAGGGTGCCGGCTTTTTCGCGGTGCATCGCACTCTTGACGCTCTTACCTGCTGCTTTACCGTACTTTGCCATGTTTATCCTCGGATACAAGGGCGGCTTTCACCTTTAATGAAAGCCGCCCTTTTTAATTCAGACTAAGCAGCAGCCTGATAGTTCACGCGCTCGGCGATTTCGCTGAGCAGTTTATCTGCGTTGGCTTCCTCTGCCTCAATCGATTCCAGTACCACCTCATCCTCAGCGAGGCCTAGAATCTCAGCCCAGCGGCGCAAAGTTCCGTACACCGCAATCTCATGATGCTCAACTTGTTGAGCTGCCCCGATCAACGCTATGTCTCGTATCGACGGGTCGGTCACATCCTTGATGGTGTCGGAAGCTTCCGTGGTGAGCCCGTTAATGACTTTACATGCTTCGGTTTTGCTTTCGCCCAAGTTGCGGCGCAGCAAGGTTTCAACCTTGGTCACGTGTCCATCGGTCTCCTGCAGGTGAGTCTCGAAAGCCCTGACCAATTCGGGATCGGACGCTTTCTCGATAAGGTTGGGAAGGGCCTTGGTGATTTTTTGCTCCATATCGAGCGCCTTCTTCAAATTGCTGAAGTACAGCGTGCGCAGGTCCTGGATGTTCGCTGAAAAAACCTTCATTGCGTTGCTCCTTTAAATAAATAGCTGTTGTCTGTGGGTGTATTACTGAGTCGCGTGCTCGCCTTGCCGCACTAAAGATTTGGATGCAGACCCCCAACTGGGAGCAGTCTCCCCATCCAGAAGTGAAGCTTCTCAGAGTTTTGAACGACACAATTCCAGTCCGCACGCATCCAATCGAGGTTGTGCTGAAAATCGCTGAGCAGGAATTCAACATGTTGACCGAGTGCTTCAACCCCGCATGCCACGAGAAGCTGGATTACCTGCGTAACGGAAGAGTTGTTCGGACAATCCGAACGAACAAGTCCGCCAAATCGGTCGAACATTATTGGTTGTGCGGAAGGTGCTACGGCAAATTTGATTTTGAGTTCAAGCCGGATGGTACGGTGACCCTCTGCCCTCAAAGGAGGTCAGTCACCAACGGTATAAGGCCATTGATCGATTCCCTTGCCGGGTGACCAGGGCGGGAAACGTTAAATTATCCAATTCCCTTTAGTTCGTCAGCTTTGACTCTTCAGTCGAGAAAATCGAATCTTCAGAGTCGCCATCTTCGGTACTGTTTACCCGTAACAGGAAGTCCCTCAGGATTCTCGCATTCGCCTCAGTGTTGGAAGCATGCTCTTCGAACCGCCCTGCTGGCAGTGAGTGGCGGGATAGCGTGGCGCGGCCCGCCAATCGCCGATACAACGAGGCGCTTTCTTCCAGTGCACGTAGCGCCTCCCAGAGCGCCGTTTCCAGGGCGTTCCTTTGTTCCGCCCCAAGATATTTGGCGGTAAGAGCGTGGCCCACGCGACAGCGAAAACGAAGAAAACCATTTTGCTCAATTTCCCACAGCACTCCGCCGCAATCGGGACAAGCGAAAGGGGAGGGCTTCCCCAAGCGGTCCTCGTCAGAAATCTCATTCATGTCGAGCTCCGCAATCCTGGTTTCTTTCGCTGCGCCCAAGGCGCCGTTTCTGGGGCGGCTGGTTCCAACGGGCAGCCGGACTCGAATCAATTGCAGCAGCAGGGCCGCTATCTCAGGGAGAGGTGCTACCTGGGCGTCGGGGACATGATCGAGTGCGCTCCTCGGCATCCCCGGGTATAGGGCGGTGGCCGGGTCCTGCACGATCGCCTTCCCGCCGCTGGCCCGTACCACCATCAGGCCCGCCGTTCCGTCGTCCAACATGCCGGTCAAAATAACCCCGATCACCCGCGGACCGTAGGACGCTGCCGCCGACCGGAAAAGCGGATCAACGGCAGGGCGGTGCAGGTTCTCACGTGGCCCCTGCAGGACTCGCAGTCGACCGTCCTCCACAATCATGTGAAAACCGGGGGGAGCGATGTATACATGCCCCCGTTGAATCGCTTCTCCGTCCCCGGGGTGGGAAACAGGCAGTTTGCTCGCACGTTTGAGAATTTGGGGTAGCAGGCTTTCCGAGTGATCCGCAGTGTGCAGAACGATCAGGATCGCCGCCTCCAAATCGTCGGGCAGGGGCGCGAGAATCTGCCGGATGGCTTCTAAACCTCCGGCCGAAGCTCCGATGACCACAAGATCGCGATGCTCCACGAGCGGCGACTCCATTATTCTATTCTTTTGGATGTGGCTTTGGCCAAAATGGAAGGCTCTGCAGCGACACTTTCTGTGGGTGAGCGTGTTCTCGTTGTTGTGGCGTCTTGGCCCGAAGGCTGGGACAGGGCGATAGCGCCTCCCATCGCCGGCCAATCCGACTCAAATGTAGCGGAAACAACCTGCGGGCTTATAATGACTTAGCTGGGGGAGAATGAGATGAATATCTCAGAGGAATCCACTGTACTGTCGTCCTGGAAAGATATCGCCAGGTATCTGGGAAAGGGTGTTCGCACAGTACAGCGCTGGGAACGTCACCTTGGGCTTCCCGTCCGCCGTCCAATCGGCGCCTCGCAGAAAAGTGCGGTCCTGCTCTACCGGGGTGATGTGGACGCATGGCTGGCGACGCGCTTTTCGGCTCGAGGACTTGAGAAGAGTGAGGCCCAAGCCGACAAGTCTTCCCGTGCGGCTCGCTCGACCCTCAGGGAAGGCATTCGAACAGCACGTGAACTGAGAACCGCCAACCATAAGCTTACGGAACAGATCACCGACTCCATCCGCCTGCTCACGGAGCGATGCGACCGCCTGAGCACCCAGCGTCTGCAGGACTCCTGGAATGCTGTGGCGCCGGCCGCAGTCCCGGATTTGCTGCCGACCCAGGGAGTTACCTCGAGCGCGGTGAGGTCTGAGCATATCGCCTGATCGGCCTTCCGGACGCGAAGCGATCCTCAACGGAGTAAGCTGAACTCGTAACCCATCTTAGTCGTGATCTACGGCCACGAACGCTTCCCGAAAAGGGGAGTATCCTCATCAAGCATAAGAAGCCGACCCCGGACTGGTGGGGCGAAGCTTTTGATTCTTTGGACTTTTTACCGAACAGAGGAGCGACATGGGGGCCACAAGAACCTCCTCAAAAGCCAAGCAAGCTCTCGAGCCGACAATCGCGGCCCCGGGTGTCTCGCCTCGCTTTCCGGTGGTAGGGATTGGAGCGTCCGCCGGCGGCCTGGAAGCGGCGACCAGCTTTTTCAAAGAGTTAGGGTCGCATCTCGGCATGGCCTATGTGCTGGTGCTCCATCTGGACCCCGCCCGAGAGAGCAAAGTCAGTGAAATCCTGGCCCGCACTACCCCAATGCCCGTGTCACAGGCCAAAGACGGCACGCGGGTAGAACCGGATCATATCTACGTGATTCCCCCAAATTGTGAGATGACCATAGACCATTGGGTGCTGCACCTGCGGGACCGGGAAGCGCACAGGTCAGCGAACACGACCATCGATACGTTTCTGAGGTCGTTGGCCGTCGCCCACGGAAGCGACGCCATCGGGGTTATCCTTTCCGGAACGGCTTCCGACGGCACGCTCGGATTGGCCGCAGTCAAAGGCGAAGCGGGCATTACTTTTGCCCAGGAACCGAGTTCCGCCAAATACGACGGCATGCCGGCGAGTGCGATCGCCTCTGGCTGTGTCGACTTCATCCTGACCCCTGCGGGCATAGCTAAGGAAATTGCGCGCATTCGCCACCACCCCTATATTGCTGATCGTTTCGACCCTGAAGTGGAGCCGGTGGGCGACAACAGTGATATGGAACAAATCTTCCGTCTGCTGCGACGGTTCACGACGGTGGATTTTTCAGGCTACAAATCACCCACCATAGCCCGGCGCATTCAACGCCGCATGGCCCTGCAGAAGATTGAAAACCTGAAGGATTACGGTAACTTCCTGCATCGCAATGCAGGGGAAGTGGAAGCCCTTTACCAGGACCTGCTAATCAATGTAACCAGCTTCTTTCGTAATCCGGAGGCATTTGCAGCCCTCAAGCATGTTGTCTACCCGGCCGTGTTGGAGGCGCGAACTTCCGGCTCCGGACCGATTCGAATCTGGGTCCCGGGATGCTCGACCGGCGAAGAGACTTATTCGCATGCAATTTCGATCGTAGAATTCTTAGGAGAAGGACGAGCAGACATTCCCGTCCAGGTGTTTGGCACCGACCTGAGCGAGAGTGCCATCCAGCGCGCCCGGATAGGCGTTTACAAGGAGAACATCGAGGCAGACGTAACGCCGGAGCGGCTGAGACGGTTCTTTTACAAGGCCGACGGCGGCTACCAGATCAAGAAGAGCATCCGCGATCTATGCATTTTCTCCACGCAAAACGTATTCAACGATCCGCCCTTCTCCCGCATGGATCTGGTAAGTTGTCGCAATGTGATGATTTATCTGAGTCAATCGCTACAGAAGAGGGTAATACCGATCTTTCATTACGCATTGAACCCAACCGGATTCCTGATGCTTGGCAGCACTGAGGGCCTTCTGGGTTCGGGTTCGGAGCTGTTCGAAATGACCGACAAGAAACAGAAGATTTTCCGCAAGCGTTTGGTGTCGGCGCCTGTTGCCTTCGGTTTTTCTGTAGGCAAGCCGGAACCCGGAGCGAGTGAAGTAGAAGCGGCGACACCGCCTTCAAAATCTCCGGAAACGCTCAAAATCCCCATGGAGTTACAGCGCGAGGCCGACCGCCTGTTGCTGGCCAGGTACGTGCCTCCTGCGGTGCTTATCAATGAACATTTAGAGATTCTCCAGACCAGGGGGCGCACTGCTTCCTTTCTCGAGCTTCCTTCGGGAAAGGCCAGCCTCAACCTGCTGAAGATGGCTCGCCCGGGCTTGTTGTTTGAATTGCAGGGCGCGATCGATGAAGCACGCAAGCAGGGCTTCGAAGCCATAAGAGAGCACGTGCGCGTGGAGGATGAAAAGACAAGGACAGTTACTATTCGGGTCGTTCCGTTCAAGGTCCCCACGCAGAGCCAGCATAGCTTCCTGATTGTTTTCGAGAGTGATTTACCAGGCGGGGACGGGTTACCGGCAACCGCCCTTTCGCGGCAACCCGGGGATTCGCTGGCAGTTGACCCGGTTAGTCCGGAAGACAGGTCTTCTCTGGGCAAACAGATCGTGCAATTACGTCAGGAGTTGGCGGCCACCAGGGAATATCTGCAGTCAATCATCGAATCACAAGAAGGCACCAACGAAGAATTACAGTCAGCAAATGAGGAGATTCAGTCCGGCAACGAAGAATTGCAGAGTACAAATGAAGAATTGCAGACCTCGAAAGAAGAGTTGGAGTCGGCCAACGAAGAACTCCATACGGTCAACGAGGAGATGCAACACCGCAACGAGCTCCTTACCCAGCTGAACAACGACCTTACCAACCTTCTGTACAGCGTAAGCCTGCCGATCGTCATGGTAGGGGCCGATTTGAGCGTTCGCCGCTTCACGCCCCAGGCGGCAGCGGTGCTCGGCCTAACCTCAAGCGATATCGGCCGCCCCATGCCAAGACTCAGGTTGAAACTTGACATGGGCGGTCTCGAGCAAAACATGCTTGATGTCATCCAGCAGGTGCAGTCGCAACAGCTGCACGTGCAGGACAACGATGGAAAGTGGTGCATTCTCGCGTATTGTTCCTTACCGCACCATGGATAACCGGATCGATGGCGTGGTTCTGAGCGTGATGAATGAGGTAGGTAGCTTCGCCGGCAATACGGCCAGCACGGACGGAATGGGTGCGGGAAAAGCGACGGCGCGCAAGGGAAAAAGTCCCAGCAAAGCGGTCGGACGGCCACCGCGCAAGTAAGCGCTTGCCGGGCAGAGCCGGGCATCGCACTATGAACAATAGCCTTACGATAGGCATGCCTTTGCTGTTACTTGAAGGCTATTTAATCGCCCAGCGGCAACCCGGAGGGTCGATGGGCAACTCACACTATCGTGGCGCAAAAAGGGCTAATCATGATGAAGGAAACAGATCCGTCCTCTCCACCTCGTGATCCACGCGGAGATGAGCGGACGCTTCGGCTCGAGACGGCGCTACGCCGGGCGGAGAAGATGGCGATGGCGGGCCGGCTTGCTGCTTCAGTCATGCATGAGATCAACAACCCTTCGCAAGCCATTGCGGATTTGGTATACCTAATCGCCAAAGAGGCGGATTACCCGGATCGGGTGCGGGCCCGTGCGGTGCAGATCGAAGAACAACTTGTACGCATCCAGTACATCGCCAGGCAGACGCTTTCGTTTTTTCGAGACACCCCGCGGAGCCAGACGAAAGATCTAGTTCCCCTGGTGGAAACTGCTTTGCGTTACCACTCCGCGCTCCTGGTAGAGAAGCAAATCCAACTGCGAAAGGATCTGCCGGATATCCTGGTCGGCTCGGTATATGCCGGCGAGTTTCTTATGTTGGTATCGAACCTGGTGCGCAATGCCGCGGAGGCACTGCCGGCAGGCGGAATATTGTCCGTTCGGTTACGCGCCTCGGGCGGGAATGCACGCCTGAGCGTGGCGGACAACGGGCGAGGCATCCCTCTGGCTATGCAGGCTCGGCTTTTTGAAGCATTTCAGAGCGATAAAGCGGACGCCGGTAACGGGCTAGGACTGTGGATTTGCAAGACCATCGTAGACAAGCATGGTGCTCAAATTCGCTGGCGAAGCTGCACGGAAGGTCGAGCCCAAGGCACAACATTCTCTGTCGTCTTGCCATTGAGCGGTTCGATGGGAAATGAGACATTCGGAGAGCGCAACGCTTCGTGAGCGGCCAATTGACCGGGTCCCCGGCTCCTCAAGCCCGACCCAAGTCATAGATTGGAATGGCGTTCCGGCTTGTTAGCGGTTGATTGATTGGCCAGCTCGGCCACCGCCCGGAGCAGATCATCCACACTCTTGACCGGCTCAAGCAATTCATCAAAGAGCCCCGGCGCCTGTTGAACGTCATCGAGACCACTCAGCCGAAGCAGCTTATCTTCAGGCCAACTGCTGCGAATGGCGACGGCTAAAAGGGCAAGCTCATAAAACTCGAGTGTATGGCAAAAGACCCAGACCTGCCCCCCGCGTGCTTTGCGGATTTCCGCCGTGGTTTCATCCGGAGTCATGGAGTGGACGGTGTACCCGGCAGTACAAATGACCTTAGCCCGCAAACGCAAGAGTTCTCTATCCCGGCCGATTTGAATGACTATTTGAGGCCGCTGCGCTCCCTGGCAGTGGCGAGCCCCGAAATCAGTGAATGGAATTACTTTTCCTGGCAGCATGGACTGGTCCTCCTGCTTGCGGCGCGGCGGTTTCTGAATTGCCGAAACCGCGGAAGGTAGGAATGGACGATCGACAGGGTATTTGAGAGCGCTCTGCTGCCTTTGAAGATCGATGCCTACAAGGTGAGCCTACTGGAGGCCAACCACGAGACTGTAGCGTCAAATGACGCCATGTTACGATGCCTGGCTGCATTCGTACGCGATTTGCAGACCTTCTTCGGTTATAACGACGACGGCCTGAAGAGCCGAATTGCCGTGCGTGAGTTTGCCTTCGACATCGATGACAGTGGCATTTGTTTCCGGGTTCATGTGGAGCCCACACCAGCGCAGTGATGCGCACACACGCTCACGGACAAGCGGAGTATTTTCGCCAATGCCACCCCCAAACACGATTGCGTCTGCGCCACCCAGGGCACTCAGGTAAGCGCCAACAGCCTTCACCAGCCGATACGAAAACATATCCATGGCCAGTGTCACGTGTGGATCCTTGCCGTAATCTTTCATGAGAACACGTGTATCCAGTGATTTTTTTGATACTCCGAGAAGCCCCGATTTTTTGTTCAGTAAAGTTGTTACCTCATCCATGCCCATGTGCCCCTCACGGATGAGGAAAGGAATAAGGGAGGGGTCGACGTCTCCGGAGCGGCTCCCCATCATCAGCCCTTCGAGAGGCGTGAATCCCATAGAATTGTCGACGGATTGCCCCCTGGCGATAGCGGTCACGGAGCAACCACTCTCCAGATGCATGGTGACGAGGTTTACTTCCTGAGGTTGCTTGCCTAATAGATGAGCGGCCCGTTCCATCATGTAGCGGTGCGAAGTCCCGTGAAAGCCAAAGCGGCGAATGCCGTGCTTTTCCGCCAGATCGACCGGAATGGGATAGAGCGAAGCGACGTCTGGAATGGTGCCGTGAAACGCGGTATCGAAGACGGCATAGATTGGGACCTGACCTAACCTGCGGCGTATCGGCTCGAAAAGCTCCAGCGAACTCTTGTTATGCAGCGGCGCAAGCCGCTCAAAGTCGTGTATTTTGCGTTCAACCTCGGCGGTAAGTCTGGTTGCCTCAGCAAAGGATCTTCCACCGTGGACGACTCTCACTCCCACGCACTGGATGTCTTTGGTCGTGATTTGCGCTTGTTCTTCGAGCCAGGAGAAAAGGCTCGCCGCCGCTTCACCATAGTCCTTTGCCTGTATTGGTTCGGTGCGAGTAACTGTCTTCCCTTGCATAACCGACAGATATGGCGTTTTCCCGATACCCTCCAAAATCAGGCTCACCAGTTTCGTGCCATCAGAAGCAAATTGCTGGGTGGGCGAGCAGGAGATGACCTCGACCTTAAGGGAGTTGCCGCCCGGGTTCATCACCAGCACATTCATTCAGTCACCCTTGGTGTCGGGATACCAAACTCAGCTTGTTGATTCTGATGTCTTAGCTGCGGCAATAGTTGGGTCGCAAGATCTGCGGAAGAGTTCTACGTCATTTCGTTATCAAGTGGCGGCTTGGATGAATCTTTATACCCAGGATTTGCGTCCGGAGCTATCCAGCCCATTCCAGCCCATTCCAGCCATTCCAGCCGTCCCTGCGGGACCGAGATTGGAAAATGGTTCTTTACCCGGACGCTAAAGAAGGTGTCTGCGTCGGAGCGCGGGGCTTCACTATATCAACGCGACTTATGCCGCCTACACTTTGGCTGGCGACGGAAAATCGTGATAAACGCATCTACCTGCGTGTGAGTTCAATGATCCCGCTACGCAATTTTGGCAAGACAGACGTTAAGATATCTGCGCTGGGACTGGGTGGCCACCACCTGGGGGCAGCTAAAGACGAGGCAACAGCAGTAGAGATCGTCCAGCGCGCCATGGACGGCGGCATTACTTTCTACGATTGCTGCTGGGAATACAACCGGGGAAAATCAGAGGACTGGCTGGGAAAGGGTCTGCGCGGTGTGCGCGATCACGCATTTCTGATGACCAAGGTATGTACGCACGGCAGGGATGCTTCGCTGGCCATGCAAATGTTGGAACAATCGCTGCGGCGATTGCAGACCGATCATCTCGATCTGTGGCAAATACACGGGGTGACCTTTCAGAACGACCCTGAGCAATTCATTCGACCCAACGGCGCCGCGGAGGCACTGCACAAAGCGAAGCAGCAGGGCAAAGTCCGCTTCGTGGGATTTACGGGGCACAAGGATCCGGACCTTCATCTCGCCATGCTAAATACGGGCTTTCCCTTTGACGCAGTACAAATGCCGCTGAACCCCTTCGACGCTCACTTCTTTTCTTTTGAGCAGAAAGTGTTGCCAGTATTGAATACTCGCGGAATAGCTGCCTTGGGCATGAAGCCGATTGGCGGACACGGGGAGCCGGTACAAAAAGGGGTGTTCACCGCGGAGGAATTGCTTCGCTATGCCATGAGCCTGCCCGTGACCAGCACCATCTCCGGGGTTTCTGAACTGCCTATCCTGGAACAAAATCTACGCATTGCGCAGAACTTTACTCCGCTCGCCGAAACAGAGATGAAAGCTCTGCGCGAGCGCGCGAAACCGTACGCCGGTGATGGCCGCTTCGAGCTTTACAAGACATCGATCAAGTTCGACAATCCCGAAGCCCGCCTGGCTCATGAATTTCCGCTGGATATGCAGCAGGTCGAAGTGAAACAGATGGTGTATGCCACGCAGAACTCCGGCAGGCCCTTTCCGCAGGTGTCTGACTAGCTCTGAACCCAATCCCGGGGAATCCTAAGTGAAGAACAGGGTCAAGGACGGCGAAAGCCGTCGAGCTTTTTTGAAAGGTGTCGCTATGGCTGGTGCGGTTTCCGTAATTTCCGCAGCGTCCGCAAAGGGGCAGCAAAACGAGCATGGCGGACAGCCGAATCCCATCGTCCCCAACCAACCGGGAGAAACCGGGGGCGCTGTTGGGGAATTCCAGGCGCCGCGACGCGCCATGGGCAAGACTGGACTTCAGGTTTCGATTTTAAGCATGGGTGGCTTCCACCTTGGCGCTGTCGCGGGCCAGCCAGAGGTGAATAACATGGTTGCTAAAGCGCTGGACCATGGGATCAACTTTTTCGACAACGCCTGGGAATATTACAAGGGCGCGAGTGAAGAGCGCGTTGGTACGGCTCTCAAAGGGAAGCGGGATAAAGCAATTGTCATGACCAAGGTTTGTACCCACGGGCGCAAGAAGGACGTTGCTATGCGCATGCTGGAAGAGTCGCTGACTCGACTGCAGACGGATCACCTTGACGTATGGCAGGTGCACGAGGTTGTGTATTACAACGACCCGGAAAAGTGCTACGCGGCGGACGGCGTTCTTGAGGCGCTCGCCGCGGCCAAGCAGCAGGGCAAGGTCCGCTTTGTCGGTTTCACCGGTCACAAAAATCCGTCGATCCACCTCGCGATGCTCAATGGAGGTTTTCCATTTGACACGGTGCAGATGCCTCTGAACCCTTTCGATTACAGTTATCGGAGCTTTCAGCAGGAGGTTTTGCCGCTCGCGGCGCAGCGCGGCATCGCTGTATTTGGAATGAAGAGCATGGGGGGCTCAGGGGAGATGATTTCCCAGGGAGCGTTGACTCCCACCGAAGCGCTCACCTTTGCCATGAGTTTGCCTGGCGTTTCCACCACCATCAGCGGTATGGACTCCATGAGGGTTCTTGACCAGAACCTGGAGATACTTCGCAATTTCAAGCCACTTTCTGAAGGGCAGATCTCCGCGCTGCGCATTTACGCCAAACAATTTGACGATGGACGTTATGAACTGTTCAAGAGCAGTGTCAAATACGACGGGGACCTCGGCCGGCAGCAGCACGATTTTCCCAGCGCGGCCGAACTACCTGCCTGACAAAGCTAGCGAACCCTCCGCTCGATAAAAACTGTAACTCTCGGCCGCTAAGAGTTCCCTATCATTTCACGCTTTGCAGGGGCGATGAGATCGTTTCCAGCGACTTGCCGGCAGCTTCGATCCCGATGAAATACTCGCATACCGCGCCTGCCAGCATCAGCAGGCCACCTACCAGGTAGCCCACGCCCACGTGGGTTCGGGAGCCGCTGGCGATAAGAAAACCAAACAGGAGCGGCGCTCCTACGCCCCCGACCAGGGTTCCTAAAGAATAAAAAACGGCAATCGCAAAAGCCCGAATCTCCAGAGGAAAAATCTCGCTTACTGTCAGGTAGGCAGCGCTGGCCGCGGAAGAGGCGATGAAGAAAATCAGGGTGAAGCAAATACCCAATCCGCGTGCGCCCAAGGTTCCATGGACAAATGGGTAGATGGTGCCGAGGAGCAGAAGCCCAGCGGCGCCATAGGTCGCGGTGATCATGGGCTTACGCCCAATTTTGTCAAATAGAGGTCCAAGCAACATGGGGCCGAGGAAGCTGCCCACTGCAAAGGGCAACAGGTACCGGGGCAAATCGTCGTTGCTTACGTGAAAGAACTTCTTTACGACCAATGCGTAGGTGAAAAAAACTGCATTAAAAAAGAAAGCCTGTCCGACCATGAGCGTCAAAGCTAGAAAAGATCTCTGGCGATTGTCGCCGAGCATATTACGGAAAATCTCCCGGAAAGGGGTATGGTCGCGGACCACGATCTTCAACTTCTTTCCCTCGGGCGGGGGCAAGCTGCCGGGATTACCTCTTGATACTTTGTTTTCGATCTCCTTGACCACCTTATTGGCTTGATCTTCATAGCCGCGAAGCATGAGCCAGCGTGGGCTCTCGGGCACGTAAAGGCGGAGGACGAGGACGGCAGCACCCAGGCTGCCGCCAACGCCGAAGGCATACCGCCAGCTGGTGGCGGCGGAGAGACCATGGCCGTGGAGCAGAACCATCGCAGCGACTGAGCCGATGGTAGCGCCCACCCAGAAGGTTCCATTGACCACCAGGTCTACCGTGCCGCGCACCTTGCCGGGAATAAGCTCGTCGACAGCCGAGTTGATGGCGGAATATTCTCCACCGATCCCGCAACCGGTGAAGAAGCGAAAGATGGAGAAGCTCAGGAAATTCCAGGAAAATGCACTCGCGATGGTGGCGAGTGAATAGGTGGCGAGAGTAACCAGAAACAGCTTCTTACGTCCCAAACGGTCTGTGAGGTAACCGAAGAGGATGGCGCCTGTTACAGCGCCGGCAAGATAAACGGTTGCAGCCGCAGTAACTTGAGGATCGGTGAGGGAGAGTCCGCTCTTACTTTCCAGAACGCCGGAGAGCGAACCGACGAGAGTTACCTCGAGCCCATCCAGCAGCCAGGATGTGCCCAGTGCAACGATGATGCGCGTGTGCCAGCGGCTCCATGGCAGACGATCAAGCCGAGCGGGTACATCGGTCTCTACGGTTTGATTTTCGGCGATTCGATTCTGCGGTAATTCGAGCGCTCTTCCTTTTGACATGGTTTTATCCCGCAAGCCGTTTGCCTTGCAACGGCAAACTATTTTTCGCTCTTTATGATGCTGATGGCCCCATTGCGTTCGAGAATTGCGTAAGCAATATCGTAGATAGAGCTAACGCCTTTTGTCCGGGCGGCAGCCATCACGTCCTCCCGATCGATACGCATGCCCTTCATTACCTCCAGCTGCCACTCTCCGTTCTTAAGCAAAGTAAGCGGCGTACCGTCCACGACGGCGCCGAAACGGGGGAATTTTCCCTTGATGCTGGATACCAACCAGTGCATCAGTCCAACGGTAAGAATGGCAGTAGCGCAATTTGTAATCGAGCGATCCTTCCCCACCGTGCTCAGGATGATGAGTCCACCGATGAGGAAGACGATGACGAATTCGAAGAGCGTGAGCTGCCCTCCGGGCCGCCGGCTCAGCAGGCGCACAATGAGCAGCAGGAAAAGGTATCCAAAGACTGCATGGATGATGGTGGACACGTTAGATCCTCACGGAACGACGACTACCTTGGCGTGCACCCGCTGGGCGCCGACAACGCCAATCGTGAAGTCAAAAATGCCGGGGCCAGAAGGCTGAAGCGCGAGATCCACACTGGCAGGAAGCTTCGAGGCGGGGAAGGAATAAGTCAATCCTCCCTCACCGATAACCGTCTCCTGGGGCGCGGGGATCACGCGATCGGTCCCGAGAGATTTGACCAGGCTATTGCCTATGTACAGTTGGATCCTGCCGTCTTTGATCGCCGATGGTCCAAATTGAATGGTCATGATGGATGGAGAACCCGTACGCTCGATGCGTTCATATTTCACATCGATCGTGCCATCCGCGGCGTGGCGCTGGGCCTTGGCCAGAGGGCCTCGCCCGAAGAGGCCCGATAAATCGAGAACAATGATCAGGGTGAAGACCATCCAGGCGGCATTTTCAAAGCGCCACCACTTTCGCTGAAACTCAAGGTCTTCGCCGACTGCGACCTCGTCATTAACCCTGGCGACCGAGTTCTCCACCGGGCTGGTAAATGGTTTTGCAGCCATATCCACTCTCTCTGTTGTATGAACCAGCTAAGCCTCTATACCTCAGGAGCCTGATTGAAGAGGAGAAATGCTGATTTCCCCATTGCGCTCCAATACAGCGCGGTCAATGCCCTGCAGGGTTTTTATTCCCGAATCGCGGGCGGAAGCGATTACGTCGTCGTCCTGGATACGCATATGCTGAAGTGTGTTTGCGCGCCATTGCTGGTTTTCGAGAAGGATGAGAGGAGTCCCATCCACCAGCCGGGCAAAGCGCTGCGACTTCGATCGAGCCCAGGCAATGCTGTAGTGGGCAAAACCCATGGTGATGATTTGACAGAGGGCATTGGTGAACGAAACCTCATCTCCTACGATCGCGGTGAGCGCAAGCCCACCTATAAAGAAAATCAGGACGAATTCAAAAGGAGTCATCTGTTTGCCGGGACGCCTGCCTACGATGCGAACAATCACGACCAGGAACAAATAACCGAAAAACGCACGCAGAACCGCAGCCATTGCATTCAACCTTTATATGAATCTTCGACACGGGCATGGCGTTCCCGTTCAATGCAGGACCATAAACAAAATATTGTGGATCGAGACTAAGGAAAAGGCCGGCTCCGGCCGGCCTTGGTTTTCCCCACCCCTCCGTAATTCGAGGGGTCAACATCGCGCATTCGCAAATTGAAACGAGAAGGGTCCGTCGGTTGCTGCGATTCTCCTTGGCCGACGGCAAGCAGAGGAAATCGCGAAAACCTGCTCCCCTCCCCGCTCAATTCTGTCCACCATGCGAACCTATTCGCATGCTGCTGTTTAATAGAGATGCCGTCTGGTGGGCGGTGGTGGCCTCAGCCTTTGCTGGGCCACCTGGTGTTATTGCGTCGAGCTCTTTGAGCTGGATTGCGACTCTGCTAAATCGAATTGAATCCTCCATTTGCAACCCTTACGCTATGTTCTATAGTCGAGGGTGGATTGTTCAGCAATCCTGTGATCGCAAGCGGAGCAGAATGCGTCTCCATACCAGTTTTTTTTCGTGTCGTAGCGCCCTCTCGAGCCTTTTGTTCGTCACCCCACTCCTTTTCGGCGCAAGCGCCGGGCATGCGGAGGTTACCCCGGCCAAACAGGCGGAAGCCGCCAAGGCGAACAACCTGGGCACGGCGCTCATGAACCAGCAATTGCTGGAAAAGGCGGCTGGGAAATTTGGGGATGCATTCCAGTTGGACCCGTCGCTGGTCCATGCTGAGGTGAATCGCGGCATCGCGCTGGTCTATCTGCAGAAAATGCCGGAGGCTGAGCAGGCGCTCGAACACGCGGCAACCCTGGATCCAAAGGATCCTCATATCTGGTACGCGCTGGGGATTTTGTACCGCATCGAAGCGCAATATCCCCAGGCCCTGGAAAGTTTCCAAAAGGTAGCCGCGCTCGATCCAGATGACGCGGACACACATTACTTTCTGGGTTCCGTGCTGCTCGAGCTGCATCAACCGGACCAGGCTCTTACCGAGTTCCAAACGGCTTTGCGGCTAAACCCCATTCATGCGTCGGCCCAATTCGGCTTGGCCAAAGTTTTGCAGCGCCTGGGCAAGCGAGAAGAAGCGGCAACGGCTTTTCGCCGCTTCGAAACCCTGAACCAGGAAAAAATCGGTGCCCCCCTCGCCCATACTTATGGAGACGAAGGCCACTATTCGCTGGTACAGGATGCGCGGACGCTGAACCCACAAGTCGGGCCGATGATTCCGGTCACCTTTACTTCGCAGACGCTTGACCACCTGGCGGCCTCGCCAGGCAAGCCGAGCGAGCAACCGCGTGGCGGAGCATGCCTGGTTGCGCCTGCAGGCGAACATGCCTATCTCCTGGTGATGGCCTCGGGCGAAGAGGCGATCCGCACCTACGCACAGTCGGCAAACGCGAGTTTCGCGCTTGTGCCCAGCGCCCAGACGGGCCTGGTCGCCAGCGGAATTGGCGTGGCTTGCACGGTAGGCGATTTCGACAATGACGGCATACCTGATGTTGCCGTAGCCATGAGCGATCGCGTGCTTTTGTTCAAGAACCATGGCGGTGGCAAATTTACTGATGTGACGGCAGCCACCGGCGTGCAGCCGGCCAACCGTCCGGCTGGTATCACCTTCGTAGATTACGACCACGATGGGGACCTGGACCTTTTTGTGACTGGCCAGGCATCTGCTGCGGGATCGAAGCCCAATGTTCTGTGGCGCAACAACGGCAATGGGACCTTTACCAACTGGACGGAGCAAGCGGGCCTTGGAGGCGAAGGCACGACTGTGGCCGCGACCCTGTCTGACCTCAACAACGATCGAGCCGTCGATCTGCTGGTTACCGGTTCCGGCCAGGCGCCCACATTCTTTGCCAACCCGCGTGAGGGACTGTTCAAGTCTTCTCCACTCTTTGCCACTGCCGGCCTACCGCCCACCGTGGGAGCCGTGGTCCTCGATTTCAACAAAGATGGATGGATGGATGTGGCCCTCACCCACGCCGGCAGCCCGGGCATCACGCTGTGGCGCAATGTGCAGGGCAAGAGTTTTGAGCGCGTTCCCTTGCCGGTCGAGGACGCAATCGCCGGCTGGGGGTTAACCGCCATCGACCTCGACAACGATGGCTGGCTCGACCTGGTTGCGGCGGTGCAAACGAAGCAGGGCCCGGAACTGCGAGCACTGCGCAACCTGGGGCCCGCCGGCTTTGAGGATGTGACGGCGCGCGTGAAGCTCGACCAGGTAAAGCTGGTGGAGCCGCGTGCTCTGATTGCCGCCGACGTGGATGGCGATGGCGCTGCTGACCTGATCGTCACCCAGCCGGATGGAAACCCTTTGCTCCTGCACAATGAGGGCGGCAATAAAAATCACTCCTTGTTGATCGCGATGAAGGGGGTTGCCGACAACAAATCAGGCATCGGCGCCAAAGTGGAAGTCTTTGCCGATGGCGTGTGGCAAAAATTCGAGATCGCCGGCGCCTCCGGCTATCTCAGCCAGGGAGCGCAGCAGCTTCTTGCCGGCCTGGGAAGCGCCGAACATGCCGACCTGGTGCGGATACTATGGCCAACGGGTGTTCCTCAGGATGAAACGGAACTGGGCACGAAAAATTCGCTGAACGTCACCGAGCTGGATCGCCGCGGCAGCTCTTGTCCCACCCTGTTTGCCTGGAACGGTAAGAGATACGAATTCATCTCCGACGTGATCGGCGCAGCGGTGATTGGCCACTGGGTTTCGCCCACTGCAAAAAACAACGCCGACCCGGATGAATGGATCAAGGTGGAGGGGTCGCAGCTCAGCCCTCGCGGAGGGTATCTCAGCTTGCGCTTCGGTGAACCGATGGAAGAGGTCAACTTTATCGACCAGGTTCGACTGGTGGCGATCGACCATCCCGCAGCCACCGAGGTTTACCCCAACGAGCGTTTTCTGAATGAACCTCCTTTTGCTTCAGGGCGTGCCATCCTCACCACGAACGCGCACCCGGTTGCCGGAGCATGGGATGACAAAGGCCGCGACGTGAGCGAAGTGCTGCGTACCCGCGATCACAACTACGTGCGCGACTTTACCAATTTGTCCTTTGCCGGTTTCGCCAACCAGCATGCGCTCACCCTCGATCTGGGGCCGTGGACAGCCGCCAATCCTCTACGGCTTCTGCTGCACGGCTTCATCGAATATTTTTCCGCCAGCTCCATGTATGCCGCCTGGCAATCGGGCCTTACGCCCATGGCGCCATACGTGGAAGCGCAGTTGCCGGACGGCAGCTGGAAGCGGGTCATGGACGACATGGGCTTTCCCGCCGGGCTCCCGCGCACGATCGTAGTGGACCTTACGGGCAAACTCCCCCCGGGCACGAGACGGATTCGATTGGTCACGAATCTGCAGATCTACTGGGATCAAGCCTTGATCGACAACGGCCCCCCGGCGCCGCAGCTCATGCACCAAACCGAGCTACCGCTGGCCTCCGCACACCTGGCGTTTCGTGGATACCCGGAGCAGATCGATGGCAAGACCCCAGGCGATCTGACGTATAACTACGAGCACATCAGCCAGACAGGGCCCTTCATACGCTCACGCGGCAGCTATACCCGCTACGGAGAGGTCACACCCCTGTTGAAGTCGATCGATGAATCCTTCGTGATCTTCGGCAGTGGTGAAGATATCGACGTGGAGTTCGGCACGGCTTCCCTTCCTCCCCTGAAGCCGGGCTGGAAGCGCGACTACTTTTTTTATGCCAATGGCTTTGTCAAGGATATGGACTTCTATGAGGCCAGCCCTTTCACCGTTGCCGACATGCCGTTCCATGGGATGAGTACCTACCCTTACCCCGCAAGTGAGCACTATCCGCAGGATGACCAGCGAATGCAATATGAGCTGGAGTGGAACGACCGGTTTGATTCCGGCCGGGGTGCGCAGCACTATGGATTTCACTACTTGCCCAAGACTGCGCAGTGACTGGTCTCACGGTTCTGCCCGCGGTTGAGCTACTGGCCATGCTGAGGCGAAAGCAAATCTCGCCGCTGGAACTGGCCAACGAGCACATTCAGCAGATTGAGCGATTGAATCCTGACTTACGCGCGCTGGTCGATTTCGATGCGGAGCGGGTGCGGGAGCAGGCCCGTGCGTTGGAAAACTCCACCGGCGCCCGCGGTCCGCTCTTTGGTTTGCCGATGTCCATCAAGTCATCGATCGCGACCGCCGGATACCGTTGCGAGATCGGCAGCCTGCTGCATCGGGGAAACATCCCCCACGAAAATGCAACCGTGGTGGACCGCGTAAGACAGGCAGGCGCCCTGATCCTGGGAACCACGAACTGTCCGGAGTTTCTGATGGCTTACGAGACCGACAACCGGCTCTACGGACGCACCGCGAATCCATGGGACAAGGAACGAACCGCGGGAGGATCAAGCGGCGGTGAATCGGCCGCAATTGCTGCCGGACTTTCGGCCGCAGGATTGGGCAGCGACAGTGGTGGCTCGGTGCGCGAACCGGCCCACTTTACCGGCATATGCTCGCTCAAGCCCACACCAGGACGCATTCCGGGCCGCGGACATCTGCCCGCGTGCGATGGGCCGTTTGCGATTCTGGGCGCTATCGGGCCCATGGCCCGAACCATTCGTGATCTCACGATGCTCTTCATCACCCTCTCCGGTCAGGATGCACTGGACCCTGTGAGCCCTCCGGTAGGCCTGAGGAATGAGTCGCTGGAAGATTTGAAGCGAGTCCCCATCGCTTTCTTTGAAGACGACGGCCCGGTCACTCCGGAGACTCGCCAGGCGGTACGTGATGCGGCGCGGACGCTCGAGGGTCAAGGTTTCAATGTGCGTCCATTCAAACCGGGTGCGCTTGAAGAAGCGCGGAAACTATGGTGGCAGTTTTTTGTCCGCGGCGGTGCGATGCTTCTCGACCCGCTGGTGCGGGGACGGCATGCGGAGCTGAGCCCGACGTTTCTTGACTTTCTCTCGATCGCACACCGCGAGCCGCCGCTCTCCGCAGAGGAACTGCTCTCGGCCTGGATGGATTGCGATCATGTGCGCCGTAGACTGCTGGCTGAAATGGAAAACTTTCCCATCCTACTTTGCCCGGTGTGCGCGATTCCTGCCTTTCGCCACGGAGAACGAGCCTGGGATGTGGATGGGCAGCGACTCGAGTATCTGGACGCGATGCGTTACACGCAGTGGTTTAACCTGCTGGGCGCACCGGCGGCGGTTGTGCCAGTCGGATGGTCGCCTGAAGGCTTACCAATTGGCGTACAGGTTGTGGGACGTCCATTCGAAGATGAACGAGTGCTGGGTATCGCCGCCGCCGTAGAAGCGGAATTCGGATACAAGCCTCCGCCTATCACTTTCGTCTAGATGGCCTACTATTGCGAAGATGGCTGTGTGGTCTTCAACTTCCGGCAGAATCGATACCGGTTTATCACCATCATCCACTACGCCAAGACAAGAGATAGGAAGCAGACCCGGGGACACGTCTATATTCGGTCCTTTCTGACGCACAAAGAGTATGACAACCGCAATAGTTGGGATAGGAGGTTCGGGACGAAATGAGAAAAGTCCTTGCAAACCCGGCGGAAATGATCGCCCACGGCGCTCCCCGCCTCATCCACACTGACCAAGAACTTGCAGCATATACGGAGGCTCTCTTCGAGCTAACCTCCCTGGACAATCCATCTCGCTCGGAAGCGGAGGCGATCGAACTGCTGACGCTTCTGGTAAACAACTACGAGCAGAGACGTTACCCTGTCCCTGCTGCGGACGCAGTTTCTGTCGTACGGTTTCTCCTTGAACACCAGGGCCTTGTGCAGCGTGATCTGATTCCACAATTTGGATCGGAGAGTGCTGTTTCGATGTTTCTGGCTGGGCAACGAAAGCTTACCTTAGATCAGGTGCGGAGACTGAGTGCCCGGTTCAAGCTTCCGGCTGATGCTTTCATCGCAACGGAATAGGACAACCCTGCAGAGGGTGTGAAAACCGGAAGAGAAACAGCAGGTCCCTGCGGACCCACGACAAACCCGCTGACATCACCGATTCCTCCACGCCGCAGATTGGTTGAGGACAACATGGGTGCCGCGCCTAATTCCAACCAGCCCTTCCGGGCTGGGCTGACGTTTAGCGGTCGGCCCTCCGGGCCTCGACGGCGTCTGGCAGGGGCTAAAGGCGTGTGTGTGAGAACCGGGATTTAGGAATTTAGTCCCGAAGGGACGGCTGAACTTAGCCCAGGACGCCAGTCCTGGGTCGGATTTGAGAGGACGACCAGTCCCGCAGGGACGACTGAAAATGGGCCGCGACGCAATCCTCCTTCAGCCGTCCCTGCGGGACTCAATCATGTTTCTTGATGTACCCAGGACTAGCGTCCTGGGCTAAGTTCAGCCGTCCCTTCGGGACTAAATTCCTAAATCCCGGTTCTCACACACACGCCTCAAAAGCCCCCTTCCCTTTCCTTCCTTTGCGGCCCGACTGTGATACAAAACCAAACTCCGCCTCCAAGATGACCTGTGCTCGGTATCATTGCTGCAGTCAAAACGGAATACTGAATTGCTGCGCATCAAAGCCTGGCTTCGGCGCCCGGGTCGAAGCTAAAAACCTCTTGCGTGCAGGTAGAAGACAAATCCCGAAGCGAACAGGCAGTAGATCCCAAACAAGTACCAGCGGCCACTCTCAAGCCAACTGCTTAGCCATTTGAGCGCTAAGAGTCCTGCCAGGAAAGAGAAACCCATACCGAGCACACTGAAGATCACCGAGCCTTTGAGATCTATCGGAGCGCCGGCAACCATGGCGGTGTGTGACGCCTTTCGTAACCGCAACGCTTCCACTCCCACCACTGCCGGCGTTAATACCACCGCCATCGCGAAACTGAAGTGCTCCGCGTGCTCCTTGGCCGCCCCAACCAGCATGCCAGTGGAGATGGTAGAGCCGGACCGGGAAAATCCTCGAAATGGGAGTGCCAGGCCCTGCACCATCCCCATCCAGGCGGCCTGGCGAAAGGTCACGGTATCGCTGTCAACGCCCAAAGCGCCGTCTTTGGCCGAGCCTAAGACACCATTCATGATCTGGTATCTCTCAAGCACGCCGGCGATGAGGATCAGAACTCCAGCGGCAGCGAGTGCAGGCGCGATCAGGTCGAGACGGCTAAACAGCTGCTCGATTTCAGCCTGCTGCGCGCCGCGGAACAAGGTCGCTTCTATGATCTTTTTAATCGCTTCTCCTACGATCCCCGTAAGCAACGTGGCCCAGAGTAAGAGGAATGCAAATCGGCGAAACGACTCAGAGCTCGAGAAGTAGGTTTTCTTCCACGTGCTGGAGAAGAAGATGATGACTGCAAACATGGTCCCGGTATGCAGCATTACCAGCAGGAGCGTCATCTGCGGAGACGAGGGATCGAGGCCCATCAGCTTTTCGGCCACGATGACGTGCGCAGAGCTCGAAACGGGAAGTAGCTCGGCAAGGCCCTGGACGATAGCAAGGATGATTACTTTCAAGAGGTACATTGGGCCAGTCCGGGACAGAAAATGAGATGTATACGTTCAAACATCAGACCAAAGCCAAAGGTATCAGCTTGAAAAGCGACCGATCGATAAACCATGGCGCCCAAGAGGTGGCCAGCAGGCGCATTGCTGACCCTTAGGTGGTGATGTGGTGCCGAACATCGGCGCCGCGCACCCAGAAGATCACATCTTCCGCGATGTTGGTCGCGTGGTCGCCGACCCGCTCCAGGTTGCGGGCAATCATCAACGCATGCAGTGCCTGCGGAGTGTAGTGCGGCTTTTCTTTGATCAGATTAGAAAGAGCAAAAAACGCAGCGTCGTTGAGCTTGTCCACGCTGTCGTCCATGGTCAGCACAGAAGTCGCCATCTCCGCGTCCGCCTCGATAAAGCCCTGCAGGGCTTTTCGCACCATAGCGGAGGCCAGAGACGCCATGCGCGGAATATCCACCGGCAGATCGATCACCGGAAACGCCTGCAGATCCCGTACCCGATCAGCGATGCTCACGGCCTGGTCACCCACGCGCTCCAGATCGGCATTGATCTTGATCACCGCCAAAATGAAGCGCAGGTCGATTGCCATCGGCTGCTCCATCGCCAGCAAGTCGAGCGCCATCTGGTCAATTTCGCGCTCAAAGCTGTTGATGGACATTTCGCTGCGAACCACCAGGTCGCAAAGCGAGATATCGCGTACACGATAGGCCTCAACGGCTCGCTGGATCGCCTGCTCCGCCATGCCGGCCATGACCAGAAGGCGCTCCTTCAGATCGTCGAGTTTCCGGTGAAACCGAATCCGTGTCATCCGAACCTGCCTGTGATGTAATCCTCAGTTCGCTTATCGGTCGGGTTGGTGAAAATCTTATGGGTGGCGTCGAACTCCACCAGCTTCCCGTTCAGAAAGAAGCCTGTATTTTCCGCGACCCGCGCCGCTTGCTGCATATTATGCGTCACGATCACAATCGTGTATTGCGACTTAAGCTGAAAGATAAGATCTTCGATTTTCGCAGTAGAAACAGGATCAAGAGCCGAGGCCGGCTCATCCATCAGCATCACTTCGGGATCCACAGCCAGCGCGCGCGCAATGCAGAGCCGCTGCTGCTGACCGCCGGAGAGGCTGGCGCCAGACTTCTTTTTGAGATCGTTTTTTACTTCATCCCACAGGGCGGCTTGCTGCAGGGATCGCTCTACCACTTCATCGAGGACCTTACGATTACGAAAGCCGTTCAGGCGCAACCCGGAGGCCACATTGTCGTAGATGGACATGGTAGGAAACGGGTTCGGCCGCTGAAAGACCATACCGATGCGGCGGCGAATCTCAACCGGCGAGGCTTGAGCGTAAATGTCCGTAGGGCCGACGCGCACGGTGCCCGTAACCCGGCCGATCGGGTTGGTCTCGTGCATCCGATTCAAGCAACGAACGAACGTTGACTTACCACAGCCGGAGGGCCCGATCAGGGCCGTGGCGTGGTTTGCGGGAATTCTGAGGCTGATGCTTTGTAGGGTGTGGTTGGTGCCATACCATGCATTCAGATCAGACACTTCGATTTCTACGCCCACTAGCTTGCCCCTTTCAGGACTCCGCGGCCCGCTACGTACCTGACGAGCGCGACGGATACGACGATCAGTACGATGAGCACCAGTGCCCCGGCCCAGGCAAGACGATGCCATTCGTCATAGGGGGAAAGCGCGTACACGAAAATCTGCAGCGGAAGAGCCGCGATCGGCTGATTCACGCTGGTACTCCAGAACTGGTTCCCAAACGCGGTAAAGAGCAGCGGCGCGGTTTCTCCCGCTACCCGGGCAAACGCCAGCATGCAGCCTGTAATGACGCCGGGCGATGCGGTCCGCAAGGTAATGGAAAGGACCGAACGCCAGTTGGGGACACCCAGTCCGAGTGCTGCCTCGCGCACATTGAGGGGCACCATCAGCAGCATTTCCTCGGTGGTGCGGGTGATGGTCGGAATCATCATGATGCCCAGCGCTACGCCACCCGCGAGCGCGGAGAAATGCTTTTGCGGCACTACGATCAGGGTGTAAGTGGCAATGCCCATGACGATCGACGGTACTCCGTTGAGTACATCTGCGGTAAACCGAACCATGTTGGCCAAACGCTTGTTACGGCCAAACTCCGCGATGTAGATACCTCCGGCAATGCCGATGGGCACGCCCATGAGGCTGGCAATCGCCAGCAGGATGCCCGATCCGAGGATGGAATTGGCCATCCCACCGCCAGGCTCACCGACCGGCTTCGGCACCTGGGTAAAGAATGCGAAGTTGAGCGAACTGGCTCCCTTGAAGAGGAGGTAAGCGAAGATCGCGATCAGCGGCGCCATGACCAGGATGGTGCTGCCCACAGCGGCGGCCGTCGCCAGGTGGTTCACCACCACGCGCAGGAATCGATTCGATGCGCGCGCGCGCAGCGGAGGCGGCATGGCAGTGGTGGTAGAAGCCATTCGCTAGGTTCCTCTGACCGGTGCGCCGCGGGTCACCGCCCAAACCAGCACCCGTGCCAGCGCGTTCACAATGATGGTGACGATAAAGAGCGCCAGCCCGATTTCAATCAGGGCGCTCAGGTAAAGCTCGTCGGAGGCTTCGCTGAATTCGTTGGCAATCACACTGGCCATGCTGTAGGCCGGAGCCAGCAGAGAACGCACAATCTCTGGCCGGTTGCCGATCACCATGGTGACTGCCATGGTTTCTCCGAGGGCGCGGCCCAGACCGAGAATCACGGCTCCGACGATGCCGATGCGCGCGTTGCGCAGCACCCCCATGCGTATCATCTCCCAGCGTGTGGCTCCCAGGGCCAGCACTGCTTCCCGCTGCGAATGGGGAACCGCGGACATGACTTCGCGGGTCAGCGACGAAATGATGGGGAGAATCATGATGGAGAGAATTACGCCGGCAGCAAACATCCCAATGCCGTAGTTGGGAGGGGCGAAAAGCCCTGTCCAGCCCAAGGTCTTGACCAGGAAGGGATTCAAGTATTGGCGCAGCAGCGGAATCAGAACAAAAATCGCCCACAGGCCGTAAACCACGCTGGGAATGGCGGCCAGCAGTTCGGTGAAGAAGGCCAGAAATCCACGCAGCCAATCGGGGCACATTTCGGTCAGGAAAATGGCGACGCCTACGGCCAGGGGTACGGCGATAATCAGCGCCAGGATCGACGACACCACGGTGCCATAAATAAACGGCAGTGCGCCGAAGTTGCCATTGACCGGGTCCCACGCGGACCCGAAAAAGAATGACATGCCGAATTTCTGAATAGTGAGCTTCGAACCCGAAATGAGCTCGACCAGAATCAATAGGACAATAGCGAAGATGCTGAGCGCACACACCAGCATGAGGGCGCTAAAAGCACGATCGGCAAGCGAAGAGCTGCCGCAGTTCAGAAGGTACGCGCGGACAGGTGAGAGTGGCTGCTCAGCCGCCGGAGACGCGCTGCTATCTGTCCGCTGAGTCACGTCAGCCTGACCAGCCACTCGCGGTTGCTGAGTATCTGATTTCACCACTCATACCGTAGCGGGCTTTAGTGAATTTGAGGTTAAACGGGACACAGCCCAAACCTTTTGAAATGATAAGGATTTAGCGCAAGGGTCAGTGCGAGACAAACTCCGAGGGTCAGAATAGCATCCGGCAGACACGGACGGCATGTGTGCCGGATAGCCGCCAAAGTTTCACTTCAAGGTGTTGATCGTAGCGCTGACTTTCTGTGCAACCGACGCAGGCAGCGGCGCGTAGTAAAGCGCGCTCGTTTCACTCTGATGCTCCAGCATCCATTTGAGAAAATCGATGATGACTTTCCCGTTGGCGGGATCTTTTGCCGGATTGGGGATGAGAAGCCAGGTAAAGCTGGAGATCGGATACGCATTTCCGGGAGCATTGGTGACGGAGACACGATAATCCGCCGGCATGCTCTTCACACTGGCGGCTGCTTCGGATACTCCTTCGATGGACGCCTTGACCCAGCTTCCTCCTGCGGTTTTCACGTAGGCGAACGGGATTTTGTTCTGCAAGGCATAGATGAGTTCCACGTAACCGATCGCTCCGGGTGTTTGGCGAACGAAACCGGCCACGGCCTCGTTGCCCTTAGCGCCAATGCCTCTTGGCCAGGCGGGCGCCGCGCCCCTCCCTGGGCCAGAAGCCCAGTCTTTGCTGACCTTGGATAGATAATCGGTGAAGATGAAAGTAGTCCCGCTGCCCTCGGAACGGTGCACAACAAAGATATCCACGGAGGGCAGCTTGACTCCCGGATTGTCTTTGGCGATGCGAGCGTCGTCCCACTTGGAGATTTTGCCCAGGTAGATGTCTGCCAGGACATCGGGTCCGATGCGTAGGTCGGTGACGCCCTGTATGTTGAAAATCGGGACAACGGCGCCCAAAACCGTAGGAATGGCCTGAATTTTCACTTTGGAGGCAGCCAGCTGCTCGTCGGTCATGGTCACGTCGCTGGCACCGAAATCAACCGTTCCCGCAGTAACCTGGCGGATACCGCCGCCGCTGCCGATCGACTGGTAGTTGATCTGGACCCCGGGATGGGAGGCGCTATACTCACTAAACCATTTGGAATAAATGGGATACGGAAAGGTCGCGCCCGCTCCATTCAGCTTTTGCGCGTGTCCTACGCATACCGTTGCACTGATAGCAGCGGCTAACAACCAGATCGTCTTTCTCACGTTCCACCTCAGAAAATTATCCTGATTCTCGGGTTACTCCGTGAATGGTTCTTTACAGGGTCATGAATATGACGAGAAAAGCGTTCCAAGAGAGGCCACAAGCCTGTTATTTTTCAATAGCTTGCGTCGAGGCTGACGGAACGGAGCCAAGAAGTGGCGCCGAGGCAGGGGCGGCGCGTGGGAGACGAAAAAGGAAGGTAGCGCCGAACCCAAGTTCGCTCTCACAGCGAATGTCTCCGCCGTGGGCATGGACGATGTGCTTGGCGATCGCCAACCCCAACCCTGTTCCTCCCGATTCCCGCGAGCGGGCCTTATCGACCCGGTAGAAGCGCTCAAAGATCCGAGGCAGGTGCTCGTAGGCGATGCCTGGGCCGAAGTCCTGCACGTAAAATTCGATCGTCGCCTCCTGCTCGCGCGCGCCTACCCGCACCCGGCCCCCTGCCTTGCCGTACTTCATTGCGTTCTCTACCAGGTTTCCGAACACCTGGCTAAGCGCGTCGAGGTCGGCCAGGACTGATTCATCGGTGGTCTCGCCCATTTCCAGAGCCAGGTCTGAATCCCGCACCAGCCCGGTTAGCGATGCGACAGCCTCCTCGACCAGCGTAGAGGCCTGAATCTTGTGCAGACGCAGCTTGTAATCGCCGGATTCCACGCTCGCCAGTGCCAATAGATCTTCCGTCAGGCGGTTCATGCGCGAGGCGTTCTTGAGAATGATCATGAGAAACTCGCGCGTTTGGCTACTGAGGGTCCGATCATCGAGCAGCGTTTCGACATATCCCGTAATACAGGTGAGCGGGGTACGCAGTTCGTGGGAGACGTTGGCGACAAAGTCCCGGCGAGTGGTTTCGGAACGCTCCTTTTCAGAAACGTCGTGCAACACCGCGACCGCGCCTCCGCCGGGCATGGGAGCGGCATTGACCTCAAAGATTTTTCCTGGAGAAACCGAGATGGCGCGGGCGCGGCTGGCCTGACGCTGGGTCAGCGCCGCGGCGACCGAGGACAGGACCTCTGGGTCGCGAATGGAATGGACCAGGGCACGGCCTTCCTGCACCGGACTGAGTGCAATACGCTGCATCACGGCATTGCACCAGCTCACCTGCCCTTGCGGGTTGATGGCAATGACCGCCTCCTGCATGCTGTCGAGCAGCGCGGTCAGTTCGCTGCGGCTGCTCTCGAGCGCGTGAAAGCTGTGCTCCAGCCGGCTCGCAGTCACGTCGAGGGCATGCGCGACAGCAGAAATCTCATCCAGATTGCCCTCTTCCACCCGGGCGGTGAGATCGCCGGAAGCGATGCGGTTAGCGAACACCACAATGCGGCCCAGCCGCTTCGCGACCCGCTGCGCCAATAAGGCCGCCAGCAATGTCGCCACCACCAACGAGAATAAAGAAGCCAACACAATACCACGACGCAATACGTGCACCGGGGTAGGCATATCCTCTGGGGAATAGGCTGCCAGGCGCACGACCAATGGCCCAGCGGGTACAGCAACATAAACTGTGCCCCCCCGCCGGTCACGGCCCGAGGCCTGGTGCTGAAACAGTACGGCGGCAACCTCAGGTGGCACGGCGTTGGCTCCTGCCACATTTCCCGAATTGGCCACTTGCTGGCCCTGGGCATCGAAGATAGCGACTTCCACCTCGGCGGCGGCGGCGGCGTCCTGGCGGGCTATCTGTTGCAGAGTGGCAGGGGAAGCATTGTCACTGATGTGCGTCGCCAGCAGCCGGGCTTCGCTGGTGAGAGACTCATCTACCTGAGTGCGCAGGGACTGCTCCATGACTTGGCGCAGGGAGAAGTCAAGCACCACCATTCCCAGGAAAAGGACCACTACAAACGAAAAGAATAGCTTGGTGAAGACTCTGCCCGTCACGAGGCTATTCTCTCTCATAGGAGCCTATGAGGCGGTTTTACGTGGTTCCTCGGCCACGCGGGGTACCTCGAAACGGTAGCCCGCACCACGGACAGTCTTGAGATACCGGGGACTCTCGGGGTCGGTCTCGATTTTCTCACGGATGCGCCGCACGTAGACATCGACCGAGCGGGGGGTTACGAAGCGAGCATCTCCCCACACGGCGTCGAGCAGGTGATCGCGGCTGAAGACGCGGCCTGGATGCCGGGCGAGATAGTCCAGCAGGCGAAACTCGGTAGCGGTGGTGGTGGTCAGCTCCCCGCGCACCTTCAGTTGCATGGCGCTGGCGTCGATAACCACCTCTTCGAAGGAGATGATCGACGGCGCGGTAGGCCGCTCAAAGCGCCGCAACACGGCCTTCACCCTGGCTACCAACTCGCGGGTAGCGAAGGGTTTGGTAATGTAGTCGTCCGCACCCAGCTCGAGGCCGAGAACCCGGTCATTCTCGCCCGCCCGGGCGGTGAGAAAGATGATCGGTATGGTGCTTAGAGCGGGATTGCTGCGCAGGCGACGGCACACGTCCAGGCCGTCTCCTCCGGGAACCATGATGTCGAGCAGAAAAAGGACCGGCGCCTGGCGCTCAGCATCCGGCACCAGGTTGGTGGGAGTGCCATAGACGCGAACCCCGAAACCGGCCGCTTCCAGATGATGTTGTACCAAGCGAGATATGTCCGGATCATCTTCGAGGACGCATATGGTCTGACTCAACTGGTTCTCCTCACCTTCGAGCCGCTGGTGACACGGCCACGCTCAGTGGGGGGCCGGTGGGCACTGCGCGGATGCGTTTAGCGTACCCTACTGAGGGCAAGCGGAATGCAAAACTACGGTAAATCCTTGGTTTTTTGCCGGAACCCCCGCATCCCCCGGAAGAGCAAGTTCCGAAGATGCCACTCACCAGCTACCTTAAGGCAGTTGTAGAGTAGAGCTTTGCTCCGCAGTACGTCGCGGCCGCGTTCAAGGACGGTACCCGTGTCACGTCCAGTCATACTGTGCATCGACGATGAGGATCTCGGCCTTGAGATCCGGAAGATGGTTCTGGAACGCGAGGGATTCACCGTGCTGACCGCGCGCGACGGTCTCACCGGCATTTCTGTCTTCGATTCCGAGCAGGTCGACGCGGTGGTGCTGGACTACGCCATGCCAGGCATGGACGGAGGCCAGGTAGCCGCTGTCCTGCGCCAGCACCGGCCGGATATTCCCATCCTGATGCTCTCTGCCTACGTGGCGCTTCCTGAAGAGGTTATGCGGGTAGTGAGTGTTTCGGCCACCAAAGGGGATGGTGCGTTCACCCTGGTGGACAAACTGAAGGGGCTGCTGCAAGCGAATGCTCCCGATGGCCGAGGGACCAGGGAATGAATCTCCATCAGTTCCGGCAGATTTTGGTTATCACAGTCTTGCTTCCGCTGATCCTGCTGTTGCTTCTGGCCCTGGTGATGGCCTGGCAGATCCAGCGTACCCTGCGAGAGCAGCGTCGCATCGACCACACCGATCGCATCACCGCCCAGCTCAATGAATTGGAACGGCTGGTGGTGGATCAGGAGACCGGCCTTAGGGGCTATCAGCTGACCCATGATCCGACCACCCTCGAGCCCTACCAGAACGCAGAGGGCGCGCTGCACGGCACTCTGGACCGCTTATTGCTCCTGGTCAGGGAGGATCCCGACCAGCTAAGGCGGCTGCGCCAGGTACGCGACAGCCATCAGCTCTGGATGGGTTTCGCCGGCAGGGCACTGGACAATTTGCGGGCGGGAAAAATATTTGGGGATACGGGCCTCGATCTGAACGGGGCCCAATTGATGGCGGCGTTGCGGACCCAGATAGGCGCTATGACCCAGGTTGAAGTAAAACGGCGCGATCAGGAGGTGCAGTCTACAAATTCGCAGGTTCGCACGCTGATGATAGTGCTGCTCGCCTCCTCTATTGGGGTGGGGATTGTTTTGGGCATTTTCACCCAGAGAAATATGCGGCAAGTCTCGGCGGCGTTCCGAACTTCGCTGGAGGAAGCGCACCAGCGCGCAGATGAACTGATTGAAAGCCGCCAATGGCTGCAGACGACGCTTGAATCTGTAGGGGATGCGCTAATTGCGTGCAACCAGCAGCACCGGGTGGAACTGATGAATCCGGTGGCGCAGCGGCTTACTGGCTGGACCCTGGAAGACGCCAAAGGGAGGCGCCTTGATAGCGTCTTCTGCACGGTTGATGAGGAGACGCGGGAACCGGTGAATCCAGGGGAGGAAAGGGACGATCCGGCCGCGAAGAATCACTCTCTGTTACTGGCTAAGGATGGTGCAGAGTACTTGATTGATCAAAGCGCCGCCCCGATTCGAGATGCAAAGGGCGAAGTAGCCGGCGTGGTCGTGGTCTTCCGCGACGTGACCGATTCGCGGAAGAGAGAAGCGGCGCTGATGGCCCACGAGAAGTTGGCGGTTGCCGGGCGCCTTTCTGCCAGCATTGCCCATGAAATTCATAACCCGCTGGATTCCGTGGCCAACTTGCACTACCTGATGGAGAAGGAGTCCGATCCTCCTCTGCAGCAACGATATCTTGCCATGGCGCAGCAGGAACTGAACCGCACCCTGCAGATCAGCCGCGCCATGCTCGGTCTCTATCGCGAGCCAAAAGCTCCCGTCGAAGTGGACCTGCGCGAGCTATTGCAAAGCGTGCTTCTGTTGCTCGACCGGCAGTTGAAGGATCAATGCGTCGCCGTGGACAGGAAACTGGAGGAAGGCGTCTCCATTCAGGGTTTCCCTGGTGAATTGCGGCAGGTATTCACCAACCTGATTACCAATGCCGCCGAGGCGGCGGGGCCACGCGGACGGGTGCAGGTACAGCTCGAGGACTCATCCCCCGCCGATGGGCGGTCCGGAGCGATGGTCACGATTACCGACAGCGGCCCCGGCGTTCCAGAGAGCCAACAAGCCAAGCTATTCAAGCCCTTCTTCACCACCAAGGGGGAGCTGGGCACCGGCCTCGGCCTCTGGGTCAGCCGGGGAATCGTGGAGAAACACGGGGGAAAAATAGAGCTGACCAACAGCAGCGATCCTGCGTTTCCGGGAGCGGCCGCGCGGGTTTATCTTCCCGCGCTCGGGCCGGCCTCGGTGACGGCGCCGCGAACAACGAACGCAGGCGTCAACCACTCTGCCGCCGCCGCGCCAGAAAACGGAGACGCACATAGTCAGCGGTCCAATGACCCTCGCGGTCGCATAGAACTGGCTTAAGCAGGGTAACGATCTGGTCGATGGCGGCCGGTCGCGCTTCGGCCGGCAATAGCTCCAGCACGCTGCGGCGGAAAGTTTCGAGCCATGCGGCCATCCCGGAAGCCAGCGGCGTGGGGCGCGGTGTCAGGGTGATTTCATCCACCAGGAAACCCTGGGCCTCCAACCGCGCGCGATACTCCGCACAGCTGAAAAACCGGTTGTTTTCGATGCGTTCCGCAGGAATTCCTAGGGGAGTCAAGACCGCCAGCAGCGCCACGCGAATCGCGGCGATGTTGCCCTGGCCGCCGCATTCGGCCACCAAGCGGCCGCCAGGCTTCAGCGCCCGATGCACACCCCGAAGGACGGCATCGTGATCGCTCATCCAGTGCAGCGCAGCATTGGAAAAGACGGCGTCGAATTCGCGATCGAAGAAAAGTGTTTCCCCGCTCACATGGCAGGCGTCTACTCCCCGTTCTTTGGCTGCGGCAATCATCTGTGGTGAATTGTCGACTCCGACCACTGTTGCTCCCGATTCGGCAATCCGCCGGGTCAGGAACCCGTCACCGCACCCGAGGTCGAGGATGCGTTCGCCGGGTTGTGGCTGCAGCGCCTCCACCAAAGATTCGGCAAGCAGGGCGACGAATCGGCCATTGCCGGCGTAGAGGGATGCGTCCCAAGTCTGCTGCATGACTCAATTCTAGAGCTTCCCCGGCCAGAGAGGCCGGGTGCCCCATATCTCGCTCGTTTTTCGCGAGATGTGGGATACCACTGCAGCTGACCTATAACGCTTCGAGGTATACAGACCTTCAGGTTGAGAGTCGCTGTATCCCACATCTCGCAAAAAACGAGCGAGATATGGGGCACCCAGGAATTGTTTGCAGGGATAGTTCTTAGATCGAGTTAACCGGCACCAGGGTGAGGTCATCCACCAGGCCGACTTCCTTTTGCACAAAGGGCTCCGCATAGCGAACGCCGCCCAACAGGCCGTAGTGCCGGGCCAGGGAAAAGGTCCGTTCCCGAATCTCATCGTGGGGCACAAAGAGAGATTCACCGGAGGGCTGATCGGCATACTGCGAGCGGTAGGCGAGCAAAGCGCGAAAGCGCTCTTCGATGAAAGGCGTGATGTCGACTACGAAACTTGGTCGCGCGTCTGCGTACAGGCTGGCATAGACGATCTTGAAGGGCCGGAAAGGCGGGTCGCCGGTCTCGATCTTGGCCAAGCCGGAAAGAAAGCAGGCTTCATACCCAAGCGTGGAGCAGGTGTAGTGGTCCGGATGGCGCCCCTGCCAATAAGGCAGAATCACCACCCGGGGCTGCAACTGCCGCAGCTTGCGAACGATTTTGATGCGGTTCTCCCAGGTGTTTTCCACCCGGCCGTCGGGGATGTCGAGCGCCTCCCGCCATGCGACACCCAGAATGCTTGCGGCTTCATCAGCTTCGGCGGCCCGCTCCGCGGATGAACCGCGGGTCCCGGCTTCCCCCTGGGTCAGGTCGAGAATCGCCGTGCGTAGCTGAAGGGAGCGCATGCGCAATAGCGTGCCACCGCAGGTTTGCTCCACATCGTCCCGATGGGCGGCAATCGCGAGAACATCAATAGGTGGTGTTGTTGGCATCGCTGGGCGAGTCCATGTAGGCCACATCGTAAGCCGTACCAATCACCGTTACCTGCGAGTTGTCGAGCGAGGAACCGTCGACCGTGTTGTAGATGTACACCTGCCCGCCCTCGGCGGTGTAAACCTTGTGCAGACCTGTCACTGCGGCAATGCCGGTCGCGTCGCCCTTGTAGGAATCGATCATGGCCACCGTGTTGTTTCCGGTGTTGAACAAGGTGAGGCAACCAAGGTTGGTGGTGGCGCCCTGATGATAGCGTTCACCCTGGGTACACAGCTGGGACCCAATCCAAAGCGTATTGTCATCCGCGAAGTTCATCTTCAGATGAGTCCCATCGCTGATGGAGTAATCGCCGGTGATTTTCTGGGCGCCGATATCGAGGATAGAGAGGAACCCGGCGAAGAAACCATCGGGTTGGAGCTGCTGTCCGGCGAGGTACAGGAGATTTCCGTTTTGCAAGGCGTCCGTGGTCCCCCCAGGAACGGGAATCGTGGCGGTTACAGCCGTCGGGGCGTCTGGCGGCACGGGGGCGCCGCTCTGGATAATGATTCCAGCCACCGGCAGGAAGCTGACGCTGGCTTGATTACCCCCGCACTCCGGACCACAGTTCAGCACAAAGGCCGTGGTGCCATCCGCGGAGAAGACCGCCTTGGTGGGCCGGTCAAATGTGCCCGGCACCGGCAGGACGCAATACACGGGCAGGTTTTGCGGTTCACAATCGACCGCATTCGAAGGTACTTTCTGGTTCGTCTGCAGTTTGTAAACGCTATAGACCAGGTTGCTGTCCTGCACGAAGGCCAACGCAGCCGACCCGCTGGGGTTGGTGGAGACGCGGTAGATATTGGGCACGTTCAAGGAATAGCTGCCGGGGGTGGCGCTGCCACGGTCCTGCACGGTCAGCGTGTGTGCCGTCTGGTTGGCAGCGAAGACGTACCTCTGGTCGCGGGATATGAAGACACTGGAGGACTCACCGGGTAAGCTGACGGTCGAGGCTTGCTTCTCGCTGGCGTAATTCAGCAGGGCGTAGCTGCCGTCCCCTGCGCCGTAGACCGCACCGGCCTGCTCTTCCGGCATATTCTGGATCGTTATCGGATCAGCCCCCGAATATCCTGCCAAGCTGAAGGAAGCAGTTTTGTTGTTAAAGCTGTGGCGGATGTCGTAAAAAGCATCGACGATCTGGAGCGAACCCTTGGTCAGCGCGCCGGGATTCTGGACGGCAATCAGAACGCGGTTGAGGATCCCGCTGGGGGGCAAAGCCCGGCCGCCAAAATAATAGCTCTTGCCGCATCCGGCCAGAACAATGAAAACGAAGCAGGCTAGCGCAGAGAGGGCACACAAGGACCGGAGACTTCTTTTCTTCAACTAAGACCTCACCAGAATCACCACGCGGCGGACATGCGGGAAAGGCCAAGTATAACAAAGCGGCGGCTGGCATTCGCGCGCCGGGTGGCTTAGCATAATTAGACTTACCTTATGAAGAATCGGCTCACGGAGATCTTCGGGACGCGGAACGTCCTCTGCGATGGCGCCATGGGCACCAGCCTGTACGCCCGCGGCATCTTTATCAACCGCTGCTACGACGAGCTAAATCTTTCCCAGCCGGAACTGGTGCGCAACATCCACGAGGAATACCTGCAGGCGGGCGCGGAGATCATCGAGACCAACACTTTTGGCGCCAATGCCCTGCGTTTGCAGCGCTATGGCTTTGCCGACCGCGTGTTTGAGATTAATCGGGCTGGGGCAGAAGTGGCGCGCAAGGCGGTGAACCAGCGGGCTGACAAGCAAAGCGGAAAAGCCTGGGTTGCAGGCGCCATCGGCCCCCTGGGTGCGCGTCTGGAGCCATTGGGAAAGATCGGCTTGGATGAAGCGCGCGCAGCCTTTGCGGAGCAAATCCGCGGCCTCGTCGCCGGTGGCGTCGATATGCTGCTGATCGAAACGGTTTCTGCTTTAAACGAAGCTGAACAGGCCATTCTTGCTGCCAGGGCCGAGGCCCCCTCACTCCCGGTACTGGTGATGGTGACGGTCGATGAGGACGCAAACTGCCTGGACGGCTCTTCCCCCGAAACGGCAGCGGCACGATTGACCGAGTGGGGCGCGGATGCTATCGGCTGCAACTGCAGTGTAGGACCGGCGACCGTGCTGACCGCCATTGAATGCATGGCGGGAGCCACAAATCTTCCCTTGATCGCCATGCCGAATGCCGGTATGCCGCGTGCGGTGGATGGCCGGAACATTTACCTTTGTTCGCCCGAGTACATGGCCAGTTTTGCCCGCAAGCTGGTCAAAGCCGGAGTGCAGTTTGTCGGCGGTTGCTGCGGCACCACTCCGAGTCATATCCGGTCGATGAAGTCGTCTCTGCGGGCGATGGGCGCGCAGGAGGTAGCCCACACCCAGGTAAAGCCAAGTCCGGTAGTGTCGGAGATCGAGCCTGCGCCGCTGGGCGAGCGTTCGCGCCTGGGTTCGCTGATTGCCGGCCGCACTTTTGTCACCATGGTGGAGATGGTCCCGCCCAAGGGCATCGCCTGCGAGCGTGAGCTCGAGGGGGCTCGTATGCTGCTGCAAAACGGGGTCCACATTATCAATGTCCCGGACCTGTCGCGAGCGGCGCCGCGCATGAGCGCGCAGAGTCTGTGTATCCAGATTCAGCAGACGGGCATGGAAACGCTGCTGCACTACACCTGTCGCGACCGCAATTTGTTGAGCATCCAGTCCGACCTGCTGGGAGCATCTTCTATCGGCTTGAAGAATATTCTCTGCCTGACCGGAGATCCGCCCAAGTTGGGGAACTATCCCGATGCCACGGCGGTCTTCGATGTCGACGCCATTGGGTTGGTAAATATCGTGCGGCGCTTGAATCACGGATTGGATCTGGGAAGCAATCCCGTCGGTGTCTCCAGCGGCGTGACCATTGGGGTTGCCGCCAATCCGGGCTTGCCGGACATGGACACAGAGATTCGCCGTTTCGCATACAAGGTAGAGGCGGGAGCCGAATACGCGATTACCCAACCCGTTTTTGACCTGAAGCTGCTGGAGGCTTTCCTTAAGCGCATCGAGGAGTTTCGCATTCCCGTCATTGCGGGCATCTGGCCATTGACGAGCCTGCGCAATGCGGAATTCATGAAGAACGATCTGCGCGTCTCCATGCCCGACGAGATCATGCTGCGCATGCAAAAAGCGGACACTCCCGATCGAGCACGTGCGGAAGGAATTCAAATAGCGCGAGAAATGCTGGCGGCTGCACGTCCCATGATCCAGGGAGTGCAGGTCAGCGCGCCCTTTGGGCGTTACTCGTGCGCAGTAGAGATTCTTGAGGTTGTATTACCCCAGGAGAGGGCCGGCGTTGGCAACGTTTGAGGAATCCTTAAAACAGTTGGAAGGCATTGTCGCCCAGCTTGAGCGCGGTGATTTGCCGCTTGAAGACTCGATCAAAATGTTCGAAGAAGGCATGCGCCTCTCGGCGCAATGCAAACAAGAGCTGGATAGCGCCGAAAGCAAAGTACAAATTTTGCTCAAGCAGCGCGACGGTTCGATGAAGGCCGAACCTTTCCCCTTGAAGTAAACCCTGGCAACTTCCATCTGCAACTGATGCCGGGTGCCCCACATCTCGCTCGTTTTTCGCGAGATGTGGGATACCGCGAACCTCGACCTTCTCCTGCCGATTGTGGCGAAAACCAATCGGTGTAGCGCTGTGGTATCCCACATCTCGCGAAAAACGAGCGAGATGTGGGGCACCCGGCATCAGTTCAAGTTCAAGGCTTTGGAGTAAGCTTTTGTTCCACGAAAGTCACTAAGTCGTCCCCGATCAGGTCAGGCGGTGTGATTAAGAAGCGTGGCTTCCCGGCAATCAGCCGCAGGGAAACCTGGTTCCATTGCGGTGTAAGCTGCTGGCCCGAAGCACGCAGAAGCAGAGCGTCGGCGCGATCCAGATACAGCCGTGCTGAGTCTTTAAAATCAGCCGTGGCATGATCCAGAACGGTCAGATACAGGTCAGGACGGAGAAACTGCAGCAGGCTGTTGGATTCGAAGATGATGTTCTCAGTTGCTTCGATCTCCTTGCGTATGCGCGGCATGGCATCAGCCAAACTGCCGATGCGGGTGCGTACCCACAACGATCTCCTGGCCCCGGCGGCCAGGAAGCGGGCGCTGTCGGTCCCGGTATCAGGATCCCGTTCCGCGCTGATGGCGATGGTGTGCTCGTCCGTCTGACAGTCGCAGGGCTCGCCGTTGGCACTACAGAATCCATGACCGAACTGGGTGATCTTACAGGCCGTCCAGTTTCGCTCCGGCAGCCGCGCAATCAGGCTGGCGACTACGGACGTCTTGCCCACGCTCCGGGAGTGCCCACCCACCACCACTATGGCCATTTATTCTTCCTTTTTCAGCCGCGCCAGCATTGCCAGTTCCTTGAGATATTGCCTTACTGGCTTGGCCGGTGTTCCCCAAAAGACAATTCCCGGTCCCAGCAGCTTTTTCTTGGGCAGAATCCCAGCCTGGCCGCCGAGGATGACTCCCGGACCCACCATGGCATGATCGCCCATACCAACCTGACCGCCGAGGATCGCGCCCTCACCAACCGCACTCGAACCTGAGATGCCGGTCTGTGCGGCAATGACGACATTGCGTCCAATGCTGCAGTTGTGACCGATATGAATGAGATTGTCGAGTTTCGTGCCGCGGCCGATCCGGGTTTCCTCAAGAGCCCCGCGGTCAATGGTGGTGTTAGCCCCTATGTCAACATCATCCTCAATGACCAGCGTTCCCTGCTGAGGAAACTGGCTGTATTCCCCGTTGGTTCGATCACGGACGTAGCCGAAGCCGTCTGCTCCCAACACGGCCCCGGCGTGGATGACCACCCGATCGCCGAGCGTGGCACCTGGATAGATCACCACTCGAGGGTAGATATGGCAGTTGCTGCCGATTCTGACCCCGGCGCCCACCACGGCTCCACTGCCGATGATGGTCCCGGCGCCGATGCTGGCTCCCTCCTCGACCGACGCGTGGGCGCCGATCGAAACACTGGGGTCGATTTGCACCCCGGGCGAAAGCGCGGCCGTTGGGTGGATGGACGGCGGGGGCTGTGGTTTACGCAGCAAGACGGCGGCGCGGGCAAACGCCAATCGAGGTTGCAGAGTCCGTAGAACTGGCTTACGGGCGCCGGCAGTAGCTATCTGTGGCCCGGCCAGGACCGCGACCGCACCGGACGCGAGGGCAGCAGCGAAAGAGGCCTCGTCCTCAGCGAACACCAGGCATCCAGGACCTGCGCCCGCGATGCTGGATACCCCGGTGACCTCGGTGTCGGACTGGAGACCATCGAGTTCCGCACCGAGCCGTTCAGCCAATTGACTGAGAGTGATGGGCATGGGTTCAAGTGTAGATGGCAGCTTCGCCCTGTGGGCGGGTCTTCCAGCGGCGATGCACCCAAAGCCACTGATCGGGATATTGCCGGATGTAATCCTCGATCACCTTGGTGAACGAGGCGGTGTTGGCAACGGCATCCGCCTCCACATCCCCGCTTGCTGCCAGGGCAAGGGGGGCGCCGAAGCGGAGGATGTATTGCCCGGTGGTTTCATCCCAGAGCAAGAATCCGGGCAGGACCCGGGCTCCAGTCTTCATGGCAACGCGCGCCAGACCAGATCCGGTACAAGCGGAGTGGCCAAAGAAATCCACAAACGACCCCTGGGGAGGGGTCATGTTTGTATCCATCAAAATGCCCACGGTCTCACCCCGTCGCATGGAGGCCAGCAGGCCGCGCGCGAAGTCGTCTTTGTGCAGCACTTGATTGCCATGCAGGCAGCGAATGTGATTGACCAGGTTGTCAACCAATGGATTATCCAGGCGGCGGATCACGATGCTCATGGGGTAACCCATCAGTGAGTGATAGAAACTGGACAACTCCCAGGCGCCCAGGTGACCGGTCAGGATGAGGACTCCTTTGCCCTCATCGCGAGCCGCAAGGTAGTGATCGAGCCCGTCATAACGGATAAAGCTCCGCGTCATCTTCTGGGTATAACGCGGCATCTGGCAGAACTCAGCTAGCAGCCAGCCTAGATTACGGTAGAGCTTTCGCAGAATCTGTCGCCGTTCGGCGGGGCTCTTCTGAGGAAAGGCAAGACGAAGATTAAGATCGCCGACGCCCGTCAGACGCGGGGTGAGCCACAAAGCAATACGGCCGATCAGGGCGCCGATACCCCTCGCGACCCTCCTCGGTGGCAAGCTCAAAAGCTTCACCGCGGTCCACACCAGCACGAACTCCAGTCGTCTCCGCATCTGCTTCCACAGCTCTTGCCCCGGTTTTAGGTGGGTTTAGCTTCCTCGGTCTAAATCGTTTACGGGTGCACAAAAAACTGCCCGGCGAAAGGATCGCCGTGCAGTTCTGATTGAGCAGGGGAAACGGAGAAGTTCGCTCGGGCTACTTTTGCACGTCGGAGAAGTATTTTGCCACCGTGCGTACGAATGGCCGCGCGTCCGGCGGTGTGGCAACTTCACCCTTCAGGATCTGTGCACCCGGATGGGCCACACCGTAAAACGTGCGCGTGGCATCCACGTTCTCATCCACCACAGCTCCCGTGAGGTCGACGCCGGCAAATAATCCCTTGGCGCGCGAATAGGTAAGCAGCTCAGCGTTTAGCTTCCAATCCGTGGCAGCCTGGGAGTCGCGGCCTACCGGACCCGCGGCAGCCGAAGCATCACCACCGATTTTGAACTTGCTCTTCAACAGATCCTGGAATCCCTTGTCGTTGACCGCTACCAACACCAGGTCGGTAGCCTGCCCGCCAATCTGAAAACCGAAGCTCCCGCCCGCTATCCTGATGAAGGCAGGGGCGCTCCAGCCGTGCCCGGTGCGGCAGGTAACAACACCCTGACCGTATTCCGCGCCGACCAGGAAGGCTCCTTTCTTCACACTGGGAACCACACCCACGCAAGTGGCCTGGGACATGATCTGGTTGGGAATGGCTTTGTCCGGAGTCGCCATAATCGCGTCCAGAACATCTTTCGCGCTCTCGATGCGCGCATCGATCGTAGCTTTATCGTCCGCTGCATAGGCAGACAATGTAGTGAGGGAGATTCCAACAACACAAAGTAGGGCAAAAAACTGTTTCATGTTCTTTCAAGTCTCCAGGTGGGGACGTTTGTCCGCACAGTACCGAAATTCGCTGATGTTGGCGCAGCTTTCCAAAAAGCCGCTGAGAACCCACTTTTTAAAGGCAGGCGCAGTTGCTAGGATGCAGCAATTTTGCGATCCGTTGGGAAAATAAAGGCGGCTTGGGCCGGGAGGGGTAGGGAGAATGCAAAAAAATGGGGGCTGGTGATTGCAAACTGCGCCATCAGAAGCCCCGTCCCCAGATCTGCGTTGTTTCTAAAGTAACTTTCGATGAAGAGGGGTAACCAAGCAATGTCACCAAGGTACCCTGTACCAAAGTCACTCTGCCCTATTCTCTTCAAACTAAACGGTATACGTCCGCCTCAGGGGGTTAACCGGGATTTGGCGTGACAATTGAGTTGGTCACCGCATAGATAGAGAGGGCGATCCGGTTCTCCACACCCACCTTGCGCATGAGCTTGGCCACGTGCGCTTTTACGGTTCTTTCTTCGATGCCCAGGGTGCGGGCGATCTCCCGATTGGATCGGGCGGCGACCAGCAGCTTGAGCACCTCGGTTTCGCGAGCTGTGAAGTGAGTTGAGACTGGGGCCGCGGACCTTGAAGGTTTGGTCGCCCGATCCACAAAAATCGACAACACCCTTCGCGGCGCCCAAATAGACCCCTGGCTCACAATCACGATCGCCTGTTCGACCTGTTCGGGGGTAGCGTTGGCTTCGAGATATGCCTTGGCCCCAGAGGAAATCGCCTGCAGTATCACTTCGTCATCCGCATTCGGGCCCATCACGATCAGCCGGACATCGGGCCGTAACCCGTGGATCGTGCCCACCAGCGGCAGTGGAAGCTTGTCTCCGTGAAGCCCAATCAGGGCCAGCTTGAACTCCTGATCGGCCAGGAACGCCGGGAGCTCGAAAACCACAAATTCAATGCGGGGATGGTCCTGAAAGAGAGTGACAAAACCCTGCACGCGGATAGGCTCGGGCTCGAGCAGGGCCACCCGCAAGCGTGAAGGGTAACTCGTCGGGTCTGCCATCACAGTTTTGGAAGCACAATACCCTGTTGCTTTTGGTATTTACCCTTGCGATCCGCGTAGCTGATTTCACATGGCTCGTCGGAACGGAAGAATAGTATCTGGCAGAGGCCCTCGTTGGCATAGACTCGGGCCGGTAGGGGCGTGGTGTTGGAGATCTCGAGAGTCACATAGCCTTCCCATTCCGGCTCGAAGGGGGTGACGTTGACGATGATGCCGCATCGGGCGTAGGTCGATTTACCCACACAGATGGTGAGCACGTCGCGCGGAATCTTAAAATATTCGACTGACCTGGCAAGGGCAAAGGAATTGGGAGGAATAAGGACTGAGGCGGCAGTGACTGTGACGAAAGACCGCTCGTCGAAGTCCTTGGGGTCGATGACGGCGCTGTTCACGTTGGTAAAGATCTTGAACTCATCGGAAACGCGAAGATCGTAGCCGTAGGAGGAGAGGCCGTAGGAAATAACCCCTTCCCGCACCTGCTTTTCGCTGAAAGGAACAATCATCCCTTTTTGCGACTGCTCGCGAATCCACCGATCGGACTGTATAGACATGCAACTCCTTGGGGAAAACCGGCCCGGCGGAACCAGGCACGGCAATGCGGGGTAAATAAACCTTCTGCTGGAAACTGCATCTTACGGTAGCCCGGGTTCGTTGACAATCTTCATTCACCGAAGCCGCTGGACCATACTCTAAACACGCTATACGATGAGGACGTAGCTCCGGCCATTGCTGTTACCTATTCATCCCCTCGGGGTAAAGGCATTGATTAAACAGGACATCATCCATCAAGTCATCGCCAAGACCGGACTACCGCGGAACAAAGCGGAAGCGGCTGTCGATACGGTTTTTGAAAGTTTGAAAAAGGCGCTGGGTTCGGGCGACCGGATTGAGCTGCGCGGCTTTGGTGTATTCAACGTCCGCCCGCGCAAGACTGGGATCGGCCGCAATCCGCGAACCGGAGCGGAAGTCACCATCACTCCAGGCAAGGCTGTTCGCTTCAAGCCGGGCAAGGAACTTCACCTGCTGGACTCTTAGCTGCTCCCTTGACAGAAGTAGAAATGCCGACCGCGGAACGTCCGCTCCCCCTGGCCCTGCGGCCCACTCTGATCTTCTTCCAAGGGCGCCGCGCACCATTGCCTGGCTGCCGCTCTGCCTGTTGGTGGTGAGCATTTTCACCACTGCGAGCACGGGCGCGCTGCTTATGCAGAATTTCCGTCTCGGCCAACCGCCACTGGTCAACGAGGGGGATCTGTTCCCTCTGCACTGGATCTGGAAGCACCCCTCGGCGCTGGTCAGCGGCTGGTCCTTCTCCCTTGCTTTGCTGGGCATTCTTCTGGCTCACGAGGCGGGACACTATTTTTTCTGCCGCCGCCACGGAATCCGCGCGTCCTGGCCATACGTCTTACCGGCTCCCACCTTGAGTGGCACGGCCGGAGCCGTGATCCGGATTCGCTCTCGCATTCCCTCACGCCGGGCGCTGATCGAGGTTGGCATCGCCGGGCCGATTGCCGGATACCTGGTTGCGCTTCCTACCACCGTTCTCGGCCTCCTCCTTTCCCGGCAGGCCGGTCCCGGGTCGGGCCCGGCTCTGGTCCAGTTTCACTGGCCGTTGACCATCACCCTACTGAATCGGGCCCTGGCGGCGTGTTTGCCCGGGGTACCCACAATGGATAACCTGCTGCCCCACCCCATATTGATAGCCAGCTGGGTGGGGCTGTTCGTCACTTCGCTCAACCTCATCCCTGCGGGGCAATTGGATGGCGGTCATATTCTCTATTCGATTTCGTCGCGATGGCATCGGCGATTGACGTTTGTTGTACCCGTCATCCTGCTGATAATGGGGGTCACACTGTGGACCGGATGGGTGCTGTGGGGAGTGATCCTGCTGCTGCCTGCAATGCGCCATCCCCATGTTCCGTTTTTTCCGCTGATGCCTTACAACTATCGCTGGCTCTTCTGGCTGGCGCTCGCCATCCTGGTGCTGACGTTCCTGCCGGCGCCATTTGTAGGTACCAGCGTGATCGATCTGTTTCGCTAAAGAGCGCCGTTTTAGGATCTTCCCCCCGCAACCAATCGACGGGTGCCGAGAAAGATCTTAAAACGATGCTTCATCGGACAGCCCGGACATCGTGGAGTAGCAACTGCATCAGAATTGGGCCGCCAATGGCGGCCATCAGGGCCACGGGCATGGCGATGGCGCCTACCTTGAAGAAGTCCCATCCACTCACGTTCAGCTTCTCTTTGCGCAGTGCGATGAGCCACAGGATGGTGGCCAGGGACCCGGTCACGGAGAGATTCGGCCCCAGGTCGACACCAATCAATACCGCATTCGCAATCAGCCCCCTGGTATGCTCCGCCTGCAGTGTTGCGCCGGCGATCAATCCCAGCGGCAGATTGTTCACCAGGTTGTTGGCGACGCCGACGAATAAGCCGGTGATCAGTGCGGCGAGAGTTGGACCCAGTCGCTGTACAGTCTGTAGGGCTGCCTGGGTGAGCTTGAGCGCTCCGATGCTTTGCACCGCGTCGACCATGATGAACAATCCGGCGACCAGGGCAATGGTTGCCCAACTGATCTCTTTCAGCAGGATCCAGGGATTGCTACGCGCTTTGATGCAGACGACCGCGGTGAGAGCGAGTGCCGCCAGGCAGGTGGGCAGTCCGAGATCCCGGTCGAGAGCAGAAGCGGTCAACAGGACGGCCACCATGGCGGCGATGCCCCCCAGCACAATCTTGCCGTTTGCCGAAAGCGGCTTCGCGCCGTCGCCATCTTCTGTGCCATCGGAAAGTTCACCGCGGAAGACAAACCGCAACACCAGATAAGTTGCGGCGATGGAGAGGATGGATGGCACGCCGAATGAGCTAAGCCACCGTCCCAGCGGCGGCATATTCGCATGAAAAACCACCAGGTTCGCCGGATTGGAAATCGGCAACACGAAGGAAGCCGCATTGGCGATCATCGCGCAGGCGAATAGATAGGGTAACGGCGCCACTTTGGCTTTGCGTATCGCGGCCAGAATCGCAGGAGTGAGAACAACGGCGGTTGCGTCATTGGACATGAAGATTGTGACCAGTGTGCCAACGCCATAGACCAGGGTGAAAAGCCGGGCGCAAGAACCGTGCGCTCCTTTGAGCGCCGCGGAAGAAAGCCAGTCGAAGACACCGTGCTCGCGGGCTAACTCCGACAGCAGCATCATGCCGATGAGAAAGAGATAGACATCGGACCCTTCTGCGGCCGCCTTTCCTGCCAGCTTGAGCGGAATGAGACGGAGAACGATCAGCAGGATCGCGCCGCCGCCGACCCAATAGACCTCGGGGATGTTGCGTGGACGAGCCAGCATCAGAAGGATGCTGATGGCGACAATCAAAGCCAGGAGGATGGGGGAGAAAGAGGCAGGGATCACCTAACAGTTTCTCCCGTTTCTGTTGGGTCGAGGCCGCCAATGGTGTATCCACGGGATGATCATGCAGAGTTGACCTTCAATCGTAAGAGATTTTCCATCATGCGCTGATATTCCTCTTCAGAAAGGTCGCCTTCTGCATAACGCCTTCTGAGGATGTCGATCGGCGAAAGGTTGTCGATGCGTGATCCCATCGCCTTCTGGACGGGTCGCCAGGCGAGCGCGACCAGGACCGCAAGCAATGCGATGCCGGTGAATTGATCGAGACCCGGACCGATGCCAGGTAGCGGGTCCAGAGGACCCGCACACCCGGCAATCAGCAGCCCGGCAGAGACTGCGCATACGTTGCTCAACATTTTCACGGCGTCACCCCTACATCTGTGGAGAAGGAGGCGGCGTCGGAGGTGCTGTGCCATCTGCTGGGGGAGGGGCCGGTGGTGGTACTGCTGCACCCTCTGCCGGAGGCGGTGGGGGCGGAGGAGGTGGTCCGCCAGGACCACGCCGGGCAGCGGGTCCCCTGGGAACCGGCGGCCCTGGAGGTGGCGGCGGTGCCGCTGCGGCGGTTCCGCTATCCGGGGTCGCGGGTTGGCTAGCGACCATAGTCCGGCCGTTCGCCGTGAGACTCTGCGCGAGCAAGCTGGTTTGTCCGGCGATCACTCTCTGCTTTCCGCTCACCCGAACCCGGGTTCCCTTGACAATGGGGGTCTGGAACTGCGCGCCCAGATCAGGGGGCAGGCTGACAGCGACCCCGTTGCGCAGCGCCAGCGCCTGAACCTCCCCCTGGGGTCCATACACAACCGTGCATATCCGGCTGCTGTAAGTCGCGGCGGTGCCTAATGGTGATGCGGCATAGGCGGCTGGAGGAAGAGGCGGTGGATGGATTTTGCGCACTCGCGGCCAGTGTCAATACCGGACTTAGCGCGGTGATCAGTAATGCGTGATTTGGTTTCATGAGTTTCTCCTGCGTCCACGCAAAGGAAAAGCAATCGACGCGCCAGATGTGAAGCACGCGCAAAGCCTACAAATCATTCGATCCCTGCTTCTCGCCCTTTCCCCGTCAGGCCCAATGTGTACGCTCGGCGTTCGCTGTGTGAGCGAAAAGCGAACGCTGTTCGTAATGTGTGAAATTCGATCTAAGGAAATCGCTTCAACCCAGGCTTCTTGAGGACGTCGTCGAATGGTGCTTTGCGTGCTGATAAGCATTGCATGGTTGTGGCCAGGCAGGCGGATAAGATCTACAAATCACCCTCGCTGCAAAGCAGGTTCGGACTGAATGCTGCGAACTTCTTTCAGGCTGAAGCCGTCGGTGTTGTGCTGCCGGTACTCAATACCTTCCTCAGGGAAGCGCATTGGCGATACGACCAAATCGGAGTAGCCACAGCGCTGCTGGGCCTTGGAACTTTGCTCTTCCAAACACCGGCCGGGATTCTGGTGGATCGGGTTCAGAACCGCCGCTTGCTTTTCTTCGTCGCTTCCATCGCAGTTGGGATCTGCTTCGGTCTTATTCCTTTCGTCCCTCACACGGCAATCTGGGTCGACTCATTATTGTTCCTCTCCGGGGTCGCGCAAAGCCTCTTCATTCCCGTGCTGGGCGCACTTGCTCTCGCCCTTGTCGGTTACCAGGCCCTGAATCGTACCCTCGGAGAAAACCAGGGTTGGAATCACGCCGGCAACATCGTCGCTGCACTATTGGCCTTCTTCGCAGTAGGATACTTTGGCAGCGCCTCCATTTTTTACTCCGTAGCGATTGCATCGCTGGTGGGCGCCTTTTCGGTTTACTGGATCCGATCGCAGGAACTGGATGTCCGCATCGCGTCAGGCGATGGGAAACGAACCAAGCCGAAGTGGACTTTCCTGCTGCGGGATCGCTCGGTTGTATTTCTGCTGGCCGCGGTCGCACTCTTCCATTTGGCCAACGCTCCGATACTTCCGGTCACCGCTCTTTATATCAAGCAACTTGGCGGTTCGAGCGCCCTCACCACATTCACTGTTCTCTCCGCCCAGATGGTGATGGTTCCGGTCGCGTGGGCCAGCGGAAAACTCTGCGATTCCTGGGGACGAAAGCCGGTCATGGCGATCGCCTTCTGGGCGCTCCCGCTGCGCATTTTGTCATACACCCTGGCCCACAACCCCCACATGGTGGTCTTCCTGCAAGCACTCGACGGCATTGGCGCCGGAATATACGGCGTTGTCATCATTGCGTTTGCTGCCGATCTCACGCGCGGCAAGGGACAATTCAATTCACTGCTCGGCATCTTCGCCACCGCCCAGGCGATCGGCGGTGTGGCGGGGCCTATCCTCTCGGGGATCATCCTGCAACATCTCGGCTTCCACATCACGTTTGTCGCCTTTGCCGCGCTGGCGCTCCTTGCAGCCGCTATCTTTCAACTACTGGTCCCCCATCCCTCAGGAGGAGAAACCTAGTGGGGGCTATCCTGGATTCCCGGCATCCAAGACAAGGACGGGGTTTCGAGGCATTCGGTCTGAATGAACCAAGCCAGTAGAACCGGGATGCTTCGCAGCTTGCGCAGCCGTATTTTGCTGCTCGCGCTGTTGGTCTGCGTCCTGCTGGCATCCGCGCTTACTGGTTTTTTCCTCCTGCTGCGGCGAACTCAGTCTGCTTTGATTACCGGCTCGGCGAGCAATCTCCTGGGCGTCGTGAATACATTCGCCAATGATTATGCGCGCTCGCACCCAGGTGACGAACCGTCCATGCTTGGCCTTCCTCCTGGCCCGGACGCAGACGACCGTCTGAGAGTATTCACCGTCAATGCTCTGCGCCGCGATCCTGGCGTTGAGGGCGGGTTCTACTCTTCCTCGACGGATAGCCTGGAAGGCTACGCGTTCCCCACCAGCGAGGGCCCCGGCCCCAAGCAGGACATTCCTCCCCGGGAACGTCCGACGATCCTCTCCGTGGCGCGGCAAGCGGTCGCCACCGGCAAACCCGCCGCATTCATGTTTCGTGGGCAGCAGGATGTGATCCTGTTTCAGGCTGTACCACTGGTACACAATGGAAACGCGTTTGGCAGTGTGTGGGCGATGCATCGGTTACACGACGCAAACTCGGGCCGGGATATTCAAGCTTTGCTGGGCGTAAGCGCTCTTGCATTGGCGGCAACTGCTTGTGTGGGCATTGCTTTTTGGATTACGCGCAGCGTGCAGACAGATGTATCCACGATTCAACACCGGCTCGAGGATCTGGAACGGGATCTGAGTGAACCCCGCCGCGGGGAGGCGAGCGCCGCGGAGTTGGAAACTATTTTGCGCGGCATCGACAAGCTAGGAATCTCGCTGTCGCAAAAAATAACTGAGGAACGCCAGCTGGTAGAGCAACTGCATCATAAGGAACGCCTGGCCTCACTGGGGCAGGTGGCAGCAGGGGTCGCGCATGAGTTGCGTAACCCGCTGGCGACGATTCGTCTCCGCGCCCAGATGTCGTTGCGCAGCAAGGACGCGGAGCAGGTCAACCGCTCCGCAAAACTCATACTGGAAGAGAGCGACCGGCTCAGCTCCGTACTCGATCGCCTGTTGTACTTTGCGAAGCCGATCCGGCTTCAACTGCAGCGTTTCGACCCGGGCCAGATGTGCCGGGACCTGCTGGGCACGCTGCAGTCAGAAGCGGAACGCTCGTCCATAGCGCTGTCCTATGAGGAGTCGGCACCAGGCATGATGAGCGGAGATCCGTGGAAGCTCCGCCAGGTACTGGAGAATCTAGTGCGCAACGCGATGGAATCCTTCGACGGAATGGAATCGACGCCAAAGCAAATTGTCCTCGCCGCCCGCGCGACTCTCGACCAGGTTGCTCTCACAGTGCAGGACAATGGAGCAGGCCTTCCCCGGGAAGCCACAGCACACATCTTTGATCCATTTTTCACCACAAAGGCGCGAGGCACTGGCCTCGGATTGTCGATTGCCAAAGAAATTGTGCGCGCTCACCGAGGCAGTCTGGAACTGAGAGCCATTCCCAGCGGAGGGACGCTGGCCGAAGTGATTTTGCCTCGAACCTTGGACGAGCAGCCAGGCAGCGGAGAAATCAAGTGACTCTTCTGGTTGTCGATGATGAGCGCAATTTACGGGAGAGCCTTTCCGAGGCGCTCGAAGAGGCTGGTTACCACGTGCTCACGGCGGCCAACGGAAAGGAAGCCTATGCGATGATTCAGTCGCACGCACTGGATCTTTTGCTATGCGACTGGCGTATGCCAGAGATGGATGGGTCCGCCCTGCTGAAGCTGTTGCGTGATGATGGCCGCCTGGTTGATTTGCCGGTTCTGGTGATGACCGCGCACGGCACCAGCAACAACGCCATCGAAGCGATTCAATTCGGCGCCTATGATTTCGTCACCAAGCCGTTCGATCTCGACGAGGTGCTGGTCACGATCCGGCGCGCTCTCGAGCATACGTCGCTGCAGAACGAAGTCGCCCGGCTCAGAAGCAAAGTAGCTGACACGCAGACCCAAAGCGGCGAGATTGTCGGTTTCTCCGCGCCCATGCTGGAAGTATTCAAAGCCATTGGCCGGGTTGCACTAACAGACTCGACGGTGCTGATCACGGGCGAATCCGGCACAGGAAAAGAGTTGGTCGCTAAGGCGATCCACGAGCACAGCGCACGCCGAAACCTGCCCTTCGCGGTGGTGAACTGTGCTGCGCTGCCGGAAAATCTAATCGAATCCGAGCTCTTCGGCTACGAGAAGGGTGCGTTCACCGGCGCACTCAATCGCAAGCCGGGAAAGTTCGAAAGCGCGCAGGGCGGCACCGTCTTTCTTGACGAGATCGGCGAATTACCCCTGGCATCTCAGCCCAAGCTGCTCCGCGTTCTTGAGGAGCACACCTTCGAGCGTCTCGGCGGTGGGCACGCCGTCACCGCGGACTTTAGAGTGGTCGCGGCAACCAATCGAAATCTCGAAGAAGAGGTCGCGACGGGACGATTCAGAAGGGATCTTTACTTTCGTCTCAACGTCGTGCCCGTCGCTCTTCCGTCTCTGCGCAATCGCCGCCCTGACATCGTTCTACTGGCGGAGCATTTTCTCCAACACTATAGCCAGAAGCACGGATTCAGAGCGACCGGCTTCACCGAGGAAGCAATCCTCAAGCTGCAGCGATATACCTTTCCCGGAAACGTTCGTGAGCTGGAGCACATCGTGGAACGGGCTGTGCTGCAGGGCGGGGGCCGGGTGATTAATCCGGACCTGGTCGCGACAAACGACACAGTCACTGCGGCCAACGGCGGCGAATATGAAAAACTTCTTGATCTGCCTTTCCGCGAGTCGGTTCAGGCTTGGGAACGGTTGCTGATCGATCGAGCCCTGGAGGCTGCCGACGGCAACAAAGCAGAAGCGGCGCGAAGATTGGGGATTCATCGCAGGCTGCTCTATGAGAAGCTCGGCTCGGAGGAGTCCTGATCTCCGCGCGACTACATGAGGTTCACGGCGTCCACATCGACAATCAAATTGCGGCGTGGAATGCCCAACGCCTCTGCCTGCGCCAAGCCGGCGCGGAGCGTCCGGGCCAGGGCCTGCCGCTTTTCTGACTTAAGCAGTAGGTGAAAGCGATAGATACGCTTGATGCGGACAATGGGCGCGCTCGCAGGCCCCAGTACGCGGACATGCTCGAGCGGCAGGGCGGCGAAACACTTGCCCAGGCTTGTGGCCCAGGCGGCGGCTTCCTCCAACCGCTGGCTCTGGATGATGATGTTGGCCAAGGTTGCGTGCGGCGGGTAATGCATCCACTTGCGGTATTGCATCTCCTTTTTCACAAAGGCCCGGAAGTTATGCTCCGCGGCGCATTGGATTGCGTAATGTTCCGGGTAGTAGCTTTGGACCAGGACGTTACCTGGTAGATCTCCGCGCCCGGCGCGGCCAGAGACCTGGGTGAGCAGTTGGAAGACACGTTCGGCGGCGCGGAAGTCCGGCAGGCCGAGCGCATGGTCGGCGCCCACGACCCCGACGAAAGTGACGCCGTGAATATCGTGGCCCTTGGCGATCATCTGCGTGCCCACAAGCAAGTTGATTTCGCCGCTGTGCAGCCGCGTAAGCAAGTGCTCCATATCAAACCGGTTGCGGATGGTATCGCGGTCCATGCGGCCGATGCGGGCGTGAGGAAATAGTTCCTGCAAACGCTCTTCGCCTTGCTGCGATCCGGCCCCCAGGTAAAACAAGTGCTCGCTCTCGCATTTGGGACATCGTTTGGGGACTGTTTTAACGTATCCGCAATAGTGACACTTGAGACGCTGGCCCGACGGGCTCGCGACGGGCTCTCCCGGGGTGATGGGCTTGTGATGGGTAAGAGCGATGGCGCAATTCTCGCATTGCAGCTTTTCGCCGCAGGCGCGGCATAGGACGGCAAAGGAATATCCGCGCCGGTTGAGCAGGATGATGGCTTGCTCGCCACGATCGATAGCGGCCTTTGCCCGCTCCAGCAGGACACGGGAAAAGATGCTCTCCTTCCCGGTCTCCTGGAACTCGAGGCGCATATCAACCAGGTCCACCACCGGCAGTGGCCGCTGGTTGACCCGTTCCGTCATCTCGATCAACGCATATTTTCCCGTCTCCGCGTTGCGCCAGGATTCGAGCGACGGAGTGGCTGAGCCGAGAACGACAGTAGCCCCGCTGATCTTGGCCCGCATCACGGCGACATCGCGGGCGTGATAGCGCGGAATCTCTTCCTGCTTGTAAGACGAGTCATGCTCTTCGTCGACGATGATAAGACCGAGGTTCACCGCGGGCGCGAAGATGGCCGAACGGGTGCCGACCACGATCCGCGCTTCCCCGCGCCGGATCCTGTACCACTGCTCGGCACGTTCGTCCGGCGTGAGCGCAGAATGCAGCAGGGCCACGCTGGCGCCAAAGGAGGAATGCAGCTGGCCGGCCATGGCGGGGGTGAGACCGATCTCCGGGACCAGGAGAATGGCCGAGCGGCCAGCGAGCCGCGCGTGCTCCATAGCGGCCAGATACACTGCCGTCTTGCCTGAACCGGTCACGCCGTGCAACAGGCAGGCGCCAAACCGTTCCCCATCGAGCGTGGACACAATATGCGCCAGCGCAGCTCGCTGGGCATGGTTCAGAACATGCGGTATCGCCGGCCCGCATGCAGCGGAAAGATGAAACGCGGCGGCCCGCTCTTCGATGATGACCAAACCCCGCTTTACCAGAGTTTGCAACGTGCTCGCGGGAAGATCTAGCCGGCGCAAGGCAGGGACCGGCAAAGCCCCACCCGCACCCGCAAGTTCGGCAAGAATTGCCAGCTGATTTTCATTCAGTTTAGGTGGGCGTGCATCGGCCACCAGCACCGCATAACGCAGCAGGCGGCGGGCATCGCGCGGCGCGGCTTCGGTTTCGCGCTGCAGCCACTTCTTGCGCAGCATATTGGTCAGCAGCTCTGCTGTCGCGCCTGTGGCATGGCGCAAAGTTGCGCTCTTTGCCGGCTGCCCGTCGGAAAGATAGTCCAACACTGTGTACTCGATGTTCTGTTCGTCCGGAGTGCGGCGCGAGCGGCGCGAAGAACCCTGCTGGGCACCATCAAACAGGATGGCCTGGCCGGTTTCACTAATGCGATAACTGGTCGAGCGGCGCACCTCGGCCATGAGCGGAAGCATGCTGCGCAACACTTCACCCAGCGGCGCCAGGTAGTATTGCGCAATCCACGCCGCCAGCTCCATCAACTCGGCACTGAGGATGGGCTCCTGATCAAGCACTGCTTCGACCAGCCGGGCTTCGACCGGAGGAGCTTCATCGTGCAAGCGGGTAACGACCCCAATCAACTTCTCATTGCGGAAGGGCACCACGACCCGGCCGCCCACGGGTGGGTCACTCTCGTCCTTGATCTTGTAGGTAAAGGCGCGGTCGAGCGGTACCGGCAACACAACGTCACAAAACATTGCCATCAGCGGGAGGGAACGGACAATCCCAACTCGGCCATGGCTAGCTTCAAGTCCTGCCATGCTTCTTTTTTCTGTCGCGGATCACGCAGCAAATAGGCCGGGTGATAGGTAACAATCAACTTGGTATTCCGGCAGTTGTGCACCCGTCCGCGCAGGCCGCTGAGCGAAGACTTGACCCCAAGCAGGTAGGTCGCGGCGGTTGAACCCAGGGCCACGATAACCTCCGGCCGCACCACGTCAATCTGCTGGAAAAGAAAGGGGGAGCAGGTATTGGCCTCCTCCGGCTCCGGCACCCGGTTCTGGGGTGGTCTGCACTTTACGATGTTGGCGATGTAGACCTGCTCTCGCTTGAGTCCGGTGGCGGCGATCATGTTGTTGAGCAGCTGGCCGGCACGGCCGACGAATGGCAGGCCCTGCGCATCCTCGTCCGCTCCGGGTCCCTCACCCACAAACATAAGACGCGCGTTGGGATCGCCGTCACCAAAGACGATCTTGTTCCGGCCGCGGCTTAGCGCGCAACGAGTGCAGTCGCCGATTTCAAACTGGATTGCGCGTAGCGCTTCGGCACGGCTTGGCGGGGCAACAAATGAGCCGACAGGCGGCTGCAATGGGGTGGGCTTACGTAGGGGGATGTCAGGCTCCTGTGCGATGGGCTCGGTGGCGATATCCGTGTCGCGCCGATAGAAGTCGAAAATACCAAGATCACGCAAGTACTGCATGTGCGCGGCAATGGCCTGTTGCAATTGGGGATCGAACGACATTTGCGTAACCGGATTTCCTATAGCTTACATGGAGGACGACGAGGGCAGATTTAAGCAGATCTCTCCGCGCTAAGAATCGACGGGTGCCCCACATCCCCGATATGGGGTACTCCTGGCATTAGCTGAACAGATGAGCCTCTCTAATCCTGCAGCTTGGAGTTGCTTGACACCAAGCCGGTTTCGGCGACAACCGAGGCTGGGCGGCGGAGTGCGATCACTTCGTCAAGGATGCGGCCCGCCAACTCGTGCTTGGTCATCTCCGGCAGTTCAATGGCGGTCTTCGGGGTGAGAAAAGTGGCTGCGTTGCGATCGGAATCAAAGCCGATCCCGGGACGGGAGACGTCATTCAATACAATTGCGTCGGCTCCCTTACGCAGGAGCTTGTCGCGGCCGTGCTCGATGAGGTTTTCTGTTTCGGCGGCAAAGCCGATCACCAGCGTACCCGGCCGTTTGGAGACCACCACTTCACGCAGAATGTCTTCTGTCGGCTCAAACTCTATGGTGATGGGACCACTCCGCTTCATCTTCTGTCCGGCCAGGACCCGCGGGCGATAGTCGGCGACTGCTGCGGCCTTGATGACGATCGTGGCCTGATCGAGGCGGCCAAGAACGGCGCGCCGCATATCTTCCGCACTGACCACAGAAACCAGCTCGCAGTTGGCAGGCGGACGTAGAGCCGTAGGCCCGCTCACCAACACCACCCGCGCCCCCCGGCGCTGCGCTTCCTCGGCCACGGCGTAGCCCATTTTTCCGCTCGAGCGATTACCCAAAAAACGGACCGGATCGATGGCTTCGCGCGTCCCCGCGGCGGTCACCAGAACCGTCTCGCCGGCCAGATCGTTGCGGCCATGGAGTTGCGCCAGCACCGCCTCCACAATGGCTTCCGGCTCGGCCAGCCGGCCGCTGCCGATCATGCCACAGGCCAGCGGGCCCTTGTCAGGGGGCACGATCCTGACTCCGCGGCTTTCCAGTAGCTCGATGTTCGCCCGGGTGGCGGGATGCTCCCACATGTTGACGTTCATCGCCGGAGCCACGATGACCGGGGCTTGGGTGGCAAGAAACAGGGTAGTGAGAAAGTCATCGGCCAACCCATGGGCGAACTTTGCCAAAACATTCGCGGTTGCCGGCGAAACGACCAGGGCCTCGGTAGTCTGCGCTTCACCAATGTGCTCGATAGAGGAGTCGAGATCGCCCTCCCCGGGCGAGGAGGGCCACAATCCGGTAATTACCTTGTGGCCGGTCAGTGAGGCAAAGGTCAGCGGGGTGATAAACCTCTGCGCCGCTTCCGTCATCACCACATGAACATCCAGTGCCTGGCGCTGTAAGGCTCGCACCAACTCTGCCGCCTTGTACGCAGCAATGCCTCCAGAGACACCAACCGTGACCTTCATAACGATGATTGTACGATGTTAAGGCTCTTTGTCTTCCGGAGTCTGGGGGTCCAGAATGACCTCGTCTGCAGCCTTCGCCCTGGGCTGAGCCGCCGCCTTGACCTTGCCTGCGGCAATCTCTTCCTGGGCTACGCGGCAGGCCTTGTTGGAACGGGAATCGATCAACGGCTGGGAGCCGTTCTGGAGTTGCCGGGCGCGACGGGCTGCCATGACCACGTAGCGAAAATTGCTGTCAAGTCCATGTTCTGGCGTCATTTTGCCTCCAATCCAAAATTCGTCGCCGGACTTTCAGGCGCGCGTGGCGTGCATATCGAGCAGGCCGAATGAGGAAAGCACCGGGTACAAACGATCGCCGGCGTTCGCCTGACGGCATTTATCGGCGAGCTGCATCATGCGCGCAGTCTCAGGGTCTGGTGGCGTTTCATCACGCCTGGCCCTTTCCGTGATCACAATCGCGGTCAAATCTCTGACCGCATCATCAAGAATATCGTTAACCAGGATGTAGCGATACTGACGGTAGTTCTCGATTTCAGCTCTGGCCTTTGCCAACCTGCGGGCGATTTCTTCCTCCAGCAGGCTCCCCTCCTTGCGGCTGCGTTCGCGCAGACGCGCGGCCAGGATATCCGGATTGGGCGCAAGCAGAAAAATGCTCACCGCGTCCGGCATCTTCTCCCGTACCTGGGCTGCTCCCTGAACGTCGATGTCGAGCAGCAGGTCTTTGCCCGCCGCCTGAGCATCGGTGAGTGAGCGGCAGGCAGTGCCGTAGTAGTTACCGAAGACTTCAGCCCACTCCAGAAATTCGCCCTGGTCGACCATCTGTCGAAACTTCGCCCGGGAGATGTAGTGGTATTCGCGGTCTTGCTGTTCAGAAGGACGCGGAGCGCGGGTGGTATAGGAGACGGAAAAATCCAGATCGGTCACCAGCAAACGCAGCCGGTTCACCAGAGTCGATTTGCCCGAGCCCGAAGGTGCCGAGATGATGAACAGAATTCCTGCCAAAGTGGTTGTCCTGATGATACAGCGGTCCGCTACCCGCGCAGTCCCGCACAAGTGTTATTCAAGATTCTGCACCTGTTCGCGGGCTTTTTCGATCTCCGATTTCATTCCCAGGCCCAAATCAGTAATTCGCTGTCCGTTTCCGCTCACCCCGCCGGTCTTCGACAACAGCGTGTTGGCCTCGCGGTTCATCTCCTGCAGCAGGAAATCAAGCTTCTTGCCCATCTCGCCTCCCGCCCGAAGAAGCGAATGAAAATGCTGGATATGGGTGCGCAGCCGGGTGACCTCTTCTTCCACGTCGCTGCGTTCCGCGAGCATGGCTGCTTCCTGCAGCACCCGGTCACGGTCGATGGCCCCATTGCCGTTGAGCAGGGCGGCGATACGTTGGCTAATTCGTTCAAAGTAGGCCTTCTGCACCTCGTGCCGCATTTGCGCGACCTGGGATACGGAGAGATCGAGACGGTCCATGGTGGCGCCCAGATCCAGGGCCAGCGCGGTACCCTCCTGGGCTCGCATACGGTTCAACGCATCGACCAGCGGTCCGATTTGCGCGGCCACATCTTCCTCCAGTGCCCGCACCTCGTCTTCGCTGAAACGCATTTCCCCGGTCAAGACCCCGGGCAGGCGGAAGATGACATTCAGATCCGGCTGCTGGTCGAGGCCGCTCTCTGTCGCGGCGGCGCGAAAGGCGGAGACATAGCCCTGCAGCAGTTGAGGATCAAACTGAGCGCTGGGGCGAAGCCCGCGATCGACCGTCAAGGTGACTTCCAGGTGGCCGCGCAAAACCTTTTCCTTGAGCAGCCGGCGTAGGCGCATTTCCAGCGGCTCGGCCCCGGCCGGCAGGCGCATGTGCAAATCGAGAAAGCGGTGGTTCACGCTCTTCAGAGAGAGGTTCCAGGTAAGAAGATCGTTGATCCGGCCGCTGGCCCGGGCGAAGCCGGTCATCGAATGGACGGGGGCAGAATGAACAGGAGCGGAATGAACAGGAGGAATCAAGGCTCTACCTCTGCGCTCAAGGCCGGTTCCAGCACTTCTTTGGGGAGCACGTTACCGGGGAATTCCGCCGGATCCATAAACTGCAACTGGTAGAGGCGCTGGTAGGTAGCAGAGACGCGCAGCAACTCCTCATGGGGGCCGATCGCGGTGATACGGCCATCTTCGATGACGGCGATACGCGAGGAACGGCGGACCGTCGATAGACGATGGGCAATGACAAAGACAGTGCGCCCCGCAATGAGATTGGAAAGGGCGATCTGCACCAGCGATTCGCTCTCCGAGTCGAGTGCTGAAGTGGCTTCATCAAGAATGAGAATAGGCGCGTCCTTGAGCAACGCCCGGGCTATGGCGATGCGCTGCCGCTCGCCACCCGAAAGGCGAAAACCCTTTTCTCCGATCACCGTATCGTACTTTTCCGGAAGCCGCTCGATGAAATCGTGGGCCAGTGCCGCCTGGGCAGAGGCAATCACCCGGCTCATGGGGATGCCCGCTTCGCCATAGGCGATGTTATTGCGAACCGTGTCGTTGAAGAGAATCGTCTCCTGGGTGACGTTGCCGATCTGTGCCCGCAGAGAAGCCAGACTCACGTCCCGCAGGTCATGTCCGTCAATCCGGATGCTGCCCCCGGTGACGTCAAAGAAGCGAGGGATCAGGTTTACCAGGGTAGACTTGCCGGCGCCGCTGGGACCGACCAACGCCACCACTTCACCCCGCGGGACGACCAGGTTGATATCTCGCAACACCTGCCGTTCGCCTTCTTCATTGCGATAGTCGAAGCAGACATTTTCGAATTGGATTTCCCGGCGAAACTCCTTGATAGCGAGGGCGCCAACCTTCTCCTGCACCTCATCCTGCGTATCCATAAAGCGAAAAATCTCCGAGGATGCGCCCAGCGCCTGTTGAAAGTTGTTATAGAACAGAGCGAACTTGCGCACCGGCTCGTACAGTTTGAAAACCGCGATGATGAAAGCGAAGAAGGTCCCGGCGGTGAGCGCGTGGGTGCGGATGCTGTTACGGCCAACCCAAAGTAGTAAGGCGATGGCCACCGCGCCAATAGTATCCATAAGCGGAGAACTGATGGCCTGGGCGCGCACCGAACGAAGATTGGCGTCGAACAGGCGGCGTGCCGCCTGCTTGAACCGCATCATCTCCCAAAACTCCATATTGAAGGCTTTGACGATGCGGTTGCCGGTGATGGTCTCGTGCAGTATGTTCTGGATCTCGGCCAGCTTGTCCTGTCCCTTGCGCGTGGTTTGCCGCACCTGGCGGCCGATCCTGCGGGCTGAGGCCAGAACCACGGGAACAAAGAGCAACAGAACCCAGGCCAGCTTGCCGCCCAGCGCCACCACCACGCAGGCGGTGAAGATCAAGGTAAAGAACTGCTGCAAAAGCTCCGCCAAAACAGAGGACATAGCAAACTGCACCCGCTCGATATCGTTGATCAGCGTCGAAACAATGGTTCCGGTAGCGTTCTGCTGGAAAAACGACACGGAGCGCCGCAGAATGGCGTCGTAAAGGTCATCGCGTAGATCCGTGATCATGCCGAACCCGGCATAGTTCACCAGGTAGGTTCCGCAATAATCGAAAATCCCCTTCAAGAGGGTGGAAACTACCAGGGCGAAGGCAACGATGTCCCACGCGTTGTGGAAATGCGCCGGAACAATCTGTTGCAGGCTAATGCCGAAACGGGGGCCGAGCAGGGGGATGGTGCGGTCAGGGGCATTGGGGTTGAGCACGCGGTCGAAAATGGGACCGACCAGCAAGAGGCGGAAGGCATCCAAAAGGCCCACGCCGGCCATAAGGATGACCGAGGAAAACGCCTGCAGCCAATACGGCTGGACGTAACTTAACAGGCGCAGCACCCTCTTCAAGCGGAGACCCCAGAGGCGCGGCGCTGCATAGAACGCATCCCCCTATTGTAATCATGTCCCGACCGCGGAGCTTGGGAGGGCACCGTCGATCCCTGAAATATGCTTCGCTCCGATCGAGATGGCAAAGCTGGTGCAAGAGGGATTGTCAACTTGATCTGAATGGTGTTCGTCCGAGTTGTGGGCGGGCCTTTGCCCTCCAAAAGGACGAAAATGGTGCGAAGGGTATGAACTTCAGCCCGTAGATGACCCGGACCAGAATCATTTGGGCTTTACAGGCTGCGAAAAACTCATCTATTTGAAGGGTACGGCCTTTAGACCGTACATAACTACCTTGAAATGAATGCGGCTTTTACAGGCTGCGGAAAACTCGTTTTCCTGAAGGGTACGGGCTTCAGCCCGTACATAACTGCTTTCAGATGAATGCGGCTTTAGCCACTGAGGGAGCGGTTTTCCTTAATTAGAGACTTTTCCCGCAGCCTCTTTTAGCCGCTGAGGGTACGATTTTCCCGTAGGAGAGACTCTTCCGCAGCCTCTTTAGCCTCTGAGGGATGCTTTAGAGCGCCGTGGCGGAAGGCGGCCCTCAGGGGCTAAAAAGCCCATCACATTTGCTTCCTGTATGTACGGGCTAAAGCCCGTACCCTTCACAACGGGGCGAATCCGTCGGACAGCCTGCTTCAGTGGGGCATATCCCGGTGGACGGCCTTGACCCGGTAGCCTTCCTTGGCCAGCCGCTTGCGGACTTCCTCGGCAATCATTACCGAGCGATGCTGGCCGCCGGTGCAGCCAAAGGCCACCGTAAGATAGCTCTTTCCCTCCTCAATGTAATACGGCAACAGAAAGAGCAGCAGCTGTGTGATCCGGTCCAGGAACTCAGCCGTCTGGGGAAATTCGCGGATGTATTTCGCCACCTTGGGATGGCGCCCGGTCAGGTCCCGGAACTCGGGCACGAAATGCGGATTGGGCAGGAATCTGACGTCAAAGACCAGGTCGGCCTCCAGAGGGACGCCGTTTTTATAGCCGAAACTGATGGACGAGACCAGCAGGTTCTTGTCCGTATCTCCGCGCTCAAACTTCTGCAGGATGTAGGCGCGCAATTCATGCACGTTGTAGCTGGACGTATCGACATTTATGTCGGCCAGATTTCGTATCGGATCGAGCAGCTTTCGCTCCGCGTGGATGGCGCGCACTACGGTTTCCGTTCGACCCAGCGGGTGGGGGCGCCGGGTTTCGGAAAATCGACGCACCAGGGAAGGGTCGGAGGCGTCGAGAAAGACCACCGTGGTCGATAGTACCTTTCTGACCTGGCGAAGGATGGCCGGAAAGCGATCGAGATGCTGTCCCTCGCGCACGTCGACGACCAGGGCGGCACGATTAATCTCCGCCGATTGCCGGACCAGGTCGGCAAACGCAGGGATCAATTCCAGCGGCATGTTGTCGACTGCGTAAAACCCCAAATCCTCAAAGGCCTTGAGTGCGGAAGCTTTGCCGGATCCGGAAAGGCCAGTCAGGATCACCAGCTCAGAAGCCACAGCGGGCACCACGGCCGCCGCCTTCTTGGCGGTTTTACGTGGCGCGGGTTTGGGCTCGCGTCTGCGTGACATGGGGCCATCGTAGCATTCAAGCCTGGGTTAAATGCGCCAACGGCCGTTCTCGAGTAACGCCTTTGCCTTTTCCTGTGAAACCGGCGCTGAAAATAAATGGCCCTGGCCCAGATCGCAACCGAATTTGAGCAGCGCATCCAGCTGGTCCCTGCGCTCGATGCCCTCGGCCAGCATGCTCACATCGAGCATGCGGCCAAGATCGAAGATGGTTTGCAGGACTGCCGCCTGCTTACCCGGAATCGGCAGGTAAGCAATCAGGCGGCGATCGACTTTTACCAGGTCAATCGGCAGGCGGATGAAGTGGTTCATCGAAGCCAGGCCGGCGCCGAAATTATCCAGCGCAACGCTCACCTTGAGATCAGCCAGGCCCTGAAAAACCACCAGGGCGCTCTCCGGATCCTGATTCACGGCGGCCTCCGAGACTTCGAGGCGTAGTTGTCCCGGGGAGATCTTCCACTGGGCCAGCAATTGCGCAAGAGATGTTAATAGATTCGGATCCCGGAACTGCCGAGCCGACAGATTCACATCGATACTCGGCATTGCGCCGGGCACGGTCTCCGCCCAGTGGCTTAGTTGCCGGCAAGCCTGTTCCAGCACGAACAGACCGATGGGAACAATGAGTCCCGTTTCTTCCGCCGTAGGCAGAAAATCTGTCGTCGGCAGCCACTCTCCGTCGTCACGGCGCCAACGCAGCAGCGCCTCGAAGCCCTCGATCTCGCCCGTGGCCAGCCGATAGATCGGCTGATACCAAACTTCAAATTCTTTGTTTTCCAGGGCCGTCTTGAGGTCCTGTTCCTTCCGCATCTGTGCCGCCACGTGCACGTGCATGGAACCGTCAAAGACCTCATGACGCGCGTGACCGTTGGACTTGGCCTGATACATGGCAAAATCCGCATCGCGCAAGATCTGTTCCGGACTGGTGTGGTCGAGAGTGCCGAAGGCGATCCCGATACTGGCAGAGATGAAAATCTCGTGGCCATTCAGCTCGATCGGCAAGCGAATGTCACGCTGGGCTCGTTCGGCGATTTTGGTCACATCGGAGATATTCGTGACATCTTCGAGCAGGATGGCAAATTCATCGCCGGTAAAGCGTGCCACTGTATCTTCCGGCCGAAAGCAGGCTCGCAATCGGGCAGCCATGCGCACCAGCAAATCGTCGCCAGAGGCATGCCCCAGGTTATCGTTCACCGCCTTGAAGCGGTCCAGATCCAGAAACATGACGGCAAAATTCAGCTCTGAATGCCGTTGCTGCCGAGCCATGGTGAGTTGCAGACGATCGAGAAACAAGGCCCGGTTAGCCAGACCGGTCAGGGGATCGCGCAAAGCGTCATGCTGCAGGCGGGCGTCGGACTGCTTCTTGTCACGAATGTCGCGGTAGCTGACGAAATTGCCAATTTCGATCCCTGACATGTTGATCGGCGCCACCAGGATGGAAACATCGATGAGCTCGCCTGATTTGTGCAGACGCACCGTCTCCATGGAAGCCCGGCCATGAAGTTGCATGGTGTGCTCCAGGATGTCGAACTCATGGCGGCGAGTTTCCGGAATGAGAATGTCGTAGGTGTTCTGTCCCAGCGCTTCCTCGGCGTTGTAGCCAAAAAGAGCCTCGAACTCGCGGTTGATGTGCAGAATCTTGGAGCCCCGCGTGATCATGATCGCTTCAGGAGCCGCATTCAACAAATGCTCCAGGAAGTTCGATGGTGAGCCGTGTTCCCCACCGTTCCCCAGGTCCTGCCGTACGTTGCCTTCCGTCTCATGCTTTGATTGCAACGCGACGATCAACAACTCTGGCTCAGGCTCTACATGGAGCATGCGGAAGCTTCCGCGGACAGGCACAGAAGAGTCCAGCGGGGTGCGCATCTGACAGTTGAAATCGGAGGAATAGGCCTGGCCTCCGGAACCATAGACATTCGCCGGCCTTCGCGACGTCCCGGGATGAGCGTAGACGAAGCCGGGGAACTGCCCGCTAAAAAGATCGTCCACAGGCAGGGACGCGCCTTCCTCCAGGTGCAGAATCTCGCGCGCGCCACGATTCGCGTAGACGATATTGCCGCCCCGCTGCACAAAGACGTAGCACGGCAAGGCTTCAAGGAGAGACCTTTGCTGGGCCGTAAGTACGGAAACATCAGCTTCAGAATTCATAATGAATCGAGCAGCGGCCAGAGCCCCCACAGGGTTGAGTATCAAGGTCGCTTTCCAAGCAGGAATATCCCCTGAAAGAAGTACCGGAAAACTCCGAGGTCGCAGTTACTTAGGTCTTGAAAATCCGCAAGCCTCTGATACCACTGACTCTGATGTGCTGGCCTGTTGATTTGTGAAGAGACACTGAATAATTGATCACTGCTTTTGCGACAAATCAGAAGACGTTCCGCAGCTAGAAACAGCCTGTGTAAAAACTTTTTTTCTGAATTTAGACCGCACAAAAGCGCGTCGAAACGCGCTCCGCCTTCGCCGCTGAGGGGTCGTTTCCCCAAGAATGGGCAGTTTCTTGAGCGGCCTGCAAAGCCGCTCACCTCGGTCGGTCGAATCGCCGGGCCGACGCCCAAATTGTCAAGGGGCTTCGATCAATTCCATCTTGCCATCGCGCTTGCGGTGCAAAACTTTCACATTACCTTCGTTATCCCGAAAGACAAAGACGTCCCGGTCGCGAAACTCCGCCTCCTTGACCGCCTCTTCAAGCGTCATTGGCCGCAGTGCTACCGAGTCGAGGGAACGAACCACGTGCGGCTCGGCGATCGGCGCACGTGCGGGGAAGGAATGCACCGTGACCGGAATGGTCGGCTGCGCATGGCTCTTGCCGTTGCCTGTTCCATTGCCGTTGCCGTTGGCCGCTTTGGCGGACTTGCTCTCAGCAGCACCGCCTCGCCCAGTGCGCGCGACGCCCGTCTCCTCCAGCCGCTTTTCCTGTTTCGGCTGACGCTTGCGCGTGCGCTGCTTGTCTTTATGCCTGGTCGCCTGGCTCTCTGCTTTCACCAGTGCGTCGCGCAGAGCGGACTCCATGCTGGCGCTGGATTCGCAGAGGGCGACCAGCGTGCAGTTGCGGGTTTTGATCGTAACTTCGGCGATCTGCCGGTATTTTTCTGCAGTTAGAACCACGTGGGCGCTGGTGATCTTGCCTAGGATCCTGGCAATGCGTTCGATTCCCTCTTCCGCTAGTGTGCGCAGTGGCTTGGTAATCGCCACCTGCCTGCCCGTGCATTCAACCGGCATGCTGAAGCTCCTGAGATGCCCGATTCTATAGCATTTTGATGATCGCTGTGAGTTGGAGGTTTTGCCGAAATGTGGCCCTTCGTTGGCGGAACAGTTTCCTATCTGTAGGTTAGACCGAACATGCCATGTTCACGCAGCATTTCCATCAAGAAAAGCTGTACCAGGTAACGCTGGTCACGAAATGGAGCACGGGAAAGATTCGTTGGCCGCATTGAGTCAGGTTTCTCATTTGGACCAGAAGTAAAGAATGCCTGATTTAATCCCGCACTCGCCGTTGGTGGGTGCTGGGGATGCGCAGGTCTTCGCGATATTTGGCCACCGTGCGGCGGGTTACGTCAATGCCCTGTGCCTCCAGCATGCTGGCAATCAGATCATCGGTCAGAGGCTTTCGCGGATCCTCTTCGTCGATCAGCTTCTTGACCTTCCGCTTGAGCAGCATCAGCGGGGTGCTGCCTCCTTCCGGCCCGTGGACACCTTCAGAGAAAAAGAACCGAAGCTCAAAAACGCCCTGCGATGTGTGCACATACTTGCTCGACACGGCCCGGCTGACGGTCGAAGGATGAACCCCTATTTCTTCTGCAACGTCCTTAATCATCATTGGCTTCAGCGCATCGACACCGCGCTCCAGGAACTCGCCCTGGCGGCGCACAATCGCCTCGCAGGTTCGTAAGATCGTATTCTTGCGCTGCTCGATATTGCGCATCAGTTGCAACGCAGAGCGGTATCGCTCTTTGACGTATTCCTTTACGTCTCGCTCCGTGCCTTCCTGCGACAACAATTTGCGGTAGCCATGGTTGAGACGCAAGGTGGGCAGATCTTCCTCATTCATCACCACAACAAACTCGCCGCCCCGCTTGACGAACGCCACGTCGGGTTCAATCAGCCGGGCATCGGAGCGGTTGAATCGCTGGCCGGGGCGGGGGTCGAGGCTGCGAATGAAGTCAATCGCGTGCTGGATGGCGTCAGGCTGCGCGCCCAACACCTTGGACATCTCGCGCAAGTCTCGCTTTTGCAACAACAACAAGTGCTGATCAACAATGCGGGCGGCGAGCGAAAACACCTGCAACCGGACCTCATGGAGACCCAATGCGTGGGCGGCCTCACCCTCTGCCCCATTGGAGTCAGCATGCGGAGCGGCCGACGCCGCACGATGACGTCCCAGCTGGAGATGAAACTCACGCCGTTGCGCCTCGATCTGCACCAGCAGGCATTCCCGCAAACTGCGCGTTGCCACGCCCACCGGATCGAGGTTTTGCACCAGATGCACTGCTTCCGCGAGCAGCTCGGAAGCGGCACCTGGCGGGGCTGCGGAAGCGGGATCATACTCACGCACAAATCCCGCTAACAATTCCTCGTCTCCGGCCAACAGATAGCCGTCCTCATCCAGGTTACCGACGACATATTCGGCGGCAGCGCGCAGATCGCTGCTAAGGTTCAGCGAACCCAGTTGCCAGAAGAGGTGATCGGTGAGGGTGCTGGGCTGGGAAAGGAAATTCTCGAAGGATGGCTTGTCCGTCTGCTCGAAACCGTTGGGCGTGCGGAAGCCTGGATCCAGGTAGTCCTGAAAGTAGGAACCGAAATCTATCTCATCGAACGGATCCCGCTTGTCGCGCTCCGCCTGGGCCGCTATCTCTTCCACGCTTCGCTCGCGCTCCGCCTCTTTGAGCGCGACATCGTCAATCAGGGGAACACTCTCTTCCAGCTCTTCCAGTACCGGATTCTCGACAATCTCGGTGTTGATGAGCTCTTTTAGCTCCAGCTTGTTCAGGGCCAGCACACTGACCATCTGCATCAGGCCAGGCGTCAGTATCTGACGCTGCGCTACCTTCAAGCTTAGCTTCGGTTGTAGAAGAGCCATGGCATTTCACCGCATCAACAGCTAGCGGCCTTAGTTTACCTTTTCTGAGCCCTTATCGTTGAAGGCTTTTTCCGTGTAACCAACGCGTGACCAAGGTCACGCACATGAGGCACCTGGCAGAGCGGTTAGTTTAGGGAAAATCCCTCGCCCAGATAAACCCGGCGGACTTCAGGATCTTTGCCTAACTGCTCTGGAGTTCCGGTACGAAAGATACGCCCTTCGTTGATGATGTAGGCGCGATCGGTAACCGAGAGCGTTTCGCGGACGTTATGGTCCGTGATCAGTACCCCGATCCCGCTTGCTTTCAGGTCGAAGATGATCTCCTGCAAATCGAGCACGGCGATCGGATCGATGCCCGAAAATGGCTCATCCAGCAGGATGAACGATGGCTGAATGCAGAGACAGCGGGCTATTTCCACCCGGCGCCGCTCGCCACCGGAAAGGGCGTAGCCGCGGGTCTTGCGAATATGTCCCAAATTCAACTGATCCAGCAGTTTTTCCGTTCGGGCGCGCCTCACCTCGAGGGAAAGAGACTGCACCTCGAGCACGGCGAGAATGTTCTCCTCCACCGTCAACTTGCGAAAGACGCTTGGCTCCTGGGGCAGATAGCTGATCCCAAACTGTCGCGCCCGCAGATACATGGGGACCCGTGTGATATCGACTTCATCAACAAAAACTTGTCCCGAATCGGGAGTGATCAGACCGACGATGATGTAAAAGCTGGTGGTCTTGCCGGCGCCATTGGGACCCAGCAACCCAACCACTTCGCCCTGGCAAACCTCTAGGTTTACACCCCGAACCACCTGGCGACCCTTATAAGACTTGCCGATCTCGTCTGTACTAAGCTTTTGCATTCATTTCGCAACACGAGTTTGGGTCACTGCCTTGGAGGCACCGCCGCTAACCTCGACGCTATCATCGCGGTCATTGAAAATCAACGCGTTCCCGGTTACTGTTCCGCGCACCTGGTCGGTCAGGCGGGGCGGCGCCGCGCTGCCTCCGGTAAGCACGAACTTGCCCTCCGCCGCGGTGTACACGAGCTCCTCGCCCGTCCCCTTGCGCCCTGGCTGCTGCAGTTCCACCGCACCCCGGGCAACGATTCTCGAGACCTGGCTGCCTTGCGAAGTTTTGCCGGGCGACTGCGCCCCTGCCTCGGAGCTGAAATAGACATCCATAAAATTCGCATGCAGAACACCGGCCGACGTCTGCGCGACGACCGCGCCGCCGAAAACAGCTTTGTGCTCGCTTTCGGCGTAAAAGAGAGTGCGGCTTTGCAAACGGACAACCGAGGGCTGAGCGGGTTTCGCAGGCGGGGTGGCGCGGGGCAAACTGGTGGTGGAGTTTACGGGTGCCTGGGGACGACTCGGAGAACCAGTAAAGACGGCGTTCACCGCCGCGGCGTCGCCACCCAAACCATGCGCAGAAAGCGTCGCGTGCTCGCGGGAGAGTTCCAGCACAGGCGCGGAAACGGAATCGCTTCCCTGCCACAGGCGGCCCGGTCCACCGGCCTTTCCGAAAAAAGTGGTTAGATTTGTGGCGTGATCAAGATGTGCGTGATCCGCGACAACATGCACCGGGTCCGGTCCGGAAAAGACTATATTTTGTTGGCCATTTCCCTGGCGGTAGGTGGCCTTCACACCACCGGTTGCATCGGCATTCCCAGTGGTGCGTGCAACTTCAATCAAATTCGCGCTCAACTCTCCATTGCTTTCCTGTATGCGGGGGCTGCCAGACAGCTGCACGACCTGGCTGGGGGCGTCATACGATGCGCGCTGCGCCGTGGCGGTGGTTACCACCGGAGTTTGACCCGCCGGGCTCGCCGCGTTCTGCTGAACCAAAGTCACGTTTCCCAGCTGGACAGCAGACTGCAACTGCGCTGCTGGCTGCGGCGCGGGTGGATTGGCCTTTTCTTCGCCCGCCTTCGCTTTGGGTTTCGCAACTGGACGAGGGGGAGCAAAGGTGAGCAGGAGGTTGTCCCCCTTGCTGCTCTGCGTCACCCCGGTGGGGCTCACCGTGACCAGACTGGTGTGGCCGGTCCCTCGCACGCTGGAAAGAACCTCCCCGTCCACCAGGGTTGCCGTCAATTGATCGCCTTGTATGGTGGTGTCCTCCGGCGGCGTTTTGGCATAGAGGGTGTGTACGTTGAGCCGTGCGCCGCCTGCGGCAAGAATGTGGTCGGCCTGCCGACGGCGCTCCGGTCCGGACGAAAAGTCGATGTCCACTTGCGTGGCTTGCAGCTGGCGCGTGGTCGATTCCGGCGAATTTGCCTTGCTCTTACCGGCATCGACGGGCGGCAATTTCTCTTCATCGACCACGGAAACTGCGTCGCGCAGCTGCGCGTGCCGGATGGTTTGCTGAGGGCCCAACAACAACGTGCCCGATGAGGCAGACCCGTGAAGCAGCCGGGCTGCACTATTAGCCACGTAAAGTAAACCGCCATCCAGGGTCGCCCTTTCCGGATCGCTCTTCGGGCCCAGATCAATGTGTGCGATACGGGTGTTGATCTGCTGCCCGTCACTGCCGGTGAGGATCACATGCCCCTCCGCCTGAACCTGGTAAGCGGATCCATCGGCACGGAAGGAGACTGTCGCCTGATCCGAAGACGCGTGGCTGTCCGCGTAGTCGGTTACGTCCTGAAGAAGATAGAGCAGCCGGCTGCCGCGATCGAACTGAGCGTGGCGGGCACGAACCGCCAGCGGATCTCCCCCAACGCTGGAATTGAAAGCCACGTCAGCGGTCAGGATGATGATTCCCGTTTGCGAGTCAAAGCTGGCGCCGGTCGCGCTGCCCGCGGCGTCGGCTAACCGAAATTCGATCTTTTCCGTAGTGCTGGCGAGCCCTGTCTGCTTATTGAACACCAGGCCCGACGTCTTGACGTGTACCGTATTCCTGCTTTCCCCTTCCTCCACCGGAGCTTTGCCAGCCTGCGGGCCGGGACTGGCGGATCCCTGAAAATCGATCTGAACTTGGCCCATCGCCCGGGCGATGCCGTGGACCGGATCCCAATCGAAGTTGCTGCCATAGATGCGGTTGGAAGGTGCTCCCTGCGCACCATACAAGGTGATGCTTACGTCATGCAGTTCGGCGTGGCCGTCACTCTTGAACTGCACCGCCTTGGAGGCGTGCAGGGTGTAAATGGTGTGCCCGCCCCGGGATTCGGAATGAGTGAAGCCCTCGGTGGACTGCTGGATGGTTGATCCCAGGCTATCTGGCACATCACGGCCCAGCCTCCGCCCCTGCCAGCGGCCGTAGACCAGGAAAACCGCAATGGCGGCAATCAGGGCCCCGCCGAGTACCAGAATCCAGGTGCGTAGCTTGGCCGGCGTCACTCGGATCTCCGGGTGCGCGGTACTCGAGCAGCCACCGTGCGCGCCTCCCGCTGTATGGCGTGTGGAGTTCGCGATGCCGTCCAGTTCCAGAGGTAATCCGGAACACCCATAACCCTCATCTTCTCATTCATTGGCCGGAGGGCGGTGATTGAAAGCTTTAAGATGAAGGGATGGCTGACCGGTTGTATTTGAGTCTGTGGTTCCCAAATTTCCGCCTTCCGGCGCTCGCCCCGGCGATTGTCTCGGTGTTGAAGCAGTTTGGCGGAGCAGGGCACACGCCGCGGGTGCATGCCGCGGCTGCTTATCCGATTTCGTGGAACGAGGCGCCTTTCTACCAGAGGATCTATGAAGAAGATGAGGCACAGGAATCCACTCCTGAGCAAGCCGTGGGCGAGGCCACACAGATGTTGCATGACGACTTCGCTTATGAATTTGAGCTCAAGTGGGACCTGTGGGTAGCGGAAACCGTAGGTGGGCTTGATCCAACCTGGAAGCAGGAGCCGGTAATCGTACGGGTGGTCGGGTTCGGGCCGGAGTTCGATGAGGGGGCCTACGAGCAGAATGGGCAGGTCCGGGTCGATTTTGGCCTGGACACGCCCTTTCTGCTGGAAGAGGTGGAACTGGATCGCGTGGGCGCCGAGCACATAAAACGCAATGTGCAGAAGCTGGTGGAAGTGACCAACGCAATCCAGGAAAACTGCGGAATCAGCAGCCGTCTGTTATGGTCCGACTCCGGCGAGAACCTGGCTCAAAAATTGATCGCCCGTCTGCAGCGGGTGAACTAGTTCTCTGTTCCATCCTCGACCCTATTGAGTATGCAGCATGTTCCCGTGGCGAACGTCCGCTCCGCGCACCCAGAAGATGACGTCTTCGGCCATGTTCGTGGCGTGATCGGCAATGCGCTCGAGGCTGCGGGAAATGAACAATAGGTTGACGGCGGATTGGGCGGCACTCGAATCCTGCGCTATGCAATCCAGGAGTACAGCCTTGGCCCTGCGATTCATCTCATCGACGGCATCATCCATGGCCAATACACTGGCGGCCAGTTCCGCGTCGCAATTGGTGAGCGCCTGAAGAGCCTTTCTCACCATGCTCATTGACAGCTCAGCCATGCGCGGAATGTCGATGGGAAAATCGCATGGCTGGCTTCCCGCGAGCTCCTCAGCCAGCAAAGCAATGGTCATCGACTGGTCTCCCACCCGCTCCAGGTCGGAATTGATCTTGATGGCGGCGAGCACAAACCGCAGATCCACGGCCATGGGTTGCTCCATGGCCAGAATATCCAGTGCCAGCTGGTCGATCTCCCGCTCCGAACGATTAATAATTGCCTCGTTCAAGCGCACATTCGCGCAGGCCGAAAGCTCTCCACGGCAATGCGCGTCCAACGCGAGCGTCAGCGTCTGTTCCGCCACACCGGCCATCTGAAGAAGGCGCTCGCGAAGGTTCTCGAGTTTCTGATGAAAAGAGATCCGTGTCATCGGTAAAGCCTCCTTAAAAGAATTCTCCCTTTTGCCGTGTGCCGGTCATCGTTCTGCCGCTGGAGACGAGCGAAATAGAGGAGGGTCCGGATCGCAACTTGCGCCAATTAAGGGCACGATCTAACGATCCGCTGAAATAATATAACCTCTTTAACACTCTATTAACATATCTGTTTTAGCGTTCTGAACCGAATTACACGTAGGTGGTATGCGATCAAAATCGCCTGCATCCCAAAACGGGCCGCACGTGGCTAAGAAGGAAAGAGGCTATCCCTGGTTCGCGACGATCTCGGAGAAATCTGCGATGCGGGAAAAATCGCTGAGCACAGAAGCAATCAGTGCCAGGCGGTTCGTACGGAGATGCGCCTCGGGCGCCATCACCATGACCTGATCAAAGAAGCTGTCGATGGCCGGCCGCAGGGTGGCGATACGCTCCAGTGCTTCCAGATATTCCTGCCGGGCGCGGAGAGCTTCCACCTGGGGCGCCACTCTGACGGTTTCCGCGTATAAGTGTTGTTCGGCCGTCTCGGTCAAATCCTCGGTCTTGATGGTATCTCCGTATTTGTCTTGTTTCTCTTCTGCCTGGCGCAGAATGTTTTTGATCCGCTTGAACGCGGTGGAAATGGCCAGCAAATCATCGGATCCACGAACGTGGGTGAGAGCCTGCGCGCGCGCGATCGCGTCCGGCACTGTACTGAGCCCGGTTGAGAGCACAGCGTTCACCACGTCATAAGCATAGCCACCCACTTCGCGGAGATAGAAGTCGAGCCGTTCCTTGAGAAACGACCCCACAGCTCCGGCACGAGGCAAGCTTTCCGAGGCCATGGTGTCCAGCTCCACGAAGGTGAGGGGCAATCCGGACTCGGCGAGAATCTTCACCACCCCATTGGCGGCGCGGCGCAGGGCAAAAGGGTCTTTGGAGCCGCTTGGCTCGAGACCGATGGCAAACATCTCCGCAATCGTCGCCACGCGGTCCGCGAGGCCCAGGATCCGGCCTTCTACAGTCGCGGGAATCGGATCATCGACTCCAGCCGGCATGTATTGGGTGTAAATGGCTTGTGCCACGGCTTCCCCCAGCCCCTGCGCTCGAGCGTAAAGGCCGCCGACAATGCCCTGCAGTTCGGTAAACTCCTTCACCAGTTCGGTAGTGAGATCGGTCTTGGCCAGCAGAACAGCCTGTTCGAGTGCGGCGTGGTCCAGCAGAATTCCCCGGGCGCCGACCGTGGTGGCCACAGCTCTCGCCATGATCAGGTTGCTTTCGGTTTTGCTGAAGTAGCTGCCAAGATCCTTTTGAAATGTAACCGTCTTAAGTTTTTCGAGCCTCTGCTCCAGGGGAATCTTCTGGTCATAGTTCCAAAAGAAGCGGGCATCGTTAAAGCGGGCGCGCAGAACTCGCTCATTGCCGTGGCGGATGATGGCCATACCTTGGGCATCAACTTCGGTATTCAGCACCGTCAAAAAATGCGGCGCGAGCCTATGCTGCTTATCTTCGACGGCAAAATATTTCTGGTGGTCGCGCATGACCGTTACGAGCACTTCTTCCGGAAGCGACAGGAATTCGGCCTCGAAGTTCCCCAGCAGCACGGTCGGCCACTCCGTAAGATGGGTAACCTGTTCCACCAGGGCTGCATCTTCACGCCAGCGAGCCTCGGGAAGGGTACGGGTTGCGGCGTCGAGGGCCTTGCGGATGCGATGACGGCGGACGGCAACATCGGCCACAACAAAAGCTGCCTCCAACGTCGCCAGGTAGTCCGCTGGGCGGACAACGGCGACCGGCTGGTCCCCGTAAAGCACACGATGCCCGAAGGTAATGTTGGCCGCGCGGATGCCGGCGAACTCGAGCGGAATCACCTTTTCGTCCAGCAGACAAAGCAGCCAGCGGAGGGGGCGCACGAAGCGTTCCGGCTTGTTAGGCCGCCAGTACATCGTCTTAGGCCAGGAAAGTCCCCCTATTTCCCGGCCGAGATCCTCACTGAGAACCTTCTCTGCGTTTTGGCCGGGCCGCTGAACGGTCGCAGCGGCGTACTCGCCTTTGGGGGTGGTTATCTTTTCCAGCGCGGCGACGGCGACTCCGGCTTTTTTGGCGAACGCCTGGGCTGCCGGTCCTGGCTGCCCGTCAGGGAAGGCCGCTTTCCACGAGGGTCCCGTGAGCTGTTCCTGCAGGTCAAGCTGTTGGGCGAGTACGCCCTGGACGCGCACTGCCAGGCGGCGCGGAGTGGAATAACTGGTAATCACCGGGGCGGCTTCGAGCAAACGCTGGCGGGTAAGCAGCGCCTGGACTCGCCGTGCCAGCTCGCCTTCCGCCGCGGCGATCATGCGCGCGGGGATCTCTTCCAGCCCTACTTCCAATAACAGCTCAGGCATGCGACTCCCGCTCGATCGTTCGCGAATATGCCTTGGCAATCCCGACGGCAAGAACCCGGATGCGGGCGATGATGCCCACACGCTCGGTAACAGAAATCGCTCCCCGGGCATCAAGCAAATTGAACAGGTGCGAGCACTTGAGGCAGAGGTCGTACGCCGCCAGCACCGGAAAGCGGCGCCGCTCAGCCAGGATAAGATCCTCCGGCTGCTCCCCGGCGCGCCTTAGCAACTGCTGGCACTCTGACTCGTAGAGGCGCAGGTGCTCCCATAGCTTCTCCACGTCGGCGTCCTCGAAGTTGTAAACAGAAAACTGCACTTCCTCCAGGTGCCGGACCTCGCCATAGGTGACAACACGCGGGGTACGTGACCAGACCACGTCGTAGAGAGAGTCGACGTCTTGCAGAAAGGCAGCGATGCGCTCCAGTCCGTAGGTAATCTCGGCGGAGATTGGGTCGAGATCGAGGCCGCCGCACTGCTGGAAGTAGGTGAATTGGGTGATTTCCAGGCCGTCCAGCATCACCTGCCAGCCGATCCCCCAGGCACCCAGGGTGGGCGCCTCCCAGTTGTCTTCTTCAAATTTTAGGTCGTGCTGGCGCAGATCGATGCCAATGGCAGCCAAAGATTCCAGGTAGATTTCCTGCACATTGACCGGCGGGGGCTTCAGTACCACTTGAAACTGCGTGTGTTTGAAAAGCCGGTTGGGATTCTCGCCGTAACGGCCGTCGGCGGGACGGCGGGACGGCTGCGCGTAGGCCACGGAGAACGGCCGCGGGTCAAGAACGCGCAGAAAGGTCTCCGGCGACATGGTGCCGGCGCCCACCTCCACGTCATAGGGTTGTTGCAATACGCACCCACGCTCGGCCCAGAAGGTTTGCAGACGAAAAAGGAGTTCCTGAAAGGTTAGGGTGCTGGTTACTTGCAGGGCCACGAGTTGGATTCTAAACCAATCGTTCAGCTCAGCGAGTTCGCGATCGCCGTCGGCCGGAGCGTGTTGTCTCTCGTGGTTTTCTCTCTCGGAAAACCACGCCTCGCTATCTTAAAATGGGCTACGCAATCGCGAAATCGCTATAAACTGGTTTGCCCATCGAATCAAGGAGGAGTCTGCCATGCAAAGCCGTATTGTCGGCACCACCCTACCGGTTCTCGAGTTCACCCTGGAACCCAATGAGTCCGTGATTTCCGAAGCCGGTGAACTTTCCTGGATGAGCAGCGCCATCCAGATGCAGACGCACACCCAGTTCGGCGGGGGAGGCGGATTCCTGGGCGCGTTGAAAAGAGTCGCCGGCGGAGGAAGTCTGTTCATGACCGAGTACCGCGCCATGGGCGGCCGGGGAGAGATCGCCTTTGCCACCCGGGTTCCCGGACACATCCAGCCGGTCCAGGTCGGGCCTGGAATGGAGTACCTGATTCACCGCCACGGCTTTCTCTGTGCCACGTCCCAGATTCAGCTCGGTGTGGGTTTCCAGCAATCGTTGGGTGCAGGGGTTTTCGGCGGAGACGGGTTTTTGCTGCAGAAGGTGACCGGGCAGGGAGCTTGCTGGATCGAGTTGTCGGGGGAGTTGGTAGTGAAGGATCTGGCGGCCGGCGAGACGCTGCGCGTCCATCCCGGACACGTAGGCGCCTTTCAATCCAGCGTTTCCTTTCAAATCACCAGGATTGCAGGAATCAAGAACATGATTTTCGGTGGGGACGGTATCTTTCTTGCCGCCCTGACCGGCCCGGGCCGGGTATGGCTGCAGACCCTCCCCATCGCCAAATTGGCTCACCAGTTGATGCATTACATGCCTTCAGCCACCAGGGAGCGAACCGAAGGCGGAGTGGTTGGTGGGATCGTAGGCTCGCTCCTCAACAACGGGTAAGGTTGGAGAGTTTGTGTCGTAACCAGCGCCCCAGGTAATTGGACGGGTGCCCCACGTTCGCCTGAGCGTACGTGGGCCGAACAAGATGGGCGTAGCCCAACGATCGCTTCTGCCAAATCGACCTGGACATTCGTTCGAGGGACAAGGAAAGCATTCGAAACATATCGTTTTCGGCCCACGTACGCTCAGGCGAACGTGGGGGGCCCACCCGTCCAATTACCTGGGGCTTTGAATGCAGTCCTGGGTATTCTTACCAGCCACCCAACCGTGACAACGCCGCAACGGTAGTGAGCTTTCGCTCCAGGTGACGCTCCAGACTTTGAATGGCGAAGCGGCGAAGGTCGGCACCCCGGCCACGGGGCCATGACTCCGCCGCAAGGGCGGACGCCGGCGAACGGAAGATACGAACCGCCAGGATCTGCGAATCCGGAGTCAACGTAACGCCACGAGAGCCGTTCTCACCCACCTGCCTGTGCTCAACGCAGACCAGGCCATCCGAAAAAAAGTGGAAATAGGCGGGCTGGCCGGCCAGCGAAGCGCCGCATCGCAGGCAGTGGCTCAAATCCGGGAGCCAGCCCATGAGACGTGTGGTCCAAAGGGCGAAATACGTGATCGGCATCCAGATGTGGTCGACGCGGGTCTGCTCCAACACCGACAGCAGCAGGCGAAAGACCACGTCGTGCGGATCGTGGTCGGGGAGCGTCTGCTCCAGAACTTCGGCGAAAAAGGCGAGGGCGGCCGCCCGCGCATAATCGACCGGTTCGGCCAACGGCGAGTGGAGAATGTCAAAAGAGTCGAGGCGCACCAGCTCCTGGCTGGGCTTTTCCGCATAGTGGGCGCGAACGTGGGTCATCGGCTCAAGCGCGCCGCCGAAACGGCGTCGAGACCTGGCCGCTGACTTGGCTACACCCTTGATCTTTCCGAAGTCCCGAGTGAAGAGCGAAACGATCTGGTCGGCTTCATGAATCGGCCAGGTACGCAGAACGACTGCTTCTACCTGGTGAACGATCATAAGCGCACGAGAGCCAGCGCGACCGCGCTCCGCGGTCTAGCGGCCGAAGTGGGCGGAGTTCTTGTCAGCAAAGCTCGACCACTTTTCGGGTAGGTCGTCTCCAGCGAAAATGGCCGACACTGGGCAGACCGGAACGCAGGCGCCGCAGTCGATGCACTCCACTGGATCGATGAAGAGTTGCTCCGTCGCAGCGTACCCGGATTCATCCTTCTTGGGATGAATGCAATCTACCGGGCAGGCGTCCACGCAAGCTGTGTCTTTAGTTCCGATGCAGGGTTCTGCGATCACGTATGTCATAGGTACCGATCTCCCGAAGACGAATAATTGAAACCAAATTGTACAGCAGGAAGAGAGATAGCAAAGTTTAGCGTGTCAATCGTCGTGCGATCAGCGCGCCAATCTTCGTGCGGCGAATTCTGCCGGCGTAGGTACGGGCTCGATTCCGCGGCCCGCAAACATGTCTTCAAAGAAGCCCAGGATCTCGTCCGTGAGCAGACCATTGGTGGCCAGAACCTCCTGGCTGTCGAGACGAAATGGACTACGGTCGAAGCGCAGCATGGCCCCGCCCGCCTCCACCACCAGCAACGCGCCCGCCGCGGTGTCCCATGGATTCAGATTGAATTCCCAAAAGCCATCCACGCGGCCGGCGGCGCAATATGCCAGATCGAGCGCGGCTGCACCGGCCCGGCGGACACCGTGAGAACGAAGCGTCAATTGTTGGTAAAAGTGAATATTGGGGTTCATGTGCCGCTTATGGCTGGGAAATCCGGTGGAGAGCAGGCTCTCCTGCAGATACTGAACCCGGGAAACATGCAGGCGGCGTGCCGGGCCTGAAGACCGGAGCAGCCACGCGCCTCGCCCCTTTTCCGCGGCGAACAGTTCGTTGTGGACCGGATCGTAGACCACGCCCGCCACAATTTCTCCATCCTGATCCTGCGCCAGTCCCGGTGGGCGATGCTCGAGGCCCAGCGAAACATTGAAGAACGGGAAGCCGTGAGAAAAATTGGTGGTGCCGTCGAGCGGGTCGACATACCAACGATAGGAGCGCTCGAGGCCGGAGCGGGTTCCCTCTTCACCGAAAATGCCGTGGTCGGGAAACTGCGCGTTCAGACGGCTTACGATGAGTTTTTCCGACGCCCGGTCGGCTTCCGTTACCAGGTCCACGTCGCCTTTGTATTCCGTGGCCACGCCACGCTCGAAGTAATCACACAGGAGCTGTCCGGCTTCCAGGGCAATATCCGCCGCACCGGCCACAAAACCAAGATCAAGCTGTGTGGGAAAGTCCTTCAAGGCGCAGTTCTTTCCAAACCGTTGACCCGGCGGCCGCGTTCGCTGATGGTACGAATCTGATGCTTGTAGATGAACAGATTGGGCAACCCTTCGCGGGTGAGCCGAATCATGGTGTCGTCGAAATACTCAATCCAGCCGGAAACGTTCTCACCGTCCCGCAGTTTTACGTTCACGCGCACCTGCTTCTCGCTCAAAAATCGCAAATAGAGAGTCTCCTGGCCGGTTTCGCCAGGAGGCTCCTTCTTACCCCGACGGGATGGGTTCAGGCTGGCCACGTTGTGAATGATAGCTGAACAAAGAGATGCCGGAATCCGCCCTGGTGGATGCACCTAAAAATCCACATGCGCCCTCACCCCGGGGACAATGACCGGACCTCGGTCCCGATTGTATCCGGGATTGTTGATATACGAGAGCTGCACCGCCATATAAAGGCCGCTGACCACGTGCGCATTGTAATAAGTCTCGCTGACCGCCTCACGGCCGTAGTTCAGACGGCCATCGCCGAGGATGAATCCCAAACCACCGAGGGCCAGGTACTCTTGATGCTTGGTGCTGATGCCTCCGGTTTCAAAGGCACTCCCGATCTGGTCTTCTTTTCTGCCCCACGCGTCTCCGGGAAGTTCGAAGCCGAACGCCAGCGTGCTGTTCATCTCCGTATAGGCGAACGATTCGTGGTGCCCTTCATTCCATCCGGTGCGCAGAAAAACGCGGAAGTTGGCCGGTAACTCCTGTTCAACGTTCAAACCGAAGCCCTGCTTCAATGTTCCCTGGTGCCGGTAAAGGGTAATGTCAGGAACTTTGTCGACATGGTTCTTATACGCCGCGATGGCCTGACCATAGTCGCCCATGTTGGCATGATTCAAATAGGCCAGGGGACGGATGTGCGTCTCCAGGCCCTGAAACAATCGTGGCTTCCAGTCCAGTTCCAGGTTTTCCGCGCGGGCGCGGCGCAGATCGGCCTCGAGATTGGTGCCATTGGCCACCGTCGGCATCAGCGCTTCTCCAAAGCGCGCCTCAAATTTCGGGCCGGCGTAACTGAGAATGGCAGCGACGGTGTAACCGCGGGTGTTGGCAGCGTAATCGTAAGCGCCATTGTTATCGATGGCCCAATTGGTGAACTGCAGATGGGGGTCGCTGCCGACGGCATTATTGTCGAAAAAATCGACCAGGTCCATTTTGCCCATGGTGAATTCAATGCGCTGCCTGGGAATCGATTTCTGCAGATAGAAAGGATTAGGCTGTTCATCCACCCGGTCCGCAGTCAGGGGAAGGGTGTAGTGGACAAAATAACGCGCGGCATAGACGCCCTGGCCCAGGGATGGATTGCGCACCACGTCAACATTGGTGAAAGCGGCAATCCCCAGAGCCTGGCTCAAGCCCTTCCCGCCAGCCTCCTCCGCATCGAAGATGAACTCAAACCAGCGGGTGAGCTTGATTCCGGTGTAGAGCGTCAGCACCCGGGAGAGAGCGGTCGTTTCCACCCGGCTCTGGAAGCTGTTGGTCCCCGCGTAAGGCGAGTGGAATGGTTCGTGGGCCTGGAAGATGAAGTTAGCCTGCCCCGAGATCCAGATGCGGTCGGCGATCAGATGGTGCGAAAAGACTGCTGGATTTAGCTGATCGTCGGACTGATCCGCCTCTCGTTGGTTGATATGGGGGAGCGATCCCCGATTAACCGGCTGTGGCGTTGGCGGGGGAAGTTGCGGGCCACAGAGCTGAGCCTGCGGAGCATCGGGCAGCGCGTTCACCTGGGCCAACGAAGGCAAAGCTGACAGGCACAGGTATATGGCAGGAAACAAAAGCCAAAGACGCATCAAGACTCCGCGAAGGAATGAGGGCCTCGCAAGAGCTTAATTGACAGGACCTTAACAAATGTAACTGAGGCTTGAATTTCTTCGAAAACTCGTGGTCAGTGTGACTCCGATCAAAAGAAAACAACATGATCTTGCTACGTCAGGGTCTCTTCAAAGCGGGGAAAAACGCCGTTAACTTACCCTGCATCAAGGCCCGGAGGGCCGCCCGCTAAAGGTCAGCCAGCCCGGAAGGGTTGGGAAATCCATGACGATGACGCGCGCCGTAGGCGCGACACTCACCCGCAGCTATTCTCAGAACAGAGACGTCAGCGCCGCTTCTGCCAGGCTCCGGCCTACTGGCCCGGCGAAGGATAATACCCTGGCCGGTTACGAACAATGTAGCCTTCGCCCGGACCACGCAGCTTGACGGAAATGCTGCGAAAGCCGGCGCCCGTGCGGTTCGAAGGATAGTAACCCAGCAGGTATTGCGTCCGCAGGTCTTCCGACAATTGGGCGAAGGTCCTGTCCAGTGAGGTGGAATCGGCGTAGTAGTACTTGCCCCCGGTCTGCTGGGACAGGGTGATCAGGGCATGTTCCCCGGCGAGGTCGCGGCCGGCACTGGCTGAGATGGGAACATCAATGATGGGGTAGACCATCACCTCGCCCCGCAAGGCTTGTTCGAGCGCCTGATCGTAAGTGGTGCCTTTCACCGTATTACCGCCATCGGAGATGATCACCAGCACTTTACGGCCGGAACGCGGCGCCAGACTTTGCGATGCGAGATAGACACCGCTGTAGAGCGCGGTGGCCGCGCCTCGTACCATGTCGTTCAGCCCGCGATCGATGCGGCCAGGATTATTGGTGAAGAAGATGACCTCGCGCACATTGTCGGCAAACTCCATCAGGTCGAGGTGATCCACCGGACGCAGCAGCGAATGCACAAAGTGTTTTGCTGCCTCCTGCTCCAGAGTGAGGTCTTTATGCACGCTACCGCTGGTGTCGATGGCCAGAACAATTTCCAGCGGCAGCTCAGACTGACGCTCGAACACAGCGATCTTCTGCGCATGGTCATCTTCCGAAAGCAGAAAATCGTCCCGAGTCAGGCCGGGGACCGGGGATCCTTTGTCGTCGGTCACATTGACAAAGACATTCACCAACCGGACATTGACGCTGATGGTGGGGGGCTCTGTGCGCTGGGCGTAAACCGCCAAGCAGAAAACGGAGAGCGAGCAGCAAATTGCCACCCAAAGTGGCTTCACTTTTGCACCAGGGTGGAGGGGAACGGCTCGCCATCAGCCCAGACCGCGCCATCTTCAAAAAATTCTTTCTTCCAGATGGGAACGGTTTTCTTGAGCGTGTCGATCAGCCAACGGCAGGCTTCGAAGGCCTGGGCCCTATGCGCGGAAGATACGGCAATGAGCACGCTGGTTTCCCCCACCGCCAGCCGCCCCAGGCGATGCACCAGCGCAACCTGGCGAACACCATGCACGGTGATCGCTTCTTCGGCCAGCGCCTGCATCTGGCGCAGAGCCATCTCCTCGTAGGCCTCGTAAACCAGGCAAAGTGTGCGCCTGCCCCGAGTGTTGTTGCGGACAATGCCGTCAAAGACCACCACCGCGCCGTCCTCGCCCTGTTTGATATCGGCCACCAGCGATGCCGCATCGATAGGCTCGTTCACCAGCGCAACCACGGGGTCAAAGCCACCGCTCACGGGAGGAAGGAGCGCCACTTCATCTCCGTCGCGCAACAGGCAGCCGCTCGGCGCGTAGCTCTGGTTCACGGCAATTGCCAGCGTTGACCATAACTTTGGTTGCTGTGGAAACAGTTCGCGGTAGTGACTAAGGACGGCGTCCACGGTCGAGCCCTGAGGAAGCTCAAGCGCCTGACTCTCGCTCGATAGCATCTCTTTCAGCACTCCAAAGAACAGGACGGTGACGCGCATGGAAAGAGAATATCCGAAGGCCATCCCCAAATTTCCTGTTGGCATTGGTAGCGTTGACGAACCTCATGCGCCTTTCCTCAATAGAAAGGCGCACACACAATCGTTTCCAGCGCAGCGTGGCAGGAAATCGGGGTCCCCCGATTTCCTGTTGGTGTTGGTAGCGTTGACGAACCTCATGCGCCTTTCCTTAAGAGAAAGGCGCACACACAATCGTTTCCAGCGCAGCGTGGCAGGAAATCGGGGTCTGACAAGAGGTTAGACGCGGCCAGTCACAAAATGGCGCCCGTCAGACCAGGACAGGGATGTTTGCGACTCCAGCGGTGCCAAAGACCCTGCGGTAGCGGGCAATTTCCGCGCGCAGCCCGGTTGCCTTGGAGAAATTGTCCGACAGTTTCACCGCTGGCCGCCCATCCGCCTCCGTCATTTTGCAGATCAGGCTGCCGGGATGGAATCCGTTCCTGCCCTTGGGGTGGCAGCCGCGAAAATCATTGGTCAGCAGCGTACCCCAACCGGCGCTGAACCGGATGCGCCGGCCCGGGGTCCATTTTGCCGGGTCATTGAGATCGGCCGCGCTGCGAAAATCCTTGGCTGTCAGGCCGGGAGCAATGTCACCCATGAAATAGGCATGAAGACCCAATATCTCTTCCACGTCCATGGCGTCTGAAGCGATGATCAGTTTCTGCTTCGGATCCCGGCCCCGCTGCTTCAACCAGGCGATGTATTCGTCGCCCGCAATGTAGGGATCCTTGCTGTCGATGCGCTGCCCGGTCCAGTCCGCTGTCCAATCCGGAGCGCCGGCCAGGAACTGCGTTGTCCCGTAAGTATCGGGCAGCATAATCCGGATGTCGTGCCCGTAAGTGCTTTGCCACAGCTCAAGAATTCGATACTGCGAACTTTTCAATTCCGCGTCGCTGGTCGCCATGGCGGCCAGCGCCATGGGCAGTTCGTGGGCATTGGTTCCCACGGCTTCGAGATTGTGTTTGTAAGCCAGGTAGGTGTTGGAAGTACCGGAAAAGTGCTCGCCAAGTGCTGTGTTCAAGGCCATCACGACATATTCCTGCCACAGGAAACTATGCCGGCGGCGAGTGCCGAAGTCTGCCACCCTCAGCTCGGAAATACCGGTCAGCCGCTCAATCTTGCCCCAAAGTTTGGCTTTGGCCTGGGCGTAAAGAATGTCCAGTTCGAATTCGCTCATGCCCTTGAAGGCAGCACGCGACTTCAGCTCGTTGACGATGGAAAGTGCGTAAATTTCCCACATCGTCGCTTCGGTCCAAAGCCCGTCGAACTCCAGGTGGAATTCTCCGTCTCTCACCGTGAGCCGGTAGCTGGAGAGACGAAAACCATGGTCCAGCCAGTCTAAGAAGTCCGGCTCGAAGATGCCGCGGCGGCCAAAGAAGGTATTGCCCGCCAGCCAGATCAATTCTGATTTGAGAAAGCGCAGGCTGCGCACATGCTCCAGCTGTTGCAATACTTCTTCGCGGGCAATCACGTCGGCCAGCCGCAGCGACGACGATCGATTGCTCACCGAAAACGATACCTGCGTGGTCGGAAAATGCTTCCAGATGAACTGCAGCATCAGCAGCTTGTAAAAATCCGTATCCAGCAGGGATCGCACCACTGGATCCAGGTCCCAGTTGTGGTTGTGCGCCCGCTCCGCAAAATCAATGATCATCGATGTCCTTGTAGGCCAATTTAGGATAGGGCGACTAGTTTAGATGGTAGCGGATAGCACAACAATTCCACGGGTGATGCACACTTTGCGCAAACGAAAGGCCCGCCGGTTAGCGGGCCTTCGTTGGTAGAGCAGGGCCAATGAAGCAGAATTAGACTTCTGCGTGTTCGATGATGCCTTCCCGGACTGCCTCGTCCTTCTTCTCCTCGCTGACGGACTTGGGCAGCGCTATAGCCAGGACGTCTTCGATACGGCTGGCGTAGTGGATGTCTACACCATCGATCTGGTCCGCAGTGAGATCCTCCTCGACGTTCTGGCGATTCTCCGCCGGGAGAATGACATCCTTCACACCCGCACGCTTGGCGGCCAGGAACTTCTCCTTAATGCCGCCTACTGGGAGAACGTTGCCGCTGAGCGTGATCTCACCGGTCATCGCGGTGAGCGGACGAACCGCCCTGTCGGTCATCAGTGAAACCAGGGTGGTTGCCATGGTGACACCGGCCGAAGGTCCGTCCTTGGGGATGGCTCCAGCAGGAACATGGATGTGAATATCCAGGTCCTTGGTGAAGTCCTCCTCCAGCCCCAGCGAAGCGGCGTTAGAACGTACCCACGTGAGCGCGGCCTGCATAGACTCCTGCATCACCTCGCCGATCTGCCCGGTCATCTTGAAGCCACCCTTGCCCTTCATGCGGTTGGCTTCGATGAACAGCACATCTCCACCAGCGGGTGTCCAGGCCAAGCCAACGGCCACGCCAGAACGCCGGGTGCGCTCGGCCAGCTCGGTGTCCACGCGGACCTTGATGCCGCCGAGGAACTCCTGAATAATCGCCCGGTCGACGACCAGCGTGCCCGTCTTCCCTTCGGCAATGCGCCGCGCCTGCTTGCGGCAGACGGTGCCGATCAATTGCTCCAGCTTGCGCACGCCCGCTTCGCGCGTGTAGTGACGCACAATGTAGCGAACCCCTTCTTCTGGAAATTCGATCTGCGGTTCGCCCCCTTCCCTGGTCTCGATGCCGTTTTCCTTGATCTGCCGCGGGATGAGATAGCGAAACGCGATATGCGTCTTCTCATCCTCGGTGTAGCCCGACAGGTCAATGATCTCCATGCGGTCCCGCAAAGGTTCCGGAATGGGGTCAAGCATGTTCGCGGTGCAGATAAAGAGCACCTTGGACAAATCAAACGGCACATCCAGGTAATTGTCCCGGAACGTGTTGTTCTGCTCCGGATCCAGGGTCTCCAGCAGCGCCGACGCCGGATCGCCACGGAAGTCGCGGCCCAGTTTGTCGATCTCGTCCAGCATGAAGACCGGGTCGTTGGCATCCGCGCGACGCAGCGCCTGCATGATCTGGCCCGGAAGGGCTCCGATGTAGGTGCGCCGGTGACCGCGAATCTCCGCCTCGTCGTGCATGCCGCCGAGCGAGATGCGCTGGAACTTACGGCCCAAGGCACGGGCAATGCTGCGGCCGAGCGAGGTCTTGCCTACGCCCGGAGGGCCGACAAAGCACAAGATCGGCCCCTTCATATCGGGCTTGAGACGGCGCACGCTCAGGTAGTCGAGGATGCGGTCCTTTACCCGCTTGAGGTCGTAGTGATCGAGGTCGAGGATCTCCTTGGCCTTGGTAATATCCACTTCGCCGCCGGTGGACTTGGCCCACGGCAGCACTGCCAGCCACTCCACATAGTTGCGGGTAAGCGAGTAGTCGGCTGCCATCGGAGACATCCGCGACAACCGGTTCAGCTCCTTTGTGGCCTCCTTCTTCACCTCATCAGGCATGCCTGCGGCTTCAATTTTCTGCCGCAGCTCTTCTATGTCTTTTTGACCCTCGTCCAGTTCGCCAATCTCTTTTTGGATGGCTTTGAGCTGCTCCCGCAGGTAGTAGTCCCGCTGCGATTGCTGCACCTGGTCCTGCACTTCGGTCTGGATCTTGTTGCGCAGCTGCTGAACTTCGGCTTCCTTGGCCAGATGCTTGTTGATGCGCTCCATGCGCAGCATCACATCCGGCGTCTCCAGCAGTTCCTGCTTGTCGGTGGTGGCCAGGAACGGCAGAGAGGACGCGATGAAGTCCACCAGTCGCCCTGGATCTTCAATATTGAGCGCAATGGTTTGCAGCTCGTCGGAAAGCGTAGGAGAAGTGGTGACAATTTGCTGGAATTGCGCAATCACATTCCTCTGCAAAGCTTCCAGCTCGGCGCTCTTGCCCGGATCAACCTCTTGCAAATGCTCGACCGAAGCCATCATGAACGGCTCAATCTGGGCAAATTCTCCCAGCTTGACCCGCTCCGTTCCCTCGGTAAACACAAACAGGCTCTGGTTGGGCATTTTGACAACTTTGTGCACCGTTGCCAGGGTGCCTACGGAATACAAATCGCTGGGTTGCGGACTGTCCATTCGTTCGTCGCGCTGCGCGACTACCACGATGGTCTTCACATCTCCCAGGGATTGAATAAGTTGAATAGAGCTCTCGCGGCCGACGGTCAGGGGCAGCACGGCATGCGGAAACAGCACCGTGCTGCGGACAGGAAGGATCGGTATGACCCGTCCCTCAGAGCTGCCTTGCTCACGCCGGCTGGGATCGGTCGGATTGATGATGCTTAAAAAATCGCTAGCCATGAGTATCCTTCTATCAGATTATCGACTATAAGATGCCGCAGATCTCAAAAAGTCGCAAAAGGCCCTCTCCTGCCTCTATCGACGAAGCCCACCCTCCTCTGGAAAGCGACCCCCTTCAGGACGGCAACCAGGCCGCCGGGTAATGCCCCAGGACTTTAACGAACATGCACTGCCGGCGAAGTTGATCGAGCGCTGCGCCGGTTTCGGCCGGATCGGTGACCTGGTAGTCGACGTAAAAGACATATTGCCAGGGGTGGCCGTGTACCGGGCGAGACTCTACCTTGCACAGGTTCGTGTTGTGGTCTGCAAACGCCTGCAGTGCTGAGACCAGGCTTCCGGGGCGGTTTTCGACCGTAAAGGCGATGCTGACTTTGTCCGGATCGGGAAGCGGCCGGATCTGGGTCGCGGTGCGAATCAGAAAAAACCGGGTGTAGTTGGCCGGATTGTCTTCGATCCCGGCTGCCAGCACCACCCCGCCGTAGGCGAGCGCCGCCTGCTCGCTGGCGACGGCGGCGCTCTCTTTGTCGCCTCGTGCGATGACATGCTTTACGCTGCCGGCAGTGTCGTAAAAGGCGGTCGGCGACATCGCCGGATGTTCGGCGAAAAAACGCCGGCACTGAGCCAATGCAACCGGGTGAGAGAGAACCTGGTGGATGCCCTCGATACGGCTGCCAGGGATACCGATGAGGTTGTGGCGAATACGCAGCAGCGATTCGCGCTCGATTTGCACAGCGGACTGGAAGAGAAGGTCGTAGTGCTCCACCACGGAACCCGCCAGAGAATTTTCGATGGGGATGACTGCGGCACAAACCGCACCGCTCTCGACCAGCTGAAAAACCTCTCCAGAAAACGAACAGGGAACAATGGTTGCCTGCGGTTCCATCTGTAATGCGGCTTGGTGGCTGAAAGAGCCTGGCTCTCCCTGGATCGCGATCCGCATTTCTGCCCCACAGACTTAATTTGGATGATACGGCAACCCACTTGATTACAAACGCACCAAAGTACAGCGTAGCAAGACTTAATGGTAAGGAGAAACACACGATGCTTTGGACAATTTTCCTGGTGTTACTTGTACTTTGGCTGGTCGGCTTTATCGGATTCCACGTGGTTGCGTGGTACATCCACATCCTGCTGATCATTGCGCTGGTAGTCCTGGTTATCCAGTTGGTCGGTGGGCGACGAGCAATCTAATCGAGCCTCCCTGTGTGTGTTGCAAGCAAAGCGGTTACTTCTTCCGGAATCTTTTCTGCCCAGGAAGGTGTGCGGCGATCAGCAGGGAGGCATCTTAATTTACGTGCTTGGAAATTCGCAGGCACAAGGAGACACGACATGAACAAGGACCAAGTGACCGGTAAAGTGGAGCAGGCAGCAGGACGCGTAAAACAGGGGGTGGGCGAGACTATCAACAACCAGAAATTAGCAAACGAGGGCGTCGCTGACCAGGTAAAAGGCGCGGCCAAGGAGACCTGGGGCAACGTGAAGGATGCCGCCCAGGTGAGCTCGGATCGTCATCACAAGGAAGCGGAACGCAAGGCAGATGACGCGCGCTCCGGTGTTCGCGAAAAGGTTGATGAGGTTCGCGCGAATATCAACGATAGAATTGACGCCCACAAAGCAGAGGAGCGTCACAAATCCAAGACCGCCTAGTTTCTTGTTCCTTGTATTGATCGAATAAGACTGAACGCACCCGTCGCATCGGGTGCGTTTGTCTTTTGGGACGAAACGGGGCGGCGCGAAAACCGCTACCAGCCAGCGTCTGCGTGACATCTGCATTTTGGTCTTGCATCAAGGTCGAGCTCAAGGACTGGAAGAGAATTGGAGTCAGCGCTACATTCCTCCAAACGGGAGCGTCTCTGGACCAAGGGCACGTCTTGAGCCGTTTAGCCCCTGAGGTACGTCTTTCCTGAAGGGTACGGGCTTTAGAGTCTGCGTGAGAACCGCAAATTTTCAGTCCCGGAGGGACGGCTGAACTTTGCTGAGGATGCACTTCCACAAACGCTACTCGTTTGGAATGTTTTTCTTCAAAGCTCCCACGAAATCGTCATCCTGAGAGCATGTGACTTTTTCGATCTTTTCGTGTTCTCTGCTTAGCTAACCGGATGCTTTTTACCCCCCCACAAAGCCGTCATCCTGAGAGCCTGTGACTTTTTCGATCTTTTCGTGTTTTCTGCATAGCTAACCAGATGCTTTTCACCTCCCACAAAGCCGTCATCCTGAGAGTCTGTGACTTTATTAGTTTTGCGAAAAAATCGACGCTGAAAACAAAAAGGTTAGGTGCTTCCAAGGGCGCGAAAAATCAAAAAAGTCACAGCCTCTGAGCGAAGCGCCGCGCGGATCTATCGCATAACGGACGGCTCATGGCGCGCAGTCGAAGGACCCCGGCTTTGTGGGGGGGTAAAAACATCCTGGTAGCTACGCAGAGAACACGAAAAGATCAAAAAGTCACATGCTCTCAGGATGACGATTTTGTGGGAGTTTTGAAAAAAGCATTCCAAACAAGTTAGCGCTTGTGCGACGTAGTCCTGGGATGGGATCCGAAAGGGCGAACAAATTCGCGGTTCTCACGCAGACTCTTCAGCCCGCACATAAACCTGGCAAAATCACCCAGCCTTCAGAGTCTGCGTGAGAACGCACACTCTTAAAGCCCGTCACCTTCAGGGAAAGAAAGACGTACTTCAGGGGCCTTCAGGCCCTCTTCATCGCGTTAATTTTCCGCAGCCTGGAAAGTCAGTGCGGGAGCAACAGCGCGGCCGCGACAAAGAAGAAGAAGACCATCGAGATGATCCCATTCATGGTGAAGAATGCGGCGTTGAGGCGGCGCAGGTCGGTGGGAGAGATGATGAGATGTTCATAGACGAGCAGGATGCCAACTGCCGCCACCCCCACCCAAGCTATGGCATTGAGCGCAAATAGCTTCAGCAGCCAGCACAACAAACCGATCATGACCAGGTGCATGACGCGCGCAATCCAGAAGGACGCCCGGATGCCCCAGGTTTGCGGGATGCTGTTCAATCCGCTCTCCCGGTCGTGCGCCATATCCTGGCAGGCATACAGGACGTCAAATCCTCCCACCCAGAAAAGGACCGCTGCCGTAAGCACCACGATGCGCGGATCCAGGGTGCCGCGGATCGCGATCCAGGCGGCTGCCGGCGCGATCCCCAACGCCAGGCCCAGCACCAGGTGGGACCAGCGGGTAAATCTCTTGGTATAGGAGTAAAGCAGGAGCACCGCGAGAACCACCGGGGAGAGCAAGAGTGTCTCCCGGTTCAATCGCGCCGCAGCCAGGACGAAGGCCAGCGACATGAACACGGTAAAGCCGGCGACAAAGCGGCCGCTCAGCAAACCTGCCGGAATTGCACGGCCAGCAGTTCTGGGATTCGCGGCGTCCAGGCGGGCGTCGGCCCAGCGATTGAACGCCATCGCGGCGGACCGCGCAGTGATCATGCAGACCACAATCCAGAAAACCTTGGACCACGCAGGCCAACCGGAGGCCGCCAACATCGCTCCGGAGAGGGCAAAGGGCAGGGCAAAAACCGAGTGCTCCCACTTGATCATTTCCAGCGTGGTGCCTACATTGCGCAACAGTGCCATGGTCTTCAGTGTACCGGGAGCATTGTTGATACGGGCAACATCCTGATGCAAACGAAATGGCCCGCCCCAAGCAAGAAGGGCGGGCCACTGGTTCGACAGAGAGCTATTTCTCGTTCGACGAGCTAGCTACCTGGAGGTTGTTGACCACCTTGAAGATTCCCGGGACGCTATTGGCGCGAATGCCGGCTACATTTTTGTCAGCCTGGCTGTCGACCACGCCGTTCAGGGTGACATTGCCATTCACGACCGTGATCCGGATAGGTTGCGCCGGGTTAAGGGAGTATTTTTGCAGGCTGGGGTAACCGTAGATTGCCCGGTAGACCTGCATGCGGGAGCGATCATCCATGGGCGACAACGGGTCCACCTGGATGTTGTTGATCACATCCTGCACACCGGGAAAATGGCTCACTAACGACACCGCGGAGTCGGCCGCAACCGGCCCCAGCGCATTGCCGGCCAGAGTAACTACCCCGTTCTGCACGTTGACGCTGATGGCGTTAAATGCATTGCCATAGCCCACTCGATCGTACTGCAGCTTCTGCACGATTTTCTGTTGCAGCTGCTGCGTCCGACATCTCCCCGGCACCGGCGATCGAAAGCTTGTTACGCACCGCGACAACATTCTTGACCCGATGCGCTTTCTTATCGATCTCTTCCTTGGTTGCGTAGTCTTTACCGTGCCTTCCAGATCGACGATCCCATTCTTGACCGATATCTGCACGTTCTTGAATTTCTTCAGTTCGTTCTGGAGTTCGAGCCTGAATGTTGTTATCGGTCTGCGCGTTCTGCCCCATGGCATACGATGCGTGGGGAATAATCACCTGAGAACCCAAAACCAGAACAGCAGCCAGTGCCAAAGTTAGAACATGTGTTGCCTTTTTCATTTCTATCTCCTGTTTTATCTCGCGTTCCTTGCGATATCGCGACTAAGTCCAGCCTATATAGACCCGAAACGGGGCCCTGGGTTGCCCTCCTTGTTTACTACGACCCTACAACGCCGTCAACGATAGCGTTTGTGAACTTTCAGCACCAGGCTGAAGACGCCCGATTCGTCGCGCAACGGCCACCAGGGAAACACTCTGCGTGACATCCACCTGCGCCTGAATCAACTGCTGCGCGGTGGCATTGACGTTGGTCGCGTAGGTGACCTGAACATTGCGGGAGATATTCTGCTGAAACGGTGATGCGGGCACTCGAACTGCCTACGGTGCCGACATAGGTCGGATCGATCTTGACGCTGCCTCCGCCGAAGAGCTTTTGCACCCGGCTGCCAACCGCAGCATTGAGAGCCCCCCCAGCAGCGCATTGGTGGTTGAATCGGAGCCAATCGACTGCTCCTGTTGCGAATAGAGCGCCTGCTCTTCCTGGGTGCGGCCCAGGGCCAGCAGGGATATGACGTCCGCCTGGGGCAGAGGGGGCTCGGAACGGAAGGTCGGCGTCAGCTGGCTGAGATTGCCGTGCAGGCCGATGGTCACATCATATTCCTCCACCCGGGTGGTGGCGTCGATATCGATAATGGGCTGGATCATGACCGGGTTGGTAAAGAAGATTTCGCCATGCTGCAGGTGGTACGTGGTGCCGGCAAAATTGGCGGTTCCATCGGTGATGTTGATGCTGCCGAGAATAGCCGGCTGGGCCACCGTTCCGCGGATGCGCAGATCGACGCTGCCGGCCAACTGGGCATAGGAGTTCTGAAAGTCGAGCTGCGGCGCGGAAAAGATGTGGACATCCAGGCGCACGTGGCTGGACGGCGCGTTGGGATCCGGCGGAACATTGGCCGCCGGGCTGGGGGCGAAGCTGGCGAAGTCCACATTCGGGCCGATGATGAAGCGGGTGATCTGAACACTGCCGCTCAGCAGCATGTTGTTCTGCGAGCCCTGCAAATGCAGGGTGGTGTCAGCGGTCGCGCTGATGCCGGAGTAGCGAACCCGGATATCTTTGCCGGTTGCCGTGAAGTCTCCGTATAAGCCCTGCTGGTAGGCGAAGAAACCTCCAAATTTGAGCTGACCGCCGCCGGTCGTACCCACCAGGTCCTGCACCTGGAGACGGTTCTGATCGAAGATCAGATTTCCATTCAATTTGCTGATGCCATTGGGCAGGTCGTTCAGCGCCAGAGCCACATCGGTCAGGTGCATCCGGCCGGAGAACGACGGCTGGGTGAGCGTCCCGTTGGCTTCGACGTTGAAGTCCACGTGGCCGGAGGAGGTAATGTCGGGATCGAACGTCTGCGCCAGCTTCATATTGACGGTGCCGTTGCCGGTAACCGCCAATGCCTGGTCATCGAGCAAAGCCGCGGTACCGGTGACCGACAGATTGGTGTCCGGTCCGGTGATATGCGCCTGGGTCAGATGGAGCACGCCCGTCATGCAGCGATGCGCGCAACGGTCCCGTTGCCTGAAGCGCGATGCCCTGCAGAGTAACCGCGAACTCGTTGATCTCCGCGTCTCCGCTGAACTGCTTCGGCTCGCGCAGGGGCCGTCAACGTTGATCGTGCCCCCAATGGACGAATTGCCGGTAACGCTCTGCACATGGAACGCGCGCAGAAAGGGCGCGATATTGAGGTTGGTCAGCACCACGTTGGCCTGGGTCTGAAAGTTGCCATGCAGCTGGGTTTCGCCTTTGACCTGAAACTGCGCCGTCGCCAGACTGTTCTGGGCGGTGAAATATGCAGTGTGCCCTGGGTGTGCACGACCACTTCCAGGGCCCCGGCCGGCTGCCCGCCCATGACCAGGTTGCGCAAGTGAATCCCCGCCAGAACTGAAGGAGCATCGATCGTGCCTGAGGCGTGTGCGTCAAACTTCAATGCACCGGCTACGGAGAGCCGGGGGTCCTTGGGCTGAGGGAAATGAGCAAGCTCAAAGTTGGTCCCATCCAGATTGCCCAGGAAGTTTTGGGTCTTCAGGTTGTAGGTCCCGTTGCCCTCCACCTTGCCGCCATCCTGGAGCAGGGTAAGTTTCGTCAGGTTGATGTCTCTGCCCGGCTAAGGTAAGGGCAGCGGTCAGGCTGTGATAAGGCTGGCCCTTCGATAGCTCCGCCCTGAAGAGTAAGGTCGCGCCTCCGTTCAGATCACCCAGCATCCCCCCGGCATGGGCCTGCAGGTGAGAGTGCCGGTGACTGGCAGATCTTGCCCGGCAAGAGCCAAAAATCCGTCAGGGCCGCGTTCTGCATCTGGGCTGTGGCGTTGATGGTGGACTTGGTCATCGAAAGCCACCTTCCGCCGGTTGATCTGATGCGCCTCCAATCGACCGGAGGCGTGGATCACTGTTTTGCCTCGGGTGAGGGTCGCGTGGTCGACGGAGATGAGGTGGAGGAGTAGCTGGCGTTGGTGTCCAGACTGTCCCAGTGGATGGTGACCGGGGTACCGCCAGTGGGCCGGCCGGAGCGGTTGCCACCGAAGAGTTGGCGGCGGGCAAAGCCTCCGGTCCAACAGAAGGGTGAGCCGGCTTGGGTGAGGTGTTGGCCGGAAGCACAAACAGGGTAGAGAAGCGGCTGGCCGTCAGGTGACCACTGAATGCGGGATCTACCAGGGACCCGGTTGCCGAACCGTCGAAGGTAGCGTCTCCCTGGAGAGAGACAGGAAGGCCTCCGATTCCAGGCTTGCCGTTGATGCCCAAATCCAGCGCCTTCAATACGTGATCGAACTCGCCCAGATTGTGGTTTACCAGGTGAACCGAAAGATTGGAAGGCCTCTCTACCGGATACACCCCGAGCGGGCCGGAGACGTTGAGAGTGGTTGCGGGACTATGCGCTTCCAGCCGGTTGATGTCGACTCTGCCCCCTCGCTGGAAGTACTTGGCGTCAACCGAACCGCTGATAGGAAGCAGGCCGGGAAGGGACTTATCGGGAACGCTCATCGCCAGCACGGCCGCCACAGTAAGGTCATCCGGAGAGCCCGTCCAATCGACACTCACGTTCCCCTCGCCCGCCGTGTCGAAGCCCAAATCCCGATAGTGGGGTGGAACCACGCTGGCGAGGACGGTGCTCAGGCGTACGCCGCGCACCCGGGCGCGAATACTCATCACCTGGGCCCCTGCTGCTTTTGCCGGGCGATCGGGGGCCTGCCAATGGAGAAAGCGAAGAGCAGCGTTGACGGTCCCGCCCTGCGCGGGCGGCCCACCACGTCAGGGAGCGTGATCTCGTCCGGAGTTACATGCAGGTGAGTCGTCGCGTTCACTCCGTCAACCCAGAAGTATTCAATGGCGTAGCTGGCATTGACCACCTTCGCCTGGCCGTCCAGGACATATTGATCCGTCCCGCTGCCCTGGCCCGTCACGTTTAGGTCCACGCTTCCACGTTTGAAGCCGTCCATTGCGCCCAGCGCTGTCACTTCCGCCAAATCCACGGTGCCGTTCGTGGACAGCTTCCATTGCGGCCGAGCAAAGTGGGTAAGACTCCCGAGAGCCCTGGAGGCTGGTTTTTTCGCTGGTAAAGTGCAGCGTCTTGAGGTCGACAGCGTCAGGGGCCGCTTCCACGCTCAGATCCAGCCGGCTGTGGACGGCCACGGACTTCCCTCGCTGGGCAGCGATATCGGAGCAGGAGATTTCGCCCAGATAGTGACCGCGCAACGGCGCGTAGGTGATCACCACACCCAGATCATTGGCGGAAAGTTGGAACGGTATCGAACGTTCATTGATCAGCGCCACGCCGTTGTGAACTTCCACTCTGCGGGCCTGTAGATCGAAGATCGTCTTCGTCGCCGATCCGTTGGCGCTTTGCTTGGCCTTTGGTGTGGGCTGGTTAGTGCGGCCGTCGGGGTAAACAATGATGTGGATTGCCGGGCGGTCGACCTCCAGGAAATCGAGACCCAGCTGGGCATCGACAAAGGAGAGGATCCTGGCCCGCGCGTAAAGCCGGTCTAAATGGGCGTAAGGTTTTTCACTCCGCCCCTCCAGGCCATGAATGGTCAGGTTATCCGCCTCCACCGCGAGATGACGCAGGTTCCATCGCATGGACTGGATCTCCACCCTGCCGCCGGTGGCATCTTCGAGGACAGTGACAACCTTCTGCCGGACGATATTGGCAAAATGCGGCGTTGAGGCATAAAACAGCAGTCCGCCGACGACCAGGATCAACAGCAGCACGAGGACCCCGCCAACCCGCCAAATCCAACCCCAGGCGCTCACGACTGCCCTCCGGAATCGGATTCATCGCCGGCACCGGTTGTGCCCACCTTGCCATAAGCGGGATCGAGGATGCTCACGCTGCCTTCACTCTTCAAGCTCTGTAACCATTCGAGCAGCAGGGAGCTCACCCGCTGCTGCAGTAAGATCTCCTCTATCCGGCTGGAAAGAGACGCCAGCGGAGGCGGCTTCATCGTCTTATCGTTGTACTGGGGAACCAGTTTCTTGTCGTAGAAGTCCTTGATCTCGGCCGGCGTAATATGAACTCCGGAGCCAAAGCGCGACTGGATGAAGGAGAGAATCTGTATGCGTTGTGCCCAGTGTTTCTCGACTTCCGTCTCCGTCAGGCCTTTCGCTTTCAGGAAGGCTTGCCAGCCGGGCTCCGTATCGCAGTGGTATTGCCCGCAGTCGGGCATCGCCCCGCGCAGCTGGAGAATGCGCTGATGTACGTCCTCCGGCGTGGGTGGGCTGACCGTTTCCGCTGTCTGCATTTGTTGCAGGATGAGGTCGCGATCGATCAGGCGCTGTAGCGCTCGCTGCGGGGTGTTGCGCGCGCTATCGATGCTGAACGGCTGCAACACGGCGTAACGCATCTCTTCCCGCACATCGCTCTCAAGAATAACGCTGCCATTGATGACCGCGACCACGTGATCGAGCACCACGGCACCCGGTGGTATGGCCGCGCCGGTTTGCTGTCCCCATGCGCACGCAGCCATGGTCACGGTCGTAGTGATAGTCAAAATCAAGCTCCGAACTCTGGCCCTACCGGGCATGGGTGCTCCCCATTAGAAGCTCTGTCCAATGCTGAAGAAAAAGTTGAAGTGCCCGGCTTGGCCAACGTGCGGGTTCGGAGCCGTAGCCGCGGTCGTGTAGTCGTAAATGACGGGATAGATCGGCGGATTGAGGTTATAGCTGAAGTCTCCGCGTATCGGCCCAATGGGTGTGTGGTAGCGCAAACCCAACCCTACGTCATGGGAGAAGTTATTGAAATCGCAGGTATCCGGCGTGTTGTAGGTGGTGTAGGGCGTAGTGACATTACGGCAGGTATAGCTGTGGGGCTGCTTGGTGCGCAACGCGCTGGGCCAGACCTGAGAGGACTTCTGAAAGGCATTGCCCATGTCATAAAACAAAACAAAACTAAGATCAGTGCCTACCCAACGCAGGGTGGGCGGCGGCGGGCGGAGCTCCAGAGTGTTGACAAACACGGCATACCCGCCAACCGGATACCCGGTTTGGGGGTCGCGCGGCCCGGCAGAATTAATCGGAAATCCGCGCAGGGAGGTGGCGCCCCCGGCATACAGCCGCTCCGGCAGGGGAATAAGCTGCTCATCACCGTCGCCAAAGGAGCGCTCCTGCCCGTAGCGAGTTTGCCGCGCAAACACCCAGTGATTCCGGCCCAGATCGTAATAAGTGGAATTGCTCAGGTCGATGCGGTCGAAGTTGGCCTGGGAGCCGAATTTGCCATCCGCCAGAAAAACTTCCCCGGTGTTGAAACTGCCATGATGCGCATCGAGCGCAACATCGCGGGTATCACGGATAAACGTGATGCCCGGACCCCCTACCCGCACCGGTTGCGCCAGCAAGGGAATCTGCGACAGGCTGACTTGCAGGGTATTGGAATTGACCGAAACCCGGCGGTAGGAGAAGGAGTAGATCAAAGTGGTGGGTTTAGTCACCCGCTGCGAAAGTCGCAAGGCGCCGGAAAGAATCGCAGCCCGGTAGGTGGTGATCACGGCGCTGTTGTTGTAGCCGCCCGAAAGCGTCAGGTTGAGCGACGGCTTGTCGCGGAAATGCGGATCCTGGTAGCTGAGCATGGCGATTTGCTCCAGCGTTCCGTAGTTAGTGCGCAGAGTAATCGACTGATCCGTGCCGCGGAGATTGGTGCGGCTTACATTGAACAGAATTCGAGGGCTGGCCCCGGTATGGCCGTTGGGGTTGCAGCTGTAACTGTTGGTGATACCCAGGAGTGCCTGTTCCGCCGGAGAGAGACAACCCTCTGCGGGCGCGCCCGTCTGTACTTCGAAGCCAAAGCCATAGCTGAGATCCCAGCGTTTGGCCTCAGTCAGATTCAGCAGGATGTTCTTGTAACTCTCATCGCCGTTTGGATTTTGAATCGCCGTATTGACCTCATTGAAGAGGGCCAGGTCATAAAGCCTGCGCTGCATCTGCAGCAGGGCGGTTTGATTGAGCGGGTCGCCCGGTTGCAGAGTGACGCGTTCCTGAACCACCGATGGCTTGGTTCGTTCGACCCCGGAGACGATGACCTTGCGCACGAAGAACTGCTTACCAGGCACGATCTTCATGGTGAAGTCCACTGCGTCCGGGTGATCCGGCTCGGTTTGTTGGAACAGGCTAACCTGGGCGTTGTCATAGCCCTTGCTGAAATAATAGGTCTGAACCAGGTTGCGGTCCTGGTTGATGTTGATCGCCGAGTAGGGCTGCCCTACCTGGGTGTTGAGAAATGGACGAAAATCACTGAGTTGCTCCGGCGTGGCTCCCTCGATGTCATATTTGCCGATGCGGCTCTGTACCCCTTCATCGATGACATAGTCGATCTTGAAGTGGGAGATCTTGCTGGCCTTTCCCGCGGCGGTATCGCTATCCGTAAATTTGGGCGTGACCTTCACCGCGTTAAATCCGTTGCTCATGTAAAGCGCTTTTATGCTGGCGACATCCGTGGCAACCAACTGCTGGCTAAAGGCACCGTAGCGATCCAGTAAGCTATTTGGCCGCACGCTTAAACGCTGGGTGATGAGGAGTGTACTGAAATACTTGTTGCCGGTGACATCAACTGTGTCGACCACGTGGCGCTTACCCAGCTCAACGGTGTAGAGGGCAGTGACATGCTGCGCATCGGTGCGCACCGGCTGGTGCGAAACCTTCACATCGAAATAGCCCCGGCCCTCAAAGTAGTTGCGCAGGTTCTGCCCACCTTCGTTGAGCAAGTCCTGGTCAACCGTACCCTCTTCATAGACGGGCACCAGTTTTTCCAGCTGGCTGCGGCTGATCTTTGCGCCTGCGACCTGGACCTGAACCACGGGGCCCTGATGAGCAAGGAAGGTATAGTTCAGCAGGTTCAAGGGAGGTACATATTCCTTGGAGGTGAGGCTGACCGTTGCCGCCAGCCGCTCCCGCTTGTTGTAGCGCTTGCGCAGTTTGCTCAGCGCACGGCTAACCGTGTTGCGGTTGACCTTGGAGTTGCGCTTGAGTTTTGCCTGCTTGCGAAATTGTGCCTCGGTCAGCCCGCTGTCGCCGGTCAGCTCTACGTCGCCGACCCTTGCCGGATCGCCTGCGGTGACCTCGAAATTAATGTCGACTAACGAGTTTTCATGGTCGATGACTTTAGTAGTGGCGATCTGTCCGCGGTAGTAGCCATTGTTCTCAAGAGTGGCCTTGATTGCGGGTTCTGCCAGCGCCGCTTTGCTGTCTGAATAGGTGGTTCCCGCTTGCAGTTGGGTGGCGCTGTCCAGCACCGCATCGAGCCGCTCATCTTTCACCCCCTCCACATTGACCCGGCCCACAAAGAGGCGCGGAACCCCGGAGAAGATGATGGATACGTCGTTGCCGGCGCGCACCCCGGCCACTTCAATCGTTTGGTAAAGACCGGTGGCGTAAAGGCTGCGCAGGCTGTCACGAATCTTGGCCGGATCCAGGGGAACACCCACTTGTTGGGCCAGTTGACCGGGCAGTGGCTTCAGCAAATCTTCGCGGACGCCATCAAAGGTTATGCTCACCACATTGAGCCCCGCCCATTCGAGCAGCGAACCCTGCCGCGTGTCCTCGGGCGCAAGGGGAATGGGAGTGGGCGCTGACTGGGCGCCGGCGATTGGACAAGCACCGCTTAACATCAGCGAACCGCAGATGGCCAGAACAGGAAGGAAGCCGCATGGCCCTTTTCTCAAAAAAAAAGGTGTCGAGAGGAAGCGGCCTGGTGTAAAGCTGTCCGGGTTCTGGTGTCGGCGCGCCGATGGAAGCGATGGTGTCAAAACCAAAAGGACCCTCTCAGGTGGGCATCCAGGTATGCCGACCACAACCGCCGAACACGGTCGTTGCCACGGCTCTCTCTCTATCCGAATCTCTATACTAAGACTTGATCGCCATCAGCATGTTACGGGAGCGCGCAGTGGAACGGATTGAGCAGGTTGAGGAGCGGTACTCGCGCCAGGTGCTTTATCCCGCGATTGGTGCGCGCGGCCAGAGGCGGCTGGCCGACGGCCATGTGGCGGTTGTGGGCTGCGGGGCTACGGGGGCGGCAGCCGCTGCTCTGCTGGCTCGGGCCGGGGTGGGGACCTTGACCCTGGTCGATCGCGACTTTGTAGAGGAGAGCAATCTGCAGCGGCAGGTTCTTTTCGACGAGGCCGATGCCCGCGAAGCATTGCCTAAGGCGGAAGCCGCCCGGCGCAAGATCGCGCAATTCAACAGCCAGACGCGGGTGCACGCGCACGTGGCCGATCTGGTGCCCTCCAATATTCACGCCCTGCTGGGTGAGGCCGCCATCTTGCTCGACGCCACGGACAATTTCGAGACTCGCTACCTGCTGAACGATTACGCCATCGAGCAGGGCCGGCCCTGGATTTACGCGGCGGCTGTGGGTGCGTATGCCGCCACCATGAATATTCTCCCCGGCGAGACCGCTTGCCTGGCATGCCTTTTTCCCCGGCCGCCGGCGGGCATGGTGGAAACCTGCGACACCAGCGGCATATTGAATACGGCCGTCAATTTCGCCGCCTCGGTCGAGGTGACCGAGGCGCTGAAGTTTCTGGTGGGCGCACAAGACAAGATGCGCCGAACGCTCCTGGGCCGCGATCTGTGGACCAATGACCAGGCCGAAATCAACGCCGCAACTCCCCGGGCGCAATGCCCAGTCTGCCAGCAGCGGGACTTTGCTTATCTGCGGGGAGAAGACCGTCCCCAGATCACGCTGTGCGGCCGGAATTCCGTGCAGATCCATGAACATCATCGCCCGGTTGACTTTGCCGAGATGCAACGCCGCCTGGAACCGCACGGAAAGGTAAACTTCAACCGGCTTCTGCTGCGTTTCGAGCGAGGTGGGTATACGCTCACGCTCTTCGCGGACGGGCGCGCCCTGGTGCAAGGCACCACCGATGTGACCGTTGCCCGCAGTCTCTATGCACGCTTTGTTGGCAGTTAGAAGCTGGGTTTCCGCCCGGGTAAGCAACTTCTGCACCGCATTCTGCTTCAAATTGCAAAGTTCCTTTCCAAATTGCGTGATTTCCCATGCTGAACGCGAACATCCGCCGAAAAAGCAGAGATACCGGTGGGGTAACTTCTCTTTTAGAGGTAGCAATGTCTATTCCCAGCAAGGACTTGGCGACAACGCCCGGGCCAACATCGCCGGCCAAGGCGCCAAACCAGCATCTGCGCCGTAATCCGCCCATCGCCGGCGAAGCTGAAGCCATTCAGAAGGCCCAGGCCGGCGATGCGGCTTCGTTCGAAATGCTGTACGCGTTGCATAAGCGGCGAGTTTATTCTCTTTGCCTGCGCATGCTGGGCAATGTGGCCGAAGCCGAGGACCTGACCCAGGAGGCTTTTCTCCAGCTATATCGCAAAATTGGCACATTCCGCGGCGACTCCGCGTTCTCCACCTGGCTGCATCGGCTGGCGGTGAACGTTGTGCTCATGCATCTGCGCAAGAAGGGCTTGCCCCAGGTCTCACTGGAAGAAACCCTGGAACCATCGCAGGAAGATGGTCCGCGCAAAGACATTGGCGCTCGCGACCTGACCCTCTCCGGTTCGGTTGACCGGGTCACATTAGAGAGAGCGATTGAAAATCTGCCCCCCGGGTATCGACTCGTATTCGTATTGCACGATGTGGAAGGATATGAACACAATGAAATTGCCGGAATGCTGGAATGCTCTATTGGCAATAGCAAGTCACAATTGCATAAGGCACGTATGAAGCTGCGTGACCTTTTGAAGTCGGGCCAAAAGAAAGAGGCAGTTCTATGACCAATTGGAAAGGAGCGAACGGGACGACCGCCGATTGCGCCGCTTTTCAGGACCAGCTGCCGAGCTTATTCGAGTCGGGTGAAGACCTGAACGCCCAGGAACACCTGAAGACCTGCGAGAATTGCAGTGCCCTGGTGCGAGATCTTGAATACATCGCGCAACAAGCCAAGCTTCTGCTGCCCATTCACGATCCCAGCCCCGAAGTATGGGAAAACATCCAGACTGCACTCAAGAAAGAGCCTTCCCGCGCCAAGTAGTCCTGGTATTTCAGCACGTCATTGGGTTCAGGCGCCCCTGCGGAGTCAGTGTCCGTAGCAGGGCTAGAAAGGCTGCGGAAAAGTTCTCTGGAATGTTTTCTTCGCTCCCACAAAATCGTCATCCTGAGAGCCTGTGACTTTTTAGATCTTTTCGTGTTTTCTGCGTCGCTAACCGGATGCTTTTTACCCCCCACAAAGCCGTCATCCTGAGAGTCTGTGACTTTATTGGTTTTGCGAAAAAATCGACGCTGAAAACAAAAAGGTTAGGTGCTTCCAAGGGCGCGAAAAATCAAAAAAGTCACAGCCTCTGAGCGAAGCGCCGCGCGGATCTATTGATAACGGACGGCTTATGGCGCGCAGTCGAAGAGCCTGTCCTGAGCGTAGCCGAAGGAACCCCGGCGATGCCTGTTAGCAGATGCTCTTCCCAGCTTTCCAGCCACAAACTACAGGCCAAATCAAAAAAGTCACATGCTCTGAGCGGAGCTCAGGATGACGATTTTGTGGGAGCTTTGAAGAAAAACATTCAAACAAGTTAGCGCCTGTGGGACGTAGTCCTGGGGTGGGATCTGAAAGGACGAACAAATTCGCGGTTCGCACGCTCTAAAGCCCATTGAGGTACGGCTTTCATAACCTCGTTCGATGAATATTTCCTTCAGAAATCTTCTGGATCCCGTAGCCCGCACCGGCATGCCCGTACACTCCCTGGAAGGAGTGGCACTCCTGAGCCTTGGGGCCTACTCTTCGGTCAGCTATTTGTGGTCCCGGCTCTATAATCCGCAGATGGCATGAGCGAGCGGGCGCAGCAAGAGAGGCAACTGGTTTCCCGGTTGATCCTGACCGGCTTTATGGGCGCCGGCAAGTCGACCGTCGGGGCGATTCTGGCGCGAGACCTGGGCTGGAGGTTCATGGATCTGGACCGGGTCATCGAAACCAGCAGCAAAAGCACGGTGGCGGAGATTTTTCGCGATTACGGCGAAGCGGATTTTCGCCGGCGGGAGCGACAAGCCGTCGAGCAGTTAATCAGCGAAGAGGAAATTGTGCTGGCCCTCGGCGGGGGCACGATCGAAGACGAATCCACCCGATCGCTGTTGATTCATTCACCGGGAAATTGCCTGGTTTTCCTCCACGCGGAACTGCCCGATCTATTGGCGCGCTCCATGGTCGAGGCCAAAGTCCGCCCTTTGCTGGCCGTGCCGGATGCCCTGGAGGCCCGTCTCACCCGGCGATTGCCGCACTATCGCGCCGCTCACGTAACCCTAACCACCACCGGCCTGGCACCGCAGGAAGTGGCTGACCAGGTGCTGGCGCACATCTCACTCGAGTGGCGGATCCCAGGAAGAACGAGGTAAGTGATTCATGGCAAGTCTCGAAGCGGGCGTGGAACGCATAAAAAGGGTGCGATCGCGCTCGGTGCGCGGCTATATTGTCTTCGCCTTTGCCATCGGACTGGTCCTGGCGACCGCTTACCTGATGCGGCAAATCCTGTTGCTGCTTTACGTAAGCGCTCTTTTTGCCGTGGTCCTCTCACCCGTCATCCGCGGTATCACGCGAATCCACCTCGGGCGGTGGCATCCCGGCCGCGGGCTGGCCATCTTTCTCCTGTTGCTGAGCCTGGCGGCGGCGGCCACCTTGTTTTTCGCCTTCGCTCTGCCCCCGGTGCTGAAAGATGTGCAAGCGCTGATCACCGAGCTGCCCACGCGCGGGCCCCAGTTACTCGATCAGCTACATCGGCTCCCGTTCATTTCTCACCTGAATCTTTCTGGTTTGAACGCCAAGCTGCAGGGATTCGCGTCCAATTTTGCGGAATATTTATTTCTTTCTATCAGCGGCTGGGCGAGCAAGCTGGCCGATGTCGGCGCGGTCATCTTTTTGACCGTCTATTTCATGCTGGAAGGCGACGAAGCCTTTCACTGGATCCTGTCCTTTTTCCCCGGTCCTCCAGAGGGCGGCTGAACGACACGCTGTTACGCGCCGATGTGCGCATGGGCAAGTGGCTGCTGGGGCAAGGCGGCCTCATGCTCATCCTCGGGCTCTGCAGCCTGATCGTTTTTGTGTTGCTCAAGATCCGATATGCCTACGCGCTGGCGGTATTGATGGGGGCTCTGAATATCATCCCCATCGTCGGCGCCATGGTCTCGATGGCTTTAGTCTTGCTGGCGGCGGCCACTGACTCCTGGGAAAAAGTGTTAGGGGTGGCGATTTTCTACGCTATTTACGCCCAGGTTGAAACCTCCTTCCTGACGCCGCGCATCATGAAGAGCAGTGTGGACCTTTCCGCCTTGGGCGTCCTGGTCGCGCTGCTGATGGGCTCCAAGCTGGCGGGCGTGATCGGGGCCATGATCGCGGTGCCGACAGCGGTGCTGGTCTCGGTGCTGATCCAGGAGTACCTGGTCCAACATGATGAGCACGTTCCGCTCCCGGAAGTGGTGCCGGTGAAAGCTGCGCCATAAGACCGGCGGATCTGCTTGGGACGGAGCTTGCTTGCTATCATGAAACTAGCCGCGTTGATAAACCATAGCCACCCTCAAACCAGGACTCTGCTCTCATGACCCCAGCCGCCCACGCCGTCAATCAAGTTCCGGCTGGGGACATGGCCGTACCCGTACCCGTCCTCGCGACCTCTGCGGCAAAGCGGCACTCCCTTTTGGCGGATTACCAGGAGCTCTTCAAGGTCCGCGTAACCTCGATGGTGGTGCTGACGGCATGGGCCGGCTTTTACCTGGGATCGATGCGCTCCGGTATCACCAGCGTGCACTGGGGTCTGGTGGAAGCGCTTTGCGGCATTACGCTGGTCTCGTGCGGGGCCAGTGCCCTGAACCAGGTGATCGAGCGCAAGACCGACGGCAAAATGATAAGGACGGCGCAACGTCCCCTGGCCGCCGGCCGCATTGGACCGGTCTATGGCTTGGCAATGGGCTTGGCTTGTTTCGCCGCCGGCGCGCTGGTGCTGGCCTGGTTTACCAACCCGGTGACGGTAATGCTGACCCTGCTGACGGGATTCAGCTATGTCGCGGTGTACACCCCGCTCAAGCGCTATACCACGCTGGCGACGTTTATTGGCGCCTTTCCCGGCGCCATGCCTCCGCTGCTGGGCTGGACCGCCGCGCGGGGCGTGATTGAGTGGCCGGCCGTGGCCCTGTTCGCCATTCTTTTCGTGTGGCAGTTTCCCCACTTCATGGCCATCGCCTGGCTCTACCGCGAAGACTACGCCAAGGCCGGGATTCGCATGCTGCCGGTGGTGCAACCGGATGGCTGGTCGACGGTGTGCGAAGCGTTGGTTTATGCGGTGCTGATGATTCCCGTGAGCGCGGTCCCGTTTTATCTGCACTTGGCCGGGCGGGTTTACCTGGTCACTGCGGTGCTGCTGGGTTTGGTCTACCTGGCCTATACCATTCGCTTTGCGCGCATCACCCGGGCGCTCAGCACGGCCGAGTCGCGGGGGTACGCGCGTGATCTGCTGCGGGCCAGTGTCATTCACCTGCCGCTGCTGCTGACGGTGATGATGCTGAACGCAACCGGAAGGAGATAAGCGCATGGCGACCCTGAGCGAACATCCGGCAGCGAACATACCGGCCGGCGGCGCCCCGGAAGGGATGCCGATCGAACTCGACCGCCTCTCTCATAACTACGGCGATCGCCTGGCGCTCGACAACCTGAGTTTTGCCGTTCGCCCGGCAGAGATTTTTGGCCTGCTGGGTCCCAATGGCAGCGGCAAGACAACGCTGTTCCGCATTCTTTCGACCCTGATGGTGCCCAGTGGCGGAGTGGCCCGGATCCAGGGCTTTGATGTAGCCCGGGAACCAAACCGGGCGCGCCAGCAGACGGGCATCGTCTTTCAGGCGCGGAGCCTGGACCTGAAGTTGACTGTGGCGGAGAACCTGAAGCACCAGGGCCACCTGTACGGCCTGCGCGGCCATGAGTTGAAGACCCGCAGCGAAGAAGTGCTGCGCCGGGTAGGCCTCAGCGACCGGGCTAAGGAATATGTAGAAACGCTCTCCGGCGGGATGCAGCGGCGGGTGGAGCTGGCCAAAGGCCTGATCCATTCCCCGGCAGTACTGCTGCTGGACGAACCATCGACCGGCCTTGATCCCGGCGCACGCCGGGACATGTGGCAGTATTTGCAAACCCTGCGCGACCAGGAGGGTGTTTCCATCCTGGTGACCACCCACCTGATGGAGGAAGCCGAGCATTGCGATCGGCTGGCTATTTTGAACCAGGGCAACCTGGTGGCGCTGGGGTCACCGGCGCAGTTGAAGTCGGCCATTGGCGGCGATGTAGTGCTCTTTGAGACCGCGAGTCCGGAGGCCGCGCGCTCGCTGGCGGAACGCATGGGCGCCCGCTTTGGCGTACAGCCAGGCGTGCTGGGCAGCACTGTCCGCCTGGAGCGCCCCGAGGGTCATCGCATGGTGACGGCGGTGGTCGAGGCCTTTCCCGGCGAAGTGGATGGCATCTCGGTGGCTCGTCCCTCGCTTGAGGACGTATTTATTCAACGCACCGGGCATCGCTTTTGGACCGATGCCGAGGAGAAGGAGACATAATGGCAACCCTGGCCGCAACCGCGCCGCGCGCGCGGCAGGCCGTATCGCCGGGCATCTGGCTGCCGGCCTATAGCTTGTGGCAGCGCGAGATTGTCCGTTTCTATCGCCAGAAGGCCCGGGTAGCGGGGGTGATTGCTTCGCCGCTGATCTTTTGGGTGGTGCTGGGCGCGGGTTTCGCCCATAGTTTTAGCGCCGGAGAAGGAAGCTCTTCTCACTACCTGGCCTATTTCTTCCCCGGGTCGGTAGCCATGATTGTGCTCTTTACCGCGATTTTCAGCATGATGTCGCTGATCCAGGACCGCAATGAGGGCTTCCTGTTATCGGTGCTGGCGGCGCCCGTGAGCCGGTCGTCGGTGGTTCTGGGTAAGGTGCTGGGCGGCGCGACCCTGGCTGCGATTCAGGGAATTATCTTTCTTGTCTTTGCGCCGCTGGTAGGGGTGCACCTGACGCCGGCAGCGATCGGCTTGAGCATTCTTGCTGTGCTCATGATCAGCTTCGAGCTGACGGCGCTGGGTTTTGCCATTGCCTGGCCCATGGATTCAACGCAGGCTTTCCACGCGATTGTGAATATGCTCCTGATTCCGCTGTGGCTGCTTTCCGGGTCTCTGTTTCCGCTCAGCAAGGCGGCGGGTTGGATGCGCTTTTGCATGATGCTGAATCCTCTGACCTATGGTGTGGAGGCATTGCGGGGCGCCTTGTTCCCCGATGCGTCCAAAGTATTTTCGTTGCCCGTCAACCTGGCGGTCACCGCCGGCGTTTGCGTGCTGACGTTCGCTGCATCCTGGGCAATTGTGAACCGGCGCACCCACCGGCCGGCCGCGTAGCCAGAAAGGACGGAGAAACATGTTAGTCGCAGAAACCAACCAGCGTTCTTCGGTGGCGCTCCCCGTGGTGCTGATTGTTGCTGTGAGTGCGGCTGCGGTTTGCTTTCTGCTATGGCTGCTTTACCTTCATCATCCGCTGGATGCCTCGGTTTCGCGGTTCCGCTTTCTCCCGACGCTCAATGCGGTGCTGAACGGCCTGTGCACTACCGCTCTGCTGGCTGGGTTTTATTTCATTCGCCGGCGGAATATTCCCGCCCATCGCGTGTCAATGGTGATCGCGTTTGTTTTCTCGTCTCTCTTCCTGGTCAGCTACATCATCAACCATGCCCTGCATGGCGATACGCTTTTTCCTGGTTTTGGCCTGGTGAGGACGGTGTACCTGAGTATTCTGGCCAGTCACATTGTGTTGTCGGTGATAGCACTGCCAATGGTGCTGACCACGTTCTTCTTTTCGTTGAGCGGCCGATTCCGGCAGCATCGCAAACTCGCGCGCTTTACGCTTCCCATCTGGCTCTACGTCTCCGTCACCGGGGTGGTGGTGCATGCCATGCTGGCTGCGTGGCGTTGAACGCAGCCGCCGTCGTGGTGCAAGAGGCGGGACCGCGGCTGGTCAAGCCGATACCGGACGACGGCACGGCCCAACTGCTGCGAGCCGGCATCTGGATATTGGTGGTTGGCGGGCTGGCCGCGCTGCTGACCGCAACCGTGTTCGGCGGAATTGGCGTGCACGGGCCGCATACCAACTCCGGGTGGCTGGCGCTGTTGCTGGCCATGATGTGCCTGCCGTTTGGCAGCATGCTCACGCTGCTGGGAGCGGCCAAGTGGCTGCGCAATCGCCGCCTGGCGCGCATGAAGAAAACTTAACCAGGGCAAGTGAGAACAACAAACCGAGTGAGTTCTGCTATGCTTCTGCCTTACTCAAAATAGAAGGAACATCATGCCAAAGAGCGTCAACAAAGTCATCCTCCTGGGCAACGTCGGCAAAGACCCGGAAGTCAAATTTTTACCCAGCGGTTTGCCGGTCGCCAATCTCACCCTGGCCACCTCTGATCGGTTCAAGGACAAAGCCGGCGAATGGCAGGACCGCACCGAGTGGCACAACCTGACCGCCTACCAAAGGGTGGCGGAAATCATTCGCGACTACGTGAAGAAGGGCGCCAAGCTCTACGTCGAAGGCCGCATTCAGACCCGGTCATGGGACGATCAGGCGTCGGGGCAGAAGAAGTACCGCACCGAAATTATCGTCAACGATATTGTGTTGTTGTCGGGCCGCGGCGAGGGAGAAAGTGGCGGCGGCGGGCAGCGCTCGAATACGGCTTCCTTCGATCAACGCGCGCCGGTGCACCATGAAGAGTTTGCCGGCACCGAAATCACCGACGACGATATTCCCTTCTGACCAGGCAGTGGACTCAGATCCATCCACTCAACTCTTCGAAGGTGCGAAAAAAATCCGGACGAAGGGCACGGCTTCAGCCGTGCCGAAAAGGGCGAGTTGATGAGGGCTTTAGAGCTTGCGTGAGAACCTGATGGAAGAGTCTCTCGACGATTAGGACTTTGACCCTGAGAACGTCTTTCTTGAAGGGTACGGGCTTCAGCCCGTACATAAATTGGAACAAAACAATGGGCTTTAGCCCCTGGGGTATGTCTTTTTATCCCTGGGACGTACGGCTATTAGGTACGCGCTTCAGTACGTACATCCGGTAGACAAAACGATGGGACTTTAGCCTTCAGATCCTATCGAGGCCCGAAGGGCCGCTAAACGCCAGCCCAGCCCGGAAGGGCTGGGTTCGAATCCCCATCATGATCCCGCCAGCCCCGGCCCTACCGCCAGTTCCTGTGAATGGGTTTGTAATCCCCTCACAACCGCCGAACTCGCATATCAACCTTGTGACACTAGAAAAGCTATGATTGTCCGCCGACATTTGTTATGAAGCGTACTTTCGTCTTCATCGTGTAGATGCCGATCCCGGTTACCTTTCTCTACAATTCACGTGCCGCAAATGCCATAGAGACGCACCGTTCGATTATGCTTTCAGAGCGAACTTCCGACAAGGACTAGCAAATTCGGGCTCCTAGCGCAGTTCGGAAATCCTTGGTCCTCACGGAGATCGCTTGCGAACGATTAGCTTGGCGTTTTTGGGCCTGCTGGCTCTGTCATGCACATTGCCCTCTCGTGCTTCTCAGTTGGCGTTCCAACCACCCGTCGTCGTGTCGACTGGTCAGGTAACACCCGGAAGCTTCGTCGTCAGTGATTTCAACGGAGATGGGAAGCCGGACCTCGCAGTCGCGGATACGCCGGCCACAAGCGTCGGCGCTACCGGAACCATCTCTGTTTATTTGAATCAGGCTGGCAGCCTTTCCTCTGCCCCCATCGTCACCACACTGCAGAATGGCAACCTCTGCGGCACGATCCTCGTGGGTGATTTGAATGGAGATGGCAAGATGGATCTTGTCGTTGCCACCCGGTATGCCAACCAGGTCATCCTCGTCCTGTTGGGAAATGGCGATGGCACCTTCAAACAACTCCCGGAGATCCCGGGTTCGGTAACGTTCATCAGTGGCAAAATCGCAGACTTCAATAACGATGGGCACCCCGATCTCTTCCTTGGTGGCAACGGTTCACCCTACCTCTACCTCGGCAACGGCGACGGCACCTTTGTCCCGCAATCAATCCCCAATGGTTCCATGCCTGGCAACTATCAGTCGGTCGCGGCCGGCAATTTCCATGGCGGCAAGAATCTCGACGCCATTGCAGCCGACTACAACAATCCGCCGTACACTCCTGGCAGTATCGATGCCTTTCCTGGCGACGGCACGGGACATCTTGCCAATCCGGCCTTCATCAAACCTGCTTCGATCCCAAATCCCCTCACTGTAGACGTCGGCGACTTCAATCACGATGGCAAACTCGACCTCGTCGTTGGCAGTTGGGGCGCCTATATCCTGTTTGGCAACGGTGACGGCACCTTTCAGACTGCAGCCAACCAAACTGTCTCCCTCGCGTTACCCCCCGTCGATGAAAGTCATGTCACCAATCCCGACACCTACAACGTCGTCGTGGCCGACCTGGATCAGGACGGCACACCGGACGTGGCCGCTCTCGACTCGAAGACCGGCCTGCTCTCGCTATTCCTGAACGACGGTACCGGTATCTTCCCCAACGCAAGCGCCACACCGTACACCTTTCAGTTTCCTCCCAACACGTTTGCCATGGCGATTGCGGACATCAATGGCGATGGCCTTCCCGACATCGTCATGTCGAACTACAGCGCCAAGACAGTCACGCTGCTGCTCTCAAAAGTCAATCTCACCGCGACAACGGTAACGCTGACCGCCAACGCCAACAATGCTCTCGTCGGTACACCTCTGACCTTCACCGCAAACGTCGCGGCAACTGGATCCGCGCCTACCGGCACGGTCACACTCGCCGATGGCTCAACGCAGATTGCTCAACAGACCCTGGACGCATCTGGAAATGCCACCTTCACTACCTCCAGCCTTACCGCAGGTTCTCATTCGCTCATTGCAAGCTACTCTGGCGATACGCGCTTCGCATCTTCCAACTCCACCACACTCAACGAAGCGGTCACTGATTTTCAAGTGGCACTAACGCCGGCAACGCAGACGGTCGCTGCAGGCTCCCCTGCAAGCTATTCGCTCACGGTCACTCCCCTTGGCGGTTTCACCGGCACGATCGCGCTCACCTGCGCCGGCCTGCCATCGCTTGCAAGCTGCAATGCGCAAACCGTCACCGTGAGCTCAGGGTCCGCGTCGCAGACCATCACGATCGCGACCGTTGCCCCCACCACAGCTATGTCTGTGGAGAGAAGGGTAGCTCTCTCTGGATATACTCTTCTCGCCGGCTGCACCCTCTGCTTCGGATGGACGCGCCGGACACTTCGGATCTCCTCCCACTTCCTGCTGCTCTTCCTGATCCCGATTCTTCCCCTGGCGCTCTGCATAAGTGGTTGCGGCAGCGGTACGTCGACGAAGAATTCCGGAGCTCCGGGAACTCCCAGCGGCACCTCGGCCATCACCATCACTGCGACATTCGTTCAGAATGGCGTGACGGCCACCCACGTTGCCACGGGAACGCTCGTCGTTCAGTAGCAGCTACCAATTTCTCAGAGTCACACTGGGATCCAGCGGAAAATGATGTCGCGTGATGCTAGGTCGTCGGCAAATTCCGTCATGAACTTCTTCTGCCAATCACTGTCAAGACGCAGCCGACCTAATTCTGGTCCGCTCTTGGAGGGTGCGACTCTAATTGTACTCAGCGCAGCGATTTCGCTTCTGATCATTGTCCAGATTTTTCGGCTGCGGGTCGGGTGGCAAGAAACCTGGGCGATACCTCATAAAAAATCAACGACAGCTACAAATAGGGACGCCTACGGCGCCAGTTTGAGCAGCCGGCGGATGGCGTCGATGTCAGGGCGGAAAACTTGAGGATCGGCGATTGTTTCGTTTTGACGCTCCCAGCCTAAGAGCAGGGACTCGACAATTTCCTTGCCGTCCGGATCTTTAATGGCTTCCAGGGGGGTGCGTCCACGGAGCGCGGGGATCTTTTGAAAGATCCAATTCTCCACCTCTCGTTGCAATTCTTCCTGCATTTGCTTGCTGAATGCGGGCTCGGGGGAGTGCTTCTCAGGCCCCGCGTTGGCGGCTGACTTGCCTGCAGTCGTTCCCGGCTTCGATTTCTTCCACGAGGCATTCGGAGTTTGCGTCGCCGTCTTCTGGTGAACCACCAAAATTCCCATACGCCGCTCGATTTCGCGACGAACTCGCGCGGCCCGCTTCTCCGAATTCACTTCCACAATCAGGGATCGGCCGGAAATACTTATTTGGCCGAGGAGGGTGTTCTCCCAATCCTTGTGGATTCGGTTTCCCTGCTTTTGCCATGGAATCTCCACACTGACAAGCGTACCGTCGCGGTCGAATTTCGCAGCCGTGAGCAGCTCCTTTTTTGAAACGCCCCGGGCCAGCGGAGCCAACGCCTCGAAGGCCGCATGCGCCGACCCGGCACGAAAGGTCAGTGTGTGCAAGACGAGGGGATCACCGTCGGTGTTGGTCAAGCGCGGCGGTGTGCGCATGGCATCGCGCATATCCAGATATACGGTACGAATATCGTCCCGGTAACGGATCAGGTCGGCCGCCGTCAACCCGCGATTTTGCTTTGCGATCTTTTTCCGCAGCTTTTCGCGGAGCCCCACGATGGACGCCTTATGGCCGGGAGGGATGCAAAGCGGAGCCAACCTGCCGAGTGTCGTCACCTCGGGCAGCTCGCATATCTGTCCGTATCCAAGGTCGCCTGGCCGCAACATGCGGGAGGCGGTGCGCTCGATAACCTCCACCTCCCCGCCGATCAGGACATCGCGCAGCACCATGCCTTCTCCCGGATCACAGCGGACCACTTCATAAAAACTGAGCGGCTGGGTCACGCCCTGCTCCAGGATCAGCCGTTCCAGGTCCGGTAAGCGGCTGCCCATCTTCAACAGATAGGATTGTGCGACAACACCAGCGACGGGTGGCCGCCGGCGCGGGCGTGGTTCCGGGTCCCAGTCGAACAGCAAATAGGGAACAAAAATCTGCCCTTCCGCGGGATCTTCTTCGATCGGGACGGGGGAATCATCCTGATTAAAATCCAGCCACGCGGCGAGAAGGTCCTTCGCGAATCTCTGCCTGGCGAAGTTCAGCATCTGTTGTACGAGCCGGCCCGATGCCTCGCGCTGTTGACTCCACGGACTTTCCTCCGCGGTGACGGCATCCTTCAGGCAGCACTGCTTGTACTTCTTGCCACTGCCGCAGGGGCAGGGATCGTTGCGACCGGTCTTCTGAGGCGGAGGAAGGGGCATGATGAAAAGTTATCGTGAAGGTCCGAGGAAGACAATGAATGGCTGGACCTGTTCTTCCGTCTCACTTAGGAGCCGGCTGCTCCTGGCGGACGGTGAGGATGGCGCCATTTTCTTCGCTCCACTCACCCAGGATATCCCCTAAGGCGCGGCGGCGAAACCGATTCCATTCTTCCCATAGATCGTGGTTGGCTATCTGGTTCTTAAACCGCCGAAACGGATGATTGCCGTGGATCGCATGCAGAAGGTTGTTTCGTATGCGATCCTTCTTTACCTGCAGCGAAAACTCGTGCATGATGCTCCACTCGTTCACTTCGAATCGATTGGGGAGCTCGAGATAGCGGTCCGTGGTTTGAATACCGATCGCCAGTTCGGCTTCTTGCTTTTGCCAATCGGGCAGCATGGCGAGGCGCTCCGGTTCGGCTTCACTGAGCGAGAGCGATTCCTCCGAAATCAAAAAACTTCCCCTGTGTCGCGATCGAGGTACGAAAATATCGAGTCAGATTGCATTTCGAGGGCATCGATCAGGTCATCGAGTACGGCTGAGGTTGTCATGGCGGCGGAAGGCCTCCCACCTGTTTTAAAAACGCTCTGATAAAGATTACAAGACCGCCTCTGCGGCTCTGTCAACAATTCCTCGGGCTGTTTTTTGAGCTTTTCCTTGCAAAAAATGGGTCCCGCATGCCCCGGCGTGCCGTGCGATCGGAGCGTTCCTTGATTTCTCACCATTTTTCGAATTCCTCGAAGGGCACGGCCTTCAGGCCGTCCATAACTGATTTGTAATGGGTACGGCTTTAGCCGCTGAGGGAGCTGATTTTCTTCAACCGAGACTTTTTCCGCAGCCTTCAAAACCGCATCCATTCCAAGTGACTACGGATACAGCATGGTTTTCTTCCATGCACCAGCGTTGCGGATAAACAGGTACCGGTTGTGAAGACGGTTTTCGCCCGATATCCAGAACTCGATCTGCTCCGCTTGCACGCAGTAACCGCGCCAGTAGGGCGGTCGCGGTACCTCTCCCGGATGGTCCTCGGCGAATTTGCGGAATTGGACTTCCAGCTCCGCGCGGCTGGCCAGCGGCCGGCTCTGCTGCGAAACGGCGGCGCCGATCTGGCTGTTTCTTAGACGGCTGTGGAAGTACTCGTCTACGTCGGCCGCGGCCATCTCCGTTACCCGGCCCGCCACGCGGACCTGCCGGCGCAGCGACTTCCAGTGGAAACAAAGGGCTGCCCTGGGGTTCGCTTGCAGATCTATTCCCTTCTTGCTTTCCGCGTTGGTAAAGAAACAAAAGCCGCGCTCATCCGCCCGCTTGACCAGGACCATGCGCACACTCGGATTGCCGTCCGGGGTTGCCGTAGCCAGCGCAGCGGCGTTGGCATCGTTGGGCTCGCTCGCCTCTGCCTCGTTGAGCCATTGACCGAACAACTCCAGTGGATCGACGGACTCCAGGTTGTGCTCAAGATTCATCTCTCGATGGTAGCCTTCGATAGCCGCCGCCGGCCAGCACACGCAAATTGTGAGTGCGCATTTTCCATCGCATGCACGTCCGCGATAATAAAGTTCTATGTTGAGTGAAGAACAGGTACGGGCAGTGCTCTCCTACGACGAGCTCATCCCGGCGATCCGAAAAGCGCTGATGGACTTTTCCGCGGGCCGCGTGCACCAACCTTTGCGCTCCATTATTCCGGTGCCGGCTCATGGCGGCTGGTTCGGCGTCATGCCTGCGGTGTATGACACGGTGATGGGGGCCAAGATGGTCTCTTTCTATCCCGGCAACGCGGATCTGCAGAAGCACACGCATATGGCGATGATCCAGCTGTTTCGCGCCGATACCGGAGAGCCCCTGGCCACGATGGATGGGCGATTGATCACCGAGATGCGCACCGCAGCCGTATCCGCGGTGGCCATTGACCACCTTGCTTATCCCGCGGCCAAAGTACTGGCGATTCTGGGCAGTGGCGTACAGGCTCGCTCGCACGTCCAGGCTCTGGCCGGGATTCGCTCCTTTACGGAAGTTAGGGTCTGGAGCCGATCGCAGGATCATGCGCAGCAATTGGCGAGCGAGATCGGAGCCCGGGTCACGACGGCGGAGCAGGCTGTCTCCGGCGCAGATGTCGTGTTGGCGCTGACCAGCTCACCGCGGCCCATCCTGCAGGGAAAATGGTTGAACCCGCGAGCCATGGTGTGCGCCATTGGCGCCGCCACTCCCGATCGCCGCGAACTGGATGATGAGACCATGCGCGGTGCAGTGGTGGTCGAGTCGCGCGAGGCGGCACTGAAAGAAGCGGGTGATATTGTTCTTGCCCGGGCACAGGTGACCGCGGAGATTGGCGAGCTGCTGAACGGCGCTCCGTTTGAACGGGGGGAGCGGCCGGTGGTGTTCAAATCCGTTGGTATCGCGGTTGAGGATATTGCAGCAGCAAAGCTGGTATACGACAAATTCAGCGCACCAACGGATCGATAGTGTAGCCTCGACCTCATCCCTGCAACCCTGTCCAATCAGAAAATGATGGGTGCCTTCTCGCTCGTTTTTCGCGAGATGTGGGATACCACTGTCCTGCCGTTGCGGCTCTTGACTTTGACGAAAGGGGTCAATCGATCAGGGAGGGCTTCTTCCAGTTGAAGTGGCGGCCTAGAATTCCTTTGATGATCCAGTGATCGGTGCCGGCCGTGGGGCCTACACCCACGCCGATGTTGATCTCCCAGTTGGGAGACACATTCAGGTCGGTGACCACAAAGATCTGCTGTTGCTGGTAGTGCAGCGAATCAAATGCGCCCAGCCGGCCATAGTCGGCATAGTATTCAACGCCCCCACTGATCTGCTTGTTGAAGTCGTAGCTGAGCTTGGCCCCGGGCGCAAAACCCAACCCCTGTTTGACGTCGGGACCGTGCCAGGTGCGTTCCAGCGCAGGATTGATCGCCCAATACCAACGGCCCATGTACTTGTCGACAATCGGCCGTATCTCCCAGGTCCAGGTGTCCGGTGAATACACCGCGCGCTGATAGCCAACCTCCGTCGAGAGACTGACGCCCACCGGCCAATGCCAGGAATCCGGCACCCGCACCCGCGGCCGGATGTGATCGCCCACCCACTGCACACCATGGCCGTTTTGTTCACTGGTAAAGACGTAGAAACCCACTTCAGACCAACTGGTCAAACCCTGGGTAATTTCGAGCGTTTCGTGCAACTGGTGGTTGGTGGGATACACGCCATCGATCTGATGCTTCTGCCCGTCTGGTGTGTAGTTGGAATGGAGCTCAATCATGGTGCTCTTTGGCTCGACCGTGCCGGCGCCGTACACCTGAATTTCATAGTTGCCTTGTGCGCGAAGCGGCTTCGCACTCCAGAGCGCGATAAGCACAGCGAGCATGCACAGCCAATTACGCATATTGAAACAACATCATGAAGCCGGCATCCATATGGTTCTGCTGGTGACAGTGAAAGAGCGTCGGCCCGGGATCGTTGGCGGTGAACTCCACCTCAACCTGGGTATTCGCGTCCAGCAGGATGGTGTCTTTTAAAATTCCGTGAACTTCGGGGTGGCCGGGCAGCCGCCGCAGTTCAAAGCTGTGGCGATGCAGGTGGACAGGATGATCGTTGGTGCTGCGGTTGATGAAGACCAGGCGATAGCGTTGGCCCGCGGTGAGGACGGGACTGGCTGTATCCGGGTAAGACTTGCCGTTGATGGTCCAATGATCCATTGCGCCGTGCCCTGCAAATTTGGATTCGAAGACCAGTGGAATGGTCGTACTCGTCGGCAGTGCGGGCGCCGGACCCGCAGCAGCAAAGGGCAGATAGTCCCAAAGAAGATTTTCGGGTTGATCCCATCGCGGCTTACCACTGCTGCCGGCGTACTCCACAACAATCCCCATACCGGCGGCCATAATGTGCTTGCGCACCTCGCCCATCACCCAGTTGCCGGGATGATTCATCTCTACGATGGCGCTGATCCGCTCGGCAGGAGCCAGGCGGAGCATGGATACCGTCTGCGCCTGCGGAACCGGGTTGCCATCCAGCGCGATGACGTTGAAGGAATGCCCGGCAAGGGCAATCCAGTGGACCTCGCTGGGACTGGAATTAAGAATGTGAAGCAGAATGCGCTCGCCTGTCTTGACCCGCAGAGGCTCGCCGAAACCCAGGACACGGCCGTTGACCGTCGATACACCATAAACCGGATCCATCGCACCGTCACCGCTGGCTACCAGGTCGCCATCCCAATCATGCAGCGCGAGGAAGATCTCCTGGTCATAACGCGCCGGATTGTCGCGAGGTTCAACGAGCAGAAATCCGTGCTCACCGGTGTATTGGCCCTTGTGCAGATCTTTGCCGGCGAAGGTGTGGGTGTGATACCAGCGGAAGCCGGCAGGGCGCGGAATAAAGGTGTAGCGCGCGTGACCACCGCCGGGAATGAGCGGAGTGCCTTCTTCCATCGCACCGTCTACAGGCGAAGGCAGAAAGAGGCCATGCCAATGCACCACCTCGCTGTTGGCGGTCTGGTTGGTAACATCGATAGTGACCGATCGGCCTTCTTGCAGGCGCAACAGCGGACCCGGCACCTGGCGGTTATAGGCAATGGTCTTGATGGTTCGGCGGGGAGCAACCTCAAGATCGTAAGCGGCGATGTCGATGGTGTAGTCAGCGGGAGCGGCGTGCTGGGCGAGCCCGGCCAGCGCCGTTGAGGTGACGGCCATGCCGGAAAGCTTGAGCATCTGTCGCCGGGTAACCAAACCTTATCTTAACAAGTTAAGGGATCGGTATGAGGAAGAGTCGGCTGCGGCGCGGCTCCTCTGCATACGATCAAATTGGCAAGGGCGTAGGAGGTCAAGGGGCGGTGGTAGCGGATTCGTTCAGCATGGTTACCGCATCCTTCACGCTGGTGTTCGAGGGCACTGGCTTGAAAGCCGAGCGAACGACATGCTGGTCGCGGTTGATGGATCTGAACAAGACAATGCGCCCCGAGATCTGGACGTCCAACAAGGTCGTCTTCCATCGGTTCTCGGCCACCTGCTCTCGCCCAATCTGGAAACGACCCCCCTTCTCGATTCGACCCAACAGCCCGTAGCCGAAGTCGATCTCGTTGACGATGTGGCCGTCCAGTTTCGCCAGCCGCTTCTGCTGGGGCTGAATCCATATCTCTCCCGACAAGGCGTGATAAACGCGGGTCTCGTAGGTGGGTGGGTTGTAAGCCGGGTTGGGCCGGAACGACAGCCGCAGATTGCCGTCCACGGTGCCGTCGTAGGCGTAGAGGAACGCGTCGGGCATGGCGGCGATGAGCCGTTCCAAACGCTGTTCTTCTGCCTGATGGTCCTGCTTCATGCGGGCCTGATCGGCGGTATTCCGCGCCAGGTTGTTGAGGCGCTCGGTTTCTTTCTTCTGTCCTGCCTGATCGAGTGGCTTGCCCTGGCGCGCAAGCACGCGGTTCACCGGTCCGGAGACCGTCTCCACCTCCTGCTCGATCGTGTTCAGGGAGACTACCCGTTTGTCTACCCGGTATTGCCACAAGCTGACCTGGCGGCGTTCCTGCAGTTCGTTGTAGACCACGTCTTTCACCAGATCATGCGCGGATTCCGTTGGGTTTTGCGCCCGTACGGTAGACACAGCACACAATAGCAGCGCCCCAGCCAGGGGGAGGATCGATCTCATCATGTGCCTTGTTACACTCAATTCATGCTAGACGAGACTACATTCCGCCGCCACTGCGATGGGGCGATGGAGGCGCTCAAGAAGCGTCTCATCGAGCGCGAGGAAGATGGCGGCTTTGAAGTGGAAGAACAAAACGGAGTGCTCAATATTCTGTTCGACGACCCGCCGGGCAAGTTTGTGATCACCCCGAATACACCACCTCGCCAGGTGTGGATTTCCGCCCTTTCCACCAGCTTCAAACTGGACTGGTCGGAGACAGCGAAGAATTTTGTCCTTCCCAGGACCGGCGAAACGTTGCCCGAAGTCATTGACCGGGTGATCCAAGAGCATTTGCAGTAAAAACAGGAATGCGCAAAACGCTCTCCGTCGCCATCATCACGCGCAATGAAGAAGCCAACCTCGACCGCACCCTGGGGAGCGTGGCCTGGGCGGATGAGATCGTGGTGGTAGATTCCGGCTCAAATGATCGCACCGAGCAGATTGCGCGCAGCTATCGCTCGCGCTTCTTCGTGGAAGAGTGGCAGGGGTTCGCCGCGCAGAAGAACTCCGCACTGGAGAAATGCTCTTGCGACTGGATACTGTCGCTCGATGCGGATGAAGCTTTAAGCGACGAACTGGCCAAGGAAATATGGGAACTGCTGGAGCGCGATCCACCGTTTGACGGGTATGCTCTGCCGCGGCGGAATCTTTTCCTGGGGCGCTGGATGCGCTTTGGCGGATTTTATCCTGACCCCAAGCTCAGGCTTTTTCGTCGGGGCGCTGCAGAGTTCGAAGCCCGCCCCGTGCATGAAACGCTGCACTTCCCCGGCAAAGCGGGACGCCTAAAGGGCGACATGGTGCACTACGCGTACCCCAGCCTGGAAGCCTACATCGCGCACATGGACCGCTACAGCGCACTGGGAGCAGAGCAGGTGGTGCGGGAGGGTGGGAGCAGACTGAACCCCTGGATGTTCGGGGTCAATGTTGTGCTGAATCCCATTGCCACTTTTGTGTACAACTATTTTTTCCGCCTGGGATTTCTGGATGGACGGGAAGGGTTGTTGCTGCATTTGTACCACTCCGTTTACGTGAGCTGGAAGTACGCCAAGGCTTGGGAGCAGGGGCGCACCCGATAGCCGGAATCCGTCAGCAATCTGAGACGGACCTTATTGTCCCTTTCACCAACGACGGGTGCCCCACATCTCGCTTGTGTTTCGCGAGATGTGGGATACAGCGAACCTCGACCTTCTTTGCCGGTAGGGTGGAAAAACTCGGCGGTGTAGCGCTGTGGTATCCCACATCTCGCGAAACACAAGCGAGATGTGGGCCACCCACGGTTCTTGGAAGGGAAAGAGACAAAGTCTGTGGCAGGTCTCGCCCTTCTTTTCAACCCAGGTATGTTTAGGCGAGGGGCACTCGTCCATGACCGAAAGGGCGCGGGTATCCCTGTACTTGCTATGCTGGTCAGTCGAGGTGCGGCCATGACCAACGATGAGGCGCGGTTCACCTCTATCTCCGGTGTTCCGGTACGCCGGCTCTACACCCAGGCGGACCTGCCGCAGGATTGGACGCCGGAACGTCCCGGGGAGCCCCCTTACACGCGGGGGATCCATAGCACTGGCTACCGGGGCAAACTCTGGACCATGCGCCAGTTCTCGGGATTTGCCACACCGGAGGAGACCAACGCCCGCTACCGGTACCTGCTGGCCAATGGCGGCGGCGGTCTTTCCGTAGCCTTCGATCTGCCCACCCTGATGGGTTATGACTCCGACGCTGCGGAAAGCGAAGGGGAGGTGGGCAAGTGCGGGGTGGCCATCGATTCCCTGGAAGACATGGAAACGCTTTTCTCCGGAATCGACCTGGAGAAAACCAGCGTTTCGATGACCATCAACTCGCCCGCCAATGTGATTTGGGCCATGTACCTGGTGACGGCCGAGAAGCAGGGCGGCGATTGGACAAAACTTGCGGGCACCCTGCAGAACGACATTCTGAAGGAATACATTGCGCAAAAGGAATTCATTTTTCCTCCGGCGCCATCGATGCGGCTGGTAGTGGACACGATCGAATTCGGTTCGCTCTTCACCCCGCGCTTCAACCCCATCTCCATCAGCGGATATCACATTCGCGAGGCCGGTTCGACCGCGCTGCAGGAGTTGGCTTTCACCCTCTACGATGGCGTCGAGTATGTGGAATGGGCGCTCCGCCGGGGCTTACGTATCGATGAATTCGCTCCGCGGTTGAGCTTCTTCTTTAATGCTCATAACGATTTTTTTGAAGAGATCGGCAAATTCCGGGCCGCAAGGAAGGTCTGGTACCGGCTGATGACGGAGCGGTTTGGCGCCCAGGACGTACGCTCACACCGATTGAGGTTTCATACCCAGACGGCCGGCGTCTCGCTCACCGCGCAGCAGCCCAGGAACAATATCGCGCGGGTAGCGATCCAAGCCCTGGCCGCGGTATTGGGTGGTACGCAGAGCCTGCACACCGACGGGTTCGACGAAGCTCTCGCCCTGCCCACGGAAGAGGCGGCTCGCATCGCTTTGCGGACCCAGCAGATCCTGGCCTACGAATCCGGCGTAGCCAATACCGTCGACCCACTGGGTGGATCCTACTTTGTGGAGCGGCTGACCCTCGATATGGAGCAGGGCGCGTTCGATTATTTCAATAAACTCGACGCGATGGGTGGCATGGTGCGGGCCATCGAACGCGGCTTTCCCCAGAAAGAGATTGCGGACGCCAGCTACGCCTACCAACGGGCGGTCGAGAAGGGCGAGAAGATCATTGTCGGGGTGAATGAATACGTGGTTGAGGAGGAGCCCCCGGAAATTCTGCGCATTGGCGAGTCGGTGCGCGAATGGCAGACTGACAAGCTGCGGAAGCTGCGCGCCCGGCGCTCCAGCCAGGCCGTCTCCCGGAGCCTGGATGCACTTCGCCACGCCCTGGAGCTGGAACCATTCCCCGGCGATGGCGGTCTCTCAGCCGCAAACACCATGCCTTACGTGCTGGATTGTGTGCGCGCCTATGTCACCCTGGGCGAAATCTGCGACGCCATGCGAGCGGTCCTGGGTACCTACCAGGAAGTCAGCATCTCCTGAACAGGCTCTTGAAGGGGGGCGGCCTTCAGGCCGTCCATACTTTCTCTTTAATGAATGCGGCTTTATTGATGAATGCAAAACCAATGTCCGGGGCAGTCTGTTTCGAGCCAATCTCGAAAAGCGCTTTGTATCTGGGCACGACTTCAGTCTGTGCCGAAAAGGGCCAGCAGGACGAGGGCTAAAGAGTCTGCGTGAGAACCGGGATTTAGAAATTTAGTCCCGCAGGGACGGTTGAACTTAGGCAGGACGCTAGTCCTGGGTACAGCATGATACGTGATCGAGTCCCGCAGGGACGGCTGAAGGAGGATTGCGTCGCGGACCATTTTCAGCCGTCCCTGCGGGACTGAGTCCTCCTTTTGAATCCAACCCAGGACTGGCGTCCTGGGCTAAGTTCAACCGTCCCTGCGGGACTAAATTTCTAAATCCCGGGTTCTCACGCACACTCTTAAAGCCCCTCACCTTCAGGGAAAGAATGACGTACTTCAGGGCTTTAACCCCCGCGGCGCTCTTCGCCCTCTCAGTTCGGTTTCGGGCAGCGTTCGGCAGATCAACCTGCGAGGAGGACATTACCTTTACAGCATTCAATAACCCCTGAGGGAGCGGCTTTCGCCCCTGATCCGACCTTTTCCGCGCTTGTGAAGCCGGCCCCGGGGGGTTCGTTACCGGCGGGCGGAATCGTGGGTAACCAAAAAAGGAAGCCTCTACTACTTAAGGGTTATCTCCCTACAACTCTTGCTTTCCTTCAGGCATCGGACCGTGTTTAGCTAAATCAGTCGAAAAACCCACTCTTCCCCGCAGAAGGCTCCTATGGACAACCATGAAGCTACGTTCTATTCCTTGCAGTTGCGGCTGGTGAGAAGCAATCCGGGCGATCCTTCCGGACAGAGAGTCGAATTGATTGCCTTGCCTGAGGGCCCGGGCGAACCACGCCGGGCGCACTTCGAACATTGGGAGCCGTTGTCGCACCGCCTGTCCGCGGTCGCCAGCAGCACCCCGTTTCATCTCAAAGCCATGTACCGCACCCTGCATGCGGGATTGACCGCTTTTCTGATCGACCGGGCCACCGGCCATCGGCAAATCTTTTCTCTCCATCAGTTAGAAGACCTGGGGCTAGCCAGCTAGCCGCCCTGTTTCTCGTGTGAGAGCCATAGGAAATCCGAAAAGCTGCTTTACGCCGCGTTCAGGACAGATTATGGTGGCACAATTACGTGCGGTGGCCTCACAGGAAAAGCAGATGCCAGACAAACAGCAGAGAGTGCTGGAATACGAGGCAGCCGGTGCGTCCGATCAGGGGCGGACCCGGAAAAGCAATGAAGACGCGTATGGGCTGGTCCTTCACAATGACCAGGGCGCCTGCAATTTTGTGGTTTGCGATGGCATGGGGGGCGCAGCCGCGGGCGAAGTCGCCAGCCGCATGGCGGTTGAGGCTATGCTCCACGCCATGGACCAACCCGTGGTCACCAGGGATACATTCCAGCAGGCAGTAGCGGCGGCTAACCAGAGCGTGCATCGCAGCGCGGAGCAGGATCCAGCCCGTGCCGGCATGGGCACCACATTAGTGGCCATGGCGACGCGGGGCGACTGTGCCTGGGTGGCGCATGTGGGAGACAGCCGCTGTTACCGCTTCCGCAACAGCGGGCTGGAGCGTCTGACCCATGACCATTCGCTCGTGGATGAGCAGGTGCGGCTCGGCCAGTTGACCCCGGCCCAGGCGGAAACCTCTCCTATGCGCAATGTCATCACCCGGGCGGTGGGTACCCAGAACGAGGTAGACGCCGACGTGATAGAGTTTGCGGTCTCAGCGGGAGACTTGTACCTTCTGGCCTCCGACGGCCTGATGCGCGAGGTGGATGACGAGCGCATTGCAGGAATTCTGCGCGCCTCCGGAGAGCTGGAACAGACTTGTGCCCAGCTGATCGATGCCGCCAACCAGGCTGGAGGCCGCGATAACATTACCTGCCTGTTGGTACGGGCCCGGTAAAGCATTTCTCCTGTTTCCAATTCTCCTTATGAACAAAATCAAAGTAGTGGGTGTGGTCGGCGCCGGCACCATGGGCAATGGGATCGCGCATGTTTTTGCCCGGGGTGGATACCAGGTGATGCTATGCGAGGTCGAACAGCGTTTTCTCGATCGTGGGCTGGAGGCGATCCGCAAGAATCTGGAGCGTGAGGCGGCCAAAGGCAAAGGAACCGCGGCGGATGCGGAAACCGCACTGGGATTGATCCGTGGCACTCTCCAAGGAAGCGATCTGGCGGTTTGCGACTTTGTCATCGAAGCCGCACCGGAGCGTTTTGCACTCAAGCAGGAACTCTTCACGGAACTGGATTCGGTGCTGAAGCCGGAGGTCATTCTGGCCTCCAACACCTCTTCCATTTCCATCACCAGGCTGGCGGCCCAGACGCAAAGACCCAGCCAGGTCATCGGGATGCACTTTTTCAACCCTGTGCCCATGATGAAACTGGTGGAGGTGATCCGGGGTCTCGAGACCAGTGATGACACCTTTGCCCAGGTGAAGGAACTTGCCGAAGCGCTGGGCAAGTCCCCGGTCGAGGTCAATGACGCGCCGGGCTTTGTTTCCAATCGGGTGCTGATGCCGCTGCTGAACGAGGCGATGTATGCCGTCATGGAGGGGGTAGCCACCCCCGCCGCGGTGGACCAGGTGTTCCAGCTGGGCATGGCCCACCCTATGGGACCGTTGAAGCTGGCCGACTTTATCGGTCTGGACGTCTGTCTGGACATTATGCGGGTCATGGTCGAGGGTCTGGGGGATCCCAAATACCGGCCCTGCCCGCTGCTCATTCGCATGGTGGATGCGGGGTGGCTCGGGCGCAAGTCCGGGCGCGGATTTTACCAATATTGAACGAGACCCCGGAAACGGGAGTATCCGCAATGGCACCTGTGCTGCGCTAACCCATTTATCAACCAAAAGACAGCGTATGCTTTTCGAATGATGCGGATGACGGTGCTGGCATCAGGCTCCAAGGGGAACAGCACGCTTGTGTCCAGCAGCCGGACGCGCATCCTGGTGGATGCGGGGCTCTCCTGCCGGGAACTGCTGAAACGCCTGCAGATGGCCAATGAAGATCCGGCGGCCATCGATGCCCTGCTGATTACTCACGAACATCAGGACCATGTGCAAGGGGTGGCCGTGCTGGCCCGCAAACTGGGCGTGCCGGTGTACTTTACCCAGGCGACCCACCGCGCGTGGATGCGTTGGATGATGCCCCACAAGCGAATGACGTACGCGGCCTGGCTGGCCCTTCGGCAGCAGGACCTGGCCCGGCGGCAGGCAGCAGAAACAGCGCCTGCCGCAGCCTTACCGGTCGCCGAGGAAGCCGAGTGTGCAGACGAAGCGCCTGCCGGCAAGCCAGAGGACCCATGCAGCCTTCCCGGGGTGGAGTACTTTGCCGCCGGGACCGGGTTCTCGATTGGCGACATTGCCGTCACCCCGTTTACCATTCCCCACGATGCGGCTGATCCCGTTGGTTTTGTCTTTGAAGCCGACGGAGTTCGGATGGCTATTGCCACCGATCTCGGATACATGCCGCCGAATGTCAAGATGGCAATCCGCAATTGTGACATTCTTATGCTCGAAAGTAACCACGACCTTGAAATGCTGCGCGATGGACCCTATCCCTGGTCGGTCAAGCAGCGGGTCATGTCCCGCGTAGGCCACTTATCCAATGAGGCCGCCTCCGACTTTCTGGAGAAGAATTACGATGGAAACGCGTCCTATGTCGTTCTGGCGCATCTATCTGAATGTAACAATCTGCCGGAGCTGGCACGAGTTACGGCGGAAAGGGCGTTGCGAGACCGCATGAGCCTGTTGGCCAATAAGCTGATTCTGGCCCAACAGGATGCACCTCTCGAGCCCATTTGCTTATAATCGTATAAGTTCCATTGGTCGCCCGGCTTCTGGTACTCGATTTCGATGGCCAGCCGATGGCGAAGTTGTTACGATGGTGTTAAGCGGCTAAATATAACAATGCAAACGACAGCATGCACAGATCGAGTGGTAGGCGACATACTTTCCAGCTGGAGATATGACATCTCAGGGATTACTCCTGGGATGCGCCGGGATTACGAACAGCACTTGGTGGAATGCGCACATTGCCGTTCACGGCAGCGGCTGCATCGCACCATCGATGTGGGTCTGATTGGACTAAGCACGGTATCGATCGCGGCCTTCTTATTAGGCCTCGCGGTCATCCACCACGTACAGCCCTTGCAGCACTGGGCGCTGGTGAATCTGCACCTATGGCAGATGTCGTTTGTATTGAGCCTGCAGGCTGCGGCCATTGCCGGTCTGCTGATTTCGTTGTTGACCTGGGTTCTGGTAGCAGTCGCCACCCCGGCACCGGTTTATCTTGCCGAAGTTGCGATGGCGCAAGCCCGCGTGTTGCAGGATCGTATCCCTGAGGAATTGCGGGAACGATTGATGAGAAACGTGGCCTGAAGAATCGTCTTAAGTTAGAAAAAAGCCCCTGGAAACAGGGGCTTTTTTCTTGTGCTCCAAAACGACGGATCTGTCGAGCAAACGTCGATCCCTCGGCTACGCTTGGAGGTTGTGACTTTTTTGATCCTCGTCTTTTTGCACATCTAACCAGATGTTTTTCGACCCCTCCGCAAAGCCGTCATCCTGAGAGCCTGTGACTTTTTCGATCTTTTCGTGTTTTCTGCGTAGCTAACCGGAAGCTTTTTACCCCCCACAAAGCCGTCATCCTGAGCGAAGCGCCGCGCGGATCTATCGCATAGCGGACGGCTTATGGCGCGCAGTCGAAGGACCCCGGCGATGCTTGTTAGCAGATGCTCTTCCCAGCTTTCCAGCCACAAACTACAGGCCAAATCAAAAAAGTCACATGCTCTGAGCGTAGCCGAAGGAACCCCGGCGATGCTTCTTGGCAGATGGTCTTCCCAGCTTTCCAGCCACAATCTACAGGCCAAATCAAAAAAGTCACAAGCTCTGAGCGAAGCGCCTCGTGGATCTATCACATGACGGAGAGCTTATGGCGCGGAGTCGAAGGACCTCGGCGATGCCTGTTAGCAGATGCTCTTCAGAGCTTTCCGGCCACCAAAACCATGAAAGAAATCAAACGCGAGACCTGGGGCACCCTTCGATTGCTCTGCTGGGTCGTTATCCATTCACCTGCACGGCCCCGATCAGATCCTTGACCCGGGCGATGTGATGGCGAGCGCACCAACGTTCCAGCGATTCTGCGATCCGTTGCACTGCGCGCGGATCGGCGTAGCTGGCCGTGCCGATCTGAACCGCGGTCGCTCCTGCCAGTAGAAATTCAACCGCGTCTTCGGCAGTGGTGATGCCCCCCAGGCCAAAGATGGGAATGGAGACCGCGCGAGCGGCCTCGTAGACCATGCGCACAGCAATCGGCTTGATGGCCGGCCCGGAAAGCCCACCGGTATTGTTCACAATGCGGGGGTGGCGGGTCTCCACGTCAATCGAGAGAGACAAGAAGGTGTTGACCAGGGATAGCGCGTCGGCACCGGCATTTTCAGCACATTTAGCCATTTGCGCGATGGAGGTGACGTTGGGCGAAAGCTTCACGATCAGGGGACGCCGCGAAACCGCCTTGGCTCGGGTTACCAGTTGGTCGAGGATCCCGGTATCGGTGCCAAAGACCATTCCCCCGTGCTGGGTGTTGGGGCAAGACGCGTTCAACTCATAGGCGGCAATGCCGGGCGCGTGATTGAGCGCTTCAATCACCCCTACGTAATCGCGTATCTCGTAACCGAAAACATTGGCGATGCAGGCGGTTCCGGAGTGAGGCCGGAGTTTGGGAAGCTTTTTCTCGATGAAGGCCCGGACGCCGATGTTCTGCAAGCCGATGGCATTGATCATGCCGCCGGGAGTCTCGATCAGGCGCGGCGCCTGGTTGCCGGCCATTGGTTCGAGCGATAGGCCCTTGGTGATAAAGCCGCCGATCCGATCGATCGAGACCACGTCCTCAAACTCCACTCCATAGCCAAAAGTCCCACTGGCGGCAATGACCGGATTGCGCAGCAGAAGACCGGCAATGCGAACGCTCATATCCGGCTTCACGGGCTGGGCGCGCCCCCCTTGGGCGCGGTGTCGTCCGAGGCGGCTGGCCGGCGGCGACCGGTGCGCGGGGTGGGGGGAGGGGGTAGCGGGTGAATTGCCTGGGTCAGCACATTGCCGACGGACGCAGACGGCTGATTCACGCCGAGCATGGAGGCCAGGGTAGCGGCTAGGTCTACCGGCTGCACCCGCCCGTGGTAGGTGCCCGGGGTAAAGGGTGCGCCATAAAACGCCAATGGCACATGGCGGTCATAGGACCAGGGGCTGAAATGGGTCGTGCCGCCGGCGGCCAGGGTCTGCATCTGGTATGCCGCCGGAATCACCATGACATACCATCCGCCATTGGGGCTGTAACTGTGCGCCAACAACCGTCCCCACTCGGATGGCGGCAGTTGGCCCGCAGCCAATTCCTGGCGGGTGTAGGTGTGGACGACGACCGGAATCGCAGGCTGGCGGACCGGTGGCGGCGTCGGTGGATTGATGACTGGTTTGGGCGCAGCGGCGCTGGCGCGAAGTTTGGAGCGCTGCCGGGAACCGGACGGTGGCAGCGTTTTTTGCAGCGGAGGGGGAGTGGGCAGGGGAACCGCGGCTGGGGGTGGCGAGGGGGCGGCGCCTTCGCTCGCCAGCGGTGCCGGCGTGGGCGTCAGCGCAGCCACCGCCGCGGGAACGGCCTGCTGGATGGCCTGCTCCGCTTCCTGCTCGTTAATGCCTGCGACGTCAAAGGATGGACGATTGAGCGACAGGTAGGGCAGCTCCTGGTCGGGTAGAAGGTATTCGATTTTCTCGCCAGGAGAGAACTTGGCGTTCATCGAGTCATTCAGACTGGCCAGGAACTTGGCCATGTCGATGGTGGCTGCGGGCATGCCGAGCGCGAGCGCGGAGGCCGGAACGGGGGCGACACCGTGGTCGGCGGAGAGCGTGATCCATATATTAGCCAGGCCGCCGGGCACGGTCTTATCCAGCCAGGAGAAGAAGCTGTCCAACTGGGTGTCGAGGCTATCCACCATCTGCCGCGCCTGGGGCGAATCCGGTCCAAAATGGTGACCGACCAGGTCGTTGGCGGAAAGGCTGAGAGTCAGCATGTCGGTGACCGGATGGCTGCCGAGTTGCTCACCAGTGATGAGCGCGCGCGCGAAATCCAGTTCGTACGCATTGCCTGCCGGAGTCGACCCTACGGCTTCATAGAATTCCCGCGTACCTGGGTCGCCGGCTTCCTGCTCCGCCTGTCCGGCACGATCGCCGGAATTAAACGCGGACACCCAATCAGGAAGTGCGTCCATGTAATAGCTGGAAGTGATGAAGGCGCCGGAGGCTGGTTCGATCCAGTAAGCGCCGTTGGCCGAGTAGCCGGCGGGCAAAATGGCGGCACGATCCTTGAGGGAGATGCCGAATACCTTGGCTTGGCCCTGGGTCGCCAGACGCAAGGAGTCGCCAACCGTGGAGGCACGAAGATTGAGTGGGGAGGATCCGGGCTCTTTACCTGGATGGATTGCACCCAGGATACGGTAGCGATCGTCCTCGACCGAGGAGACAGGCCGAGTCTTATTGCGGCTCAGGTCCCACCACGCATTGGACGAAATACCGTGACCGTCGGTATAAGCTCCGGTTCCCAGGGTGGCGTGGCCAGGGGCGGTTTTGGTATTGGCGTAGTCGTAGTAGCAATCCTCGAAGTACGCCCCCTTGTCGAGAAAGAGGCGAAAGCCGCGGCCTTTGAAATCGGCGCGGTAGCGGTCGAGGTAGTCACCGCGAAACTGGTCGATCACCAGAATGATCACCAACTTGGGATGGCTATCGTAGGCGCTGCCCCAAGCCAATGGCGACCATGGAACAACCAGTAACGCGACGAGCAACTTGCAGACACAACGCTTGGGGGTCAACATGTGGCTCCGACTAGTATCGCAAAACAATCGCCTCAGGGCCGAAAGTGGCTGGGCTAGAACCTCGTTTCCAACTCATGAGGTTGCTGGTACGGGAGCGCTGGGGGCGGAGGAGGCGCCAAAAGGCGCTCCCTCAGTGCTAAAGCAGGACAGATTTGCAATCATTTATGGACGGCCTGGGGGCCGTCCCCTTCACAGCTGATTTTCATCACCTCGGGTGGGCCGCAGGCCAATAAGCGCTAACTTATGTGGAATGTTTTTCTTCAAAACTCCCGCAGAGTCGTCATCCTGAGAGCCTGTGCCTTTTTCGATCTTTTCGTGTTTTCTGCGTAGCTAACCGAATGCTTTTCATCCCCCAAAAAACCGTCATCCTGAGAGCCTGTGACTTTTTCGATCTTTTCGTGTTTTCTGAGTAGCTAACCGAATGCTTTTTACCCCCCACAAAGCCGTCATCCTGAGAGCCTGTGACTTTTTCGATCTTTTCGTGTTTTCTGAGTAGCTAACCGGATGCTTTTTACCCCCCACAAAGCCGTCATCCTGAGAGCCTGTGACTTTTTCGATCTTTTCGTGTTTTCTGCGTAGCTAACCGGATGCTTTTTACCCCCCACAAAGCCGTCATCCTGAGCGAAGCGCCGCGCGGATCTATCGCATAACGGACGGCTTATGGCGCGGAGTCGAAGGACCCCGGCGATGCTTGTTGGCAGATGCTCTTCCGAGCTTTCCAGCCACAAACTACAGGCCAAATCAAAAAAGTCACAAGCTCTGAGCGAAGCGCCGCGCAGATCTATCGCATAACGGACGGCTTATGGCGCGCAGTCGAAGGACCCCGGCGATGCTTGTTGGCAGATGCTCTTCTGAGCTTTCCAGCCACAAACTACAGGCCAAATCAAAAAAGTCACAAGCTCTGATCGCGGAATACTGCGCCTGATGGCGCGGAGTCGAAGGATCCCGGCGATGCTTATTCTGCCTATGCCGTTCGGAGCTTTTCAACCACCGAAGTAAAGCCCGTCCCCTTCAACGTTGACCATGTACCCTGACCTTATGCTGCGAAAACTCCCCCTTGTCCTGGTCGCCTTACTGGCTATCACCGCTCCCCTGCGGGCACAGATTACGGTCAGCTTCCCGGCCACTATCTCGCCCAAGCCGCTCGACGGCCGGGTATTGCTGCTGCTTTCAACGGATCCTTCTGCCGAGCCGCGCATGCAGATTGACGACAGTCCACGCTCGCAGATGGTCTTCGGCACCACGGTGGACGGACTGGCTCCTGGCCAACCGGTCGTTATTAACGGGGCTGCGGCGGGTTACCCGATCCGCTCGCTCAACGCCGTTCCGCCAGGCGATTACTTCGTACAGGCGGTCTTGAATATTTACCAGACCTTCCATCGGGCCAACGGCACCACGGTGAAGCTGGCGCCAGACCGCGGAGAAGGCCAGCACTGGAATCTGGCCCCGGCAATCTCTACTCCAAACCCGCCAAGGTGCATATTGACGGCCACACCAAGCTCGCAGTCCTGCTCACCGAAACCATCCCGCCGATCCCACCTCAGCCGGATACGAAATACATTCGTCACATCCGCATACAAAGTGAGTTACTGACAAAGTTCTGGGGCTCGCCGATGTACCTCTCCGCCATTGTCCTGGTGCCGGAAGGCTTTGATGAACACCCCAATGCACACTTCCCCATTGCCATCTTTCACGATCACTTTGTGAACGGCATGGATGACTTTCGCACCAGCCCGCCCGATCCTGACCTCAAGCCTGACTACTCCGAACGCTTCCACCTGGCCGGCTACAACCGCATTCAACAAGAGGAGGCCTACAAGGAGTATCAGCGGTGGATCAGTCCCGGTTTTCCCCGCATCCTGGTGCTCAAAATCCAGCATGCCAACCCGTTTTACGACGATTCGTATGCCGTCAATTCGGCCAACCTTGGCCCATACGGCGATGCCATCGAGACCGAGCTGCTGCCTGCCGTAGAAAAACAGTTTCGCGGGCTGACTGCTGGATGGGCTCATTTTCTCTATGGCGGCTCGACCGGCGGCTGGGAGTCGCTCGCCGTACAAATGTTCTATCCCAGGGATTACAACGGCGCCTTTGTCGCTTGTCCTGACCCGGTTGACTTTCATGCCTACATGACCGCCGACCTCTATGAGCAGGCCAATCTTTTCTATCGACAGGGTGCGCACAAGCAGGTGGAACAGCCTGCCATGCGCAACTACCTGGGCCAGACCCTGATCTCGATGCGGGATAACGTTGCTTATGAGGCTGCCCTGGGCGATCACGGCCGCTCGGGAGAGCAGTTCGATATCTGGCAGGCCGTTTACAGTCCGGTGGGCCCGGACGGTTACCCAGCGCAAATCTTCGACAAAGACACTGGAGTCATCGATCATCGGGTGGCCGCCTACTGGCGCGATCACTTTGACCTGGATGCCATCCTCAAGAAGAACTGGGACCAGCTGGGTCCACTGCTGCAGGGTAAGCTCCACATCTATGTCGGGTCGGCCGACACTTACTTTCTGAACGATGCTGTCTACCTGATGCAGGATTTTCTCGACCAAACCGGCACTCCCGGCCATGGAGTTCCGTACCAGGGCGAGGTGAAATACGGCGAGCGCGCGGAGCACTGCTGGAACGGAGATCCCAATCTGCCGAATGCCCTGTCGCGGCTGCACTACAACACCATGTATTTGCCCAGGATCATGGAGCGGATCCAGAAAACCGCCCCGTCCGATGCCGACATGAGCTGGAAGTACTAATTCCAGTAAACTAGAGATGTATGCTCGATTTGAATTTTGTGCGGGCCAACCTGGAGCTGGTGGAAGCGAAGCTGCGCGCCCGGGGCATGGACCCGGAGGCCCTTCTGGGCAACTTTCGCGAGCTGGATGTCGAACGCCGCTCCCGCATTACCCAGGCCGAGACCCTTCAGGCACAGCGAAACAGGCTAAGCCAGGAGGTGGCGCGCAGCCGCAAGGCAGGCGCGGAGGCGAGCCAGGTCGCCGCGGTGATGGACCAGACCCGGGAGCTGAAACAGGAGACGGAAGAGCTGGAGCGAAGCGCGGCCCGGGCGGAAGAGGCCATGCGGAAACTCCTGATAGCTATCCCCAACCTGACCCAGGACAGCGTACCGGCAGGCAAGAGCGAAGCCGAGAATGTGGAGGTTTCACGCTGGGGGCAGCAGCCGGCATTTGACTTTTCACCCAAGCCGCATTGGGAATTGGGCGAGAGCCTCGGGATTCTGGACCTCCAGCGGGCGACCAAGATCTCGGGGGCGCGCTTTGCCGTCTACTGGGGCCAGGGCGCTCGCCTGGAACGGGCGCTGGCCGGCTTCATGCTGGATGTTCACACCCGGGAGCACGGCTATCTCGAAGTGCTGCCTCCTTTCCTGGTAAACAAAGACTCATTGTTTGGCACGGGACAGCTGCCCAAGTTCGCCGAGGATCTGTTCAAGACCGAAGGCAGCGACCATTGGCTGATCCCTACCGCCGAGGTGCCGGTCACCAACCTGTATCGCGACGAAGTGCTGGAAGAAGCGCAATTGCCTTTAAGCCTGGTGGCTTACACCCCTTGCTTCCGCTCCGAGGCAGGTTCTTATGGCAAGGATGTGCGGGGAATCATCCGCCAGCACCAGTTTCAGAAGGTCGAGCTGGTCAAGTTTGCGCGGCCCGACCAGTCCAATGAGGAGCACGAGAGGCTCACCGGCCACGCGGAGGCAATCCTGCAGCGGCTGGAGTTGCCCTATCGCAAAGTGCTGTTGTGCGCCGGAGACACCGGCGCGGCCTCGTCCAAGACCTACGACCTCGAAGTCTGGCTGCCCGGGCAGGGTCTGTACCGGGAGATTTCTTCCTGCTCCAACTTCGAGGCCTACCAGGCGCGGCGAGCGAACATTCGCTACAAACCCCAGGGCAGGAACAAGACGGAACTGGTGCACACGCTCAATGGCAGCGGCCTGGCCATCGGGCGCACCTGGCTGGCAATCCTGGAGAATTATCAACAGGCCGACGGCTCAGTCAGGATCCCGAAGGTGTTACAGCCCTATATGAGCGGGGCAGAAGTGATTGAGCGACAGTAGAATCGCAGGCGGCAAACATGCAACGCATCTTAAAGAGCTATTTGTTCTGGACCTATCCACGTGGCAGCTTCCATTACGACGTAATGGTGACCGTCATTCTGCTCTTTCTTTTTGTTTCGCCGACGTTGATCAACTATCGCGATCGGCCCCAGGAAACCCTGACCTCGACCAAAGACATCCTGGTGCGGGCGAACGGGCCGAACTCGTGGACCTACCAAATTGGAGCCGATCAGCTTGCCGATACCAGCAACGACGACAAACTCAGGGCGGAGTTGCTGCAGCGCATCCAAGCTATTTCGGGCAAGGTAGAGATCGACCGGTATCGGGAGCAGAAGGATGCCAGCGGCCGGGTGACCCAATATCAGGTTTGGGCACACCGCTAGGTTAAACCGCAAAATACTTCAAGAAGAAACCCGGAACGGGCCTCGTCTCGTCCAACAGCCGTTAAGGAGATCCATGGTTCATGAAGGGGTTCATGCAAGGTTTCATGCAGGAAAGACGATTGCCGTGTTTTGCCTGGGGATGATGATTTCGCTTGCCGGGTCGGCGAGGGCCCAGAGCGCGCCCCAGGCCAGCAGCGCTGATTTGCAGAAAGTAATCACCCAACTCAATACGGCCGCGACGAAATTCATCCAGCGCGCAGGCTGATTTCTCCTGGGACCAGTTCCTCGCCGTGGTGCAGGAGAGCGAGATACAGACAGGGACGATTTACTTTGAGCGCAAGAAGGGCACCACGCGGATGGCCGCCGACCTCAAGCAGGACAACGGGAAAGACGCGCCCAAGACAGTGGTCTACGACAACGGTGAAGTCAACCTTTACGAACCGGCAATCAAGCAGTTGACGGTCATGCGGGCAGGAGCTAACAAGGGCCAGTGGGAAAGCTTTCTGACCCTGGGCTTTGGCGGCAGCGGCAGCGACCTGGAATTGAATTGGAATGTGAGCCTGGTCGGCAGCGAAAATATGGATGGAGTCCAGGTAGTCAAGCTGGACCTGGTACCGAAGGAGCAGAAGGTTCTGGACATGTTCACGCACGTGACCATCTGGGTCGACCCTACCCGCGGTGTCAGCCATAAGCAGGTGTTCTATCAGCCTTCCGGCGATTTGCGCACCGCTACCTACAAGAACATTCGTTACAACACGCCAGTGGCGGCCAATGTCTTTGAGATTAAGCCGGCGCCCGGAACCACCCGGCTGGTGAGGTAACAAGCAGCCAGCACTACAACCAAAGGAAAACATTCCAGGGTATAACGCGACTCTGGCGCCTCAAGGGTGGCCAGCAACAGGCTGCGCAGGACAATCAACCCGACCATGGCACCTGCCATCCGAGGCCAGCGGAGAGCGCCCAGGACAGCCGCCACCAGATACGCAAGGTTGAGGGCGCCGTAGAAGATAGCGATCCTGGTTTCTGCCGGGTGCTGGGCATATTCCCACCAGCGCAGGTGGACGTTCATCGTCTCTACCCGGGGGCGAAGCCACATGTCGGCCAGCCGCAGCAGGGGCAGGGTGAGGTAATAACGAAAGGGATGAAGCTGGATGCGCTCCCGGGCAAGCTGGTCGAAGCGGGCGTCGATTTCGGGGGTCAGGGTGGTGATGGCGTTGTAGTCCTGCAGCAGGCGGTCGGTTTCCTGGTGCTGCGCAGGGTTGTCCATTGCCCGCGTTGGGAGGTTGGCGAGATCGATACGGTCGCTGTTACCGTTCCAGTAGATTTCGCTGGTGGTGGTGAAGTCGGCGGCCAGGGTTTTGACCCAGCGCACAAACCCGGGAGCGGCGAATTCTCCGGGATCGTTGGCGTAGCGTGGCGCGAGCGGTTGAAAGACATGGAAGGTGTGCCAATTGCGTACAGTCCAGGCAGCAAACGGGAGCAGCGAGACGAACCCGGCGATGAGGGCCAGGCGGAGAGCGGAGCGGAATCCCAACGAATTGCGGCCGTAGACAATGAGGGCCGTCCATAGCACCACCGCCAGCAAAGCTCCGTCTGGGCGAAGCAGAGCGGCAAAGCTCCAGGAAAAGACGAGCGAAGCTGTCCATAGGTGGCGTGGTCCTTCGAGTACTTCGGCCAATGCGCGAAAGCCCAGCGCAACGCAGAAGATCGAGAGCGTTTCCGTGAGCGGGAAAGCAACGTAATTTGCGGTGAAGGGACAGAGGGCTGCCAACACCAGTGCGATGCGGCCTGCGCGTTGCCCACAGATCTTCGCCGCCAGCCCGGCAATGAGCAGACAGGTGCCGAGGTCTATGAGTGCCTGCAGATAGACCACCGCGCGATAGTTGGCCACGCCGAAAGCGGCGAAGCAGAGCGCCAGAAATGCGGGGTAGCCGGGCAGGCGCACCAGGGTGGGCTCGATGGTCGTCACGCCCGACGCGTGGCCCACGGAGTGGCCATAGACGCCATGGGTGAGCCAGTTGGCGGCAATGTCGCCGTAGAGGAGCGAATCACCCTGAACTTGCGGGTGGACGTGAATGAACCACAAACGCAGAGCGGCTCCAGCTGCGAGCACGACCAGGGTGAACAGCGAGGGCATGCAACAGCATCCCACAAGCGGGGTTTTCAGTGATCTGGCGTCCCGTTGTTGGCGGGCTCCGCATGAAGCACACACCGCCTGACAGGGGCCGAAGAGTCTGGGTGGGAGCCCTCATCCTGCTTGCACAAATGCTATGAGGTCGAACAATTGCCTTAGGGGTCCAGACGCATCAAGGCCCGGAAAACCTGGGGGGTTACCTTTAGTTAAATACACCTCCATCCACATGTTTATTATCAGAGGCTCTTGTGCGCCAAAGCCACCCGTGGGATCGTTGGCTTGAACGGTTTCCAAGGAGAATCATGCGGCCATCTCACCCGCGCTTGGCGAGTGTCCCCGTCGGCCCTTTTGGGATCTGGACTGCACCCCTACCAAAGCAGACGGGTGCCCCACACCCCCGATTTCCTGTGAAGATTATTGCGTTCCGCGAACTTCATGCGCCTTTCTTTAACGAAAGGCGCACACGCGGTCTCGTCCAGGGCAACGTCCAGGAAATCGGGGCATCTCGCTCGTTTTTCGCGAGATGTGGGATACCACAGCTTTCAACCAATCGGCTCCCGAGGCTCACGATCAATGCGCAGGGCATCAAACAGGACACCCTTACCACGCATACCACGCATATCACGCACCATTTCCGTCGGCCCTTTGGGATCTGTCCCCACCAAAGCAGACGGGTGCCCCACACCCCCGATTTCCTGTGAAGATTATTGCGTTCCGCGAACTTCATGCGCCTTTCTTTAACGAAAGGCGCACACGCGGTCTTTGTCCAGGGCAACGTCCAGGAAATCGGGGCATCTCGCTCGTTTTTCGCGAGATGTGGGATACCACGGCTTTCAACTAATCCGCTCCCGAGGCTCACGATCAATGCGCAGGGCATCAAACAGGACACCCTTATCACGCATATCACGCACCATTTCCGTCGGCCCTTTGGGATCTGTCCCCACCAAAGATGACGGTGCCCCACATCTCGCTCGTTTTTCGCGAGATGTGGGATACCACGGCTTTCAACCATCCACTCCCGAGGCTCACGATCAAATGCGCAGGGCATCAAACAGGACACCCTTACCACGCATACCACGCATATCACGCACCATTTCCGTCGGCCACCGGTCATCTGTGGCGCCAAGGGAAAACTGGACTTGGAATCTTGATCTACTACGGATCCCCAGCCTGCCCCGGGTTGCCGTGGGGTCTCAAACGCTTGGGTGTCAGGGTAGGTATGGCAGCCTGGACTTTCGTGCCGATATGGGAATGGGGTCCGGCCTGGTTGCCCCGGGCAACGGGGCGATGGGGCTGCTAGAGATCCTGTAAGCTTTCTGCAGGCATGAATCGCCAGATTTTCTTCGATCCACAGCGAAAACGCTGGAAACGGTTACGACGCATTCTGGATACGGTGGCGGTGTTCTCCACCGTGATCCTGGTGCTGTTTTTCCTCAACGTGGTGAAGAATCAGCAGCTGCCGGAACTGCTGCTGCCCACCCCGAAACGGAATTACCGGGCCATTCGGGAACAGGCCGCCGCGGCGATCAAAGCCAAGTACTTCAAGGGGGCGCGGCGCAAGACCAGCCGCAGGCCTTCAGAAATCCCCTTCAATTCCGGCGAGAGCCTGCGCGCGGCATACTACGTCGACGATGACGCGGGTAGCTTCGCTTCGTTAAAAAGCCACATCCACCAGATCGATATGCTGTTTCCGGATTGGCTGTATGTGACCAGGGCCGACGGCACGCTCGAGGGCGCCTTCATCGCGCAAGCTCCGCTGCGCGCCTTCCCGGTGCTGGACGCGCACGGAGTGCACAGCGTCGACCCGCAGAACAAAGTTCATGACCTGATTGCGGCCACCCATGAAGACCTGGAAATCTTTCCCGAGCTCAAGAACTACAACGTTCTGACCCAGGAATGGGATCAGCATGCTACCGCGATGTTGAAGAATCCCGGAGCGCGGTTCAACCTGGAGCGTCAGGTGATGACATTTCTGGCGGCCAATCCCAGCTATCACGGGTTGAGCCTCGATCTGGAGGATCTCCCGGACGATGCCCAGGCCGACTATCACTCGCTGATCGGCGAACTGCACGGTCTGATGCACCCCAAGAATCTGCGGCTCTTCGTCAACGAGAGCGTGGGCGCCGAGGATAGTGAATTCGCCCAGCTGGCGCAGCAAACCGACTACATCATCTTGATGAATTACGACCAGCACGAGGAGACGGGCGGCCCGGGTCCGATTGCGGCGCAGGACTGGTTTGAAGACAACCTGAAACGCGTGCTCAAAGTAGTACCCAAAGAGAAGCTGATCTGCTCCATTGGCAATTATGGCTACGACTGGACAATGTCTCTGCCTAAAGGTAGACACGCCACAGCCAAGGTGCTGAATACGGACGACATCTCAGTGCAGGATGGATGGCAGGCGGCGTCGGATGCGAATGCCGACGTGCGCCTGGCCGGCGACGAGCTCAATCCCCACTTTGCCTACGATGATGAAGATAACCACGTACGCCACCAGGTCTGGATGCTGGACGCAGTGACCGCCTTGAATGAGTTGCGCGCCGCGCGGCAGATGGGGGTGCAGACGATTGCTTTGTGGCGGCTGGGCCGGGAGGACGCTTCCCTTTGGTCTATCTGGGACCATCCCAGCGATGTGAAGGCGCCGCAGTCGCTCAAGCAGATACCGCCCGGCAATGACGTGGTATCCGACGGCGATGGCGACATCGTACGCATCACCGGAGAACCGCATCCGGGCTCACGCACTATCGACATGGACTCCTACAACTGGACCGTGACCGATGAGCACATGTTGACCTATCCCTCGCCTTACACGATTGAGTATTACGGCTACAAACCGGGAGTGGTGGCGCTGAGCTTCGATGATGGCCCCGACCCGAAATGGACGCCCAAAATACTGGACGTGCTCAAGCAGCAAAACGTCAAAGCCACGTTCATGATGATCGGCGAACAGGCACAGGACAACGTGAGCCTGATGAAACGGGTGATGGCCGATGGGCACGAGATCGGGAATCACACCTGGACCCATCCCGACATCAGCGAAATCTCTCCTCGGCAGATGGAATTGGAGCTGAACCTTACCGAACGGCTGTTTGGCAGCAAGCTGGGGGTCAAGCCGCTCTTTTTCCGGCCTCCCTATGATATTGACGAGGAGCCGGATACGAATGACCAAACGGCGCCCACCTATCTGGTCCAGAAGATGGGTTACACGATCGTCGGCAATAAGATCGATACCGGCGATTGGGACGAACGGCAACGGAAGACCCCGGAAGGCATCCTCAACGACGTACTGGTGCAGTTGGATCTGATGAAGACCAAGCCGCAGTTTCGCGGCAGCATCATCCTCATGCACGATGGCGGCGGCGATCGCAGTGTCACGGTCGCGGCGTTACCGGTGCTGATCGCGGGGCTGCGCGCGCATGGCTATGTGTTCGAGCAGGTCTCTGACCTGATGGGGAAGACAAGAGCAGAAGTCATGCCACCCCTGAACGCCAAAGAACGGTGGCAGGCGCGGGTCGATTCAGTTGCCTTCTTTGCCTGGGGGTTCTTCAACCACTTTGTGGTCAGCCTCTTTTTCCTGGGCGATGTTCTGATGAGCGCTCGCCTCATCCTGGTAGGCATCTTCGCCCTGATCGACCGGCTGCGGGCCCGCCATACTCCGGAGGTAGCGGGCGGGTTCCTGCCTCGGGTCGCGGTCTTGATTCCTGCCTATAACGAAGAGAAAGTCATCGTGCGCACGATCCGCTCGGTGCTGAACTCGGACTATCCGCATCTGCGGGTCATCGTGATCGACGATGGCTCGGCGGATCGAACCTCTGAGGTGGCGCGAGAAGCCTATCCAGAAGAGATCGCGGCCGGGATGCTCACCGTGCTGCGCACGGCGAATGGCGGCAAAGCGGAGGCGCTCAACTTTGCGGTTACCGATCTGGAAGAAGAGTTCTATGTGGGCATCGATGCCGATACGGTGATCGCGGCCGATGCGGTGTCCAAGCTGGTGTGCCATTTCGCCGACCCGAAGATTGGCGCCGTGGCGGGCAACGCCAAGGTGGGCAATCGCGTGAACCTGTGGACCCGTTGGCAGGCGCTCGAGTACATCACCAGCCAGAATTTCGAGCGCCGGGCGTTAGACCTGTTTGATGTAGTCACGGTTGTTCCCGGTGCGATCGGCGCCTGGCGGACCGAGGCCGTGCGGCAAGGCGGATGCTACCCGGTGAATACGGTGGCAGAGGATGCCGACCTGACGATGAATCTGCTGGAACAGGGCTACAAAGTCATCTACGAAGACCGCGCCCTGGCCTTCACCGAGGCGCCGGCCACGGCACGTGGCCTGATGCGGCAGCGTTTTCGCTGGTCCTTCGGCACCCTGCAAGCGGTCTACAAGCACCAGGCTGCGTTTCTCCGGAACAAAGCGATGGGGTTGTTTGCCCTGCCCAACATCCTGGTCTTCCAGATCCTGCTGCCGCTGGTGTCTCCGTTCATCGATCTGATGTTTGTCGCGGGTGTGGTGCACTACCTGATTGACCGCCACTTCCATCCCGAAACCGCCAACGCGGCGAACTTCGAGAAGCTGCTGACCTTCTTTCTCGCCTTCCTGATTATCGACTTCGTTACTTCGGCTCTGGCCTTCAGCCTGGAGCGGCGGCATGCCGCTAACAAGGGCGACGGCTGGCTGCTGTTCCACATCTGGCTGCAGCGCTTTGCTTATCGCCAGCTGTTTTCGCTGGTGCTCTTCAAGACGGTGAAGCGGGCGATTGACGGTCGTCCTTTCAACTGGGACAAACTGGAGCGTACGGCCAAGATGTCGGCACAGACGGAGCGACTCACCGCCACGCGATAGAGAGTAAAATTGGGATGTTATGCCAACAGCCCAGATCAGCACCGTCATTCAGCCAGTCGCGCCCCGCGGGACTTTTCACAACGAACCTTTCATCGATTTCCGCGATTCGGAAAATGTGCATGCAATGCAAGCTGCGCTCACCCGGGTCGGAGACATGCTCGGCCACGAGTACGAATTGGTCATCGGCGGGGAACGTTCGCGGACCGCAGACAAGATCGAGTCACTCAACCCGGCGCGGCCGGCGCAGATTGTCGGAGTTCACCAGAAGGCGGGACTGGAACACGCCGAGCGGGCGATGCGCGCTGCCCTGGAGGCGTTTGCGACGTGGCAATTTGTAACCGTCGAAGAACGCGCGGCGCTGCTATTGCAGACAGCCGAGCTGATTCGCAAACGAAAATTCGAGTTTTGCGCGTGGCTAACGTACGAGGTCGGCAAGAATTGGGTCGAGGCCGATGCGGATGTGGCCGAGACGATCGACTTCCTGGAGTTCTACGCGCGTGAGGCTCTGCGGCTGGCCGGGGCGACAACCCCCATCCAGTATCCGGGGGAACGCAATCAGCTGGTATATCTACCGGTGGGTGTTTGCGCGGTGATTCCACCGTGGAATTTTCCTTTTGCCATTATGGCGGGCATGACCGCCGCGGCGATTGTTACCGGCAATACCGTGATCCTGAAGCCTTCGAGCGATTCTCCCACCATTGCAGCGCGCTTCCTCGATGTGCTGGAAGAGGCGGGTATGCCGCCGGGCGTGGTGAATTTCTGCCCTGGCTCCGGCAGTACCTTCGGCAACGCGATCGTGGAACATCCTAAGACGCGCCTGATCGCGTTTACCGGGTCCAAGGGGGTAGGGCTGGATATTCATGCGCGCGCAGCCCAAACCAAGCCGGGACAGATCTGGATCAAGCGCACCATTCTCGAAATGGGTGGCAAGGATTCGATCATCGTGAGCACGGACTGCGATCTTGATGCAGCGGTTGAGGGCGTAGTGGCAGCGGCCTTTGGGTTCAGCGGACAGAAATGTTCCGCATGTTCCCGCGCGATTGTCGAAGAGCCGGTTTATGACGTTTTTCTGGAGCGGGTGCGGGAGCGGGTGAAAACGCTGCGGGTGGGCGATCCGGCAGCGAACGCAAATATGGGGCCGGTGGTAAACCGTTCCGCGATGGATACGATTCTCTCCTACATCGAGATTGGTAAGAGCGAAGGGCGGCTGCTCACTGGTGGTAACGCGGTTGCGACCCCGGAGGGCGGATTTTACCTGGAGCCGACGGTGATTGCCGACATCGCACCCACGGCGCGCATCGCCCAGGAAGAGATTTTTGGGCCGGTGCTGGCGGTGATCCGGGCGAAGGACTTCGATCATGCGCTGGCGATCGCTAACAATACGGAGTATGGGCTGACTGGCGCGCTTTATTCCAGTTCGCATGAAAAACTGGAGCATGCGCGGCGTGCCTTCCATGTGGGCAATTTGTACTTGAACCGCAAATGCACGGGAGCCATGGTGGGCGCGCATCCGTTTGGCGGGTTCAATATGTCGGGAACGGATTCCAAGGCCGGCGGCCCGGATTATTTGTTGCTGTTTACGCAGGCTAAGTCGATTGCGGAGAAGATTTAGGAAAAGCCCGTCGAAAACATTTCCAGCAAAGGTACGTGGATGCAGAGGATGGGCACGCACCGAGGAGTGGCTGCGGACCGGGGCGTGGAACCGCTTCCACGGAAGCCGCCTAGTCGTTTTGCGATACCCCGGCTAGATCCGGGTGCCGTGGGATCAAAGGGGAAGCGAAGCGCTGGGAGCTGCGGGACCTTTCCGAACTTCTCTTGCTCACTCCTTTGCTCATCTGCACTTTTCTTCTATCGCTTGATCGGGACGTCGGGCGGGGGCGGTAGGTCGCGGTTTTTGAGCCACTCTTTGCTGATGCTTTTCGCGGCGTGTTGCGGCGGAAGTTCGTCCAGGTCGGGCATGAAGATTTCCAGTCCGGCTTGCGGGGTCATACGGGTGTATCCGTTGACAAGCTGCGCCTGGTAGTTCACCAGGTCGAGATCGAACCAGGCATCTTTCGAGGCGTCGATCATGATGAGATCGACATGGTGCATGGTCAACTTGCCGAAGTCCAGCGTACCGCCCTTCAGAGCCAGAAAGTTGTGCCATTGTTCGGTGCGGGCCACGTCGTTCTCGGCGTCGCCGTACATGACCGCGACGTCAGGGTTCATGACGCGCACCCGGGTAAGTTTTCCATGGATATGGGGAGCTGGAAGAAGCTTTTGGGTATCAAAGTAAATGTCATTCTGGACAACTTCGACGCCGGCCACGGCGGTTTTTCCCATCAGGTCCGCGATGTTGACGTGAATGTCACCCAGTAAACCTTTGACCGGGAGCTTTAAGACCGACAGCCGATTTACATGCAGCTGAATCCGGCCATCGGGTGTGGAGGAAATCGTTCCCTCGAGTCCGATAGGAAGGGGAATATGCAGTTTGTGAATGGTGCCATGGACGGATATCTGGCTTCCGTTCCCAGTGATCGAAATGTTGGTAAGCGGAGAGCCAGCAACCGCGCCAGTGTTGAGGTAGTGGCTGATGTCGCCGATATTCGCGTGGATGATGCCTCTTTGCACCTCAAGAACGAACGACTCCGGATCGTCAAAAGACGGATTGATGTTCTCTTTCGTGCGTCTCATCTCCCCATTCAACCAGCGAATATAGATCCGGAAATCTGGTCCCTTGCGCAGCAGGAGGTTGTGAGCATAAATGCGAGTCGGGGATGGGTCGCTGGTTGTGTCGGATATCTGCGCGGGTTGGCTTGTATTTCCGGTCGCAGGTTGTGATGCCGGTTGACGATGTTTGATTCGGGCGTACCAAGCAGCGCAGGCCACGAGGATGACTACGCCGATGACACCGCCGAGCATTAGGTGGGAACGTTTCACGCTGGGGTCGGGTTACGACGGGGGCGGCGATTGGCCTGCAGAATTTTCTTGCGCAGACGCAATGATTTCGGCGTGACCTCCACCAGCTCGTCTTCGGCAATAAATTCGATGGCTTGCTCCAGGTTCATGGGCCTGAAAGGCACCAGGCGAATGGCATCGTCGGCGCTTGAGGCCCGCATGTTGGTGAGCTTCTTCTCGCGCACCACATTCACGTCCAGGTCGTTGTCCCGGGAATGCTCGCCGATCACCATACCCTCGTAGACTTCAACGCCGGCGGTAATAAAGAGCACTCCACGATCCTGCAGACCATTGAGGGCGTATGCCGTGGTAGCGCCATTGCGGTCGGAAATGAGCGCTCCGCTGGGCCTCTGCGGTATCTCGCCCTGATAGGGCATGTAACCGTCAAAGAGCGAATTCATGACGATGGTGCCGCGGGTCTCGGTGAGCATCTCGCTGCGCAGGCCGATGAGGCCGCGGCTGGGAACACGGAACTCCAGACGCACGCGGCCATAGCCGTGATTATGCATCTTCGCCATCTCCCCGCGCCTGGGTCCAAGACGTTCAATGACCGTGCCGACGAAGTTGTCGGGAACGTCGATGGTGAGGTGTTCCACTGGTTCCAGTATTTTGCCATCGACGGTCTTGGTGACAATCTCGGGCCGGCCCACCATCAACTCAAAGCCTTCACGACGCATCATCTCGATCAGGATGGCCAGCTGCAACTCTCCGCGGCCGAGAACTTTGAAGCTGTCGGGGCTCCCGGTCTCTTCGACGCGAATGGAGACGTTGGTGAGCAGTTCCTTATCCAGACGCTCGCGCAGGTTGCGGGAGGTGACGTATTGTCCTTCCCTTCCTGCCATGGGCGAATTGTTGACCGAAAATTGCATGGCGATGGTCGGCTCGTCGATCACAATCAGCGGCAACGGAGCAGGATTCTCAAGCCCGGTAATGGTCTCTCCAATTGTGATGCCGGTGACCCCCGCGACGGCCACGATGTCGCCGACCTGGGTCATCTCGGTGTCGGTACGCTTCAATCCATTGAACGTAAAAAGCTTGGTGATCTTGGTCTTGAGCAGCGATCCGTCGCGTTTGGAGATGTTTACCTCTTCCCCATTGCGCAGGGTTCCGTTAAATACGCGCGCGATGGCCAGGCGCCCCAGGTAGTCGGAGTAATCGAGGTTGGTGACCAGGATCTGGAGCGGCCCGTCAGGATCCCCGCTGGCCGGCGGAATGGTGGAGATGATGGTTTCAAAGAGTGGTTGCAGGTTCTCTCCGGGCGTGTCCAGGGAGGTGCTGGCCGTGCCCAGCTTGGCGTTGGTGTAGAGCACGGGGAAATCCAGCTGGTCTTCGGCGGCGTCGAGATCGATAAAGAGGTCGTATACCTCGTCCAGCACTTCTTTGGGGCGGGCGTCGGGACGATCGATCTTGTTGATAACCAGAATAGGGAGAAGCTTTGCTTCCAGGGCCTTGGAAAGGACGTAGCGGGTTTGGGGCAAGGGGCCTTCTGAGGCATCCACCAGGAGCATGACCCCGTCCACCATCTTGAGGGCGCGCTCGACCTCGCCGCCGAAATCGGCGTGGCCCGGGGTATCGACGATGTTGATCTTGGTGTCTTCAAACTGGATGGCGGTGTTCTTGGCAAGGATGGTGATGCCGCGTTCCTTCTCCAGCTCGTTGGAATCCATGACTCTTTCGGTAAGGGCTTCGTTGGCACGGAAGGTGCCGGCCTGGCGCAACATGGCATCCACGAGAGTTGTCTTGCCATGGTCGACGTGGGCGATGATGGCGATATTTCGAATGGGCGTGCTCACGGGCGAGGAATTCCTATTCTTCCGGGTCGCGGAAAGACATTGCGTTGAAATGGATAGCCTTGCGTTGACGTGCTGGCTGGAAATTACAGGCAGGACAACCGAGCAATGCCTTTCCTATAGTCTAACAGCCTGGGTTTGGGGGGCCGTGTCATGGGGCCGACGGGCTGCGGGGGGATTCATAAAAGAACGATCGCTAAAGAGCGATCGTGGGGCTTCCCCATTCCGTCCGATTCCCTGACAGCGGTTCGGGGTGAAGAGTCAGGGGTTTAACGCCGTGGTATCCCACATCTCGCGAACAACAAGCGAGATGCCCCGAATTTCCTGCACGCGGCAGCGGGACAAGACCACGTGTGCGCCTTTCATTAAGGAAAGGCGCATGAAGCTTGGGGAACCCACTCAACCTGACAGGAAATCGGGGATGTGGGGCACCCGTCGTTCTTGGTTAGGACAGAGCGGTGATCTTAGTTGGGACGGATCTAGTCTACTGCGGGGCGGGGCCTCGGACTACCTGGACGAAGTCGTCGAGCCGGAGATGGCGGGCGAAGGCTGCCTTTATTTGACCGGCGTCGAGTTCGAAGTACTTCTTTGCCGCTACGATGGGCTCGTCCAGAGGGAGGCCAATCACGGCCCGGCGGAGCAGACCCTGCGCCACCCCCTCTTCGCTCGACTCACCCAGAGGAATCGACCGCAAGAGCATCGCCTTGGCTAAGTGCAGTTCGTCCGCCGAGACGTCCTGGGTACGCATCTGCTCAAGGTCCCGCTGCACCAGGGCCCTGGCTTTTGAGACCTTATCCGGATCGCAGCCGTAGGTGACGGTGTAGCTGGCGCGCGTCTTGGACGCCTCCATGCTGACGTCGACGTTGTACACGTATCCCGCCACCTGACGGAGGTCGTGATAGAGCCGGGTAGCGTAGAAGCCGCCGCCCAGTACGTGATTGCCAAGTTGCAGAGGATAGTAGTCGGGATCGAAACGGTTGAGGTTCAACTGCTGGGCGAGGATCACGGAGTCCTGCACGGCTTGCGGATCGGGTACGTTCTCCGCCGATGCCTTGTTTACGGGAATCGCGGGCAGGGTCGTTTCCGGCTTGGGACCGTCAGACTTCCATTCCCCAAACCACTTGGTGATTACTGCCTTGGCTTCCTCTGGTGTGGTATCCCCGATGACCACAATCGTGGTCAGATCGGGACGCATGGTGGCGGCGTGATATTGCTTTACATCTGCCAGCGTGACTGTACCCAATGTGGCCGGAGTCGCCTCCCGCAGGACCGGGTCGTTGGCCGGCAGTAAGGCAATATCCAGGGCACGCGATGTGCGGTAGCCCGGGCTCTTCAAATTGCCGGCAACAAATTGGGTGGTCTGGTCCTTGACTACGGAAAAGGCTTCGGCCGGCAGCGCGGGATGGAGTTCGTTGTCGGCCAACAATTCCACTGCACGAGAAAAGTTTTCCTTCAATACCTGGACGGAAAAGTCAAAGCCCGCCGTCTCGTTTGCGGCGATGTCGTCCAAAGCCTTCTGAAAAGCCAGACGATCGAGGGTTTGGGTGCCGTAGGAGTAGAGGCCGTCGAGCACATCGGAGACACCTTCCTGTCCCTTGGGTGTCTGCAGATCCGAATTGTTCTTAACCGTGCCTACGACAGTTACGGTGGGGCTGGTGTGGTCGGTCTTCACGATTAAGCGAAGACCGTTGGGCAGGGTCGTGTCTGAGGCGACGACGTAATCGGCAGGAACCTTAAGCTGCGACAGCGAAGCTGAGGCCCAGGCGGGTAACAACACCGGCTTGGTGGGGGCGGAGGTCATTTTCTCTCCCCCGCCAAAGCCCTTGGCGGAAACGGCCTCGCCGGAAGGTGATGGTTTCAAGGTCGCAGTGATGGAGTTCGCGCCGACCAGATACTGTTTTGCTACCCGGTTCACGTCCGCCAGCGTGACCGCCTTGATGGCCTGAAGGTCGTCATCGGGGGAGTTGCGGCCCTCCGCGGTAAGCGCTTCCGACCAGACCGAAGCCAACCCGGGGATGGAATTGCGCTGGAATTCGGCAGAGGCAATCTCGCTGCGCTTGGCAGCGTCGAAAAGATCCTGGGGCAAACCCTTTTGCGCATAGGTCTCGACGATCTGGCGCATTTCGTTGATGGGGCCGGCGGCCTCAGCACCGGCAGGTAACGCGATCTCGCCATAGCCAACGCTGGCCTTCGGATAGCTCTCAGCAATGCCGAAGGTGGCATAGAGGGCTTTACCTGCGGGCACCATGCCGTAGACATCCGCACGCTGGCTGGCAAGGATGTCGGCAAGGATTTGAGACGCCGCATAATCGGGCGAGTCGGTGCCCGGCATGCGATAGGCGATGAAGCCCAGAACGTAGGGAAGATTGCTGTCGAGAGTGAACGTCTCCGGCTTGACCGGGGAAAGATTAATGGCGGGGTGCTCGGGCAAGGGATGGTTGGCAATGTCACCATACAGCTGCTTGACCTTGGCAATGGTCGCGGCCGGATCCACATCGCCCACGATCACCAGGATGGCGTTGCCGGGGGTGTACCACTTCTTGTAGAAATCCTTGAGCATGGCGCCAGTGGTGGCCTCGAAGGAGGGTCTGGTGCCCAGGGGATCGTGCGCATACGGCGTGCCCGCAAACATATCGCCGTTCAGGCGATCGATAAACTTGTAGGTGGGATTGGAAAGGTCGCGGGAGACTTCCTGTTCGATAGCGCCCCGCTCGTGCACCCACTCTTCCTCGGAGTCATCGACGCCGCGCAGGCAGGACGCCTGGGCCTGGAGCGCCACGTCGAGATCGGCGGCGGGAACGGTGGTGAAATATTGAGTGATATTTTGCTGCGTGTCGGCATTGTCGCGGCCACCCAATTGGGCATAGATGGCGGCGGTTTGATCCGCGGTCATGCCGGTGCAGCCGCGAAAGGCCATGTGTTCCTCGGCGTGGGCCGAACCTGGGAAGCCCGGAGGCGTCTCATCCCCACCAACCTTGAAGTTCAGCTCGACTGTGACCACGGGGGCCAGCGCATTGCGGACGATGACGACCTGCAAACCGTTAGACAGCGTGGCGCGGGTCACGTTACTGGGGTCCGCGGCATGTAAACGGGATGCACTCGCGGAAAACAGGACAAGCAAGGACAACAGGGCTTTGAACGTCACTTCGATCTCTCCAAGCGAGAATTCTCGCGGGTGGTTCCAGTCTTTCATGGCTTGGCTACGCGCGACTACCGTAAGGTCACTCCAGCGGCATTACATCGACTCCGACCTTCAGGCTGTGTTTGGCGCCGCCGAGCAAAACTCCGCGAATGGGGCTGACATCGCTGTAATCCCGGCCCCACGCCAGCGTGATGTGGCCGTCGGAAGGCACACAGTTGTTGGTGGGGTCGAAGTCCACCCAGCCGAAGCCGGGACACCAGGCCGCACACCAGGCGTGGGAGGCGTCGGCTCCCACCAGGCGCGGGCGGCCGGCTGGGGGAATGGTACGGAGATATCCGCTGACATACCTCGCCGGCAGCCCCAACGATCGCATACAGGCGATTTGCAGATGGGAAAAGTCCTGGCAAACTCCGCGGCGTTTTTCAAAGAAGGTTTCGACTGGCGTGGTCACCTCGGTAGCCTTGGCGTCAAAGCGGAAATCCTGATGGATGCGGGTGGTGAGATCGAAAACTGCCTCGAGCAGCGGGCGTTGGTGGGGAAAAGACTCGCTGGCGTAGGCGGCCAGGTCGGGCTTGGCGGAGACACGGATGGAGTCAAAGACGAACTGGTAAGCCTCTAACCCTTCCTGGGTCTGGTCGGAATGGACCGCGTCCCGAACGGTTTCCCAGGCAGGAGATGTGGAGAATACCGGATGGGCTAAGGTTTGCACTTCCAGTTCGCTGCTCGCCTCCACACTCATCCGGCTGTGTGACTCGGGCAAGGTGAAGGAGGTAACGGTGTTGCCGAAGTAGTCGACATGGGTGGCAGGGTGAAAAGGCGGCTGGGGCCAAACGGATAGTTCCATGGAGCGGCGTTTCTGCCCGCGAAGATCGCGTGGGGTCAGGCGGACTACGTGATGGGAGACCGAAACTGGCTCTACGTAGTCATAGATGGTTTGGTGCCGTACCCGATAAAGCATCTTTCTCGCCTTTCTTTGGACGCTCGCTTGACGGAAAAGTGAAAGGTGGCAGTCAGGTCGCTCGCTCCATTTGGGCGTGGCTGAAATAGGTGTTGGAGATGGCCTGTGCGAATGCGGGCAGGGCGGCCCCCAGGTCCTCGAGGAGGCTATCCAGGCGGAGGCGGTTGCTGCCGGTTCGGGTCTCGCAGAGGGATTCAACGTCGGCGTGGAGGAGACGGGCGGCAGCGGCCTCCATTTGCCTTTGCTTCAAAACCGGCCAATCCGATCCGGAGGGCATGCCGGAGAGCCCGCCGCAGTGCCGAGCAAGATCCTTGAGCTGGAAGGCAAGAGAGCGTGGATTGGCTTCGTCATTCATGAGCAGATCGACCACCGGTGCGGCCTGCAGAATGGTGAAATAGCGCGAACGATAGGTGATGGAACTATCGGCCACCTCAAGCAGCATTTCGAGCGAAGGCCAGTTGTCGGGGTCTATCGTCACCACGATCGACCGCAGTAGTTCGACGATCTGTACCGAACGCTCGATCCGCCTGCCAATATTGAGAAAGTGCCAGCCTGGGCCGCGAGTGATGTTTCCAGCTTCAATACCGCGCAAGGCAGCAAGGGTCAGGATGCAGCTGTTCAGCACCGCCAGGGCATCCGCCGGAGACACATAGCCCCAGGCAACGCGGTCCGAGGCACGAGCAATACTGCCCATCTGGCTGACAATACGCAGCAGATCGGTGGAGAGGCGATCCCGCACCTGGGCGGCGGCACGCGTAGCCCGGCTGAGATTGGCGTTGAGGCTGTCACTGCGCTGCTCTTCAAAAATCAGCGACAGTATCTCCTTTTCCAGGTCTCCCTGCTGATCGAGTTTCCCCTGGGGATCATCCTTTGCCAGGCGCGAGTAGGGGGACTCCAGGCACTCGTACAACTTCATGAGCGATTGCCAGCCCATGGTTTCCGGCCCCCAGGATTCGCCAGTCATGTGAGAAAGGATGCAGCGCAGCACGCGAGCCAGATGCTCACACCGTTCCGCGTAGCGGCCTAACCAGAAAAGGTGTTCGGCGGCGCGGCTTGGCAAATCGCTGCTGACCCCGCGATTGACCTCCACGGGTAAATCGCGGGGACGGCGCAGGGTGAAATTGTCCACCGGTTCCCGAGAAAGAACCCAGGTATCTTTGCTGCCGCCGCCGTGTTGCATGGAAACGACAGGGGTGTCAGCGGATGGGGAGACGCGGGTCAATCCTCCCGGCATGACGATCCAGCTGTCGCCCGCAGCCGCGATATAGACGCGCAATACGACCCGGCGGGGCATCAGGCCGTTTTCCGACCACACTGGGACGCTGGACAGATTGAGCAGCTCCTGTCCGACAAAATCGTTGGGCCGGGCTTCCAACTGGCCCAGCAAACGCGAGCGATCGACAAGGCCGAGCCGGCCGCCGAACACGGGCTCCATTCCTTTCGAGGGAAAGGCCGGTTTGATGATCAGGAAATCCAGGTTCTGGCGCACATAGCGGAGAGCCGCCGGCTGACCGCACCACCAGGTAGCGACAGAGGGGAGCGCCAGCCGCTCACCCAGCAAGCTGCGGCTGAGGCCGGGGAGAAAGGGAATGAACGCCGAGGTCTCGAGCAGCCCGCTGCCGAGAGCGTTGGCTACCGCGACATTTCCGCTGCGCACGGCTTCGACCAAACCGGGCACACCCAGATAGGAGTCGGAGCGCAGTTCGAGAGGATCGCAGAAGCCATCATCCATCCGGCGCAGTATGACGTCCACGGGCCTGAGTCCTTCGAGCGACTTGAGAAAGACGCGGTTCTCGCGCACGGTCAGATCTCCTCCCTGGACCAGGGTGAAACCGAGGTAGCGGGCCAGGTAGGAGTGCTCAAAGTAAGTTTCGTTCAGCGGTCCGGGAGTGAGGAGTACGACTCGTGGATGGGTGCGCGCGGAGGGAGAGAGATGGAGCAGGGTCTCGCGAAAGTCGCGGAAGAAAGCAGCCAGCCGGTGCACCTGAGCCTCACGAAAGAGGTCGGGGAAAGTTTCCGCCATGACGATGCGGTTTTCGAGTGCGTAGCCGGCACCGGAAGGAGCCTGGGTTCGATCGGAAATCACCCACCATTGCCCATCGGGCGAACGCGCCAGATCGACGGCGAGCAGGTGGAGGTAGTTCGACCGGGGCACGGGAACGTCATGGCAGGCGCGCCAGAAGGCGGGGTTAGCGAATACCAGGGCGGAGGGAAGATTGCCGTTGAGGAGCAGCTTCTGCGGACCGTATAGATCGGCCAGGATAGTGTTAAGCAAGCGGGCTCGCTGGATCAGACCCGCTTCCAGGTAGCTCCACTCGTTAGGCGGGATGAGCAGCGGAATGGCATCCAGACTCCAGGGGCGATCGGTTCCCAACGGATCGCCGTAGACGTTGTAGCTGACGCCGTTTTCCCGGATGCGCTGGCGGGCGGTTTGCCAGCGGTGGGCGAGCTCTTTACCGCCAAGCGAAGTGAGAGAAGCAATGTACCGGTCCCAGTGGGGACGAAGAACGCCGGGCTCCACGCACATCTCGTCGTATACGCCAGGGGCCTGGCGGTATTCGGCGGTCAGTAACGGATCATCCAGTATCTCGGCCATAGCCATGCAGTTTGATTCGGTTCTTTACGGGGTCCGGCGTAAATCTAACGTTAAAGGAAACTCTGCGTTCGGCCTTTCCGCAGGAACGGTCACGGGGCCGGGGGTGTGGCCAAAACTGCTGAACCTGGCCAAACGCCTGCTCTCGGCCTCATATGCGTTGACCGGGAATTGCTCGTTGGCTCGTCCGCCCGGGTGCACCACGTGATAGGTGCAACCTCCAATCGCGTGGCCGGACCAGGTATCCACAATGTCGAACACCAGCGGGCTGTGAATGGGAATGTCGGGATGCAGGCAGGAGGTGGGCTGCCAGGCGCGATAGCGGACACCAGCGACAAATTCCCCACCTTTCCCGGTGGGATGGAGCGGCACCGGCCGGCCATTGCAAAGGACGGCGAAGCGAGGCGCGACCATGCCTGTCACCTTGACCTGCAATCGCTCGACGGAGGAATCCACACTACGGGCAGTGCCACCGCTGGAGGCTTCTTCGCCCAAAACGTTCCAGGGCTCCAACGCATGCCGGAGCTCCAATTGGATACCGCGCGCGGTCACGGATCCGATGGGAGGGAAGCGAAACTCGTAGTGGGGAGCGAACCACTCGCTGCGGAAGCCGTATCCGGCGCGGGCCAGGTCGCTGACCACATCCTCCCAATCCGATTGCACGAAGTGAGGCAGCATGAAACGGTCGTGCAGGCTGGTTCCCCAGGGAATCAGTTTTTGCCGGTAAGGCTTGCGCCAGAAGTGCGCGATCAACGCCCGGACCAGGAGTTGCTGGGTCAAGCTCATGCGCGCATGGGGCGGCATTTCAAATGCGCGCAGCTCAAGCAGGCCCAGGCGCGATCCAGCGCCTTCTGGCGGATCAAGCTTGTCGATGCAGAATTCGGCGCGATGGGTGCTGCCGGTTACGTCGGTAAGAAGATGACGGAAGAGGCGATCGGCCATGCGGGAGGATACGGGAGTCGCGCCTCTTTCGGGGATCTGGTCGAAAGCAATCTCCAGCTCATAGAGCGATTCGACCCGCCCTTCGTCGACCCGCGGATGCTGGCTGGTAGGACCAATGAACAGGCCGGACAACAAATAGGAAAGCGAAGGATGGTTCTGCCAGTAGTTAACCATGCTGCGCAACAAGTCGGGCCGGCGCAGGAACGCGCTATCGTCCGCGGTGGGACCGCCAATCACCAGGTGGTTGCCCCCACCGGTTCCGATATGCTGCCCATCGAGCAGGAACTTTTCCGTGCCCAGGCGGGTCTGGCGAGCCAGCTCATAGACCGCGGTTGTATTTTCCACCAATGCATCCCAACTGGCGGCGGGCTGGATGTTGACCTCAATGACTCCCGGATCGGGAGTGACTTTGAAGACCGCAATCCGGGGGTCGTTGGGCGGAGTGTAGCCCTCGATTAATACCGGCATGGAGAGATGCGCTGCCGTGTCTTCGATGGCGGCTACAAGATCGAGATAGTCCGCCAGGTAGTCGACTGGGGGCATGAAGATACAAAGCTTGCCGCCGCGCGCCTGCACGCAGAGCGCGGGCCGGGTGAGGGTCAGGGCTTGCGCGTCTTCGGGTTTGGGTTTGGCCTTATCCGCGGCGGCCTGCGGTTCATCCTCCGCCGGGGGGGCAGTAAACAGGACCATCCGCCTGTCCGGCCGCGGGGGCAACTTGTCTCGCCGCCGGAAAGGATCGGTATCAAAGGAATAGGTGACATCTTCCGGCTTGGTCCAGGGCATGGTTTCGAGAGGCAGGCGATACCCCATGGGCGAGTCGCCAGGAGCGAGGAACATGCGCTTGGTCAACGGGAACCAGGGTTGACTGGTCCATCGCGGCGTACCGGAACGGGTGGGGATGCGACGCAAGGGAAGGACAAGCCCGATAGGCTGGTCCGCAGCCTGTTCAAACATGTGCGCGAGGCGGGCGCGTTCCCCAAACTCCTGCAGCTTAGGGTCGAGCGGATCGATGATTTCCGGCAACCGCCGTTCCTTCCACAAATGAAAGAAGATGTCTTCGTAGGCGGTAATGGTGAAGGAAAAACTCACTTGCAGGCGGCGGGTGAGGGCTTCAAGAAACTTGCGCGCGTCGGAGGCGCTGTAGCCATAATCTTTGCCGTCCTCGGCGAAGAGGGTTTGGTTCTCCCAAATGGGGACGCCATCTTTGCGCCAGTAACAGCCCAGCGCCCAACGGGGGAGTTCTTCGCCGGGATACCACTTGCCCTGTCCGAAGTGGAGCAGCGCGCCTGTCGTGAAGCGGTCGCGCATTCTGAGCAGCAGTTCCACAGCCAGCCGCCGCTTGGCCGGGCTCATGGCGGTGGTCGACCATTCGCTTCCATTGCGGTCGTCGAGGGAGATGAAGGTTGGCTCGCCGCCCATAGTGAGGCGCACGTCTCCTACCTGCAGATCCACATCCACCTGATGACCAAGAGCCTGGATCTGCTCCCATTGCTGCTCCGAGTAGGGCATGGTGACGCGTGGGGATTCATAGATCCGCTGCACCGTCATCGCATAGCTGAAATCGGTCTTGCAGAATTCGAGCGGACCGGAGATGGGAGCGGCGCTGCCCACATCGGGTGTGCAGGCGAGGGGGATATGTCCCTCCCCCGCCAGTAATCCTGAGGTGGGATCGAAGCCAACCCAACCGGCCCCGGGGAGAAAGACCTCGGTCCAGGCGTGCAGGTCGGTGAAGTCCATGGAGGCGCCGGCGGGGCCTTCGAGCGGTTTCACATCGGGCGTGAGTTGAATCAGGTAGCCAGAGACAAAGCGGGCCGCCAGGCCCAGGTTGCGCAAGATCTGTACCAGCAACCACGCCGAGTCGCGGCAGGAACCGGTGCCCAGGGCGATGGTCTGCTCGCAGGTTTGTACGCCGTGCTCCAGGCGGATGACATAGCCGATCTCGCGCTGCACCCGTTGATTGAGGCTGACTAAAAAATTGAGCGTAGCCGTGCTGACCCGAGGTACCTGGGCTAGAAAACCGGCCAGCCTGGGCCCGGGCACCTCAGCTTCGAGAAAGGGGCGCAGTTCCCGCGCCAAGGCGGTCTCATAGGTGAATGGAATTTGCTCCGCGTACGGTTCCAGGAAGAAGTCGAAGGGATTGAAGATTGCCATTTCGGCAACCAGATCGACCTCCACTAAGAACTCGGTAGTTCTTTCAGGAAATACAAGGCGGGCCAGGTAGTTGGCCTGCGGATCCTGCTGCCAATTGATGAAGTGATTTTTGGGCAGAACTTTCAGCGAGTACGCAAGTATAGGAGTCCGGCAATGGGGGGCCGGGCGCAGCCGTATGGTCTGCGGCCCAAGCATCACCGGACGGTCGTAACGATAATGCGTCTTGTGATTCAGCGCAATGTGAATTGCCATAGGGCGGAGTCCCTATAGATTACATGCGCCTCGGTTATGACCAATGTTGGGTGCGGGTGTGGACGGGATAACCAAGGGGTCGCCTGTGTGCTCAGGGGAGCACCATGGTCTCGCCGGTATGATGGTTTGCATGTCTCTGACTACACCGGTCGCCCCTGAGATCCTCGCCCGCGCGAGGAAGATCAAATTGTTCCTGATGGATGTGGATGGCACGATCACCGACGGCAGCGTCAACCTGATTTCGCTGCCTGACAATGGCGGCGTGGCGGAGATGAAGGCGTTCAACTCACAGGATGGCGCGGGGTTGAAACTGGCGCACATTATGGGAATCCGCACCGGATTCATTACAGGAAGAAAGTCTCCCGCAGTGTCGCAACGGGCCCACGAGCTAAGCGTGGAGTTCGTTTACCTGGGCCAGGAAACGAAGACGGCCGCGTTTGAGGAGTGCCTGCAGAAAGCGGGCGTGCGGGAAGAGGAAGTGGCTTACATGGGAGACGATCTTCCGGATATCCCGGTAGCCAAGCGCGCCGGGCTGGCAGTTGCCGTTGCCAACGCGGCTCCGGAGTTAAAGGCGGTCTGCCACTACGTAACCAGCGCCCGGGGCGGAGAGGGCACAGGACGAGAGATGGTGGAACTTATCCTGAAAGCGCAGGGACGATGGGAAGAGGCAGTTCCCAAGGCGCTGGCCTAGTAGTTTCCAGGAAAGTGGCCCAGCACCGAGTCCGTGGGTAGTCGTTCCTACGGAGCTGATTTTTTCTGTCAAATCGTAGCTGACAATTCTCCCGTTGCGGTGCGCCGCAGATTGGTTGCGGAGAACGGGCCGCGCCTCTGGCGCTCGGAATCATGATGGGGATTCGACCCAGCCCTTCCGGGCTGGGCTGACGTTTAGCGGGCGGCCCTCCGGGCCTCGATGGGTCTGGTCCCAGAGGCACCCGTTCTAGCCTCAACGGACGGGCGCGGAGCCTCGGCTTTCTACGCCACGGCGTAAAGCCCAATAACCGGGGCCAGCATATAAGGTATGTTTTAGAAAACCACACCTTCGAGAGAGGAATGTGAACATGGCTTTGAAGACTGAGGATGTTTCCCTGAACGGGGCCGGTGTCGCAATCCGCCATCCGCTCGATCCGCTGACGGCTGGTGAAATAAGCGAGGTTACGCGCATTCTTCAGGACCACTTCCAGTGGGGTGAAGATCTGCGGGTGGAGACGATCGATATCCACGAGCCGGGCAAAGAGATCGTGCGCCACTACGTTCCCGATGCTGCGCCGGCCCGGATCGCGCGCTTTCATGTGTATCGCCGTGGAGTAATGGGGGTGTGGGATGGCCTGGTGGATCTGAGCGGGGGCAAGGTGGTCTCGGCGGTCTTCAAGGAAAATGCGCGGCCGATGATTGCGGTTAAGGAAATCCTGCTGATTGAAGAGACGGTGAAGGCAGATGCCCGCTTTCAGGAAGCACTGCGGCGCCGTGGACTGCTCGCTGAACTGGACAATATGTGCATCGATCCGTGGACCGTGGGCAACTTTAACGTTCCCATCGAGCACGGGCGGCGGGTGGTGCATTGCTTTGTATGGATGAGGTTGTTTCCGCTGGATAACTTTTACGCCCATCCGGTCGAGGGAGTGCACGCGATCGTGGACGTGAGCACGCTGGAGGTGGTGGAAATCCATGATCATTTCGAGCCCAGCGGCGATTACATTCCGGTTCCACGCACGCCCCTGAATTACGATGCAGACATTCTGCATACCTTTCGCAAGCCATCCTCGCGCCTGGATATCGTGCAGCCGGATGGCGCCGGTTTTGTGGTCGAGGGCAAGCACGTGAGCTGGGAAAATTGGGACTTTCGCGTGGGCTTCAATGGCCGCGAAGGGCTGGTGCTTTACACCATCGGCTATACGCAGAATGGGAAACGGCGTCCGATTGTTTATCGCGCTTCGATCGCTGAGATGGTGGTTCCTTACGGAACACCGGAGCGAAACCACTATCGCAAGAACGTTTTCGACAGCGGTGAGCTGGGCTTCGGGCGGATGGCGAACTCATTGACCCTGGGTTGCGATTGCCTGGGCGTGATTCATTATTTCGATGCTGTGGTCGCGGATCTTTTCGGCCAACCGTACACCATTGAGAGGTGCATCTGCCTGCACGAGGAAGATGCGGGCATGTCGTGGAAACATTTCGACATGCGTACGGATCGCACCGAAGTGCGACGGGCGAGGAAGCTGGTGATTTCGTCGATCTCGACCATCGGCAACTATGAATATGCGTCGTACTGGTATCTGCACCAGGATGGGCGGATTGAATATGAGATGAAGGCGACCGGGATTATCAATACCGCGGGTTGCCGTCCGGGCGAACCGGGTAAATTCGGCACCGAAGTGGCGCCGGGTATTGTCGGCCATATCCATCAGCATGTGTTTTCCGCACGGCTGGATATGGAGGTGGACGGGCCTAATAACACAGTCACGGAGTGCGATACGATTGCGCTGCCGATGGGACCGGAGAACCCTTATGGCAATGCATATTATGTGGAGGAGAGACCTCTGACGACAGAGCTTCAGGCACAGCGCGACTTTGATTTTTCAAAGATGCGGTACTGGAGAGTGACGAACCCGAATACCACCAACTGGGTGGGCAAACCCACCGCGTACAAGCTCGAGGCCAAGTCGGCGGTGCAGCCGTTTACGCATCCGGATAGCCCTTCGGGTAAGCGGGGACGGTTCCTGCAGCATCAGTTGTGGGTGACGCCCTATGACGCGAATGAGCGGTACCCTGCGGGCGAATTCGTGAATCAGTCGATCGGGGATGATGGCCTTCCGGCCTGGACTGCGAAGGATCGGCCGATTGAGAATACCGATGTCGTGCTTTGGCATAGTTTTGGGGTGCACCATTTGCCGCGACCGGAGGATCATCCGGTGCAGTCTTGCGTGGTGTGTGGATTTACGCTTGCGCCTTCGGGTTTTTTTGATCAGAACCCAGTGATTGATTTGCCTCGTATGAAGAATGCGGCTAGTTGTTGTAGTCATTCGGCGGATGAGGCTTGGGGATGAAGAGAACAACAAAAAATCCACCAGGATTCGGATTGAAAACCATTTTGGGTTGCGATTGCTTGGAGTTGAGTGAAACTGCAGATCCCTCCGCTCCGGTCCCACGGCACGCCGGGACAGGCGGGATGACAAAGGGGAGGGTGGTTACGCACCTTCGGAGCTGTTAGTCGGACGGACGTATCTCAGAGGTTGAGCGCGGTGGTATCCCATATCTCGCGAAAAACGAGCGAGATATGGGGCACCCGGCATTGTTTGTCGGTAGGAGATGCTCAGGAAGAGGTCAGAACTTCTTGTGCGCGGAGGGCTAGTCCGCGGGCGACGGAGATGAATTCGTTGCCGGTTCGTATGCGTTGCTCGCCAAAGCGCGCCTCGAAGATGCGACGGACGGCGGGCACCAGGGAGCTGCCTCCGGTGAGGAACACCCGGTCGACCTGGCTGCGAGTGATCCCTGAGGTTTCGAGGAGCGAATCGACGCACTGCTCGATGGAACGCAGTTCTTCGGCAATCCAACCTTCGAAGGCGGCGCGGGGCACGGTGATGCTGATGTCCATGCTGCCGTCACGAAAATGAAAGTCGGCCACATCCGCGTGGGACAGCTCGAATTTCACCCGTTGAACAGCCTGATGAAGATGGTAGCCGAGGTCTTCGTCGATCAGCGTGATCAGGGCTTCGATCTTCTCCGGCTCCAAAGCGCGGAGCCGTGCGGTCTTCAAAATTTCCATCACGTTCGCCGTCCGTAAGAACGACAGGTAGTGCCAGCGCTCAAGGTTGGCATAGATCCATGCAGGCGCGGCGGGCAGAAGCTTGTTGAGAGAGCGGGCGAACGACTCCGAACCGAGCGCGGGAGAGACGAGCTTGCGGACAATCCTGGCGTCGAACGCGTCGCCCGCCAGACCAATCCCACTGTTGCCGAGGAGATCCTGCGGTTTGCGGCCGCGTTTGCGCACACCTGGACCCACGTGAAGCAGCGAGAAGTCGCTGGTGCCGCCACCAAAGTCACCTATGAGGATGAGCTCGTCGTGATCGAGGGTAGATTCATACGCATACGCCGCTGCCACTGGTTCCAATTCAAATTCAACTCGATCAAAGCCCGCTTCCGCAAAGGCCTGGCGCAGGCGAGAAAGCGCAAACGTCTCATCCTCGTCGGTCTCCGCACCTACAAAACGGACCGGCCGGCCCACCATGGCGTAGCCGACAGGAGTGTGGAATTGCCGTTCAGCATGGCGGCGCAGATCGGCGAGAATGCGGGAAACCAGATCCTGGAGCGTGTAATGGCGGCCGAACACCGCCGTTCCCGTCAGGGTACGATCCGACAGATAGGACTTGAGCGACTGAATCAACCGACCCTTGTTCTCAGCCGCCAGGTAGTGTTCGATAGCCGACGGTCCCGTCCAGGCATGGATTCGTGCCTTGCCCGTTTGTTTCGCCTGCTGCAGGTAGAGGACAGAGCGAAAGGAAAAGGTCTCCCCGATCAGCGTGGGAAAGGCGACAAGTTCGACTTGCGACTGGCCGGTGGCGCGGGCAACCGTGCTATTGGTGGTGCCGAAGTCAATGCCGATTGCTGGGATCTGGTCTTGCGCTTGCTGCATCCTCTCCATTATTTCAGCAGGGCGCCGCTTGACATAGATCGGGAAGCACGCCCATGCTGCTGGCATGAGGAAAGTGCTGTTGCTCGTGCTGGCCGCCAGCTGCGTGGCGCCGCTATCGGCGCGCGGCTCGGGAATCGTCGATGCCACCCCGAAGGTGATCGTGGTCGGGTTTGTCGGAGGCTTCGTCCGGCACGACGATAGCCGGCACGCCGAAGTACAATTTGCGGCGCGCCTGCGGGCGCGTTATCGTTCCGCCATTCATGTAGAGGTGTTCGGCAATCATTCCGGAAATCCGGCGCTTCGCTACGTGCTGGACCTCGCGGGCGGGGACAGGGCGCACACCAGAATCATCATCTTCGGTCACAGCTGGGGCGGAACCGAAACGGTCACATTAGCCCGCGAGCTGGAGCAGAGGGGTATCCCGGTACTGCTGACCATCCAGATCGACAGCATCGCGAAGCCGGGGCAGGAAAATTTCACGATTCCTGCGAATGTCGCCAACGCGGTCAATTTTTATCAGTCCAGTGGGCTGCTTCATGGGCGGGCAGAAATTCTGGCCAAGGATCCGGCGCGTACGAATATCATCGGCAACTTCCAGATGACTTACAAGGATCATCCCATCAATTGCAAGAATTTCCCCTGGTACTCTCGGGTCTTCACCAAACCGCATATCGAAATCGAGAACGATCCGCGTGTGTGGGCCCAAGCTGCATCGTTGATCGATGTTGAGTTGTCAGGCGCGCGATCGTCAGAACGAGCATCATTGCCTGCAACTCACCCCTAGACAATGCGAAAATGGCATCATGCAAAGACCTTTACGAAACGCGGCAACCGTGTTGGCTGCCGGCATTGTTCTCCTGGGGACCGCCGCGGCCCAGCAGACACCGGCGACGAATACTACCCCACCAGCGAAACCCCGGCAGAGCACAGCGACGACGACTCACCACACGACGACTGCCGCGGCAAAACCTAAGCCCCTGGTGCTGGAGACGGAGAAAGACAAGCAAAGCTATGCCATTGGTTTAAACGTAGGGAAGAGCCTGCATCGGGATGACCTCGATGTCGATCTGAAGATTGTGCTGCAGGGCATGCAAGATGCCATGGCCGACGGCAAGCTGCTCTTGACCGATGATCAGATTAAGACGGTGATGACGGATCTGCAGAACCAGGTGCGGCAAAAGCAGGAAGAGAAGCGGGCAGCCCAGGCAGAGAATAACAAGAAGGAAGGCGCAGCGTTCCTGGCTGCCAACGCCACCAAAGAGGGCGTGGTCACCCTGCCGAGCGGGCTCCAATATAAGATCCTGACGGCAGGGACGGGGCCCAAACCTTTGGCTACCGACTCGGTAGTTTGCAACTACCGCGGGACGCTGCTGGATAACACGGAATTCGACAGCTCTTACAAGCACGGGCAGCCCATGACTTTCCCTGTTGGCGGCGTCATCAAGGGTTGGACGGAAGCTTTGCAACTGATGCCTGTGGGATCGAAATGGCAGCTGTTTATTCCGCCGGATCTTGCCTATGGGGAGCGGCCCCAGGGCCCTGGCGGACCCAATGCCACGCTTATTTTCGAGGTGGAGTTGCTTTCTATTCAGCCCAAGACGCCAGCGCCTGCATCACCTGGCCCTGCTGCAAATCAGCCTCAGTAAAAAATGTTCTGGGTGAGCTTTTACGTGCCTCAGAGGATCAACAGGCTGCGGAAATAGTCTCTGCCTGGACAGAGTCGTTCCCTCAGTGGCTAAAGCCGCGTTCATTCCCAAGTTAATACGGACGGGCTAAAGCCCGTCCCCTTCAGACAGAGTGTTTTCCGCAGCCTGTGAAGCCGTGCATGACTGGCGGGGTTGATGTGGGCTTAGGGTGTCAGTTTTTGCTTTGGTGCAAGGACAGATTTTCGGTGACTAGGGGAACCTCATACACTGGGCATATCACCCGAGGAGCTGGACCATGCGGAGAGAAAATTTGACCGTCTTCTTGCTTTTGATCATTGCGATTGCGTTGGTTGCGATTGCCGTGCAACCGATTTTTACGCCACCTGCCGCGGAGGCACAATCCTCGGTTTATCCGTTCTACATCGAACCCGGTTCGGAAATGCTGCGGGCGCCTGATGGAACGAGCCAGGTTTTCGGAAAAGTGGTTGTGGACATGAGAACGGGAAAGATCTGGGGTTTCCCGACCAATGCTCCACAGTCCTACCCTTCCAACGGACTACAGAACAAGCCGCCTGTCTCCCGTCCGTTTGAACTGGGAAAATTCGCGTTTGAGGACACGAACAAGTAGTGCTTTCACTAGCGCGCGGGGAGCTTCAACCGTAAAAGGATGACGGGGTCCACCCAGGCGCCCTGCCAGCGCGCGCTCAGGTGGAGGTGCGGGCCGGTGACGCGGCCGGTCGCCCCGCTGAGACCAAGGCGTTGTCCCTTGGTAACCCGGTCGCCCACATGCACCTCTATTTTGGAGAAGTGCATGTAGAGGGTTGTGAACTGCTGTCCGTGATCGATCACCACCAGGTTGCCTTCATAGAACATGCCCTGGGCGATAATCACTACCCCATCGTTTGCGGCCAACACCGGCGTTCCCGAAGGGGCGTGGAAGTCGGTTCCACGATGAATGCTCGCCAACTCGCCGTTGAACATGCGCCGGGTTCCGAAGGAATCGGTGGCGGTAAAGGGCACAGGGGAGCGAAAACTACCACTCCACAAGGGCTGGCTGGCCAGGTGAGCAAAGGCCGCGTCTTTCACCACCTTATCCGCGGCGATGCGCTGCAAGGTTGCGGCATCGGGCTGCACGTACTTCTCCTGCACATGCAGCGCCGTGGTTTTGTAGTGGCCCGGCAATACAGTCACTTCCTGTTTGGCGTGCAGTGGGTGGCCATCGGTAGCAGTGGTGGTTAGCTCCAGGACATAGTTACCCGGCGCCTGCTCAACATCGATACCGGCAAGCGCGTACCAATTGCTCCCCTCATTGGCCTTGGTGAACACGATTTCGTGATTGAGCCAGGTGCCATGCAATGCGCTGGCCGGGTGCTCGAGCTCAACCTTGAAGAAGACGGGGGAGCCGCTTTCGAGGCGTAGCGGAGACCAGCTTATGAGCTTAAAGCCGGCAATTTGCTGTGCGTTTCCCGGCGGGAGACCCACGAGGAGCAGGACGAAAGCAACCCAGGAAATGGTTCTCACTTCCTGAGCATAGAGCCTGTTCCGCTCGCTCGTGAACGCCGAATTCAGGGATGCATCTTGTAGGCCACCGGCAGCGGTAGCATACTTGTGCACGAGGAACGACTATGCGACGCAGGACCTTTCTCTCCACTTCCGCAGTTGCCGGGTTGGGTGCTTTTGCCCTGGGCAGCAGAACCCTGCAGGCCAAGGCCGGAGACATACCGAAACGTACTTTCGGGAAAACGGGTGAGCGGCTGACGATTGTTGGCCAGGCCGGCGGACGGTTTCCTTTGTGTACCTTCGAAGAAGCGAAGGCGGTTACCCTGCGTGCCTATGAACTGGGCATCAACTATTTTGATACCGCACGCATCTACTGGGACGGCAAATCGGAAGAGGTGTATGGGGCTGTTTTGCCACCTTTTCGTAAGAACATTTTCCTGACTACGAAATCTCCTGAACGCAGCCGCAAGGGCGCTGAAGCGGATCTGGAAATGTCGCTCCGGACGCTCAAGACGGACCACGTGGATCTGTGGCAGATACACCAGGTGAGCACGATGGACGAGGTGGAGCAAATTTTCGCACCGGGCGGCGCCATCGAGGCTTTCGAAGCCGCGAAGAAAGCGGGCAAGTGCCGGTTTATTGGATTTACGGGACACCATGATCCGCAGGTCCACCTGGCGATGCTGAAAAAATACGACAAGTACGACACCATCCTGATGCCCCTGCATGCGGCGGATCCCGCGTACCTGAGCTTCGAGAAAAACGTATTGCCAGTTGCCGTCGCCAGGGGAATGGGCATCCAGGGGATGAAGAGCACCGCCAATGCAAAACTTCTGCAGGCGATTGCGTTGAAGGATTGCCTTTCTTATGTGCTTAGCCTTCCGGTTCACTGCGTCGCGCTCGGCTGTACCACCATCGGACAGGTGGAAGATGATGTCCGTATTGCACAGGAATTCAAGCCGCTGGATGAGGCGAAACTCGATTCCATCCGCGAGCGAGCGGCGAAAATCAAGGGGCCGCAGCTGGAAGACTGGAAGATCAACACTGAAACTGCAGCGGTGAATACGTATCGAGATGGTGGGTATGCGTGAGAGCCGTCCTCATATCTCAGGAAGCGCACCTCAGGGGCTAAAGCCCATCGTTTTGTTTTATGTAGGTACGGGCTGAAGCCCGTACCTACACTCCCGTGCCTTCAGCCTTGAGTTTTTCCGCCAGCCTGTAAAGTCGTGCCCTGATACAAAGCGTCAAGGCTTCTGCGCAGCCAGCCCAGCCATCTACAACTATGGTGGTATCTTTTTGCGGCCGGAAGATAACTTCGCGACTTTCGGGGTTCTGTTAGGGTCTACTCGGTTGGTTGCGGATGTGCCCGCGGCCGTCCTTGAGATATGGACTCCCCTAACCAGAAAGAAGGTACCAACATCGTGCGCATACGAATGGCAGGTTTCACTACGTTTCTCGCGCTTCTGGGAATCTTAGCGATAAGTCCCAAGACAGCGCCGGCCCAACAAGTTCCGGGACCACACCCGGCATACTCCATGCGCTGTCGGATTTGCGTCTGGCTCGCGCTTATCTGGACCAGATTGCATGGCCACCCGTCCAACGGGATGAAGAACATGCAATTCGTGAGATCGATGCAGCCATCGGCGAGATCAAGCGGGCCTCAATCGATGACGGCAAGAATCTCGAAGATCACCCACCGATTGATACACGGATGCGTCCCGACGGCCGCTTCCGCAAGGCCCTGGAATTGCTGGATAAGGCGCATAACGATACTGCACGAGCCGAGGATGTTCCCCAGGCGAGCGGGATGCGGGATCGCGCGATTGTCCACATCGACCAGGCTCACGGCACCGTGGACGACGCCATTCGCAGAGTCCGTTGGGAAGAGTGGAGAGGCATGTAATCGAAGTTCGGATGGGATGACAGATCTCATTGGTCTGTCATCCCATACTGACACTGTAACAGTATCAGTACGTAGAATCTACTTTGCTATGCTGAGCACTACCCGGAATCTTGCTTTGCCATTCTCCATTCGCTCGTAAGCCTCATTCACACGGTCCAGCGGGAAGCTCTCGTTCATCGGACGCACACCGGAGAGCACGCTGAAGGCAAGGGTCTCCTGCGAATCAAGAGACGTTCCGGAATACCAGCCTTTGACCTGCTGAGACTTCAGAAGGAGCTGGAGCGCGGGTACTTCCAAAGAGGGTACGGCGCCGACGATCATGAGGGTTCCGGTTGGCGCAAGTCCACCAATCACTGATTTCATCGCATCCGCGCTGGTTACGGTTGCCAGGATGACCTTAGCTCCACCAAGCTTTTGCAGCTCCGCTGCGGGGTCCTGGGCCGCAGTGTCGATATAGTTCGATGCGCCCAGTTTCCTGGCGAGGGCTTCCTTGTCATTTCCGCGTCCTATGGCGACGGTGTTGAATCCGCTTCTGGCCGCAAACTGGACACCGAGATGGCCCAGTCCGCCAAGGCCGATCACGGCAACGAGATCGCCCGGACGGGCGCCACTGTTGCGCAGACAATTAAAGGTGGTAACGCCGGCACACATGAGTGGAGCCGCGTCTTCGGAAGACAACTCCTGCGGCACTGTAGCAAGAGCCGAAAAAGGCGCAACCATGTACTCGGCATAGCCTCCGTCGCGCGTGAGCCCAGTGACCTGGGTGCTGGTTTCGCAGGCAAAGAAGTTTCCCCGGCGACAACTGTCGCAGTAGCCGCAGTAGCCTCCGTTCCAACCGACACCTACTCGCTCGCCAACCGTCCAGCGGGGCGGAATGTTGGCGCCCACGGCGTCAATCAGCCCAATCACTTCATGGCCGGGAACGCGCGGGTATTGTATCCCCGGGAACAGGCCGTCTTTGGTCACCTGGTCGCTGTGACAGACGCCGCAGGCCTGGACCTTGATTCGCACCATGCCGGACTCGGGCTCGGGAATCTCGCGTTCCAAAATTTCAAAGGGTCCACGGGCGCGAACAACTTGCACTGCACGCATCTTCGGCATAAATCCTCTCGAGCTTTTGATTTTAGGAGCCGCGTATCACTTGGCTTCAAAAGTAGATGCCTCTTCAAGCTCGAAGGTTCCGTGTTTTCCTCGACTGTGTGAGGGATCGTCCCACTCCCTAGCTTTTGAGGCAGCTGAGAAGTGGGTGTCTCGAAGCAGTTTGACGATGAACGGTTTAAAAAGCGGGGCGCTATTGAGGCTCCGGTGGGGTCTCTGCCTGGACGGAGTCGTCCCCTCAGTGGCTAAAGCCACATTCATTCCCGGGTAATTGCGGACGGGCTAAAGCCCGTCCCCTTCAGACGAATCAGTTTTCCAAAGCCTGGCGCACTACTTGACCGGTTTGTAGGTGCTGGCGATGAAGGCGGCGACGTTGTCGTGGAGCTGCTTGAGCGACTCTTCGTGGGCGTAGACCATGTGGCCCGATTTGTACCAGGAGAATTGAATGTTCTGCCTCAGGTTCGCCTGGATGGGGAGGTGAGACATCTCATACCTCGCGGCGAAGTAGGGAGTGGCGAGATCGAAATAACCACCGTTCAGCATGACCTTCAAGCGTGGGTTGTACTTCATCGCTGTTGCCAGATCGGGCATGACGTTGGTGCCATACGATTCCTCGGGGGCACCTGGCGCCTTGTGTTTGGCCTCCCAGGCTGCGCCGATCGCGCCGGTTTCGGGCAGATAGGTGAGGCCTTCGCCAAACTTGAGCTGGCGGCGGACGTAGTCATTGAATGCAGCAATGTAGGCGGACGCGATCGAGGTTGCCTGCGGATCGTAGGCCGCCTCCTCAGCGAGCGGGTCGATGGTCGGTCCGGAGAAACGGCTGTCAAGCCGGCCGGTGGTAAGGTCTTCACTGTCTTGCAGATTATGGTTGAATTGACCGACGTTGACGCGCAGGTCAGCCTTAAGAACATAAGCCACCGGCAAGCCGGTGTACTGGTGGAGCTTTTCGGCAATCGCCTGGCGAGTCGCCTCAGGAAGCTGCGAGCCCTGGGCCAGGGCCGACGCATAATCTGACATGGCAAATTGCTCTACTTCGGCAAGGAACGGCTCGAGAGCAGCCGGTTGCGCCGGCAGGCGCTTGTGGTAGTAAGCGGTGGCAGCAAAGGTGGGTAACGCCAGGATATAGGGCACATCAATGCCCGGGTTCCACTGGGGTTCATCGGCGCTGTCGTCGAAGTTCAGGATTTGCGAAAGCAGGATGACGCCGTTGAGATCGATGTGGCTTTCCGTCTCCAAAATGCCGGCCACCACCGCCGAGCGGGTGGTGCCGTAGCTTTCTCCGAAAAGATATTTGGGCGAGTTCCAGCGTTGGTAGTTGGAGAGAAAGCGGGCGATGAAACGGGCAAAGGCGTGAGCATCCGGATCGACGGCCCAGAATGCCTTTTCCTTATCTTTACCGTAGATACGGCCGAAGCCTGTTCCGGGTGCGTCAATGAAAACCAGGTCGCTCGCGTCGAGCAGGCTGTAGGCGTTATCGACCAGCTCGTAAGGCGCGGGGCTGGTGTGCTGGTCGTCAGACGTGATGATGCGCCGGGGACCGAATGCACCCATGTGCAGCCAAATGGTGGAGCTGCCGGGGCCACCGTTGTAGATAAAAGTCACCGGACGTGAATCTGCGGGAACGTCTTTCTTGAAATAGGCGACATAGAAGATGCGCGCAGTAGGCGGGGCGTCAGGGGTCTCTTTCGGCGGTTGCGCAGTGGTGCCCAATGCGGCGTCGGCATCGTTGGTCGCCGCGACCAGGATGGTTCCAGCGACAGCCTGATAGTTGATGGTGTGACCAGCGACGCTCACTGAGCCCTGAGTGGTGGAGTCTTTGGGAATAATGGGCGTGGCGGTCTTCGCATCATCTTTGGCGGCGTCTTTTGATGGGTTGTCTTTGCCAGCATCCTGCGCGGAGGCGCAGCTGAGAGAGACGACAAGAAGCAGAAGCAGGCAGATGCCGCGGTGGTTAAGAGTCAAACGGGATTTCAACACGGGTGACAGTGTCCTTGTTGGCGGAATTCATTGGGCCCGATGTTTGAGTTTAGCCGTAGATTCCTCAGGGCGCCGATTTGGCGAGCGACGATCGCCAGTACCTATGCTTCGGTTGCTTCATCCTTTTTGAAAAAAGTTGCGGTAGGTTGGTCACAAATTGAGTTACCAATGATGCGGCAACTGTCTTTCTTTTCTGGTGTCTATGTGGAGCGAGCGGCAAGGAAGTGTGATCAAGGCCAGCCGCCAGAAAGAAGGAGAATCGCATGAAAATTTTCACGGCTGTTCTTGCATCGGCTCTGTTCATTGCGCCCGCGGCGATGTTTGCCCAAACCCCCACGCCCGGCGCACACGACTATAACATCAACCAGCGCAAAGTCGATCAGCAGGATCGCATTGCCAATGGGGTCAAAAGCGGCCAGTTGACCGCGGGCGAGACATCGCGCCTCGAACACCAGGAAGCCGGGGTCAATAGAGAAGAACGCGGCATGCGCGCACAGGATAACGGTCACCTGACGAAACAGGATCGCAGGACCATCCACGCACAGCAGAACCAGGAATCCCGCCGGATTTATCGCGACAAACACAACGCCGCGGTTCGTTAGTCGAAAAGGGTGGCTGTTCCGCCAGGGACGGTCACCTTTTCTCCGGTATAAATCCGGGGAAGGACAGGCGTATCCCTCCACGGCATGCCCCACGGCTAGCTCCACGGCTGGCGGGGAGAGGTTGCTGGGATCCCAGGTCTCAAAAGGCGAGACCCCACGGCACGCCGGGGCAGGCTGGGGCACTCTTCGATTTGACCCCTTTGATCTTGTTGTTGCCGGAGATCCACGCCTTCGATTCGTGCTGAGAACACCTGCTTTTCCCGTCCTCTCCTCACTCGGTGCCTCCAGTCGAGCCGCTCGGATCGAAATTCACCGCCGGAAAAGAGGTTCGCCCTTAAGCTTTGCCCTCTCACGCCGCAGATGACAGTCCCCAGGCTTTGGGATAGACTCAATCCCACTGCGCCCGAAACTAAGTGGCTCGCCGTGGTTTACCAACAGTCTTGTCGATAGGAGGGATCACGGCTAACCTTCTGATTAGTGGTGGGTCCAGTTGTGCCACGGGCCCTCTAATCATGAGAAAGGGGCGCCATGCCCTCATTGTCAGATCCGCGACTGAACGTCCTGCCTAGCGCGCCACCATCGATATCATCCCTTCCCGTCCTTCTCCCCGCACCCGAACCCGCTTCTGTGCCCTACACTTCCCTGCCGGCGCTGGGTTCGAATATCAAAGTCCTGATGGTATGGCCGAGTTTTCCTCCCTCCTTCTGGGGGTTTGAGGGCGTATTGCAGATGATTCCCGAGCGCGCGATGACGCCGCCGCTGGGCTTGATTACGGTCGCGGCGCTTTGCCCGGCCACGTGGCAGATCCGCCTGATCGATCACGCGTTCGAGGAGTTGCGGGACGAGGATCTAAAGTGGGCCGACCTGGTGATGGTGAGCGCAATGCACGCCCAACGGGCCGACGCATTGATTATTCTCAGTCGGGCCCGGAATCTCAACCGGCGTACCTTCGTGGGTGGGCCATGGGCAAGCACAGATCCCGAGGCGGTGCTCCTGGCGGCTGATCACGTCATGGTCGGCGAGGCGGAAGAAGCCTTTCCGGGAATTGCCGCGGCACTCGAAAACGGGACCGCACAAGCGCTGTACCGCATTGTCGACAAGCCCGACATGACACGGAGCCCGGTGCCCCGCTTCGACCTGCTGCATCGCGACAAATACACTTCGATGCCGATCCAGTTCTCCCGGGGATGCCCCTTTCAATGTGAATTCTGCGACATCATTACCATTTACGGCCGGCGGCCCCGGGCGAAGACCCCGACCCAGGTTATCCGTGAGCTCGATGTACTGCGCAAGTTGGGCTGGCGCAATGAGGTGTTTATTGTCGATGACAACTTCATCGGCAATCATGCGCAGGCGTTGCAGCTTTCGCGTGAGCTGATCGAATGGCAAAAGCTGCATCAGCAACCGTTCTCGTTTTATACCGAAGCTTCGATCGACCTTGCATCGCGCCCCGAACTTATGGACGCTATGGTCGCGGCCAACTTCATGTATGTGTTCATTGGCATTGAGACCCCGTCGGCCGAAGCGCTGAAGGAATCTCGCAAATTTCAGAACCTGCGCAAGAACAATGTGGATCAGGTACGCATCATCCAGGAAAAAGGGCTTTGGGTGCTGGCTGGGTTCATTGTGGGTTTTGACTCTGACGACGAGACCATCTTTGCCCGGCAGCAGGCGTTTATCGAACTGACGGCGATCCCCTGGGCTATGGCCGGCATCCTCATGGCTCCGCCCACGACCGCTCTCTTCGATCGTATGAAACGGGAAGGGCGCCTGATTGAGGACAGCCCATCCACCACCCAGTTTGGGCTCCCGAATTTCCGTACTGTTTTGCCGTTGCCCATCCTGCTGCGCGGCCTATGCACTTTGCTCGAAGGCTTGTACGAGCCAGATGCCTTTTTTGAGCGTTCGTATAACTCCTTGAAAGTCTGGAACCCAAAGCCGACGCAGAAGCCGCCGAACCTGGGGATGACGTACAACTTGCGTGTACTTTTTTCTTCTATGTGGCGCCAAGGTATGCGCTCGAGCTACCGCCGCAGCTACTGGAAATTCCTTTTTAGGATGGCTTCTTCGTACTGGCGGTCGCCGGCAAAGATCTGGCTGGGCTTCACCATGTTGCTCTCCGCACATCACTTCGTCCTCTACTCCAAGGAGGTGATCGACCACCTGGAAGCGGAGGCAGAACTTGTCGAACGGAGCGAACGCCGCACCGTAGCAAATGCGACGGGCGAGTTTGACAGAGTGGCGACGGCGTAGGCAATCACGTCTACATAACTTAGCAGCCCGCAGAAAAATGGACGGTTTCTTCGGAAACGAGATAAAGAACTGGGTTCATGGGCTCAACAGAGTGAGGAAAAGTCTCTGCTTGGAGGAGTCGATTCCACAGTGGCTAAAGCCGCATTCATGAGTGATTACGGACGTGCTACCTGTGGCTACGTCACGGGTGTCCATGAAGCATTGAATGCGGGGATCCCAGGTCTCAAAAGCGAGACCTAGGGCATCCTTCGCGTTTTTCCTGTGATTCTGGTTAGGAAGGAAGATTTAGGCACTGGCCGAAGCCCTTACCTACCCTAACGTATCTTTTCAGCATTCAGTTTTTCCGCAGCCTGTTCAAACGTCCCTGCGGGACCCACGGCAGGCCGGGGCAGGCTGAGTTTGGGAATGGGCCTCTCAAGCTTTGACTTCGCATCCGGCCAAATCTTCGAGTACGCGGATCGAGCCGCAGATGTCGTCTTCGCCAAAGCCCCTGGCCATCGCGGTTTGAAAAAGCTGCTGGGTCAGGCCGGTAAGGAGCAGCGGAACACCTATCTCGGAGCCGAGGTCCAGGGCTAGACCGATATCCTTTTCCAGCCATTTGACGGAAAAGTTGGTGGAGAAGTCGCGCTTGAAAACCATGGGCGCCTTGGCAGAAATCAAACCTGAGCGCGCGGCGCTGTTGTTGAGGATGTCGAGCATGAGCTCGGGATCGACGCCGGCTTTGGTGCTCAACACAAGGCCTTCGTTGAAGGCCTGCAGCAAATTGCCCAGTATCAGATTCTGAGTAAGCTTGGCGCGCAAGCCCATTCCAGATTTGCCACAATAATAGAGAACCTTGCCCATGGCCTCGAAGAAGGGTTTGGTGTGGGTAAAGACTTCGTTTTTGCCACCGATCATGAAGGTCAGCGTGCCTCCTTCCGCACCGGCTTTGGAGCCGGTACAGGGAGCATCCAGAAATTCGATGCCGAGCCCCTCCAGTTCCTGCGCGATGCGGCTGCTCTCCAAGGGTGAGACGGTACTGCAGTCGGCAATGACGAACCCTTTCTTTGCGCCCTTCACGAGGCCCTTTTCGCCCAGAATTACCTCCCGGGACATGGCGGTATTTCCCACACAGAGAAAGGCACATTCACTGTTCTGCGCAACCTCCGCCGGGGTGGCACAGAAAAGTGCCCCCGCGGAATCGGCGAGTTCCTTTGCCTTCTTCTGGTTATGCGACCAAACAGCCACGTTGTGACCGCCCGACACTAAATGGCGGGCCATGGGACCACCCATGATGCCGAGACCTAAGAATCCTAGCTTTGCCACGAGATATCGCTCCTAGTGAAGTTTCTAACGAACATGGAAGAGATAGGCATAGACCATGACCTCGAAGCCGATGGCTGTCGCCATCACGATGCTGTGCCGCAGAGTAAAGCGAAAGAGCCTGGCCTGATCAGCGACGGTCATTGCGGTGGCAGCGGCCGCTACGGCGATGTTCTGAACGCTGATCATCTTGCCCACCACACCGCCGGCCGAGTTGGCGGCCGCCATGAGCGTAGGATCAAACCCCAAATGGCCGGCAGTCACCACCTGCAAATTGCCAAAGAGCGCGTTTGCTGAAGTGTCTGAGCCGGTGAGGAAGACGCCCAGCCAGCCGAGCAATGGGCTGAAGAAAGGAAAGAGCCTGCCGGATGCAGCAAACGCCAGTCCCAAGGTAGCAGTGGCGCCGCAATAATTCATGACGAAGGCCATGGCGAGAACGGCGGCGACGGTCAGGATAGGCAAAAAGAGCTGGCGGAACACGGAAAGCAGCAGGCGTCCAAGCGCCACTGGAGACATGCGCAGGAAGAGGGCTGCGAGGAGGGTCGCGAACAGGCAAGCAGTGCCGGCAGCGGAGAGGAAATTCATCTGATACATCGCCTTGTAGAGCGTGGGCTTGGCGACCACTGGCGGCATCATCAGAACGTGATTGTGCAGGAGAGGCCAGCCGGCACTGATGGTGACGGAATTCAGCACTGCCTGGAAAGGCTTGTAACCCCACAGCAGGACCAGGATCACCAGCAGCCCATAAGGCATCCAGGCGCCAAAAGTCTGCCGTGCTGTATGCTTTCGATCGTTCGATCCGGGTGCGAGCGTGGAGAATTTTTTCTCGGTCCCGATCGGAGCCACCGGCTCCAATTCCCTATCCCACGTCTTGGCGGGGCGCCAAAAGCGCAGCAGCACCAGGAGCGCGCCGAGGGCGCAAAGGGAACCCATGATGTCGGTGAGCTGCGGACCGACGAAATTTGACATAAGGAACTGGATCGAGGCGAAGACTCCGCCGACCAGCACGACCGCGGGCCATACCTCCAGCATGCCGCGCCAGCCAACCATGATGCAGACCAGGTAGCAGGGAACAAACAGGGAGATCGGAGCACAGAGGCGGCCCACAGCGCCGCTCAGTTTATCCAGGGGCAAGCCGGTGATCCCGGCGAGGGTAATCACGGGAATACCGATCGACCCGAAGGCGACCGGGGCCGTATTGGCCACGAGGCATAGCGCCGATGCGTAAAAAGGGGAGAAACCGAGGCCCACCAGCATTGCCGCCGCAACCGCAACGGGAGTTCCAAAGCCGGCAGCGCCTTCAATGAATGCGCCGAAGGCGAAGGCGATCAAGAGGGCCTGCAGACGGGCGTCGCTGGTCAAGTTCCCCATCGACGACTTGATGATTTCAAACTTGCCCATATCCACCGTAACCTGGTAAAGGGCGATGGCCCAAAACACGATCCAGCAGATGGGAAATAGTCCAAAGCCGGCACCATAGGCGGCTGCGCTGAAAGTGAGAGTGGGAGGTAATCTGTAGGCAAAAAGTGCAACCAGGAGGGCTACCAACAAAGCGGACAGAGAGGCAATCCAGGCCGGCTTGCGCCGGACACCCAGCAAAAAGAGCAAAGTAACAATCGGTAAACAGGCAATAATCGAGGTAAAGGCGAGGCCACGCCCGAAGAGGGTGTAGCTTTGGGACCAAACTGGGCTCATTTGGGGCGGCTCTCTCCTGGATTCAGCAATACGAACTTTACCGCGCGAAAAGCCAGTATATTCCGCGTGGATTAGGATATTAGCAGCATGCTCTCTGCCGCCATCCTCGCTGAGCTACGAGATGCCGTTGGGGCCGACGGCCTGATCATCGAGCGCAACCAGCTGCAAACTTACGAATGCGATGGTCTGGCAGTGCTCCGCAGCCTACCGGCGGCGGTCGTTCTGCCTCGTTCCACTGCCCAGGTGCACGCGGTCATACGGATCTGTGCGCGGCACCACATCCCGTTCGTAGGCCGCGGCGCGGGCACTGGCCTCTCTGGCGGAGCGCTGCCGGATGACCGGGGTATCGTGATCAGCTTTGGCCGCATGACCCGGATCCTGGCCACTGACATTCCCAACCAACGCGTCACCGTGGAAGCGGGCGTGATCAATGCGCACGTGACCCAGCGGGTGAGCCCGGCGGGTCATTTTTATGCGCCGGATCCTTCTTCACAGAGCGTGTGCACGATCGGAGGCAATGTAGCGGAGAATTCCGGCGGAGCGCACTGCCTCAAATACGGCTTTACCACCAACCACGTGCTGGCGCTCGAAGTCGTGCTGCCGACGGGAGAGCTGGTCCACCTGGGCTCACCTACACTCGACGCTCCCGGTTATGATTTGGCGGGCGTTTTCGTTGGTTCTGAAGGCACGCTGGGAGTGGCCAGTTCCATGACGATGCGCATCGTGCGGCGGCCCGAGACGGTGCAGGTTTTGCTGGCCGCCTTCGACTCTATCTCAGCCGCAGGGCAGACTGTTTCGGATATTATTGCCGCGTCCATACTGCCCGCGGCCATGGAGATCATGGACCGGCTCGCCATCCAGGCCGCGGAGGCCGCCGTCCACCCGCATTACCCCGAATGCGAGGCCCTGCTTCTAGTGGAAGTGGATGGTCCTTTTGCCGAAGTCGATCTGCACATGAAGCAGATTCGGGAGCTGTGTAAAGCGAATGGCGCCTGGGAGGACCGGCTGGCGGAAAGCGAGCAGGAACGGTTATTGGTATGGAAGGGCCGCAAGGCAGCGTTTGCCGCGGCGGGCCGCCTATCTCCCGACTACATTGTGCAGGATGGAGTGATACCGCGCACCAAGCTGCCGATCGTGCTGGAACAGGTTGCGGAAATGGCGGCATCCACCGGGCTCCGGGTCTGCAATGTGTTTCACGCGGGCGACGGCAACCTGCACCCACTGGTACTTTATGATCGTTCGATCCCCGGCCAGGAGGAGATCGCCGTCGACCTTTCCATGCGCATCCTCTATCTTTGCGTCGACCATGGCGGGTCGATTACCGGGGAACACGGAGTGGGCAGAGAAAAACAGCAGGCATTGGGGTACATGTACTCCGAGCCCGACCTGGATACCATGCAACGGGTACGCTGCAGCTTCGACCCGGACAATATCTCAAACCCTGATAAGCTCTTTCCCCGCCCCCGGCTCTGCGGGGAAAAAACCGGGAAATATACCCCCCACCCACTGGAGACAGCAGGGGTGGCTGAGTTCTTTTGATCAATACGCACGACATTACCGCTCCACTCGCTGCCATCGCCGGAGCTGAGCATCTACGGAGCCTGGGCGACACCGTCGCTGTCGCTCCGGCCAACAGCGAAGAAATTGCGGCGATTCTCCGCTTCGCCCAGGAAAACCGGCTCAGCGTGGTCCCTTATGGCGGCGGCAGCAAGCAAGGTTGGGGCTACGCGCTGCAACCGGCGCTGTTGCTGGAGATGCACCGCCTGAATGGGCTTCGGGAACATACCTGGCAGGATATGACCTGTACGGTCGACGCCGGCTGCACCTGGGCCGCTATGCAGTCGGGCCTGGCGCAACATGGACAATATGTCGCGCTCGATCCGCTTTGGCCCGAGCGCGCTACGGTTGGTGGGACTATCGCCACGAACGATTCGGGCGTCCTCCGGCTGCGGTATGGGGGGCTACGCGACCTGATCATTGGGATGACGATCGTGCTGGCCGACGGAACCGTTGCCCGCACAGGTGGCAAGGTGGTGAAAAACGTCGCCGGCTATGACTTGCACAAGCTGATGATCGGGGCCTTCGGGACTCTCGGCGTGATTACCTCGGTCAACTTCCGATTGCACTCTATTCCGCAGTGCACGCAGAGTTTTACCGTGGCTGCGCCGGCCGCCGAACCGCTGGGAAAGCTCCTGCTCAAGTTGCTCCACGCACAGGTGAGCACGGTGGCAATCCAGTTGCGGGGCACAACGACGGGGTTCGATCTGGACATCCAACTCGCATCCCTATCCGAGGTGCTGCATACGCAGGCCGCTGCGCTGGAGGCAATGGCACAAAGTGAAGGTCTTGGTTCGCGAGCCGTTGGGGATGAGGTATGGAATGCCCGGCAAGCGCAGATGGATCGGGATTTTGTCTGCAAGGGCACGATGCTTCCTTCAGAAATCGCGCGTTTTGCCGAGCGCGTCCGTGGCCTGGGTGGGGAGTCTGTAACGCAAGCGACCGGCATTATGATCGCGGGTTTCCCTATTGCGGCTGGGGAGGGGCTGGTGCAGTTGCGGCGCGATATGGAAGAGGCAAGCGGATCGCTGATGGTTCTTAAACAGCCAGCAGGAATGAAGCTGGATTGCTGGGGCACTTTGCCGGATAGCCTCCCCCTGATGCGCGAGATTAAGCGCCGCTTCGATCCCGAAGGGATTCTCAATCCCGGGCGGTTTCTGGGAGGGATTTGAGAGGGTGTAAGGGCGCATTGCAGATCCCTCGGCTTCGCTTGGAGCTTGTGATTTTTTTGATTTGGCCTGTAGTTTGTGGCTGGAAAGCTGGGAAGACGGCTTTGTGGGAGGTGAAAAGCATCCGGTTAGCTACGCAGAAAACACGAAAAGATCGAAAGAGTCACAGGCTATCGGGATGACAAAGGGGAGGGCAACGTCTTGGTTCGTATTGGATTTCGGTTGCGAACAGTACCCATGCTGACCGCTCGGGAGTTGGAGGGTCATCCTTCTTAAGATGTAATCTAGAAACCCAGACATGGCTCAACTCACCCAGCTAGAACCAGCAAAGCCTTCGAACTTCGATGCCCACAAGCCGCCGGAAATTGCGCTGATTGACGACTGCGTGCACTGCGGTTTCTGCCTTCCCGCTTGCCCCACGTATGTGCTCTGGGGTGAGGAGATGGATTCGCCCCGCGGCCGCATTTACATGATGAAGAAGTCGGCGCAGGGCGAGGCCCCGCTCGACCAGCGTTTCCGGCTGCATATGGACAACTGCCTGGGCTGTATGGCCTGCATGACTGCCTGCCCCTCTGGCGTGCAGTACAACAAGCTCATCGAAGATACGCGGGCCCAGGTGGAGCGCAATATTCCGCGGAGCACGAGCGATCGCTTTTTCCGCAAGCTGCTCTTCGCTACCTTCCCTTACGTGAAGCGACTGCGGCTTATGGCTCTGCCGATGCTGATCTACCAGCGCTCTGGGCTACAGAAACTACTGCGCGCTACTGGCCTGCCGCGGCTGTTACCGAAACGGCTTGCACAGATGGAGGCCCTGTTGCCGCGAGTGCCCACGAACTTCATGCAGGGTTTGCCGGCGCGGGTCTCACCTGTTTCCGAGTCGCGGCGGCGGGTTGGCATGCTCTCCGGCTGTGTGCAACAAGTCTTCTTCCAACATGTAAACCAAGCCACCGCCCGAGTGCTCGCCGCGGAAGGCTGCGAAGTGATCATTCCGCAGGCGCAACAGTGTTGCGGAGCACTCATGCTGCACTCCGGTCTTGATGAGCAGGCCGCTGCACTGGCGCGAACGATGATTGCGGCCTTCGAGACGGCCAACGTGGACACCATCGTGATCAACGCCGCCGGGTGCGGATCGACCATGAAGGAGTATGGTCATTTGTTGCGCGACGATCCAGCATGGGCGGGACGCGCTGCTGCCTTCAGTGCGAAGTGCAAAGACATCTCAGAAATTTTGTGCGAACTGCCGCCGCGCGCGCCACGGCACGCTCTGCCCATGCGGGTGGCCTATCACGACGCCTGCCACTTGCGGCACGCGCAGGCCATCCACGCAGAGCCGCGGCGCCTGCTGGCCGGCATTCCAGACCTGGAAGTTGCGGAGATTGATGAGGCCACACTGTGTTGCGGCTCTGCCGGCGTCTACAACCTGCTCAACCCTGAGCCTGCCAATCAGCTGGGTGACCGCAAGGTTGAAAACCTGCTCGCCACCAAGGCGGAGGCGGTCATCTCCGCCAACCCCGGCTGCCTGTTGCAACTGATGAGTGGACTGCGGCGGCGCGGCCTCGATGCGATGCCCACATTCCACATGGTGGAACTGCTGGATGCATCCATCCGCAATGCCCCCCTCGTAGGCATGCCGGGGAAACAGTAGAATTAAGGCTGTGCGGAGGTATCATGGCGAACTCGACGGTAACAGTCCCTTCTGTGAAGATTGAAGGACCCCAGGGAGCAGCGGAAGCGGAGATCCTTACCCCGCAAGCGCTTGAATTTCTTGCAGCGTTGTCGACCAACTTCGAGGCAGAGCGGCAGAAGTTGCTGGCGGCGCGCGTGACCAGGGGAGAAGCGCTGCGCAAGGGTCAGCTTTACGATTTTCTACCGGAGACGGCATCCGTCCGCCAGAGCGAGTGGCGGGTCGCTCCTATCCCGGCCGATCTGCAGGATCGCCGGGCAGAGATCACCGGCCCGGTGGATCGCAAGATGGTGATTAACGCACTCAATTCTGGTGCGAACGTCTTTATGGCTGATTTTGAGGACTCGACCTCGCCCACCTGGCGCAACGTAATCGATGGCCAGGTGAACCTGCGGGATGCAGTGCGCCGCGAGATCAGCTTCGCCAGCCCCGAAGGCAAACAGTACAAGCTCAATGAGAAGACGGCGGTGCTTTTTGTGCGCCCGCGCGGGTGGCACCTGGCGGAGAAACATGTTGTGATCCAGGGCCAACCCATTTCCGGGTCGCTATTCGATTTTGGCCTGTACTTCTTTCACAACGCGGCAGCCCTGAAAGCGCGGGGATCGGGCCCTTACTTCTATCTACCTAAGATGGAGAGCCATCGCGAAGCGCGCTTGTGGAATAGCGTGTTCAACTTCGCCCAGGACACGTTGGACATTCCCCGGGGTACAATTCGCGCCACAGTACTCATTGAGACTTTGCCCGCGGCCTTTGAAATGGATGAGATTCTGTTTGAGCTGAAGGACCACTCTGCGGGGTTGAACTGCGGGCGATGGGATTACATCTTCAGCTTTATCAAGAAATTCAGTTACCGTGACGATCTGGCGCTTCCTGACCGTTCGACCATTACGATGGACCGGCACTTTCTCAAGTCGTATGTCGAGCTGCTGATCGAGACCTGTCACCGGCGCGGCATCCACGCGATGGGGGGCATGGCGGCGCAGATTCCTATCAAACGGGATCCTGTTGCGAATGACGTTGCCATGGAACGGGTGCGACAGGACAAACTTCGCGAGGTAAAGGCCGGACATGACGGAACGTGGGTGGCGCATCCTGGATTGGTGCCGGTGGCTAAGGCGGTCTTTGACGAGCACATGCCGGGAGCTAACCAGATTGCGCGCCGCAACCCGGGCATCCAGGTGAAGGCGGCGGACCTGCTCGCTGTGCCCGAGGGTGACATCACGCGCAAGGGTTTGGAGATGAACATAGACATCGGTTTGCGCTACCTGGCGGCGTGGCTCGAAGGGTTGGGATGCGTTCCTATCTACGACCTGATGGAAGACGCGGCTACGGCGGAGATTTCACGCGCACAACTGTGGCAATGGGCACATCATGCGGGTCGCATGACGGATGGGGTTACGCTGGATGTTCCATCGGTGCAGGCAACGATTCCGGTAGTGCTGGATCGAATCAAAAAGGAGCTCGGAGAAGAACGTTTTGCTGAGAGCAAGTTTATTGCAGCCGGGAAATTGTTCGACCAGATGACGGCGGCGAAGGAATTGCCGGAATTTCTTACGTCGATTGCTTACGCTTCGATCGATTGATCGAACGCAAGTCACTAAGCTATGCTCGATGCTTTTAAACACTTTGCCCGTTACAACAGGATCGCGAATGAGCGACTCTACGGGTCGTGCGGCCAGCTGGGCCTGGCAGAATATCACCGCGAACGTCCTGGCTCCTTTGGCAGTATCCACGCCCTGTTGAACCATATATTGCTGGGCGATCAAATCTGGATGTCAAGATTCGCCGGCGGCGGCAAAACGACACCGCCACTGAATTCCATCCTGTTCGATAATTTCGCCGAACTCAGCTCGGCGCGGATCGAGCAAGATGCTGCGATCGAAGCTTTCTTCGAAAATGTGGACGGCGATTTTCTTACCAGGCCTCTCAGCTATACAAACAGTCTAGGCATGGAGCGGACGGACGCAGCGCCAAGAGCCGTGCTCCATTTCTTCAACCACCAGACGCATCATCGAGGCCAAGTGCACGTGATGCTTAGTCAAACAGATGTGAAGCCACCTGCACTCGATATGCACCGGATCCTGAATCCGTAACTGTAATTAAGTCCCGAGTCTCACGCACATTCTGTAGCCCACTCAAGCCAAAAGAGAGGGCTTGAGTGGGCCACCCGATGGGGCTGTGTTGGGATCGGGTTCTTATGCCCGTTCGAGCTACTTCGCTTCCATTGAATTATCGGTGCGATCATCGTCCGGCAGGACGTGATCGGGATCCACTTTTACTGAGGCTATCGGTTTATCGCCCTGCCAAACAGCCTCGGCTTTCGCTTCCCAGGTCTCGACCGGCAGGCGGAAGCGGGTCGCCGTACCGTCGGTGTATCTCACCTCAACGGTCGCCGGCAGAACCAGCTGTCCCTTATTTACGAAGGTGACGCGGTCGCCCTCGATCCTGGTGACCGCCAGATTAAAGCGCCAGTTGTGCATGTACCAGCCGCGCCAGAACCAATTTAGATCTTCGCCGCCTTCGCTGCTGATCGCGCGGAAAAAGTCCGAAGGCGATGGATGCTTGAATGCCCAGTCTCGTATGTATTTGCGAAACGCCCAGTCGAAACGCTCTTTGCCCAGGATCTGCTCCCGCAGCAGCACCATTCCGTACGCCCCCTTGAAGTAGCTCACCGGGTGCGTGATCGGCCAGGTGTAACCATCCGCCGGCATCAACAGGACCGGAGCGGCCGGGTCGTCCAACACTTTAAGAATGGTGTCGGGCGGCTCACCACCCGCGGAGTATTCCGAGTCGCGCTTGGGGCCGTAGACACCGCCCTGAAACTTGGCCGATTCATCGATATCAATGAAGGTGTTAAAACCCTCATCCATGAATGCGTTTCGCCGCTCATTCGATCCCACGATCATGGGGAACCAGGTATGCCCGATCTCGTGGGCGGAAATCCAGAACAGCGTCTTGCCTTTGTCATCGATGCCGTCGAAGACGATACCCGGATACTCCATACCCGTTGAGAAGCCGGCCACGTTGATGGCTGCTGGATACGGATAGGGGAACCAATCGGTGGAGAATCGCTCCACGGTGTCCTTCACGTACTCGGTGGATCGCCCCCAGGCTCCATCGCCCCCGCTCTCCGGCGGGTAGACACTTTCCGCGAGACTCTTCTGACCGTCGGGCAGGTTGATCCGGGCTGCGTCCCAGATAAATACCGGGCTCGCGCTCCACGCCACATCCCGGGTGTGGTCCATGCGAAAGTGCCAGGTCAACGTGCCGCCCACCTTCGGCCGGCTGGCCGGGTCGTTCACCTCGTCCACAGTCCTTATCATTATCGTCTTGTCGCTTGCCCGTGCCTGCTCCAGCCGCAACATCTGTGTTTTGGTCAGCACATCTTTCGGATTAATCAGCTCACCCGACCCGGCCACGATCATCTCGCTGGGCACGGTAACGTAATAATCAAAGTGGCCATACTCGAGGTAAAATTCGCTGCCCAGGTAGGGCAGAGTGTCCCAGCCGCGAAGATCGTCATAGACGCACATGCGCGGATACCACTGCGCCATGTCGTAGATGTCACCCTGCTTCGACGTTCCCCACGAGGTGCGGCCGCCCCACACACCCGGGACCTGGTAGTGATACTTGATATGGATCCTGAGCACGCTGCCTTTGGGCGCCATCGGCTGAGGGAGACGGATCTGCATGCGCGTATCCTCCACCAGGTAGTCCGCTTTCAGGATCTCTTTCCCTCGCTCGATCTCGACCGACTCCAGCACAAATCCTTCGCTGGTGCGCCCGTTGGGATTGTCCTCTGTGTCCGGCACCGTAGTCTTGCGCCGCGGGCCGCCGTTTACCAGGCGTGCGCGGGAGTCTGGCCGATAGACGTTTTGCTCCAGGTGGATCCACAGGCTGGTCAACGAGTCGGGACTATTGTTGGTATAGGTAATGGTCTCGTCGTTCTTCAACACCTTCGCCGTGGTGTCGAGGGCAGCGTGCATCTCGTAGTCCGCTTGGTTCTGCCAGTAGGCAGGCCCAGGAGATCCATCGCTCGAGCGATAGGCGTTGACTGGATCGGGCAACGTGAGCGGCGCAAACGTGAGACGCGGGTCATAAGCTGCGGCCGCTGCGGGCGTTACCGCAGCCGGCGCTTGCGACCATGAAACCGAACCCAGCAAGAAAACAGTAACCGCCATCAACGAACAATCAAAGCGCATCGATTCGAAACTCCTGGCGAAACAAAGTGTCCAAGTGGTTCTCATAGCATACCGTCATGCGGTGCCGGCATCACCAACTGAAACCCCCGGAGGGCGGCTGCCACGCTTGACGGAGTTGGCGAAGGAGAACGATCCGCCCGAAGTGATAGGCGTTGTGCGCAGCCAGGCTTTCCAGTTGTTCACGAATGGTCATGATACGGACGGGATTGCCAGGTCGAGAGGGGCAACGGATTTCTTTCTCGTGCCTATCCTCATCCCGCGCTACAGCAGCGACCTGCTGCAGGCTGTCTAAGAACCGTTGCCGCAATTGATCCCAGGGCTCGACGTCGGCGTCGGCCTTCCTGGGGAAACCAGCTGCGGGCTCGACAGGAAAAGGCGTCTCGATGCCGTTCACCCAATCCAGGGTGACCTGCTGCCAGAACGCAATGTGCCACAGTTCCTCATAGATCGTGTGAGGAGCAAATTGCAGAGGTTGATGAGCGAGTTCGCCGGCGACCCCTTCAATAATATGAGCCGGGGGCGCTGCTGCACTGTCGCCAATAAGGGCCTGTTCCAGTTCGTTCACTATTGCTCCTGATGGATTTTTTCACGGATGTATCTTTCCGTTCCTTTCCAATTACCGTTTGTATGCGGAACAGAACTGCATAGCGTTTGCCTGCTTGAGCTTGATGGGATGAAATAAACCTGCCTCAACAAATCCCGGTCTGGCTCTCTTACTCGAACTCTTGTATTATTCCACTCGCTTAGGGCCAGATTGAAAATCCCCGGTTCAATTCAATATCTAAAGGAGTCGTCCATGGCTTCACGCCGCTCTTTCCTGCACGTGGCATTTCCTGGGTTGCTAATGATCCTGGCCCTCAGTGGTTTCTCGGGCTCTGTCTTAGCCGCCAACCAGGCGGGGTCAGCTACCGCCAGTCCACGAATCGTAGACGCAGTTGATGAGACCAAGTTAGTTACACTTGCCGGCCACACCCACCCACTCGCTGTTCCGAAAAACGATCGGGGGGCGGTAGAAGATGGCATGCCCATGGAGCACATGTTCCTGCAATTACGGCGCAGCCCGGAGCAGGAAGAAGCGTTGCAGCGTACGATCGAAGAACTCCAGGATCCGCAATCCAGCAGCTATCATCACTGGCTTACAGCCGAAGAAATGGGCAGGGGCTTTGGTCCGGCGCAGCGGGATGTTGACACGGTCGTCGCATGGCTAAGCTCGCACGGACTTCAGGTCAACACGGTCCACAAGAATGGGTTGACGGTCGATATCTCGGGCACAGCGGGCCAGGTGCGCGAAGCATTTCACACCGAAATCCATAAATACGTGGTCAATGGCAAGCAACACATCGCCAATGCCAGCGATCCCCAGATCCCTGCCGCAGTCGCCCCGGTCGTGGCAGGTTTCGTCGCGCTGAATGATTTTATGCCCAAACCGGCATTGATCAAACCGATGAAGAGCTTCACTTCCCCTTGTAACGGGTGTCCCGATGGGTTCAACGGCGTGCCTCTCTATGACGAAGCACCGGCGGACCTGGCGACAATTTATAACGTTACGCCGCTCTACCGGGCGAAGAAACCTATCACCGGCAAGGGACAAACGGTCGTGGTGCTCGAGCGCACGGATATCAAGTCAGCGGACGTAAGCACGTTTCGCAAGGCATTTGGACTGGCCTCCTATTCCGGCACGTTCAAGCAAATTCACCCTGGGGCTGGATGCACTGACCCGGGAATGAATGCGGATGAAATAGAAGCGGCTCTCGACGCCGAGTGGGCCGGGGCAGTCGCGCCGGATGCAGCAGTAGAGCTTGCCGCCTGCGCGGATACCGCAACCAACTTCGGCCCGTTTATCGCTGCGCAAAACCTGCTGGACCTCGCGAATCCTCCACGCATCATGAGCCTGAGTTACATAGGGTGTGAGGCTGATCAAGGGCCAGGACCGAACGGCAACGGATTCATCAATAGTCTGTGGCAGCAGGCAGCAGGTGAGGGGGTGTCTGTGTTCGTTGCATCTGGAGACGGCGCCGCGGCAGGTTGCGACGATTTCAATACTTCAACTTATGCGACAGGCGGCATCGCGGCCAACGGACTTGCCTCCACTCCCTACGACGTCGCTACCGGCGGCACGGATTTTCTGGATACCTACGAGAACGCCAATAGCATCTACTGGACCTCAACCAATGACCCGATCGGAAAGTCCGCGAAGTCCTACGTTCCAGAGATGCCCTGGAATGATTCCTGCGGCAGCAGCATACTGTTCAGCTTTTATGGGTACAAGAACAGCGTTGCATTCTGTAACAGCACCAAAGGCGCGAACTTTCTCAATATCGTCGGTGGCAGCGGCGCTCCCAGCTTCGTATACTCCAAGCCTTCGTGGCAGACTGGGATCGTCGGCATTCCGAATGACGGCAAGCGTGATTTACCGGACATCTCGTTGTTTGCCTCGAACGGGTTCTGGCAGCATTTGATTCTGTTCTGCATGTCGGACGCGGCCCAGGGTGGAGCTCCGTGCGATTACACAAACGGAACCGACACCTTGTTTAACAGCGCGGGCGGTACTTCCTTTACGGCTCCGCAATTCGCCAGTATCCAGGCCTTGATCAATCAGAAGGCGGGAGAACCGCAGGGTAACCCCGATCCGATTTATTACAAGTTGGCAAAGAGTGAATACGGAAGCTCTTCTGACCCCAATGTCAATAATTTGTACGACTGCAATGCGTCCCGGGGAAACGGCGTGTCGTCGAGCTGTATTTTCCATGATGTCACGGTTGGGAATAATGTTGTTCCATGCTTCGGTACCGTTAACTGTTACGATCCTTCGCCAGGCGGGTACGGAATACTGGCTACGTCGAATCTGTATGCGATCGAGGCGTATCCCGCGACCAAAGGCTGGGACTTCGCTACCGGCCTCGGCAGCGTGAACGTAACTAACCTGGTGAACAACTGGCCATAAATAAGCAGACCTTCTGCCGTCATTGAAGAAGGCTAATGTTCGGGCGTTGGTCAACGTTGCCAACGCCCGAATTGCTTTCATGGTTCCAGCCCGGCCTTCCGGGCTGGGTTGAGTCTAGCGGTCGGCCCTCCGGGCCTCGATGTGATCAGGGCAGGAGCCAAAGTTGGTGTGTGAGAACTAAAGCCCTCATCAGCCCGAGATCTACGAAGGCACGCCTGGGAGGTGAGAGCGCTCCCTCAGGGCCTAAAGGCCGATTCATTTGCAGAGACCTATGTGCGGGCTGAAGCCCTACCCTTCAGCCAGGAAAGTGTACCTCATGGGCTATATAAAGGGCATGCGTGAGAACCGGAATTGAGTCCCGAAGGGACGGCTGAACTTAGCCCATGTATGACACGTCGGCCTCTGTCAAGTCCCGATTTTCTGGAGCGGAGACAGAAAATCCCTGCTGTGGTTGGGACGGGGTCAAGGGCGCCGTTCTTCGGCGTTCATCTGGACCCTTGACCCCGTTCCGACCACGGTGACAATCGAGCTGGGAACAAAGCACAGATGTTTTTTCTGTGCTTTGTTCCTTAGTTGAGAACTGTCTTGCTTTGCCAAACGACCCAAGCTCGTACATTGCATTCAATCATTTTCGATGGTCCCTGTTGGGGTTCCATCAACCATGTATTCGGCCCGGTAATGCTCCATGATTTCTTGTGCAAACTCTCCCCTCACGGGAAGAGGTGGGGCGCCCAATCAGGACGTCGGCCTAAGCCTCGGCCACTGGGCTAAACGGGCTGCCCCGCGTGCGAACCGCGCTCCATCACCTGCTTGTAGTTCTGCCCGGAGCGCAACATCCAATACAGTCGAACCGCTAGTTTATGGGCGATGGCCACCTTGGCGACGCCGTGATGCTTGTTCAGCGACAAACGAAGATATAGTCGGTGCCAGCTTGGATCGGACCGTTGTGCCCCCATAGCGGCTTGGACCAGCAGCCAACGCAGCAGCGTGTTGCCCTGCTTGCTGATGTGACCCAAACGGCGCTTGTCAGCGCTGGAGTCTTCGGCCGGAATCAGACCCAGATAACTGGCCAGTTCCCGGCTTCGCGCGAATCGCGTCCAATCCCCGATGGTCAACACGTAGACCAGCGAAACGATCGGACCCACTCCCGGGTGAGTCATCAGCAGGCATGCCTGCTGATGACTCTCCGCCGCTTCAACCACTGCCTTCTCCAGCGGCTCGATCCGCTTCTCCAACTCGTCCAGCAAATCCAACAAGTCGACTCGCCTTTGCATGTACCAGCCAGACAACGGCAACGCCTCGATGCGCCGCCGTCGCTCCGCCGACCAGCTCTTGGAACCCAACAGGCCCTCGTTCTTACCCATGGAGTCCAACTGGTTGGTGATCCGGGTGCGCAGGCGAACCAGGCGGCAACGATGCAACAACAACTGCCGCAGCTGCTCGTTCTCCACCGAAGGCTGCCAGACGGCCGGAAACCGGTCTTCTTGCAGCAAACGCAACATGTGCCTGGCATCCCGCTTGTCGGTCTTCTGCCGGCGGGCACTCGCAGCGCGAATCGCGCTCGGGTCCCCGAGCAGAAATTCATAACCCAGTTCGTCGATCAATCGCCGGAACCAACGGAAGTTGCCCGTCGCCTCTAGACCTATGCGCACCTGATTCCCGGCCAGAGAACGGTAAAATCGCTCCGCCTCTTCCGGATGGCTCAAACGACGCTCACCAAACTCTCCCGTCTCTAGATCTACATAAGCAATTTGCTGGAAACGGGGATGAAAATCACAGCCTATAATCATCATGCTCGGCTCCTTCTTCCGAGCTTCATGGTCGTTTGGTAGCAACCAGTCTACTTGGCTTGAGGGAGCCGACGCTGTCATGCAATCAGGACGCTAGTCCTGGGCTAAGTTCAACCGTCCCTTCGGGACTAAATTACTAAATCCAGAGTTCTCACACACCCTCTAAAGCCCACCGTTTTGTTTCCTCAGTTCTCGACTAACACCGGGCGCGGTTCAAGAACTACTCGTATCGCAATGCAGTCTGCGGATTGATTCTGGTTGCTCGAAGAGCTGGAATCCAGCAGGCAACGAGGGCCACAGCGGCTAGAAATAGCGGCACGAGGGTAAAGGTCATCGTGTCGTGGGGACGAATGCCGTAGAGAAAACTACTCAAAACTCCCGCCAGCATGAAGGCCACAGGCAGGCCGACCGCTATCGCGATGAGAGTGAGTAGTATCCCCTGGCGAAGAATGAGCCGGCGAACCGCGCTAAGCTGAGCTCCCAGAGCGATACGGATACCAATTTCGCGCGTGCGACGGCTAACGGAATAGCTGATGACACCATAAAGGCCGATAGCCGCTAGTGCCAATCCTATGAAGCCGAAGATCCCGAAGAGCGTGCCCGCCAGGCGGGGGAGAAAGAGCGCCTGGCGTAGATGTTGCTGCATGGTTTCGGCGTTGTAAATAGCCATGGCCGGATCGAGATCGTGGATTTGACCGCGTACGGCGCCGGCGATGGTTGCCGCATTACCCTGAAAGTGGACCAGGAGTTGATATCCCAGGAAGGAAGGATCGCTGCCCGTGCTCTGTGCGAGGGAACGGAAAAGAACATAGCGAGTGTCCTCACCGAGGGTTCGTGACTTAATGTTTTCGACCACGCCGATAATCTCGTAGGTAACGCCTCCCCCGGTCACGCGCTGACCGATGGGATTTTCGCGGGCAAAGAAATGGTCGGCAAAGGCGCGGTTGACGATGCCGACTCTGGTGGTATTGGCTGCATCGTGATTGAAGTCGCGACCCGCCAGGGGTGGGATCCCCAAGGTTTCGAAATAACCGGGAGATGCCATATACAACTCCACGGATGGATAGGGGTCGTTGGGCTTCGCATTTTCCGCATGGAAACCATCGCTGCGATTTCCGCCGGACAACGGAGCGCTGTCAGTCGCGGCAACCGACAGGACGCCTGGAATCGCGGCCACCCGTTCACGCAATTGTTCGAGGAATTGAGTGGTGCGCTCGGGCGTGTAGCCGTGGACCCGCGGGTCGACAGAGAGCATCAGGAGATCGTGGGAGCGGAAGCCAACGTCGATGCCGACTGCTTGTTCGAGGCTGCGCAGGAAAAGCCCAGTGGCGCAGAGCAAAACCAGCGACATGACAATCTGCGCCACCACGAGAATGTTGCGCAGGTTCAGGCGGCGGCCGGGACGGGCGAGTCCATCCTCGCCTTTCAGAGCGTTGGCCAAAACAGGCCGCGAAGCGATCCAGGCAGGTCCGAACCCAAACAGCAGACCTGTTCCGACACTGAGGGCGAAGGTGTACAGCAGGACCCGCCAATCGAGGCTGACGGTTGTGTCCAGCGGAACCGGCGCGGGAATACGGAATGCGGAAAGCGCTGATGTAGCCCAGAGACTCAGGAGTGTGCCGAGGAGTCCACCCGCAAGAGCGAGCAGCAGGCTCTCCGTCAACATCTGCTCCAATAACTGACGCCGCGTCGCCCCCAGGGCAATGCGCACCGCCATCTCACGCTGGCGACTGGCTGACTGACTGAGGAGGAGATTCGCAACATTGGCGCAGGCAATGCCAAGGACAAGCAACACGACGACGGATAACGCCGTGATAAAGAGCAACACCGCCGATTTGTCTCTGGGGGGAAGGGAGCCGGCCTGATCCATGAAGAAGCCTCGGCCTTTGTCGGTAGCGGGATATGCTTTGGCTAAGCGTTGGGCGAGGGTGGCGAGTTCCGCAGACGCCTGGGACTGGGTTACGCCCGGTTTGAGGCGGCCCACAGCTGCCAGCCAGTTATAGTCGCGCGCGTTACGATTGGGAACATTGGGGGCGAGCTGCTCTACGTTGCCGAGCGGTACCCAGAATTCAGGATCGAGTATCAGGTCGAGACCTCGAAAGCCGGGGGGCGCCACCCCAACTACCGTAAACATGTGACCGGAGAGGGGGAAGGCTTTGCCCAGGATGGCGGGGTCGGACGCGAAGCGCCGCTGCCACAGACGGTGGCTGAGGACGATGACGGGAAGCCGTTCTTCGCTGGCCAGGAAGCCGCGGCCGAGGTACATGCGGATCTGGGAGACATCGAAATAGTTGGCGGTAGCGGATTGCCCCCAGACACGCTCCGGCTCTCCTGTACCACCAATCGACGCTGGTAAAAGCTCGTAAAAAGCAGCGACGCCGGAGAACGAGCGGGTCTGATCGCGAACGTCAGTGTAAACAGGAAAGGGAAAGTTGTTGCAGCATCGACCACCATCGTACGTGGTGTGGAGAGCCATCAGTGTAGAGGGATCGCCGACCGGCGCCGGCCGGAGCACGAATCGGCTGACCATAGAGAAGATGGTGGAGTTGGCGGCGATGCCCAGTCCCACGGAGAGGACCACGGCAGAGACAAGTCCGGGCGACCGGGAAAGACGCCGGAAGCTGTAGATGATATTTTGCCGCAGTGCCGCCATTGCGTTGTCTCCTTTTTGGCGCGGATTGGCCCTCACGACTTACTACGGTGGAGCGGGGACGGTGGTTCCGTGACGGAGGGAATTAATCTATCGCTACAGTCCTGGGTAACTTTAAGCCCGGCTTTACGCCCATCGAAGGGTCGCAAAGCTAGCGCAGTGGTATCCCACATCTCGCGAAAAACGAGCGAGATGTGGGGCACCCGCGGTTCGCGGTAGGGACAAGATAGTCCCGGACGCTTCCGAAGTGGTTCTTTCGGCGGCGGCTGCGCT
>CAWIRT010000044.1:0-161432 GCA_963838445.1 uncultured Acidobacteriaceae bacterium
CTGCCGGTCAGGTTGCGCATTCTGGCGCCCGCCCTGCTTGGTCTCCCCTACGCGCTCGTCTCGGTGTCGAGCGGCCTTTTCCGCTGGCCCTGGCTGGCCCTCTACACGCTGTTGCCTGTGGGCATCAGTTTGCTGCTCTACGAAGCAAGCCTGGCCGACCCGAAGCAGCGTGGAGAGTGGCGTGACTTTCTGATCCTTGTCGTACTCGGTCTCGCTGTCGATTTGCGTTGGTTTGAGCCCGCGTGGGGCCCGCGCCTCGCCATCTTCAATAAGATCCTTCTCCTGGACGCCGGTATTTATGGTTTTTTTGCCATCCGGCAGCTGCGAAATGTTGGCTTCGACCTGCGTCTGCGCCTGCACGATTTCGGCGTTGGCTTGTTCGCCCTTGCCGCGTACACGCCCATCGCTGTCGGGCTCGGACTGTTCATTGGCTTCCTTCATTTGCACGCCCTTATCCCTTCGGCCGGCCGGGTTCTGCTCGCGTGGCTGTTCACCTTCTTTTTCATTGCCGTGCCGGAAGAGCTTTTTTTTCGTGGCTGGATGCAAAACCTTCTCGAGCGCCGGGTTGGGCCTGCGCGAGGCCTGCTCATCACCTCAACCTTGTTCGGTCTTTCGCACTTCAACAAGCGTGCCGCGCTATTCAACTGGCGCTATGTCCTGTTGGCGGCTCTGGCCGGCATCTTCTATGGCCTTGCCTGGCGCCAGGAGCGCCGGGTCGGTGCATCGGCCATCACCCATGCATCGGTAGATACCATCTGGGCCATCTGGCTGCGATGAGGATGATACCGGTAGTAGCCGATCCCCACCCGCATGTGATGTTGGATCGAGTCTGGCACAATGACTGCGACACACAGCCCCAGGATCCCGTGAGCGATGCCCAGAGCATAGATATTTCGATAGCGCAGGAACAGCACGCAGGCTGCGATCCCCCACACCAGGGTGACCGGCGTCAGCACCGGATTGGGCAAGTGAGCAAGCGAGAACAGGCCTGCGGCGGCTACGATTGGCGCCACCTTGCCCGGCAGTAATCGCATCAACCGGAGCAGGAAATAGATCTGCAGCAAAAACTGTTGCATAACCGCCCAAATCAGGTATCCCCAAACATGCGAAAGCAGCGGCGTGGGACCATGCAGCCGGTGCAGCGAGTGCAACCGGTCCGCTGTGTAGACCGCCAAACCTGCAAGCATGAGGGCAACACCTATGATCCACAACGACCGGACCAGTCCCGCCAGCCCAAGGCCCAGCGCCTTCCACGTCGGACGGTGTATCCAGGTGGTCACCACGATCCACGCGATCGCTATCCAGTAGAACCATCTCTGCCAGGGATTCAGCGTCCAGATCGCTGCCAGAATCAAGGCATAACCCACGCAGAACTCAACCATGTCCCGTGTAAAAGATTGATCTACCGATGTTTTCTCGATCGAATCCTTCATACGGCTGGTTCCCCTGCTTCAAGTCTACTTGCGGCGAAAGCGAAGCGCCTTCCCCTGGGTCACTAGGAGCCACGCCGAGGGACAAGAAACCGCAGATCTCTCCACTCCGCTGCGCTCCGGTCGAGATGACAAATTTGTTGAGCCACGAACGGGGGTGCCTCCATTGGATAATTCGCAATTTCCCTGCAACAAATTTGTCATCTCGACCGGAGCGCAGCGGAGTGGAGAGATCTGCGGTCTCTTTCGGCTCTCACATTACCCTCTAAAGACCCCGAGGCACGTCTTTGGACCTTTCATAGCGTTTGATTCGAGGCAGCAGACGGGGTCGAATTTGCCTTCACTTTAACGACAAGCGTATCTCAGCGGCTTCTAAAGCCGCGGAGCTCATAAGACATTCACGGCACCGCTGAAGCCGTGCCCTTCGTCTGGAATTTTTCCGGTGCGTAAGACCAGAAAACGCCACTCAGATTCGAGTGGCGTTTTCTGCCTGAGCGATGGCGCTACGCGTTACGGCTCCCGGCGGCTATTCTTGCTGGTTCATCGGCAGGTATGCGTCCACCTTTATGGAATCGTTTCTGCCCTCACCTTTTCTCGAGTTGTTTCGCATCAGGTCACCTCTCACCGTCTTCATGTCCGAACCCGATGCAATCAGGACCTCTTCGGTTACAAGACTCTGACCTTACCATCCGTCGAGACGACGGATGCCACCGCGCTTAGCCTCGGGCCTCAATCCCAGACAGCAATCGGCGCGGCACGTTACGCGCCTCGCAAGTGCGGATCTTCGAGGTGAGCGTAGTCTCGCCGCTCCGCTTCCCGGATCTTCGGCAATCCCACCAGAGCATTAAACTCTTCAAATTCGATCATTCGGTCGTGGAAAGGAGCCGTAGTACCGGTGCGCAGCAACTCCGCAGCAAGGTCCGTGACTAATTTCGCGTAAGCGTAGGTAAACACATTCGGAAAAATCACGGCGGCGAAGCCCATCGATTGCAATTCAGAGGCGGGCAGGATAGGCGTCTTTCCCCTGGGATCATGTTGGCGAGGGTGGGCACGGAGACCAGGCCAGGGATCTGCCTCATCTGCTCCACATTCTCGGGGGCCTCCAGAAAGACCCAGTCTGCGCCGGCCTCCACGCACATCTGTGCGCGCTCGACTGCTTCCGTCAAACCCTTGACCGCGATCGCGTCGGTACGCGCCAGGATGGTCAGATCCTGATCCGCGCGCGCGTCCACGGCGGCCCGGATCTTGGCCACGAATTCATCCGCCGGCACCACGTGCTTGCTGGACATGTGCCCGCATCGCTTGGGGGAGACCTGGTCCTCCAGCATAATCGTGGCCGCACCCGCCTTCTCGAACTGCTTCACCGTCCGCCGCACGTTGGTGCTATTTCCGTGACCATTGTCACCATCGGCAAACACCGGCAAATCCACCGCATCGGCCATTCGCCACACCGCGTCCACCATCTCGGTGAGCGTCAGCAACTCAATGTCTGGAGCACCCAGCAGTGCGGCCGAGTTAGCGTAGCCGCCGCAACCCACCACCTTAAATCCTGCTCGCTCGATAATGGTTGCGCACAGCGGATCATGGGCAACGGGAATCATCAGGATCTCTTTCGCCAGCAAGTACTGCTTGAAACGACTTGTCTTTTTCATGCGACTCTCTGGTGGTGAAGAAGGGGGGGAATAATTTCATCTTCTGTGGCAGGTCGATTATGCCTGTGCCCCGCACCTGGCCGCAAACATCGGCTGCTATCTTTACCAGTGGGGCTGCAGCTCTCACACTCGGAGTCTTATTCACTATGGCGCGGGTCTTTATTACTGGTTCGTCCGACGGTCTCGGCCGTATGGCCGCTCAGCTACTCATCGAACAGGGTCACAACGTGGTGTTGCACGCTCGCAGCCAGCAGAGGGGTCAGGAAGCCCTGGCCGCCGTGCCCGGAGCGGACAACGTAGTCATCGGCGATCTGGCCAGCATTGCCCAAACCCGCAACGTCGCCGAGCAGGTCAATCGAATTGGTTCCTTTGACGCCATCATCCATAATGCCGGCGTCGGGTATCGCGAACCGCGGCGCAACCCAACCGAAGATGGACTGCCTCAGGTTTTCGCCGTCAACACACTAGCGCCGTATATTCTGACCGCTCTTATTCAGAAACCGGGGCGCCTGGTCTACCTTAGCTCTATGCTGCATCAGAACGGCGACGCGAGCCTGCAGGATCTCGGCTGGGAGGGCCGGCCCTGGCAAGGGCAACAGGCCTACTCCGACACCAAGTTGCACGACGTGCTCCTGGCATTCGCCGTGGCACGCCACTGGCCCGGTGTGTTCTCTAACGCTCTTGAACCCGGCTGGGTGCCGACGAAGATGGGGGGCCCCGGGGCTCCGGACGATATGGACGCGGCACATCGAACCCAGGTGTGGCTGGCGGTCAGCGATGACAAAGGCGCCACAGTGACCGGGCAGTATTTTTTCCATATGCGGCCGCGCAAACCGAATCCGACCACCCGCGATGCGGAGATACAGGATCGCCTCATCGAGGCCTGCGCTCGTCTCTCGGGAGTGGAGCTTCCCGCTAAGTAGTTTTGCGTGGTGGCTTGGCCTGCGGTTTGTCCAGCGTGCTGCAACAAACTTGTGGGCTTAAGCTAAAGACTCAACAGGGATTTGCGGATAGTCTGCGTGCTTAGGAGTCTGCTGATGGAACGAAGTGCGACTAGCGTTGGGCCGCGTTTCAAGGATCGAATCGCACTGGTTGTGGGAGCTGCCCATGGGATCGGGAAAGCCATCGCAGCACGGCTGGGACGCGAAGGGGCGCAGGTAGTGATCGCCGACGTGGATCCGGAAGCCATGGAGACCACGGTTCAGGAAATGCGCGGCGAAGGCAGTCAATGCCAAGGTGTCCCCTGTGACGTCCGCAATCAAGCCCAGGTGGAAGCCGCCGTCAAGCAGGTCCTGGACTGGCATGACCACATCGATATTTTGATGTACGTCGCCGGAATCGCCCCTGCCGCACCGTTCCTCGAACTCGACGTCGACACCTGGGACAATACGCTCAACGTTAACCTGCGCGGAGCGTTCCTGGTCGCCAAGGCCGTGGTCCCGCACATGGTGGCGCGAAGAAAGGGCAAGCTGGTCTTTATGGCCTCCACCAACAGTTGGGACGGAGAGGCTCAACTAGCCCACTACAACGCATCCAAGTCGGGCGTATTTCTTCTTGCCAAAACCCTGGCGCGTGAGCTGGGCAAATTCGGTATCAACTCCAATGCGGTAGGACCAGGACCCATTCGAACTCGTCTGTCCGAGTCCATCTTCAACGACCCTATTTATCAGGCCAAGTACCATCCTGAGACGGGCGTCGTCCCCCTTGGGCGCATGGGAACACCGGAGGATGTGGCGGGCCCCGCTCTCTTCCTCGCTTCCGACGATGCAGCCTACGTCTCGGGTGTTTTGCTGTTTGTCGACGGCGGACAGTTGGCCTGACCATCGCCCTCAGGTAACTGCAGGAAGCGCCGGGCACCGCAACTTCCCTTCTCAAGAACCCGTCTTAATAAGTGATTTCTAGCGAGGTAATCGTTATGTTACGGGTGTTTCGCTTTAGAGGCTGGGCAGTGGCCCTTGCTTCCCTGACGATTGGCTTGGCCGGCCTAACGGCCGCGGAATTGAACCATGGTCAGGGCGGCATGGCGCACATGGCAGGCCACATGTTCATGACCGTGCTCCGGTCTCCACAGCCAGGCGATCAGCAGAAGGCCGACGCCATCGTCGCAGCCGCAAAAACGGCCATGGCGCCGTATCAGGACTACCACAAGGCACTTGCTGATGGTTACAAGATATTTCTTCCCGACTTGCCCCAGGCCCAGTATCACTTTACAAAGTACGAATACGGCCTTGCGGCCCGCTCCCAATTTGATCCGCTCAAGCCCACCTCGCTGCTTTACAAAAAGACTCCGGACGGCGGGTACAAGCTAGTTGGAGCCATGTATACGGATCGGGTGGATGCCACCGAAGACGAGCTAAACGAGAGAATTCCGCTCAGCATTGCCCGCTGGCATCAGCATATTAATTTCTGTAAGGCGCCGATGGGAGAAAAGGCAGCCTACTTTGGCCCGGATGCAAAGTTCGGGCTGCTGGGGTCGATCACCACCAGGGAAGCTTGTGATGCAGCAGGCGGACAGTTTCGTCCTCATCTCTTCGGCTGGATGGTGCACGTCTATCCTTATGAAACTAACGCGAAGAACATCTGGTCCACGGACGATGACGACCGGGGGCACGACAATATGGATCACTCGGTGATGCCCGGGATGAAGATGAACTGAAACGGCCCGGGATTAATTCGCCGAAGGCCGCTCCACTGTATCGACCACCAGCGCAGCAACCGGTCCCCGCGTCGCCTCCAGTCTCAGCCCAAGCTGTTGCTGGATCGCCTCAAAAAGCGGCGGACTGGTAGCCGCTGCGGATGCCGGTGGCAAGTCGCCACCGAATTGAGTCTCGTCCGGCGCCCACTCCAGATCGAAGTCGTACCTCCCGGTAAGGCCCGTCTTATCGACCACCGGGCGATCGAGTATGGCCCGCTGCAACAAAGAGACAAAGGACTCCATAGTTGCATTGCGGCCCGGCAGCACCACACGCTGCGGATAGACCACTCCTGGGCCCACCACCGCGGGCTCATCGGGACGCGACGCGCTTGGCTTGAGCTTCGGCCCACTCTTCGCCAGCTCAAGCGAGTAGATCGAAAATACTTTTTGTTCGCGATGAAACGTGAGCTTGAACCGGTCCGCCAGCAGGCTCCGCAACATAGACATCTGTTCGTCATGGGTCGGGCGGACTTCACCGGGCGTAACGGCAACTATGTCGTAGTGGTCGGCACTGACCCACGGCGGGCCACCGGAGATTGTGCGCGGGTTGAGATCGTACGCGGCCGCAATCAGCAGCTTCAGCGTGTAAGCCTTCTCTACAAACCGATTCGTACCCTGCATCACAATGAACCGGCCGCTCTGGGGGTCGGGCTCGACCGGCTTGACGGTCGCCACCTCAAATGCGTCGAATTTCGGCCGCGAAGGCGGGGACTGCGCCCATACTCCGGAAACGGAAACCCCGAGGACAGCAAACATCATCCATCGAACCATCAGTCCCCCTTATCCCGCGAAGATCCAGATGAAGCCATTCTCACACGGGAATCGTGTGGGCACGGAGCCCTCAGTTGGTTTTATGATGGAGCGCAGGCGGTGATCTATCGGCGGCCGTACGACACCCGGGCCGTCAGGCCCCAGGAAGACAGCTCTCGTGGTCGGGTCTGACTCCGCAGTCGTTGGGGCGGTGCGGAAAGTTCTGCCCGGCTGGAACATTGCGCGTTCGGCAAACAACAAGTCTGCCCTGGAGATGCTAAAAAACCAGGCTTACGATCTTGTCCTGACCGGCGAAGAAACTTCAGGCAAGCAGGATGTGGAACTTCTGCGCCAGATCCGCACTGTCCGCCCCCATGTCCGGCTCATCATCATCACCTCGAAGAGCACCCCGGCCGACGTGATTGCGGCCATGCGTGAACGCGCCTTTAGCTACTTCTCCGAGCCCTATTCGATGGAGGCCTTTGAGAAGATTCTCCTTCTATCGACAACCGGTCCCGTTTGGGACGAAGGCATCGAGATTCTTTCCGCCACGCCGCAGTTTATTCAACTGGTTGCCCGCTGTGATCGCAAGACCGCCGATCGGCTGATTCAGTTCATTCATGAGATAGCCGATCTCCCGATGAAAGAGAGAGACGCCGTCGGCATGGCGTTTCGCGAGATGCTTATGAACGCCATCGAACACGGCGCCCATTTCAAAGCCACCCAGCATGTTGCGATTTCTTATATTCGCGCCAAGCACATGGTTTTGTGCCGCGTGAAAGACCCCGGAGAAGGCTTTACGCTTGAGGACCTGGATCACGCGGCAATCAAGAACCCGCCGTCCAATCCAATCCGCCATCTCGCCGTCCGCGAAAAGCAGGGGCTTAGACCGGGCGGCTTTGGCATCCTGGTCACGCAAAACATCATCGATGAGTTGATCTACGGTGAAAAGGGTAACGAAGTCGTGCTCATCAAGTATCTGAAGCCGGAACAACTGGAAACGTAAGCAGGGTGAGCTAATTTGCCGCAGGCGGCGGAGTCGGAGGCGGCCCGCCTGGCCGCGGCCCACCGGGCGCCTTATCAACCATTTCCACATCCAGTTGGATCGCGACCTGGTCTCCGATCATGCCCGCGTCAAAATTCATTCCATAATCCGCCCGGTTGATGGTCGTGGTGGCCGAAACGCCACGATGCTGATTCCCTCTCGGATCCTTGATGGGAGGAGTGGGGCCATCCACATCGAGGACCGCTTCTTTGGTCACTCCATGGATAGTCAGATCGCCGGTAACCTTCAACTTGCCGGCACCCGCGGCTTCCACGCGCTTGGACACGAAGGTGATCGTCGGAAACTTGGCGACATCGAAGAAGTGGTCACTCCGCAGGTCTTTGTCCCGCATCTCCACCCGGCTATCCACGGAACTGGCATCGATGGTCACATTCACAGAAGCCTTGCTAAGATCTGGTGAATCCACGACCACACCGCCGACCTTGGTAAAAGTCCCTCTCACCGTCGAGATCCCCATATGGCGAACAGAAAACTGCGCCGCTGAGTGCGGAGGATCGAGATACCATGTCTGCGTTTGCGCCATGGCACGCAAAGCGGCCTGATTCGCCAGCGCAAAAAGCAGCAAAAGTTGGAGAGGAACACTAACGCTTGGTTTTCTGGTCATGGACAAGGCTTCGCTTTCTCTGCTTTTTCCTTTTGAGGCGTTGGAGTTGAGTGTATGTGGCCAATATGTTCGGGTCAACTGAACATCCGTCAATTATTCCTGCCGGGCAACTACCCCGTCCGGGGGCCAATCTCAACCATGAAGGAGCACGCACATGATTCTTGTTACCGGAGCCACCGGAAAGAACGGAGTAGAAATCCTCCAACGCTTGTCCGGCAGAGGAGAGCCCATCCGGGCCATGGTGCGCAAGCAAAGAGGGATCGTGAATTTCACGCCCAACTGCGCGTTGGAATTCGTCGAAGCAGATTTCGACGATACGGCGAGTCTCCGCAAAGCCCTCGACGGCGTCCAGCGTGCGTTTCTGGTCACAAATTCCTCCGAGCAGGTGGAGGAACGTCAGTTACGTTTCATTGCGCTGGCGCGTGAATCGGGCGTGAAGCATATTGTTTATCTCTCTCAACTCCATGCCTCATCCGCTTCTCCATTGCGTTTCCTGCGTTATCACGCTGCCGTCGAGGAGGCACTCCGCAAATCTGGCATGTCGTATACCAACCTCCGGCCCAATCTCTACATGCAGGGTCTGTTGATGATCGGCAAGTCCATCGCCACCGAGGGCCGGTTCTTTGCGCCCGCCGGCGACGCGCGGGTGAGTGTCGTCGACGTTCGCGATATAGCCGCCGTCGCAGTAGCAGCGCTGACCCAGACCAGGCACGAGGGCAAAACCTACGACCTCACTGGACCGGAGGCATTAACCCATGCAGGGATGGCGGAACAACTTTCCCAGGCTCTCAATCGTCCCATCACCTTCGTAGATTTACCAGAGAAAGCATTTAGAGATGCGCTTCGGGGTTTCCACATGCCCGATTGGCAGGCAGATGGGTTGATCGAAGATTACGCCCACTACCGCCGCGGTGAAGCCGCCGGCATCACTTCCGCGGTCAAAGAAGTTACCGGCGAAGCGCCTCGCTCTTTCCGCGAGTTCGCACGTGACCACCAGGCCGCCTTCCTGCAAACAGAGGACCGCGAATCCCACCCGATCTCACGCGCGGGCTGAAGTCCTCACGGACAGTGGCTATAAGTGGCCAGCACAAAATCCAGTTGAGTGGCTATTGCCCCTGGAGAGATTCTCGTCGAAGGTTATTGGGCGAGCCAGGAGCGCCCTCTGATCCCGCCATACATCCCGAGCCCTCTCACCTTGATCGTTGTGTCCGGTTTTCTCCACCCAGCCAATCTTGCACAATGGATTTTCTGGGCCGCATTCCCCTGGGTTGTATGGTTGCCCTATATCGCAGGGGGTGTGATCCTGGCCATCGGCCTGATCACCGTCAGGAACGACTTTGTCCAGGAACGCGGTCTCAATAAGATTGTCGTTTTAGGTCCGATTTGCCTGGCTGTTCCTCTAGCCGTCTTCGGCGCCGAACATTTCACCGCGACCACGATCATGGCTGGGATGGTGCCGGCCTGGATTCCAGGACACATCTTCTGGGCCCTCCTGGTCGGGACCTGCCTCATTGCCGCAGCCCTGAGCATAGTGGCGAGAAAATACGCCTGGCTCGCTTCCGCACTCGCCGGGCTTATGATTGCCCTGTTCGTCCTTCTTATTCACGTTCCCGGAATTGCCGCCAACCCCCGCAGCGCACTTCTCTGGGTCGTGGGTTTTCGAGACTCAGCTTTTGCCGGAGGCGCGTTCGCCCTGGCTTCATCCTTCAAAGGAGGATGGGAACCGCAGACCAGGCACAGGCTTGCAACGTTGGCGCGATTTTTTGTTGCTATTCCTATCGCGTTTCTTGGTGTAGAGCAAATTCTCCATCCGGAACTTGCGCCCGGAGTTCCGCTTGTGAAGGTGACGCCCACGTGGGTCCCGGCGCATTCGCTTTGGGGTTACGGGATCGGCGCAATTTGGATAGTGATCGCCGTCTTCCTGATAATCAACAAACAAGTTCGCCCCGCCGCAACCTGGCTGGGGCTGATCACTCTTCTGCTTGTGCTCTTCATCTATCTCCCCATCGTCATCGGGATTCCTGCAGATATTGCGAATGGCTTGAATTACCTGGCGGACACCTTGTTGCTGGGCGGCGCAGCCCTGGCCCTTGCTGGGGCCTACCCTTAAAACTCATCGTAAGAGATATGGTTTTCCGGCACGCCAAGCTCACCCAGCATTTTGAGGCAAGCCTTGATCATCAAAGGCGGACCGCACAGATAATATTCCGCGGCCCGCGGATTATCGTGCTCGCGAAGATGTTTCTCCAGCACCACTTCGTGGATGAACCCAAGATGCCCGGCCCAGTTATCCTCCACCAGCGGCGCCGAGAGCGCCAGGTTGAAGGCGAAGTTGCGATGTTTGTCCGCTAGATCCCGGAAGTATTCTTCGTAGTAGATCTCCTGCTTCGATCGCGCACCGTACCAAAAGCTGACCTTGCGCGCACTCTGCTCCGTCTCCAGAAGATGGGAGAGGTGGGCGCGCAAAGGAGCCATGCCGGCTCCCCCGCCGATATAAACCATCTCCCGCTGCGTGGGCCTGATATGAAAATCGCCGAACGGGCCGATAGCGCTAACAATATCTCCCGGCTTAAGGCTGAAGACGTAGCTGGAACCCACTCCGGGAGCGCAATCCTGGCCTGGAGGCGGGGTGGCAATACGCACGTTGAAGCGAAGCAAACGATCCGTTTGCTGGTTGCTGGCAAGCGAATAGTTATTACGCCGGCCGGCTTCGGGATTACGCGCCACCAGATCGAACACGTGTTGCCGCTCCCATACAGAAGCAAAAGGCTCGGGGATATCGAACTCGCGAAAGCGGATCGCGTCGTACGCGGGAATATCGAGTTGCAGGTAGTCTCCTGGAGTAAAGGCGACCTTTTCCGAACCATCCAGAGGCTCGAGAACAAGTTCCTTAATGAAGGTAGCGACATTGCGGTTACTCACGACACGCAATTGATACGTCTTCTGCGGACGAGCGCCCGCCCCCCCAGGCCGGCTCACATTGATAAAGATTCGCCCCGAACGCTCCTCGATCGGATAGGTGGCTAAGCCGCGACAAATCGGCACCCGGGCGGGCGAGCCATCCACCAGATGGAAACGCCCATTGTGCTTGGGACATTCGATGATATTTCCCTTTACCAGGCCGTTGGAAAGATGAGTATTACCGTGGGTGCACAAACCGTCGGTAGCGTAGAGCTCGCCCTCCTGGGTGCGATAAAGTGCGTACGTCTTCTTGCCGTGGTCGAAGCGAATCACATCTGCGCGCTCAAGATCGGCCGCGGCACAAGCTTCGACCCAGCCAGTTGCGTCCGGACTGCCATAAGAGGATCGCCCAGCCTGGGTCACCCGTGCCCTTGGTACGGGAAGCTGACGCTTGACGTGGTAACCGGGGTCCCTGACCTGCTTGAGAATCGTAGGCACAATTTCCCGCCAGGCCGAGAAAAGGCTGGGGTACGGCACCGCACAGTCGTCCTTTACGGCGGCGTGTAGCTTCGGCAGGGCGTGGTAAGGCACCAGCGGGAACATGTGATGCTCCACGTGGTAGTTCATGTTCCAGTAGAGGTAGCGGTGGATCCAGCACATGTACACCGTGCGGCAGTTCAGACGGTGATCGAGGACATTCTCGGCTAGACCGGCATGCTGCGTGTATCCATAAGTGACCAGCAGCCAGGAGCCGAAGAGATTCGTAAAGCCCACCAGCAACAAAGGAAGGATACTGCCGGTCTTGATCGCCAGCCCAATCACCACCGCATAGAGGGCGACATAAATACGGGCCTTACGGATACACTTTGGGAAACTCTGTTTCAGGTATGAATGTTTTCCCGTCTGCATCCATGCGCCCCAGGGAATGCAAGAGGATGAGCCTGAAATATTTCAGATACACCTTCAGATTGAAGAACGACATGACGAAGGCCTTCAAATCCGGTGGACGGGGAACAGCAATCTCCGGATCGCGGCCGACAATGATTGTGTCGCTGTGGTGGCGGGTGTGGCTCCAGCGCCAAACCGTGGATTCGCGCATCACCATGAACGAGGCAATCTCGTAGAGCGCGTTATTCATCCAGTCGGTCTTGAAGGCGGTCCCATGACCCGTCTCGTGCCAGCGGGAGTCAGAGGTCGAGGCATAGAGCACGCTGTAGACGAGGTAAGGCAGAATCGCCCACCACGTACCCCACAGCTTGTAGGTTAAAAAACCGCTGGTAAAAATCAGGCCAAACCAAAGAATTGTGTCGCGGATTGCCGGACCATCGCGGCGTTGGAGCAGGCCGCGCATGGTATCGCGGGGAACAGGACACTGGTACCACTCGGCTTCAGCAAGTCCCCGTTCGACGGCTAAAGTGGAATTAACGCCGGTGAGACTGTAGTCGAGCTTCAATGGTGGCGCAGGAGTGGTAACAGCGCCAGGGCTCATCGTCGCGGCCAATCGATCCCCCTGCCCTTCTCGCCACCCAGAGTTCCAATGGGAACAACATCTGCGAGGAGCGGCTGAGACGTAGCCCTTCCATCCTACTGCTCGGGCTTCGGGCAAGGAAAGCTCTAAGCGGCAGTGCGCGGCTCAGAGGGGTTAGTACAGGTTCTCCTGGTTGAGTAGTTGTTGAAACTCCGGCGTCGTCCGCAGGACTGCGAAATCCTTATCCTCGTCAAGCCGTTTGCGATCCCTGAAGCCTTCATCCATGGCCTTTCGCAGGTAGATGAGCGCCTGTTCCTGTTTTCCCGCGCTGGCAAACGTTTGGGCGATGTAGTAGTTGATGGCAACCCGTTGCTCCCGCGAGCCTCCGCCCTCCACCATCGCCGCTTGATTAGGCGCAAAGACCCCCTGGTCGATAGCGAAGGCCTTCTGATACATCTTGAGCCCCTTCTTCATCTTGGTCCTCAGCAAAGTAAGCCGTGCCAAGATTGCAGTAAATAACCGCGCTTTCGTTTGAATGTTTCAACGCTCGTTTGTACCAGTGCTCTGCAACCTTGAACTCGTGTTGGCCATAGTAGACGGCAGCAAGATTATTGGAAGCAGCGGCAAAGCGAGGATTGAGCGCGAGTGCATGCTGGTAAGCCTTGCGGGCTTCGTCCAGGGCGAAAAGATGGTGGTACGCCATGCCGATATTGTTCCAGACAATCGGGGATTTCAGATCGGCTTGCTGGTAGGCTTTGATCGCGGCAGCATACTCCCCCCGCGCCATGAGAATATCGGCCTTCTTCTCGGCAGGAAACTCCTCGAGGGAGAGGGTTTTACGCTCCGCAACAGGCGCCTTTGGGGGAGGGCTGGCCGCGGTTTGGGGTGCCTGGCTTGCGAATACAGGATTAGTGGCTGCCGCAAGGATTGCTACGGCGAACCAGAGCTTCACGCTGAAGAGCGGCCTAGTGGGAATCTCACCCATGACTCGCCTCCTTGGCATGCACACTTAAGATTGCGGCGATGCAATCCGTCAGCTATTGTCCCCCTATCAATACGCGGCGGCAATATCCAATTACGAATAAATAACCATAGCCAACCGGGATTTCGGGCGCCAGAACGAAATCCCGGCCAGGGCGGCCCCTCGACCGGGACATTCCAGGACCGTGGCCGGCTCCGGACGCGCTTGTCGCCGATACCGTATCCCTATGAATTGACTTGCTTTCCAGCGGCGGAGTTCCTATGATTCTCCCCACTTTCCACTTTTTGCTGCGTTCCCCCCGGGTTTCACCCGTTCCGGGCGCCCAGGCCGTCGGGGCCTGTACGTTCGCATTGCGGCCAACAGTTCTGCCTAAACCCACGGCTGAGTATGCCGTCTGCATACCTTCGTTGTTTTACCCACTCATCCGGCTTCAGGAGAACGACTTATGAAGTTACTATTTCGCGGCCAATCCGCCGCCCTGTTATTGCTGATGTCATTCGCCCCGACCTTAGCTCTCGTGGCGCAGGAAAATGGCGTCATTCCCACCAACAAGATTCTCTTCATTTCCCGGGAGTACACCAAGCCGGGTAAGGACGGCACTCCCCATCAAATGACCGAAGCGGCTTATCTCCGCGCCGAGGCCGCAAGCAAAAATGCTCCCCACTACTATGCCGCGGCGGCATTGTCCGGGCCGTCGCGCACCCTGTTCCTGTACGCATACCCCTCCTTTTCCGCCATGGAGACAGAACACAAGGGCATTATTGCCGACGCTTCCCTCTCTGCGGCCCTCGACCGTGCCAGCGTCGCTGATGGCGATTTGTTGTCGGAGACAGATTCCAGCAGTGGATGATGCGCGACGACCTAAGTCTCAACCCGGGTTTTCGCGTGGGAGCCCACTACCTGGAGATCAGCCAGTACTTCGTTCGGCCCGGACATGGTCAGGAATGGGAGCAGCTGGTTAAGCTGGTGGTCGACGGCTACAAGAAGGGCGTTCCTGACGCTCATTGGGGAACCTATGAGGGGACCTACGGCTCCCATGGCGGCGCCTTCCTGGTCATCAGTACCATGAAATCGGCGTCCGATATTGACGCGGAGTTCGCTTCCGGGAAGCAGTTCGAGGCGGCGATGGGGGAAGACGGCCTCAAGAAGCTGGAACAACTGGAAGCTGCGTGTGTCGAATCGACTCAGCATAACTTGTTCGTGATCGACCCCAAGATGAGCAACCCGTCCGAAGTAATGATGAAGGCCGACCCCAGTTTCTGGAAATCGAAATAGGCGGCAAAAGACAGCGCGCGCAGTGAACCCTGCGCGCGCGTTGCCAAATCATACGGCACTCGTCATCTGTTCCGGGTGAGAGCCATGATCGCATCAGTGACTCATAGCGATGTCTCCCCGTCCCCCCGCAACTGAAGCCAAGATGTCTACGTAACTCAGCGAACCGTTTGGCCGTGTATGAGAACACCGGTTAGGATCGGAAGCGGCAGGCCACGCACGACGACACTCAGCCTGTTTTCTCTCATTGGAGCATTTTGGATGCTTACGCAAGTTCGCTCGAAACTTCCTGCTGTTGGGCTACTCATTCTGCTCGTCATCGCAAAGGGCGATGTGGTCGCGCAAACCTCCTCTGTACCCACCATGACGCTGCTGGTCGATGAGACACAGGCCTTTCGCCGGATCGCTTTCGTGCATGAGCAAATTCGCGTGCAGCCAGGACCCGTTGCCCTGGCCTATCCACGCTGGATTCCTGGCGAACACGGGCCCACGGGTCCTATTGAAAACTTCGCCTCACTCCGGGTGCGTTCCGGAGATGCGACGCTGCCCTGGACGCGCGACCCCGACGACATAAACACCATCAAAATCGACGTCCCACCCAACACCAGTGCACTCACGGTCGACTTCGATACGTTGCTGGAAAATACCATCTCCGATCACCAGATCCTGCTTGCCTGGAATACGTCCGTTCTCTACCCGCGAGGCATCGATAAGCGCGAGCTGCTCATTGAGCCTTCGATTCTTCTCCCTCCTGGCTGGAAGCAAGGCAGCTCCTTGCAGGTCATCCACCAGGCTGAGGGAAAGGTGACGTTTGCTGCGACCTCCCTCGAACGTTTGATTGATTCCCCGGTGCTGGCCGGTGAGTTTTTCCGAGCGGTGCCACTGGCGTCGAAATGGCCGGCTGAACTCGACTTCACCGGCGATAGCAAGTCTGCCATCGATAAGGCAGATGATGCTCACGCCTTCGCTCTGTTTGCCAGGCTGATCGATCAGGACCAGGCCATGTTCGGCTTCCGCCACTGGCAAACCATGCACCTGCTTGTCTCGCAGAGCGATGCGCGTCCGTTCGACGGGTTAGAGCACGAGGATTCTCCGTATGACGCACTCGTCGACGCCGGTCTTTCCAGGAAAGAAGAATTGGAGAAATTTGGATTTCCGCTGCTCGCGCATGAGCAATCGCACTCCTGGGACGGTAAGTACCGGCGTCCGGCAGAGTTGTATTCCAAGCCTGACTATCAGGGCCCGGAACGGACCACGATGCTGTGGGTCTATGAGGGTTTGAATGAATACATAGGCATGCTGCTAGCTACACGCGCGGGTTTCAACGACCCTGCCTACATGCGCGATTACCTCGGGGTCACCACTTCGAACTTCGCTCACGAGGCCGGCCGGATCACAACCCCACTGGTCGACACGGCAACGCAGAATTGGGTTCTGCGTAACGTACCGAGCGGATGGCGGTCGGTGCGTCGCGACCAGGATTACTACGACGAGGGCGCGTTGATCTGGCTGCGGGTCGATACCTTGTTGCGCGAACAATCTCACGACCGCGTTTCGCTCGACGACTTTCTGCGTAGCTTCTTCGGCCAGCACGACACCGGCCCGATTGTCGTTCCCTACACGCGGACCGACGTGGAAGCATCCCTTTCCGCGATCTGCCCGTATGACTGGCACAGCTTTTTCGAGAAGTATGTCTACCGGGTGAACGGGCTGCCACCGACGGAGGGTCTTGAAGCCGCGGGTTGGCGGCTGGTTTATAACGCTACACCGAACAAGAAATATTTTTGGGCCGATCTTCCGCACTCTCCCTCATATTTTGCGTCGGCATCCATTGGGATGGACCTGCAGAAGGACGGCACGATCTCCGATGTTTTGCCGGGGACTCCGGCATACGATGCCGGCCTGGGACCGGAAATGACTATTCTGGCAGTCGACGGAGTTGCGTTCTCTCCGGATGTCCTGGACGAATCCATTGCCCACCCTCGCGATGGAAAAATCTCGCTGGTTATTCGCAACTTTGCCACCGTAGAAACCCGCGAAATTCAATACCCGGGAGGCGTGCGCTACCCTCACCTCGAACGAATCCCAGGAACCCACGATTACCTCACTGAGATCCTGGCGCCTCGCAGTGACAAGGGTCAGTAGCGCGTGTAGGGTGCCATCCGCAAGGCTGCGGGCGTTACTTCGCTACCTCTAGCTTCTCGTCGGCAAACGATCCCGCGACACTCTTCAGCTTTCTGAGATCTGGAAACACGTACCATCCAGATCAGGGCGATTACGATACTGCCAACCCCACCAAGGATCGTAGCCGGTATGATCCCGAACCAGGATGCCGTCACCCCCGATTCGAACTCGCCCAGTTGATTCGATGTCCCGATGAAGAGCGAATTGACCGCACTCACCCGGCCCCGCATCTCGTCAGGGGTTTCCAGCTGGACCAGCGAAGACCGCACCACCACACTGGTCACATCCGCGGCGCCCAGCACACAAAGAATCGCCATGGATAGCCATACATTTCGCGAAAGAGCAAAGGCAACCGTGGCCACGCCAAAGACCATCACCGCGGCGAACATGCGATGTCCAGCCCGGGTGCGAATCGGATGATGTGCAAGGAAGACTGCGGTCGAGAGCGCGCCGACCGCGGGCGCCAGGCGCAACAGTCCAAGACCCCACGGCCCGGTATGCAGAATGTCTCGCGCATACGCGGGAAGCAGCGCAGTTGCGCCGCCCAGCAGCACGACAAAAAGATCCAGCGAGATCGCGCCCAATATGTTCTTGCGCTCTCGAATGTAATGAATCCCCGCCAGGATCGACTGTCCGGTCACCGGCGTCTTACCGGCCGTCCGTCGCTTGGGAACGATGGTCGAGCTCAACAAGGCCGCTGTCACAAATAAGAAAGCGCACAATCCGTACGGAACATGGGGTCCAAACGCGTACAGCAGTCCGCCCAGCGCGGGGCCAACAATCGATGCTGTCTGGTTTGCCGAAGTTGACCATGCGATCGCCTGCGGCACCTTCGCGTCTTCCACCAAACTAGGGACCATCGCCTGTGTCGAAGGGCTCTCGAAGGCCCGCGAAGCCCCGATCGCCGCCACCGCGCAGAAAATGCCAAACGGATGCAGCCGATGAAGATAGCTGCTGACAGCCAGCAGCGCCAGTGTCCCACCCTCCACCGTCTGGCAGATGCTGATGATGGTCTTGCGATTGAATCGGTCGGCCACGTGCCCGACGACCAGCGTGAGCAGGAGCATTGGCAAAAACTGCACCAGCCCGACCATGCCCAGGGCAAATGTGCTTTGCGTCAGCGCGTACACCTGCCAGCCGACGGCAACCGCCGTCACCTGGAACGATATCGTCGAGCAGATCCGGGCAGACCAGAACCGCACATATGCTGGCTCACGAAATACTGATCTGGTGCCGGTGGGCTGCTCTGGCTCTGGCATTGACTCTCCTGTTCCATGTTCGCCCGCAGACCCAGGATGCGTCCACCCTCCCGAAGGCCAACCGCGATGACGAATCAAGACTCTTTTCTAATCAAACTCTTGCACCTCGTCCCCAACCAGAACTCTGTCTTCACATTCGATCCTCCGCAATCAACTGGCATCCAATCCCGCATGATCAACCGCACAGCTGTCCCTTTCTGGCTTAGCCGTCCATCGCCTCGGTTACGGAACCATGCGCCTCGTCGGCGAAGGAGCCTGGGGAGAACCCAAAAGCCGCGACCACGCGCATGCCATCCTGCGCACAGCCGTAACCTCCGGCATCAACTTCATCGACACCGCCGACGCCTACGGTCCGGAAATCGCAGAGGAACTCATCTACCAGGCCCTCCACCCTTATCCAGCCGATTTAGTGATCGCGACCAAAGGCGGCATTACCCGCCAGGGACCAGCAAAAGCAGCACCGGTGGGCCGCCCGGAGTACCTCCATCAGTGTGTCGAAATGAGCCTGCGTCGCCTGCATCTCGACACCATTCCGCTCTACCAACTGCATCGCATAGATCCCCAGGTGCCGATGGAAGAATCTCTCGGCAAGCTCGTCTCGTTACGCGAACAGGGTAAGCTGCAGAACATTGGGCTTTCCGAGGTGACGGTCGAAGAGATCCGGCAAGCTCAGAAAACCACTCCCATCGTCTCCGTGCAGAACAAATACAACCTCAGCGAACGGAAACACCAGAGTGTCCTGGAATATTGCACCCAGAACAACATCGCGTTCATTCCGTGGTATCCCGTGGACGCCGGCAGACTCAACCGGCCTGATGGGCCTTTTGCAGCTTTTGCGCATGCAAAGAACACCACTACTACTCAGTTGTCACTTGCCTGGCTGCTCCACAAGTCCCCGTTAGTGCTCCCCATACCCGGCACCTATTCGCTTGAGCATCTGAAAGAAAACATCGCATCGGCGCAGATCGAGCTCAGCAAAGATGAAGTTGCAGAAATCGAGCGCATCGCAGATACGCGCGTCCTCTTAGCGAAAGTAATCCTGTTAGCGAAACTTAATCCTGCTCGCCGAGCGTTTGGGCGTAGGTCTTGCCATATGGATAAAAGAGCTCTTTGCGGCCTTCCTTCCATGCGGCCTTCAGTTCCGGCGTCGTGATATCCCAATCTGGCCGGCATTTTTGGGTAACTGCGCGGAGGTCCTGACGGAGATCCTCAATCGTCGGGCGGCCGAAAAACCAATAGCCGTTATAGATCTTGTGGATGACCAGGCCCGGCTCCAGAACAATGGTATGCGGAATCATCGGATTATTAGCGGGATCGGTGTATTCGGCAATGTCGAGATCCTTTTGAATAGTTCGTCCCGCATCCGAGAGGAATGGCCAATGAGCACCGACGCCGGTGCGGTACTCGTTGGTAAGAGTGATGTTGTCGGTGCTGATCGTGACCAGACGGCAATAGGCAACTTCCAGTTCACGGTGCAGTTGGACAAGAAGTTCGGCCTGCCGGCGGTCCTTGGGGCAAAAACCTCCGCGGCTGAGTACTAGAACCATCGGGATGCGGACCCTGCAGTTCTGAAAGCTTGCGCCGCTTCGCCGCATGATCACTGAGTTCGTAGTCGGGAAAAACCGCGCCCGGCACTATATCGGATCGCATGATGACAAAATCTCCTTTCGCGATTTCAACTAGGTTGAAACCGCAATTTCTTGATCATAAATCGACTTCAAGCTGAGCACAGGTTCTCGACTTGCGAATGGCTCGCTCACGCTGGCCCTTAACGTCTCCACAAATGCAAAATGTTAACGTCCCGGAAACGGTCGAATAGAAAGACATTTGAAATTTGTCACGAGCAAACATTAACGCCTTTAGCACAGTCACAGGAGTCACTAACCGTAACGGAAACAGGAGCCTTGTGGGTCCCCGAAAACCAACAGGAGAATAGGTATGGCAAGCAAAGAGACCGTCATCGTAACGGGGCATCGCAGGGCATCGGGGCCGCCATCGTCCACGCCTTTCTGGATCGCGGGCTATAACGTCGTTGCCACCTCGCGCAGCGTTTCCCGGGCTGGCTTCGCGCTCATCACCGAACCTCGCACTCGTCGATGGAGACATCGGTCAGCCGGCAACAGCGGAAAAGGTTGCACAAACCGCGATCGCTAAGTTCGGCTCCATCGATCATGTCGTCAATAACGCGGGCATCTTCGCGGCCAAGCCCTTCACCGACTACACCGCCGACGAGTTTCATGCTTTCGTCTCTATTAACCTCGAAGGGTTTGTGTTTCTTACTCAGCTCGCAGTCAAACAGATCCTCGCGCAGGGCACCGGCGGCAGCGTCACCAGCATCACGGCCTCATTGGCCGACAACCCCATCGCCGGCATTCCCGCATCGATTCCGATGATCACCAAGGGCGGACTCGATGCGATTACCATCAGTCTCGCGAGCGAATACGCGAAGAACAACATCCGCTTCAATGCGGTCGCGCCCGGTGTCGTCGACACCCCTCTGCATAAAAACAACCCGAAGGAGTTTCCTCGAAGACCCTTTCCCCGATGGGCACGATCGCCTCCTCTAAGGAGATCGCGGACGCTGTCGTTTATCTGACTGAAGCTCATCACGTAACTGGGGAGGTGTTGCACGTGGACGGCGGTGCGCACGTGGGCCGGTGGTAAGCGCAAAGGTGTCGCAAGCCGGCGGTGCGGATCGCCGGCTGCAGGACCTTGGCATTCAGCTTCCCGCCGCCCCGACGCCCTTTGGCAATTACGTCGAGACGTTACAGACGGGCAACCTGCTTTTCTTGAGCGGGATGCTCCCGGTGGTCGATCACAAGCCGAAGTATCTTGGCCGGCTGGGAAAAGAGCTCGATACCGAAGCTGGACGAGATGCCGCCATCACCGCTGCTCTGAGCGCCCTCGCTGCAGCCAAAGAAGCATTTGGGCTCGCTCGATCGAGTGACCCGCGTCGTCCGGCTCGGCGTGTTCATGGCAACCTCCGGGGACTTCTTCGACCAGCCCAGGGTCGCCGACGCTGTCTCAGACCTGTTTCGCGATATCTTTGGCGCCGAGAAAACATCGGTACGTCTGGTCATCGGCGTAGCCAGTCTTCCCCTCGGGATGCCGATAGAACTCGAGGTCATCTTTGAAGTCGCAGACTAGCAAAAGCAGACAGAGGCCAAACAGCCGCGCTGGCGGCGGCAATTCCGGAGGGTGGCACGGCTTCAGCCGTACCGCACAGGAATGAACTCAGCGAGGGCGAAGAGGATGATGCGAACCGGACGAAATCGATCCTTCGGACCCTGGTGACCCTCGCTGTTGCATTCGCCACCACCTCGGGCATGGACGCACAGAAAAGGACAAAAGCATGGAACATCAAGTGTTTTATCGCACCGTGAAGGTTGACGGACTCTCCATCTTCTACCGCGAAGCGGGGCCGAAAGACGCTCCCACCATCCTTTTACTGCACGGTCTTCCGTCGTCGTCGCGAATGTTTCAGCCGCTGCTGACCCGGCTCGCTGACAATTACCATTTGGTGGCGCCCGACTATCCCGGCTACGGGCATAGCGACTGGCCCGACCCAAAGCAGTTCGACTACACCTTCGACCACATCGCTTCCGTGATGGACGGCTTCACGCAAGCTCTGGGTTTGTCGCACTACACGCTTTATATGCAGGACTACGGAGGACCGGTCGGCTTCCGCATGGCATTGGCACATCCGGAGCGAGTAAACGCTCTCATCGTCCAGGATGCGGTCGCTCACAACGAAGGACTCGGGGCGAACTGGGCAACCCGGCGCGCCTTCTGGGCGGATCGCCCTGCCAATGAAGAGGCGTTACGCAAAAACCTGCTGTCGCTGGCAACCACCAAGACCCGTCATATCGGAGACGATCCGAATATTGAGCTTTACGACCCCGATCTTTGGACCGATGAATACGCCTTTCTGAACGCGCCAGGGCAGGCGCAGATTCAGAGCGATCTCTTCTACGACTATCGCACCAACGTGGATGCTTACCCAAAGTGGCAGGCGTGGTTACAGAAGACCCAGCCAAAGCTCTTGGTCCTCTGGGGCAAGCACGATCTCTCGTTCGATCTCGGCGAGCCGGAACGCTACCGCAAAGACGTACCGAATGCGGAGGTTCACGTACTCGACGCCGGACACTTTGCGCTTGGATACCAAGGCCAACGAAATCGCGGCGCTGGTACAGGAATTCATGCAGACGGTGAAGTAGTCACGCAGGCCACCATGGTCAAGCACAAGACACGTTCAACTCAGTTTCAGGAGCGATCAACTGCTTTGCGCGCTGCCTTCGAATCCTTTTCCCTTGGAGTCTCGACCTCCTCCGTCGGCTTTGGCGCCGCGTTCAACGGAAAGAAGAGCCGAAAGACCGTCCCGCAACCCCGCTTGCTGCGCACCGCGAAGTCGGCCCCGTGGTTCTCCAGAATACCTTTCGATACCCACAGCCCCAGGCCAGTTCCCGCCTCCCCTTTGGTGGTAAAAAAAGGACGGAAGAGAAGATTTAAAGTCTCTTTGTCCATGCCAATTCCTGAATCAGCAATCGTCACCCGCACTCCACGCGCGCCGCCCGGTCTCGGCGAAGCCCTCGCCGCTACGATCAGACGCCCGCCTGACGCCAGGGCATCAAGCGCATTGCCAATCAGGTTGGTAAAAACCTGCTGTACTTCCCCTGGCATGCATAACACCGGAGGCGCCGGTTTGTATCTACGCTCTAACCGTATTGCGCTCGTCTTGATACCCGTCTCGTGAAAGAAGAGCACCGAGTCCAGAACTTCTTCCAGCAACGTAGGTGTAGGGGATGTCCGCTGGCGGTAAAACTTCAGGCTGCGCGCGGCAATGTGTGACAGGCGTTGCAACTCCACGTCCGCGATAGCTAGCAGATCTCGCGCTTTCCCGGTCAGCCCTTCATCCATCTTCGCCAGGTAGAGCACATTCGTGACCGCTTCCAGGGGATTATTGATCTCGTGCGAAATGCTAACCGCAAGCCGGCCTGCGGCCGCCAGTTGCTCCGATCGCCTCAGTACCTGTTCCGCCTTACGGCTGTCGGTCGAATCGCGCACGTAGACCGCCAGTCCTTCGCTCGGCTGCGGGAAGGCACGATGCCGATACCACCGCTCCCACGGCTCGAAGTAATACTCAAACTCCACCGGAATCTGTTGCTCTACGGCGCGCCGGTAGTGGCTTTCCAATGCAGAGCCGGCGACCTCGGGATAAAGATCCCACAGCCGCCTCCCTAAGTGCGGCTCTCCGGAGCGCTTGATGATTTCCTCTGCCGCCGAATTCATGAAAGTGATTTGAAAATCTTTGTCGAATAGAAAAAACGCCTCCGGAGTATGTTCCAGAACCTCCAGTGCAAGCTGCTGCGCTTTCCTCACTTCTCTGGTCAGCGTGGCTTCTTGTTCAAAGGCCTCCCGTCGCAGCCGCGCCATCTTCAGGTGTGCCTCTACCCTCGCAATCAACTCGCGAGCGGTGAACGGTTTGATGAGGTAGTCATCCGCGCTGGCCTTTAGCCCTTCGATCCGCGCCTCCTCGCCTGCTCGCGCCGAAAGCATGATGACAGGAACCATCCTGGTTGCCGGATGCTCCCGCAACGCGGAGAGCAGAGCAAAACCGTCCATCACCGGCATCATTACGTCAGTCAACACCAGGTCCGGGCAGTCGCGGATGGCATCCTCCAGAGCGGCTTTGCCATTCTCCGCCGTCACTACCTGAAAGTGCCGGCTAAGCAGGCCGCCCACATAGTTCCGCATATCGGCGTTATCGTCTGCCAGCAGAATTCTTGGCCGCACCGCCGCAGCGCCGGCGGCAGATTGAGCGGTACCCGCATGCGCGTGCGTCCCATTTGGCGAATGCTGCCCCGGCATCCAACTCAGTGCCTCATGCAAAAAGCCGACTGCAGCTTCGGCAGCTATGACAGGATTCTCGGGGCTGTTGCGTATCTGGCCGTACTCCAGGTGTGACCGTCCGAAGGGCAACGTCACCGTGAATGTGGTTCCCTCACCCGGTGCACTTTCTGCACCAATCGTCCCGCCATGCATCTGCACCAGCTCCCGCACCAGTGCCAGCCCGATACCGGTGCCCTCGTGGCTTCGCCTGCGGACGTTCTCGATGCGGCTGAATCGGTCAAAGATACGGGGTAAATCCTCCGCCGAGATTCCTGTGCCAGTATCCGTAACGCGAAGTTCTGCACCGGTCGCGGTGGCGTGCAGCTTCACGCGAATCTCGCCGTCGAAGGTCGACTTCAGAGCATTGGAGAGGAGATTGAAAATCACCTTCTCCCACATCTCATGATCCACATAGACCGGTTCCGGCAGAGCCAGACATTCCACCGTCAGCTTCAACCCGGCTCGTTCCACAGCCTCGCGAAACACGCTGGACAGCTCTGTCGTCAACAATGACAGATCCGTCGCCTGGTAGGTTGCATGGAGACGGCCGGCCTCGATGCGGGAGAAATCCAGCAGCGTGTTCACCAGTTTCAGTAGCCGCATCGCGTTGCGGTGCAGCATCCCGAGCGAGGCAGGCGGAGGCGGCGCCCCATTTTGCAGGGCGTCTTCCAGTGGGCCCAGCATCAGCGTCAGAGGGGTACGCAGCTCATGACTCACGTTGCTGAAGAAGGTGGTCTTTGCCTGGTCGAGCTCCGCAAGCGCTTGCGCTCGATCTCTCTCTTGCTCAAATGCCCGCGAACTAGCAAAACCTGCGGCGATCTGACCGGCAACAAGATCTAAAAATCCCCCATAGCTCGCATCGAGCTGCCGGTAAGGATTCAACCCGGCGATCAGAATTCCTGCTGGTCTCTCCTGGCCCTGTCCGGCAATAGGAACCAGGCACGCCTTGGTAGGCGGCGTCCCCCAAACGCCCACCGGTAGGTCGCCGAAACGCTTGGATAACCCCTCAATCGCGACCGAAGACTTCTTTGCCAGCACCTCTTTCACCGGCCACGCAGCACGCTCCCGATCGATTTCGATCACCTGCGGCGCGGCTAGCTGGCCTGCCTCAACGCCCGTACAACAAGCCAGATGCACACGCTTCCCACTCTCATCCAGGAGATAAATCAGGGTGAACGGTAGATCCCTTTCGTTCGCCTCGAGCCCGTTTTTGATCGAGAGTAGGACCGCCTGCCTGGTAAGAGAGTCTCCAAGGGAGGCCGCCAGCGTGCGCAGTAACATGACCTGCCGCTCGCCAATGACTCGTGCGGTCTCTTCGATTACCACACAGAGTAGCCCCGTGATTTCGTCGTTTGGCCCAGTCAGCGGGCTGTAGGAAAAAGTATGGTAAGTCTCCTCAGAGTACCCGTTGCGTTCCAGGATGAGCAGCAGTTCCTCGTCCCAGGAGGCCTCTCGGGTCTGCAGAACCCGCTCGACCCGGGGACCGATCTCTTTCCAGATTTCCGACCATACCTCCGATGCCGGTCGGCCCAGCGCCCAGGGGTGCTTCTTGCCTAGCGTCATTCGTCCATAAGCATCGTTATAGAGAAATGTAAGTTCCGATCCCCACCCCATCCACATAGCGAAGCGCGATGTCAGCAGGATGCGCACCACGGCCTTGAGGCTCTCTGGCCATTCCGCAGCGGGTCCCAGTGGCGTCGTTCCCCAGTCGAATGCGCGGATCAGGCTGCCCATATCCGGCGTTGAAACCGAAGTCTCACCGGCAACTGGGCTTTTTTTCTCGGATTCGGCGATCTCGCGTGGCATTGAGTCCTCTCTGGCCCGGTCCATGGCTACAGGGCCAGATTGCCTGGTTCAGTTCACACAAATTGATTTTTGCCGGCGGAGGATGGCGGCGCAATTCGGGAAGGCGGCATCTTCGCACTGGAAAACGCCGCAAGCCTATCAAACCCTACGCTATCGCCTGAGGATTGAAAAAATCTGGCGGCAAATGGCGCGTTTACTATGAACGCTCAACACCCTCAATGTTGAGTTTTGCTTACAAGTGTTCCGGGGACTTTGCGGCTGATCAAATCGGAAAAAATCGAGACATCTCTCAGTTTGTGTCCCAAACCGCAGCCTCCATCCCTTTGGTTACGTCACGGGTGTCCATGAAGCATTTTTTGCTTGGATCCCCAGGTCTCAAAAGCGAGACCGCACGGCAGGCCGGGGCAGGCTGGGGCACCCTTCGCGTTTTTCCTGGGATTCTGGTTAAGTACCGCAAAAAGTCTGACGGACGCACTCCTCGGGGCGGGCTGGCGTGGCGTACCGCTCCAGGCCTGGCCGATCCTCGTAGGGGCGTGAAACCACGTCGACCAGTTCCTCGAAGGGCTGGAAGTCCTGCCGCTCCATGGCAGCATTCAATGCCGCCTCCACCATGTGGTTGCGCGGGATGAATGCCGGATTTGCCATCCTCATGGCCGCGGCGCGTGCCTGGCGCGGGCTGGCTTCCTCTTCCAGGCGCTGGCGCCACCCAACAGCCCACGAGTCATAAGCGCCGGGGTCGGCAAATAACGCGCGCACTCCCTCATCGCCTTCTGGTCCGGCCGCGGCATCGCACAGCCGGCGGAAGCTGAGCGTGAAGTCGGCCCGGTTAGCGGCCATGCGCGTGAGCAGGTCCTGGCCCAGTAGCGCATCGCCCTCACGCTCCGTGAAGAGGCCAAGCTTGCGCCGCAGGCCGGCGCTGCGGGCCGCCTCGAACTGCGGCCCGAATGCGGTGAGCGACTCTTTGGCTGAGGCCAAGCGCGGCCTCTCCGTCTCCCGCCTCCTGCTCCAGAACCGGGAGCAACGCCTCCGCCAGGCGCGCCAGGTTCCAATGCGCTGCGCTGGGCTGGTTGCCATAGGAATAGCGGCCATAATGATCGATGGAGCTGAACACCTTGGCCGGGTCGTACGCCTCCATAAAGGCGCAGGGCCCGTAATCGATGGTCTCGCCGGAGATGGAAGTGTTATCCGTGTTCATCACCCCATGAATGAAGCCCAGCAGCATCCACTGTGCGATCAGGCGCGCCTGCCGCGCGACCACCCCATCCAGCAGGGCCCGGTATGGGTGCTCCGCCTGGGCAGCCTCAGGGTAGTGCCGGGCGATCGCATAGTCAGCCAGCGTGCGCGTCGCCATCGGTGTCGCCCTGGGCTGCGAAATATTGAAAGGTGCCAACGCGCAGGTGGCTCGCCGCCACTCGGGTGAACACGGCTCCTGGCAGCAATAGTGTCCCGCCGCACCCGTTCTCCCGTGGTCACCGCGGCGAGCGCCCGGGTGGTCGGCAAACCCAGCGCCGCCATGGCTTCGCTCACGATGTATTCGCGCAAAACCGGACCGAGCGCGGCTCTGCCCGTCGCCGCCGCGGGAGAATGGCGTCGGGCCGGAGCCCTTGAGCTGGATGTCATAGCGCACACCGTCACGCCCCAACACCTCGCCCAGCAGATTGGCGCGGCCGTCACCGAGCCGGGGCACAAAATGCCCGAACTGGTGCCCGGCATAGGCCATCGCCAGGGGCTCCGAGCCCTCGGCCACCAGGTTGCCGGCCAGAATCTCCACTCCTGGCACGCTCGCCAGCGCATCTGGATCCAGGCCCAGGTTCCGGGCCAGTTCCACATTCAACTTAACCAGCCGTGGGGCCGCTACATGGGTCGGGTCGACTCGCGCGTAGAAGTGCTCCGGCAACCGCGCATAGGTGTTTTCAAACCCAAATTGAATGGAGTGGTGGTCGGCGCCTGGGCTGGCCGGCGACGCGATCGCGGGAGCATCGGGTGAACTCATACGCTAGTCAGTTTTCGCTCCAGCTCACGTACCGGGTCGCTCATAATCATACCGTGCCGGTATCAGCGTGTCGTTCTCAAGGCTCATTCGATCCTGTGTGTCGCCTACCTTAAGATGGTTCGCATGAAGGAAGGCCAGTTTACGCTTGGTTGCGCTTTCGCACTCCTTGCTGCTTTTGTTTTCGCAACCTTGCTCTGCCCGCGGCAGCATACGCGCCGGCCGGCAAGGCTGCAGAATCCGCTCCAGGCTGGGCAATCTGTATCCACGGCGGAGCGGGAGAAAGCGAGTGGGAGCACATGGATGCAGCGACCGCCATCGCATACCATGAGTCGCTGGCCAGAGCGCTTTCCGCCGGGTCTGCAGTGCTCAAGCGGCATGGCAAGGCAATGGATGCAGTCGAGGCCGCGGTCAAAGTATTGGAAGACGATCCGTTGTTCAACGCGGGGCGTGGTTCAGCATTTGCTGCTGACGGCACCAACGAAATGGATGCCGCGCTTATGGACGGCGCGACCCTCGCAGCAGGGTCCGTGGCCGCCGTACAGTTCACCCGTCACCCGATCTCGCTGGCTCGAGCCGTCATGGAACACACCCCATACGTCATGATGGTCGGCTCCGGCGCCGATGCGTTTTCTCGGTCTCAAGGCCTGGAACAAGAGCCGCCCGCTTTCTTTTTTACTGAGATGCGCTGGCAGGAATTTGTTTCGATCATGCATGCAAGCGGCCGCCCTGTTCCTTCGCGGCCACCTGGGGTTCCTCCTGCGCCCAGCCCAGTCGCCTCGACTACTTCGACTGGCTTTACCCATCGCTTCGGAACCGTAGGAGCCGTAGCCCGCGACAGCGACGGCCATCTGGCAGCGGCCACCTCCACTGGCGGTATGCAGGGTAAGCTCCCAGGGCGCGTGGGCGATTCCCCTCTGATCGGTGCGGGCACCTATGCGAGCGATCGCTCCTGCGCAGTCTCGGGTACGGGCGTAGGGGAGTATTTCATCAGGCTTACCCTGGCCAGGCAGGTTTGTACCCTGGTCGAGCAAGGACAAACCCCACAGCAGGCGGCCGACCATATGATCCACTCTGAGTTACCTGCGCTAAAAGGGGGAGAGGGCGGCGTCATCGTGATCGCGCCCGCCGGCGATCCGGTCTGGAGTTCGAATACTCTCGGCATGTTTCGCGCCCAGGAAGTGGAAAATCGAGCGCCCGACATCCGGGTGAAGTAACCGCGACACCCGGCCTGCTCTTAGACGCTTCGTGGCCGCGCCGGAAACAAGAACCGCAACATCGGACCGGCGCGCAGAGCCCACGCGGATTCCGTGTGCTCCCCACCCTCCGCTTCGAAGTAAGCCAGGTCCTCGCCCAGCTGCCATCCTTTTTTGATCAGCCCATCGCGCAGCAACCGCGCATCCGGTACCGCCCGAGTCGATTCTTTGGTGCCGATATCCAGCCAGATACGTAACTCGGGCTTCTTCTCCAGCGCTCCTACTGTCCTGAGGATCGTCCGGTTGCGCCACCACACCGAGGGAGACATCACCGCCAGCCTGGAAAACACCGTCGGGATACTGCAACCCCAGGTAAAGGGTCACCAGTCCGCCCAGCGACGAGCCTCCCATGCCGCAGTTCTCTGCCCCGGGCAGCGTCCGGTACTGCCCTTCGATGAAGGGCTTCAGCTCTTCCACCAGCATGCGGCCATAGGCATCCGCCTGTCCGCCGCCGAGACGCTTATCTTCTACCGGCGTGTACTCGTCTATTCGCTTAACCCCCGAGTTGTAAATGCCAACGATGATCAGCGGCTCAATCGCACCATCTTTTATCAGCGCATCCGCGGTTTCCCCCAGGCGCCAATAGTTTCCCTTGATGAACGAGGTCTCGGGATCAAAGAGGTTCTGGCCGTCCTGCATATACAGCGACGGGAAACGGCGATCCCCATCGGCCTCGTACATCGGCGGGAGATAGACGATCAGGTCGTGGTGGTCATCGACCAGCTTCGAAATAAATTGTTCGTGCTTGTGCAGCCGTGCCGCCAGGCCGTTCGGATCTATAGAGGTTTGGCGGTTCGAGGCAGGAGGCAGAGCTTGGTCGTTGGCTATAAGGGGTCCCGCCGGCGTTCTGTAGAATGGTGCAACCATATTCAGCAATGGCTTCGCGCACCGTGGTTCTCTAGCTTAACAAAACTAAATCCGGGCCCCTAAGAGCCCGAGGCAAGGAGGAACGATTGCAGCGCGAATACCATCGCTGGTGGTCCAACGATCTGGGCCGTGACATGGAACTGCTGTGCTTTGGCCACGCCGGAACCAGGGTGCTGGTCTTCCCCACGTCCGGGGGACGATTCTTCGAGTACGAAGACAACGGTATGGTCGCCAGTGTCGCTGATCGCATCGATAACGGCCAGCTGCAGCTCTATTGCGTCGACAGCATTGACCGGGAGAGTTGGTACAACAAGCAAGCCCACCCCTATTGGCGGGTGCAGCGGCATATGCAGTATGAACGCTACCTGGTCGGCGATGTGCTGCCCCTGATGGGCAAGAAGAATCAGACCCCGCGCCTGATCGCCACCGGTTGCAGCTTCGGCGCCTACCATGCCGCGAACTTCGGCTTCCGCCATCCCGATGTGGTCACCGGCATCGTAACCATGGGCGGAGCCTTTGATATGAAGGATTTCGTCGACGGCTGGTACAGCGAAGATCTTTACTTCAACAACCCACCCGACTATCTCGCTAACTGCACCGATCCCTGGAAGTACAACCATATCCGCACCGTGCTGGCTACCGGCGAGTGGGACTTCTGCTGGGAAAAGAATGAGCGTTTTGCAACCGTCCTGCGCAACAAGGGCATCCGTCACGAACTTTACGTTTGGGGCGATCGCAGCTTCCACGACTGGCCCTGGTGGCGGCCCATGGCAAGGATGTACCTGGAGTAGATGTGCCCAATTCTTGACGAGCTGCGGAATTAGTCCCTGGACAGCCAATTCCGGCGTCCGGCTGTACCGCTAGGGTAAGGGATGGACGATTGGAAAGGCGACTTAGACGATTTTGGTGTCCTGGGCTACTTCGCTTTAGAATTGGGGCTGTTCGGACCCTCCCAGCGGCAATGGTATTCGGGCCTTCTGTCTCAGCAAGCTTCGCCTCAAAGGAGCCGCCGTGAAGAAAATCGGAATCATCTTCGGGATGGAGTCGACCTTCCCACCCGCATTGGTCGACAAGATCAACTCCTTCCACGATCCCGACGTGCAGGCCGAGTTGGCCGATCATTGGCGAAGTACGCATGGCGGAGCCCTCTCCCTACCACGTCATCATCGATCGCATCTCCCACGACATCCCCTTCTATCGCGGCTACCTCAAGAACGCGGCGCTTTCCGGATCGATCATCATCAACAACCCCTTCTGGTGGAGCGCCGATGATAAGTTCTTCAACTTCGCCCTCGGTACCAAGCTCGGAGTAGCCATCCCCAAGACCGTGCTGCTGCCTCACAAACACCACCCGCCCGGCACCACCGAGCAGCTCCATGCGCAACCTCGAATATCCCTTGCCATGGGAAAGCATCTTTAACTACATAGGCTTTCCCGCATTCCTCAAGCCCTTCGACGGCGGTGGCTGGAAAGATGTGTACAAGGTAAGTTCGCCCGGCGAGTTCTTCCACGCCTATGACCAGACGCGCGATCTCTGCATGACTCTGCAGACCGCGGTCAACTTCAAAGAATATTTTCGCTGCTACTGCGTCGGCCAGCAGATGGTTCACATCATGCAATACGACCCTTCTCTTCCTTTTCACGAGCGCTATGTAAAAAATCCAGCGCCCGTTGACCCCAAACTCCTGGAGCGCGTCGAGCGCGACTGCCTCACGCTTTGCCGCGCCCTGGGCTACGACCTGAACACGGTGGAATTCGCCTGTGAAGACGGTATCCCTTACGCGATCGACTTTATGAATCCTGCTCCCGATGCGGATATACACTCGGTCGGTCAGGCAAACTTCGACTGGATCGTGAACCAGGTAGCTGAACTCGCCATGGAGAAGGCCAGGAAACATACAGGAATGGTTACTGAATATCGTTGGAGTGCCTTCCTCGGCGGGCCTTCAACCGGCTCGAAGAACGGCCAAAAGCCAGGCAGATCAGCCAGGAGGTACACGGATGACCCGTCCCAGTTTCAGCATTGGCATCGAAGAGGAGTATCAAACGATCGATCCCGGAAACGCGCGATCTTCGGTCCCACATCCAGTCCGAAATTCTTCCCAGGGCGAAGCTCGTCACCATGGATCGCGCCAAACCTGAACTTCACCAATCGGTGGTGGAAGTTGGCACCAAGGTCTGCCGGGATATTCAGGAAGCTCGCGAAGACATTCTCGATTTGCGGCGGCAGATGATCACCCTGACCAGCGAAAGCGGCATGTGGCTTGCCGCGGCCAGCACCCACCCCTTCGCCGACTGGCGGGCCCAGGAGATTCACCCCGATGATCGCTACAAGCAGGTGGTGGAAGACTTGCAGCTGGTTGCGCGCGCGAATCTCGTCTTCGGATTACACATCCACGTAGGCATTGAGGACCGCAACACCGCGATCCACATCATGAACTCGATGCGCTACTTCCTGCCCCACATACTCGCTCTGTCTTCGAACTCACCCTTCTGGGAGGGCACGAAGACGGGCTTCAAGTCCTATCGGTCAAAAGTCTTCGAGCGTTTCCCGCGCACCAACATTCCCGACGTGTATGCCAATTGGGCCGAATACGAGACGTTTATCAATCTGCTGGTCAAAACCAATTGCGTTGACAACGGCAAGAAGGTCTGGTGGGACATTCGCCCTCACCCCTTCTTTAACACCCTCGAGGTCCGCGTCTGTGACATACCGATGCGCCTTGATGAAACTATGGCGATTGCCGCCCTGATCCAGGCCACCGTGGGCATGCTCTACGACCTGCATGCAAAGAACAAGAGCTATCGCATCTATGGGCGCGCATTGATTATGGAAAATAAATTTCGCGCCGCCCGCTATGGCATCGATGGCAAGCTGATCGACTTCGGCAGGGAAGAAGAGGTGCCGATGCGTGATCTTATGGTCGAGTACATCGACCTCATATCCGACGCAGCCAGGGATCTTGGCTGCGAGCGCGACATCGCCTACATCCACGAAATGCTGAGAATGGGAACGGGCGCCGACCGCCAACTTAAGGTGTACGAAGAAACAGGCGATCTCAAGAAGGTAGTCGACTACATCGTGGCCGAGACGCAGAGTCGGCGTGATGCAGGAAACAGCAGCACTGCAAACGTAGAACAAGGACCTGTCCCTGCCAAGACCGCTGGGTGCCCCCACATCTCGCTCGTTTTCGCGAGGTGTAGGGCACCACCAACCTCAACGTTTTTTGCCAATGGTAAGAGGGAGTTGCTTGGCCCAACCCGTTCTAACCGATATCACCAGGATCGAATTCGATCCGCAATTCTCCCCCGGCGCTTATAACGCCGTGAACACCTGCCTGCGTATCAAGTCCTCGGAAAAAGTCACGCTGATCACCGACCACGCGTGCCGGGAAATAGCCGCCAGCATCGCGCAGGAACTGGTTAAGGTTGGCTGTGCCTTCAAGGCCTTTGTGCTGGAAGATCTGGCTCCGCGACCGCTTGGCTGGCTTGCCCCACGAGATCGCGGAAGACATGGAAACCAGCGACGTGAGCATCTTCGCCGTGCGGGTGCAGACCAATGAGCTGAAATCCCGCATGGAGATGACAGCGATCGTCAACCGTCGCCGCATGCGCCACGCCCACATGGTGAACATCAATCGCCAGATCATGCTGGAAGGCATGCGTGCCGACTTCAACCACGTCGATGCCCTTAGCAGCAAAGTGATGCAGATTGTCAGCACCGCAAAGGAGATTACCGGCAAGACCGCCGCTGGCTGCGACTTCACGGGTGCGCTCAACGCCAACTATCACTGGATCAAGACCAGTGGCATCATCAGCCGCGACAAATGGGGCAATCTGCCTGGCGGCGAAATCTTCACCTCACCGGGTGAAGTGAACGGCGTGTACGTAGTTGACGGCGTGGTCGGTGACTATCTCTGCGACAAATACGGTGATCTGGAGCGTCAGCCGTTGACCATCCGCATGCGGAACAATCGCATCACCGAAGTCTTTAGCGAGAACAAGGCACTGGAACAGGATTTTTGGGCCTACACCCACACCGACGAAAACAGTGACCGCGTGGGCGAGTTTGCCATCGGCACCAACATTGAATTGAAGAACGTGATTGGCCAGATCCTGCAGGACGAGAAGTTTCCCGGCATCCACATAGCCTTTGGCAATCCATACGGCGAGCACACGGGAGCCAAATGGTTCTCCGGCACGCACATTGACGTGGTGGGCCGCAAGTTCGATATCTGGGTAGACGGGCGGCAGATCATGGATAAGGGCCGATTCCTGATAGAGGACTGACCAAAAGGACTAACAATGATCCCCGCTTTCCGCGAGGCCTTCAACCGGAACTTTCTCCCGGAGAAATACCAACAGTTCCTCAAGAGCTTAGAGGCCAGTGCCGGCACACCTATTGCATTTCGAGTATCCGAGACACCCTGCTTTTTTCCTAAAGCCCTGCTCGACCAAATGGCGGAGTATGGCAGCGATCTGGTTCTGCAACTGGTGAACAACCCGGAATACCGCCGTGCCTCCGACGTTACTGTGCCGCCGCGGTATAACGTTCCCAACGAGTCGCCGCGGCCCATGTTCCTGCAAGTCGACTTCGGCCTGGTGCGGAACGCCAACGGTGAACTCGAGCCCAAACTGGTTGAGCTACAAGCCTTCCCTTCCCTTTACGGATACCAGCCGGTGCTGGCGAAGCAATACATTGAGTCCTACGGATTGCCTGCCGGCCTGGGGATCTATCTCGGCGGCTACAACCACGATCGCTATCAGCAACTGATGCGGGAGCAGATCGTCGGCGGCCACGATCCTGAAAATGTCATCCTGCTGGAAATTCATCCGGAGAAGCAAAAGACGCTCTGTGACTTTCTGCTTACCCGGCGCGACCTGGGTATCGCCATCGTCGATATCCTCAACCTGAAGAAGCGCGGCAAATGTCTCTTCTACGAAAACGACGGCCGCGAGATTCCGGTGCACCGCATCTACAACCGCTGCATCATGGACGAATTGGAACGTAAGGATATCGAGCTCCCGTTTGACCTCACGGAGCCGCTTGACGTGGAATGGGCTGGGCATCCCAACTGGTATTACCGCATCAGCAAGTTCTCCATTCCCTATCTCAAACATAAGTGTGTGCCTCGAACTTGGCTGCTCGACCAGAACAGTACGGTGCCCCGGGACAACGAGAATTATGTGCTCAAGCCGCTTTACTCCTTCGCCGGGCTTGGTATCAAGTTCAATCCCACGCAGGCTGATGTCGATGCCATTCCCGTGCGGAGCAGCGTCACCATTACATGCTGCAGGAGCGGATGCGCTTCGAACCAGTGATCGAGACGCCGCACGGTATGACCCAGGCCGAAATCCGCATCATGTATGTTTGGCCTGAAGGCGGAGAGATCACGCCGGTACTTCCGTTGCTCCGCATGGGCCGCGGCATCATGATGGGAGTCGACCACAACCGCAATCTCGAATGGGTGGGCGGGTCAGCGGCGCTTTGGGTATAGCGTTTCTACGTCTCGACCGGCAGATACAGCCTGTAGGTTTCCTTAGTAATCGCCGGATACGGCACCATTTTCAGGCCTTGCGTGGAAGTCGGCATTTGCCATTCGTCCACTCCGCGTTGCTCAGTGGCGAGGAGCTGAGTCCGAGTCAGATCAGCCGGAACATCGCCGAGCGCGAACAGAGCAAGTGGGCCTTGCAGCACGGCGACCAGGTTTGGATGTTGCGGGTCGACGGATCGACAGACGCACCGGTCGATCGACAATGAACTCGATTCGGTCGCCATTCTTCCAGCTCTGGCGCACTGGGACGAATGTGCCAGGCTTTAGGGCAGTAGATACGCTTTTTCCATTTACAGCCAGCTGCGTGCCTGGTCCTGCCCATGCCGGAATTCTCAGGTAGATGGCGAAGCTCTCCGGTTTCTCCATCTGCAGGGTGATGGTGGTTTCGGGCTTGTAAGGATACTGCGTATTTTGCACCAGCGTACACCTGGTACCGTTTTGTATCCAGCCCAACTGGGAGGGAACGTAGAGGTTTACGTACACCCCGTCTTGCGAGCTGAAGTAGGAACTTATGCCATAGTCCGCGGTGATTTGAGGAAAGGTTCCTGAACAGCAAGGCCACTTGTCCCGGTGATAGAACTTGGTGGCCGAGTTATTGTAATCGGCATAATAAAAGCTTGTGCCATCCGGCAGAATAGGCTTTGCACCCAGGATGGTGTTGTACAGGATGCTCTCCATGCTGTCGCCGTAGAGGCTGTCTCCCGTGATGCGCATCAGATACCGGGCAATCTTGAAATGGCCGTACGCACCACACGGGGTCTCAAAGCTGGAGTGAGTTCGGACAAGGCTCTCACCCATTTCTCCACTGCCCGGCTTACGGAAGCTTTCATCCGGTCCCCAACCGCCGGTAGCGAAACTCTGCGTGCTACGGACGAAGTCGAATCCGTTTTGCGCAGCACGCAAATGCATGGCGCTCCCGTCCACCAGGTAAGCCTGGACCGCCGAACATAGCGCATTGACATGGCTGTAGGCATGAAGACCGGGAAGGATGTTATCTCCTTCGGAGAGCGGGGTAAAGTAATCCTTATCTTGAAGGAACCGCTCCGCCAGCTTGCGGTAACGCGCGTCGCCGCTGCGTAAATAGGCGATATAAAAGTTTTCCGGAAGGGTGTACGTTTCATCCCAGCAAAAGGAGATGTTCTTGTGCGGCAGCGCGCAAGCTTCCACCCGCGTCTGCGCGCCCGCCGGCAGGTGAGGCAGCACCGCGTCAGTCGCGTGACGGAGCACCGGTAAAGCCATCCGGTCGCCGGCAAACGCATAGGCGTCCAGCAGGCCCATGTTCGTCTTGTCGAACGTGTAGGCGGGTAACGGATAATCGATGTAGAACTTCTCCGTGACCGTCGCGGCGAAACCCTTGACCAGCCGCTGTACTTTCTCCTGGGTGGGTTTGTCGCCGGTCACCGCATACGCCCTGGAAAGGCCGGACAGATACTGGCCGAAACTGTGACCCGCGATGTAACCGGTCATGTTCTTCGGCGGATCATAGTCGGGGCTGTCGTTGTACCAGCCACCCATGACTGGCCCCGGTGCGGCGAGCCCGGCGCGTTCGCGAAAGGGCTTCAGCAGTCCGTCCTCGTCGAGCGCGAGAAAGAATTTGTGATTGCGGGTGAACTGGTCAAGCATCGGCCCTTCCAGCAATGTGACCTGGGAGTAATCGAACTGCATTAGCTTGGGCTTGACGGAACTGGTTGCTGTTGCGCCCCCAAACATCGACCGCAAGGAAGGAGCACACAAGGCTGCCGCCGTGCTCCCCTTCAGGAACTTCCTGCGATTTAAGTCCCTCATAAGTCCGACCATCCCTCTTACTGTTGAGTGAAACGAAATAAATTCCATTCAGGAGCGTCCTTCGACGTTCGCCAGGGGGAGCTTCGGGTAGTATTCGCGTCCTCCAGCAAATACTGCGCCTGGGCTACCTGCTGCTGCTGCTTCAAATCATCCAGCCGTCCGAACCAGATCCTGGATAACCTCTTTGTTGCCTAATCGACGTTGTGCCTGAATTTCCTGGTAAAGGGCAGCCTGGTCGGTGGGATCTCGCTTCAACGCGATCCCGGCCTGCTCGATGACTGCGGTCATATTGGTTCGTCTTCAGGAGAAGGGTGCAGAGCAGGTCACGAGCAGGCTGGTAACCGGGTTCAAGTTCCAGCGCCTTTTTCACCGCCGTTATCGCTTTGTCTAGGTTCTGCTCAGTGCCGTTGCCACTCTCATGGGCTAGCGCCTCCGCATAGAGATACTGAAGCAGCGGGTCCTGTGGATGCTCAACAGCCTGCTGCTGAAAGATCGCCAGCGAGCCTGCCCAGTCATGCTGCTGGCTGCGAATCATGCCCATTGCATCTTCGACAAAGGAAAGTTTTGGATCGAGAGCATGCGCTTTCTCAAAATCGGCGACTGCTGCGTCGTAATGGGATAGCTGTACTTGAAGCACACCCCGGGCCAGGTACAACTTCCCCGCATCGGGCGCCTGTCTGAGCCCTGAGTTCACAACATCAATACCAACCTGGTAAGAGGCATGGTTGAATGAGATCGTAGCGAACAGCAGATAGTTCGCTGTTTGGCTGGGATCCTTCAGGATCGCAGTGTGCAGCCATGCGACGGCGCGGGGCGTATCGCCCATTTCCTCAGCAATCTGCGCCGCTAGTGAGAATGCCTTGCTATCGGCCGAATCTGATGTCACCAACGGTTGCAGTGTGGTCAGGGCAGCGTCAAAATCCTTTGACTTCCATTCGACAAACGCCAGTTGCAGAAGATTCTTCCCGCTCGGGTCTTGTTCCGCGATGCGGCGAAATGTTTCTACTGACTTGCGATGTTCCCCCTGGGAAAATAGGCAGGACCCCAGTTCGCGCTGCGCCTCCACGCTCTTTTGCACCAGGGAAAGACTGCGTTCGAAGTGCTCGAGCGCGGCGGGACAATCTCCATGCTGAAAACTCAAGCTGCCCAGCATGGCATGGCTGGTCTGGTCATCGGGGCGGAGAGCCAGGATTCTTTCCAGCAAGGCTCCCGCCGCAGACGCGTGGGTTGCATAAGCGACCTGCGCGGCCCCTTCCAATGCCGGGAGGTATTGCGGGCAGGATTGCAGTGCCCTGGTAAAGGAATCTTGAGCGCCGCGTATCTGACCCTCCCGGCTTTGGGCAATTCCACGGAGAGTCAGTACCTGGCAATCCGACGGACGAGCCGACAAGATCTTATCAGCGGTGGCGATAGCCTTCGCGTTGTCGTTCTGCTGCAATGCGCGCGCCACGCTGCCCGCGTCGTCACCATCCGTCTGGGCAGAAAGCACCGGCAGCAGCATCACCAGGGGAAAGAGAGTAACGATTATTTTGGCAACGGTCTGAGTCACAGGTGGCCGCATATGAGTGAGAGGAAACAAGGCATGAGCGGAGAGGGACGCCCCTGCGCTCATGCTATCGCGCTAAACATCAGAATGTCAGGTTTCCCCCGAACTGAAGAAACCGCGGCGTGTATTGGCCGGTTACCTTGCCGAAGTTTCCATCCGGCAGGTTAACATCCACGGTGTTGAGATTGGCGCGGTTGAACAGGTTGAAGAACTCGAAGCGGAGCTGAAAGTTGACCCGCTCGGTGATGGCTGTATTCTTCAGCAGTGCTGTGTCCCACTGGGCAAAGCCAGGCTGCCGGAAGCTGTTATAGGTCTCATTCCCCTCGGCGCCGAACGTCCCGGGAGCGTTGAAGGTGCCAGCGGGGAATAGACCCTGCAGGTAGCTCTTGCGACTGGTGGAGTAATGATAGCTAGCCACGTCGGGGAAGTCGAAGTTATCGCCATCGGCGTTGTAGTCGCCACTGCCGGGCGCATAACCGGTAAAGTTCCCAGCCGCATCCTTCAGCGGCGCGAAGGCCGCATTTGTCGACACTGTGAACGGGCTTCCGGACTGCACGATCGTGGTTCCGCTGAGTTGCCAGCCACTGGCCGCGCGGCCCACTAAACCCTCTCCATGGCCCACGTCGGGAAATTGGTAGTTCCACGCCAGTGAAAAGCGGCTGGGGATGTCCCAAAGCGAAGGGCCATAGTATTGATGTGGGTTGATGAAACTGGGGAAAACCTGAGTATCGTCTTTAGACGATGACCGTGTGTACGACGCGTTGAAGAAGGCACGCGAGAATCGCCCGCGGACCGCAAGGATAAAGGCGTTGTAATTAGACACCCGGTCGTTCTGGGTATAGAGCACCTGTCCGAAACTGGTGTTCAGCCTGGTGGGCGTGGTGCTGTTATGCAGGATCAGATCGCCCGGAAGTTCGTTGATGTCTTGCCCGTAACTGACGTTATAGACCTGGCCTCCGCCAGAGAGCAGGTTCCTTCCGGTTGTTCCCGCGTAGGCGATCGAAGCCACCAGGTTAGCGGGCAATTGGTGATCGAGCGCCGCGGAATAAATATAGGCGACGGGAGAGACCAGATTAGGATCGATGCCGCCAATGGTGAATTGAAGGCCGGTGATTCCTCCTTGTGAGTTGAGAGGACGGCCTGACAATGCCGGGGCGGGATAGTTGAAGGGTTTGCTGTTCGAAGTGCCCACGGCAAAGATCGGGGCCGGCGACTGGCCACTATAGAAAGTGGGAAAGATGTCGCCCGGCGGATTGCCGCGATACTGTTCTTGAAGGTTCGCCAGCGTTGGCCAGTTATGAAAGATCCCGGTACCGCCCTTCACTAGCCATTTGCCATTGCTGGTTATGTCCCAGGCCACCCCGCCACGGGGACTAAACACATCGGTGATCGAGCGGTTAAGGGCGTGTTTGTGGCGAAGCACAAAGCCGTTGGCGGTCTCCTCCTGAAGCGATTGCCCAGGACCATAGAAGAAGTTTGCGAATGCGGTATTGGCGCTTCGCGAGTAAGGGTTGCCGTAGTCATCCCAACGGATGCCATAGTTCAGGGTAACGTTGTGCCGCACCTTCCAGGTATCCTGGGCGAAAACGCCGTTCGTAATACCCGCGGCGTTCCAGTCATACTGTGACCTCTGTCCGGTAAGTGGATCGTAGGCGAGACCGGTTTCTGTGTAGACATTGTCGCTGGCCAGTTGAAGCAGACCGTTGAACTGGAATGTGGGTTGATCGTACGGCCCGTTGAAAACCTCGACATCATCCCCGAAGAGACCTTCATATCCCACCCGGATGTCGTGCGACTTAATGGTGTGGGTCAGCACGTCACGCCAGTGATAGTTATGCTGGATAAAGTCGCCTGCCGCAAAACCCGATCCGAACCCATTTCCAATGCTCGTAACATTGACCACCGGAATCGAGAAAAGTCCTGACGTGCCCAGTATGCCTTCCACGCGCATGCCCGCAAAGGCGGCTTCATTCAGGGTGCTGGGGCTGAAGGTATGCGTCTCATTTACCTGGATCGCGTATTGGTAGTACTGGTTCGTGGTGGCAAAGGCGGACCGTACATTGGTCGTGTTGGTGCTCAATGTCGTGCGATAGAAGCTTCCGTACAGGCGATCCGCGGAGAAGGCCTTGTCGAGCCGGAAGTTATATTGGAGGCCGTTGCGGTAGGAAGTGTCAGTGTAGTTAGCCGTATCCACCATGGCCGTGGTGCAAGGCAGGAAGGAGGTCGCCGCTGTGCCACAAGTCCCGGCATATAGGGTCGATGCGGTAGACTTGACCGCCTGGTCGGAAATCTTGCTCACCGGATATTTTGTGAGCAGCATGGTTCCCAGAGTATTAGGAAACGCGCTTTGGGCAAAAGCTGTAAATTGAGGATCCTCGAAGCTCACATTGGTCGAAACCGCGGCCGACGAACGCAGGGGTTCGATGCCGAAGAAGAAAAAGCCAATATCATGCCTGGGAACGATCGGACCGCCAATCGTTGCCGAGATATTGTTGGCGTGAAACGGCGCATATTTGGAGGTGAACTCCGTCCGCGCCAGCAGTCCCTGGTAAGTGAAATAATCGCTCGCATTGCCGTGATACTGGTTGGTGCCCGACTTAGTGGTCATGGTCATCTGAATGGAGCTGGCACGGCCGTAGTCGACGTTGTAAGTGTTGCTCTGGATGGTTGTTTCCTGAATGGAGTCGGGATTGGGGGTCATGTTCAACACCCCGGGCCGGATGGAACTGGTGACGTCCAGGCCATCCACCACATACATATTCCCGACCGCGCCCTGGCCGTTGGCGCTGGCATCGACCTGGGTCTCGGTGGAATAATTATCGCGGCCCGAACCGGGGCTTCCGTTGCTGGTCACTCCCAGTCCAGTCACACCCGGCGCCAAGGTGACGAGAGAGATCATGTTGCGCCCGGCGAGGGGGAGGGACGAGAGGGTCTGCGTGGACAGCGTCTCCTGCAGGCGCGTATCACTGGTATCGAGGAGTGGCGCCTGGGTGGTGACCTGCACCGTCTCACTTGAGGTGCCGACGCTGACCTTGACCGGCAGGTTCAGGGTTTGGTTGGTCTCGAGCGTAAAACTCTGCTGGGAATCCGCGAAGCCCTTGGCGGAGGTCTTCAATGAATAGCTGCCGGGAGCCAGGCTGACAAACTGATAGAAACCAGACGGGTCACTGGTGCCTGTCTTCCCTTCCCCGGTTCCGACATTTGTAAGCGTGACTGTGGCGCCGGGGATGACGGCGCCGGCTGGATCGGTGATGTTGCCGGAGATGCTCCCGCTGAACTGCGCCAAGGCGCTGGAAAAGGCTCCGATGGCGAACGCCAGCCCGAAGGCTGCGCGTATCTGTCTGCGTTTCATACCAACCTCCCCAAAATGTCTTCAAGTCGTGAGCCGGGTGAGGGCCTCTCGCCTGCGTCGAAGAAAAAGCAACGAAGAAAACGATTTCTCGGCGGAGCAAGTTTCTTCCCTGGCACGGGCAGGAGAACCATATTCCCGCCCCGAGACGATGCGCAATGGGTCATGTGTACCAATGCCACGAGCTGTGCTTCGCTTACCCTGGAAGGCTGTGGAAGTGGTCTAACCCCACGTTTCGCGACAGAAAACACGGCCTGGAAGCTGAGCTGGCAGGCCATCCTCCCTTCCTCGCTCCATCGGTGTACCATGATCCGTCCGAGCAGCGGGCCATCGCCTCATGTTTCTGCGACGGTCATCTGCTTGAGCCGGAATTGCCGTGAAATATGCTGGAAAGCGCCAGAAGCAGGTTCGCGAGACCCGCCGGGATAACGTTTGCTGCAATCGTGCTGATCGTACTCTGCGCGTGCAAGCGTGCGCCGATGGCAATTGCTGTAATCCCGCGAGCGTGCGGCACGGCATTGTGGGAGCCGGAGCACTCCGGCGCTGCCGAGGCTGCGAGAGCACTGGGCATGACTGTCTATTGGAACGCTCCCACCCGGCCTCACGATGTTCAGAAGCAGATCGCGCTTCTGGAGAAGGTCGTGGAGCTGCGCTATCGCGGTATCGTGCTTGCACCCGACGAGACCCTGGCGCTGCGCACGCCCGTCAAAAGCGCACTGGCCACGCATGTCCCAATCGTGGTGGTGGGCACTGAACTCGGCATGGATCCCGACAGCAACTTATCCTACGTGTTGAACGATGAGGTTGCCGGTGGCCGGCTGGCAGCCCGCCGACTGGGATCCATTTTGGCTGGTCAAGGCGCGATTGCGATCCTGGGCCTTGATCCCAAGCTGCGGAGCATGAGGCTCCGTGACCGGAGTTTTGAAGACACGCTGGCTACAGAGTTCCCGCGCATCCGTGTAGTAGCTCGCCGGCCTGGGCAAGCCAGCGCGGCCCAGGAGCAAGAGACAACTGAGGAGCTTTTCCGGAGCGGAACGGCCTTCGATGCATTGGTCGCGCTCTCTGCTGACGCCACCAGGGGAGCGTATTATGCCTTAATCGAATTCAATCGGGCAGGGACGATCCACCTCATCGGTTTTGACCAGGACCTGCTACCGCCTATTCGCAATGGTGGTCTCGATTCCGTGGTCGCACAAGATACCTATGAGATCGGTCGATTGGCAATCCATCAGATCGACGGAAAACTGCGGGGAGCACAGGTCCCGGAAAAAGTGATGGTGCAACCTAAGCTGCTCACCCGCGAAAACATCGATTCCCCTGAGATGCGTGAGGTGTTGACAGCTCACTGGTGGGCAGGCCAGTGAAACCAGCATCCGCATCGCGCACCACCATCGTTTTCCTGGTCTCTGCCTGCTTTGTCGCCGCCGCGTCGGTCTTTTTTCTAGCGTGGCGGTTCTCTTCCTCGCACATCGACATTCCTTCGCCCCACACCGCATCGTTTGATCGAAGGGACGACTGGAATGCCTTCGGCGGTACATGGGAAGCGGTCGACGGAGCCATGCGCAACAACTCAGATGAGCGCGGCGCCAAGCTGATGAATGGCTCAACAAGTTGGAAGAACTACTCGGTCGAAGCGGACGTCCAATTGCTTGGGCAATATGGAGACGCCGGTCTCATTCTCCGCGCCAGAAATGAAGAGGAAGGCGTCGATGCCTACAATGGCTACTTCGCCGGTCTTCGCGATCTTGATGATTCAGTCATCCTGGGGCGCGCGGATTTTGGCTGGCGCGAATACCAGTCGGTCCCGGTGAAACCAAGGGTCAATGCCCAAACCTGGTATCACCTGAAGTTCCTGGCCTTCGAGTGCGATTTCGTGGTGACGGCTACGTCACTTTCCGGCGAGACCACGACGGCGGCCGTACGAAACCCGGATTGCCTGCAATCGGGAAGGTTTGGCCTTAAGTCTTACGCCACTGGCGCACTATGGCGTAATGTCCAGATACGTCCGGTCAGCCGGGCCGATGAAGTGGCCATGATTGGACCGGAGCCACCCCCGTTAGCCATCGCACGGGACTTCACTGGTGGGGCCACATCCGACTCGCTCGACCGGGACCTGGAAGCGATCGATCGTGAGACCAAGAACCACCACTTCGATCCCCATGCGATACCGATTGCCAATCTCCGCCTGCTTGCCCCAGGAAAACCTGCCCAGGTGACGGTCCACGGGAACGTCACCCTGACTTCTCCGTTGTTGTTCATCCAGGACCCCGGAGGCGGCCTGGCAATTGCGCGCAGCGATGAGCGCATTCCGATCGAGATCGGCGATGAAGTAGAGGCCAGAGGTGACCTTCAGCAAGGCGATTTCAGCTCAGTATTGAGAAATGCCAGCGTGCGGGTGCTCTGGCCCCATTCGCCAGTCCCGCCGGTCTCGGTGACCGCTTCGCAGGCAACGTCCGGCAATTACGACGCCATGTTTATCGAGATTGAGGGTCTGCTGCAAAAGAAAGAAGCAGGGCCGAACCACAGCCTCATCATGACCCTGGCGAGCGAAAGCCAAAACTTCCGCGCCATCGTAAGCGGAAGAGGCCGCGCATCCTTTCCCTGGACGATTGAAGAGAAGAGCCGGTTGCGGCTCCATGGAATCTGCGTCGTCGACCCAGCCTATACCCAGAACCAAACTCCTTTCGCGGTGATCCTGCCGGCGATCGACGACATAGAAGTGGTACAGCGCCCCCCCTGGTGGAGCACCGGTCATATTGTGGCGGGCATCTTCGTGCTCATGCTGATGGTGCTTGCCACACAGGCCATTCACGGTCGCATCGAGCGGATGAAGCTTCGAGCGGTATTCGAAGAGCGGGAGCGATTGGCGCACGAGATACACGACACCCTGGCCCAAAGCTTCGCCGGAATCGGCTTTCAATTACAGGCGATTCAAGATGAGGTCGGCAATGAAACCGAACTTAAGGAGCATCTCAATCTGGCCACCGACCTGGTACGCACCAGTCATGACGAAGCCAGGCGTAGCATCTCTGCTTTAAGATCGGAGACCGTCGAGAAACTTGGGCTGCTGCAGGCACTCGATGAGTGCGCTGCCAGAATCGCGAACGGCGGTCCCATTGAGGTGCGCGTGCGCAATTTGGGTGGTGGCGACCCCGGTTCGATTCCTCCCCGCATTGCCGACGCGCTCTACCGCATCGGCCAGGAGGCAATCGCCAACGCGGTGCGCCATGCAGACGCCTCGAAAATGGATATCTCTCTGCTCCACGAGTCGACTGCCTGGCAGCTTTTGATAGAAGACGACGGCCAAGGTTTTCCGTTGGGTCAGGATTCCGCGAGTTTCGGTATCCGGGGAATGGGAAAACGCGCGGAAAGTATCGGCGCGACACTCGATATTCGCAGTTCCCCGGGAAAAGGAACATCGGTCCAGGTGAGGGTACCGCGAGCAAAGCGCCTGATCCGATCAAGCCGGCGAGAGTACGACCGGAAAGTGAGGTAGGTACATGACAGTGGCTGATACAGTAACAAAATTGCCCATCCGCTTGCTGCTGGTGGATGACCATCCCGTGGTGCGAGCGGGACTTAACAGTATGCTACGAAAGCAGAGCGGCCTTAAGATCGTTGGATCGCTGCATGGCGGGCGTGAGGCGTTAGAGTTCCTGGCGAACGAGCCGGCCGATGTAATGTTGCTTGATCTGCGTATGCCCAATATGGATGGGATCGACACTCTGCGGGCTTTGCGCAACCTGTCGTCGCCTCCAAAGGTCGTTATTCTTTCCAACTTCGAGTTTGACGAGGAGATCTATCGCGCGGTCGAAGCGGGCGCAAAGGCCTACCTGGGCAAAGACACATCGAGAGACGAAATCATCACTGCCATTAAGGCAGTGCACGCGGGGAACACCCACTTTCCAAAACGAATAGAAGAGCGCCTTTTGGACCGCCAGCAGCGCCACGGACTCAGCGCCCGCGAAGTGGAAATCCTGGGGTTGCTCTCGAAAGGGCTCACGAATAAGACGATCGGCCAGGCCCTGGGCATTAGCAAGTTTACCGTCCGTAACCATGTCAATCGCATACTCGAGAAGCTCGAGGTGTGCGATCGCACAGAAGCTTCCACGGTGGCAATTGAGCAGGGTATCCTGCCCACCTTCCACTAATTACAAGTGAATGGAGACGGTACCGTCCGTTGGAGTCAGTGCCCGCTCGCTGGAGGGAGCTCTTTCGGCTGCGTCTTCTCTTGCACAATGCTTTTGAGTCTTTGAGATAACTGGTCCGCTTTGGCTGCGTCGCCATTTGCGTTATATAAACCAATCAACTGGAATGCCGCACTTAGATTTACTGGATCGAGATCCACTGCTTTCTGCAGATGTTGCTCGGCCAGAGCGTGGTCGCCCAGGGCCGAATACGTAAGGCCAAGGTTAGCCTCCTTCGGGGAAGAGGTGGGATCGAAACGCACGGCCAATTCGAACGCCTGGAGGGCCTCGCCATACTGCCGACCCTCAAACAGCGCACTCCCCATCGCGGTGAACATCTCGCTATCTTGGGGGAACAGTGCCTGCACTTCTGTAAGCATGCGATAACCGCTCACAATTAGTTTGCCGGTTCGTCGTTCCAATCCGGCGTCAATCAATGCGATGCCGAGGTTGCGCTTGGCAAGGTCTGCGGAAGGCGCCCTCCATGGAACAATCGACACGGCTTCCTCTGTAACCTGGTTTGCCGGCCGCCGCTGGATTCTATGATCCGTAAACGCAGTGTGCCCGCCATCGGCGGCGTTCCTCCTGGGCATGTGGCAACCAATGCAATCGCTTGTTTTGGCCGGATGAGTGGCGGCGAGGGTTGTCTTGGCGTGGCACTGCAGACACTTCAAGCGATAATACGAGATCACATCCGTCGGCTCATTATGCGGATCATGGCAAGTTCCGCACCACATGCGATTGCCGCTGTTGCGCTTGCACTCGCTAACCGCCAGTTGCTCGGAGTGGCTAATGACCCGGAACGCGCCCTCGGCTCCGCTCGGAGCCTCCTCATGGTAGATGGTAAAAGTATCTTCCAGAGGCTGGCCCGCCTGAAAATCGGTGAAACTTTTTCCCGGATTCAACACGCGAGCAATGCCCTTCAGATGACATTGCTCGCATACGCTATCCCTGGCAGCGGGCTCCAGACGCGCTGGATTAACGATGTTGTTGGCCACCTGCGGATTTGCCAGGTGGAGGCCGATGGGACCGTGACAACGATTGCACCCAATCGCCAGATGGGGAAAGGGCGTCCGGGCATACCCGTTCTCAGTTCCCGGTACGGCATCAAAGGCTCCCGCATGGCAAAAGAGGCAGCCCGCTCCGATGGCCCGGGTGAAGTCGGGGTCTTCCGTTCCCTCATATCCGGGAGCCAGATCATACGCCCCACGGCTGCGATAATAAGCGACCGGCGACTGAAAGAGGTGGTCTCCAAGGTCCACGATGTATCCACTCGCGTGCGCCCCCGACCCGATTACATAATCCACGTGATAGCTGGTGGTGCTGGCGCCGCTCTGCAGGGTCTGCGATGATCCATCCTGGCCGGCGTGCATGGTGATGGTTGCCTTGGGGGTGCGAACCACACCGGCCGGTTCCTGTCCTCCGGCCCGCATGGAATGTGCCATCCTGGACCTGGCAAAGCCATCGACCTCGTAGGCGTGGCACCCTCTACATTGATTGGCATAGTCCGTCACGGTCGAGGGCGCCGCTGCTGAAACCGCAGTCTCGCCAGACAGCCAGCACCTGGCGCCAAGGCTTAGAGCGACCGCACAGCATAACGACAATGCGGCTTTGCCCAGGAGCGACCTCTCATTTTCCGGCCTCATCGAAACCCTTCGCAAGAGCGCGGCGACCTTAACCCTGCCGCTGCCCAACCGCGTACGCAACCTGCCATGATGTGCGAAGTACGGTGTCGGGGGAGAGGGTCAATGGTACTAACAGGCCGGTCCGAATGACGACGATCGCTGACTTAGGCAGGCAGGCTCTGCAATCGATTGAGCACTAGTCAAGGTGAATGGAGGCGGTGCCATCGCGCATGGTGATCGGCTTGTTGCTGGGCGCCCCGGCGATCTCGACCACCATCGCCTCAAGCCTCGGTAGCTTCCCTCCCGCGTCGGCTTTGAGCGTGAGCTTGCGTTCCTTATCGTTCCAGGTGCAAACTATTCTGCTGAACTGCCCCTTGAGATAGTCGAAACCGATGCCGTCATCCTGGTAAAGTTGCATCGCTCCGTCCGCGCCGGGATAGATCCGCAAGATCAAAGGCTCGCTCATCTCCTCCTGAGCGTACTGCTTCACCGGCCCCAGGGGCAGAATCGTCCCCGCCTTTACATACAATGGGAGTACGTCGAGATCCACTTCACGCACCTCATCCTTTCCGCCTTCAATGCGATCATTGGTCCAGTAGTCCCACCATTCACCATTGGGCAGATAAGTGGTCCGGTGGGTAGCTCCTGCTTCCAACACCGGAGCCACCAGGATGTTTTCTCCCCACAAGTATTGGTTGTCAGTCGCCGCCGCCTTCGGATCCAAGGGATAGGAAAGCCATAGGGAGCGCATCAGCGGCAGTCCGGTGGCGTGGGTCTCAGCCACTGCGGAATAGAGATACGGCAAAAGCTGATACCGCAAGTTGAGATACTTTCTGCAGATTGCTTCGACTGCAGTGTTGTGCAGCGCTTGCGGCTGGGGTAACGTCGCGGCGGCGAACTGACCGTCAAATTCCGCCGGCTCGTAGCTACCCAGATCCCAACCCCAGGGCAGACGCAGCTTCCACGTTCGGCCATGACACCGGAACGACGGGCAAAAGGCGCTGAACTGAAACCAGCGCACGAACAGCTCGGCGGTGAACTCCTTTGTAGGAACGAATCCGCCGGTATCAGTACCCCAATAAGGGATGCCGCAGAGCCCGGCGTTCATGCCTACGCTTACTTGCGCTCTTAACGTCGCCCAGGTCGACAATGTGTCACCCGACCACAGCCACCCGTAACGCTGCAGCCCCGCGTATCCATTTCTGTGCAAGGCAAAAGGTCGGGTGTCCGGCTGAAACATCTGCGAGCCTTCCCAGTACATCCGGTTCCTGGCCAGGCGGGATGCGGCGTTAAGCTCATCTCCTTCATCCGGCCACCAGCCATCCACGCCGGTCCGCTGCACTTCTCGATGCTTCGGCCAATACGCGGCCGCACTGCTCGGGTCCTGGAGCGCAGCGCCCCCGTCGCCTACTTCGCCATGCAGGTCCTCGGGAGGGCTGACCACGTGAAGGACAACCTTGAAGTGATCATCGTGGAACTGCCGGAACATGACCGCGGGGTCAGGGAAGACTTGCGGATTAAAGGTAAAGGAACCGTGACCCGTGTTCCACCCCGAAGGACAGAAGCCGGTGCCGAGATAGATCATCGCATCGCAAGGCAGCTTCTCCTTGCGAAAGCGCTTGAGCTCGGCGAGCACGGACTCGCCGCTCTCCAACGTGCGATGCGATTGTTGATATCCGAGCGACCAGAGAGGCGGCATATGAGGGTAGCCGGTCAGATCGGCCCACTCGCGCATCAACTCCGCCGGCCTATCGGCCAGCATGATAAAGATGTCCCGCGTAGGCGTCGGCTCACCCGGCAGAAAAATACCCTGTTCGCCCTTCAAATCGAACGTGCCCCACGGATGGGCAAAGAAGATTCCCCAGCTTTCCGCACTGACGACCCAGGGGATGGGGACACGAGCTCCATAGGTGGCGAGGTCGGGACTTACTTGCCCGTTCCGCATCGCGTCCGCGGTGCCTCGGCGATTCAAAGGATGACCTCCCTCACCAAGGCCGAAGATGGGGCCGTCGCCAAGGTTGAAATGGATCGCGCCCGTCGACGGCTCAACCTGAAGCCGCTGCCGTATCTTGCCTGCGGCCTCGACAATGGTTATTCCCCATGGCCGCTCTTCTATGTGAACTTTGAATTCTCCCCAAGCCACAGAACCATTGGCATCCGGCTGCAAGGGCTCCGGCCAGCTTCTCGGGACCACACCAGTCTCACTCGCCGGTCCCTGCTTCCCTTGCTGAATAACTCGCAGACGAAGTGTTTTTCCGCTTACGGCAACCAGGGTTAATGCATGGCTGTTGCCGACGGCCGGGACACCCTGCACCGCGGCGGCCATCTCCCGGCTGAACAGTACGTCCGCCGCGGTGAGCGCCATTCCGGTTAATACTCCGCGTCGAGAAATGCGCTCTCCCATGCCTATCGCTTTCCTTTTCTCAGACGCTCACATCAGTGCGGGTCAGACCGAGGACTATCTTACCTCGGCTCGTCTCTTACGCGGAATATCGGTAGTGTGCGCATGGCGATGCTGCGGATGTTTAGTCAAGGATCGAGAGATCGCGCGCGTTTGCCACTCCTCCGCATGGGGCGCAGCATGATGTCGGCTTCGACCACAACCTCAATCTGGAATGGGCGGGAGGTCACTGGCTCGCTGGGTGCAAGTCCGTCCTGCGGAGCTGGCATTTATGAAAAGTTGGGCCAGTTTGGCAGAAGCCGCGCTGGCCCCAAGGTTGATTTAGACCTCCAAATCGTAAAATCTTGTTTATCTCCCTCGCTGAGCCTGATCAGCATCCTGCGCCAGATCCTTCATCAAGGCGAAGAACGCAGGTGACTGACCGATGAAGAGTCCCATTGCCGTCAGGAAGTTGACCACACCCATGGCAATTCCCTTGGTTTCAGTGGGGCGGATAATCGAGCATCTTGGGAGTTTGCGATTTATGAATGAGCACGGCTCAGGCATGATCAGGTTCGTTTGGAATTCCGGACCGCCGAACGGCGGAGAATTCAGGTCGGGAAAAGTTACTGATACTTTTGTCACTGGGTCTACTGCAGTCAAGGGCGGAGCGTTACCTGCCTTATCCGACCAGGTTTGAAAATGCATTGTCTCGGTGGGTCCAATGCTTATTAGTATTCTTAACACTTCCACGCTGGTCGCTCTCTGCGCCATCGATGGGTACAAGCTGTTGCCGCCCTGTTCGATTGTGGGGAAGTGGAAGCCTGCGGTATTGGCGATGGCCTGAAGAAAGTTTGGATCCTGGGTGTCGTCATCCGTCCTGGGTATTGCCGTATGCTTTCCCACAGCTAACGTTGGGATCGCTTGCGGGAAGACGAAATTCGGCTCCAGGTCTGGATTATGTGCACTGCGATAGCGTGTCCACCAACTGGTATCCAGTGTGAGCTCCATAAGATTGGTGATTCGGAGTTTGCCGCTGGAACCTGTCGCTTTGCTGCCCTCCAGCGTACGAAATGGCTCGAGACTCACTGTTTCCGCACCTTTCGAAGCCAGGTACGCATTAAGAAAGCTCTGGTGGGTATTTTCATCATCGGTATTGTCGTGAATGTACTGGGCCATGTCTGAGTCCAGCATCGCAACCGCCGCGGTATAGGCGGCATTCCCGCTCCCACCGGGAACCTCGTTATCTACGAATGCCCCCGAGTTCGTTGTACTGCACCCAGAAGTCAGCCTCGATAATTTCCGCTGCTGCCGCGAAGCGCAGCATGGCTGCATCTCCTCGAGTGAGTTGACCACCCCCATCGTCCGCGAAAACGGGTGAGCTATCGGCTAGCAATCCGACTCCGGCTGTCGCTACACCCGCTGCTGTCAGTCCGTTCTTCACGAAAGAACGGCGGTTAATTGTGGTTTTCATGTTGCTCCATACTTCATCCATAGTTGCTGCCTCCTTACAACCAAGAGGCTGAACTTCGACTGAGACGCAAGTGTCAACGCGATGTAAGGATGTTGTCATCTGTTTGTCGAATATTTGTCGCGTATGGAATGGATCACGGCTGCAAGGCGGAGGCAATCGAAGATTCGATAATGTATTCAAAGGCGCGGCCCGCTTGACCGGAAGCGCACCGATGCCCCCTGACAGAGACAATCGTTTAAGGAAGCCGCTCTACTCGATTGGGGGCTCGGCATTATTTCAATCTGACGCATGCCAATGTCGATATCACACACGCAGACCGGCATAATCGGAAGATTTTAGTAGAGACTGTGCCGCTCCGCTGCCTCGTGTTCACTCACGAATGCACCACGCGCTGCCTAGCGTTTTCTTCACGTGAAAACAGTTTGTTGCCTTACTGCTGGCTGCGCGCGAGAGGGACAGGGTTTCCGCTGTTTCGGGTGGTTTGTTCGGCTATCCTGCTGCGCCGGCAGTCGACGCCGCAGCGGCTCGAGAGGAGAGGCGGCCGTCCCCTGACCCACGCCAGGAACGTAATTGCATTGGCCCCTCGCCGCGAGAGTTGTGGCCCGCGTTGTCTTTGCATTTGCCGGCACTCCTAACCGATCGACAGGCTCGGGTAAAGCTGATCGATGTCATCGAGTTCTAAAGCCGCGCGCTCCTTTCCCATAAAACGGAGGACACTCGACGCGTGAGTGGCATGCATATACCTGATAGACGGTTATCGGCCAAAAACTGGTTACACCTCCCGCCCGTGCCCTGATTTTCAGGGTTTCAGTCTTGCCCTGTCGTGGGCGCACGTCTAGCCCTCGTCTAGCCCTCGTCTAGCCCGCATTTCTAACAAACCCCGGGGAAAACGAATAAACGAATCGCTGCCGGTAGTGAGATCTCCATGGGTAACGACTGACGGGTGCCCCACATCTGCCCGGTTTTGGCAGATGTGGGATTCCACGGCTGTCTGCCGATGGCTCTCTATCAGCAACAGATATGGAAGCCCATGACCATCGACACCCTGCACAGTCAGGGGTTGAGGTTTGTGGATCCACATCTGCCAAAACCGGGCAGATATGGCGCACCCGGCCTTTGTCGCCGGCCGGGCTGTGAGAAATCCAGGCTAGCTCGCACATGCGCGATATGCGCGCACGATTTTGATCGAGATCGAAGCCCGTTTGAACTGGCAAGCTCAGTAAACAGCGATCAATCTAACGCCGCGCGTAATCACCTCAAATCGAATCCCGTCTCAACCCTTAGTGCACATACGCACATCTGCCAATCACGACGGTTGTAGATGTCTCGGCAACGCCATGAAGCGACTCGGTAGCACAATATCGCGGCCGAGACACGCCATATTGTGCCTCGAACCAGCATACTGCCCGGTATGACGCATAATAGTCCCATCATGAACCCGCCAGAAAAGTCGGGGAAGTTGATCGAGTTCTCGCAACCGCAGGAGCCCCAACACGCCGTCGTCCGGATAGAGGCTTTCGTAGGACGATTGATAGAGAGCAGTGACCTGTTGGCGGCTGCCTTGGTGCGATTAAGAGACTTTTATTTGGCCGGAGCTCCGCCACTGGCCGCAGATAGAGTGTTGGCACAGGTGGCCGCTGCGCTCGAAATGGCTGAGAGAACCAGACACGGCTTCTAGCACCTTTCATCCCTATTCTGACCTCTCCATCCGTAAGATTTATTGTCCCCTCACTAGAGTGGGAACCTCGGTTCGTGGTAAAAGAGACAACTGACGGTGCTCTGGGATGGCAGCCGGTCGTTGCCATGGGCACGGCGGCATTCCCCAATCCATTTTCGAGACACCGGACGGAATTAAGAGCAATGCTCGGAAGGTAACTATGGAAATGACGAAAGATCAGGTCACCTCTCTGACTGCTGGCAAGATGAAGCTGAAAATTTACCCCAGCAAAAGGGCTGCCGGTGAGGCAGCCGCCCTTGCTGTAGCGGAAGAGCTTCGGCGGTTGGACCAGCTTCGCGACCAGATTGGCGTTATTTTCGCCACAGGCGCCGCCCAATTCGACACGCTTGAGTTCCTCACCTCAACGGCCGGTTTGCCCTGGAAAAAAGTGCGCGGCTTTCATCTGGATGAATATGTCGGGCTGGATGAGAATCATCCAGCTTCCTTTCGCTCCTTTCTGCGCCAACGGCTCACCCAGCGTGTGAGCATGGGTGCCTTTTTCGAGATGGACGGAACCGCCCAGGATCTCGAAGCCGTATGCCGGGATTACATCAAGGAACTGCACGTTGCAGAGCCGCAACTCTGTCTGCTCGGGATTGGCGAGAACGGGCACCTGGCCTTTAACGAACCAGCCGAGGCTGACTTTCACGACCCGCTGGAAATGAAGATCGTCACACTGGACTTAATGTGCCGTCAGCAACAGGCAGCCGAGGGCTGGTTCCCGAGTTGGCAGGAAGCACCGGAACGAGCACTCACATTGACGATTCCAACAGTCTTCCGTGTACCCAAGCTGATTGCCTCGGTACCGGGCCCCCGTAAAGCGCAGGTGATCCGTCGCACAGTTCACGACCCAATCTCGACTGCCTGCCCCTCGACTCTTCTCCGCACCCATCCGGACGTCACGGTGTACCTGGACGTAGACTCCGCCGCGGAACTGGAGGGCATCTCGCCCAGCTGCCACAAGCGGCGGTTAAGGGTGGAGGGAAGAGACCCGGCCGTCAGGGGCGAAAACCGGTCTATCATTCCGTCCGCAACGCCTGCATTGGTTCAAGCCGCGCGCTCCGATATGCAGGAACGAGTGCCGCCAATGTAGTCACACAGCCCAAAACCAGGACGGCAGACAGTAGTGTGCTCATATCGAACGGTCTAACGCCAAACAGGAGACTGACCAGGAAGCGGCTAAGAAAGATCGATCCAACCAATCTTGCCGCTATGCCGATGAGCGTCAGTCGAATTCCCTGAAAAATAACTAACCAGGCGATTCTCCCCGCGTTGCTCCCAGCGCCATCCGAATGCCGACCTCCCGGACACGGCTTGCCGCGAGAAATGAAACCAATGACGCTAGATGCCGAGCGTGGAAAGCGTGAGGACGATCGCCCGATTGACTTCTATTTCCCGGCCAACTACTGTAGGTTTTGAGCGCGAAGGGCGCATCCAGTCCGCGGAAAGGGCCGTGCCCACCTCCAGTACGACGATCGAACGAAACTTCTTTCCAGCCTGACGTGTGCGGACTCCAGGCAAATAGCGAAAGGAGCTTCGTGTGCCTGAAAAACAACTGCCCGTCCGCCCAAACCTCGAACAATACAAGAAGCAATCCAAAGATCTGGCAAAGCAGTGCGGCCTCGGTATTCCTGACGCGCTCGCTCGTGTCCAGCGTCATCATCCGCGCTTTCACAAGCTGACCGAGTCTGAAATTCGGGCCTCACAGATTACCCGCGCCGATGCCCAACTTGTCCTCGCCCGCGAATATGGCTTCGAGAGCTGGCCAAAGTTTGCCCGGCACATCGAAACTCTTCAGCTGATTCTTTCCGTTGCCTCGCTTGCCGATCCCGTAACAGCCTTTATCGAAGTGGCCTGTGTGCCCAGGCACTCCGATCACAGCTCGGGCACACTCGAGCACGCCGAACTGATCCTTGCACGATACCCGCAAGTGGCCACGGCCAATGTCTTTACCGCCGTCATTCTGGCGGACGAAGCCGCGGTGCTTGGCTTTCTCGCCCGTGATCGAAAGGCCGCGACGATGACTGGAGGCCCGCATGGCTGGGATGCATTGACTCATCTCTGTTTCTCACGCTATTTGCGCCTGGAGCGTCAACGCTCGGAGGCCTTCGTGCGTACAGCCCGGGCTCTCCTGGATGCTGGAGCCAGTGCCCGGACGGGCTGGTACGAAATGATCGACCACCCTAACCCGCGTCCTACTTTTGAGAGCGCCCTCTACGGGGCTGCCGGCATCGCACAGCATTTGGACCTCACTCGCCTGCTGATCGAATATGGAGCTGACCCAAACGATGAAGAGACACCGTACCACGTACCCGAGGGATATGACCATGCCGTGATGAACGTCCTGCTCGAAAGCGGGACGCTGAACCAGGCAAGTCTCACCACGATGTTGCTACGCAAGACGGATTGGCATGACGTGAGGGGCCTCAAGCTCGTGCTCGATCACGGCGCTGATCCCAATACGATGACGAGGTGGGGCGACAATGCACTGCACCATGCTCTCCGCCGCGACAATCACATCAGCGCCATCGAACTGCTGCTCGACCACGGCGCGGACCCGGCGCTTTTGAGTCTGCGCGATGGCAGGTCGGCCACAGCCATGGCTGCACATCGCGGACGCGGCGACGTGCTTGCTCTTCTGGAACAACGCGAAATCGCGCTCGGCCTTCATGGCCTGGAACTTCCTGCGTTAGATCGCCTGGTTGCTGCCTGTGCGAAGGATGACCGCGAGGCAATGATCGCACTCTCCGCTGCCGAACCTAACCTCGTAACCGAACTCATCGCTCAGGGCGGAACGCTCCTGGCCGAATTCGCCGGCGTGGGCAACGTTGCCGGGATTCGCAACCTGCTCGACCTCGGGGTCAGCCCTGCCGCTCTCTATACGGAGGGCGATCCGTATTTCGATATCGCAAAGAACAGCACCGCCCTGCACGTGGCCGCCTGGCGCGCATGGCCAGCCGTGGTGAAGGAGCTGATTGCGCGCGGCACGCCGGTGGATGCATTGGATGCAAAGGGACGGACAGCTCTGACCCTCGCGGTCAAGGCATGTGTCGACTCCTACTGGAAAGACCGCCGCTCGCCGGACTCCGTGGCAGCGCTGCTCCGGTCCGGCGCATCCGCCTCGCATATTGAAGTCCCGACAGGCTACGACGAGGTAGACCGACTATTCGCCAACCTTCCCCGGCGTTAGCGATGGTTCGCTGGCGTCGCCGAACTCGTTCGTTTGAGCTCAGATCACGAATGTGCTTGACTTGACATCCGAATAGCGGCATCTTCTATAGATAACTAGGGGAGCATTCTGCAGTGGCAAAAACGAAGAATGACAACCTTCAGGGCTCGCTGGCTCTTCTCGTTCTAAAAAGCCTCGAGCAAGGTCCTATGCATGGCTGGGGCATTACGCTGCACATCCAGCAAACATCGAACGAGATTTTGCGGGTCGAAGAAGGATCGCTCTACCCTGCACTTCATCGTATGGAGCAGGAACGATTGATCGCTTCAGTGTGGGGCGTGAGCGAAAACAATCGCCGCGCGCGCTTCTATCGCCTTACTGCACTCGGGCGCAAACAGCTGAAAACCGAGCAGGAAAACTGGCGAAAGATCACCGATGGGGTTGCGCTCGTATTGAATTTCGAATCAACGTAAGACCAGGAGCCTCACCATGCCATGGATCTCCCGCGTACGCGCGCTCTTTCGCAGGAAAGAGCTCGCCCAAGAGCTGGAGGAGGAGCTGAGATTCCACCTCTCTATGCGGGAGGAATGGAATGTCGAGCGGGGTCATGCCGCATGCGGAAGCTCACCGTGCGGCTCGGCTGCGCTTTGGCAATCTGAGTCTGTGGCGCGAGCAGATGAGCGAGGTTGACCTGGATGATCCTGCCCCAGACCATCCTCCAGGACTTGCGCTATGGAGCCCGCATGTTGTGCCGCAATGCCGGGTTCACGATCGTTGCGGTGAGTGCCCTGGCAGTCGGCATCGGGGTCAATACCGCGGTCTTCACCGCCTATAAAGCATTCTTCGCCTTATCTCTCGATGCGCGCGATCCCGGCAAAATGGTCAACCTCGCGTTGGTTCTTCACTCCGGCGCTACTGATCCGTATTTCAGCTATCCCGACTACGAAGCATATCGGGATGGCCTGCATTCCTTCAGTGGCTTGATCGCCGTACGCAACGCTGAGCTGCTGACCTTTTCCGGCGCCGGCGGCGTGGTCAGCGAGCACAGTTCCAGCGCTGGCTCGCTCCTGGGAAGACTGGGGGTGCTGCCGGGCAGCGCCAGCAATGCAGAATTCGCCGCCACCGCCGCAGTCTCTGAAAACTATTTCTCGGTTCTCGGCGTCGCGGCGTTGCGCGGCCGCACCTTCAAGGCGGAAGACACTTCATCCCTCGCTGCCTTCCCTTCAGTCCTCATCAGCGAAAACTACTGGCAGAAGCGGTTCGCCAGAGATCCCGCGGTGCTGGGCAAAACTGTCCGTCTCAACGGGATTGCTTTTACGATAGTCGGCATTACGCCTCACGACTTCGTAGGTACCAGCGGTTTTCTGGTGCCAGATTTCTGGCTGCCGCTCAGCCTGGAGCCCCTGGTTCACGCAAACGACAATTTGCTGCACGACCGGGAAAATCAGTGCTGTCGGCTTTTCGCTCGCCTCGGTCCCGGCGTCAGCCTCACCCAGGCGCAAGCGGAAATGACCCTGCTTGCCGGCCGCCTCCGTACCCTGCACGACCCTCACTCCGAGTTAGGTAAACCCGCTTCCGCACTACTCTGGCCGGGCTCTCCACTCCCCTTCCCTCTCAAGCAATACGGCGGATTGCGTTTCGCTATTCTCCTCATCATGCTCGCAGCCGGAATGGTGCTGGTGATCGCGTGCGCCAATGTTGCCGGCTTGCAACTCGCCCGCGCGGCATCCCGCCAGAATGAACTCTCCATGCGCCTCTCGCTTGGCGCCAGCCGGTTACGCCTCATCCGGCAGTTGTTGACAGAAAGCGCTCTACTCGGTCTGCTCGCAGGTGTAGTCGCCCTCCTCTTCACCTGGGCATTGCTGGACGCATTGGTGGCCCTGTTCGCCGCGACCATACCCGCCGAATTTGGCACGATCGTTTACCGGATGACTCCCGACCTCGTGTCTTCGCCTACGTCTTTGCCATCTCTCTGGTCGCCGGCGTTTTGTTCGGACTTGCCCCGGCGCTGGAAACCTCCCACTCCGCCCTCTCTTCGGCGCTCAAAGCCAACGCGGTAACTTCTCCATTTCGCGGCCGCCGGCTCCGCGACTACCTCATCGCGGCCCAGGTCGCGGTCGCCCTGGTGCTTATGATCGCTGGAAGCTTGTTGATTCGCAGTTGCCTTCATTTGCTCAAGATGGACCCCGGATACAACATCAAACAGGTTGTTGACCTTGATCTTCAGTTTCCAGATGGATCGAAGTACACTGCGGATCGCAAGCTTGCCCTGGTTCGTGAGCTTCGCACCCGGCTCTACGCAGTACCCGGAATCATCGCCGTCACCACCGCACGCGCACCGCTCGGCAATGGCCTTCGCTATGCCGCCGTCTCGCTGCATGCGGACAGCCCCTCGGCTCAAACCGGCCGGGGGCTCGAATACGATTATGTTCAGCCGAACTACTTCCAGACGCTCGGTATTCCCCTGCTCTTCGGCCGAGGCTTTCCCTCGCAGGCCGGCCAGCCTGAACCCTCAGTCATCGTCAGCGAGTCGGCAGCCAAACAGTTCTGGCCAGGCCAGAACCCCATCGGCCGAACCCTCCGCTTGAACACCGAAGGGCAGTTCCATGGCAAGAACGAAATGCTCCCCGACGGTCCGGCCTACCAGGTCACCGGCATCGCCCGCAACACCCGCGGGCTTAACCTTGATGGCAGCGATACCGTGCAGGTCTATCTACCGTTGCCTGAAGATCGTCTCCAGGATTACCCAATCCTCATCCGCACCGCGTCTGACCCTACGCAGGTGATTGGCGCGCTCGGCCCCGTGATCTCTTCAGTAGATCCCGACTTAGTGGCACACGCTGACACCCTGGCGGAGATATTTCGCCTGACGCCGACCTTCGCCATCCCCAGCACCGCAGCCGCCATAGCGTCCACGGTCGGCCTGTTCGGTCTCCTGCTGGCATCGATGGGCATCTACGGCACTATCAGCTATGTGGTAGTCCTGCGCACCCGCGAAGTCGGCATCCGTATCGCTCTCGGCGCCGGCAAGCAAGACATCCTCGGGCTCATGCTGCGCGAAAGCACGCGGCCCGTGCTGGCTGGATTGCTCGTCGGCATGTGTCTTGCTGTTGGGGCCTCTTACCTGCTGCGCCGCGTCCTGTATGGACTCAACACGGTCGATGGCGTCTCTTTTGCCGGAATTTCGATCTTGTTCCTGACCATAGCGCTCTTCGCCGCCTATCTGCCTTCCAGACGAGCGATGCGCGTTGATCCGGTTATGGCGCTCAGGTACGAATGACTCGCGGTCTCACGTGGTTACGCTTGAAACCCTCTAAGTGTGAGGAGTGAGTGGACGCATCACCCTCGCATGTACCCGCGTCCGCGCCAGGCGATGGCTGATGCCTCGCCACCAGTGTTCCAGATCCGATGGATCGACGAAGAGTATATAAGCCGTCAGCACGTCCCAGGAGAGCATGGGGATGTTGAGCGTGTATTCAATACACAAATGAAAAAGCAGACCCAACAGCAACACTGGATAGCGGAATCGCCGGAACCAGATGAGGACCCCAAGGGAAAACTCAAGCGCCAGAGTAAACCAACTGCCCGCTTTCAATATCGCGGCAGATTGGATCCACCGTGGCACGGGAAACCGTGCCAGCGAATGCAGATGGATCACGTAATAGAGTGCCGTTCCGTTGAGCCAGGTGTGGCCCTTCATCTTCCACCAGAAGGTGGTCAGGTACATCAGCGCCAGCTCGAATTGGATCATCCGTTGCGCCCAGGGTGCCCGCGGCTTGACTTGGGGACCTTCCAACCCTCTGCGAACTCGTATCAGACGGTCTACTGAGAAAGCCGCTCCCGCCGGGGCAAACATGAGAAAAAAGCCGGCGACGCGCAAAAACGTGTCACCGCCGTGAAGCATCAGCAGATTCCTCTGATCCATCGAAGTCAGACAGAGGTAGACAGCGACGCTCATGACACGAGTCCATAGGCCTGCCGTAAGCAGCACCGCACAACCCAGAAAAACCCAGAAGAATGCTGTGATCCAGCGATCATCCTGAGGCATGACGGTAAACAGGTTCAGGCGCACACCCGTTTCTACTTGTCTCATGCTCGACAGGGTTATCCAGCCATGAACGCCGAACCAATTCAGCCAGTCGGAATGCAGCAAGACAACCGTGGCCGAAACACAGATACCGTAGAAAATTCGGAACAGAGAGATGGGAATCGGTGACTCTGGCGTGAAGAAAAAATGGTCCCAGGCTTCTATCAATTTTCGTAGCGTCATGGAAGATCCCCGGGCTGTAGATAATCGTCATAGAAGACGCTCGGCCTGGGAACTGGGTCGGACGACTCATCTGCTCCCGGATGGATAGCGGACTGAAATTGAATGAGGAGGATCTTATCGGGAGGATCGGATTTGTTATTCAATTGCCTCCCAAGGTGCCTGGCAACATCTGGCCATAGCGGAGCATATTGCGGCTGGGGCAATACCTCTGAAAATTTCCGGTATCTTTCTTTCCGCAACCGCTCTGCAAAACCAAGTTCCTCCATCCTGGGAAATGACCAGACCTGCATGTGGCGATCTCGGGTGATCACCACGCCTTTGACATAGGAATTGACTGACTCAGGATCGGGAGCGAACATGTCCCATGTTTGAAAAAGCCCACTCCATCTCATGTAAGGCATGACAAGCTCTCTGATACTCATCAATGCTGAGAAGCGCAAGGGCACGGCCACACAGGTAATCACGATCAGGTGAAACAGGATGAAGACGCTAATTGCGCCGCGACGCAGGGCTCCCATCTCGAACTCGGCTCCCGGTTTGATTTGCGGGTGGCTCCGGCCCTTAATTTGTTTCTTCCGCTGGTTGCCTTTCGCTTCGCTCATCGTTCTTCCTCAAATAGAACCTCGGCTCTTACGTTCACGACAAGTACTGGACGTCCTTTCCGCTTCTTATGTTCGGTCATTGCCGCGATTTGCTGAAGTGGGGTGAACCATTGGCTTGGTGGAGAAATCTGCGTTGGTCTCCGCCTGGAGAACGGTAGACAATGGAGGCGCACTCAGGATAATCATCTCCATGCCTTCGTTCATTATAGGGAGAGAATCCTTTCCTGAAACGAATCCGTCTCCGGCCCCCTTGCGGGGCTGCGAGTTGAGAGGAAGACGAGAAATGATCAACAGCAAATCCATGGTCGCGCTGCCGATGCTGATGTTCACCCTGTCGAGCCTGGTCATGGCCGCGGACACCAATAGCGATCTCCTGAAGAAGAACGGCTCACTGGACCGGCTCTTCAAGCAGGCCGGCGTGTACAACGCATCAAGCACCGGCAAGACGCCAGGGTTCGTCGTCGATCCCGCGTGGCCGCAGCCTCTACCAAACAATTGGCGTCTTGGGCAGGTTGGCGGGCTCTTTGTCGATCAGCACGACCACATCTGGGTCTACAATCGGCCCCGCACCATGACGAATGAAGAGGCCGGACTGGAAGGGCCCGTCCCGGGCGCCGTCGATCAGAAGGGTCAACCCATCAACGGCCTTGGCCAGGTCCGACTGTATGGCACCATCGCAGATTGTTGCAAAGCAGCTCCCTCCGTTCTGGAGTTCGATTCCGACGGGAAGCTTTTACGCGCCTGGGGTGGTCCGGCCGATCCCGGTTTTGTCGGCGGTAAGTGTAAGACCGAAGCAGGCTGCATTTGGCCCAGTAGTGAGCATGGTATTTATGTCGACCATAACGACAATGTGTGGTTGTCGGGAAATTCCGCGGCGGCGGACCATGGAGGCTCACCTTGGGCGACGAATAAAGACGGTGGCGATGGCTTCGTGCTGAAGTTCGACATGGACGGCAATTTCAAGATGAGAATCGGTGGAACGCCAAAGGGACCCGATAGCAACAATACGGATGGCGGGATTAACGGCACACCGCTGCTCTACCAGGCAGCGGATATGGTAGTTGACCCGGCAACGAACCGCCTGTATGTTGCCGACGGCTACGGAAATCGCCGCGTCTTGATCGTTGACGCCGACACCGGCAAATACATCGGCCATTTCGGGGCCTATGGAAACAATCCCATCGACGACGCAGCGGCCCAGGCCGCCGGTGCATGGATCGAGGGCTATACCAAAGGCAACAAGAAACCCGCGTTCTTCCGCAACCCCGTGCATTGCGTCAAGATAGCCGATGACGGAAAGATGTACGTCTGCGACCGTGGAAACGATCGCATCCAGGTGTTTGACATCCACGATCCCGCTCTTGGCAAGCCCTGCAGCAATCTCGGCGGCGCCGCCGGCAAATGTGGCTTCGTCGCCGAGCAGTTTGTCAGCGACCACACCAACATAATCGGAACTGCCGTTTCCATGAGCTTCTCCAAAGATAAGGCCCAGAGTTGTCTCTATATTGGAGATAACGCCAACATGACAATCTATGTCCTGAACAGAAGCAACCTGCAGGAACTGGGCCGGCTCGGACGTAGCGGCCGGATGGCGGGAGAATTTCACTGGATACACCAGGTGAGCCTGGACAGCCAGGGCAACATCTACACCGGCGAAGTCGACACTGGAAAACGTATCCAGAAGTTTCTCCGCTATGGCGCCACGGGGTGCAGCGGGACCGGATCGTCAATCGTGGGTGGACCCATGGTCGGGAGGTAGTACCCGTGGGCGAGGCGCTTTGCACAGCGGCAGGCAGCCTCGAATTCATAGCCCGTTCCACGAATTACCCGCATCCGGTGTATCCAAGCGCGCGAAAACAAACGACTCCCCCTTGCGGCCGGTCGTGGAGTCTCTACATTTTTAGAGCGTGGACTAGCCAAATTTTTGGTGGGACATGCGAATCCTCGGGCGCGACCGCGCTGGTGCTTTGTATCAGGGCGCGACTTTAAGTCGGGCCGCTAAGGCTCAATAAAAGGTCTGGGCTTTAGAGTCTGCGTGAAAACGCCATGTTCAACCCAGTCCCGCAGGGACGCCTGAGCTTAGCCCAGGACGTTAGTCCTGGGTAGGATTTGAAACAGATTCAAGTCCCGGAGGGACGGCTGAAACAGGCTTCAAAGGCAGAGACAAACTCCGGACGAAGGGCACGGCTTCACAGGCTGCGGAAAAACTCGGTTTTTTGGTAGGCCGGGGATTTATCCCCGGCGCAAACGCAATGAAATCATCGTGGGCTTTAGCCCCTGGGGTATGCGTTCCTGCCCAAATCCGACTTTTCCAGCCGTGCCGAAAATGGCCTGCACACTTGAGGGCTTTTAGCCCCTGCGCTTTTCTCCTGGCCAGGCAAGTGAAGCAGTAGGAGTACTACTCGGCGCTATCCCGCGAGTTCTGCCTTGATAAGTTTCCGAACGATAGAGTGGCGATGCTCCAAAAAGCTCTGCCCATCCCGTGTACGCACTTCATTCTGGATCGCGCCCATTCTAGAGGAAGATGGCCGCAGGGGCGAAATCCCAATTTTCTTTCCGTCTTTTACGGCCCGATTAAAGAGGCTGCGGAAAAAGTCACTAACAAGGGACTTTTCGGTTGGAGAGCGTTTGTACTAAGAAGGAAGTATGCGAGGAGCCGATCAGAATCAGGGTTTTATGTACAGTTACGTGACGATGGAGCGCCGGATCCGTGTGAATCATCCTGCTCGAAAGATTCGAGCGTTGGTGGACCGTGCGCTTGAGCGGATGGATTCAGCGCTGGATGGGATGTATGCGTCTAACGGCCGTCCATCGATTGCTCCGGAGCGTCTATTACGGGCGCAGCTTTTGATGGTTTTGTACTCGATCCGATCGGAGCGTCAGTTGATGGAGCAGCTGGATTACAACCTGTTGTTCCGGTGGTTTGTGGGTCTTGAGATGGACGATGCGGTGTGGGACGTGACGGTGTTCACCAAGAACCGAGGTTTGATTGCCGGCCAGGCCAGTCAGCAGCTACTGGTGGCAATAGTGGAAGAGGCGCGTGGTCAAGATCTGCTGAGCGAGGAGCACTTCACGGTAGACGCGACGCTGATCCAGGCCTGGGCTTCGGCACAGAGCTTCAAGGGCAAGAAGAACCCGCCGCCTCCTGGCTCCGGTTCGGGGAAGAAAGGGGAGTTGTTGCTGCGCGACAAGGTGGAATCCAGCACCGATACGGATGCCCGGCTGTATAAGAAGGCGTTGGCGGACAAGGCGGTGCCGAGCTATCAGGGTCACGCGTTGATGGAGAACCGTAATGGGTTGATCGTGGCGGCGGAGGCCAGCCGGTCCTCCAATGCTGCCGAACGCGAAGTAGCGCTGAAGATGCTGGATCGGGTGATCGGATCAAAGTGGAAACGGCTGGACAAGAAGGTCACGCTCGGCGGCGATGCGTTGTATCAGGAAAAGCAGTTCCTCCAGGGGCTGCGCGAGCGCAAGGTGGCTCCGCATATCCACGAATACATCAAGGGCAATCTGGACATGAACTGCCTGACAAAGAGAGAACGAAACGACAAACGGCGTGCCATCAGTCACAAGAAACGCAAGCTGATCGAACGAGCCTTTGGATGGAGTAAATCCGATCGGCAACTAGGGCAGGTCAAGCTGCGTGGCCTGACGCGTGTGGACTGGTTCTACCGGCTCACCATGGTCGCTTACAATCTGACGCGGATCAGCCGGCTCGTCCCGCTTCACACCACGGCCATCTGAGCCAGACGTGTGTCTGGATCCCGGCAAAGCCGCAGCAGAGAGTCGCAAAACTCAATAGAAACGCACCCAATATCCTCGGCAGAAACTGAAAATGAACCACAAAGGCCCCAAAAACAGCCAAAAGTCGAAGTTTTTCCGCAGCCTCTAAAGTCGTGCCCTGATACAAAGCACCAGCGCGGTCATTCCCCCAGACCCGGCCCATTCCGCAGATTTTGGTTCTGACCATGAGAGATGTAGAAACTCTACGACCCGGCTTGCGGCCGAGTCGTGTAAGAAATACCTGAGTATGGTTACCGGGCTGCCACGGAACCATGGTATTCGCCAGCCGGCTGCGCTTCCTGATACCGAACTCTCGTCTCCATTTTCGATACTGGAACATGAGCACTGAAAGCCGTCGACGAGATCTTGCTCAGGAAATATTGATCCCCATACCTATGAAAAATAAGTTTGTTGCCCACCATGGAAATGGGCTCCATGGTCGTAGCAACCAATACGTTGAGTTGCCGATCCATGTTTCGAACCGTGACAAACCCCCAGGGGTCGCGGCTTATCTTGTAAGTGCCGGGCGGAAACTGATCGTGGCCGACCGTGAAGTTAAAGGGTACTTTGGCCAACACAACTGGATTCGACGCGAATGCCCGGGCAGCGGTGGAAAGGTTTGCCAAGGTCAGAAGCGCGGTTACCGTGAATAAGAAAAGTTTCATCACATCATCTCCTTCGGAACGAAGTATCTTCGTTGAGACTTCCCTCTCTAAATCGGAAATGAGCTCAGAAACCCGCCAAACCTATGCCTGCAAAATTCCGCCAGGCTGCTGCTCTATCACGGCCGCTCAGATTCGGGATACGCAAGCCGCAGGGCGATTTGCGTATCCGGGTGATTCGAGCCAAGGGTAGCTTGCAGATGTTCGGCCGCTGCACGAAATGCGGTTTGGGCCTCCTCAGACCTGCGCAGGGCTTGCAGGGCGCGCCCATGCGCCAGGTAGACACGCCCCATGTTGCTCGAGTGCGCTCCCACCTGCGTGGAGGATTGCAGCAGGCCCACGGCCCTGGCCGCGTCCGCCGCGGCTTTGTCTCGCTCCCCCAGATCGAGCTCGACCGCCGAGCGGCGCGCCAGCAGAATCGGTAGATAGGCTGCACATGGCCCACCGCGCCGAATCGACGCTTCATCGATCTCGACCGCCTGGTTCGCGAAACGCGAGGCCGTGGAGGGATCTCCCTCCGCCTGCGCGAGGAGTGCCTTATCAGAAGCGAGGGATGCGAACGCATAATGCTTCGGCGGCAGCAGGCGCCGGAGCCTCGGCTCCAGGCTGGCTAATAACAGATTCGCGCGAGCGAAATCGTGCCGATCGCGGTACACCCGCGCCCGCTGCAGATCCGCCTGGCCAATGAGAATCTGATCGCCGGCCCGTTGCGCCTTGCTAGACGCGCGTTCCGCATAGTCGGCCGCCTCGGTGAAGCGCCCCAGCTCGCGTAAAACGCCGGCATAGTTGTACAGCAGAACCGGTGAGACAGCATCTTCCGTCTGGTTCGCACGGCTGATATCGATGGCCCGGCGATAGGTCTTTTCCGCTTCCAATGGCAGCCCGGCATAGGTCAAGGTAAGTGCCCAGTCATTGAAGAGTTTGACCGCTTTCTGGGTCTCATCGTATCCCAGACTCCTCATGAGAGCGCTTGCCCTCTCAAATGCGGCGTTCGATTCAGAAAATTGGCCAGCATCCCCGTAGACGCCACCCAGGTTCACCAGGACGTTAGGTTCTTGAAGATCCGAGACAGCCGGCGACTCTTTGAGAGCATGCTCGGCCGCCCGGGCCCGCGCAATGGCTTTTGTGGAATCACCACTGCGATAAGCGACTTCGCTCCCGCGCAGAAAACAGAAGGCGCGAGCTGGGGCCAACTCCGGCTCGTCGTTGAGCTCGTGCAAGCCCTGTTGGAAAAGTGACTCCGCTTGCGCTAACTCCCCCAGGGGCACCAGGGCTCCCGACAAAACGCAGGAAGCCTTGGCGCGAATAGATCGCTCTTTCAACCCGCGCGACAGCTGATAAGCCTGCTCGAGCACACGCCAGGCTTTCTCATTTTCCTCTTCACCGGAGTATTGGTCGCCAATCGATAGCAATAGTTCCACATGATTGGCTGCGTTGTCATAGTGCTCCCGTTCAACGATGTGCTCCTCCAGTTCAAGAAGCTGATTTACGGTGACCGGCTTGCCCATCGGAGCTACATCGGTAAGCAGAAGTTCGTTAAGATCGCTGATCCGCTCAGCGCGAGCAAACTGGCGTACCGCTAAATCACGCTGCGTACGCGTTGTCCGCCCTTGCATCCATGTAGCCGCCGCACCGGCAGTCGTGGCTATGAATGCAAGCGTCGCAAGCGCCACCGCAGTCCGGTTTCGGCGAACAAACTTGACCACTCGATAACTTAAAGTGTCGGGGCGGGCGCGGATTGGCTCATTACTCAGATATCTGCGCAGATCATCCGCCAGGGCCGTGACTGAGGAGTATCGTTCCGCTGGGTCCTTCTTCAACGTCTTCGCGATAATCGTGTCGAGATCTCCGCGCAATGAGCGGCGAAGCCTCTCCGGCGTGGTGGAACGTCGAGCGGCATTTTCGCGGGCGAGTCCCCAACTGGCCCGTGATGGGCTCAACGCGTCCGACGGGCGCCCAGGTTCTGTATCGACGATCGCCCTCATCAGGTCAGTGGGCGTGTGAGGTCCCGGCCCGTTGGGATGCTGTCCGGTCAACAGCACGTAGAGCAAAACTCCCAGAGCATAAACATCCGTCGCCGTGGTAATTGCCTCCGCCTTCAGTTGCTCGGGGGCCGCATACTGGGGCGTCATCGCCCGCTGGCCTTCCACGGTAATCTGCGTCTGTTCTCCTGCGTGTTCTTCGCTCTCCAACAACTTGGCAATGCCGAAATCGAGCAGCTTAACCTGACCGTCGTTTCGGACCAGTACATTCGAGGGCTTCAGGTCGCGATGAACAATAAGATTGGCGTGCGCCTTCGCGAGCGCCTCAACCACGTCGAGAAACAGCACAATGCGCCCGCGGATATCCAGTCGATGGTGATCGCAATAGAGATCGATGTGTTCGCCCTCCACGTAGTCGAGGACCAGGTAAGGCTGCCCAGCCGGCGATACCCCCGCATCGAGCAATTGCGCTATGTGCGGATGAACCAGGAGGCCGAGTATCTTCCCCTCCCGTTTGAAGCGCCCTTCGCCGTCATTCCCCATCAGTGCGAGGTTGAGAAACTTCACCGCAACCCGGCGCTCAAATCGTCCGTCACTCCGTACCGCAAGCCAAACGCTGCTCATTCCCCCTTGGCCAATCTGCGATACCAACCGGTAGACGCCCAGCGATTGCCCGGCCAACGTGGCCGCACTCGGAAAATGGACCGAATGCTTCTCCAGAAAGCCCTCATCAACTAGGGCGCGATGCTCGTAGAGAAGAGTCTCCAATTGATTCACCAGCGTTGGATCCCCGATACGCAAAGTAGAGAGCCAACTTGCGCGTTCGTCTTCGCTCATGCCGAGCACTTCATCCAGGTATGGGCTCAGTGCCTGCCACTGATCTGGCTCCAGCCTACGCATTGGATTCTCCCGGCAACTCCGATCCCATGCTATGGCGAATGTAGATGCGCGCCTTTTCCCATCTTCTTTGCACGGTGCGTTCCGAGAGCATCTGCATGGCAGCAATCTCGGCAAAAGAAAAGCCGCAGAAGAATTTCAGGTCGACCAATTGGGCAAGGGCCGGCTCACTCTTTGCCATTTGCTCCAGTACATCATTGATCAGCAATAGCTCCTTCGCGTCGACGGGCTTTCCGATCAGTTCGGGTTGCAGCGAAGTTATCTCGAATTCGCCACCATATTTGAGCGCGCTGTGTCTCCTGGCATGATCGATAATAAGTCCCCGCATCACCCGCGCGGCGTATCCCATGAAGCGCGCACGATCAGGGAACGAGGGGCCATCGCCGGCCGCCATGTCGAGATAGGTCTCATGCAAAAGTGTCGTAACGCTTAAGCTGTCAGGGATCCGCCTTCGCGCCAGTTGCCGTTTTGCCAACAAATGCAGTTCAGAGTACAAGGTGCTGAACAGAGCGTCGGTCGGTAAATACTCAGCGCTTTCAGCCGCGCTGGTGAGCGGGTAGGTCGTCGACTCCAAGGTGTCCTCCTGAGAAACGAAATATCTGGGCCGCTCAAGAGGGTTGGCTGGTATCGTGGCTGCAGAAATGCGCCATCCCTGGTTGCGGCTTATCACCCCTCATCGAGGGTGCCAGCAAACAAGTTCCAATCATACCGCTTAGTCATTCATCAGTTGTCACATAATTGTCATTAATAGCCAGATTTGTGAGGTTTAGGGCAACCTCACCTGCGCAATATGCAAAGCGCTTTGACAGGTACTCCGTCAAGCAAGGAAATGACTTCGATTTTCCACAGATTACATGTCGCTTTTCGTTGGCGGATTTCGATCTTGATAAGCAGAGACGGCCAAAGTGATCGCGGCCGGGTCAAAAAACTTGGCTGGAAGGTCGAACTACCATCCAAAGAATCATAAAAAAACATTGATAAAGGAGCGGCACATGTACGACATGGAAAGGTTGAAAAACCTGAGCTTCCTTGGTAACGGGGCGACAAAAGCGATGAGCACATTCTGGGCATTCGACAAAGCAGCCTTGGCCGACGGCGCAGTCCCCAAAAAATACAAGGAACTCATCGGGCTGGCCGTCGCGTTAACAACCCAATGTCCCTACTGTCTGGAATTGCACCGCTGTGCGGCGGAAGCTGCAGGTGCGACCCGGGAGGAATTGGCGGAGACAGCGATCGTAGCGGCCGCCCTCCGTGCTGGGGCAGCCCTCACCCACGCAGCGCCCTTGATCGATAACCAGAGCGACGAGCGAGTAGACCAGAGGAGGCGAACGGGCTGACGCCGATGCGTCTACTCTAAGCTATAGGGGCGTGTTCTATCGGCCAGGGTCAGGTTGAGCGTGATTGAGCATCGCAGTTCTAAATAGCACGGGGTTGCAACAGCGTCGGCGACGATGTCTCCTGCAACTTTGCTTTCAGGATTTCCTGAAATGCCTGCATGCCAGGGGAAATCCATTTGTCTTTGTGCCAAACCATGTGGGTTGCGATGCTCATCTTTGCGCCATGCCAATTCATAACCGTGAACTGCTTCTTCTTGAGTTCGCAAGCGATCACGATCTCCGGCAGGAGGCCGATGCCCATCCCCGCAAGCACACACTGTTTGATCGCTTCTACGCTGGAGAACTCCGTGACGTGCTGGGGCCTTACCTTTGCTGATTCCAGCTGCATATCGAGCTTTTTACGGTATCCGCAGCCAGCCTCGGTCAAGAGCAGAGTCTGATCCGAAAGATCTTTCGGATACACCTTCTTTGCGTTGGCCAGCGGATGATCCGGCGTAGCAAACAGATAGATGTCTTCGCTACGCAATTTAATGGAACTCAGTTGGTCCCCTGAAACCAGGTCTTTCATGCTGATGGCCAGGTCCAGTTTGCCACTTTCCAGTTCGTCAGCCAGTTTGTTGTCCGAATCAGGGCGAAAGATAAGTTCCACTCTGGGGTAACGCTTCCGGAAGAGTTTCAACACCTCCGGCAAACGATAGGTGAGCACGCTCTCGGGCGCGCCGATGTGCAATGGGCCAGCCGGTTCGGCGCCAAACTTCACTGCGCGATAGCCCTCATCCATCGTCGCCAACGCCTTTTCTGCATAGGGGCGGAAACGGTGACCGGCCTCCGTAAGAACCACCCGCTTCGCCAAGCGGTCAAAGAGTGGAGAACCCAGTTCCGCTTCGAGCGATTTGATCTGCGAGGTCACATTGGATTGGACGGTATAGACCCGTTCCGCCGTGCGCGTGAAGTTCAACTCTTCCGCCAGAACACAAAACGTTTGCAGCTGCCGCACTTCCATTCTGCAATCTCCTTTTGAGATCGGTTCGATGATAACAATCTATTGGACGGATGTATATCTCAGGCGGAAACTCAAGCCTATGAGCTTACTTCAGTTTCAGCATCGGCAAATCAGTGGAGCGACGCTCGGCATCCTCTTTACCCTGCTGCTGGGCTTCGCTCCTGCTCGTCCTTCGCATGCACAGGAATCCCAAACGACGCTCGTCTTCTATGCGCAATCGAAAGTGAGCGAGGATCTGTGGCCGCTACTATTCCAGATACTGCGCACTGATCTGGCCAATGGGGCCGGTGAATTGCCGAATGGCCTGGTTTTAGACAGGAAGGCGGCCTTAGTCCGTGGGACCGACGATCTGCGAGGAATCCTCTTCTCCAAGGTTATTTCAGTGAAGTTACTGGGCCGTTGCGACGTGCTCCCCCAAACGGACCATCCATCATCGAGGGGCCCGCTTGGTTGGGTGCCGCTGGTCTCCGGAAAAATCCAGCCCTTCGTTTCCATCGATTGCACCCGTCTCGCCCAGGTGCTCCGTCCTACCGCCGCCAGTTTGGACAAGCAAGCCCGCGAGGACGTGATGGCGCAAGCGATCGCCCATGTCCTGATCCATGAGTGGAGCCATATTGTGACGCAAAGTTCTGCGCACAGTTCGCGCGGCATCACCCAGGCCTATCTGTCTGTAAACGATTTGATCGCGGAGCCAAAAAATAACCACTTGTCCGCTGCCATCCACTAGCTACCGCACGCGGCTGAGCACAGCTGCGTGGCTGCCATCATCGGGATCGGCGCCTCTCGACAGGCTTCTAAGCTTCCTCCGCCTGCGCCGCCAATTTGTGCAACTCTTCGCGGGTAAAGCCTTCTTCGAGCAGAAACACAACCGCATCGTGGAATCGCTTCTCCCGGTTCCTTGTCTCTTTGCCCGCAAAATAGTCCGCGACATACTGCTTTGCTCTGGCATCGCCTCGATGCCCACAGGCTCTTATCCTGTCATGAAGAAAGGAATTCAGAGTTTCTTCACTGGTTTCTGCGTCGATCGTTCCATCGATCACACGGTCCAGGTCCGCACGTTCCTTTCCAGCAAACAGAAGGGAAAACGCTGCGCCAAAAAACCTCGCCCCGGTAGAGAGTCCGTCATGCTTTTTCAACTCGAGAGCGCAGCGCCGATTCCACTCGTGATATTCCCGCTGGTTCCTTTTTGCTGCATCTGGCCATGCGGCCTCTTTTTCTTGTTGATGGGTAGTTAACGGGACTTGTGGTTGAGTTGCCTCGAGCGCCTGATTCTTTGCGGTTGCCATAAAGCCCTCCCCGCACCAGTCTAACGCCGAACTGCAGAGAGGGAATAATACAAACGTTGTATCGTTAGGCCAGGACGCCCGCTCAAACCCCGTTCCTTCACCAGTGCTGACAGATTCGGCGGCGCAAGATTCGCGAAACTACAAGTGTATGTTAATTTTCGTTAATTTTCGCCACAACGCAATAATTTCTGTTGATAAAGGAATGACTGCGTTTGGCCACATGGAACCATCGCCCGCTATTCACAAGAGGCTAGGAGCGTTAAAGGACACCAGCATGGGCCTGAACTGGCCTGGCGGCGTCATTCGGAATCCGGAGACGGTTCCCCGCTTTACCTGGCTGGGTCGAACATGTTTTGCCGTCCGGCCTCGCATCTATAAACACGAAGGCCCCGGGCTAACCTCAATTTTTCGATGCGCACCTACATTTCCTTCAGGAACGGTCTCGCTTTACAGGCCCGCCCTCAACAACTCCCAGAGACTCCGAACCTATTCGCCCCGTGCCCGTAAACCGAAGACCAGACTGCGCACTCGGCCAATTCCCGCCGAACTCCTCTTGTCGGCACGCAGGCGCTTCCTCGCCTGCCATGCCAGCGCCTCCTCCGGAGTAGGAGAAGGCTTTTTCGGGAATGCCTTCTCATAGCGATCAATTGCGAATTGAATTTCCAGTATGTCCCTGGGAGTGATAGTCATTCGAGCGCCGTCCCTTCTCGTAACGGTCATTATTGTGATCGACCGTCCGCGATCGTAGTAGGCTGCACGCACTTACTAGCAGGCTGACTGCCAACCAGTGCTTGTTGCGTACCAGAGCCTCGCAGCTTTTTATGCCACTTCTCAAAGCTGCGCTTTACATAGGGGGATATCTGTACTGTACACCTTAGACAAACCGCATCCGATGAACGTTTTAGATTGCAGACATGGGCTCCGCCCCTCTTGAATTAGGGTCGTCCAGAGCCACTTACTGATAAGTTGCGCTGCTGAACGGCCGGAGTGCGGCAAGTTGCATGTTCAGTAATTTCTGTTTGTACAGAAATTACTGATATAATAAACACATGCAGCTCACCGACTCTATGAAGCAATTCATCTTGCACTGGGGCGAAATGGGCACCCGCTGGGGGGTCAATCGCACCGTCGCTCAGGTGCACGCGTTGCTCTACCTCTCTCCGGAATCCCTCACCGCGGAGGATATCGCCGATACTCTTTCCGTTGCCCGTTCCAATGTCAGCACCAGCCTCAAGGAATTGCAGAACTGGAACCTGGTGCAGGTCGACAGCCGCATCGGCGACCGTCGAGATTTCTTTGAGACCTCCGCCGACGTCTGGACGCTCTTCCTTACAGTCGTCGAGCAGCGGGTCGAACGCGAGATCATTCCTACACTCACCATGTTGCGGCGATGCGCCATCGAAGCCCAGGCTGAGCGCCCCTCCCAGCCTACGGTCACTGCCCGCATCACTGCCATGCAGGCCTTTCTGGAGGAGCTCTACGGGTGGTATGCCCAGATCAAGAAGTTACCGCCCGCCAGCATGCGCTCGCTGATCAACATCGGCAGCGGCATCACTCGAATATTGCCAAAAGCCCGGAGACGGAGGTTGGACTGATGCCTGCCCTTCAGACGCCTCTACTGCCCGCAACCCAAACTCATTCTGTCAGCTTTCAACGCTACTACGAGGAGGCTGGACCGGACTATGCATCCTGGAGCCCTGGATTCAACATGCACTTCGGCTTCTTCCGTTGGGGCATGAACCCCTTCAACCGGGAGGCCATGCTGGAGCAGATGAACCAGGAAATACTGCGTCGTTTGCATCCCACGGATCAATCTCCGGCACGCGAACCCGTGCGCGTTCTCGACATGGGTTGCGGTCTTGGCGCCACCCTGCGCAGCTTCGCCCGCAGTCTTCCCCAGGCCGATTTGCATGGGATCACCCTCGTCCCGTGGCAGTTGGAGCAAGGCCGACAGCTAAACCAAGCCTGCCCCGAAGGCAGGCGCATCACTCTGGCTCTCGGCGACTACGAACAGACCGCCCAGCCCTCCGCGTCCTTCGACGCCGTGTACGCGCTCGAAAGCAGCTGCTACGCCCACGGCGCGGATAAACGCGAGTTCCTTGTGGAGGCGCATCGGCTCCTGCGACCCGGCGGCCGTATCGTTGTGGCCGACGGCTTCCGCGGGCGAGGCAAATTGCGAGGCCCGCAAAAAGCCATTTACCGCAAGGTCTGTGACTGCTGGGTCATCGACACCCTGGCTGAAGTGGACCAATTCACCTGCGCGCTCGAGCGCATCGGCTTCCGGGAGATTGTGGTCGAGCGGATGCAGGCACGCGTGACGCCCTCCGTCTTCCACGTTCCCTGGGTTACTCTCAAATTCCTGCTCACCACCGTCTTGTTCGGTGAGCGCAGAATGACCCTTGCTCGCTGGAATAATGTACTGGCCCCGATTCTTTTGCCATTCGTCGGTTTTCCTCTGGGTCCAATTGCCTACTACATCATCAGTGCGACCCGTATTTGAAAGGTCCGGTCGACTCGCGCCAAAGCTACCGTCGCGAACCCGCAGCGTGGTTGAAAAAGTAAGAATCCCCCCACCCTTGACTTGAGTCCACTATGTTGATATCAACGTAAACTATCGGGGTGAACCGGGAGATGATAGGCCGCAGAGTTGCGCGGCCGCCAGGCATGCCCAACCGGTGAACAATCCTCCCTCAATGAAGGACCCAGCATGTCATTCCTTCGTGATTTGAAAATTGCGCTGCGTTCCTTAGCGCGAGTTCCCGCTCTTTGGATCACCGTGGCTCTTACTCTGGCCCTGGGCATCGGCGCAAATGCGGCCATCTTCAGCGTTGTCCGCTCCGTGCTCCTGCGCCCGCTCGTCAACCGCGACGAAAATCGGCTGCTTTACGTACGCCAGACCGCTCCGGGCATTGGGGTCGAGAACGCAGCATTCTCAGTTCCCGAAATTCAGGACATCGGCCACGGCCTCAAAACCATCAAGGAACTCGGCACCTTTTCCGAGATCGACTTTACTATGGTCGGGCTCGGGACACGCCCGCGAGATCCATGCCGGCGTTGTGGATGGCAACTACTTCGACGTGATGGGGCTGAGTTCCGTGCGGGGACGCTTGCTGACTCCCGCCGACGATGGCCCAAATGCACCCGGCGCAGCCGTACTGACCTATCGATTTTGGACCACCTCGCTGCACTCTGACCCCAATGTGATTGGAAAGACGGTGCGGCTCGGGAGCTTCGAAGGGGGACGTTCCGCAGTCATCGTGGGGGTTCTGGAACCATCGGTGCCCTATCCCGTGGAAACAGAGCTAATCGCCAACGTCGTCACCAGCCCCCATCATCTATCCGCCACCATGGTGACCGGCCGTGAACATCGCATGACTGAAGTGTTCGCAAGGCTCGCTCCCGGCGCGAGTCTCGACGCCGCACGAGGGGAACTTCGCACCACCTACGCGGCAATGGTGTCCGCCCATCCGGAGGTATACAAGCCCGAGGACCACTTCAGAATCGATGTGACGCGGATGCACGACCAGCTTAATTCGCGTGCCAACACCATCTTGTGGGTGCTGTTCGCGGCCTCCGCCCTGCTGTTCGTGATTGCCTGCTCGAATGTTGCCAATCTTGTGCTGGCGCGAACGGCGCGTCGCGAATCGGAGCTAGCCGTGCGTTCGGCTCTGGGCGCAACCACCGCGGCGCTTCGCCGCTCGCTGTTGGCGGAAAGCATTGTGCTGTCGGCAAGCGGAGCGTTAGCCGGGCTCATCATCGCTGCCCCGATGGTCGCCGTGCTGGCCCGTTATGCGTCGCGCTTCTCCGCGCGCGCCGACGGCCTGACGCTCGATTTCAGCCTGGTGTGGATCGGCACTGCGCTGGCGTTGATCGCCGCCGTGTTCCTGGCGTTTGTTCCCCGCCTGCCCTCTGCGGAGTCGCGAGGCTTCGCGCTCACCACCAGCGGAGTGCGCGTCACTGGAGGAGGTAGCCGGCGGCTCAGCCTCTTTGCCGTTACCCAAATCACCGCCTCATTCCTGTTGCTTGCCGGAGCCGGCGCGCTGATAAAGACTTTGTTGGTGCTGGAAAGGACGCAACCACCTTTCGACACCGCCCGGGTTCTGGCTGTGAACCTGCCGGTGATGCCGTATGGGCGAACGCCCGGGCAGGTGCGTGATTTTTATCACGACGTGCAGCGACGCATCAGTACGCTGCCGGGAGTCGAACATGTAGCTTCGGGGTTCGGCGTTCCATGGCGCGACGCCAGGGCACTGAACATCAGTTTCACCTTCGCCATGGACGGCGCGACCCGCGAGAACGGCCGCGACGATTTGCGCGCACGGTTCCGGTCCATATCTCCCGGATTTTTCGAAACCCTGGGAGTGCCGCTTCTGCAAGGCCGCGACTTTAGAGACACCGATCGGGACGGCTCGGAACGCGTGGTGATCATCAGCCAGAGCGTTGCCCAGAAGCTTTTTCCCGGGCAGGAAGCGCTGAACCGCAATTTGCGATGGACCGACGGCGTGATGAAGTTTATCGGCATCAGCACCGAGCCGCGGCGAATCATCGGCGTGGTGCAGGATGTCGATGATGAAAACATCATCCCATCGCCGGCCATGACCGTATATCAGCCATCCGACCAGGAAGGATGGCAGGGCCGTCTGTTCGTCCGCGCCAAGAGTGATCCATACGCACTCGTTCCCACCATCACCCGCACCATCCACGACATGGCCGCGGATCAACCCGTGGAGCGAGCCAGCACGCTCGAAGACATTCGGGCGGAAGTTCTGACCCCCGACCGCCTGAATGTGATTGTGTTCGGCGGCTTCGCTGGCGTGGCGCTCTTGATTTCCGTGGTGGGTGTAGCGGGCGTGCTTGCGTTTTCTGTAAGTGGGCGCTCCCGCGAGTTTGGCATCCGCCTGGCGCTAGGCGAGCAGCCGCGCAGCATTCTCACCAATGTTCTTCGCGAGGGCATGGTAATGGCCGGCATCGGAGTAGCCGTGGGTGCGGGCCTGGGGTTTGTCTGCGCACGGGTGGTCGGTAAGTATCTCGCAGAGGTGCAATCACCGGGCATCCTGACTTTGATCGCGTCCGCCTTCGTCATTCTGGCTGCGGCAGTAATCGCCTCGGCAGTACCTGCGGCGCGCGCCGCCACGGTGAACCCTGTGGAAGCGCTGCGTTCGGAGTAATCCGCGTTCGTAAAGGGCGCTACGCACGACAATTGCGGTTGTCATGCGTTCTTAGTAGGCCGAAGAACGCCTTCCTCGAAGAGATTGCGACACGGCGACTATACACCAATCCAGGAGGGTGCAACCGGCCAGATTTAAGATAAGCTACAACGCGATGGAGAGTGGGTTCAAACGCGATCTGCGAAACTATCCTCTGTATTTTCTGCTGTGGACAGTGTTGGGCCTCTTTTATTTCAGCCAGGGTCTCACGGTAAGGCTTGTCTCGCATGACCCAACTCCCTGGTGGCGTTACTTACTGGCGTGGCTCTCCGGAGTTTACATTTGGGCTATTCTTACCCCGGCCATGCTATGGCTCGGCCGGCGGTTTCCCGTCGAGCGTCGCAACTGGTTCCAGCGGATCGTTCTCCATCTTTTACTGAGCGCAGGGTTCTCAACTTTCGAGCTGAGTCTGGAAAGCGTGCTGTATTCACGCTTGCACCTTTTTCCCGCATGAGACGCTCTTGCGCAGTTGCTGGTCAGGGGCTTTCACGGCGGCGTTTTGAATTACTGGATTGTGTTTGGAGTGCAGTGGGGCGTCCTCTACTATCGCGGGTACCAGGAACGCTCACGAGAACTGCTGAAGTTCGAGCTGCGGGCGTCTGAGTTACAGTCGCAACTGATGAGTGCTCGATTAGATGCGCTGAAGATGCAGCTCCAACCGCATTTCCTGTTTAACACTCTGAATGCCATCACGGTGCTGGTGCGCCAGCAGAAGGGCAAGGACGCGGAACAGATGCTTGGCCACCTGAGCGATCTTTTGCGCGGTGTGTTGGAGGACGTTGACGCTCAGGAAGTTTCTCTAAGCCGCGAACTGGAGTATTTGCAACTTTATCTGGCCATTGAACAGGTCCGCTTCCCCGACCGGTTGCGGGTAGAGATCTCGTTGGATCCGGCGACGCAGCAAGCGTCGGTGCCGCAACTCATCTTGCAGCCAATCGTGGAAAACGCCATCCGCCATGGCATCGGACGAAGTTCCTCCGCCGGCAGGATTCTGATCAGCGCGTCGAAGATGAATGGCACCGTGGAACTTCGAGTGCAGGATGATGGACCTGGGCTTTCGCCCAGCGACTCGTCTGAGGACGAGGGCATCGGTCTGGCGAACACCCGGGCACGGCTGCAACAGCTTTACGGTCAGGACGCCAGACTGAAAATCGAGAATTGCGATCGTGGCGGCGTAGTCGTAACCGTGAATATTCCCTTCCATCAGTCCCATGCCGAAGTTGCGAGAACCGAATGCCTCTGACAACCCTGATCGTGGATGACGAACCGCTGGCACGGGACGGCTTACGTGTGCTGCTCTCGAGGGATCCCGAGGTTTCAGCAATTCGAGAAGCCAGAGACGGACGCGAGGCAGTCGCGGCGATTCGAGAGTCCAGGCCCGATCTCGTGTTTCTGGATGTGCAGATGCCGGAGATGGATGGATTCGAGGTGGTTCGGAAAATCAGCGCGCAACTTATGCCACAGGTGGTGTTCGTCACAGCCCACGACCAGTATGCCATTCAGGCGTTTGAAATCAATGCGCTCGACTACCTGCTGAAACCGGTGATCGAAGAACGCTTCGTCAAGGCGTTGGTGCGCGCCAAAAGCCGCATTCGTGCGAACGTAGAAGCGGATTCGAACCGGCAAATCATCGGCCTGCTCGAAACCATCGCATCACCTCGGAGTTATGTGAAGCGCCTGGCGGTGAGATCAGGAGGCAAGACTGCGTTCGTGGATGTTGAAGACGTGGATTGGATAGAAGCCGCGGAGAATTATGTGGAACTGCATGTTGGCCGAGTGAGTCACCTGCTCCATATGACCATGAACACTCTTGAAAAATCTCTTGATCCGGAGATTTTCCTTCGTATCCACCGTTCCATCATCGTCAACCTTCTCAGGATCAAAAACCTGCAGTCTGACGCGCACGGAGAGTACGTAGTCACCCTGCGAGACGGAGTACGCCTCCACTCCGGGCGAACCTATTCGAGCCGGCTGAGGGCTTTGGTCAACAATCCGTTCTGACCGCTCTGACCGCCCAGTTCGTCAATGCATATCACCAGCTGGTCAAGATCCACTTTTCGCGTCCATGGTGTGTGGCCCAGACTGTCTCCTGGATGGAGGTGACAGGTGAAAAAACCCATGGTTTTGCTGTTTGCAGCCGCAGTTTCTATTGGTGGTTTTTGTCTGCGGGCGCAACCCGGCGATACGGCTCCATTTCCGAAGGAATTCCGCAAGTGGGCCCACGTCAAGAGTGTGCTGGTCGGGCCCCAAAGCGCCGCCTTTGCTACCCAAGGGGGAATTCACCACATTTACGCAAACGAAAAAGCCCTTGAAGGCTATGACACTGGCAAGTTTCCCGACGGCTCAGTGATTGTTTATGACCTGCTGGAAGTCAAGGAGATTGCGGGCAACACCATAGAAGGGCCAACGCGCCGGGTGGATGTCATGATGAAGCAGAGCGATCTCTATCGCACAACCGGCGGCTGGGAGTTTATGAGTTTCCCAGGTGGCAACCCGGCTGATGGTAAGTTAACGGCCGAACGACAAGCAGCCTGTGCTGCCTGCCACACCAACCGAAAAGACCACGATTCCGTTTTCAGCGAATTCCGCAAGTAAAACTGATTTAACGACTGGACGCGAAGCGCCGCGAACCATTTGTCCCGGATTGAAGCCACGCCTGTTACTCGTATCGGAGTGCCACCATGGGATCGACGCGCGCAGCCCTCTGCGCTGGAACGTAAGCAGCAAGCATCGCGATCACAACAAACAGCGCCGATACTCCCGTGAATGACACAGCGTCGAGTGTGTTTACGCCAAAGAGAAGCGCCCTCATGAGGTGAGCTGCTCCGGCCGCGCCAACCATTCCAATTGCCAACCCAACCAGCACCGGACGGGTGCTCTCGATTAGAATCAGCTTCACCACATCGTGCTTCCGCGCGCCAAGCGCCATGCGCACGCCCACCTCGCGCGTTCGTCGAACAACCGCATAGCTGACCGTACCGTAGATGCCAACCGAGGCCAACATGAGGCCGAGCACGCCGACGATCGATGCAAACAGTGCCGCACATCTCGACGTAACAAACTGGGGGCTCGTCGTTAGCAGGCCATCCAGAGTTTCAGAATAGATGATCATATTCGAGCCCATCGAGCGCACCAGGTTTCCAATCGCGTCAGCCAGGGGCTTGGGATCGCCTTCAGTCCTCACCAGCATGGGACGGTCGTCGAGCCTGTCGTCAGGAAGCGGAAGGTAGACCTTGCGCACATCCATCCCATCGATCAGAGCGGCGCGAGTATCTCGCGCTATGCCAATTACCTGATAAGAGGAGCCGTCGGGAGTCAGCTCGTCTTTGGCGTGGAAGCGTTTCGACCCATCTAATACAAACTCTCGGCCAATTGGATTGGTTCCTGGCCAAAGTTCTTTCGCAGCCGACTCACTTAGAATAGCCACCGTATCCGGAATTCCGTGCGCCTCCGCAAATCCTGTGCCCAGGCTGATCGGGATATTCAACGTCGGAAAGTAATTCGGCTGTACATAGGTATAGTAAAGATTGGGTTGCGAACCGTCCGCAACAGACTTGCTTCCTTTGATCGTAACCGTTGCTGTGCGCATGCCCCCGCCAGCAGGCGGTCTTCCAAAAGTAACTTCTCTTACTCCCGGTAACGCACGAATGCGGTCATAAAGCTCGCGGGTCTCGACCGCTTGCTTCTCGCGGCTGTAGCCAAATCCGTCGGGGAAATTAAGATCGAGGAACAGGACGTGTCTGGTCTCATAACCTGTCTCCATCTCCAGCGCTCGAATCGAGCTTCGGATCAGCAATCCACCAGCAATCATCAGCACCAGGCACACGGCCACTTGAACGGCAACCAATCCATCGCGAACACGCCACTTCCCGGTGGAAAAGGCGAAGTGCGCACCCTCTTCCTTGAGTGCCGAAGAAAGACTTGGTTTTGAAGACTCCAACGCCGGTGCGAGCCCGAACAGCAGGCCAGCCAGAAGCGCGACCGAAAACACGTATCCAAACACCTGCATATCCGGCGCAACATGCAACGCAAAGACCCCCCAATCAGCAGGCATGGTAGCCGATATCTCCACAACCAGCAGACGCAGGGCCCACCATGTCATAAAAAGCGATACTATGCCCGCGAGAAGACCCAAAAGGGCGCTTTCCGTGAGTAGTTGCCTGATCAGTCTTCCTCGACTGGCTCCCAGGGAAAGGCGAATCCCCATTTCGCTCTGCCGCGCGGCTGCGCGAGCTAATTGCAGGCTGGCGAGATTGGCGCATGCTATCAGCAGAACCATTCCCACGGCGCACATAATCAAAACAACGGTGAATTGCAACCCTGCTTCGAGATCGCCCTCGAACGGCGAGCCAGGATGCAGCTGAATGGTCACTGGCTTGCTCGCATCAGAATGTGGCGCGTGCTGAGACCTGAGTTGGTCCGCCAGCAAATTCATCTCTGCCTGCGCCTCACTCAGCCGAATGCCCGGCGCAAGACGCCCATAGATGCGGCAACACGCGTTCTCCCGGTCGTGAAGGATATTGCTGCCCGGTCGCAGCAACTCCTGCAGATGAATCGGGATCCAGAAGTCGGGCACAATGAGATTGGTGCCCATAAAATCATGAGCCGTGATGCCGATAACCGTAAAGGGTGTTCCATTGAGCTTGATTGATCGGCCCAGCAGCTCTGGATCGCCGCGAAATCTCCTTTGCCAATAATTCTCGCTGATCAGCACGCCGGTCAAAGGTGCGTCATGAGTATCTTGGGAACCAAAGGTGCGGCCACGCACAGCCTTAACGCCAAGTACTGAGAAGTAATTGTCAGAGACTATAGATGCAGTGACAAATTCAGCGCCGCCGGACACCACGCCGGGTAGCCGAAATCCAACGGCACTCGCCAAACGCCCGGCCATCGAACCGCCGGCATCTGGCGCGTTGCCTACCCCCGAAAGTGCAACTTGATCTCCGGTGGCAGCAATCAATCCTGAAAATACGTGGTTGTGGTCCCGGTACGCTTCGTAGTCTGCAAAGCTGAAGTTGGCGATCGTACTTCCCTTGATAGTCGGTTCGGTCGACGTTCACCATCTGCCGGGTATCGCTCGCATCCAGCGGCCGCAACAGGAACGACTTGTAAACAGTAAAAATCGCGGTGTTAACGCCGATGCCTAAGCCCAGGGCAAAGATGGCTACCCCAGTGAACCCCCGATGCTTCGCCAGCATCCGGGCGGCAAACCGAACATCTTGCCAGACGGTTTCGGGCAAGGTGAAAACGTCGATTTCGCGCATCTTCTCTTTCCAACGGCCGGGATTGCCAAATCGGCGCATGGCGTCTGACCGAGCCTCTTCCTGTGGCATTCCTTCCTGGGCGCTCAACTGTTCACGCATTGCGAGGTGAAACTGCAACTCCTCATCCAGATCGGCTGAGAGGTGCTTCCGTCTGAAAAGAGCGCGCACCCTCTGCATCCATCCCATATAGCCTCCTCAGACTCTGCTATCCGCGAAACTCAAAACCTGCGCCACCGCGTTTGTCAATTTGCTCCATTTCGCTTCTTCCGCAATCAACTGCTTACGACCGGCAGCCGTTAGCCGGTAGTAACGCGCACGGCGCTTGTTATCGCTCATCCCCCACTCGGCCGCGATCCACCCCTCCTGCTCCATGCGGTGCAACGCCGGATACAAGGACCCCTCTTCGACCCGCAACACCTGCTCCGATATTTGCTGGATATGCATGGTGATCCCCCATCCATGCATCGGGCCTTGCTGCAAGGTTTTCAATACAAGAAGCGCTAACGTTCCTTGCAAGGTGTCGTTTTTACCGAGGGGCACAGGGGCACTCTTCCTATAGCTAGCTATGGAAAGAGTGCGCCGAATCCCCAAAACTGTCAACTGGCAAAAATTGAAACCGGAGCCTAACCGGAAGACCAGTTTGCTGTCTAATGCGCTGAATGGAAGAGAGCGACGACTCCATACGCCGAGCGGTTCTGTCCGGCGATAAGGAAGCTTACAGGGTGCTGGTGGCGCGCTATAGCCAGGTTGTGTTCCGCGTGGCCTATCGCATTACCGGCAATGAACCCGATGCCGAAGAGGCCGTGCAGGAAGCATTCCTGCGCGCGTACCAGGCGCTTGCGAACTTTCAAGGGCGGTCCGGTATGGCGACCTGGTTCTATCGCATCGCCGCCAATTGCGCCTTTGACGTTGTGGGCCGCAGAAGGCCGGAAGCGCAGAGCCGTATAGCGGAAGAGAACGATCCGGAACAGGGTGAGGTGCAGTTGGCGGACATAAAAGCAGGACCTGACCGATTGCTGCTGAGCCGTGAGATCGAGGCCAGGCGGCAGGCGGCCATGAGTGAACTTACGCCCACCGAACGAACAGCTTTCGTTCTTCGGCATATGGAAGACCGGTCTACAGATGAGATTGCGGCCGCTCTAGACATCGCCCCCAATGCTGCCAAGCAGGCAGTCTTTCGCGCTGTACAGAAGCTCAGGCGCCAACTGGCGCCCCTATGGGTAAACACATGAAGCACCTGGATGAAGCAGAACTGGTTGAGCACTACTACGAAGAGTCCGTCAACATGGCCGATTGCGAGCGCCACCTGAAGTCTTGCCCGTCGTGCACCAAGCGTTACGCGGAGTTGCGGAGAGACCTCGACGGTGTGAAGCCGCTGACGCCGCCGATGCGTAGCCGAAGACTACGGCGAACAAGTGTGGCAATCCATTCGCGCCTCTTTGCCGGTATATGAAAAGCCGAAACGAACCTGGATCCGGTATTGGCAACCACTCGGCTGGGCAGCCGCCTGCGCGCTGCTGCTGGCCGTGGCCTTTGTTGCCGGGCGCCAGTGGGAGCGGAAACAGACTTTATCGGTGGCCGTGGCTACCGACCCGCAAGCTCGCCAGCGCGTAGTGATCGTTGTTCTTGGTGACCACCTTGACCGCTCCGAGCGCTTGCTGGTCGAGCTCAATCATGCGGACGGGAACGATGTCTCCGCTATGCCGCTACGCAGCGAGGCCAGAGAATTGCTGGCCAGCAACCGCCTGGTCAGACAAAGCGCGAAGCAGGCCGGCGACCTCAATGTCGAAGCGTCGCTCGACCGTCTGGAACGTTTGCTGATGGAGCTCGCAAACGAGCCTGACGGGCTTAGTGAAGCTGACCTCAACCGCCTTAGGCAGGAGATGAATACCGACAGCCTTCTCTTTGACATTCGCGTCCTGCGCTCCCGGGTTCACTCCCAGGCCCTTGAACCGCAAAGCGCTCCCAAAGTAACGAAAGGGGTTTCCATCTAAATGAATACCAAAACACTACTGTTCGCAACGCTGGTTCTCGCCTTGTCTGCGGCATCGCCGGTCCTTTACGCGGAGTCTCCGCTTGCTGCCTTCGATGACAACGCAGCTGCCCAGTCAAAGGAAGATGCGGCCTACTCCGAAGGCACGCGGGCCATCAACGATGCCCATTGGGCCCAGGCAGAGACGATCTTCAACGATATTGCGCAGCAGCATGGTGCGCGTGCCGAAGCAGCCCTCTATTGGAAGGCGTATGCGGAAAATAAGCAGGGCAATGCCACCCATGCCCTCGAAACCTGCAGCGAGCTACGGCGTGCTTATCCGCACGGAAGTTGGGCAAACGAATGCGGCGCACTGGAAATTGAGATCCGCGGCAAGAGCGACGACCCTCTGCCGCCTCAGTCCGAACAGGATGAAGAGCTCAAGCTGCTTGCCCTGAATTCGCTCATGCAGCAGGATGAATCGCGCGCGCTGCCGGTCATTCAACAACTCCTCAACAGCGACAAATCAGAGAAGTTCAAGGCTCGGGCATTGTTCGTTCTGGCGCAAGACCAGTCCCCGCAGGCGCAGGCGCTGCTCGGCCAGGTGGCGAGCGGAGAGCGCAACCCGGCGTTGCAGCGCAAGGCCATTGAGATGTTGGCGATTTCCCGCGGCAAGCAGTCCGCCGAAACACTCGCCGGCATCTACCGCCAGACTACGAACGAAGAGATAAAGAACGCCATCCTCCACACCTATCTCATCATCGGCACCCCCGATCCGCTGGTGGAAGCGGCACGTCATGAATCGAATCCTCAACTCGTCCGCACCGCGGTGCATACCTTGGGGGCAATGGGCGCCACCTCACAATTGCTTACTCTTTATCACGACTCCAGCAACCCTGCAGATCAAGGCGGAGATTATCAGCGGCTTGATCCCCGCGGGCCAAAAGGGCGCTGAAGCGCTGAGCAGTATCGCCGTCTCGGAACAGGATCCCGACCTGCGGCGCAAAGCCATTCGCAACCTTGGCATAGCGGGTGGTATGTCGGCGGCGCCAGCCCTGGTTGCGACTTATAAGAAAAACCCGGATGCGGAAACCAAGAAAGCAGCCGTCCAGGCGCTCTTCTTAGCGGGAGACAGCCACGATCTCGTGGAACTTGCCCGTGCTGAAAAGGATCCGGGCCTCAAGCAGTCGATTGTGCAGCAACTCAGCATCATGCACAACAAAGAAGCCACCGATTACATGCTCGAAATTCTTAACAAATAACCTGGAAGGAGATTCGCTCCCATGCAGACCAACGTGCTTATGGTTTTAGCACTCGCCGCCTCCGCGCTGGTGACCAGCGCTCAGGAACCGCGGGTCACACACACACAATTTCACTCCGGGCCGGTGAGCCTGGGACTGTCCGCGACGGTGGACCGATTTCGCCACTCCAATGGCGCGCTTTGGCTGGGATATGCAGTGCAGGCTCTACCGCGAACACATCTCTCTGCGTGTTCGTCTTGGACGGGATCATCAGAAGTGGAAGCTGGATGCTGCAATGAACTTCGGCTCGAAGAGGACGCAAACAATCTGAACACCTCGGAGCAGGCGGACGCGCCTGCCCCCATGGTCATGGTGCTTCTCCGGCTTGACCACGGCGACGTCACGCGGACGCGTATGGCTCGAGTAGGATGCACCCTCGATGCCGGCGGAGTACCTTTCGAGTGGCTGACGGATGTGCAGCCGGAAGACAGTGCCGCATTTCTCGGCAAGCTTGCCCAGAGCGCCGCCGCACTTCGCGATAGCGGAGCGCCGCGCGGCCGGGGAGTGGAGGAGAATCTGGTTGCTCTGAGCATGCATGCGACGCCCAGGGCAACCGAAGTGCTGGCCTCGCTCGCCGCTCCCGGAAACAGCGCCTACTTGCGTGAGAAAGCGGCTTTCTGGCTCGGCGCACAGCGTGGCCACGAAGGGCTGCTGGCCTTGCGCCAGCTCCTGCGCACCGAGCAAGACAGCAAGCTCCGCGAAAAGCTGGTGTTCGATCTCTCTATCAATGCAGACCCTGCTGCAACCGACGATTTGATTCAGATGGCGAACTCGGACGCAGACAGCCGGGTGCGCGCTCAGGCTCTTTTCTGGCTGGCGCAGAAAGCGGGAAAGAAAGCGATCGGCGCCTTGAATGCGTCCATCGAAAATGATCCCAACTTTGAAGTTAAGAAGAAAGCCGTCTTCGCCCTCAGCCAATTGCCCCGGGAAGAGAGCGTCCCGCAACTGATGCACGTCGCTGACACCAATTCCAACTTCGCCATTCGCAAGGAAGCAATCTTCTGGCTGGGACAAACCAACGATCCGCGTGCGATCGCCTACATCGAGCAATTGCTGAAACGCTGAGCCACGGTCAATTCATTCCTGTCTCCAGGTAAACGCTGCTTAAGCTTCTTTCGTCCGATAGCGCAGGAACTACAACCCGAGTTGAATCACAGCACAAGCGTGAGCAACCTGAACCTCCAAAGAGTACATTGAATGCTTTGGTTAACAGGACTGTGCTGATGCTCTGCAAAGGATTCCTGCGGAGTCGGGCGAGAGTAGGTAAGGAGCATAGGATGATCGTTTCTTCAAACAGATTGACTCGGGGCGTCGCCATAGCCGCATCGCTTTGGTTCTCGGTGGCAACCGCCACGGCGCAGATGGCAACCGCGCAGATCGTGAGGACCGCGAAGACCTTTCTATCCACACTCGATCAGAAGCAGCGGCAAAGTGTGATGTTTGCCTTCGACGACCAGAAACAACGCGCAAACTGGTCCAACTTGCCCACCAGTTTTGTTCCGCGGGGCGGTATCAGCTTCAAGGAAATGAATGCTACGCAGCGTTCTGCCGCCATGGCGCTGGTGGCCTCCGCACTCAGCCGGAGAGGCTATGAGAAGGTCCAGCAGATCATGGAGGGAGACGAGATCCTCAGAACCAATGAGGTCAAAAACCCGCCTCGGCCAGGCGGAAACGGCGGCGGACCCCACCGCGAAATGGTGGCCTCCCCGGGCAATGGCCTGGGCAAATTTTGGCAAGGACCTCTACTACATCTCACTCCTCGGAACTCCCTCCGAGAAAGCCCCGTGGATGCTGCAGTTCGGTGGACACCATCTGGCGCTCAACATCACCATCGCCGGCGAACAGGGTGTGCTCACGCCGACTCTGACTGGGGCTCAGCCCGCTCTTTACATCACTGGCGGAAAGACGGTTCGGCCTCTCGGCCAGGAGAGCGACAAGGCACTGGCTCTACTCAATGCCCTCGATGATAACCAACGGAAGCAGGCGGTTTTGAGCTACCGGCTGGCCGATCTCGTACTCGGTCCCGGACAGGATGGCATCACCATCCAACCCGAGGGCCTGAAAGCCTCTGCCATGAATGAGCAGCAGCGCACGATGCTGCTCGACGTCATCTCCGAGTGGGCTGACATTATTCATGAAAGCGCGGCCGCGGCCCGTATGGCCCAGTTGAAGGCCGATCTCAACGAAACCTGGTTCTCGTGGAGCGGCCCCACCACCGGACCCCTGGGAAAAACATCACCGCCTACTACCGGATTCAAGGCCCGCACCTGGTCATTGAGTACGCTCCTCAAACCCTGGGCGGCGATCCCTCCCTGCACGTCCATACCATGTACCGTGACCCCACAAATGACTACGGGCGGGGGCTCACAAAAAATTGAAAGGGAAGCTCATCGCCGTTGCTGTCGTGCTTCTGTCCGTCGGAGGGGTCGCTTCCGCGCACAGGCTCGACGAATACCTGCAAGCCACCATCCTCTCCGTAGAGAAGGACCACGTGCGGGCATCCATGCGTCTGATCCCTGGTGTCGCGGTGTCTTCCTCCGTCATTGCGAGCATCGACAGCAACGGCGACGGAACGTTGTCCTCCGCCGAAGAGCACGCCTATGCCGAGAGGGTGCTCGGCGACCTGTCTCTCACGGTCGATGGCAACAGCGTCAGACCGAAGCTGGTCTCGGTGTCCTTCCCGCAGATCGAAGAGATGAGAGAGGGCCTGGGCGAAATCCACATCGAATTCACGGCCGATCTGCCGCGCGGCGGTCTCAACCGAAGACTTGTTCTCGAGAACCACCACCTGAACGCGACTTCAGCCTACCTGGTCAATACCGTGGTTCCGCGCGACCCCGGTATCCGCATCGTCGGCCAAAAGCGCAATGAACAGCAGTCGTTCTATGAGCTGGACTATGAGCAGGCAGGTGGCATTGCAGAGCCGGGACACGCAAATGGTTGGGCCAACTTTCGTTTCCGCATAAGCTCGGTTGGCTTCCTCAGTCTCTTCCGCCTCGGCATGCGGCACATCGCGGAAGGCACAGACCATCTCTTGTTCCTGCTGGCACTTCTTCTGCCTGCGCCTCTCGTCGTCTCCGGCTCCCGCTGGGCTGGATCTGCGGGAGTGCGCCGCAGCCTGCTCCGCATGCTTGAAATAGTGACCGCATTTACCATCGGCCATTCGACCACGCTGGTGCTGGCAGCCTTAGGATTTGTCCACGTGCCCAGCCGGCCCGTCGAAGTGCTGATCGCTTTTTCCATCCTGATATCGGCCATGCACGCTCTCCGCCCAATCTTCCCTGGAAAAGAAGCCGGCATCGCAGCGTTCTTCGGCCTCATCCACGGTCTAGCCTTCGCCGCCACCCTCGGTAACCTGGGCCTCGGCCGATGGGAGCGTGTCACGGGCGTTCTGGCATTTAACCTGGGCATCGAAACAATGCAGATGGTCGTAGTCGCCGTCACTCTGCCGTCCCTGATCCTCTTGAGCCGCTCGGGAGCGTATTCGTTCTTAAGATTCGGCGGAGCACTTTTTGCCGGTTTCGCCTCGATGGGCTGGATCGCCGAGCGCCTGTTGGGCATGCATAACTCGGTGGACCTCGTAACGAATAGCATTGCGCATCATGCCGTTTGGATCGCAGGCGCATTGTTCCTGATGAGTCTCAGTTGCTGGCGGCTGCGGTCCCTAAAGCAAATCTCTCACCGGCGACTCGATTCGCAACCCGATCTCAAATGTTCAATTCGTGAAGAGCTTATTGGGCCGGTATAGAGAAGGTAAGATAATTCCATCACCATAGAGTGGCGCAAGAACCTCGGCAACCTGGAACTCCCCTTGCATCCGCTGGCTAACCATGCAGGCGCCCGTCAATGCTGGATCGCCCAGGACCCGTGAACAGGAGTATCGCAACAGATGACGCTCTGCTGTTTATCCGCAACCGCCATCGCGGCCAACCTCCGCGTTGGGGGCAGCCCGGGTTGACATAACACCCCCGCCCAGCGCCTCCAACCCGCCTACGGGCAGGTACGCGCATGAGCACTTGTATGTGCGAGCCATCGTTCACGACAATGGCTCAGCGCGTGCCGCCTTGATCGGCGCGAACGATAAGTAGCTAACCCTCAAGGAGCGTCACAATGGGAATCAATAGAAGAACATTTCTTAGCTCAATGATAGCCGTGGCGGCGGGCCGCATCGTCAGGGCTCAGTTGCCAGCGGAGACGGCGAATCTCTGGGGCACTCCTGTGATCGACTGTCATTTTCATCCCCGACCCACCCTGGAGGCGAACCTGGCTCACCTGAACGGATCGGGTTGTCAGGCAGCCTATCTGTTGGCGCGGCTGACCGCGGGCGACGACGCAAAGCGATTCATGGCCCAGGAGCCATCCCGTTTTGCAGGTTATTCCGTGAGCACCAACGTTTCCGCACCCGATGCGGTAAAGCTGCTTACCGAGGCGGTAAAGTCCGGAGCCCACGGCTTCGGCGAAGTGAAGTTTCATGTCGAGGCCGATGGGCCGGAGATGCGGCGCCTATACGCGGCAGCCGCCGAACTCGATGTGCCCGTAACCATCCACTTTCAGGAAGTGCCGCACACACCGACCGAGGGCGTATTCAACACCGGGTTCAAGCGGTTTGACGCCATCCTCAAGCAGTTTCCTAAAACCACCTTCGTCGGGCATTGCGACGCATTTTGGGCCAACATCAGCGCAGATTATGCCAATGATAAGGACTACCCCAGAACCCCGATCGTGCGCGGGGGCATTACGGACAAATGGCTCTCCGATTATCCCAACCTGTTCGCTGATCTATCGGCAAACTCCGGCAACAACGCGCTCACCCGCGATCCTTCCTTCACCGCCGATTTCCTGAAGCGACACCAAAACAAGTTGTTCTTTGGCAGCGACTGTTCCTGCAGTGACGGCCACGGGGCCGGCATCTCGCAGGGAGGCAATCCAGGCGCAGCGAGGCTTGCGGGCAAGTGCGTGGCGCGGGAGACGCTCACAGTGTTGAAGGCGAATACAACGCCAAAGCTCTTCCGTACCCTGGTTTGGGAAAACGGGCACCGGGTATACAAATTGAAGATTGCTACAGCATAATCGTGGATCCCGGTCAGCGTTCCAACGGAAATGTGGAAACCGTCTTTGTACCCGGCTACTGCCGCGCGCGGACGGCAAAGTTTGAGCTGTACGCCTGTACCCATTGGAGGCACACAATTGTTGCGAATCTGCGCTCCTGCACCCCCGCATTCCAATCTGACTTCGAGTTCTCGTCGACTTGTGCTGCTGGTTCTACTTAACTTCACCGTGTTCGCACATGCGCAATTCGGACCACCGGAGCCCCAGGGATCAGGTCCCAAACTAGAGGCGCCTACCGTATTTCCCGATCCGGGCACATATCCCACCACGGAATCCGTCACCCTGATGGATGCTGACCCTCAGGCCACGATTCACTACACCTGGGACGGCAGCATGCCCACCTCAAAGAGCCCGGTCTACGATCCTTCCCAGGTGCTGTTCATCGGCGGCATCTATGAAGGGGATCACGGGCTGAAGGCCGGCTACACGCTGCGCGCATTTGCCATGCATGAGGGGCACACCAACAGCGCCGTGGCAAATTTCCAGTTCGTCGTGGATCGGCGGGACCGCACGGCCTACGTGTCGGAAGAGATTCTTCCGGGTGTGCGCATGATCCGCGACTCCGACAACGACAAGATGTTTCTCGTGAAAGGCGAAAAGGCGTTCGCGCTGATCGATAGCGGCCAGGGTCGTGGCAATTTGCGCGAATATCTTTCGCAGTACACCGGCGGCCTGCCCATCGAGCCAATTTTTACCCACAGCCACGGTGATCACATCGGACAGGCAGACCAGTTCATTGCAGACACTGTGGAACGAATTGGCGAAGCAGATCGGCCAGCAACCGAGCGTTTGCTTAAGACCCGCGGCATCGCCGATGACGCGATTGCGAAGAACCTTCAGTCGGTTCACAACGGAGACCATGTCGATCTCGGCGACCGCTCGCTCGTAATCTACGATGCCCCTGGGCACACGCCTGGATCGATCGTGGTCTTTGACCAGAAGAGCGGCAATCTTTTCACGGGTGACTCCTTCGGCAGCAATTCGCCCACGATCCCCGATGCGCTCTGGCTTCAATTCACCCAGGTCCCACTGGATACCTATCTGGCCACGGTGAAGACAACGCGGCTGTACTTCCGGGGCAAGGTCACGCATATCATGACCGGCCACAACGATCGCCCATTGGACGGTGAGAAATACCTCGACAACTTGCAATCAGCCCTGCAATCCCTGATGGACAAAGGTAATGCTGTGCTTGTGCCGTCGTACCGGCCCACAGGCTTGTTGCAAGTCACGATCGGTGATCGCATGCGCGATCCGAACTGGGTCGCGATCAATGTCAACAAAGATCACTATCTTCCCGCTCCTGTCGACCAGATTGCCGGCCTTACGCTCCTCGATGTTGACGGCGCGGTGCTGAAACCGGCGTTCTCACCCAAGGAAAAAAGCTACACCGCGACCCTGCTCAGGAAGAGTTCCACCACGGCGATATCGATAGAGCCGACGTCATCGCGATCGAGCGCGCTCACCATCAATGGAAAGTCCGCCAACAGCGGTCACGCCAACGGTCGTCCCGCTTTCCGGTAAGTCGACTCCCGTTACCATCCACGTAGCATCACCCGACGGCTCCCAGACCGCGGACTACGTTGTGACGGTTGTGAAACCGTAAAGCGGCCCGGCGGCAGAAGAAGGTGCGTGAGAACCGGAGGAAAGGCAGCAGTCCCTTGGGTCTGTCAAGAAACATTTCCAGGACAGGTCCGCAGAACTGCAGATCCCTCCGCTACGCTCCCCAGATTTCCTGTGGAGCTTGGTGGCGTTGACAAGCTCTGTGCGCCTTTCTCTACGGAATGCCGCATGCGTGGCAGTCGTGAGTGTTGCGAGGTAGGAAATCGGGTACGCTCCGGTATGTCAAAAAACATTTCCAGGAAAGGTCCGCGGAACTGCAGATCCCTCCGCTACGGTCGGGATGACAAAGGGAGGGCGAAGCTTCCATAGAGCGGTTGCTGGACACAGGGCGTTTCCTTGCTCCGGATCGGATTGATTCAACCCTCGGAGGCAACCAGGTCCCGATCGCGCACCCCAATCAGGTAGAGCAGGCTATCCAGTCCGAGAAACGAAACGGCGTGGCTGGCCGTTTGCCGGACCAGTGGCTTGGCCCGAAAAGCAATGCCCATGCCGGCAATGCCCAGCATGGGCAGATCGTTCGCGCCATCGCCCACCGCAACTACCTGGTCGAGCGAGATATTTTCCTGCCCGGCAATCTGTCTTAACAACTCAGCCTTGCGCGCGCCATCGACAATCGGCGTCCGGACTTCCCCGCTCACCATGCCATCCGCGATGTCCAGATCGTTGGCGTAGACATAGTCGATGCCCAATCGTTTCTGCAAATGCTGGGCGAAGAAATTAAACCCTCCGGAGAGGATCGCCGTTTTGTAGCCCAGCATCTTGAGAGTTCCGATCAAGTGCTCGGCTCCTTCCACCAGAGGAATGGTATGCAGCAGCTCTCGAACCCTCGTTTCTTTGAGCCCGCACAGCAACGCCACCCGGCGCCGGAAGCTCTCCTGGAATTCAATTTCTCCCCGCATGGCAGCTTCGGTAACCTTCACCACCTCGCCGGCTACGCCTGCCAACTTTGCCAGCTCATCAATGACCTCCCCTTCAATCAAGGTGGAATCCATATCGAAGGCAAAAAGCCGCCGGTTGCGACGGAAGATGCTCTCGCGCTGGAAGGCAATGTCGATTTTCAAATCGTGAGCAGTCGAGAGAAAGGCCGCGCGCATGGATTGTTCAGAAGAGGAATCTCCGCTCACCGTCAATTCAACGCAGGCGTTCGCATCCGGGCTGTGCACTGCCAGAGACAACCGCCCGGAGAGGCGCTCAATCTGGTCGACGTTCAAACCATGCTCGGCAACGATGGTACTCACCCGGGCAAGATGGTTGGCAGAAATCGCCCGGCCAAGGATGGTGACGATAAATTGATCCTTGCCCTGCGATGCGATCCAGTCCTCCAGGTCAGCCTGCGCGACGGGCGTGAAATTGACCTGCAATTGAAGTTTCCTCGACTTTGCAACCAGGGCGTCTTGAAGACCGCGAAAACTCTCCCCTCGCGGAATCTCGACCAGCAGACCAAGAGAGAGCGTTTCATGCACGACCGCTTGCCCGATATCCAGCACGCAGGTGTCAAAACTGGCCAAAATTGCAGTCAACTCTGCGGTAAGTCCAGGCCGGTCGCGGCCGGAAAAGTGAATCAGGATAGTCTCGTTCATTGATACAAAAGGTCCCTCTTCTAGCCTAACAGGCGAGCTCTGGATGGCAGATCACGGCCAGGCGGAGTGGCGACAGAAACCCTCCTGCGAATATCCCGGCCGGCGCGATAAAGGAAGTGACCAGCGCTGTCATCTTCCTAAGGGGCGGAAGAGGAGCTATTGAATGCGGCAAAGGTAATGTCTTCTTCGCAGGTTGAGTTGCCGAACGCTGCCAAAGCCGAACTGAGAGGGAAATAGCGCCGCAGGGGCTAAAGAGGCTGCGTGAGAACTGGGACTACGAAATAGTCCCGAAGGGACGGCTGAACTTAGCCCAGGACGTCAGTCCTGGGTTGGATTCGAAAGAACGACCCAGCCTGCCCCGGCCTGCCGTGGGTCCCGCAGGGACGGCTGAAAATGGGCCGCGACGCAATGCTCCTTCAGTCGTCCCTGCGGGACTCAATCATGTTTCATGATGTACCCAGGACTGCGTCCTGGGGTAAGTTCAGCCGTCCCTTCGGGACTAGTTTGGAAACGGGGTGCTCACGCAGGGGCTAAAGCCCTCGTCCTACCTCTTTTTCGGCACGACTGAAGTCGTGCCCTGATACAAAGCGCTTTTCGAAATTGGCTCGAAACAGACTGACCTGGACATTAGTTTTACAGTCATCAACGAAAGCGCTCCCTCAGTGGCTAAAGCCGGACAGGTTTGCAATCACTTATGGACGGCCTGAAGGCCGTCCCCTTCACTGCTGATTTTCAATCGAGAGGACGCACTGAGCGCACCCCTACTTACAGCACTTTCGCAATCAATGTGGGCCATTGCCAGAACCACCATAGGCGGCTGGTGATTGGGGAACGTCTAAGTATCGGGCGAAGAGTCAGGAGTTACTTGATTGCTCTGCGGGGCTGTTGGGGTAGGCGCGCTATCGAGTGGTTTGCCGGTTTGGATCGGATCCGCCCATGGAAGCCAAACCTGAAAGCGAGTATCACCCGGTTTTGAAGTGACCTGAATATTGCCACCAAGCTTTCTGACCATTATTTGTACGGTGTTCAGCCCCAGGCCCGTTCCCTCGCCAACGCTCTTCGTCGTGAAAAAGGGATCAAAGATATAGGGTTTTATCTCGGGAGGAATTCCAGGGCCGTTATCGCCAATTTCAACCACAACGTAGGAGCCCTCGCGAAAGGTTCGAAGCAGAAGTTCACCCCGACCCTGCATTGCGTCGACGGAGTTCTCGATGATGTTGGCCCAGACTTGATTCAACTCGGTTCCCACCGTGTTCACGAGCAGCGGAACCGGTTCGTAGTCACGGTGCACCTTAATGGTGGGTTGCAGAATGTGGGCCAAAGCGCTCAGAGTGGTCTCCAAGCTTCGCGCGACATCAACATTCTGTACCGGCGACTGGTCCATATAGGTATATTCCTTAATCGTCCGAACCAGCTTCGCTACTCGGGTTGTACTGTTCTCTATTGTCCTGAGAAGAGTCGACAGTTCAGCAGAAGCGGCGATTCGCACCAGCGCAGCGCGAGCTATGCGTGGATCCAGTTGAGTCAGCAGGGAGGAGAGTGTGTCGGGAGGCATATGGTACGCTGCCAGCGCAGCCGATAACTGCCACGAATCGGCGTGGCCGTGACTCTGTAGTATCGAGTCCAGCCTTTCTTCCAAGTCGCTGAGAGCAAGTCCTTGTGATGGGATCACGTCTGATTGCAGCAGCGAGGCTTCAACTTCTTCGATTTTGGCTTTGTCCGAGTCGTCGAGCGGGCAGCGCCACAATTCGGAGTTGGCGCTTCGCATTCTTGCCAGCGTCTCGCGCATTTGATCGCTCGCCCGCTTGGCAGCGGATGCGGGGTTATTCAATTCGTGGGCAAGCCCGGCTGATAGTTTACCCAACGAGATCAAACGGTCGCGCTGCTGCTCTATTCGAGTTCCTTCACGAATTCTGTCGGACATCATGGCGACCAATCTTGTCGTCAGCTGCGGCATTCTCGATATAAGTTCCGGAAAGAGAGCGGCCGGAAATTTGGCGAGACGGCCATCCGTAAGGGCTCGTCCGGTAACAGTGAACCGTTTCATTCTGGAGAAAGGAAACACCCCACTGACATCACCCGCTTGCGCCGGAAGTGAAACAGTATCGCCACCAAATTCCCCTCTCCATTGAAAGAGTCCCTCCAGGAAAATGAAGAGCCAGTCTGCTGGATCGCCTTGCCGAACGAAGGTTTCTCCGGCATGTACAGAGACCTCCTGCACATGGCTCAGAAACCACTCAATCTGGTCCTCCGGCAAGTCGGAGAATGCCGTGACACTCCGCAATTCCACTGAACTGATCAATCCTTAAGCCTTTCTCTGCTTGCGCAAGCCGGGATAGCGTTCCGAAGCGCCATCCCGTCTTCCATTGCGTTTTTCCTCGCCACATTTTTCGCCGGGCTTTGGTAAGACCGGCGCCTGACCGCCGATCCAGTCATCAGCTCGGGCCACTCTTTGGCAGCGCGTCTACACTATCAGTGTGACCAACCTCGCCGGACCTCCTCAAACCCGGCCCGCGCCGGGAAAGCCCGAGCGCCACCCACTTATGCAGCAGCGCCTGAGCGCCGGTCTCCCCATACTCACTGCTCCCCGTTTCTATATCACGGGCCGCCAGCCGCTCCACCCCGCAGTCATCCTGCTCGCTATCGTTGTCGCTGTCGGTGCGCTCTCCTCGGTCCTTTATGCCCTAAGTCACGCCGGACATGCACATTTCAGCTCCGGCGGCTCGGGCGCTGATGGTTCCGCCAGCGCCACACTCGGGGGCACCCCAGCTGCCGACCAGAAAGACGATGACGATCCCGACCAGATCGACACCGTTGTTCTCGGCGATACCGGCGACGCTCCTGTGCCCGCCCGCAGTGCAGCCCACGTCAGCACCGTTCACCCCACCATCCTCGTTCGCCTTCCTCGCTCAGGCAACCAGGTGGGCTTGATTCCCGACACCCCTGCCGGCCACCTTCTGTACAACTGGCTTGCCGCTTTTAACCAGGCATCCTACCCCGGGCTTGCGACTGCTTTGCCCAATGTTGCTCTCGCCTCCGCGACCGCCGCACAGATGGAACTGCGGCGGCAGACCGGCGGCTTCAGCCTGCTCTCTGCCAAAGAGGTCCAGCCCGGCGTCCTGGTCTTCCGACTCCACGACCAGACCCCCTCGGCAACTGAGGTCCTCGGCACCCTCCAGGTGCGTCCGAACTCCAATCCGGCCACGATCGCGAGCTTCAGTCTTCGCGCCGTTCTCTCACCCCTCCAGGGCCCCTCACCGCAGTGAGCCGGCTACCGATCGCAATCTCATGGCGGTGAAGTCTTTCGCATCTTGTAAGGGCACCCAGTCTGCATCATGCAGGCCGTACTGGAACAGTGCTGGTGGCGAAGACATCGCAGTCGTTCGTGGCACCGGCAGCTCGCGCTGCCATCGTTCATTTCCAGGCGGCCAGCAGGGCCCCGATGATCAGCAAACCGACTAACCAATAGCCGCTATTAATGATGAAGAGCTTGATGGGGCGGCCTTCGTAGATGCCCTGAGGAAACTGTGTTGCGGCGAAGAATCCGAGCCAGCTAAGAAAGCCGACAAACGCGCCCATGCCGAGCGTGGAGGCTCCAGACCAGAGAACGAAATGGAGCAGCACGAACGCAACCAGCACGTCTCCAATGAACGAGGAGATCATGCCCGCGGCAAGGCCCTTTTTGGGACCGGTGGGGACGATGCCGAGAGCTGCCATCCAAGGCTTGGCGAATAGGCCTGGGGAGTACCAGATGGCACCGAGGAACCACAGGATCAAAGCCGATACAAGCACGGCCCAGTGATTGATGTGGTGCAGGTGGTGGATGGACAGGTCCATACGCTTCTCCTAACTAGAGTTGTGGGGTATGCAGGGCTGGGATCGACTTTGCCCCAGGAGCAGACCCACTGTCAAACTTGTTCGGGAAGTACCACAACGCCGCAGCGATCTGCCGGACGCATCCATGGCGAGAGCGCACGGCCGACGGAAATGGTGCGTGATATGCGTGGTATGCGTGGTAAGTACGGGCTCCTTGGCCTGGCGGCAATCGAGACCGGGGCGGCCATGGCGAGAGCATGGCCGACGGAAATGGTGCGTGATATGCGTGGTATGCGTGGTAAGTACAGGCTCCCTGGCCTGGCGGCAATCGAGACCGGGGCGGCCATGGCGAGAGCATGGCCGACGGAAATGGTGCGTGATATGCGTGGTATGCGTGGTAAGTACAGGCTCCCTGGCCTGGCGGCAATCGAGACCGGGGCGGCCATGGCGAGAGCATGGCCGACGGAAATGGTGCGTGATATGCGTGGTATGCGTGGTAAGTACAGGCTCCCTGGCCTGGCGGCAATCGAGACCGGGGCGGCCATGGCGAGAGCATGGCCGACGGAAATGGTGCGTGATATGCGTGGTATGCGTGGTAAGTACAGGCTCCCTGGCCTGGCGGCAATCGAGACCGGGGCGGCCATGGCGAGAGCATGGCCGACGGAAATGGTGCGTGATATGCGTGGTATGCGTGGTAAGTACAGGCTCCCTGGCCTGGCGGCAATCGAGACCGGGGCGGCCATGGCGAGAGCATGGCCGACGGAAATGGTGCGTGATATGCGTGGTATGCGTGGTAAGTACAGGCTCCCTGGCCTGGCGGCAATCGAGACCGGGGGCAGCCATGGCAGGCGAAGGGATGGCGCTCGTTTGGGCCGCAGCCCTGGCAAGAGATTTATATGGGGTAAGACAACGAAAACGCCGGAAGCCGCCCATACCTGTATATATGCAGATTGGCTCTACTTTTCACTAAAAAGTTCCCGGCGGCAATCTTTGGTGGGTTACCAATGCGCCCACAAGCCTGCCGCTCTTTCAGATTGGCGCCAAGCGCGTCCCGAACTGCGCCTGACTTCGTTGAGCGTCCTGAAGGTAACTGCAGGCGAAAACACTTCTCACGAGTGAGAAAACGCCATTGTGGTTCACTCCATGCGCAAGGCTCGCATAGGTTCCACCGAAGCAGCGCGACGGGCGGGCGCGAGAGCAGCGCACGCCGATACCAATATCAGGACAGCGATGGCGAACCCAAATGCCAGTGGATCGAAGGGCGAAACCTGGTAGAGCATCGAGCCGAGGGAGCGCATGGCGAACAGCGTGAGCGGAATGCCCACGGCAAGACCGAGACCCAGCACCCAGAGACTCTCGCGCATCACCATGACCAACACCCGGGTGCGGCTTGCGCCCAGCGCCATGCGGATCCCGATTTCCTTCTTACGGCGATTGACCCGGAATGAGTGCGTTCCATAAAGGCCGGTGGCCACCAGCAGTGCGGCCAGCATGCCGAAGAATCCACCCAGCGCGGCGAACATGCGCTGCTGCTCATACGATTTATCAAATTGCGCTTGCTGCGTCATCGGCTGTTCGAGCGCCACGGCCGGGTACAATGCCGCGATGGCCTTCCGCATCGCCGGGAGCATTGAGATGGCATCCGCATGCGTACGTACCTCAATGTGCATCGTCGCCAGGTCCGATTCCTGCATCGCCGCGTAATACGCCATGGGCGTCGGCTTCTCGTCGACGCTGATGTATTTGCTATCTTGCACGACGCCCACGATCATCTGCGTACTCCCGCCTGAGCCGAGCACATGGCCCAACGGATTCGTGGCGCCCAGATATTTCTTCACGAATGTCTCGTTCACGATGGCAACCGCACGCGTTTGCAGCGTGTCGGCATCGGTCACATCCCGTCCGGCCAGAATCGGAATGCCCAGGGTTTGGAAGAAATTCGGGCCGACAGTATCGGTGCGAAGAAGAGCACCTGGTTGCAGCATTCCGTCCACAGTCAGACCGTTGTTGTCGGCCCATCCCGTTCCCGGGCGGTTCCTCACCATCGAAACCGATTCCACACCCGGCATTTGCTTCAGGTGATCGAGCAGTTGGGGGTAAAACACATGCCCATCGACGCTGGCCTGTGGGGTGACGCCGAAGACGAGCAGGCTTTCCGCCTTCATCCCCAGCTTCTGCGTGGCATAGTTGCGCAAAGTGCTCAGCAGCAGTGCCGCCGCCATGAGCAAGACCAGGCAAATCGCGATCTGCGTCGACAACACTACGCGTCCCGCGACCACGCGATTGCGTGTGGCGGTCGAGTTGGAGGAAGTTGACCGCAGGACCCCAGCCACTGGCGCGCGCACCGCGCCCCACAGTGGAACCAGGCTGAACGTCCATGCGGCCAGAACCGAAATAGCCAGCGTGAACGACAAAACCGTGGCATCTGGATTGAGACCAGTTTCGATCCCCGACCACGCCCCCAGGAGGCGCGTCGCCCAAATCGCAAACAGCCATCCCAAGAGTGCGCCCGTACCCACCAGCAAGAGGCTCTCACATAACAACTGGCGGAAAATGACTCCCTGCCTCGCGCCCATCGCCATGCGCAGGCTGAACTCATGTTCGCGTGTGGCGTTTCGTGCCTGCACCATCATGGCCACATTGGTGCACGCTAGCAGGAGCACAAGGCCCACAAGGCCCATCAGCATGCTCACGGGCGTGCGATATTCCTGGTTGGAGTCTCCGATGCCGCGCGCCGAAATGAAATCAAGCAGCGGCTTCCATTCCCTGGGATCAACATCGCCCATGGTTTGCTTGACCACGCCAGCAAGTGTGCCGGAAAGCGCCTGCTGTGCCTGCATCGGCGACACACCCTCACGCAGCCGGGCGATCATGCGCAGACACCACCATTTGGGCGAACCGTACAAGGTATCAAATTTGACCGGCTGACCCCACGCATTGAATTCAGGACGATTCTGCAACGGCATCCAGAAGTCGGTGGCTGTGCCCGGCTCGATCCCTTTGAATCCGTTTGCCGTGATCCCGACAACGGTAATCGGAACTCCCTTGATGTAAATGGTCTGCCCCACAACCTCCGGATCCCGGGCGAAACTCCGCGTCCAGTAGTCGTGGCTGAGAACTACGATGGCCGCGTGATTTTTCTCGTCCTCGAACGTAAATCCGCGGCCCCGCTCCATCCGTACGCTCAGGCCAGAAAAGAAATTGCCGCTCACCTCTTCCCCTGCGGCCGATTCTGGAAGCTTGCCATGGCGAACAGCGACACTCCGATTGAAACTGAGTGGTACGTACCCGGTTAGATCCTCGAAAACATCCGTCCGCTGCCGTAGCGCTGCAAAGACCGGCTCGGAGAATGGGGTGTGCCGGTCACCGGTTTCATCTGCGCCCGGCGGCTGCGATTCTCCATTCGCTAGGTGCACATAGTAGAGTCGGTGCGGGCGCGCTACGGGCAGCAGTCGCATCAGCACGGCATTCATCACGCTGAAGACGGCAGTATTCGCGCCAATACCCAGCGCAAGCATCACGACCACAACGGCTGAGAACATGGGCGTCCGGCACAGTTGCCGCAAAGCGTAGCGAACATCCCGGGCAATTGATCCCATCATCGACCTCCAGGCGCACAACAGCGATGGTCTCATGGAGAATGTATGTCGTGCCAGACGCAGGTTACATTCAGTGACCTATTTCGTGGGACGGTCGTGCTTGCTTCACCATCCTGAAGGGAAGCCCTTTCAAGTAGCAATCTTTCCCAAACGATGTGGGCGCAGCATTGTGGACAGCATCGGAAGAATTCATTCGCATTCGAGGCTGAGGAAGGTTATGGAACGAAAGGCACCGTTCCTCAGGGGCTAAAGCCCATCGTTCTGTTTCAATGTATGTACGGGCTGAAGCCCGTACCCTTCAGAGAGGAAGGTACCTCAGGGGCTAAAGCCCTCACCAGCCGGAGTGTTTTGCGGCACGGCTGAAGCCGTGCCCTTCGTTCATCAACGCAACTCGAAACTCGTTGCCAACCTAATTTTGTTCGGGCAGGCTCTCTTCAAACCAATCAACAAGCTACATCGAAAAAAAAGCAGTTGATCCGTTAATTTGGACAGCTCTGAAGCTCAACCGTCCCTGCGGGACTGGAATTCGAAAATGTTCAGCCGTTCCTTCGGAGCCATAGGAGAAGCAAAAGGTGCCGCACCTACGGCGCTCGATCATCATCGTCAATTGACACCCAGCCCTTCCGGGCTGGGCTGACGTTTGGCGGGCCGGCACCGAGCCTAGGGAGCGGCTGGATCCTTTTCTGCGGTTCTCTCACCCAGGAGCTAGTCAAGCTTTGGACAAGACTGAAGCTCAACCGTCCCTGCGGGACTGTTCGTCATTTCGGATCCCACCCGAGGACTACGTCTATAAGCACTCACTCGTTTGGAATGTTTTTCTTCAAAGCTCCCACGAAATCGTCATATTGAGAGCTTGTGACTTTTTTGATTTGGCCTGTAGTTTGTGGCTGGAAAACTGGGGAGAGCATCTGCTAACAAGCATCGCCGGGGTTCCTTCGGCTACGCTCAGGACAGGCCCTTCGACTGCGCGCCATAAGCCGTCCGTTATGCGATAGATCCGCGCAGCGCTTCGCTCAGGATGACGGCTTTGTGCCGGGGGTAAAAAGCATCCGGTTAGCTACGCAGAAAACACGAAAAGATCGAAAAAGTCACAGGCTCTCAGGATGACGATTTCGTGGGAGCTTTGAAGAAAAACATTCCAAACGAGTGAGCGCTTGTGGGACTTCTTCAGCGGATTGGTGTTGTGGCTTTTCGAGTTCAGCCTTGGGTCTGTGAGACGCGCTGGCAGGGCTCTGGTTTGAGGACGGCGGGTAAAGCTATTTGATCAGGAATTCTCGATCTACGGGGATTTGCATTGAGTTGGCCAGGGTATTTGTTTCAGCAGCCATGCCGATGACCGCCAAGAACTCGGCATATTGTTCATCGGAGAGGCCTTTCGCGCGCGCTGCGGCGGTGTGCGAATGGATGCAGTAGCTGCAGCTGTTGGCGGTGGATATCGCTATATAGACCAGCTCTTTGGTAAGCGGATCGAGCACTCCGGGCTCAATCATCACCTGTTTGACGCTGGCCCAGGTCCGCTCAAGCAGGCTGGGCTGATTTGCAAGAGCACGCCAGAAATTGTTTACAAAGTCTGACTTACGCGTGGCGCGTATATCGTCGAATACAGCCTTCAGCGTTGGGACGGCTGCTGCTTCGTCATCGGTCCAGAGCTTTACCGTGGCCACCTAACCCTCCAATTGCGTGATACGCAGGAACTCGGAATTTTGGTGTCGATTTCCCCGGCAACCTACAGCCGGTGAACTTTACTCGAAGTGAAGCACTACGATTTCGGGATTCGATCCGAGCCGCAGCGGCGGTCCCCAGGTTCCCGCTCCGCTGGAGGTGAAGACCTGCATCTTCCCGATATGACTTAAGCCGTAGACAAACTGGCGGTAGATGCGCCGGGCCATCCAGCTCCAAGGTATGAACTGCCCAAGGTGCGTATGCCCGGATAGCTGCAGAGAAACGCCCGCAGCCTCCGCAATTTCCGGATGGTCGGGTGCATGCGTCAATAGAATGCTCGCGCGATTGCGATCCAAGCGGATGCCTTGCAGCACCGAAGTAAAATGCCCGCCTTGCACCGCGTTCCGGTACGGCACACCAACAATCTGCAAACCGTCAACTTCGACCTTCTCATTGATGAGCACGCGCACCCCGGCTGCCGCAATGGCATGCAGATATTTGCTGTCATCGCCAAACTGCTCATGGTTTCCCGCGACAAAATACACGCCGTGGGGCGCCACGAGCCGGCTCAACGGCTCCGCTGCTCGCCGGACGTCGATGGCGGTGCCGTCATACAAATCACCCGCAATAAAAATCGCGTCCGGCTCTTCCTTCAAAATCCTGGCAACCATCCGCCGCAGAAAACTGCCGTTTCGCACATGCCCCAGGTGCAGGTCGCTGATGAGCGCCGCCCTCCGCCCGCGCCACGCCGGCGGCAAGTTCGCGAGCCGTACCGTCGTTCGAGTGATTCGCGTCCAGCTTGCGTTGAAAACTCCATAGAGGCCAGCCACTCCTGCAGCGCCGAACAGCCATTCCACCATCCGATGGAATCTCACGTCCAGCCCAGACAGGTGCGCAACTCCGAAAATTATCCACGAGAAAACAGCGGCGAAGAAGAGGAATGTCAAGAAGCCCAGCCAAACCGCTGCAATGCGATAAAACGCGCGCACCGCAACATCTGTATAGCGGAAGGCAAGGAGGGAAGCGGCAACAAAGCTCACCGACAAAAAGCCGAGAACCATCTTGATCCACAGCTTGCCAGGGATATCGCTTCCAGCGGGCGAAAATGTCCACGTCTCATAGACAAGAAAATGAGAGAGAAAAAGCACGGCCTGCAGAATTACGATGAGGCCGATCAAGCCCTTTTGTACCCGCATGATGGGTTAGATTCCCCAATCTGCCATTCGGATTGTTGGCGTAGTGTCCTGGAAATCAGCAGAAAAATCAAAGCTGGGCCCCATCAACCTAAACACGAACTCGGACTTTTCGGCGCTTAGAGCTTTGCTCCGGCTGTTGTGGGTTTGCTACCAGCGCGATGGCGTTTGCGAACGCCGGGCTTTCAAACGCAACCAGGGCTTCATGCAAAAATGCGCAGGCAAAGCGAGTTTTGTCGGGTTGGGCGTGCAAGTTTGCCATTTCGCCGAGCACTTCGCTCAATCGTATTCGTTTTAGATCGCTCGGCTTCAACCTTGTTTCGGGGTTAGCAGCGGCCATGAAATTGAAGATCACCATGGCATAGAAGATGCGGTTCGCCTGCTGCATCAGGAAAAGACGCGCGCGGTGGTAATCTTTCAAACCTGATCCGAAATAAGTCTGCAGCATGAGCTCGCGCTCGTGCTCCCTGGTCGCAAAGAAATTGGCGATTGCGGCCAAGTCTACATATCGATCGGCTGCGAAAGCCGACTCCCAATCGACAAGCCACGCTTTGTCTCCCTGGAACAATACGTTGCCCGGGTTTAGATCGTTGTGGCTGGAAACGAAATCGCCTTTTCCCCGTTTTTCCCCGGGGTAGGCTTTGACCAACTCGGCAAAGTAGCGGCGATGCTTTTCAAGAGCCCTGGCGGGGAGGATGCCGGTCGCCAGGCAGCTGGACATCAGAGAGCCAACGCCGTGAAGATAATTGACCAGAGTGGGGAACAATGGCGCCGCGTGCAGAACCTTGACCGTCCTGGTTAAGGTCCGGACGAGTTCTGGTTTGTTCCATCCGGCAGCGGGCGTCAGGTCTGCCGAAATAAAGTCGGTAATGGCTATTCCTTCTTTTGAGCCGGCATATATCAGGCGTGGGGCTACGGCTGCCTCGGCGGCGATTCGAAGACAAGCGTATTGCCGATAAGGATCGCGAAACCCATCGGACGGCCCCTCAATACGCAACAAGTAGTTGCGGCCATCGACGGTGAGCTTGAAAACCCCAGCGCCAGACGCTCCCTTTGTCATGCGCTCGACCGAATGGATCGCAGCCCCACCAAACGCGTTTTGGCATGCATGAAGCGCGGCTTCCCGTTTGGGAAATGGGATCGATAAATCGAGCGGCGAAGAGGCGCATCCAAAAGCGGCCGGAGCGAGCCGCCATATGTGGTCACGCACATCAGTGGGCCAGGCGGTGGTTAGGGCGGAGAAGCGAGCAGCATCGCCGGCGAACAGGGAGCGGATTGCCTCTTCATAGCCGACTGCATCTCCAGCCATCGCCGTCATAAACCGATAGAGGGCTTCGCGCGCAGCACGAATATTTTCTTCACTTGAGTTCAGTCGACGAGCCTGTTCCACGATCCTTCTTAACGCGGCAGATGCGCCGCCTGGCTGCCGGCCCAACCACTCCCAATGCCGGGGCAAGAGGGTAACTTCCCGTGGAACAACACCCAGCCTGGGACGCCCTGGCCTTCGCAACTCATCGGGTTCTTCCGGATCCGCCGGATCGGGACCGTCTTCGGCATGAGTTGGCAAGCGACTGACGTCAACATCTATCTGGTCTCCGGTTCGATCGTCAAAGATTAAGACCGGGCCGGTTCCCCTCGCCATTGCTTCCTGAACTTTCGGCGCGATCAAGGCCAGCGGACCAGAGGCGATGCGACGAGTGCCCTCAAACGCGGTTACTTCATGCGGATGCTGAATGGTCATTGATAGTCTGCACCGAACGCAGGCCAATTATATCCGGGTAAAATAGATAAACGCAATACTGTCCGGATTAAATAACGATGGAAACAATGGGTTGACATGACAACCCATCTCGAGCATATTGTGGTTGACATGACAACCGAAAAAGCCGTCCTTTCGTCCGGGGACGATCTCGAGTGCTGATCAGGGATTGGCACGACGTCCTTTCGGGGCTGGAAGCCGACTCGTCCCTGATTGAACCGGAGCAATTACGAGAGCGCCTGGAAGTGCTGGACGCCCTCGATGCAGGATTCGGAGACTTCGATTCAGCGCCGTTCAGCAACGACAGGAATGAGCGGATTTATCAGCGGGTAAAGGCAATCCGTACGCGCATCGAAACCATCAATGCGGAACTTTACCAGTCCATCCGCTCTGAGATCATGCATGGCGCTCAATGTTGTGCACTGCTTCGATGGATTCAGGGTCCGGCGAACCGGGAGGACGAAGAAACTCCGGCTCCGGGCCCGGCCTACGACTACCGGGACGAGGTGCTTAGCGGTATCCTCCAGCTCCGCGAGCCGAGCGAAGCGAATCTCCGCCCGGCACGCGAGATGGTCTTCTATCAGCCCACACCCGTCCGCCATATCCTCCATCTGATTGGGGCCAGTGCTTTGTCTGCAGCCGACGTTTTTGTCGATATCGGATCCGGGTTGGGGCACGTGCCACTGCTTGTATCCATGCTGGCTGGAGTTGAAAGCCTTGGCATTGAGGTGGAAGCCGCGTATGTTGCGAGCGCGCAGGAGTGCGCGCAACGCCTCCGGAAAAGTCGCGTGCGTTTCATTCACGGAGACGCAAGGACGGCAGATTTGTCCGTCGGGACAGTGTTCTACCTGTATTCGCCTTTTACCGGCTCGATCCTGACTGACGTGCTGGATAGGCTGCGAACGGAGAGCACAGTTCGGCCAATCAGGATCTGTACGCTGGGGCCTTGCACATCCACGGTAGCGAGAGAGTCATGGCTCACAGCGACTGCGCTGCCCGATCCGGATCACATCACTGTTTTCCAGCGCCGCTGCGCTCGGTCGAAAAAACATCTCCCGCAGGGCTAGATGGGGGTGAAAGCGCTTTTCTCATCAGTCCCATACCTGAACGGCCCGACTGAAGTCATGCCCTGATACAGGGCGATCAGAGAGGTGACTCGAGAGAAAGCCAGTTTTCTGAACGCGGGTGCGTTCCGGGATTGCACTGCCGGAGAACGATTTTCATTTCTTCACGACCTCAACGGCGGTGACCGCATCGAGGATGCGGTCGCGAGATAGATCTTCATCGAATTTGATCCGCGCGATATCTTCTGCATCATGCCTGGTCGGAGCATAGATCTGGTACGAAAGCGAGGCGATGGTGTGGTACTTGCATTGGACCATATATTTCCTGATTTCCGATTTCGATGGTTGTGCCGCTACCAATTGCGTTTTTGCCTCTCGACCTGGGGCCGATTGTTCGATCGGCGGTTGCGGGGTCTCTGAGATTTTCGTGATGTCTTTGGAAGGCGTTTTCGACGCGTCTGGCTTTTTTTTAATGCGAGGCATACGCTTGTTATTGTGACTCCGTTTCCGGCTCCCGAAAAGAGTCAATCTGTGTAAAAGCCGGCCGCCGCCACGATGATGCATCACGCTCGCAGCGCTACCTGGATATTGCTCTGCCGCTTGTGCGACTCCGATTGCGCGTTTGTACTATGAACGAGTTTTCGCGACGAGGATCAGGATCTAATATTGCATCGACGAGTTTCGCTTGTGCATGCCCTGGCTCTACCCGTCCCATTTAAGCGCGTATTCGGACGGAACCGAATCCGGGTGCGGGTGCACCCGCTTCCAGCGCTTTTAACCATTCGCGAATGTCATCGCAGAGTGAGGCAACGGAGATCGATCCGAAGTTCGCGGGATAACGGTCGAGCCGGCCCAGGGCGGCTTGCAATAACAGCGCAGTCCCTCGGGGATTATTACGTTGCAGGTGATGGAACGCGGCTGTGATCTGAATCAAACCCTGCAGGAACATCTTCTCCGGCTCCTGCGCCAGCAACCACACACTTTCCCATGCCTCATGGGCGGCAAAGAATTCCCCTGCATGATAGAGTCGCAGGCCCTCAGCAAGTGCGCCCTGGGTCCAATCAAATTTCATCCGCTCCGGTCCCCATGCCACAAGCTAACATCGTATGTACAGATTTTGCCCCTGCCGCTATGAGTCTAGAGCATTTTCACTTCTGCTCTGGACAGGCAAGCGTAGTGATGTGCGGCTTTTCTTGAGGAGAGGCCGCGACGGGAGTGGTTGCTTTGTATACGCCAGAAGCAAAAATGCTAGTCTCCGGTCCCGCGCCCGTCGCTGAGCCCTTGCAAGTTACCATTGCCGCCGACTGGTTCTGTATGGGATCGGATACCGGTCAGGACGTGGAAAGCCCTGTGCATCGTGTTTGGGTAGATTCCTTTGCCATGGCGGCAACTCAGGTCACGGTTGGGGAATACGCGCGGTTTCTGGGCACAACCGGCGCCGCGCCACCACCCTACTGGGGCCAGTTCAACTTCGATCATCCGCAACAACCAGTCGTCGCGGTTTCCTGGTTCGACGCCGTCGCCTATTGCGCGTGGCTCTCTACAATGACGGGCTCGCACTACAGGCTACCTACAGAAGCTGAGTGGGAACGGGCCGCCCGCGGCGGTGTCGACGGGACCGCCTTTCCCTGGGGCGACGATCCGCCAATGTCCCGTCCTGACTACCATGCTCGTTGGAAGAACGGACCTGAACCCGTCGGACAATCGCAGCCGAACGCTTACGGCCTGTTTGAGATGTGTGAAAACGTACATGAGTGGTGCAGCGACTGGTTCGAACCGGGCTACTATACGATTTCCCCTGATCGTAATCCGCGCGGACCCGAAGAAGGCAGCCGGAAAGCATCGCGCGGAGGCTCCTGGCGCCACCACATCAAAATCTCACGTTGTGCGGCACGCTCCAGCATTCCACCGGAATTCCAATACGCCGATTATGGTTTTCGCGTTGTGCGCGGCGTAGTTTGCTGAGCACGCCCTAAATTTCCCTTCCACTGGTGGCAAAACAGCGATCGATGTGAAACCCTAGTCTCAGAAAATAGACCGACAACACCATGGGAATGTCCTACTGGTATCGGCGAGTATTTCTGCTTGCCATCCCACTGATTCTTTCGAACCTCACCCAGCCACTGCTCTCCATGGTGGACACCATCCTCTCGGGCCACTTGCCTGGCCCGGCGGCGCTGGGCGGCGTAGCGGTCGGAGGCATCTTCTTCAACTCCGTCTACTGGACCTTCGGCTTCCTGCGCATGGCCACGACTGGCCTGGTCGCGCAGTCGCACGGTGCCGGAGATCAGGATCAGCTGATGCACCACTTCGGCCGGTCCCTGCTCACGGCTCTCCTCATCGGGGCTTTGATCCTCGCCCTCCAGAAGCCGCTCATCTCCGCATCTCTTGCGCTGCTCGGCGCCAGCCCCGAAGTGCATCAAAACGCGCTGGTCTATTGCGGCATCCGCATCTGGTCAGCACCGGCAGCCCTGGCTAACTACACCATCCTGGGCTACCTTCTGGGCCGGCAGCGCGCCCGAACCGCTTTGCTGTTGCAAGCGATGATTAACGTCGTCAACGTGGTCCTGGCTCTGATGCTGGTCTTATGGCGTCACTGGGGCGTGGCCGGCATTGCTACCGCGACCATGACCGCCGAATGGACCGGATGCATTCTCGGTTTGATCATCATGCTGGCCACCGGCGCCCGCCCCAGCCATGTACGCTGGAGCGAACTGATCGACGGCGGAAGCCTGCGCCGGCTCTTTGCTCTCAATCGCGACATTCTTCTGCGCACACTGAGCCTGGTCGCAGCCTACGCCTGGTTCACCCGGACCGGCGCCCGCTCCGGCAATGCAATCCTGGCTGCCAATGCGGTTCTTATCAACTTTCTCTGGATCGCCGGATATGGACTCGATGGTTTTGCCAACGCGACGGAAGCGCTGGTCGGCGAAGCGATCGGCGCACAACGCGTGGCGGACTTCCGCGCTGTGCTCAAGGCCAGCTCCGTTTCAGCATTCACCGTGGCCGCCGGGCTCTCGCTCCTGTATCTCGTTTTCGGCCGAAATATCATTGCCGTTTTCACTAATCAGCAGGAGATTCGTTCGCTCGCCGCGCAGTTTCTTCCCTGGCTGATTGTCTTGCCCATGGTTGCGGTGTGGAGCTTCATGCTCGATGGTGTTTACATCGGAGCCACCCGCGCGCAGGAACTACGCGACAGCATGGTGATCTCCCTCATCGGATTCCTTGGCCTCGCGGTTGTTCTCACCGCTCGCTTCGGCAACCATGGGTTATGGTGCGCCATGCTAGCCTTCATGGCTCTGCGGGCAATTACCCTGGCCCTGCGCTTGCCCGGAATGGAAAGGAAATCCTTTGCCGTAGCGCCAGATCCAGTTGAGGCTTAGTGTGGTTCAGCTCTCCAGATTAGGGTGATGAACGCACGGCTTCAGCCGTGCCACGTCGGTGGTTGAAAAGCTCCGAACGGCATGGGCAAGATAAGCATCCTCGGGGTTCCTTCGGCTACGCTCAGAGCTTGTGACTTTTTTGATTTGGCCTGTAGTTTGTGGCTGGAAAGCTGGGAAGAGCATCTGCCAACAAGCCTCGCCGGGGTTCCTTCGGCTACGCTCAGGACAGGCTCTTCGACTGCGCGCCATAGGCCGTCCGTTATGCGATAGATCCGCGCGGCGCTTCGCTCAGGATGACGGCTTTGTGCCGGGGGTAAAAAGCATCCGGTTAGCTACGCAGAAAACACGAAAAGATCGAAAAAGTCACAGGCTCTCAGGATGACGACTTCGTGGGAGCTTTGAACAAAAACACGGCACGGCCGAAGCCGTGCCCTTGGTTCGAAACTCTTCCCCAGTGGAGGCTTATGTTATGTCCAAATTCACTAACTAAAAATCTAATTTGGACATGTCCTACTTTGCGGTTTACCGACAAGTTCCTTTGGTTAATGCAACCGCAGCAGAGACAGATTCCGCCGCCGCCATTCCGCTAAAACGTAAACGCCACGCCAAGCGTGTATCGGTCCTGAAGAAACTTCGTCTCCGGCCGTAGTTTCAACACCGTCGTCGTATAGGTATCGTCGAGAGCGTTGGGATCGTAATCTTCATAGCTGTTGGCGATGATGTCTGGATTCTTGCTCCAGGTCTCGCGAAAGTCTGCTCGCAACATTACTCTCGGTGATACCCGGTATTTGATTCCTCCCCCATACTGGAGCCCGAATTCGAAGATACCGCCTCCATCCAGAGGCGGAGTGCTACCAAAGTCGAAGGCCGCTTTGATCAGGCCGATATTCTTCAGGCCCAAGGCATAAACTCCCGCAGGCTTTTTCAGCGGTGCGCCGTTGAGGGCAATGAGCTGAAGCACCGGTCCCACCGCCGCATAAGGCCTCCATCGCGATCTCGGGGGGCGGGCGTGCAACAGAAGATTGTATTCAAACTGCCGCGTCACCAGGCCGATGCGCTCCGAATCGAGATAGACGTCGTCATCGACAACGATTCCGCTGGCAGGTATGGTAAGGTTCAATTCCGCCAATTCATATTTGACCTGCTGGCGGAAGTAGGAAAACTCGTTGGAGAAATGTTTCCAGCTATTTACAGTGATGGAGCCGCCCGCCGCCCATCCGTCATCTACCAGGTCTTGCAGGTAAAGAAAATAAGTATCGTTATCTGGGTTGGAAGATTCCTCAATGATGGCGACACCAGTAAGGTAGTTCTCCCGCATGTGCATGTACCCGCCCTGCAACCCAAGCTCATACCGCGGTGGGTCCCATTTGTGGTCCTGCTTCGCCTTCTCGATTGCGGCCAGATCCTGGGGACTTGGCTGCTGATTGAAACCACCGGCTGCCCTCCGGAGTAATCCGCGACTTTTGGTCTGCACCTCATTTGCCAGTCCGGAGCTGCTGCCATACCCGTTGTACTGCGCACCTGAAGCATCCGTCATACGCCAAGCGCCGGCATTCGGGGGCAACTCGCTCGAGGAGCGCAAATATTTGCGCACAGTGATTGCCCCGGAGATTCCTTGATAGATCAGGTTTCCGCGATACAGGCCGTTGCGAATCGTCAAAGAGGTGTCGCGCGTAATTCTTTCGGCTCTTGGCGGCCGCGCGGCGACCGTGGCCGGCGTGGTTCGCGGATTCTGGCAATCATTCATGCGCAGCACCGCGGCCTGGCCATCCGTGAGCAACCGGTCACCGGTTGAGTTATAGGCATCCCGTGGCACCCACGGCCGGTCGACCATGTCGAGGCTCTCCACGCAGCCCGTGAACACCAGGTCATTCACGATCTTCGAGCGTTCGTTGTCGATGTGCTCGTCGATTACATGGATGAAGGTCTTCTGCTTCCTGGAAAAGGCAATGCCGATATCCTGCGTGGACGAAGCCGTGAGCACGGTATGTCCCTCGCGGGTTTCCGCAGTGGGAAACACTCGCAGGTGATGCCGCGACGAAAAGGTATTCGTCGTTTTGCCCAACGCGAGTATCGGCTCCTTCTCGTCCAGCAGAAGAATCGACATCGGCGCCTGGGTGTAAGTCTGGTTTCCGCTCAGTGTCTTGATAGTGCGGAAGGTTGAGCCCGCATTCAGCTCTTCCGCGGGCAGCCATCCAGCCGCCTCAAACGCACGCTGCAACCCCGAAGCCGATCCCACAAACACCAGGTTCGTTACATCCGAATCCTTACCGCTTCCCTGTGTCTTGGTGCGGTAAGGCAGTTTCTTCACAAACGTCTGCAGTTCTGCGTGGGCCTCGCTCGTCTCCGCCACCGGCTGCACCGATGGTGGATAAGTTTGCGCAGTTAAGAGAGGCGTTACATTTTCTAAAATTAACTCGGTTCCCGCGTGGTATAGAATTTCCGGCTCTGCAAACCCGAGCACCGCATTGCCTGAAGCGGAAGCAAAGATGTACGCGACGGGGTCGATTCCGGCAAACGTGAGCACCCCATTTTCAGCGGAATAACCAGGGGTCCCCGTCGATCGTATTCCCTGGATCTTCCCTTTGCCGGTTACGCTTTCCTGCGCGTTCTCCACCTGGAATACGCGCATATCAATGGCTAGTTCGCGTCCGTCCACCAGCGCGGCCTTCGTCCAGTGAATGGTGAGGGAAGCGGTCTCGTGCTTGAACCCCCATCCTGTGCTGTTCGCCTGCACTACCTTGCCGGTAAAGGTCGATCCCGCTGGAATGAGAATGGCTCCATTCACCACCACGGGCGCGATTGATAGCGCCTGCACGGTATCGCCCTCGTGCGTCTTAAGCGACGAAAGCTCTGCCATCAACCGCACGACAAACCGCTTGCCTGCGGGAACACCCTTTACCGTCTCCATTTCTTCCCACGGGACTGAGTACATCGCCGTGCCCTTATCCGCCTGCAATTGCAACACCTGTCCATCGGTCTGCCAGGTGGCCTTATGCACCACGTTATTTGCGGTCATCGCCATGGCGGTGCCATCGGGAAACACCTGCAGCAACTTCGGCGCCGCCTGCGGTCCCTGGGGAGGAGCGTAGATGTCTCCTTTCGTCGTGCCCAGCAATACGTCAAGCTTCGCCTCGCGCGTCTCTCCTCCGGCCGAATAACTCAGGACCACCCCATGAAACACCGGTGAGCTTGCATTCGGGAGGCGCCCTGGAATCGCTTGGTCGTCTCCGACCACGATGGCTGGCTGGCTGGTTTGCAAATCGGTCCCGCTCAAAGCAAAAGCCCATGCTTCCCCTTTGGCCTCGGTTTCCGTAAGCTTCCCCGTGTTCATGGGCAGGGTGCCCAGAACGCGCCTTCTCCCGCTGTTGAGATCGTAGTAACGCAGCACATATTGCTTCGGCAGCGCTTGCTTCGCAGGCTGGAGTACGATCACCAGCGCGCCTTCGCCTGCGCGCACAGTGAAGGCCTCAACCGCATGCGGGCTGATCTTTTCCGTCTTGCCCTTTATTAGCCTCTGGGCTTCGCCATCCTCCCGCCCCGGCTTGCGCACGATCGTGATCGGAGATATATCAGGCTTCGCCTGCTGAGCGGTCAAGCACGAGGGAAAAAACAGCACAAGAGCCCAGCACAATGCATAGATAGCTCCCCGAAGTCTATACAAGGTGAATATTCCCCGCTTGATTGGCTATGAAATCCCCGAATTTCAACCAGCATACAGGAGTGGTGCGGCGATCCTGATACACCGCAGACAAATACATGGGGAAGAACCGGTACCCGTCCCACGCGCAAATGCGCTTCGACGTTTGTTCTTAAAGAGGGGGACATGCGGGGGAGCCCCTGGCGAGGCGGTGCATGCGATCAGCGGTGGATGCGCCGCGCCTTCTGCTTCACTGGTGCTGCCTGGCTCGCTCGAATGTAGGAGGCGGCGGCCATAAGCCGCACCGCCGGCTTCGGATCTGCAAACATGTTCAGAAGCGCGTCGGCTACTTGCGTTTCTCGATAGTCACCCAGCTCCCTGGCCGCTGCGGCGCGCACAAAGTAGTCGCGATCCTGGAGGGCGTCAAGAAACTGCTGCATCGTCGCCTTCGACTTATCATCCGTCAGCAAGGTGGCGGTTAATACTCGGGCAGAGTTTCCGTTGCTTCCCTTCCGCGCCATCCTCAACGCGTCCACCCCGAACCCGACAGGACCAAGCAACGCGTACGCACCCTGCTCTGCGCCGATCTCAGCCAATTTCGAAGGGCTGTGCAGGTCCTGATCAGCATCATGGAGCCCAGAACCGACAACCCCCTGCTTCACCTTTCGCTCTCCCGCGAGGACACCGTACAAGACGCTCTCGCCGCTGCGGTCATGCATTTTCCACAAACCTACGGCTGCGGCAAAGCTTACTTCTGGTGCGTTGTCTGCGAGAGCGGTTTTCAAATCCGGAATGAACGTTTCCGCCTTGCTGGCGCCCATCGCCGCCACCGCTGCCAGGCGCAAATAGCGATCCGAATCCTTTGCGGCGCCACGAAGCAACTTCCGCGCCTGCTCAAAGTCACTTAACGTACCCATCGCGGTTACCGCATCGATCCTCGCCGGCCGCGCCTGGGTCCTGGTGTCGGAGAGAGCTGTTTTCAGCATATCCCAGGCGGTATCTGGGCCTGACTCCGCGCTGCTCTTGTCTTTGGCAGGCTGCGCCACTGGAACATCGGGCTCTTCGCCATTGTCGGTGTTGGTATCTGCCGGAGCCTGGACCGAAGACGCAGGCTGCTGGGCATGCGAAAGAGTCACTGTACTAACCACGCCCAAGAATAAGATCAGCACCAGTCGTATCTTCATCATGCTCCCTCGCCCCCGGCTGCGAACTAATCCTCACCCCAGTACGCATGTAAGTTCGCTCGCTGGGTATTGGATGAACCACGGATCAGTCTGGATTTGGATTTCCAGCAGAACATTCGGGCGGCGATAAGTTCCACCCAGCCTTCAGGGCTGGGCTGACGTTTAGCGGGCGGCCCTCCGGGCCTCGATGGGGTCTGGTACCAGGGGCTACCGTTCTAGCCTAGAGCTTGTGACTTTTTTGATTTGGCCTGGTAGTTTGCGCTTGGAAAGCTCGGAAGAGCATCTGCCAACAATCATTGCCGGGGTCCTTCGACTGCGCGCTATAAGTCGTCCGATATGCGATAGATCCGCGCGGCGCTACGCTCAGAGGATGTGACTTTTTTAATTTCCCTTGTGGTCTGTGGCCGGAAAGCTCCGAAGAGCACCTGCCAACAAGCATCGCCGGGGTCCTTCGACTCCGCGCATAAAACCCTCTGTTATGCGATAGATCTGCGAGGCGCTTCGCTCAGGATGACGCTTTTCTGGAGGGGATTGACAAACATCTGGTCGGGTGCAAAAACCCGAAAAGATCGAAAAAGTCACAGGCTCTCAGCGCACGGGCGCTTCCCTAGCTTCTGAAGAACTTACCTCAGGGACTTTAAAGGGTGTGTGAGAACCGAACGAGAAACAGCAGGTCGCTACGCTCGGTCGAAAAACATTTCCACGAAAGGTCCGCGGAACTGCAGATCCCTCCGCTACGCTTCGCTTCGGTCCCACGGCACGCCGGGACATGCGGGATGACAAAGGGGAGAGCGAACCTTCCATGGAGAGCGGTTCCTCGACAAAGGGCGTTTTCCATTACCTTGGGTGGGCCGCAGGCCCATGACCACTCCGGTCGGGATGACACATTTTTTTGCAAGGAAAATGTTCCCAAAAAGGGCTAAGGAATAGATGTCAACAGTAGGATCTATTCTTGCCGTGTCCTGCAACTCTCTCCCACAGTTACAAGCCAGACTTGACCGGCTTCTATTGGGAGGATGCCCCGGTCTCAAAAGCGAGACCCCACGGCACGCTCCACGGCAGGCCGGGACAGGCGGGGCGGGCTGGGGCACCCTTCGATTACCTCGTTAGAAACGACTTGCTGCGTTAAAAATGAAATCCGATCTCAGCCGACAGCGCTCGTGGAGTCACATAGTGCGTCCCGCTAAACGTCGAGAGGAAATTGTAAAGTGCGTACTTGTTTGCGATGTTGACACCCGTCAGGCGAACACTCCACTTGTAGCGGTCACCCTTGAAGATGTTGTCTTCGCCAATCGAGGCGTCGAACAGGTTGCGTGGTTGAATGCGCGGCGGATTCTTGTCGTCGTTCTCCGTCCCTGGGGCCGGAACTTTCACCAGGTTCGAGGTGAGCTCCGCAGCCGGGCACGGACTGGGTAACGGCGTCGTCGGCGTGGCCTTGATTCCGCCGCACGATAGACCCGCCTCGAACTCCTGGTCCGCGGTAAGACTGCTCAGGTCAATACCCGGCTGGCCATTCGGCAGAGTGACCGAAGGGCCGCCGTTGATTGGGTTGCACGAACTATTTGGGTCTGTGACGTTATAGCAGGGTACGGAGCCGGCAACCAGGCCGCTGTCAAATCGCCAGTTGAAAGATATCCAGGGTCTGAGCATGCGTGTCCCTGGTATCTGGTACTGGACGTGCGTTGTCTCGTTGAATCGCTCATCGTGGTCAATGCGAAAAGGATAGCCACCTTGCCCTACGGTTGCCCCAGCCCCGGCCGACTGGGGCGGGAAGAAGCGAGCCGCAACGGAAGACATCACCACAAACGCGCTGAAGTTATGAAAATTCGGCACATCCGCGCGCAGAGCGAATCCTGGGATCTTCGAGTTGTGCCAGTCAATGGGAAACGTAATCGGAGTGTTGCCCAGCACGCTGAAGTCGAACGCATTGTGGGTGTATTTCCAGATGTAGTCGCCGCTGAATACAAAATTCTTACCCGCAGCTTGTTGGAAACCCGCGTGGAACTCATTCCGGTAACCAGGTTGCAGCGTTCCCGAAACTCCAGGTGTACACGCCAATAGCGGAGCAAGCACCTGGTTCAGGCAGCCTGAGCTGGACAGCACAAGATTCTCGTTGAAAGGCGTTTCCAGAGTCCGCGCATACGATACGCGCAAGACCGTGTTGGTCGGCTTTATGCTGTAGCCGATGCCTACACGCGGTTCTGCCTGGCGGGCGACGGTGAGCCCGTTGTAGAAATCACCGCGCATACCCACATTGAAGAGCCACGCCCCGGTCTTGATTTGATCCTGAATATACAAGGCCAGTTCTTTAACATCGGTGTGGCCGAAATAACTGTAGATGCTGCCTCCGCGCGTCAGATCATACGGAGCCAGCACTGCGTTGTAGGTTCCGGCGGGGTTGACCGCAGGGTCGTTCGAAACCAATCCCGCCGCGGCGCATTGGGTTGGATCGGAAAATCCAGCCTGCGGAGTGTTGTCCACCAGATTGTTTACGCAGGGAGAATTGTAAGTTGCATCAACCACCCCCAGGCTGTCATTTTCCCTTAGGAACGTATGCGAATAGTTCACACCTGCCTTGATGTTGTTAATCCCCCTCACGTAGGAAAAGTCCGTGTGCAGTCCAGCGTTGGTGAGCGTCCTAAATTGAGAAATGGATGAGGTCTGCAAGTTTGTGGGCCCTAAATCGGCAAGGGGATTGCCGCTAGGGTAGTAATTGTACGCATCCCGCCGCACGTAGACCCCGAAGTTGAAGACCGAGTTGGCGCCAATCGTGCGGGTGTAGGTTGGTGAGATATCGAACGTCCCAATCTTCGATCGCTGGTCCGTGTTGCCCACGCCGGCGAAAACGGGGTCGCTTCCGCTTCCCCCACTGACCACATTCTGAACATTCAGATTGTCATACGCATTCGGAGTCTGAAACCAGGAACGGCTGTAGTTAAGGTTCAGGTGTACTGAGTCAACCTGTGTCAGCTGACGGTCTATGCGATCGAAAAGGTTTACCTCGTTCCCTTTGTCGTGGAAGACCACGAATTCCGGCGGATCGAGGAATCGTCCCGTATTCAGTCCGTCGATTTCAAAAAAATTGCCCCATTTTTCGCCACCGTAACTCAAATCAAACGCCCCGGTCGCCGAACCGAAGGCCCCGTAGGAGCTACTGATGCTGCCCGTGGGCTTGGTGACCCCTTGGCCCGATCGCGTCGTCACCTGGATTACCAGGCTGGTCTTTCCCCCATATTCTGCCGGAGGCGCACCGGATATCACCTCAAGAGATTGAATCGAGTTGGAAGGGATCTGGTTGGAGAACACCTTGCTCTGCTGATCCGTGATCGGCTGACCGTCCACGGAAAAGGAATTGGATGCATGATCGCCCAGCCCATGAAAGAGGCCATTAGAATCGGCGGCGACCCCGGGCGACGCTAAGGTTACCAGCGAACTGACCGAGGATGACTGGCTCTCCAGGGGCAATTTCTGAAACAGTCCACGGTCCACGTCGGTGTGAAAAGTGGAGTCATTCTCTACCAGGTCCTGTCCCCCTTCGACCGTCACCGTGGTGGAGGCTGCGCCCAATTGCAAGGCAACATTCAGCGTGACCGGAACCGTGGAACGTACATCCACGTCCTGGGTGACGGGGCCAAAGCCTGTGGCATTGATTGCCAAATGGTAAGGATTGAATGGGAGATTGGTGAACTGGTATCGGCCGGTCTTATCGGTGACGGCGGTGCGGGTGTAGGCACTTACCGGGTTGTTGACGGAGACCGTCGCACCCGGAATGACCGCCCCGGAGGGATCGGTCACTGTTCCAATGATGGTTCCGGCGTTGCCGGCCGATTGCCCGTAAAGGAATTGCGGCGCGATGGAACCTGCCACCGCAAATAGAAAAACGACGAAACGCCGCACGTGTGTGCGCATTTGAAGCCTCCAGGTGGTTCTGTGTTTTTTGAATTCGACGTTGCTTCAGGCGAAAGCAGCGTGCACAGGCGGAGGCCGGGTAAAGAGAGAAAAGGTAAAAAAGAATTGCGTGCGTATCGGCTGCGGGGCAGTCGACACCCTCACCACGACCAGGACGGTACGCGGCAGAGATTGGGCAACAGCGGGTTGAACGACAAGGTGGGCGGCGTGGCAAATGGCACAATCGGACTGAACGGCCTGGCCGTCTGCGTGCGAGTGTCCGGCTTGCGCGATCCCGCCGAGAGTGATCAGTGCACAGCAGAAAAAGCCGAGCACTACCCACAACAAATGACGTGTTGTTAGATTACGGCTACGCCCTGGCATACGGGCCTCCATAGATCCTGTGTTGTTGCGTTCGACGTTGCTTTATGCGAAAGCAATGTCCACAGGCGGAGGCCGGGTGAAGAGAGAGAATAGAGAGAAGTGTCGAACACGAATCGGCTCAGGCGGCGTTGCTACGGCCGCTATGATCCTTATGGCATGCGGCAGAGCTTGCGGAACAGGCGGCTTAACAACGACGTGGGCGGTGTGGCAAAGTGCGCAATCCGATTGAACGGCTTGACCGCCAGGGTGGATGTGCCCAACCTGCACCGTCGCGGCGCAAACAATGAGCGCACAGCAAAGGAAGCCAAGCGCCACCCAGAGCGAACGAAGTGCTCTCTCATTGGAGCGGCCGCTTAGCATTCTATAGAGTATAACCTATTCATATTGCGTAAGAGCAGGCGGGGAGGTTCTCCAATCCTGGCTGCAATTTGAGTTTGGAGGCCCTTTTGCATCGGGTGAAAATCGTCTTTTTTACGTTATTGGGCCTTAGCGTGGCCGCCTTAGTAGCAGAGCAACCTTCGCTTTCCGCTCCGGTCCAAGAACCCGGTGCCCATGAACCCGGCGCCAATCAAACAACGAGTCCTCCTCCTGTACAGGCGCCGGGGGCGCCTCCCGCTCGTGTAGCCCCTCCTCCGGCTTATCCGGAGAGGCCGCCGGCCGACCCTGCCGACGTTATGCATGGCCGCCAGATCTTTAGTGCGAATTGCAGTTTTTGCCATGGCTCCGATGCTCGCGGGGGCGAAGGCGGCCCCAATCTGATTCGCAGTCAACTTGTTTTGGACGATAAGAAGGGTGAGTTGATCGCTCCCGTTGTGCAGAACGGCCGCCCCGACAAGGGGATGCCAAAATTTGATCTCACTACAGAAGAAATTTCGACCATCGCAGCCTTTATTCACAGCATGCCGGTTGGCGGCCGCGCTGCAACCACAGGCACGGTCGATCCATTGGTGGGTGATGCCAAAGCCGGGGAAGCTTACTTTAACGGACCTGGAAAATGTACTACCTGCCATTCCGTGACCGGGGACCTTGCCGGCATCGGCGCAAAATATGTGGACGTCAGGGCCCTGCAAGGCGCAATGCTGTCCGGAGAAAGAAGAGGGGAGTTATCGGAAGCTCCGAGGAGGACGGTGACGGTGACCCTCCGTACCGGGCAAACGGTGGAGGGTCAGCTCGATCAGATCGATGACTTCATTGTTTCGCTCACCGATGCCAACGGAGTTTATCGTAGTTTTCCCCGCCAGGGAGATTTTCCCAAGGTGGTCGTGAAAGACCCGTTGCAACCACACCTGGATATGCTTCGGACCTTCAAAGATGAGGACATCCATAATCTGACTGCCTACCTGGTGACACTGAAATGAAGATGGCAAGAAATCTCGTGCTCGCAATTTCCATCATTGGCTTAGCTGGCGCTGCGTCAGCACAGGGACTGGATCCTGTGTTGCTGACAAAGCCGGCGACGGATTCCTGGCCCACGTACTCCGGAGACTATTCCGGCCGGCGTTTCAGTTCACTGACGCAAATCAATCAAACGAATGTGAAGAACCTGGGCCTTGCCTGGGTGAGTCACCTGGCTCCCGGACCCGGTCCCACCGGACCGTTTGTCAGGCGAGGCCCGGGCAACCCAGCGACCATCATCGGCGGTGAGATTGAAGAAGCAGTTCCCGTACGTGGCGCTGGGCGTATCTCCGGCGCGGTCCTGCAAGTGAACGGCATCCTTTATGTATCTGTGCCAGACAATGCCTGGGCCGTCGATGCCCGCAATGGAATGGTGCTGTGGCACTACTTCTGGAAGACCAAGGGCGGTACCCACATCGGAAACCGGGGCATGGGTATGTACAAGGACTGGCTCTTCTTTGAGACGCCGGACGACTACCTGGTTTCGCTCGATGCCAAAACCGGCAAGGAGCGTTGGCACAAGGTCATCTCGGACTTCAATGAGCAATACTTCTCGACCATCGCGCCCATTGTGATCGGCAATCACTTGCTGGTCGGCACTGCCGACGATTTGGATGCCCCGGGCTTCTTGCAAGCCTTTGATCCGGAAACCGGCGACCTGCAATGGAAGTGGTACAGCGAACCGGAAAAGATGGGAGATCCCGGATCGGAAACCTGGCCCAACCTGGACGCCATGCGCCACGGCGGTGCGGGTACCTGGGTTCCAGGAAGCTATGATCCCAACCTGCATCTTTATTATTTTGGAACAGCCAACCCCACTCCTGCCTTCTCCGGTGCGACTCGCAAGGGGGACAATCTCTATACCTCGTCGATCGTTGCCTTGAATGTGGATACGGGAAAGCTCGCCTGGTATTTCCAGCCATCGCCGCACGATACCCACGATTGGGACGCGGCCCAGACTCCGATCATCGTCGACGGAGAATTCAAGGGCAAGCCACGCAAGCTGTTGCTCGACGCCAGCCGAAATGGATATTTCTTTGTCCTCGATCGTGTGACCGGCGAGCACTTACTCACTGTGCCCTATGCGGATTCATTGAACTGGGCAACGGGCATTGATAAGTTAGGCCGGCCTGTCGGTGATCCGGAAAAGGACGCCTCGCCGGGGGGTGCCCTGGTATCGCCTGATTCGGATGGCATCGTTAATTGGCAGCCACCTACGTATGATCCGCAAACCGGGCTCTTCTACATAGCCACCGACGAGGTGTATTCGGTTTTCTATCGTACGGAACCAAACGTCAGGGCCCTGCAGGGCCTGAATGGTATTCAAGAGCAGAGAGTGGGAACGAAGGGGAAATACATCACAGCGATTGATTACAAGACAGGCAAGATCGCGTGGCGGCATCTGCAGGTTTCAGCCGGCGAGGGCGAAAGCAATACCGGGCTGACCACGACCGCTGGAAAACTGCTGTTCGGTGGCGACGCCAACGGCAACCTGGTTGCTTACGATCCGGCGAATGGAAAACCGCTTTGGCATAGTCACCTCGGCCAGGTATCGAACGCCGTCGAAACCTACATGCTCGACGGACACCAGTACATCCTGGCCGCCTCTGGGGATACTCTCTATGCGTTCGCTTTGAACTTCTAAGTTTGCTTTCTCACAGCCCGGTCTGCGACAAAGCCCGGATGCCCCATATCTGCCCGGTTTTGGCAGATGTGGGATTCCACCAACCTCAACCCTCTGACTGTGCGGGGCGTAGATGGCCATGGAAAAGATCCGTTGGGGTAGAGAGTGATCGGTGGACAGCCGTGGAATCCCACATCTGCCAAAACCGGGCAGATATGGGGCACCCGTCACTCGTTACGCATAGAGATCTCACTACTGGCAGCGATTCGTTTGTTTGTTTACCCAGAGGTCTGGTAGAAATGCGGCTAGCCTTGACTGAGCTGCCTTGGCGTCCCGAATCTAGGGCAGCTCACGATAATGAGCCACGCGAATCGTTGCTGGAGCAGCCAACGCTACCAGGCTGTCGATATCGAATTCCTTGTAAAGATCGAGACAAAAAAGTTCCGGCGCCTGTTCGAACTCGACTGGAAGGTTAAACACGTAACTGAGACTGTGCAAACCGTTGCGTACTGAGATTTCCGAAAATAATCCTGGCTCCAGAGCCGCAGCGATCAGCGCTATCGCCTGGGTCCGTATGCCTCCCGTTTCGAGCCGCACTTTGGCAGCGCCTGAATGTTTCTCCGCCCAGCGAGCGACGCCGATGAGCTGGGCGGCTTCTATACCGATGGTGCGGTCGCCGACAACATCCAGCATCTGGGCAAATTCAAATGCCTGGTCTTTCCAGGAATTGCCGGTGAAGATCAAGTCCAAAGCCAGCACCTGCTCACCCCGGGCAAGACGGTCAGAGACAACATCGGTGGTGGTCTCCCGGCCGTCGTCATTCAGCACAATGGTAACCGGCGCAGTATCCGAACTCTGCGCAATCGATCGGAGCCACACTCCACTGGCACTCAGCTGATTGCTTGCCTCAAAAAGATAAGAAAGGGACTGCACATCTCTACGCTTGGTCGTAGCGACCGCCCATGCTTGCCGGATATCGACGGGCTTGTAGCGAACCACGTCTTTCAGCTTTGTCCGCCTGGCGCTGGACCAGGCCGCTTTGGCTGACGGATCAGAGGGAATGGGATCCCGGGTGATCTCACCGGCCAGTTTCCGGGCAAGACCGAGTATGGAGAGATTGTCTTTCGGCAGGCCGACTTGTAATTCGTCATAACTCTTGATTTCAGAGGCAACGCCATCCTCGTTGTCTATGAGAGGAAGCCCGAATTGCTTGCTGAAGAAACGATAGTCCGCGAGCCGGTTGTCCAGCTGGTAGTTGTGGGTGCCGGGGTCCCGGTTCTCGTGCCAGGTGAAAACGTCTTCCTTGCCATAAAGCTTGAAGAACGGCCGCACGTCATCGTAAACTCCGGGCTTCACCAGGCCTGCCCTGAAACAGCAATCGTCTTCTGCGTTGTACGTCAGGAGTGTGGGCCGCGGCGCCATCATTGCCACCAGGTACGAATAATCCAGACCTTTCAGGAAGTCCGGCGGCAACTGCTCAATGTCACCCACTTCGCTGTATCCATTGGCTTCAATCTTCGATCGCAAAGTAGAAAAACCAGCGACCGGATTGGACGCTCTCACCCGCTCATCGAGCGAGCTCAGCACGATGGTCTGCCAGCCACCGCCCGACAGACCAGTTACGCCAATCCGAGTCCGGTCTACGTTCGGGTTGTTGTAGAGGTAGTCGAGTCCCCTGCGCATTTCCAAATAAAAGATGCCCAGTACGTTGGCGCCGGCCAGGTCCAGGTGCGCACCAAACCAATGGTCGTTTTCTTTCTGGTTGAGTTCGCCATGCAGGAACCAATCCAGGCTCAGCGCCACGATCCCGTGCCTGGCGTAATTGATGCATCGCTTCTGCTTGAACTCGATGGCTTTTCCTACCGCGCCCACATGGCCGTGCACGTTCAGGATCGCCGGCATTTTGCCGCTCGGATGCTCAGGCTCGTAGAGAAGGGCCGTGGAATAGAAACCGGGAACAATCTCGTAGCGTAACTTGCGAATGCGATAACCGCCACCGGTCTCGGTCACTCCGATCTCTTCGAACCTGGGCGCGGAGTCCACCCACTCCCTGGGCCATCCATGGAACGCCACATCATCGAGCAGGTGGCGCCGGAGCCGCGCAGCTTCCGCGGTCCACTCCTGAGGTGTAGAAGGAACTTGCGGGGGTGCGGCCACCTGGTTCAGCAAGTACTGCCGGGCCTGGAACTCTGCTACCGCCGGTGACAGTATCTGGTACTTGAGCACCGGGGCTACGTATTCCTCCTCCATCGTGTTCAGGTTCGTTGTTTCGCTTTGTGGCCAAAGGCAACCTGCCCATAAAAGCGTAAGCAGCAGCACGCCACAATTCATTGCTCTGCGGCAATTGCTCTGAGCCCGCCCCTCCACCCGAGCGAACCTGGATTGTTTTCTGGTGCATGAGGGCTCACGATGCAGGAGCCCGTGTGAAATAGGCATTTCAGCGGAGAGGCTTGCTTGCGGGATCGGTTCTGACTTCTTGCAGGTTGATGTCATAAACCTTCACTTCGCACCAGCCTATACTCTCCATCGCAGCCTTGAATTCAAGAGCTCTGGGGTACGTCTCTGAATCGTCCAAGCGCCGATGTCCGTTCGCGTCCAACCCGCTAATGGTAAATTCCTTCGCTCTGCCCGGCATTTCGTTTCCCCGCTATCACTGCTTCCATACTACCGGCGCTTCCTGGTGCTGGGATCCAGTAGATCAGCAGGCCGCGGCGGTGGAAATGTGGACAAAATCTTCGATGCCTTTGCAAGGGCATAGCCAGCGAGCATTCATGAAAGAGATTTTTCATCTCGCCGAAAGACGAGAAGTACAGCAGGTAAGCGACGAAATTCACTCGCCGCTTACCCATCGTGCCAGTTACCACTTCGGTGTAGCCCGGAGCGCGTGTAGCCCCGTGCATGCGGTATCACGCAACCCTGGCCGGCGAGTGGCGGGATTTCCTCTTCGCCGCGGAGAGAGGATGCCCGAAGTGCGTTATCGTGTTTCATATGAAGATTGTTCTTCTGCCCTCTCCCCTCCTGGCCGCCGGCAGGTTAGCTGCTCTGTCCCTTCTTTGTGCGCCCCTTGTCGCCCAGACGATGCCGCGGCTCAAACGCCAGCCCACGCCGGCCAAGGTGGTGGAAGAACACATGGCCGCCTTCTCCAGTTGCGATTGGCCGCGGCTGATGGCGCAGTTTCCTGAGAATGTGGAGTTCTTTGGCCCCAACGGACAGGTAGTTCGCGGCAAAGCTGCACTCGGTCAGATGTTCGCTCAAGTGGTGAAGCCGCCTTCGCAGGGAGGCACCTGCGGCTTGAAAGTTGTCGCCGAGCACACCTTTGTGGTTGGAGATACCATCAACGTCCAGTGGCGTGCGGACTCCCCGCTACTCAAGGAGAGTTATCGTGGGGCGGACGCCTATGAAACCCACGATGGCCTCATGGCCGCTCAAGTAACCACCTGGAACCCTGCCGAATTGAAGTGGAAAGTACCGCCAACCGCTTCTCATCGCTGATGACAATTCCCTGATTGCATCGGTAATTCCAAGCGGCCACGCATCTCTGTACTGCGCTTGCAATGTACCGGCTTTTCCAGAGAGTTTCACAGTGCAATTTGTTTATGATGGGTGCGATGGGAACCATTGCTCCATGTGAAGAGTGCCAGGCAATCCTTATGGAATACGAAAAGGCCTGCCTCGATTTTTGGCTGAACGCAAGTGAGGAAACACGGGATGCCTGTCGTGCGATAAGGCAGCTGGTTACCGGCGGAACTGAGGCTGACGTGGCTCATGCTCAACAGTTGCTTCCTCCCTTTAAGACCTTTGAGTCCCCTGTGAACGCCGATGCCACGATGGGCCCTTCCCGGATCGGCCCACTGCTGTATCGAAAGGTTCAGCACGAGGCCAGGACCGGTCACCACGTAAGTCTTCGCCCTGTGTACCTTCGTCCCTCCCCACCGTCTGACCTTTCATAACAACCCGCAACCAGCCTGCATGATTATGCGCGTCGCCGTAATAAGCCAAACGAGAAGCGAACCAAGTGACGACTGAACACGAACTTCGCCAGAAATTACGTAAGATTGCCGCCCTGTTCGAGGGTGCCACGACTGAGGGTGAGCGAGACGCCGCAGCGGCAGCCACCAATCGAATTCTCGCTGCGCTCAAGACTGCCGAGCAGTCCGAACGCACCATCGAGATGCAGTTCGCGCTGCCTGATCGCTGGAGCCGGCGTTTGTTTACCGCATTGTGCCGCCGGTATGGGCTCAGGCCCTATCGGTACCCACGCCAGCGTCATTCCACAGTCGTCCTGCGAGCCCCCGGATCATTCATCAACGAGACGCTCTGGCCTGAGTTTCTGCAAATCAAGGATGCCCTCGACACGTACCTTAACGAAGCTACGGAACGGATCATCCGCGAAGAAGTCTTCGGGAATTCCCAGGAGCCAGAAGAGCGGGTGGAATCAGCTGTACATTGATACGCAGGCCCGCACTCGGACAGCAGTATAGGACGACATGGAATCACTCGCTGCACCTCGGATCAGCTCTCAATGTGGACTGCCCCATGGCCGCTGACCTATGAGTCTTTCCAAACCAACTTCTGTTGTGTACGTTGATGTCGCGGCAAAATTCCAACTCGCCTGAGTGTGAACGCCAGAGCTCGTACGGCATCATCGGTTCTCTCGATCCGTTTCCAGACCACGCAGAATGGACATCCCTGCGAGGCCGTTTTCTCGTTAGTAGGGCGGTTGTTCGGGAATGGCCTGTCCATCGGCTCGGGGATCGGAGGCGCCGAAATTTACGCCCAGAGTGTCGTCGTGCATGACGGCATTACCGCGTCCCATCACCTGCGAGTAGCGCGGTACGAGGTTAATCTGGTGACCTTGCGAGGCGAGTTGCTCAAGGACCTCGCGTGGGTAGCCGTCCTCAAGATTGACGGCGCAGCCAGAGTTGCCTTTGTTGAAGCGGGCCGCGTCCATAGCGGCCTGAATATTCATGTCGAAGTCAACCACGTTGGCAACGAACTGCGCGTGCGCCTGGGCCTGGTTGAAGCCGGACATAATACCGAAGCCGATGGTCTTGCCATCTTTCTGCATCATGGCGGGGATAATCGTGTGCAGCGGACGCTTGTGACCTGCCAGCGAGTTGGGCTGGCCAGGCTCCATGTAGAAGCCGCTGCCGCGGTTTTGCAGGACGAAGCCGGTGTGCTCAGGGACAAGACCAGCGCCGAAGTTGCCCGCGTTCGATTGAATGAATGAGACAACCATACCGTCGCGATCGACGGTGGCGAGATACGTGGTGTCGGATTGCAACTTGTCGAGCTGCTCCTTGCGATCCGAGGGGAGTACCTTACAGTTGGCCTTCCCGGTAATGCCCTTAGCGCGCTCTTTTGCGAGTTGCTTGGAAATGAGCTGTTTGGTGGGAATGTTGCCGGTGCGCGGATCGCCGACATAGTGAAGCATGTCGGAATAGGCCAGCGCCTTGGCCTCCATTTCGATGTGCAGTGTTTTCGGTGAGTCATGTCCCCACTCGCGAAGCGGGTAGAGTTCCATGACGTTGAGCATGGAAAGAGCGGCGATGCCCTGAGTATTGGGAGGAGTCTCGTAAATGCGCCAGCCGTGATACGTAGTGGAAACGGGCTCTACCCATTCGGGCTGGTAATCGGCGAAGTCGGCTTTGGTGAGAAAGCCATTGTTCTGGTCAGAGAGCCGGACAATGGCATCAGCGATAGGACCGCGGTAGAAAGCGTCTGCGCCGTTCTTCGCAATCAGTTGAAGGCTGTTGGCAAGGTCGGGGTTGCGGAAGATCTGCCCAACCCGCGGATAGGTTCCATCAGGAAGAAAGACGGAAGCGAAGGCGGCCCGGTCCTTGAATCCCATGCCGTACTGGACCCAGTTCTCTGAGTCGGTCTCAGTGACAGGAAAGCCGTTTTCAGCCAGAGCGATGGCAGGGGCAAGGTCGACAGCGAGTGGCAGTTTGCCGAACTTTGCGTGCAGGGCGTCCCAGCCGGCAACGGCTCCGGGAACGGTGACAGCATAGATGCTACTGTCGTCCATCTTTCGAAGGCCTTTTTCCTTCATGGCCTCGATGGTCTGGGCCTTGGCGGACCAGCCGCTCGCGTTGAGGGCGTACATCTTTTTCTCTTTCGGGTCCCATACGATGGCGAAAAGGTCTCCCCCGATGCCGTTCATCATAGGCTCGATGACGCCGACGGCGGCATTCGCCGCGATCGCCGCATCGACGGCATTGCCTCCTTTGGAGAGGATCGTAGCGCTGGCCTGCGAGGCGAGAGTTTGAAGAGTAGCCGCAATGCCGTAGCGGTTAATGGTCATGGAAAAAGCATGGTCGCGGGAGGGCTCGGCAGGATGCTGGCGGGAGTCACGGATAAATCCACCACCGGCGGTAGGAGTTGGAGCTCCCTGAGCAGGCGCGGCGTTGAACTGCGCCTGCGCGGCATGCGCAAGCAGAAAAAAGAGCATGCCAGGATGAAAGATGCGAAGGAGCATAGTGGTCAGGCCTTGCGGGAAAGATGCAGCTAGTATATCCAGCATTTTCTTTTGTTCTATCAAGATGTCTGGTTGGTGTCCTCGAGCTCTGTCGCTAGTCCAACCGAAGAATGGAGATTGTCATTGGAAGTCTCATGGGTAGCTGTCGCAGTGCCTTTGCCTACTGCGTTCCTACCAGTTCCGCCCCGCGGCGGTGGCTCGCATTGGTCTGGGGAAAAGAATGCGACGGCTGACCGCTCGCTCGGCTGTGTTGTCGGGGCGTACAGCCCATAACCCTCCTGAAGGCTTTACCGAAGGCGCTTTCGGATGCGTAGCCAAGCGATGAGGCGATTGCTGAAAGAGAATCGTCTGAAGTCTTCAACCTGTGGCCAGCCAGCATCATTCGCCAACGTGTCAGATACTCCATGGGGGTCGCTCCAACCGTCTCTTTGAACCTTAGAGCAAAGATCGATCGCGACATGCCGACGCGCTCGGCCAACTCCTGTAGTGTCCACGGATGCCCTGGATCGTCGTGGATGCAGGTGATCGCTGCGCACATCTGTTTATCTGCCAGGGCAAAGAGCCAACCAACACCGCCTCTCGCCCCATCCGCCAGGTGCAGCCTTAGAGCTTGGACAAGCATCACGTAGGCAAGTTGTTGCGTGATCAGGGAGCCACCCGGCTGCGGATTGCGTACCTCCTCCTTCATGCGTTCCAGCGACCAACGCATCGCTGCCTTATCCGACTCTTTCCGGATGTACACGATGGGTGGTAGAGAATTCAGCAGGATGTCGGCATGGCCGCCGCTAAGTACAAAGTGCCCACCGACGATATAGTGCTCCCTACCTTCGTGAGGCGCCCCCGCATCGCTGTTCTTCAGCGCTTCAAGAAACACGCGGTAGTCGACCGGCTCGAGCGACAGATTTGTCGAAAGGCTGAAAGGCCGCCCATGCGGCAAAAGAAAACAGTCTCCGGCTGTGAGGAGTACGGGTTCTGAGATGCCTTCCAAAGTCAGCCAGCACTGGCCGGAGACCACGGCATAGCACTTGATGCCCTGATGCTTTGGAAACTGGATGGCCAAGTCGCCATACACAGGGAAACCACCCGCTGAATAACTCTGAGGTTTGAGCAACGACAAGACATCTGAGAGCGGATCCATACAGTCTCCGGACGATCGAACCAAAACTAAGGACTTTCAGTATAGATCGTATTGACCCTTGGCCCATCTAGTTGTATAGCAAGACACCGAGCCATCAACGCGAGGAGAGGCTACGCGAGTGTGGTAACCGGGGCCCCAGGATTTTTTCAACCGAAGTAAAGGAGAAACTCATCATGCGTATTTTTGTTACTGGCGCTACTGGCTTCATTGGTTCAGCCATCGTTCCGGAACTTATCAACGCTGGCCACCAGGTGCTTGGACTGACGCGGTCGGATCCGGGAGCTGTAGCTCTCGCCGCCGCTGGCGCCGAGGTGCATCGAGGGTCGTTGGAGGATCTCGAGAGCCTGAAGAGTGGAGCGGCGAAAGCTGACGGTGTGATTCACTGTGCCTTCGACCACGATTTCTCGAACTTCGCCGCGAATTGCGAGAAGGACAAGCGCGCTATCGAAGCGATGGGCGGCATGCTGGCCGGGTCAGACCGGCCGTTCGTTATCACCTCCGGGACGGGGATGGGGACCGCTACGCCCGGTGCACTCGCGACCGAAGACATCGTCAATCTCCATCACCCGAATCCTCGTGTAGCTTCGGAAGCCGCGGGTATCTCCGTGGCGAAGCGCGGTGTGAATGTGTCGGTGGTGCGCCTTCCGCAGGTCCACGATCCGGTCAAGCAAGGGCTTATCACCTATTCGGTGGCGATCGCTCGCGAGAAAGGTGTTTCGCCGTATATCGGCGCGGGGCTGAACCGCTGGCCGGCGGTGCATGTTCTCGATGCAGCACGACTCTACAGGCTGGCATTGGAGAAGCATGAAGCGGGCAGCCGATACCATGCAGTCGCTGAAGAGGGCGTGCCGATGCGGGAGATCGCTGACGTGATCGGCCGAGGCCTGAATGTGCCAGTGGTCAGCCTGACGGCGGAAGAGGCGCCAACGCATTTTGGATGGCTCGCCATGTTTGCCGGTTACGACATGCCAGCTTCGAGCGCGCAGACGCAGGCAAAGCTGGGATGGAAGCCGACTGGTCCTGGGTTGATTGCCGATCTTGAACAAATGCGCTACTTCTGACTGATGGGTATATTTTCGGCTCTAGCGAAAGATGGTCCAACTGCTGGTGGGCTGCGTTACGGGGCGGGCACGCGCATCGACACCGGAAAGCGCCGGAGAGGAGCCCCGCAAAGGGCCCTTCAAGCCGGCTCCAGCTGCTTTCGTTAGAAAGCTTCGGCGCGAAGTGCCGGTCATGGTTCCATTAACGCTTCACATTACTTACCAGCACCCGACGGATTGGCCACAAATCTCGGAGGCGTAGCCTCGGTGCCAAACTGCCACGCCGTGAGATAGGCAAGCTCGAGTATCTTCTGCATCTTCGGGAAATCAATCTTATCGACCGTGTCGGTAGTGTGGTGATAGTCGGGATGAAAGCCCGTGAACCACCACAATGCCGGGATATTATGCAGCACAAAAGGAAACTGATCGGACCGGAAAAATACGTTCAATGCTGACTCATGGTCAAACCGGTCATCGAGCGTCAGCCCAACAACCTTATCCTGCTCCTTGACTGTGCGGTCATAATCCGGCGAATAGAGCGCGCCGATCAGGTTAAGCCGGTTCGTGGTATCGCTGGGTATCGTGATCAGTCCGTCCGTTTGCGGGCTGGGCGCTTCGTCACGGCCAATCATGTCAAAGTTGATCTGCGCTCGTGTGGTGGCAAGCGGCCGCAGTGGATGAGCAGCCATCCAGTACGCCCCCAGCAGACCGCGCTCCTCGCTCGAGAAAACCACAAACAAAATGGAACGCTTGGGCTTGGCGGGGTTAGCAGCGAAGGCGCGGGCCAACGCAACCACGCCTACGGTGCCCGAACCGTTGTCATCGGCGCCGTGCCAAATCTGCGGGCACGGATGCGGGTCGGGCGGTGTGCTCTCCGGCGGATGCGTGGGGTCGGCGCACGCAGCCATACCATCGTGATCATGATGCGCCGTGATCAGAATGGTTTCGGGCGCAAGCCGCGGATCGCTCCCCGGCAGCAGACCCGCGACATTGTTCGTAACCCCGGTGCGCTCGGAGCGATTGCGGAAGTGAAGGGTAAGCGTGGTATTTGGCAAAGGCCGTGATTGCGGCTTGAGGTCGTGATCGATCGCTGTTTGCGCGTGGCTTGGGCTCATCCCCGCGGTTGCAAACAGCTCTGCGGCCACACCATCGAGCACGATTGCCGATGGAATATGCACCTCGTCATCCTGGATCGCCTGGAGCGGCAAAGGTATAGCTCGTACAGCGCTGGAGCCGATGCGCGTATGGCGTTCCGCATTGGTAAGATGTTTGCGGTTAGGCTCGGCCACAATCAACACCGCCACCGCCCCGTGCGCCTGTGCGTTCATGACCTTCACGCGCGTGGTGGCGTAGCGCGTGTTGCCGGTTCCGTTGAAAATCGATCGGGGATCATCCTCTTGCGGCTCATGATCGAAAATAAGCACGATTTTGCCGTGGGCATCGATGGTGGCGTAGTCATCGTAGCCGAGCTCGGGGGCGGTGATACCGAATCCCGCAAAAACAACGTCCGCGTCAAGATCGACCGCATGCTTGTAACTCCCGATGACTTCAGGAGCATGCCAGATCGTCGCCTTGCCACCGCGCATGAGCGTTATGAAGGAAGCATCACCGTCGGGGTGATATTCAATGAGGGTAAAGGGCTGCAGGTAACCCGCCTTACCGCCCTCTTCTTTTACCGGCGGCTCAAGGCCGGCTTTGGCGAACTGATTGGCAATCCAGCGGGTGGCGAGCTCATCCCCAGGCTGCAGGCTCATGCGGCCCGCGAGCTCATCCGAGCTGATGTAAGTCAGATCGCGGCGCAGGTCAGATTGCTGGATCGCGCGGAAACCAGGCAGCCGCTGAGCCGGGACGCCGGTCTGCGCGCCTGCTGTGGCGACAACCAGGACGGTTGCATATATGGCGATGACTCTACGCACGGGTGCTCCTCAAGCTAAGTTACATGGTTCGCACTACAGGTTCCGCGAGCCGCTCGAGAAAAATCCAGCGAGACCCGGAATGCCGCCTGAGTCAGGGCTTCTGCAGTTTTTCCCTAGCATGGAAAAACCGTACCTCGGGGGCTGAAGAGGGTGTGTGAGAACCGGAAAGAAAGCGCACTCCGCGATGCTCTGAGGGGAACGCGTTGCCCTCAGGGGCTAAAGAGGCTGTGGAAAAAGTCTCTGCTTGGACAGGGTCGTCCCCTCAGTGGTCGGGTAGGACGATGGCGCGGACCGGGCTTCGCATGATGCCGACGTTTCCATCATCCCCCCTAAAATTCCGTACGGCGGGTTTTCCCCGGTACGGCTTCAAGGCTGGCGTATGAGCAGGTGCCTTCCCGCGAGCGGCGTCCACGTGTCACGCCCTCTCGGTTTGCATCCTGCCTTCGTGCCCACCGCTGCGAGCGTTCGGTCTCCGCTCTGTGTCGGAGAACGCTGTGCGCACAAGCACCGCCATTCAAGCGGCCACGCCGCTCTACCCCAGGGGCCCTCGCTCCGGTCCGGGTTATGCTGTCCCGATCCATCAACACTTATCCGGCCCCATCCGCCCCACTCGCAGGCACAGTGCGATTTCACTGCTCTGCAGCTTATACGCCCTGTCCTCGCTGTGCGTTTCCGCCTAGGCGACCCGCGACTGGTTCCCAGCTTTCACTGCTCATTCTTTCTCAACATGTCGTCCTCCACGACTCCGGGGAATCTAGCGGCTGTATGCACCCAGTTCCTTCACCGCCAACGCTGGCCTTCGTCCCTTTAGCACAGACTCGGCACTCCCAAAACTCCCACAAATCCGCTTCCCGTGGGGAATGCTTTTCGGAGCTTCACTACGGTTCACTTGCGCTACGACCTGCTGATTTGTTCACCCTCCTGACGGATCTGACCGGATTTCCATCTAGCCATCGAGGATTTTTACTACCGGGCTTTCAACGGTTTGGTCACCCGCTCCGTCGCCGGTTATTGCTACGGTGGCAACTGGGCAATTTCCACCGGCGGGACTTACACCCGCTAGAATGGCAGCTAGCTTCGCTGCACGCTAAAGCCACATTCATTTCAAAGTAATTACGGACGGGCTAAAGCCTGTCCCCTTCAGACCAATCAGTTTTTCCGCAGCCTCTAAGCCCGGCGCTTGTTTCAGGGTATGTACGGGCTGAAGCCCGTAGCCTTCGTGAAGGAACGACGTTCTCAGGGGTGAAGCCCAAGTCTCTTTCGATCCGCAAGGCCCAAGAGGCTGCGGAAAAAGCCAGATCAAGCAAGAAAGCATGCCCCGGGGGCTAAAGCCCACGATGATTACATTGCATTTGCGCCGGGGATAAATCCCCGGCCTACCCTAAAACAGAGTTTTTCCGCAGCCTGTGAAGCCGTGCCCTTGGTGTGCGGCGAACTACTTTTACTTTTTCCAGGAAGGGACCTCTATGGCATTGAAGCCCCCGCTCGCAGTGCACAATCCTCCGAAACTTGCCATCGTTTGGTTGCTGCCGGCCGTTTTGAGCACGACTGCGGGCGCAGTCGACGTGATTGGATTCCTTGCCCTGGGAGGACTTTTTACCGCACACATCACCGGTAACCTGGTAGTCCTGGCCGCCCATTACCTGACCGGTGGCTTCAGCCAGATCGGGCCGCTGCTCTCAGTGCCCGTGTTCATCATAGTAGTAGGTGCGGTCACCGTGCTGTCTGCGAAAAAGGCGACCCCTCGAAACCGGCGCTCATTGCTGATTCTTCAGGCGATTTTCCTTACGGGATTCCTGGGGCTCGGCGCCGGGCTCGGTCCTTTCCATAACGCCGACGCGGGCCCAGCCGTATTTACGGGCATGCTCGGGGTCACCGCCATGGCTATCCAGAACGCGCTGATCAGGCTTGCGCTGCCCGGCTCCCCTGCGACTGCGGCGATGACCGCCAATGTCACCCAGTTGGCCGTCGACCTTGCCACGGTGATCCGCGGCACGGGAGAGCCGGATAAGCTTCACCGTGCGCGTCACCGCACCGGCATGATCCTGCCTTCCGTCGCCGGGTTCATCGCCGGCTGCGCGGCTGGCGGCTTTCTCGAAGTTCATTTCGGACTGTGGTCACTCACGCTGCCGGTTCTTCTGGCAGTAACTGCGATTCCGCTCGGTGAGCTGTGGAACGACGGCTCGACCACCTGAGTGGAGCCGCACCCCATACCTGGTCTATTTGCTCATCTGGTCATCTATAGTTCCAATCATGAACCTCCGGCAACTGCCCCTGATGATCCTCCTTATCACGGCTTGTTTGCCCGCGACGGCGCAGAACTCCTGCAACGGTCTTCTAAAGCAGGTGTCCGCAACTGTTTCGATCAACCTCGCAACCACAATCGAAACCGGCGTCTTCATGCCTACCGATAACACGGGCGAGCTCGGCCACCTCCCCGCTTTTTGCCGGGTCACCGCAACGCTCAAGCCCACATCCGATTCCGAAATCCACGCTGAGTTCTGGCTTCCTACAGCCACCTGGAACGGCAAGTTTTTGGCTGTAGGCAGTGGCGGCTGGGGAGGCTCGATAGCCTATCCCGAAATGGCCGAGGGGCTCCGGCGTGGCTATGCCACTAGCGCCACGGACGACGGCCATACCGGCAGGAGCGCGAGCTTTGCCGTAGGGCATCCGCAGAAGTTCCTCGACTTCGCCTACCGCGCCGAACACGAAATGACCGTCGCAGCCAAGCGTCTGATCAAAGCTTTCTATGGCCGCGAGGCGCGCTATTCCTACTGGAACGGCTGCTCCGGCGGCGGACGCGAGGGGCTGCTGCAGGCTTATCGATATCCCGACGAGTTTGACGGCATCATCGCCGGCGACCCGGCCAATGTTCGCCGCAACGCCTGGGCACTTTGGCTCGCGACGCAAACCTTCAAAGACCCGCCCGCCTACATTCCCCCGGAAAAATATCCCCTGATTCACCGCGCCGTGCTCAACGCCTGCGACGCCAACGACGGGCTCAAGGATGGCCTCATCGAAGAGCCGGAGAGCTGCCACGTTGACTTGAAGGCCCTGGAGTGTAAGGCATCCGACGGCCCGGACTGCCTCACTCCGCGCCAGGTGCAAACCGCACAAACCATCATGAGCCCCGCAACTGACGCGAAAGGAAGCGTTTTCTTTCCCCGTCTTGAGCCGGGAACCGAGCTTCGATGGGGTCGTCTCGCGGGCGGCCCCATGCCCGCTGACCTCTTCCTGGATCAGTTCCGTTACCTCGTTTACCAAAATCCCGATTGGGACTGGCGAACCTTCGACCTGGATCGGGATGCCGCGAAGGCAAACGCCGTGAACAAGGATGTCGACGAGCTTGATCCTCACCTCGCGCCGTTTGCCAAACACGGCGGCAAGCTGCTTCTGTATCACGGTTGGGCAGACCAGCAAGTTGCCCCGGGCTCAACCGTCGAGTTCTATAAATCCGCCCTCGATGACAGCAGCAATGCCGCGTCAGCCTCCGACTGGATTCGCCTCTTCATGGTCCCCGGGATGGGACACTGCTCCGGCGGAGAGGGCCCCGACACCTTCGACAAAATCGGCCTCATCGAACAGTGGGTCGAACAGGGGAAAGCACCGGATCAGATCATTGCTTCTCATTCCACGGCAGGCAAGGTCGATCGCACCCGCCCTCTTTGCCCCTACCCGCGGACTGCTCGTTATAACGGTAGCGGCAGTATCGACGATGCCTCGAATTTCTCTTGTCAGCAGCCCCGTTAGCCATTTGCCTTCCGCGGCCCGCTCTACGAGTGTCGCGATGGAGAGAGCTTCTTTTCGGGCCGGCCTCGACCAGCCTTAATTCCTGATGTTCTGTCAGAGATCAAGATTCCCACTGAGCCGTGGACCTTAAGCGGAGTTTCCCCGAACAGCTGAACGCGAAGGTAATTCATCGGGAATGGGTGAAATCGGCGCATCGGCTCCCTTTTCATTGGTCAGGCGTCTCCAGAGGATGCGCAATGTTGCCACCGTCGGGACCGAGATCAGAGCACCCACGACGCCGGCTATCTCTCCCCCGGCAAGCACAGCCAGGATCTGTACCAGCGGCGAGATCTCGAGAGACTTGCCCATGATCCGCGGGGCGTTGACGTAATCCTGAACCAGACGCCAGATCCCAAGAAAGATCACCAGCCAAACCAGGTGAGGGTAACTGGTCAAAACCGCGATCACGAAGACGATGATGGCGGCAACTGCCGGGCCCACCACCGGAATAAACTCGAACATGCCAGCCAGGGGGCCGAGAATCAAAGCGTACCGCAGGTGCAGAATGCTCAGCACCAGCGAGTAAACAACCAGCGTCAGGGAAGCCAGAATAAGCTGTGCGCGGATGTAACTGCCGAGCATGACATTTACATCGCCGACGATCCCGCGAAGCGTCGTCCTTTCCTCTGGTGCGCGTCCCAGAGCAACCAGGTTCTCGCCAATAGATCGGCCGTCTCTGAGGAAGAAGATGCTCAGAATCGGGATCAGAATCACCCACCATATGTGCTGCGCCGGCGCCGCCAGCTTCTGGCCAATAGCCCGGCCATAGCCAAGAATCATGTCTTTGTGCGCTAGGAGGAAGTTCTGGATCTGGGCTTGCCGGGCTTCACTCCATCCATGCCTCTGACCCACCTGAGAGACCAGCTCGCCGGAACCCGCCTGGCTGAGCAGGGAAGGAAGGCTGGTCGCCAGCGCGTTGCCTTCACTGGCAATCTTTGGCCCAACCAGAAAGCCGAGGCCGACCAGAAGAGCAATCAAAAGCAGATAAACCGCGCCGATTGCCTGAATGCGGCCTCGCAACGGCTTTTCCAGTTGAGAGACCAGGGGAGCGACAAAGTACGCGAATAAAATTGCAAACAGGAAAAGGGTGAGAGTCTCACGCGCGGCGTGCAAGAACGCCAACGCCAAAGCAAAGATGATGACCGTGCACAGGATTCGGGCGGTCTTCGGGTCCCAAACCTTATTGAGCATGTCTGATCTTAGCCCCTTCGCCAATGGTGAGGGTCATTCCCCCCGTCTTATGGACTAAGATGCGGCGATCCCGGCATGTATGTCCTCACATCTGGACGAAAGACTACCCTGGAACCACCGGAACAACCTTGCCCCGCCCAGCAATGGTTGCTCAAACATCCCCATGAATGTCATCCTCGAGACATGAACCGAGAGAAATCAATTGGCATTTTGGCCTCAGTGCTCGCCTGCTGTGTGTCCGTGACCGCCCAGGACCGAGGCCTTTGGCGTGCAGCGAATTCATCGGCGCAATCCATTACCGGCGACGTGGCAATCTCCGGTGACAAGTTATCGATCAACTACACCAGCTTTACGATCGCGCAGATACGTGCGCTCGCGCCAGCCGAGGTTGGCGCAGCTTTCGATATGGACAGCAGTTCCGTGAGCAAGGGCTATCTCTACCGGTTAAACGTACCGGGAACAAAAAGATTCATGCACAAGAACACTCTGTGTGGATCAGAGGATACGCAGTGGATGGCCACCTACGCCGACGGGAACTATTTGCATATTGCATTTTTCTCAGGACAGAAAATGCCCGTCCTTACGCCCGAGGCGATCACTAACACAACCGATCTATGCGGCACCTTTTCTTACGCGCGCTGAGCAGGCGGCCAAAACTCGGACTTGTGGCACGGCTGAAGCCGTGCCCTTCGTTCAGAGTTGTTTCGCAGTGGGCAGAGAGCGCGGTGGAGAGATCTGCGGTTTCTTTTCGGTCCTCTTTAGCCCTCTTTAGCTCCGGTGCTTTTTCTTTGCCAGGCAAGTAAGTCATTTCTCACCGGAGTTAGCTGCCGAGTGAACAGTGGCCGCCAGCGCCTTCGTCCTCGGCGCGGCCTTGGCCGCGTTTTTCTTATCGATTGCCGCCGACTTTGCCCGTTCCTCCGGGGTCATCCACTGTGGGTCGACTGAGTTCGCCGTACCGGGCTGCATCGTCTGCAACTGGTTTGCCGGCAGAGTATAGGGCCGCCAGTCATGTTGCAGCGGCTGGCCTTCGCGCGGCTTCCAGTGCGACTCGCCGAAGCCCTGGGTCTTTAGCGTTGTCCAGCGCGCGGCCTGTCGATCGGCGGCGGTCGGCGGGTGGTTCCACGGGTTGCCCGACATCGCGTTCAAGTCGTAGACAAACTTTCCGTCTTTGATCGTCAACTCGCATACCATCTTCCGGTCGCTCTCCACCCGGGCGTTGTAGGAGTCCCCAAACCCGAAGTGCCCATGTTCCATGCTGATCACTGCAATATCGGCAATCGCACCCTTGGATAGATTGCCCAGTTGATCCTGCTTCACCTCATGCGCAGGATGCCACGTCATCGCCGCGATCACATCCTTCAGCGGCCAGCCGATCGCCAGAAATTTATCGCCGATGTTCAGCATGTCTTTCATGCCCGCGTTCATGCTGTCCACGTGGAGATCGGTCGAGATCGAATCCGGTGGAAACCCATCCAGCAAGAGCGGAATTGCCACTGACCAGGCAAAGCTCGCCCCTCCATGACCCACATCGAAATAAATTCCCTTCGCCCGTGCCTCTCGCAGCCCCCGCCCCACACCACCAGTCACGTTGTCCTGCTCGCCGCGCTCGCCCGAAAGAGCGTGCGTGTAGATGTCTCCCGGCCGCAAATAGTCCACAAATAATTTGTATATAGGCCGCTCGATCCGCCGTGCACCAAAGTCGATCATCACCGGGATATTGGCCATCTTCCCGGCGATTTCGGCCTGCTCATACGGCTTCCACTCCGGACCGGCAAAATGTGCGCTCTTTATGCCCACGATCACCCCCGGATACTTCAGCGCCATCTCCCCCGTCTTCTGCCCGTCCATGTCGGCTGTATTCTGCTCCAACCCGTTCGGCCGCATGCCCGCACCGACAATATTCAGCATCGCCAGCACGCGCGTTCTGGAGATATCGATGACCCGGCTCTTGAAATCCGGAAAGCTCCGCCATCCCGACGAGCCCGCATCCACGACCGTGGTGACGCCGCTGCGAAACGTAAACCCATCCGGATACACGCTCAAATCGCCGGCGTAGGAGTTCTTCTCCCCTGTCCCTGCGTACACATGAACGTGAATGTCCACTAACCCCGGCACCACATACATGCCAGTCACATACACCGTCTTGATCGCCCTGGCGGCAGGGATCGAGCGAGCCACCCTCGCGATCTTTCCATCGCGAATGGCAACGTCCATGAGCGTGTCGATATTGTTTTTGGCGTCAATCACGTGGCCGCCCTTGAGCAGCAGGTCGTATTCCGGCGAAGGCGCAGCAGCAACCTGTGCGCACGCAGTTTGAGAGCCAACCAACGCGGCAAGAACGAGCACAGCAAAGAAAGTGATAACGCAAGGTTTCATATCCGGCCGGTGTTCCCTTCAAGGTGGAATGGAGGCGGGGCAGAAAACATGACTAATGCTAATCGATGGGCAGCACACCGTCCGCGCTACTCTTCCTGGTTCTCACACCCCATCTCAATCGAAGAAGTGACGATCCTCATCCGCGAGGTGCGCCTTGGCTGCCTGCACGTTGAAGCTGATACCAATGCCGGGCCGGTCCCACACCTTGATAAAACCGCGTTCGACGATCGGGTTCGGCAGCCCTTCGACAATGTCATACCACCACTCGGGCTGCCCCAGCGGATACTCAAATGCAATATAGTTCTGGGGCAACGCGGCCGCCACCTGCACGTGCGCCGCCAGTCCGAAAACGCCGTCGAAAATGCCGTGCGGAGCGATCTGGATCCCGTGAATATCGGCGTACTCCGCGATCCACTTCAACTCCGCAATCCCACCCACATCTTCCGGGTCAGGGCCCACAATATTCACCGCCTGTTTCTCGATCAGGTCTTTGAAATTCTCCCTCAGGTAGATCTCTTCTCCCGTATGGATCGGGACCGTGGTACTCACCGTCACCTCCCGAAAAAGATCGGCATTCGGATAAGGCATGTAGTCCCCGGTAATCAAATCTTCGAGCCACGCTATGTGGAGCGGCTCCATCGCCCGCGCAAACGTGATCGCATCCTTCACCGTCCAGCCCGGCCCACAATCCAGGGCCAGCCCGATCTCATCGCCGAGCACCTTCTTCATCGCTTCGACGCAGGCGATCACATTGGCCAGGCCGCGTTCCGTCATCATGCCGCGATCGGGATGCGACGCTCCTTTCCGCGCCGGTTCGTCGTACCACGCATTGGGCACCGCGGGCATCATCGCCGGATCGTGAAATCCAACAGCTTGTTTAATCAGCGTGAACCCTTCTTTGGCATCCTTCATCTTCGCCATGGTCTCGGCGTAATCCTGTGGCGTATGGCCGGTCATGGGGAAGCGAACCCCACCGTTATAGATACGCACCCGGTCCCGGATCTTCCCGCCGAGCAGCTTATAAACCGGCACCCCGGCCACCTGCCCCGCGATGTCCCACAGCGCAATCTCGATCGCGCTCACCGCCGCACCCCAGGGCTTGAACGCGCCCAGCCGGCGAATCTTCAACATCACCCGCGCCACGTCCGTTGGATCTTCGCCCAGAAGATAGTCCTTATAGAAAAGCACCATCGGCTTGAGATACGGCTTGTACGACTCGGCTTGTCCATACCCGGAAACGCCTTGATCCGTGACGATGCGCACCGTCGGGTTCTTGCCGATGATGGCGCAGCGAAGGTCGGTGATCTTGATGGGCGCCTGTCCCGTCCGTTTTTCAGCTGGCTGATTACCCTTTTGCTGAGCGGCAAACGCCGTTGCGGCCGCCGCCGCCGACAGCGATCCAATAAATCCTCTACGCGTCCAATAAGCCATGAGTCCCTCTTCCAACAAAATGTCCCGCTTCAAACAGCCGCGTGGGCAACTTCCACGCCGCCGTTAGTGTATCCGCTGTTGCTGATTGTTCCCATCGGTAGCTTAAAAGAGATACCAGGCGCTTAAGCGGGGCTTAAGGTTTCTTCCTTAGCATGGAGGTGAAAGCAAGGTGTGCTATGCGATTGGCAAGTGTTTGCCTGACGGCGGCTCTTCTTGCGATGGCGAATACCTCCATTGCCGAGGATCAGATCAAGAAATCAGACCTGCCACCTGCCGTTCAGAAAACCGCGGACGCACAAAGTACCGGCGCAACGGTTCTGGGTTATGCAAAGGATGTGGAACACGGGCGAGTTGAGTACGAAGTGCAGTTAATGGTGGGCGATCACACCAAGGATGTGACGATCGACCCACAAGGGGGCATTCTCGAGATCGAAGAACAGGTTGCGCCGGAAGCACTACCCGCAAACGTATTCCACGGCCTCAGTGCGCAAGCGCGCAAGGGCCGGCTGGTGAAGGTTGAATCGGTGACCAGGCAAGGCAGGATTGTAGCCTACGAGGCCCAGGTGATTACCGGCGGAAAGCATTCCGAGATCCAGGTTGGACCAGACGGCGAAAAACTCGCCCACAAGAGTGACGGCAACCATTCCGCCCCGGCCGAATTCACTGCTAGCCAGCCTTAAGGTCTACTTAAGTATGCCCGTTTACCGTCATTCAAGATCTGCTCTGGAGCGTTCGAACATGCGATTTGCATATCACCTCGTAACCCTACCCGGAATCCTCTGCTGCGCCTTCGTTGCCATGGCTCCTGCGCAGGCGCAATCCACCTGGCACCTTGAGAAAACCATGCAAGTCGGCGGAGCCGGCGGCATGGACTACATCACCGTCGATTCTGCTACCCGTCGTCTTTATGTCCCTCGCAGCACCCACACGATGGTCATCGATGCCGTTACCGGCAAGACTCTCGGTGACATTCCGGGCCAGAAGATCGCCCACGGCGTCGCTCTTGTACCAAGGCTGAATCGCGGTTTCATTACCGATGGCGGTGGCGCCGGTTCCGTGACTGTCTTTGATCTCAAGACCAACGCAGTGCTTGGCGTGATCGCCGCCGTCCCCGACGCGGATGGCATCATCTACGACCCCGGCTCAGATCGCATCCTGGTGAGCGCGGGAGACAGCAATTGTCTGATCACCATCAAACCCGATATTGACCCGAAAACCGGCAAGATCGAACCGCCGATCCAACTGGGCGGGGCCCCTGAATTTTTGGCTGCCGACGGCGCCGGTAAGGCCTATGTCAATCTTGAAGACAAAGATAGCGTCGCAGTCGTCGATCTGAAGGCACGAAGAGTGACCGCGCATTGGCCCGTAGCTCCCGGTGGAAGGCCTGTAGGTCTGGCCCTTGATCGAGAGCATCACGCCCTCATCATCGGTTGCCGCAAACCGCAGAAGATGATCGTGATGAGCACCGAAGACGGTAAAGTGCTAAGTGACCTGCCCATCGGAGCGGGCGTAGACGCCACCAGGACACAAGGTACAGAAGCCTTCGCCAGCTGCGGCGACGGAACACTAGCGGTCGTCACGAGATCGTCTACGGGCAAATACGACCTCACGCAAACGGTAACCACAGCGCGCGGCGCCAAGACCATGGATATCGACACAAAGACGCATACAATCTACCAACCCACGGCAGACTTTGAAGATCCAAAGCCCGGTGCCACCGGAAGGCCCGTTCCCAAACCCGGCACATTCAAAATCCTGGTCGTAACCCGGTAACCACCCGTAAGCTCACGAAGGGGACGGCTTCACAGGGGCGGAAAAAGTCGGATTGGGCAGGAACGCATACCCCAGGGGCTAAAGCCCACGATGATTTCATTGCGTTTGCGCCGGGGATAAATCCCCGGCCTACCAAGAAACCGAGTTTTCCCGCATCCTGTTCAGCCGTGCTTGGACGGAGTTCGCTCAGTGGCTTCTAAAGCCGCGTTTCATTCCCAAGTCATTTTGAACGGGAAAAGAGGGTGTGAGAGACCCAAGAAGAAACCGCAGATCTCTCCACTACGCTTCGCTTTACGGAGGAGCCAACACTACCGCCCCTTAATTCCCTTCAACTCATCAATCAGCTTGTCCGGATGAATCGGCTTAGCGATCAACTCGAATTCATACCCCTGCTCCTTACCTTGCAGCAGAATATCCGAGATGCCCGCCTGCCCCGAGAACAACACAATCCTGGTGGCAGGATATTTTTTCCGGATAGCAATCGCGAGTTCGACCCCATTCATTGCCGGCATGACTACATCGGTAAGCAGATAATCAGGCGGAGCCGATTCGGCGATCCGCAACGCCGACGCTCCATCGTAGGCCACAACAGCCCGAAAGCCCGCGCCATTCAGAATGTCGAGAAGCGAGTCAGCAATCAATTTCTGATCGTCCACCACCAGGATGCTGGGCTTGTCCGCTGCGTTTGTCTTGCTGCGTGCTCTGCGTTTCTGGGCGCCGGGTATAGCCGCGAAGGGCTTATACTCGCGAAACACTTCGAGTTCGTTTGCACTCATTTCAGATCCTGGGCAGCATCGTTCAATGAGTTGTTGCCTTTTGCGTCTGTCGTTGGCGGAACAAACGGTAGAAAAATAGATATCAATGTGCCCCTGTTATTTTCATCAGTACCGCTCTCTGCCGAAAGATGTCCGCCGTGCTTTTCGATTAACTGCCGGCTCACCCATAACCCGATACCTGTTCCGAGATTCCCTTTCGTGGTAAAGAACGGCTCGAAAATTCTCTCCAGATGTTCCTTGGGAATCCCCGTTCCAGAATCACGGATGGTCACCCGCACACCCTCTCTCTGCGCGTTGGCCGTTTCCTGGGTTTGAATTTGTAACTTGCCCCCGGTGGGCATGGCATCGACAGCGTTCGCGATCACGTTGGAAAACACCTGCAACATCTCACCCCTGCTCACCACGACCGGACGATGATCTTGAAACTGGCAATCGACAGTGATTCCGCCGGACCTAAATTTCGACTCGTAAACCTGGAGCACCTCGCGCAAAAGCTGGTGCAACATCGCCTTCACCGGAGAGCCCGTATCGCGGTAGTATCCCAGGGTTTGCCGCGCCAGGTGAGAGACCCGCTCCAGTTCTTTTTCTGCCAGCTGGAGATAAGCAAACGCTTTCCCGCGGGGCGAGCAATGTTTGCGGGCCAGGTAAACAAGGTTCATTACCGATTCAAGCGGGTTGTTGATTTCATGAGCCACCGTCGCCGCCATGCGTCCGGTCGCGGCAAATTTCTCCGACTGGATGAGCCGGCGCTCGACTTCCTTGCGTTCAGAGATGTCGCGAGCAATCTTGGAAGCGCCGATGACCACGCCCGCGCTGTCCCTTATCGGAGAAATCGTCACCGAGACTTGTATAAGACTCCCGTCTTTCCTGCGCCGGGTTGTCTCATAGTGGTCGATGCGTTCGCCCGCTCGTAATTTTTTCAGGATCATCGTTTCTTCGGGATGCAGCTCGTCCGGGATCAGCCGCAGAATCGGCTGCCCAACCATCTCTTCCGAGGAGTAGCCGAAGACGCGGTACGCTCCCGCGTTCCAAGTGGTAACGATCCCGCTTAGGTCTTTGCTGATGATGGCGTCGTCGGAGGAGTCAACGATCGCCGCCAGGTGGAAACGGGATTCCTCTCTGCGCTGTCGTTCGGAGATGTCGCGCACGATCTTGGATGCGCCCACGATGCGGCCCGTGCTGTCTCTGACCGGCGAGATGGTCACCGACACCTTTATGAGATTTCCGTCTTTCCTGCGCCGGGTTGTCTCATAATGGTCGATCCGTTCACCAGCGCGAATTTTCGCCAGGATGAACACTTCCTCAGGATGCAGTTCGTCCGGAATCAGCCGCAGGATAGGCTGGCCGACGATCTCCTCCGCGGCATATCCAAAAATGCGGCACGCCGCTGCATTCCAGCTCGTAATAGTGCCGTTCAAGTCTTTGCTGATGATGGCGTCATCGGACGAATCTACGATCGCGGAGAGCAGAGACTGCGGATCGTCGGTAACGCTGGGAAGCATGTCAGCTGGCACCGCGTTTGCCCCCCTCACTACGGGCTCAGAATCTGCCAAAAGACGGTCGGCCACGTGGAAGAGTGACCCCGCCCCTTAGCAACATAGAACATACTCAGGGAATTCCAAGAACTATGCAACTGCGCACTCCGTCAACAGCCCGTGGAGGGCACCTCCTTCATCCCACCTTAAGGTGGAAGCGAGTATGCTCGATCTGCGTAAGAAGCGGAACTCCAGGCAAACATACCTGGAAGGAAATCGAATAGGAGCCACTACTATGTCCTGCAAGCCGTCCCTCGTAGCCATACTAACCGTGCTGCTGTCCCTTTCAGGGTTCGCCAACGGGCAAGAGAGCGGTCCCTACAAGGTGCTCAAGATTCAGCTAATCGGGGGCGATGGCGGATTCGATTACGTGACTGCCGACCCGGACGGCCGTAACCTCTATGTAGCTCGATCGGGCCCGGCCGGGCACATCGGCATCTATAACCTCGATACGCTAGCCCAGGAGGGAGATATCCCGGGCGCCAGCGCACACGGCGCAGCGGTCGATAGCGCAACCGGCCACGGATTCGCAACTTCGAAGCCTGTGACCATGTTCGATGCCAAGACCTTTGCCATTCTGAAGAAGATCGAGGTGCAAGGTAATCCCGACGGCTATCTCAACGATGCCTTCAATCATCACTTCTACATCCTCAGCCACGCGGAGCCGAATATCACCGTCCTCAACGATAAGGATGGTGCGATTCTAGGCACCATCAACATAGGAGGCGCACCCGAGCAAGCCGCCACCGACGGCCACGGCAGAATCTATGTCGACATCGAAGACAAGTCCGCCATTGCGGTCATTGACGCGAACACCATGAAGATGATCGGCAAGTACGATGTTGCCAGCAAGGGAGGCGGATGCGCCGGCCTTGCGCTGGACGCGAAAAACAACATCCTTTTTGCTGCCTGCCGCGACAACAAGAACATGATCATTCTGTCGGCTACGGACGGACACATCATCACCGATCTCCCGATAGGCGGCGGTTCAGACGGCGCCACCTTCAATCCGGCAACGATGGAGGCCTTCAGTTCGCAGGGCGATGGGACGCTCACGGTAGTGCAAGAGAATTCGCCGACCAGCTTTTCCGTGGAGCAAACGGTGGCCACGCCGATGCGGGCGAAGGTGCTGACCCTGGATACAAAAACCAACCAGATCCTGACCATTACCGCCGAGTTCGGCCCGGTGCCACCCGCACCGCCCCCGGAATCGAACGCGACTCCGGCAGCAGGCGGTCCACCGGCCGCCGCTCCACCCTGGATGCGCGGTCCTCGCCCGCCCATGATCCCGCATTCTTTCCAGATACTGGTGATCGGAAAGTGATCCACTGAGCCTTACGCGAAAGACTGATACACGGGACGTTGACCCGGTTATGTAAGCATGGTGAGCGTCCCGTGTCATCCCTTTCGGTCTAGTTATGGTGCCCGCCGCCGCCGTGGCTTTCTCTCTGGGCTCCAGCGCTATGTTCACTGGCTCCATCATGTCCCGCATTGCCTACGTGGCCCTGGTTATCCCGTGCCTCGTTGGCGTGGAAGTGGTTGAACGCCTGCTCCCCGCGTGCGGGCATCGGTCCGGCGTAACCATGTCGAGGATCATAGCGATTGTCGACGTGGCCATAGAAGCCGCGAGAACCGTGATACCAGGGGCCCGTTCCAATGAACACCCCACCGCTAAACCAATCTGGCCCATAGTAGCCGTAGGGAGAACAACTATAAGGGGCATAGTCGTAGTACCCGTACGGACACACAGGCGCGGCTCCAATGCTGATGGAAACTTGGGCCGGCGCTGCGGTTGGGCCGCTGAACAACGCAACCACGAGAGCCGCCAGAACAAAAATATCGAGAAATTTCCGGTGAGCCATAGTTCCTCCACGGTGCTTCGTCCTGCGGCACCGATCATTCAGACCAACGTTTTCAGCCCCCGGCAGGCCGTTGTCTAACCGGGGGCTGCTCCAACTACATACCCATTGTTGCGCCTGGGTATGCCCGAAGCTCATGGATAAGATGTCGGGCAGAAGATGGAACCTGTATCTGACCGCCCAATATCTCCTGGCGGGTCACATTGGCTCCATACTGGGCCTGATCCCCACTCTTGTCTGCCTGCACCACAGCACCATCCAGGCTGACCCCGGCAAAGATACCCTTGCTGCGCGAATAGGAGAGAATCTCCGCGTTCAACTTCAGGTCTGTTCCCGCTGCAGCGCTCCTGCCCACTGGGCCTGCGGCTACCGAGGCATCCGCCCCAAGTTTGAACTTATCGCTAAGCAGGCTATGCAAGGCGTGATCATTCATAAACAGCATGATGAGATCCGTGGAATAACCGCCAATCTGGTACCCTACGCTCCCTCCCTCGATGGCGAGGAACATCGGAGCACTCCATCCGCGCGCTGTGCGGCAGGTCACAACCCCGCGGCCGTAGCTACCTCCAAAGATGAAAGCAAACTTCTTGTCTCCAGGGATGACAGCAATACACTTCGCCGAATCCAACAGATCGTGCGGTATGCCCTTATCGGGCGTGTCCATGATCTCCTTGAAGACCTGGCCCGCCTGCTCCATGCGATCATTGTCGTTCTGCCGGTCGGATGCTCGTGCCATTGGGCCTGCAGCCAAAAGAATTGTTGAAAAAATCAGAAGATGTTTAACCATACAATTGTCCTCTTTCGTGGTGAACGCCCGCCTGGAGACGGCCTCATCCGTTCATTGACCCGATGAGCGCCAGACCTTATCGATGACTTATATCTTCGCTTTTGCTGAGGGCGTTTGGCGGGATTGCCAGTAAGCTGTGTTGCGTATGTCTGCGGAACGGCACTGCGAAACCAGCCGCAAGAGGCGCCCGGAACTGAGGGATCATCATCCACTCATCGAAGCGACGAGCAAAGCCAATTCGTTTGAATCGACCACTCACCCCTGTTAGATACTAGGCGAACCCTTCAGTCGAATACTGAGCATAATTGACCAGGGCGTCTCTCGTAGTACGCGCCTGGTCACTGGCGTATCCATCGTTTTGCCAGGCATGGGAAGGCTTCACGTCCGTCAGCGGCTGGCACTTGGATGCGCGATTCAACCACGTTAACAAAGATTTGTGGGCTTAACGGTGGGCTGCCATGGCAGGCAACCGGGTAAAGGTTACCATTCAGGCTTGCTTAACCGCCAAAAGTACACGACGGAACCCGCCCTGTAGTAACGGTTCAGCTCTGTGACGTATCGAAACAGCAAGTTACGCGGTGGATGCGGAGAGGCCACCTACATGCACTGCGTAGGGGGAGTGAGCTATTTTGCTCCTCTTTCAGGTTTCCTGAACTAAGTCGGCCCATCTGAAGTTCTCCCAAATCTTAGCGACTGACAGCCATAGGAGCGTTAACTTATGTATGCTCGTAATGTTTTGTTTCATCTGAAGCTTATATGCTTACGGATTACCCCCGGACGTTTCACTTCAGCCGGCCTGCCTTAGTTCAGTAAACCCGAAAAGTCTGCACAAGATCCTTCCTCGCCTCCAGCCTTAGCAATGCTCCAGCCGAGCACCAGATCCAGGTATGCAACGGCACCAGATGGAGCCTGTATGAACTTGCAAAAGAAATTCGATGTCCGCAATCTTTCGTCCAACCAACCAGGTATTGTGTGGAGCAAGCGCAGGCTGACCATGCAGTGCGCAAATCCACAATGTTTGAAAGAGCTGCTCTATCTCCGCGAGGGAAGGCTCGAGTTGCTCGAATTGGAACCACACGCGGACGATCAGCCTCTGCCAGACGATGACGCATTCGCGATGAGGCCCTTACCCAGCAAATGTTTTTGGCTTTGTGGTGCGTGCGCGATCACCTACATCGTAAAGCGATGGACACGATCCGGCCTTATGGTGGTGCTTCGCAACCCGGACCCAGCCGATCGCCATCCCGATCTGCCTGCATGTCCGGCTACCAGTGAATTGACGCGGCCACTTCCGCCGTTACAAACCGTGCTGCCCATGCGGATCGGCCGGGCATCGGCTCCATCGGCCACTCTCGCTTGCGCGGCAGAGAAAGATTCCTGGCCCAAAACCAGGCTGCCCCCACAGAACACTATCCATAACAGGCTTCGAGAGACGGGGATAGACCGCACGACCACCGTTCAAGCAGACTGAAGCGACGACGAACTCTCGCTCAAATACGGAGGCTGCCACTCGATTCGCGCAGCGGTTAGATATGGGGAAAGTGGATATTCAGCTTATAGCAAATGAAGAGAAGCAGGATCGCCCCGAGAGTGGAAAAGACGAGGCCGGCGGGATGATAACGTTCGTCTCTCGGGCGCGAGAACATGTGGGTAACGGCGCCGCCGATGACCGAACCGATGACGCCGAGCACAACCGTCCAGAAGATCGTTAGGTGCACGTGCATCACCGATTTCGCAATAACTCCGGCGATTAGCCCAATCAGGATGTACCAGATTAAGTGAAACATACTTGTCCTCCAACGGTTACCTTCAGAACGCCGTCGAGTATAGCCCAGGGTTGGACAATTAACCAGACTTTCTTATCGACCCGTCCGGGGGAAACAAATACCAATGCGGAGGCTGGTGGGGAAATGCTGTTTTACTTCACGTTTTGATTGCCCCTACGTTCTGGCGGTGAACAGGAAGTAACCGACGGTTGCAAAAAGCTTGCCTTCGCTAACAAGTGCCTCGATTCCCGAGCTCCAGTCGTGCAGCTCAGAATCGGAAATTACTCCGTCTGCTGCGGCAGAATCCCCGCAGCGCCCGAAGTAGCTCGCTGCCAGTCCAGGCGTGAACACAACCACACGGGTCGCGAGGCGGATATCGCGGAACCCCGCGTCGTCCAGTATCCCGCGGAGCTGACCGGGCAACCAACCGTGGACAACGTTCGTATCCGCTTCGTGCCCCATTACACGCCGTACCAGGGCCCGATCCTTCAGATTGAGTGTCGAGGTGCTGATGTCTGGTTCGATGCTGGCCAGGCGGCCCCCGGTACGGAGCACCCGGCGCATCTCTGAAGCAGCTTGCCGGAGATCGGGAACATAGATGAGCAGGCGCTCCGACCATAAGATCTCGAAGGACTGGTCCGGGTAGGGCAGCGACTCCACGCGCGCCTGCTCGAAAGCGATATTGACCCCGGCTGCGCCGGCACGGTGCCGGGCTTCCGCCAGGAAATCGGGACTGAGGTCGCATCCGGCCACGAGACCACCGGGGAGTATCAGATGGGCCAGCCGCAAGGTTTCCAATCCGAAGCCGCACCCGACCTCGAGCACACGTGCTCCAGGGCCGATGCCGGTATATTCGCGGCCCAATGCCTTCAACTCTTGCAGTTGCTCGAGGCGGTCGAAGCTTTCGAGTGCCGAAATGTAGGCGGCGAAATCGGCCCCGTGCGAGGCAGACGTAAAGCCTTTAAGAGAGATAGCTCCACGGTCAGGGTGGTTGGACATGGTCTGTCACCGTCATAGACCTATTTATTGGTTACGCTACAGTTCTGCCGGCGTTCCGCCCCATTCGCGCGGATCCACGTCTGCAATCGATTGCGAGAAACACCAATGGTGTCCGGCGAAGTCCTCTGCATTATATTGCCGTTCGCCATAAGGATAGTCCGTGGGTTCCCGAGCAATCCTTACACCGCTTCGCCGGGCACGCTCGCAGTGAGCGTTGGCATCCTCGACCCTCACCATGACTGCACTCCGCAACGAGATACCCGCGCCCTGTTCAATCAAAACAACCGCGCCCCCATCACCGACATTCAGTTGAGCGCGGTGATCCCCGATGCGAATGCGCAGGGTAAACCCGAACGCGTTGCATAACCAATCAATGGCGCTGCCGATGTCCGGGTACGCCAATTCCGGAATCACAACGCTGCGAGGCATGGATCGATTGGAAAGCATCGACGGAATTCTATCAAAATGCGAACATCCAATGGATCGGAGTCGTAGGGCTACGCGCGATTGACTTGCAATTCTGCGACCGATGAAGAATGTGCAGCATCCTAACAGCAGCCGAAAAACGCGGAGCCGGATTGGTAAGCCCGGTTCGCTGCGGAAGACATTCCGCGGTCAAGTCAGCTCCTGCATTTCAGCGGAGAAGGGACCCACGGCGATAGCGGTCGTGTTTCGTCACGCCTGCCCATCGCTTGGTGCGTTTTGGCGGAAGTCCCGACAGCCATGCGATGGAACTTGCTATAAGAGGAGATCGCGATGGCAACCCTGAACCACACAAATCTCACCACCTACAACGTTACGGCACTGAAGGAGTTCTTCTGCTGGATTTTCGACTTTCAGATAGTAGCGGAACGCGGCGATAAGCTAGCGGTGCTGCGGAATTCCGACGGCTTTGTGCTGACCCTGATGTACGACAAGCGTATGACGCCCCAACAGGGTTATCCCGGACTGTTTCACGTTGGCTTTCTTCAGCCCACGCGACAGGGTGTGGACCGGATGCACGAAGCGTTGAGCGCTCGGCACTACGTGGCCCCCAAGCCTGCAAAGCTGCAACGCGGCGGACCGGCAACCTACGGTTTTTATTGCGAGGCTCCTGGCGGCGTACTGGTGGAAGTAAGCACGATGAATGTTGCCGAATCCGCATAGAAAAAGATGTGAGACGGAAAGATTACCCACTTGGGATAACTTGGGATGCCTGAGCACGGTGAGGGCGGCCGGTTACCGGTTTGTTGAGGGGTAAAGTTTTTTCAGGGATAACGCGGCTGCCCCCGCAAACTGCCCAGCGCGATGCTCAACATCTCTAGGGCGCCCGATCGAGCAGGACAGCTTCACGCTTGTGCAGCGTGGCTCGAATGGCTTCCAATCCCAGCTCGAGAGCTGGAAGGTTTTGAAGGATTGCGGCGCCATTCTGGCTATCCACCATAGATCGCAGCAGATCGCATTGGCCTACCAGCAGTTCGTCGTGCTCAATCAGGACCTTGAGTGTGGCTGCCTCCTGACGATAGCGCTGAGTCATACGATCGTTTCCAGGAACAGGTTGTTGCTGAATCGAGGCTTCGAGCGCACCAATGCCTCGGGCCAGCCTCTCCAGGCGCTGGGCTGCTGTCACCGCAGCTGGGTCCGGGAATGGCTTAGCCCGGGAGGGAACGGGAAGGAACTCGCGCCTATATTCGCTCTCGGCCATCTCCACGCTGGCCATCGCGACACCAAGCAGCGATGCGGCTTTGCTGCGAACCAGCTGATCGTCTGGGCGTAACTGATTTTCGATGCGGTAAAAGTTGTAGCCCCAGCCATAGAACAGGTTGGTGGCGACTTGTCTCAATGCGCCGGCATCGTAAAACCCGTAGTCCGGCACTATTTTTCTCCGGGCAATCCGGTGGCGGCCCCGGCCGTATAGAATCCGCTCATTTGACCACCGATGTTGAATGGTACCCCGGCCGCGGCGTTGGGTGCGGAGACCAGCCCCTTCTCAGCCATACGCAAGGCAAGGTAATAGCGTACCGCCTCGATCGGGGTAAGACCGATCGCCTGCAGCGAGATCAACTCGCGCATGCGCTCGTCTTTGGGCATGATGAGGATTTTCAGATCGTTGAGCGTAATGCCATAGGTTCGCAGAAAATCGGACAGATGGGTCTTCACCAATTCGCGAACTTCATTGATGTGCTCATTGATGTTTTCCATCTTCGTCACCTGGACGACCTGGTTGATGGCTTGTTCAATCGCCGGGCCCGCGTAATCAGAGACTTCATGAGTGTCAATCAAATGGCCATTAAACGGTAAATGAGTAATCAGAGCGAGCGCTGCTTCCTTGGTGTCGACGTGGATGTAGTAATCCACCTGGTAGGCCATCTCGGCCATCTCCTCGCTGGTGGCCACTCCCTCGCTGCGGATTAGTAATTTGGATCGATTGACATAAATGACTTCGTACACCCATGGAGAGGAACCGCCGAAGAACCCTTGAGCAATCGAACCGAGGAGCGGTTTGTCAGGAGTGGTCAGGGCGTATTGGCCGGTCTCGTAGACGTTCAATACCGCGCCGCGCGATTTTAAAACGCAGAAATGATTACTCTCGACGGTAAGCAGCGAACCGGAAACGATGTTTTCGTCTGCAATCTTGACGGCCAGGCTCTTGGTGCCGAGCATGTCCGTTCCATCACTGAGAAGGGATGTAATAACCTGCCGTGCGATCGCCATACTTTTCTGTTCAGCCTCCGGCCCCAAGCATACCTTACTCTGCGTGCTCGCGAACCGAGCGTTCTTGTGTGCTTGCAAGGTCAACCAGCGAGAAGTCTCGGGGACAAGACCTCCCTCGTTCGCGGCGGAGCCGCCTACTCGTGCTGCTGGGTTCAGGCGCTCTTTTTCGAGGTGACGGCGGAGAAGGCAGACCACCTCTGTTCTACCTCGTGACTGCCGCAGTGTGGGCAAGCGGTCTTTTCCACGTCGTGCTCTGCAATGGTCAGAATCTTCAAGAAGGGCTTGTTGCAGGCGTTGCAGAAGAACTCATAGTGGGGCATACAGACCTCCCACGGTCTTTGGAATTGTTACAGCTGGATTCTAGACCTCCGCTGGAGCAGGTTCAACCTGGATCGATCTCAACTCGACGCGGCGGTCTTATTGTTCTGATGCGAGCTTCGACGATGGCGTATCCTGTCGGCGTATTTCTCCAGGAGAGGATTCATGCGCTCGTTTGCCAATGCACACGCTTTCGCTGCGGCGATGATTCTGCTCCCTGCAGCGCTGCTCGCAGCAGATGTGGACGCAAAGTTCCACAATGCTCCGGCCTCGGCGCAGGCGGCGAAGAACCCGTACGCAGGCCAGGAGGAGGCCGCGCAGGCCGGGAAGGAGCTGTATACGCGCGATTGCCGGTCGTGCCACGGGCAGCTGGGACACGGCACGGGCAACGTGCCCTCGCTGGTGGACGGAAAGCTCGATTCGGTTACAGCGGGTGAAGTGTTCTGGTTCATTACGCGGGGCGACAAGGAGAACGGCATGCCCGCCTGGGCGTCTTTGCCGGCAAAGCAGCGCTGGCAGATCGTTACTTATGTAGAGTCGTTGGGAACGTCGCGGGCCGCGCAGGAGGCAAACGCACCGGAGGCGATCGCGCCGCCACCGCCTGACATGAACAGATCGAAGCTGGGGGCTCCGCCGCCGACGCCGCCCTTCACCGATTTTCGCTACGAGAAGCCGGGAACGTTGCACAAGATTACGGTGAGCGATCTACCTCAACCGTATGCGACCAAATCGAGGTTCAACTCTCCGGACATGGTGGCGCGGCCGGAAAACGCGTGGCCGTCGGCGCCGGCCGGATTCAAGGTGGAGTTGTATGCGGCTGGGCTCGACAATCCCCGGACCTTGCGCACCGCTCCGAACGGCGACATTTTTCTTGTGGAAAGCGATCCCGGACGCATCCGGGTGTTTCGTGGGCTAACCACCGGCGGCAAGCCCGAGCAGGCGGCGATCTTTGTCAGCGGGCTGAAACAGCCGTATGGTCTGGCTTTCTATCCTCCCGGTCCCGATCCGCAATGGTTGTATGTGGGCAGCACTGCCGAAGTCGTTCGTTTCCCTTATCACAAGGGCGATTTGCAGGCGAGCGGACCACCGCAACACATCGCCGACCTGCCACATGGGGGCTGGTTCGGGCACACGACGCGGGCGGTAGAATTTTCGCTGGATGGCAAACGAATGTTTGTCGCGGTGGGCTCGGGATCGAACGTGGACGATCCCGACAGCACGCCGCGAGAGAAGGACCGCGCGGACATTCTGGCCTGCGATCCGGAGCATTGCGTGTTGCGCGTGTATGCCTACGGCCTTCGCAACGCGGGAGGTGGGATTGCGGTGAATCCGCAGACCGGCGAGTTGTGGTGCTCGGTGAATGAGCGCGATGCCCTGGGGGACAACCTCGTCCCGGACTACCTCACGCACGTGCAGGAAGGAGGATTCTATGGATGGCCGTGGTGGTACATCGGCGCGCATCAGGATCCGCGGCATGAGGGCAAGCGTCCGGAGTTGAAAGACAAAGTCATCGTGCCGGATGTGCTGCTGCAGCCGCACAACGCGTCGCTGGAGTTTACTTTTTATCCTTCTTATCCTTCTTATCCTTTTTATCAAGGGCGGCAGTTCCCTGCCCAGTACAAGGGAGACATTTTCGCGGCCGAGCACGGCTCCTGGAACAAAGCGGTGCGCGTGGGCTATGAAGTGATCCGGGTGCCGCTGCACCAGACCGGCCACGCCAGCGGCGAGTATGAAGACTTCCTCACCGGCTTTGTGCTGCCGGATGGCAAGGTGTGGGGACGTCCGGTGGGCGTGACGGTGGCGCCGGGTGGATCGCTGCTGGTAAGCGACGACGGATCTAACTCGGTGTGGAGAGTTAGCTACTCGGGGAAGTGACAATATATAAAGGCGCGTTCGGCGAAAGATTTCTACTACCGCCGGATGTTACGCATAGCGTTCGGGTAGAGATGTGTCAACCATAGGTACGTGGGTCACCGGCAGGTGGAAGTAACAGGAACCAGTCCCGGTAGGGAGGGCTGCGAACAACCCAGGATGTTAGCCGCAGATCGCCCTGTCGGAGTCTTTCTATTCTCTTGCGAATGCTGAATGTGATTGAATGTATCAGCCAGTGGCCGAGTGCCTGCCACTTCGGCGTCCGTTTGCGGCTCCACATCGCGCACGGCAGAGGGGTAACACGATGCCCGAGGTCGATACAAAAACCGTTCCATGGCAGCAGATGATGGGAATTTTCAGCAAGTATGCAAGCGATCTCAAAGCCGAAAAGACGTTGTTCGGGCAGCAAATATACCTTGCCTCACTCGAGATCAAAGGTGTGGATGCAACCAAAAAGTCGGGCGCATGCCACGGTCTTGCCGTCAGGTATCTGGAGCACAAGCATGGCGGAGGACCTAAAGATCAATTCCTAAAAGACATGTTCTATCTTTGCGCCGGCCTGGAACATGCAAGCAGGCCCCGGCCGGCGATAGAGGGCCTCAAACCCACCGAACTGAGTCTCAACGACGGGTTAGCCGCCGAGAAGCGCCGCGGCATTAAGAAGCTGGAGGCAAGTCTCAAAGGCCGAGATGCCGACAAACCGGCGATCAAGGCCGCCATCTTAGAAGCGAAAAGAGGCTTCGATAGCCCTGAAGCTTGGGTCCAAAAACTAAGAGATAACATGCTTACGGACCCGCTTAAGGCTGTGAATGATGACATCTTGGCGGCCCATGCGACGCAGCATTCCCTCGACCATACAGAAAGTCCGCAGTCTCATCCTGGCCCTACAAAGGACCGGCTGACGGAAAAGGGCTTGGAATTCGACCAGACCAAAACCTTCGAATCGTATCTTTACCGGAACACTAAACTTGCGGCTTTCCTCGCCGAAGTCGAACCGTCTTATTGCCTGATAAAAGCTCCGGCGCACGCAATGGCTTCCGTTCGGAAGGACGGGATGCTCTCATTTTTCGATCCGAATTTCGGTGAGGTGTCCTTCGACGATCCGGAGAAGTTTCAGGAGTTCGTGAAGACCTTTTTTAACAACGAGCGCGTTCAGCGTAATTACAAGGGCGACGGCCAAACTAAGATCCTATTTGTAGTAGACCGTTACAAGTGACCTTTCCTCGACTCGGCGCCATCAGGGATGGTTTGGGAAAAAAATGCGCTAAATGAGCTACAAGCGCTAGAAGTCTCCTTCTCAGGTGCCAGCTTGCCGATGATGGGCGCTCTGCTCCACGATATCGACAGACAGAACGTTTTCTTGCTCAGGGCTAGAACTGGTCTCATATATGGACCTGCCGCATCGTAAGACCATGAGCCCCGCTCCGAGGGCGGGTCTCATTCGTGGCATCCCCACCACTCGTGGATTTATGAGACCAGTTCTAGAACTGGTCTCATGTGTGGACCTGCGGCTTCGAGTAAGACTATGAGCCCCGCTTCGAGGGCGGGTCTCATTCGTGGCATCTCCACCACTTGTGGATTTATGAGCCCAGTTCCAGCGAGCAAGTGGCCGTTTCCGTCTTTCATCTGACCGGTCTGTCAAAAAACATCTTCCTAAGGGGGACGGAAGGGGAGTTAAAAGCGCTCCCTCAGTGGCTGAAGCCGGGCAGATCTGCAATCACTTAGGGACGGCCTGAAGGCCGTCCCCTTCACAGCTCGGCCCGGTGACCGGTGGTGTGGTGTTTTTCCAAGTTGTCAAAACTGCTCAATCAAGAGGACGCGCTGAGCGCACCCTGCTTACATCACTTTCGCAATTAATGTGACGGTCACGTTACCGTTTGCGATCACCCAAGTCATCGTTCTGACAAGCGAGGTGATGCTTTCCCGGTGGTTGGCGGCAGATGCACGTGGCGGGGCTCGCCGGTGCAAAGCCAAGCAGGGCCGTCGCGGCAAGACGGCGCTGAGATGTGAATATTTACTCCCACAGTAGTACGGTTTTGGGGCTGTGTCGATAGGGGAAGAAGATTTATTTGGTACCAAGCAGTGCTCGTTCTTGATCATCACAAGGAAGAGATTGCCGCATGAAATTCGCCAACGCCACCAATATCAACAGGAAATGCGGGCGAGCGTAGCGGAGAGATCTGAGGTTCCTTTTTAGTTCTCACGCAGAGTCTTCTGACACAATAACCGTACGATGTCATCCGATCGGAATGCGCGCGCGCTTGCAGGATTGCGCATCGCTGTCGGCGTGCTTTTCCTGATCTTCGCCGAATACAAAATATTCGGCGCGGAGTTCACTCGCGGAGGCGGCTTTCCGTTGTGGATCAACCGTTTCCTCACCGAGGGTACGTATCCATTCATGGCGCCCCTGTTGAGAGACTTTGTGCTGCCTCATGCGAAGTTTTGGGCGTTCCTGGTAGCGTATGGGGAACTTGCGATTGGTTTAGCGCTGGTGCTTGGGGTCCTGGTTCGTGCGGCCAGCGTGTTTGGTTTGGCTTATATGATGGCGCTGCTGTTCTCCTCTAACTACCCAGGCGCACACGCTGCATTTTGGCAGTATTTTGGGGCGTCGCTCGATCATTCGGTCCTGCTCCTATGTTTCGCCACGTTTGCCTTTGGCAATGCGGACCAGGTATTTGCTCTGCGGCGGGCAAAAGTGGAGCAAAAGCGGGACACACGGATCGGAAATGATCCCAATGAAAAATCATCGTCGCACCAGGCCTGACGGACATACTCCGTTGGGTTCGTTGCCGCCCCGGGTTAGGTCCCAAAACAGCCTTCGTTCTACAGCAGGGGTGGTTGCGGGGCGAAGTATTATCCTCAGGCATGCAGATCAGCGCCACGGACGTATTACAAGCTTTTCGCAGAGAAGAGCCGCACCTGTTTATCGGCGCGGCTTCAGTCACGGTGGGCCTGGTGGTGGTTGGGTTCCTGCTCATCCGGCGAAGGTTCGATCGACTGCTCTCGTTTTTTGCCTGGTTTGCCATTCTGTACGGCGAACGGTTGTGGCTGCGATCCAGCGTACTCCGGCTCCTGGCGCCGCCATCCCTTTTCCACGCGCGGTTCGACGCGGCGTTGGATTTTTTCGTGGCCGTTCCGGCGTTCCTGTTCTTCCAGGAAGCAGGATTGCTCGGCCGTGCCGGCCGTGTGATTGCCTACACGGTGTGCTGGCTCGAGATGGCCCTGATTGCGGCGATTTTTGCCGGGGTGCCGTTGGCGTTGCTCTACCACCTGAACAGCGGCCTGGTGATTGCCGGCTCGCTTCCGCTCGTCATCCTGGTGTTTCAGCAGAGGGACGCAGGCAGGGATGTGGTTGTGTTTCGCGCAGGGTTGGTCATCTTTGTCGGCTTTGTGCTTTGGACCAACACGCGAAACCTGCTGGGCTATACAGCCCGCGAGGCGCCCTATGGCTTTGGTCTTTTCTTATGCTGTCTGGGCTATGTTGCGGCCAAGCGGGCGCTCGATCGCGACCAGCAGCTGGCCTCGCTGCACCGGGAACTGGAGGTGGCGAAGCGCATTCAGCTTTCGATTCTGCCGACCAGCTTCCCGGTGTCACCGCACTTTACCGTGGCCGCGCGCTATGTGCCGATGACCGCGGTGGCCGGCGACTTCTACGAGTTTCTCTCTACGGGCGGCCCCAGGGCTGGGTTATTGGTTGCGGATGTCTCGGGCCATGGAGTACCGGCGGCACTGATCGCCTCGATGGTGAAGATGGCGACCACCGCGCAGCGGCAGCACGCAGCGAGTCCGGAGCGATTGCTGGCGGGGGTGAATGAGGCGCTGTGCGGAAGCACCCAGGGTCAGTTTGTCACCGCAGCCTACGTTTATCTCGACGCGGAGCGGGGCGAGCTTTGCTACGCCGCTGCGGGGCATCCGCCGATGCTTCTGCTGCGGGATGGCCAGGTCTGCTCGATCGAAGAAAACGGTTTGGTGCTAGGGGTCTTCTCTTCTGCGGCCTACAGCTCGACCAAACAAAGTTTGGTTAAAGGGGACCGTCTGCTGCTGTACACCGATGGAGTCATCGAGGCCGCGAATGGCGGCGAGGAAGAGTTCGGCCAGGAACGGCTCGGTAAGCTACTTGGTCGAGTACGGGTAGGACGGTGGAAGAGATGGCGGATCTGATTCTCTCCACGGTGCAGGACTGGGCTTCGACGCAGACGGATGATCTGACGGTTGTGATCTGCGACTGTCATTAGGTGCAGTTAACCCCACTCACTTGATCCAATACACCTCAATCGAATGTATCTGCTTCCTCCGCATCAGCGGCTGCTGATGGAAATGACTCTGCTGCACTTTCCCATCCGGCAGCGTGATCTCCTGCTGCATGT
>CAWIRT010000045.1:0-75832 GCA_963838445.1 uncultured Acidobacteriaceae bacterium
AATCCATAAGCGAATATGCATCGGCTGCCGATGCCTTTGTGACCGTCGGAGACACGCAAAGCAGGCTTCAAGTACTTGCCTCCGAGGCGTACTTGTTGTCGAAGCAAAGTAAGAACGGGAAGGCGGTCGACCTTGAAGAACAGATTCTGTCCTTGACCAAAAGCTCTCAAGATGCTCGACCCCATTTCATCGCTGATCTCGCCATCGCCGAACTCTTGGACGGCACTGGCCCCCTCGATCGCATAGAAGTTGCATTGAACGACGCAGAAGCTCTCGTGGGTCCCGATGTTACGCTTCCCCATCTTGAACCTAGTTTTCTTGTAGAGCTCTACAACCGTATAGCTGACAATTATGAGAAGCGCAAAGACTACCAGAACGAATTGATCGCGCTAGTGAAAGCTTTGACGCCGGCGCTGGCGTTAGCGAATGCCCCGAAGGAGGCCGCAGATAAGACACCGCTAGCCTCTCTTGCCCAGCGCTTGGAAAAGACGTTCCCTGAGTATCACGTTCGAGAAGTGGGGGAATCGGCGTACTCAAACCGAAATTACAGCGAGGCGCTAGTATCTTTTGAGTTGGTTCAATACTTTGAGGAATTCGAAGCCGCGAGGAGCGGGCACTCGGAAGAGTACATGAAGAACCTCAACTCTAATCCAACTTTTGTGATGCTCTTAGCAATTCCACCCAAGCTCGTCGCCCAGGAAGGAGGAGCCTCGATCCTAGCAGCGAACATTCAAACTATGGGCCCGCTGGCGGGGCGAATCAGGTTGCCCAGTATGGGGCTCCTGGCGAACTATTTCATGTCCCAAAAGCGCTTTGACCTGGTAGCCAAGTACACCAAACAAGCATTGATATATTTTGGCGCAGGCAACGATCATCCCATCAGTCAATGGAGCGTCGCAACCTCATGCGAGCTGGCATACGCACTCGTCATGCAGAGAGAGATTAAGTCCGCTGGCGACTATACAGCCTCCTGCTTGGATGATGCGGAAAGACTTAATGTACCCCCGATCCTGCAAATTGCTCATGAGACCAACATCTGGTTTTTGAGTGCTGCTAACAGACCGATCGAAGCGGAGAAGTCGATTCAGTATCTACTCACAAACAAGCCGAATGATCCGTTGACCTATCAGCAGTTGGCGCAACTCAGAACGCAGGAAGGAAATAAAGACGCGGCGGCTGATGCGTGGCACCATGTGCTCCAGATATACGATGGCATGGGCAACATCAACGGCTCGGCTGCGGCTCATCAAGCTCTTGGTAATCTGCTCCTTTTGGATACAGGCGCGTCCGCGGAACGAGGCCTTCAACAGCTCAGGATAGCAGACGAGCAGTTCCGGACAACTGGTTCGAATGGAGATCGGATTTCAATCGAGGCGTCTTTAGGAGCGTACTATGCGCGCCACAGCAATCCGACAGATTCTCAACTGTACTTTGGGAGCGCTCTTAAGCTCGCACGCGAGACTAAGGGTACGGTATTGGAAGCCAATGTCTTATCTCAAATAGGTCAGACGTATGAAGCTTCTGACGATTATCCGCGGGCAATTGAGTACTACAGGCAATCCGCGAACCTTTATGTGGCACAAAAGGACACCGCAGATGAAGCTCTTCAGTTGAAGAACGTCGCGAACGTCTTAAACAATCTACACAAATCGGATGATGCCATGACGGCTATCATGAACGCCAAAATGCTTGCCGATGAAAGCGGCTCATGGTTGGCGAGGTACTGGGCACGAAGGACGCTTGCTCAGGTATTTGGTTATAAGGGAGATTATCAGCACGCCCTGATAACACTACAAGAGGCAAAGGAAATTGCCCTCGACGCGACGCAACCACTACCTGCCGCGTGGGCTTCATTGGCCTTAGCGCCTGATCTAGAGATCGTAGGCAACTGGCAAGAGGCCGCGGACGAAGCCAAAGCAGTTCTGCCTGTGTTTGCGCAGTTCAATGACACCGATGATGAATCCGCAGCTTACGCCGAGCTTATGGCAGTCTACGGCGCCCGAGAGTCCAATCTCCGGGATCTGCCTCAAGCGCTCAGTTTTTATCACAGCGCCTATCAGCTCATAGAGAGAACCCATCCTGACCGCGCGGCCGCGTTAGATCTAGACCTTACAGAGACTTATTGGAACCAGGGCCGGTTTCCAGATGCTATTGAAAAGGCGGGACAGGCGCTAGATTTCTACAAAACTCTAAAGGACGACTTAGGCCAAGCCAGTGCGCTCATAAGTTTGGCCGAGGCACAGCGTTCAAATGACAACCTCGATCTCGCTGCGGGCAGCCTACGACTCGCTACGCCCTTAGTCGCTCAAACGAATAACTTCTATACATATGGGCGATTCTATTACGTTCAGGCAGGCCTTTATCGCGCGCAAGGTAGGTTCAACAACGCTATAAACGAATACGAACGTGTCATCGGCATGCTGGAACAGTTCAAATCCAGCAGCGGCACGGAAGAAGCTCGCCATTTCGCAGACAGCTACGATTTCATCTATGACGAACTAATCGACACCTACTATGCCCTCGCACAGTCAGATGAAAAACAAGTGAAGTTTGCGGCTGATAAGGCGCTTGAATATGCAGAACTGAACAAGTCGAGAGTATTCGCTAATTTGTGGGGGCACGCGTTTATTGACACGCTTAGACGCCAAATCCCAGTCGAATTGCGGCGACGGGAAGACAGCGTGGCCAGTGAAAGACGGGCGCTCGAATCCGATATACAAGCGACGATGAAGGCCGGCGACTCATCAGCGAAACAACTCAGGCAAAAGCAGGCTCTACTTGAGAATGCCGAGCTAGCACTGCAAAGCGAAATTCGGCGGATAAGCCCGGCCTACGCCGAAATTCGGTATCCGCAGCACGTAAGTATAGGTCAAATACCCCTTCGCACGGGGGAGTTGTTAGTTCAGTTTAAGGTGCTAGATCAAAAATCGCTTGTTTGGCTCGTCGCGGGAACCGAACACGGTAACACACTCACTGCGTTTTATGAAGTCCATGAGTCGAAAAAGTGGTTTACCGATCGGGTGTTTAGGATCCGGGATGCATTTAACAGGGGGCGCCCAGACATGTTCGATGGTTCCATAACCGACGAGCTTTGCGGTGCCTTATTTCCAGGAGTGCTTCTTGAAAACATCGAGACTGCGAAAGACCTGATAATTGTTCCTGATGACATTCTGTTCCTGTTGCCTCTCGAGATGCTCTCAGACCATGGACGATACGTGTTGGCAGGGAAAACAACCGAATACTTTCCGTCATCAGCCTCTTTGCGGCTGGCCAGAACTTCAATTCGACCTGTTGGGGATTGGCAGGAGCAGCTTTTGGGTATAGCGGACCCCATCATGTCCAGCGATGACCCTCGGTACGTAGTAGCTAGTCTTCGCGCCAATACTGGATCACAAGATAGACCGGCGGACCCAAATGAGCACGCTTCGGTAGACCGAATGGTATCCCGTGGGCTCTCACTCGAACGCCTGCCCGGTACTGCGGATGAAGTCCAGGCAATTGCAAAACTATTCCTGTCAACTCCGCCAAAAACAGAGATTAGGATGGGGATGGATGCAACAAAGGAAGAACTTTTGCTCACGGATCTGAGGCGATACAGATTTATACATTTCGCAACTCACGGACTCCTACCAGTGGAGTCGGGAGTTAAGGAACCCGCGCTAATTCTTTCTTACGAGGGCAAGGGTAAAGACGACATGTTGTTGACGCTTTCAGAGATTCTTGAGCTTAGGCTTCGTGCGGACATGGTTGTGCTTTCCGCATGCAACACCGGGTCCGGTGAGGTGACTAGAGCGGAAGGGGTAGCTAGTTTGGGAAGCGCTTTCCTGGCTGCTGGGGCTTCGAGCGTTATGGTGAGTTTGTGGCAAGTAGCGGACAGCTCCACAGCTTTGCTAATGGAGGAGTTTTACAGGAATCTTGTAAGTGGGAAATCGAAACCTGCCGCTTTGGCTGCAGCGCGGCAAACACTTATTGCGAAGCATTACGAAAATCCGTTTTTTTGGGCACCCTTCGTCCTAACGGGAGAGTGACCCCGATACTTGATTAATGAGATATCCCGGTCAAGAAGCCGTTCGACGTCGTTGCATTAAGATGGCTTCCACTTGTCAGTTCGGCACTCCAAGATCGAAGGTCGCCGCCCGAATCAGGTTGCTCGCCCCTTAATACCGTTCCATCCCTAAAGTTTGCGATTATACCAACGGTAGTTCCGTCGTGTTTCCGTACTTGAAACAAATCCGCGTCGGGATAGATTGCCTTGGAAATTATGAACCTGTCGGACATTTGTAAGCGTCCGGTTTTCACCGTATAGACAGATGTCCTGATCTGCCCCACGATGACCTTGTGAGCGATACCGTTGCAGTTGAGTCAGTGGCCGCTTCCCGGAAACGGTTGCGAAGAACACCAGAAGAGAAGCGTCGGATTGTAGAAGCGACGTTTGTCCCAGGCGCGTCGATCGCGCGAGTGGCTCGTGAGCATGGGGTAAATGCGAACCAGGTGTTCCAGTGGCGATATGAGTATCGCAAGGGAACCCTCGGTGTTCGCCAACGAGCCCAGAGCAAACTGTTGCCGGTGACCGTGACGGCAGAGCCGAACAGTGTCACGTTGTCTGGGATTGCCTCTGTCACAGCTCGCTCAGGATCGATCCATATCGAGCTGCCAGGTCGAGCAGTGATCAGTGTAGAGGCCGGCGTTGATCCTGAACTTGTGCGAACAGTTCTGGGGAGCCTATTGCGGTGATCGAGCTGAAGTCAGGGACAAGGATCTGGATTGCCGCCGGGTTCACGGATCTGCGTCGCGGCTTTCAGGGGCTCTCGTCGATCGTTGAGACGGTTCTTGAACAGGCACCGTTCTCCGGCCATGTGTTCGTGTTCCGTGGCAAGCGTGGCGATTTGATCAAGCTGTTATGGTTCGATGGTGATGGCCTTTGTCTTTTTCAGAAGCGATTAGAGCGAGGACGCTTCATCTGGCCACAGGCAACGGGCGGAACAGTGTCGTTGACGCGTGCTCAGTTATCGATGCTTTTGGAAGGCATTGACTGGCGTCAGCCGCAGAGGACGTGGGAACCACAGTCGGCAGGATGAGCGGAGATATTTGATCTATGACTGCGATGTAACTATGGCATACTCCGTGCCATGGCTGATGCGCATGCCAGTGTTGTTGACCTGAGCCGACTCGATCGAGAGGCGCTCGAAGCTCTGGTTCTGACGCAGCAAGAGAAGCTGCTTACTCGCAACAGTGAGATCGAACACCTGAAGCTGATCATCGCCAAGCTTCGGCGCATGATGTTCGGTACCAAGAGCGAAAAGATCGCCCGCGAGGTCGAGCAGCTGGAGTTAAAGCTGGAAGAGTTAGAGACCGGTGAGGCCGCGCGTCCTCCAGCGGCGGCGCCGACCAGCAGCAGCCCTCGGCGAAAACGGCAGCGTCGTCCACTGCCTGAGCATCTACCACGCGAAACCCACACGCATATGCCTGCTGAAGAAGCCTGCACAGCGTGCGGTGGTCAGTTGTCGAAGCTGGGTGAGGATGTCTCCGAAATGTTGGAATATATCCCGGCCAGTTTCAAGGTCATCCGCCACGTACGTCCCAAGATGTGCTGCACCAGCTGCGACGCGATTGTGCAGGCCCCGGCGCCGGGCAGGCCGATCGACCGTGGACTTGCCGGACCCGGCTTGTTGGCCCATGTTCTGGTGTCCAAGTATGCAGATCATCTTCCCTTGTATCGCCAGTCAGAGATTTACGCTCGCGAAGGCGTTGACCTGGATCGCTCGACGCTGGCCGACTGGGTCGGAGCTGCCAGCTATTTACTTTCGCCTTTGGTCGATCAGCTGCGTAAGCACGTGCTTGCGGCTTCAAAGATACACGCCGATGACACGCCCGTTCCGGTGTTGGCCCCAGGCACAGGCAAGACCAAGACCGCGCGACTCTGGACCTATGTGCGCGACGATCGACCAGCAGGCAGTGACGTGCCACCAGCTGTGTGGTTCACCTATTCGGAGGATCGCAAGGGAGAACATCCCAAGCAGCATCTGAGCCTTTTCTCCGGTGTTCTGCAGGCCGATGCCTATGCTGGGTTCCATCATCTCTACGAAGGCGGCCGGATCGTAGAAGCCGCCTGCTGGGCTCATGCGCGGCGTAAGTTCTACGACATCCATGTGGCCCACGGCTCAGCCACTGCCAGCGAGGCCATCCAACGTATCGGAAAGCTCTACGACATAGAACGTGAGATTCGTGGCCAGGCGGCTAGCCTGCGTTGTGAGATCCGTCAGGCACGAGCGCGTCCTCTGATGGATGATCTGCATCTCTGGTTCCATAAGACTCTCGCGGGCCTCTCGCGCAAGTCTGACACCGCGGCGGCCATCCGCTACGCGCTCTCCCGCTGGCGTGCGCTTGGCCGTTACCTCGACGACGGCTCCATCGAAATAGACAACTCAGCGGCCGAGCGGGCACTGCGCGTGGTCGCTCTGGGACGCAAGAACTATCTCTTTGCCGGATCAGATGCCGGCGGCGAACGTGCAGCGGCGATTTACAGCTTGCTCGGTTCAGCGAAACTCAATGATCTCGACCCGGAACTCTATCTACGCCATGTCCTGGAGCGCATCGCCGATCATCCGGTCAACAGAATCCACGAACTCCTACCCTGGAACTTGGCCTCAGAGCTTCCAACCCATATCGCAGCATCTCAAGTGTCCACTTAAAAAATAGATGGACACTTGAGCCCCACGCTAAATTACGCCGCGTTTCAAGACGGCCTTGAAACGACGCTTACGGACATTTCCGCCGATAAAGACTGTTGCGGCAGAGCGGACGTCGCCGTCGCGGTTGCGCCGCGCGTATTCATCTGCATTCCTGTAAACAGGAATTTTTTTATCACGTCCGTTGCGATCGCGTAGTTCAAATTTTGGCCCTCCTCACTCATTGCTACTAAACCGAGAATGCTCCCCGAGTCATCAACCACTGGGCCGCCGGAATTTCCTGGGTTGATTGCAGTCTGAAGTTGCAGCACCTTGGCTTCATGGTTTGAGCCATCGCGGTAAGTCCAAGTGTATGCATCCCGAATTTGGCTGACGACGCCTGTGCTGTACGACCAGAGGTTCCCATGAGGGTGTCCAATTATGTGAATGTCTTCCGCAACTTGGACTTGGCTGATTTCTCCCAGTCTAAGCGCCAGAAGTCCGGTCGGTGGATTGACCATTCTTAACAGTGCAAGATCTACAGTGGGGTCTTGATAGACCACCTTTGCGCCGAATGCTCTCGCCGTTGACAGGTCAGCGTTTCCGCTTGGCTTGAGAAATACAATTCCTCCCGAATATCCGTTTATGACGTGCCAATTTGTGAGCACAAAACCTCTGGAGTCCACTATGGCGCCGGTCCCCAGTCCTTCCGGATCAAATTTGTTATCTTTATTGACACTGCCGACGATAACGGCGACTACCGCTGGCGACACGATCTTAAAAATAGCTTCACCTTGTGCTCCTCGAGTGGCTATTGGATCGCGATACTTCAAGACTGACGTTGCGGTCGCATCGTAGGCGATAAAGAGGCGTTTAAAAGCGCATATGTCATTGTAGGGAGGCGGTTCGCCTGTTAACGGTTTCGGAGTGAAGTTAATCTTCTCAAGTTCATTCAGCGAGGGGAGCCCTGGGTCCATGCTTGACGCCACCGGGGAACTCACAAGAAAACCTAGCGACAAGCACAAATAGAAGATCTTTCGTGATTTCATACCGCCTCCCACTTCGAAGCCCCTGCTTCGCGACTTTGACTTGGACCTTGATATTAGACCGAGCCGCTAAAAAGTAGCAGTGCTTTTTTGCCGAAAGGGACAGCAAAGATATTTGAGGGAAGTTTCGTGGACAGGAAGTTTCGTGGACAGACGGACAGTGTGTCGGAGATAGATACGAGAACTGCACCAAAAATGCGCGCTCTCCAGGGGGGGAATCTCGTAGGATTGCTTGGTGAGCAAACGCTTTCGACTTTGTAGCCACGATCAGCCGTTTTTGCTTCCCCCCTCGCTGCAGGACTGGCTGCCGGAGAATCACCTGGCGCGATTCGTAGCCGACGTGATGAACGAATTGGATTTGTCTTCTATTTACGCCAGGTATGAACGCAATGATGGGCGAGGTTTGGCAGCGTACCATCCTGAGCTCATGGCGCGGTTGTTGCTTTACGGTTACTGCATCGGAATCACGAGTTCCCGCAAGATCGAGCAGGCTACCTACGACAACGTGGCTTTTCGCTATTTGTCTGCCGACCAACATCCCGACCACGATACCCTGGCTGCTTTTCGTCAGGAACACGTAGAGGCACTGGCGGAGTTATTCGTGCAAGCCTTGCGACTATGTCAGAAGGCTGGTTTGGTGAAGTTGGGCAATGTTTCGATCGACGGCACTAGGGGGGGATACGGCGACATGATACCCATTCACCGCCCCGAGCGTTAATCCGATGCAATAGGTATGCTGTCCCCTCATCTCTCTCTAAGAAATAAGGCCGCTTCCATGGACTGCACCCCTAAGCTGAGACACGCCAAGTTCCGTTAATTGGGGACACTTTGGACTGCACCCCTAAGCTGAGACACGCCAAGTTCCGTTAATTGGGGACACTTTGGCAGTGTGTCGGAGATAGATACGAGAACTGCACCAAAAATGCGCGCTCTCCAGGGGGAGAATCTCGTAGGATTGCTTGGTGAGCAAACGCTTTCGACTTTGTAGCCACGATCAGCCGTTTTTGCTTCCCCCCTCGCTGCAGGACTGGCTGCCGGAGAATCACCTGGCGCGATTCGTAGCCGACGTGATGAACGAATTGGATTTGTCTTCTATTTACGCCAGGTATGAACGCAGTGATGGGCGAGGTTTGGCAGCGTACCATCCTGAGCTCATGGCGCGGTTGTTGCTTTACGGTTACTGCATCGGAATCACGAGTTCCCGCAAGATCGAGCAAGCTACCTACGACAACGTGGCTTTTCGCTATTTGTCTGCCGACCAACATCCCGACCACGATACCCTGGCTGCTTTTCGTCAGGAACACGTAGAGGCACTGGCGGAGTTATTCGTGCAAGCCTTGCGACTATGTCAGAAGGCTGGTTTGGTGAAGTTGGGCAATGTTTCGATCGACGGCACTAAGATGAAGGCCAACGCCAGCACCCGGCGTTCCGTAAGGTACGAAAGGATCAGCGAACGGGAACAGCATTGGCGCGCCGAGGTTGCGCGATTGCTGAGTCAAGCGCAGCAGACCGATCGTGAGGAAGAGCGGCGAGCCGGCCTGGACCAAGCGGCCAACCAACTGCCCGACGAGTTAGCAAATGCCCAGAAGCGCTTAGAGCGGCTGCAACAAGCAAAGGCAGAGTTAGAGCAGGAAGCACAAGCACAACTAAAAGCTGCCTTGGACAATCATCCTCCGGGCAAACGCGGTCCCCGTAGCAAAGCGGATCAGGAAAGCCAGCCATCGAAGGATCGCCGCCAACGGGAGAAGGAGAAGAAGCAGCGCTTGCGAGCGAGAAAGAACGCCGCTACACCCAGTCGACAATATAACTTCGTCGACCCGGATTCGCGAGTGATGAAAGACAGCGGGGAGAGAGGATTTGTGCAGGCTTACAACGCACAGCTCGCAGTGGACTCGGAGGCTCAGATCATCGTGGCCGCGGAGCTGACCCAGCAACCTATCGATCGGCAGCAACTTCTCCCTATGGTGAAAAGTCTACAGAGCACAGCACAAGGAGTGCCAACAACCATCACCGCCGATGCCGGCTATTGGGACACAACCAGTCTTCTGGACCCGGCAGTTAGCGGCATCGAAATGCTCGTAGCGCCTGACTCGAAACCGCATTTACCAGGGAAGCCTCTGCCGCCCAGTGCCCCGCGCAGCCAGGAAGCGTTTCGCATGAGAGAAGTTCTGGCTACTGCGGAGGGAAAAGCTCGTTATGCACTTCGACAGACAACGGTGGAACCGGTATTCGGTCAGATCAAGGAAGCACGTGGTATCCGCAGATTCCGCTTACGAGGCCTGTTGAGCGTGACATCAGAGTGGAAGCTTATCTGCGCCACCCACAATCTTCTCAAACTATTTCGCCATCGAATGACTCTGGCTCACGCCTAACGAACTGGCCAGAACTACTCTGCCTCCCCATCACGTCAACAGCTCATACACTCCCCCTAAGCTTGTTGCACGCGATCCAGAAACTTGCGCTTCGAGAAAGCCATTGCTACTCCTGCCTCGACAACGAAGCAGTTTCTCTCCGACACACTGTTGGACTGCACCCCTAAGCTGAGACACGCCAAGTTCCGTTAATTGGGGACACTTCAGCGTGTTTTAGTTCTCATTTTATTGAAAAGCAGTCGACCCGCCGTGGGAGTGTGGAAATCCTGGAGGGATTTCCAAGGCCTGTGGGAGCGGTGGTAAACCTGCCTTTGGTTTTCCACCGCTTCCATCAGCGCCGTCACTCTCTTTAGCTTGGCTGGCCTGCTCAAACTCTTCCGGTGTCAGATAGCGTAACGCTGAATGCAGCCTCTGGCGGTTATACACCTGTTCCAGGAACTCACCGATTCGGCCGCGTGCGTCTTCTAGATCCTGATACTCCGTTCCGTGCACCTCCTCTTCTTTGAGCGTCCGCATAAATCGTTCCGCGCGTGCGTTGTCATATGGATTGCCACGCCGGCTCATGCTGATTTGAATCTCCGCCTGGTCCAGTATCTGGGTGTAATCGCTTGACGCATACTGCACGCCTTGATCTGAGTGATGAATCAGTTCCTCGGCTTTCCAGTTCCGCTCGCTAAGCGCCATCTGCAAAGCTCGAATCGCCAGTTCCGCGTGCAACGTGCGGCCCAAATCCCAACCGATTACGCGCCGGGAGTATGCATCCAAAACGACCGCCAGATAGATGAACTCGCTCCGTAGTCGGATGAACGTAATGTCGGCCACCCACAGCTGATTGAGCCCGGTCAAAGTCACACGCCGTGCCAGGTTCGGGTAAATCGGCCAATTATGCCGCGAATCTGTCGTAAACACGTACTTTATCCGTCGCAAGCTCAGCAGGTTGTCTTCCCGCATCAGGCGCAGTACACGTTTGTGGTTGACCACCTGCCCTTCACGCCGCAGCAGCGCAGTCAACATCCGGTAGCCACGCAGACGATGATGCGCCACCGCTAACTCCTGCAAGCGTGCGCGCAACAACAAGTCCGCCTGCTCAGGCTTGGTCTGCTGCAAATAGCGATAGAAGCCCGCTCGGCTCACTTCGGCCAGCTGGCACTGCCGTTCCACTGTCAGTCCTACTCCTTCGATTGAGAGCGAGGCTTCGATGCCGCGATAGACCCCTTGTCGCCATCGCTGGTACGATTTGCCGCTGCTCCCCTGACCTGCTCGAAGGTTCGTTTGAAAAAATCCAGCTCCACTTGCTTGCGGCCCAGCAGTCGCTCCAGTTCTGCGATCCGCAACTCAGCCGCGCTGGGTGTCGGCGGTGTGGAAACTGATTTTGATTTGCTCCCTGGCGGCCTTCCCGGGCCTCGCTCCATTGCCGACTTGCCACCAGCCTGCAACCGCTCACGCCACAGGTATAAGAACTTCCGCCGAACACCTAACTCTTCCGCCAAGGCGGTGACAGTCTTCCCGCCCTGCCCCATGCGACTGACCGCATCCTGCTTGAACTCCGTGCTATACCTGCTCTTCCTGCTCATCGGTCATCTCCATTATGACCGCTGAGTGTCCCCTATTTTTCTCCCCCACCGTGTCTCACTTTTGGGGTGCACTACAACCGCCATTGCGTCAGAAGCAAGCATTGAAGGGACAAAGCATTGGGCGGGGATACGGCGACATGATACCCATTCACCGCCACGAGCGTTAATCCGATGCAATAGGTATGCTGTCCCCTCATCTCTTTCTAAGAAATAAGGCCGCTTCCATGTGTTAGTAACGGCTTCCATTTCCGTGACCCCGCTTAGGTATGGCTGGCCCTTCAGGCGTTACAGAAATAGATAAAGCACGTCGGGACCTTTTGAAAGCGTGCCATCAAGGATGTTCACTGAGGCGAAGATAATCAAGCAGAGAGCGCCGAGCCAAAAAGTAACGTCAGCGAATCTCTCAGCGATGCGGGTGTACCTAAGGTGCTTATCAGCCGACTTTTTACGTAACCTACAATCGTTAAAAAGTGCGTCTGCCTGCTGTTTTAAATTCAGCTGGGGTGAGCGAGCGCGGGCTGTGGCTTCTTCGAGTTCCTGCGAGAGCTGGATGTTACGCAGTACTCCATGCCCGTTCCGGCCGGGATGAGGCGGCCGGAGTCTCGTGGTCAAACCGGAACTGGTACTTTTGCGATCTCTCGTCGCAATGCAAAGGATCTCATCCTGGGCCCACTCATCCTCACCAGGCCCGCCCGCGCACCCCAGGACCGGCCAGCAGCCCGGCCGGAGCGGAAAATCCAGGTTTTTCTTCCATTGCCCCTTGACCGAGAACACGGAATCCTTCATAATCCACGCAAGTGGTCCCAGCAGGCAGCGGCTTCTCGCCTAACCGCTCCGAGCTGAGCAGTTGCCGGAAGTTTCGGCCTTAAGCGCGAGCGAAGGACAGTGGTTCTGTCCGGTGCCTCACCCGAACTATGTCTCAACTCATCTGACCATCATCCCGCCGCGGCGGGATTTTTCATTGCCCTCCTGCCCGCGCAGGAGGAAGCCTTTCCCTGCTCTCAACCCAAACCTTTCCATCAACGGAGCCACCTATGCCCAAAAAACAAGTCACCGACCCCATCACCGACCAGGAAATAGCCTTTGCTCGTCTGGTCCTATCTGGAACCATGACCGACCGTCGTGCCGCGGAGGCTGCCGGTCTCAACCCCGACACCGCCGCGTACACCAAATCCAAGCCTCGTGTTCGCGCCTACATGCTCGAGCATCGTGCTGCCGTGAACGAGCAGCTTGTCGACCAGGACGTGGACCTGTCCCGGCTTGCCGTGGAGCTTGCCGCCCAGCGTGCCATGGAGACACAGCACCGCCTCGACCAGACCCGCGAACGCCTCCTGGCCCGCCTCTGGGAAATCGCCGGACTCGACTCCGAAAAGACTCGCGGAAACATGTCCAGCCAGGTCAAGGCCCTCTCCATCATCGCAACCATCGAAGGCCTGATCCCGGATCGTCGCGCCGTCTCCGCGCCGGGCAAACCCGCCCATCCGCCCGTCACCGCGGACATCTACCAGGCGGCCTGGCTTGGGAAGCAGCAGGAGCTGTCGCCTACCGGGCAGCAAGCCGCTCCCGAGCCCCAATCCTCTCCCGGCTCGGCTGACCCGCCGCCTGCAGTTTCGCCAACGGTTGACCTTACCGGATCCACCGATTTCCCCTCCCACTCGAGCCCCTCGGAAACCGACCCATGGGCGCCTCGCGTTCCCGGGGCCGATTTTGTTCCGCCCAGCCGGGGCCCTCTCGCCCTACGAATGGGCGCATGGAAGCGGCGCCGTTAGTTTTCAACGAATAGCGCACAACACGCTTCGCCCCAAAAAGCGTCAAAAGCATCGAATTTTATCGAACTTTACAAGCACTTCCGCCAATGACTCACGGCCTTCAGAGCAGTGACTACCCAAACTTCTGTGTTCCGCCATTTAGATTTGTAAATCCATTGCGTGAAGGGCGTTGTGACTCCGCGGTCATCGAGTGGTGGCCGGGATAAAGCGCGTCGAGAGCGCGCACACAAAACAAAGGCCGCGATTGCTCGCGGCCTTTGTGGTTTGACTGAGGATGCCGAGTTACTCGGCTGCCATTTCTTCGGCTTCGCCTTCCTGCCGCATGAGCTCCAGTTCGCGCTCGGCTTCCTCGAAGGCGGCCGTGACTTCTTGCTGCACGCGGGCAGCGGCTTCTTCGAGTTCCTGCGAGAGCTGGATGTTGCGGTAGTACTCCATGCCCGTTCCGGCGGGAATGAGACGACCGACGATGACGTTTTCCTTGAGGCCGCGCAGGCTGTCGACCGAACCGTTGATGCTGGCTTCGGTGAGTACACGCGTGGTCTCCTGGAACGACGCTGCGGAGATGAAGGAGTCTGTCGAGAGCGAGGCCTTGGTGATGCCCAGCAGGAGCGGACGGCCAATGGCTGGACGGCCACCCTTGGCGATCACTCGCTCGTTCTCTTCGCGGAAGCGGAATTTGTCGATCTGCTGTTCGAGCAGGAACGACGTGTCGCCAACTTCCTCGATCTTTACCCAACGCAGCATCTGACGGACGATGGTCTCAATGTGCTTGTCTGAGATCGCCACGCCCTGCAAGCGGTAGACTTCCTGGATTTCGTTGACCAGATATCCCTGAAGTTCCTTCTCGCCCAGTACGGCCAGGATGTCGTGCGGGTTCAGCGGGCCATCCATCAACGGCTCGCCGGCCTTCAGACGCTCGCCTTCCTGCACGTTGACGTGTACGCCACGCTGTACCGAGTATTCCTTCTCCTCGCCGTTGTCCGCGGTCACGTAGATCTTGCGCTGTCCCTTGGCCACTTCGCCGAATTTCACCACACCATCGATCTCGCTGATGATTGCGGTTTCGCGCGGCTTGCGGGCTTCGAACAGCTCGACTACGCGCGGCAGACCACCGGTGATGTCCTTGGTACGGGTGGTTTCGCGCGGGATCTTGGCCAGCACGTCGCCTGGGAAGACCTCGTCCCCATCCTGAATCATGAGGTGAGCACGGCTGGGCATCAGGTAACGCTTGTTCCCCTTGGCACCCTTGATGACAATGGCGGGCTGACGCTTCTCATCGGCTGCTTCCGCAACCACGAGGCGCGACAGGCCTGTCACTTCATCCACTTCTTCGTTCAGGGTGATGCCTTCCTGCAGATCCTTAAATTGAATGGTCCCGCCAATTTCGGTCAGGATGGCAAACGTGTAAGGATCCCACTCGACCAGCGTCTGCCCAAGTTGTACCTGCGCGCCGTCTTCGACTTTCAGCTTGGCGCCGTAGACAACCTGGTAATGCTCCTTCTCACGGCCACGCTCATCGAGAACCGCAATGGCGCCCGACCGATTCATGGCTACCAGGTCGCCCGACTTGGCACGAACCGTAAGCATGTTCAGGAAGCGCACCGTTCCGTGGTTCTTCGCATCGAGCGAGGACTGCTGGGAAACACGGGAGGCGGTACCGCCGATGTGGAAGGTACGCATGGTCAGCTGCGTTCCCGGCTCTCCAATGGACTGCGCCGCGATCACACCGACTGCTTCGCCCAGCTCCACCATGCGGCCGGAAGCAAGGTTGCGTCCGTAGCACAGAATGCAGACCCCGCGCTTGGACTCGCAGGTCAACACGGAGCGGATCTTCACCTTCTCGATGCCGGCGCCCTGAATGGCCACGGCGAACTCTTCAGTGATCTCCTGGTTGACTTCGACGATCACGCTGCCTTCGTAGTCCTTGATCTTTTCGAGCGACACGCGGCCGATGATGCGGTCGCGCAGCGGCTCGATGATCTCGCCCGACTCGACGATTGGACCGACGTAGATGCCCTCGACCGTTCCGCAGTTTTGCTCGCTGACGATGACGTCTTGCGCCACGTCGACGAGACGGCGGGTAAGGTAACCCGAGTCTGCGGTCTTCAATGCCGTATCCGCCAGGCCCTTACGAGCGCCGTGGGTGGAAATGAAGTACTGCAGCACGGTGAGACCTTCGCGGAAGTTCGCGGTGATCGGGGTTTCAATGATTTCGCCGGAAGGCTTGGCCATGAGGCCGCGCATACCGGAAAGCTGACGGATCTGCTGTTTGGAACCGCGAGCGCCGGAGTCGGCCATGATGTAAATCGGGTTCATCATGCCTTCCTTGTCGGCGTTCTTCATGTTGTCAAACATCTCATCGGCAACCTTCTCTGTTACCGCTGACCAGATCTGGATGACCTTGTTGTTACGCTCGCCGTTGGTGATGGCGCCGTCGAGGTATTGCTGCTGTACGGCAATCACCTGCTTCTCAGCGTCACGCACCACGGTGTACTTGGTGTCTGGAATGACCATGTCGTCCAGGCCAACCGACAATCCACTGCGGGTGGCGTACTGGAAGCCAAGGTCCTTAATGCGGTCGAGCATCTTGACCGTTACTTCAAGACCCAGGTTCAGGTAACAGTAGTTGACCAACTGGCCAATGCCCTTCTTCTTCAGCAGGCCATTGACGTACGGCATGCCATCGGAGAGCGCATCGTTCAGAATGGCCCGGCCGACGGTGGTCGAAATGTACTGCTTGTCGTACTGCACCGGCTCGGTGTGGGTCAGATCCTGATCGTCGTAGGCGGTGGTCATGTCCAGCACCGGCCCGGTGTAGCGCAGGCGGATGGGGGTCAGGGTCTCGACCTCCTTGGCCTCAAGCGCCATCAGGACTTCTTCGGTATTGGCAAACACGCGGCCTTCGCCCTTGCCGCCCTTCTTGGCCTTGGTCAGGTAGTAGAGACCGAGCACCATATCCTGCGTCGGCACAGTGATCGGCTGACCGGAGGCGGGCGACAGAATGTTGTGCGAAGCGAGCATGAGCACGCTGGCTTCCACCTGGGCTTCCGGCGACAGCGGAATGTGCACGGCCATCTGATCGCCGTCGAAGTCTGCGTTAAACGCGGTGCAGACCAGTGGGTGGATCTTGATTGCCTTGCCTTCTACCAGCACCGGCTCAAAGGCCTGGATACCCAGGCGATGGAGCGTAGGCGCGCGGTTGAGCAGCACGGGGTGGTCCTTGATGACTTCTTCCAGGATGTCCCAAACGATGGGCTCCTGCATTTCGACCATTTCCTTGGCTTGCTTGATGGTGGTGCAGTGGCCGGTCTGTTCGAGCCGGTGATAGATGAAGGGCTTGAACAGCTCGAGCGCCATCTTCTTGGGCAGACCGCACTGGTGCAGCTTAAGCTCGGGACCGACCACGATGACGGAACGGCCGGAGTAGTCGACGCGCTTGCCTAAGAGGTTCTGGCGGAAGCGGCCCTGCTTGCCCTTGAGGGTATCGGAGAGCGACTTCAGCGGACGGTTGTTGGCGCCGCGCAGGACGCGGCCGCGACGGCCGTTGTCGAACAGGGCGTCGACGGCTTCCTGGAGCATGCGCTTTTCGTTGCGCACAATCACCTCAGGCGCATGGAGGTCCATGAGCTTCTTGAGGCGGTTGTTGCGGTTGATGACTCGGCGATACAGATCGTTAAGATCGGAAGTCGCGAAACGTCCACCATCCAGCGGCACCAGGGGACGCAGTTCCGGGGGAATGACCGGGATCACGTCAAGAATCATCCACTGTGGCTTATTGCCGGACTTGCGGAAAGCCTCGACTACCTTCAGACGCTTGGCATACTTGAGCCGCTTCTGCAGTGAGGTCTCGGTCTTCATGCGCTCGCGGAGTTCGATGGCAAGCTCGTCAACGACAACGCGCTTGAGGAGTTCCTTGATGGCTTCGGCGCCCATCATGCCCTTGAAGCCGGTGGGGCGGTATTGGGCGTCGAGCTCGCGGAAGCGGCCCTCATCCTTGATGATTTCGCGCTCCTTGACGGGCGCGTCGCCGGGATCGACGACTACGTAGCTCTCAAAGTAGAGAACGCTTTCTAGGTCACGCAGGGAAATATCGAGTAGGTGGCCGATACGCGAGGGCAAGCCTTTGAAGAACCACACGTGGGAGCAGGGCGAGGCCAGCTCGATGTGGCCCAGGCGCTCACGGCGAACCTTGGAGAGAGTGACTTCGACGCCGCACTTATCGCAGATGACTCCGCGATGCTTCATGCGCTTGTATTTGCCGCACAGGCATTCCCAGTCGGTCACAGGGCCAAAGATGCGGGCGCAGAAGAGTCCGTCGCGCTCCGGCTTAAAGGTGCGGTAGTTGATGGTTTCCGGCTTGGTCACTTCGCCATGTGACCAGCTGCGGATTTTTTCCGGAGAGGCGAGGGAGATGCGTATGGCATCGAAATCGGTAATGGGGCTGGTCAGTTCAAATGGGCTGGAACGGTACAAGACGACCCTCCTTGGCACCTGGCTTCAGATCAGTACTCCGAAGGGTGCCGGCTACGATCCCGGGATGAATCTGCTCGGCCTGTCCTCCCCGGGAGCGATTCCTTGTGAGGACAGGCCTGTTTTTTTAAATCTGAGTGGGAACCCACTCAAGCCAAATGCGGGCTTGCATGGGCCACCCGGCCTTTCTTGCGTACTCCGCCGAAATGACTCGGCGTTTCCTTACTTAGTCCGCCGCTGCGACAGCCGGCGCCGGAAGTCTCTTTTCCGGCTGCTTGATCAATTCGACGTCGAGACAGAGCGACTGCAACTCGCGGATCAACACGTTGAACGACTCGGGGACACCAGGTTCAATAGCTGCCTCGCCCTTGACGATGGCCTCGTAGATCTTGGTGCGGCCATAGACGTCATCGGATTTGGCAGTCAGCAGCTCCTGCAGGATGTAGGCCGCGCCGTATGCTTCGAGCGCCCACACTTCCATCTCACCGAAACGCTGCCCACCGAATTGCGCCTTGCCACCCAACGGCTGCTGGGTGATGAGCGAATACGGTCCGATCGAGCGAGCGTGAATCTTGTCGTCGACCAGGTGGGAAAGCTTCAGCATGTAGATGTACCCGACCGTTGCCGGCTGTTCGAACTCTTCGCCCGTCATGCCGTCAAAGAGCGGCGTCTTGCCCGAGCTGGGTAGTTCGGCTGCGGCCAGCAGGGCTTTGAGCTCTGCTTCCTTGGCGCCGTCGAATACCGCGGTACCGAACCAGATGCCGCGCTTCATGCCGGCTGCGACGCGCAGCAGCATCTCGTCGTCGAGCTCCAGCAGTTGGCGCAGCGTTGCCGTGTTGGCAAAGCGCTCCGTCACCAGCGCGCGGACCTCGTTGGCATCGTGATTGCGTTGCACCACCTCGGCGATCTTCTCGCCCAGTTGATGTGCGGCCCAGCCCAGGTGCGTCTCCAGGATCTGACCCACGTTCATACGCGAAGGAACACCGAGCGGGTTGAGAACGATCTCGACCGGCGTGCCGTTGGGCAGATAGGGCATGTCCTCCTCGGGAAGAATGCGGGCAATGACGCCCTTGTTCCCGTGGCGGCCGGCCATCTTGTCACCCACCGACAGCTTGCGCTTCATGGCGATGTAAACCTTAACCAGCTTGATCACGCCTGGCGCCAGCTCATCACCCTTCTGCAGCTTGCCGATTTTCTCGTTGGTGATCTTGCGCAGCACATCGATCTGACGCGAGGTCATTTCCTCGATCTCGTCGATCTGCTCGTTCACGCGCGGATCTTTGTCGGCGTAGCGAATACGCTTCAGGTTGCGGGTGGAAATGCGCTCGATGGTATCGCGATCGATGATCTGTTCCTTCACGATCAGGCGCTTGTTGGTGCGCTCGTCGTGCAGGTCAGCCAGCACTTCTTTGCCGCCCAGAATCGATTCCAAACGCTTCAACCGCTCGTCGGTCAAGATTCGGATTTCGTCAGCCAGGTTCTTTTCGAGCTTCGCAATCTGCTCGCCTTCGATCAGCTTGGCGCGCTCGTCCTTCTCTTGTCCCTTGCGGGAGAAGATGCGCACGTCGACCACCGTGCCTTCGATACCCGGAGGGCAGGTCAACGACGCGTCGCGAACATCGCCGGCTTTTTCGCCGAAGATGGCGCGCAGCAACTTCTCTTCCGGCGTGAGCTGGGTTTCGCCCTTGGGCGTTACCTTGCCGACCAGAATGTCGTTGTGCTTGACCTTGGCGCCGATGCGGATGACTCCGCTTTCGTCTAGATCGCGCAATGCCGACTCGGAGACGTTGGGGATATCGCGCGTGATTTCTTCCGGTCCCAGCTTGGTATCGCGGGCTTCGATTTCAAACTCCTCGATGTGGACCGAGGTGTAGTAATCGTCGCGAACCAGTTTTTCCGAGATCAGGATCGCGTCTTCGAAGTTGTAACCACGCCACGGCATGAAGGCCACGAGCACATTGCGGCCCAGGGCCAACTCGCCCTGCTCGGTGCACGGACCATCGGCGATCACCTGCCCCTTGATCACCCGGTCGCCCTGGCGAACAATTGGTTTTTGATTAATGCAAGTGTTCTGGTTGGAACGCTTGAACTTGATCAGCTGATAGATGTCCGAACCGACTTCGCGGGACAACTGGGTGGGATGATGCTCACCCTCCACGCGGACGATGATGCGCTCGGAGTCAACCGAATCGACGATGCCGTTGCGCTTGGCCAGAATCACAGCTCCGGAATCGCGCGCGGTGACGCCTTCCATCCCGGTACCGACCAGCGGCGCTTCCGCCACCAGCAGAGGAACCGACTGGCGTTGCATGTTGGCGCCCATCAGGGCGCGGTTAGCGTCATCGTGCTCGAGGAACGGGACCAGCGAAGCGGCGACCGAGACCAACTGCTTGGGGCTCACGTCGATGTAATCCACTTCCGTCTTGTTTACCAGCACGAAGTTGCCTTGCCGGCGCGCGTTGACCAGGTCTTCTACGATCTCGCCCTGGGAGCCGAGCTCGATGTTGGCCTGAGCGATGGTGTGACGATCTTCTTCCCACGCGGACAGATAGAAGGAGAAGGGATCAAACTCGATCACCCGCTTGTGCTCGGACGCCAGTTTCTCGTTGAGCCGCAGCGCTTCCTTCTTTTCCAGCGGATCGCCGACACGCAGACCGCTTTCGCCGGCGTTGGTGACCTGCACGTAGTCGAGAATGTAGCCGTCGCGCACGCGGCGATACGGCGACTCGATAAAGCCGTATTCGTTGATGCGGGCAAAGCACGAGAGAGAGCTGATCAGGCCGATGTTCGGACCTTCCGGCGTCTCAATGGGGCAGATGCGGCCGTAGTGCGTAGGGTGTACGTCGCGCACTTCAAAGCCTGCACGCTCGCGGCTCAAACCACCCGGCCCAAGGGCGGATAGCCGCCGCTTGTGGGTGATTTCCGACAACGGATTGGTTTGATCCATGAACTGCGACAGCTGCGAGGAGCCGAAGAATTCACGGATGGCGGCCATGACCGGTTTGGCGTTGATCAGGTCGTGCGGCATAGCCGTCGACATTTCCTGATACACGCTCATCTTTTCCTTGATGGCGCGCTCCATGCGGACCAGGCCGATGCGGAACTGGTTCTCCATGAGCTCACCGACCGCGCGCACGCGGCGGTTGCCAAGGTGATCGATGTCGTCCACTACGCCGATGTTCTTGCGCAGCTTGAGCAAATAACGGATCGTCCCGTAGAAGTCTTCCGGCGTCAGGGTGCGCTTGTCGAGCTGGGTGGCATCCTGCGACTCGTAGAGCTTGATGTTGAACTTCAAGCCGGCCTACGCGGGAGAAGTCGTACTTGCGAGGATCGAAGAACATGCCTTCGAACAGCGCAGTGGCGGTATCGAGCGTCGGCGGATCGCCCGGACGCAGCTTGCGGTAGATCTCGATCAGCGCTTCCTCGGGCTTGCGCACCGAGTCGCGGCGCAGGGTGTTGGTGATGATGTTGCCTACGTCGTCGCGGTCGGGGAAGAAGACCTGGAACGACGTCACGCCGCTCTCGGTAATCTTGTGGATCTTGTCCGCGGTGAGCTCGTGGTTGGCCTCGAGCAGCACTTCGCCGGTGGTGGTGTCGACTACATCCGCCAGCGTCATGGCGCCATCAAGCTCCGCGGTTTCGATCTCTACCGAGGTGACCTTGTGATTGCGCAGCGCCTTGAGGATGCTGGGGGTAATTTTGCGGCCGGAGTGGGCAATCTCTTCGCCCTTGACCACGACGGCATGAGCGGGCTTGGCACCCAGCAGGTGGGTTCCCTGAGCCGCGTCCTCGCTGATCTGCCACGCCAGCTTGCCGTTGTTCACGGTGATGGTGTCGGCCAGGTAGAAGGTCTTGAGAATGTCTTCATCCGAACGCAGACCCAGGGCGCGGAGAAAGATGGTGCCCAGGAACTTGCGCTTGCGGTCGATACGAACGTAGAGGGTGTTCTTCTGGTCGTATTCAAACTCTACCCAGGAGCCGCGGTAAGGAATGATCTTGCCCAGGAAATAGGTGCGATTGCTGGCGGTCTCAAAGAAGACGCCGGGCGAGCGGTGCAACTGGCTAACAATGACCCGCTCCGTCCCGTTGACGATGAAGGTGCCATTCTGCGTCATCAAGGGGATGTCGCCGAAGAAGACTTCCTGTTCCTTAATGTCGCGAATGGATTTCGCGCCCGTTTCCGGGTCTTTGTCGTAGATGGTGAGGCGAACGGTCACCTTGAGCGGCGCGGAGTAGGTCATGCCGCGCTCTTCGCACTCCGCCTGGTCATACTTCAACTGCAGACCCACGGGGTCACCGCACTTGTTACAGAAGTCCGGGGTGTTCTTGTTATAGGTGCCGCACTTTTGGCAAAGCACTTCGCCGGGATGGAAGGGGTCGGTGATCACCATGGCGCCGCAATTGACGCAGGCGGTACGGAGGTGATGCAATCCCTTGAGGTGACCGCATTTGCACTCCCAGTTGCCGATGGAGAAGTCGACAAAGTCCAGTTGGGAGATATTGCGGAAGTCGGTGATGGGGAAAACCGAGACAAAGACGGACTGCAGCCCGTTATCTTCCCGTTCCGAAGGCAGTTTATCCATCTGCAGAAAGCGCTCGTAGGAGCGGCGCTGCACTTCGATCAGGTTAGGGATCTGGATGGCGGTTGGGATTTTGGAAAAATCGAGACGGCTACGAATGGCGCGGTGCTCGTTCGGCATGCTTCACTCCTGAGACTCGTGGGACGCGAGGTGGGGCAAAGTGGGGTACCGGCCGAGTCTCGCGGGTTCCCCAGATGTAGTTCACTTGCGCGATAACGCGTTTTCGCCGCCTCGTTTCGGCGAAAACACTGCGCTTTTACTTGCTAGGCAACTTTGACTGACGAGCGAACGTCAGTAGCCATTGCCGGTATTTTCCGGACGGCATGCGGGGGCATGATTCGGGCCTGGGGTTTGAGCGGAAGCTTGCCAGACACACAAAGGCCGGCGTTCAAGAGACGCCAGAAGCTCGCAGGGACAGAACTACCCACGAGCGTCACAACCGAATTGTGCACTTGACAAGATAAGAATTTCCGAATCCCGCTGATACCAATAAGCCGCGTGTGCGCCGCCCTACAGCAGATCGTTCACCACACCACGAAGTCCGCCGCCCGTTTCGCAGGTGTGTGCCGGTGCAGAATGCACCGGAATAGTAGATCGCATACAAGCTGCCATCTCGAATGTGAGAATCGTATGCAAAGAACCGCTCGGTCAGGTAACAAGTCTAAGCCTGGCAGAGACGCGCTAAAAATAATGATAGCGCGTCCTGCTTTGGCACGCAACTTGCTAATCGAAAAAATTCGACTTTTTACTTGACTTCGACGGTAGCCACGCCCTCGAACTTCTTACGGACGGTCTCGGCTTCTTCCTTGCTGACGTTCTCCTTCAGCGGCTTGGGAGCGCCATCGACCAGGTCCTTGGCTTCCTTCAGCCCGAGCGAGGTCACTTCCCGCACCGCCTTGATGGTATTGATCTTGTTGGCACCGGCATCCTTGAGGATCACGGTGAACTCGGTCTTCTCCTCAACCGGTGCAGCCGCGGCAGCGCCGCCTCCGCCGCCAGCCACGGCTACCGGAGCGGCGGCTGCCGCCGAGACTCCGAGCCGCTCTTCGAGCTTCTTTACCAGGGCCGCCGCGTCCAACAGGCTCAAGCCCACAATCTGATCTTCCAACTGCTGCAAATCCGCCATTTTTCTCTCCACTTTAACAAAACTTTGGTAACCAACACCTGTACTCAGTTGATACTAGCGAACAACTCTCTCAAGCCCTCGCCTTTCTGGAACTTGCTATCGCAAAACCCGTTCATCCCCCAGGGGCTAAAGCCCCTCATTGATTCAGCAATTCCGGCCCGACTAAAGTCGTGCCCTGATACAAAACTGCCTAGCCCTCTACCGGCGCTTCCGTAGCCGCCGCTGCTGTCTGCGAATCTTCCCCGGTTCCGGCCTCTTCGGCTTCCGGCGCTGTGGTCGCAGCCCGGCTCGGCTGCAGCGACCGCAGTTCGCTCTACCGGCGCTTCCGTTGCCGCCGCTGCTGTCTGCGAATCTTCCTCGGTCGGCCGCTTCGGCTGCCGGCGCTGTGTCTTCGGCTACCGGTCTGCAGCCGGCAGTTCGCCGGCCGGCGGCGACCGGTTCTGCTTTGGGCGCCTCGGCTACCGGCGCTACTTCCGCAACTGCCGGCTTGGCCGGGACCGCCGCGGCGGCAAATTTCCCTTGCTCGACTGCCTGGTTGATCACCACCGCAACATCGCGTCCAACCGCGTTCATCACCGTGACCAGGCGCTGGGCCGGGGCGTTGATGAGGAACAGGAGCTTGGAGAAAATCTGCTCCTTGGACGGCATGGTGGCCAGCTGCTTTACTTCTTCGACGGTGATGACCTGGCCGTCGACAATCCCCAGCTTGAAGGTGAACTCGGCGTTCTCGGCCATCCAGGTGGAGAGCGCCTTGGCCAGGGCCACGGGGTCGCCGCTGGTATAGGCCACCGAGGAGACACCCTTCAACCCCTGCAGCGCCTTCTCTACCTTGGTTCCCTTCGATGCCCGGGCCGCCAGCTTGTTCTTGAGCACCCGGTAGCGGCCGCCCGCGCCCCGCACCACCTTGCGGAGCTCGAAGTCCTGGGAGACGGTGAGCTTGGCAAAGGTGCCGACTATGGCGCTGGTTGAGCCTTCGAGCTCGTGCGCTAACTTATCGATCTGTACTGCCTTTTTTGCCTTGGTGAGTGCCATAAAACCAACCTTCATTGCCTATGCGCGGACAGACCGGCGCAATCGAGAGCATCTGAAATCTGAAACAAGATCCGTATTAAGGCTTTGCCGCCGCCTCAGCGACCTGGCTGTCGAGCAGAATGCCGGGTCCCATGGTCGAGCTCAGGGTGATTCCCCGGATGTACTTGCCCTTGGCCGCCGACGGCTTGGCCCGGACAACGCTGTTGATGACCGTGGTCGCGTTGTCAATCAGCTTTTGCGGAGGGAAGGAGAGCTTACCCACCGGAACGTGCACCAGTGCTGTCTTATCGGTGCGGAATTCAACCTTACCGGCCTTAATCTCCCGAATCGCCGCGGCCACATCGTTGGTGACGGTTCCGGTCTTTGGATTGGGCATCAGGCCCCGGGGGCCGAGCACTTTACCCAGACGGCCGACGGACTTCATCATGTCCGGGGTGGCGATCAGGGCGTCGAAATCGGTCCAGCTTTCCTTCTGGATTCGCTCTACCATTTCTTCACCGCCGACGATATCGGCGCCGGCTGCTTCCGCCTCGCGCATGCGATCTCCGGAGGCGATCACCGCAACCCGCTTGGTTTTGCCCAGGCCGTGTGGCAGGACTACCGTCCCACGCACCATCTGATCGGCATGCTTGGGGTCTACGCCCAGACGCAGGGTAAGGTCGACGGTTTCGTCGAACTTCGCGTATTGCACCTTTTTGAGGAGTGGAACTGCATCCTGTAGCGAGTACGGGCGGTCTTCCACCTGCGCGCGCACCTTCGCCATGTTTTTGCTGATTTTCTTTGCCATGCTTCCTCTGTCTTCCACCGCCTGGACTTTGCTGCTGTCCTGCCGTGGTGTTGGCCGCTTGTCGCTGACCGTTGACCTGCGTCCGGATACCGCTCAAGACGCATTTTTGATTATCTCATAAATTTCTTCCCGGTGAGATTCGCCAGGGGGAAAGTGAAACTGCAGATCCCTCCGCTACGCTTCGCACGGCATCGCCAGGGGACAGGTCGCTCCGGACGGGATGACAAAGGTGGACGCAGTTGCTCCAAGAAGCCTGTGGGTTGCCCATAACATTCGTGAAGGTGCACGAGCTAGTTTCGTGGTATCCAGGTGCTGTGGCTGGGACAGAAACTGGACCTAGGCGGTGACTTCGATTCCCATGGAGCGGGCGGTGCCCTTGATGCTTTTTACCGCGGACTCGATGGTGACGGTGTTGAGGTCGGGCATCTTCTGCTTGGCGATTTCGAGGACCTGGGCTTCGCTCACTTTGCCCACTTTGTCCTTATTGGGGGTGCCTGAGCCTTTGGCCAGATTTGCGGCCTTCTTCAGCAGGACTGCCGCCGGCGGGGTCTTGGTGACAAAGGTGAAGGTGCGGTCCACGTAGACCGTAATCACCACGGGGATGATCAGGCCCGCCATGTCCTTGTTCTGCGTGCGCGCGTTGAACTGCTTGCAGAACTCCATGATGTTGACCTGGGCCTGGCCCAGCGCCGGACCAACCGGGGGGGCAGGGGTCGCCTTGCCCGCTTCAATCTGTAACTTCACCTGGGTTTGTACTTTTTTAACTGGAGGCATTGCAATAACCTTTCTGCCCTAAACTACTTTTTCTACTTTGCCGAACTCGAGTTCTACCGGGGTCGAGCGGCCAAAAATCGTGACCATCACCTTCAATGTCTCGCGGTCTTCGTTCACCTCGTCGACCACGCCGTTGAAGTTGGCGAAGGGCCCATCGGTGATGCGAACCGATTCGTTCTTCTCAAACTTGATCTTCATCCGCGGCTTGTCTTTGGAGACATCGGTGCGGAAGAGGATGGAACTCACCTCTTGCTCACTGAGCGCAACCGGCTTGTCTCCGGTGCCCAGAAACCCGGTCACCCGGGGCGTGTTCTTCATCACGTGCCAGAGGTCGTTATCCAGATCCATCTCTACCAGCACGTAGCCGGGCAGAAACACCCGTTCGACGGTACGCTTCTTCCCGTTAAAGACTTCGGTAACCGGCTCGGTCGGAATCATCACCCGGCCAATCCTGTTCTGCAGGCCAAAGGCTTCCACCCGTCCCTCGATCGACTCCTTCACTTTGCGTTCGAAACCTGAGTACGCGTGAATGATGTACCACTTGAAACGATCGTTCGCCGATGGCGTTAGCCCCTCTGCAGGGTTGCCAGGCGGGATTTCGGGCCCTTGGTTTTCTTCCGTCATCGATTTCTCTAGTTTCTCTTTCAACATTTACTGAACCCCGCCGAGCCAGTGCAGCAACGACTGGATTACCCGGCTGAGTACCGCATCCACGATATAGAAATAGGCCGCAAACGCAAACACGGTCACGATCACTACGGTGGTCGTGGTACGCACTTCCTCCCGCGACGGCGTGGTTACCTTGCGCATTTCGCTGCGCACATCCCGGAGGAAATCCGCGGCCCGGGTGAACATTCCGGTGAGCTGATTGCCCTGTCCGGTCCTGTCCTGTCCTCGTTCCGCCAACTTGTCCGCGACTTTTGCCTTGCTCACAGCTCTCTCCGGCTGGGGGCTCTGCTTCTCATCGCGTACCACGGTGGTTGACTTCGCCATAACTTTCCTTCTTCCCGAGCCTCAGACTTCGGGGCTTATTACGCACACTCGCGAACTGGCAGGGGCGGAGGGATTCGAACCCCCAAGTTCGGTTTTGGAGACCGACAGTTTAACCGTTGAGCTTACGCCCCTAAAACAAATGCAAAAATCTCTGCCGACGCCAAAACGATAAACCGTATGACCGCGAGTCGTACCAAGGAGCCAGAGGCAGCAAAAAATCAGTATTTAATTCCAAAAAGTGTTGAATTACTTGGTCTCTTTGTGTGGGGTATGCTTTCGGCAGCGATTGCAAAACTTCGAGAATTCAAGGCGGCCCGTGGTCGTCTTCTTATTCTTCGTCGTCGAGTAATTCCGCTCTTTGCATTCCGGACACTGGAGGGTGATTATTTCACGCATAGTCTATCCTAACCGATCCCGGGGCGATTCACGTCCCTGAAATTTAGCCTGCTTATTACTTGATGATTTCGCTGATGGTTCCGGCGCCTACGGTGCGGCCGCCTTCGCGGATGGCAAAACGCAGGCCCTTCTCCATCGCTACCGGGGTGTGCAGCTCAATTTCCAGCTGTACGTTGTCGCCCGGCATCACCATCTCCGTGCCTTCCGGCAGCTTCGCCGTCCCGGTCACGTCCGTCGTACGGAAGTAAAACTGGGGCCGGTAACCATTGAAAAACGGGGTGTGACGGCCGCCCTCTTCCTTGCTCAACACGTAAATCTCGCCCTTGAACTTGGTGTGCGGCGTAATCGATCCAGGCTTGGCCAGCACCATCCCGCGCTCCACGTCTTCCTTGGCAATACCGCGCAGCAACAGACCGGCATTGTCTCCGGCAAGTCCTTCATCCAGCTGCTTCTTGAACATTTCGACCCCGGTCACGACCGTCTTGCGGGTCTCCCGGAAACCGACGATCTCCGACTCTTCGCCCACCTTCACCTTGCCCCGCTCGATCCTGCCCGTCACCACCGTGCCACGGCCGGAAATGGAGAAAATGTCTTCAATCGGCATCAGGAACGGCTGGTCAATGGCACGCGCCGGCAAGGGCACGTTCTTGTCCACCGCATCCATCAACTCATCGATCTTGGCTTCCCATTGCGCTTCCCCGTTCAAACCACCCAGGGCCGAGCCGCGAATCACCGGCACATCGTCCCCAGGGAAGTTGTACTTCGACAGCAGTTCCCGGACTTCCATCTCCACCAGGTCGGTCAGCTCTTCGTCTTCGACCGCATCGCACTTGTTCAGAAACACCACAATGTAGGGAACCCCTACCTGGCGGGCCAGCAGCACGTGCTCCTTGGTTTGCGGCATCGGACCATCGGTCGCCGCCACCACCAGGATCGCTCCATCCATCTGCGCTGCGCCGGTGATCATGTTCTTGATGTAGTCGGCGTGACCAGGACAATCCACGTGCGCGTAGTGACGGTTCGCCGTCTCGTACTCCACGTGCGCGGTCGCAATCGTAATGCCCCGCTCCCGCTCCTCAGGCGCGTTATCAATCGAATCAAACGAACGAAACTGGATCTTCGGATTGTGCTTCGACAATACCTTCGTGATTGCCGCCGTCAATGTCGTCTTGCCGTGATCAATGTGCCCAATCGTCCCTACGTTCACGTGCGGCTTGGACCGGTCAAACTTCTCCTTCGCCATCTCGTCCCTCTCTCCTGCTTAAATCGAAAAATCCTCAGGGGCTAAAGCCCTCATCAGCCCCCGCTTTACGGCCCGGCTAAAGCCGTGCCCCTGAAACGACAAGCTCTTGGCTACAAAGCCAATTTCGTTTCCGTGCCCTTAGTGCTCACTTGCCCTGGTTGCGGCCGACGATCTCATCCGAAACATGGTGTCAGGCATCGCTGGGAAAGCCGCCGATGCGCCGTTCCCACACCGTAAAACCGCTAAACCGCCGATCCAGCACATCGTAAGCGGTGGCATTGGCGGACATAAACGCGTCCATGGCCGCAGCCGAACACCAGTGATCCAGGGTGAAGAAGCGGCCGGCATTGCCCACGCTGCCCAGCAGCTCTACCCCCAGGAACTCCGGGGAGCGGCGGAAGAGACGCGCCCATTCCCCATCCGGCCCATAGGCCGTAACAAACTCTGCCTCACACTCTGCCTTGACCTGAAATTCCCACACCACGATGTAGGTGCTTTCGAGCACCGTGGGCAGCGCTATTTCAGTAGTAGGCATATACCTTCAAAAACCTGCTGCGCAGCTCCAGCGGAACATGCTCCACCAGAGACAGATAGAGCTCCCGCGCCTGGCCGCGGTCAGAATCGGGTAGCGCCCGGTACGCCTCGGCCGTGGCCGCACCCAGCAGTCCCCGCTCCAGCAGACCCTCAAAATCCCGTACCCGCAGCTTGGCCCGCTGGACCCGTTTGAGATACCCGGCAACATTGCCGGAAGCAAACAAGGGCTCGAGCGACGCCTTGACGGCGGCGAAGTGGGCCTCGTCTTCAACAGGTAAGACTGTCTGCACAAACATTCGGAGGCTCTCACACACAAAAAAGTTTGGAGCGGGAGACGGGAATCGAACCCGCGACCAACAGCTTGGAAGGCTGTGACTCTACCACTGAGTTACTCCCGCGAGTCCCGCCGTCCACAACAAATCAAAAACGTACCCAGGGCTAAAGCCCTCATTCGGCCCAGACTACCCGGCACGGCTAAAGACGTGCCCTCGGAAAAATCACTGCTCACGTCCGACGAAATTAAAGATGTGCTCCGGGGCTAAAGCCCTCATTCCCTAAACTACAGTCCGGCAGGCTAAAGCTCGTGCCCTGATACAAAGCTTATTCGTCCTGTTGCGGATAAGCTTCTGCTCTTCCAACAACTCACTTTCTGGACAACACCGCTACTCCAAAATCTGGAGCTGATGACCGGGATTGAACCGGTGACCTCTCCCTTACCAAGGGAGTGCTCTACCAACTGAGCTACATCAGCCCTAAAAAAATCACTTTGGCCATGCTAACGCGAAGCGAACCCAGTGAGCACGATTCGCAGCGCGAAAAAGCCCAATAACAGCAATACCACCGAGCGCACCTTGCCCGGGTCGATGGTTTTTACCGCCAAACCGCAGAGCACCACGAGCAAGCCCAGCGCCATCCACATTCGCCCCGGCGATCGCGGTCCTATATCCATCTTCCAAGTCCATGGTGCACAGGGGAGGATTCGAACCTCCGTAGCTCCAAGGAGCGGCAGATTTACAGTCTGCTGCCATTAACCGCTCGGCCACCTGTGCACATCGCAGACCGCCGGTTCGCGGTCTGACCAAACCAATTCCGCGGAGCGACCATCCACACCAACCCATTCCGCAGACGCTTTCCCGCGCAGCCAAAGGAAACCAGGACGTCAGTTTGGAATGATTGCGGCGGGATACTCCGGGCCAAACTCTGGAGCTGGCGAAGGGACTTGAACCCCCGACCGTCTGATTACAAATCAGATGCTCTACCAGCTGAGCTACGCCAGCCCGAACAGCCGTGCTCCCTGCCCAAATCGGCAGGATCACAATTGCCAAGGTTACCACAGAATCCGGCGCTAATTGTGGAAGCGGCGGCGGCGAATCCGGATGCTATCATTCCTCGACTGATGAGGGTGGTAAACCGGACCTTGCATGCCCAGGCGGACTAAGGCGACCATCATCATTGTTTTGCTGGTTCTGCTGCTGGTGGCGCTGGCGGCGTACCTGCGGCGCAAGGCCCCGCCCGAGGCGGCAAGGCTGCTTCCGGAATCCGACTGCATCCTCTATTTCAATTTGCGGCCGCTGCGGGCCTACACCCACTTCGACCGGAACCAGGTGCCGCACGACCCCCAATATCAAGCGTTCATTGACGCGACCGGCTTCGAATTCGAACGTGACCTGGACGAGGTGGCTTTCGGCCTCCATCGCATGCCGAACCCCCTGGGGCCCAATGGAGCCGTAGCTTACTCCGAGATCTTTCTCGGTCACATGGATGGCCATCGTCTGGCCAAGTACTTTGGCTCGATTGCGGCGCAGACGGAAGAGTATGCCGGGCACACCATCTACGACATCCCGAGCCAGGGGCGGACGGTGCGCGTGGCGCTGCTGGGCTATGACATGGTGGCCGCCTCCAATACGCCCACGCCGGAACAGATTCATTCCATGCTGGACCGCTATCGGACGTCGGCGCTGCCATTTTCCGGTTCTTCCCTGCTCACCGATCACTATGCCGAGGTGCCTCTGCTCTCGATCGCCTGGGGCATTGGCAAGGTCAGCGTGCCGCTCAAGAGCGACGGCATCCGGATCATGGGTTTTCATTTTCCCGTGGCGCTGGATACCACGTTCATCGGCTCGCTGCGCTGGGCGGGAGCGCTGCGCCTGAGGATCGAAGAAATTGCCCCTACCGAGTTGGCGGCCACGCTTTCGTCCGACGCCTTGAATACCATGGTCGCGATTGGCCGGGCGGCGGAAAATAATCTGCCCTCGGCGATGACCAACGCCGATATACGCGACCTGCTCAACTCCACGGACATTGAGCATAAGAAAGACCGTGCGGTGGTTACGGCTACCCTACCGACCGCGCTGCTGCAGAAGTTGGTGACCGCACCGAACTCTCTGCGTTCGTTGCCGCAGCCGTCTGCGCGGCCAGCCGGGGCCGGGGCAATAGCGAGTTACGGTCAGTTCTGAGAGCAATGCCTTCAGTAGCGGATGCTTCGAGCGCTCCAAAGGGATTGCTGATGGTAACTCCGCGCCAGATGAACCCATCCTGCATATCTTCAGACAGGAGTAGGTGGCAATCCGCCTCCGCGGCAGCACACAGGATGACGGCATCCCAGATACCGAGTTGATGATCGACGGCGAGGTCGGTCGCCGCCAGCAAAACCCCGGCCGAGGTCTCGACCAGAGAAAAGGCATCGCGCCAGCTGAGAATCGCAGAGCGCGCGCTTGCTCGCGAGCGGCCGCCCTTGCGAACGAGAACCTGATAGAGTTCGCCGAGCGTTTGCACAGGCAGGACCACAGAGGCTTGCGGGAGGCTGTCCACCAACTCGAGCGCCAAGGTTTTCATGGACGGCCCATTCACCCCCTCGGCGTACGCGAGAACATTGGTGTCTAACGCGACTCTCACGGTGCATCCTCGTACAGTTCGTCTCGCGTCCAGCGACCGGCCTTCACTACCGGTTGCCGTCGAAGTCTGGCAAGGAGAGACTCACGCGCTCTCAGCTCGGTATTTTCGAATCGATTCACCGGCGATATTTTTGCCACGGGTTTCCCATGACTGGTCACCACGTAACTACGCCCCTGGCGAACTCCCTGCAGGAGTTCCGAGAATTTCCGATTCGCCTCCGCTGCCGAAATCGCTTTTTCCATGCCGATTCCCTCGGGGTAAATGTAGTGATATTTACTACTATATCGTGGAGCAGCTTTTCGGGCGATGGCAACATCATATTGCCGCGGTCCATGACGTGCGTATCTAGAGCCGCAGCAGTCTTCCGAAGATCAAGCGGAAGTAGGCTTCGGCGTCGATACTGCGCAAGACCAGCGCGTTCGGTGGCTTCCCGCTGACACTCCACCAATCGATGACGCTGGCGCCTAGGGTCAGCGGGCTTAGGCATTCGATATCCACCCGAACGTTGCGGCCGGCGAACAAGTCCGGGGCCAGGAGATAGGCGGTCACGGTCGGGTCGTGGAGGGGACCGCCGGCCCATCCATACTTGGCGCGGTCGAAGCGCTTGTTCCACTCCAGCAGATGATAGAAGGCGGTTCCCACCGGCGTTCCCGCGGCGCGCAAGGTTTCCAGCCGCTCGTCGGTGATCAGCGCCTGGTGGGTGCAGTCCAGGGGGATCATGGTGATGGCCGCGCCGCTCGCGAAGACCTGGGCTGCGGCCTCCGGGTCGACATAGAAATTGAATTCGGCGGCGGGGGTGATGTTGCCTCCCTCAGACATGGCGCCGCCCATCAGCACGATGCCGGCCAGGTGCTTGGCCAAGCGCGGTTCCCGGGCCATCGCCAGCGCCACGTTGGTCAGGGGAGCCATGCAGCAAAGGGTCACCGCCTTCGCCGGCCGCGACATGACCAGTTCGACGATGACATCGGGAGCAAAGCCGGCGTGTAGCGGGGTTTCCGGTTCGGGCAGATCATAGCCATCGAAACCGGTGCGCCCATGCACATGCTCCGCGGTCACCAGCGGCCGGGCCAGGGGAGCGGCGGCACCGGCATAGACGGGGATGTCGCTCGCCTGGCCAGCTCCAATGCTTTGCGCGCGTTCTTTGAGGTCAGCTCGACACCCACGTTTCCGGCAACGGTGGTGATGGCCAGGACCTCGAGATCCTCGGGCGACGCGATGGCGGCCAGGAAGGCCACGGCGTCATCCGGCGACGGGTCGGTATCGAAGATGACTTGCCGTCTCAACGCAGCGCCCGCAGCAGGGCCTGCTTCCAGCCGGGAATATCCATCTCCCAGATGACTGTATGCTTGCGTCCCCGCTCCAGTACATCGCTCCAGGCGGCTCGGTTTCTTGCATCCTGGGCGACACCCAGCCTATCCACCACGCTCATTCCCCGGGTGATTCCGCTGTCTACCGGCACATCCATGTAGTGGTCTGAGGAAACCAGCGCCAGGGCCGGATCGAGCAGGATGGCCATCGCCGTGGGATCGGGAAGGGCGATACCCTCTTCCCCGGTCTGGGTCCGATAGGCTCGTTGCGGCGGTATCGTTCGAGCGGATAGCGAATTCCGCGAACTTAGTCTGCAGGGCGAGAATGTGTTCGATCTCCCGGCCGTTGACCACCGCGGCTCCGCGCGAGAGCTGCCAGCCAACCAGTTCAATCGGGAGCTGCGAGCGGAGCACAACCTGCGCGGCCTCGGGGTCGACCCAGAAGTTATATTCGGCTGCCGGGGTCACATTGCCTTCGCAGCAGGGTGCGCCGCCCATGACCACGCACCGGCTTACGTTGGCCGCCAACTGAGGCGATTGACGGAGGGCCAGCGCCAGGTTCGTGAGCGGTCCGAGGGTGATCAGTTCTATCCCCGGATTGGCTTCGATGATGCGCACCATCGCGTCCACTGCGGAGCCGTCTTCGGCGGTGCGCGCGGCCGGTTGATAGCCGTGATCGCCCAGGCCATCCTGCCCGTGAAACCAGGCGGCATCCTCGAGCGGGCGCATTAACGGGGACGCGGCTCCGGTGAATACCGGGACGGTGGACCCGCAAAGTTCCGCGGTGAACAGGGCGTTTCGCGTACCTTGCTCGACGGAGACGTTGCCGGCGACCACGGTGATTGCCGAGGACGCTCACTGCGGGCGAACGGAGCGCCATGATGAGCGCGACTGCATCGTCCGAGGCAGTGTCAGTGTCGATGAGGATCTTTCGGGAGGGCGTTTGGATTCATGGGTGAATTGGAGTGGACGGCGGTTTGTACCTTCTAGGTTAGTGCGCGATCGGACGAGAAGATTGTTCGGTGGCGTGCCGTGGTATCCCATATCTCGCGAAAAACGAGCGAGATACCCGGATTTCCTGCACGAGTCGCTCGACAGGCAGCGTATGCGCCCTTCTTTAGAGGAAGGGCGCATGAAGTTCGCGAACCCACGAAGCTTCACAGGAAATCGGGGATCTGGGGCACCCGAGGTTCTCGGCAAGGACAAAAGTTACACAGAGTTCTTTAGGGGAATTTCGGTGCGGGGTGTCGAGACATTAGGAGAGAGCCTGGTCGCGAGCAGGCGTTATCATCATGAAGTAGAGTGTGCGCATTATCCAACGAATCGAGAGGAAGACTCAATGGCTACTACTGCTCCCGCGGAACCGAAGACCGGAACTTCGCAGACGTTAGACACTGTTCCCAATTGGATTGGAGGCAAGGCGGTTGCAGGTCAGGCGAAAGCGTTCGCCGACGTGTTCAACCCGGCCACCGGCGAAGTAAAGCGGCGGGTTCCGCTGGATGGGACGGTGGAGTTGGAGCAAGCGGTGGCAGCGGCCACGGCCGCCTTCCCGGAGTGGTCGAATATGCCGCCGCTTCGCCGGGCGCGGGTATTGTTTCGGTTCCGCGATCTGCTGGAGAAAAACACAGACCGGCTGGCAGCCGTCATCACCTCCGAGCACGGCAAGGTTCTTGACGATGCGCGTGGAGAGGTGACGCGTGGTCTCGAAGTGGTGGAGTTCGCTACCGGCATTCCCCACTTGCTGAAGGGTGAGTTCACGGAGCAAGTCGGCAATGGGATTGATAGCTGGTCTTTCCGGCAGCCGCTGGGCGTAGTCGCCGGCATCACGCCATTCAATTTCCCTGCCATGGTCCCGCTGTGGATGCTGCCCATCGCCATTTCCACTGGGAACTGTTTCATTCTCAAGCCGAGCGAGCGCGATCCATCGGCATCGCTCGTTCTGGCGGAACTGCTCAAGGAAGCCGGGCTGCCGGACGGCGTATTCAACGTGGTGCAGGGTGATAAGCGTGTGGTGGACGCGATCCTCGATCATCCCGGCATTTCCGGAGTCAGCTTTGTCGGCTCCACCCCCATTGCAGAGTATGTCTACCGCCGCGGCACCACGGCCGGCAAGCGGGTACAAGCGTTAGGCGGGGCGAAGAACCACATGATCGTGATGCCGGATGCGGACATGGACCAGGCGGCCGACGCGCTCACGGGCGCGGCCTTCGGTTCCGCGGGCGAACGATGCATGGCGATCTCGGTGGCCATTGCGGTCGGCGATGGCACCGCCGAGGCCCTGCTCACGCGCATGAAAGAGCGCATCGCGCGCCTCAAGGTCGCCGATGGCACGCAGGCGGGTGCGGAAATGGGCCCACTGGTTACGGGCGTACACCGCGACAAGGTCGCCGGTTATATCGAACTGGGCGTCAAAGAAGGGGCAAAACTCTTCGTCGACCCTCACACTAAGGAAACGCTCCGCAAGGGTAAGGGATTCTTTGTCGCACCTTGCCTGTTCGATCACGTGACACCGGAAATGCGTATCTATCGCGAAGAGATTTTTGGGCCGGTGCTCGGCGTGCTGCGCGTCTCCCGCTTTCAGGAAGCACTGGACCTGGTGAATGATCACGAATTCGGCAACGGCGTTTGCATCTTTACCCGCGATGGCGATACTGCGCGTGCGTTCGCCAACCAGGTAAAGGTGGGCATGGTGGGCATCAACGTTCCCATCCCGGTGCCGATGGCGTTTCACAGTTTTGGTGGATGGAAACGCTCGCTCTTCGGCGATCACAATGTGCACGGTATGGAGGGTGTCCGTTTCTACACCCAGGTGAAGACCATCACCGCGCGCTGGCCCACGGGCATTCGTGCGGGCGTGAGCACCGTCATGCCGACGCATGGCTGAGTTGATCGAGACGGCTTCGATCAGCGACATGTGTTTTCTGGTGCAGGATCTGGAGCGCGCGATTGCGTTCTACCGCGACCGGGTAGGTTTCAAGCTGCGCCGTCTGGCGCCGGGCTTCGCCGACTTCTTTACCGCTGGGGTCACGCTGGCGCTGTGGCAGGTAGACCACATGCAGACCAACTTGCGTCTGCCACCGGGGCAGGCGCTCAGGGGCGGATGGCGAACCATGGCGGCCATCCAGGTGGAGAGCAGCGACCGGGTGCAGGCGATGCACCAGGAACTCTCCCGCCGGGGTGTACCGTTTGTCGCGGAACCACAAGGGTATCCGTGGAATGCTTATGCCTGTTACTTCACCGACCCGGAGGACAACTTGTGGGAGATTTATACATGGCAGGAAGGCGGCCATGCGAATCTAATCTTCAGCGGTGAAGCAGGCCCCCAGGGGTAGACCGGCCGATGTGCATCCTTGACCCGGATTGGAAATCCGGGGGTCGATGACCATCCTTGTATTGATTTGATACAGAATGGAGCGACGCAGAATGGAAGCCACGGAAGCCATCGATAGTCTTACCCGCTCTGGCGCGATCGAAGGTTACGCCATCGAGCCCATTCCCGACGCACTCAAGACAGTACGATGGCCGGATCTGTTTCTCCTGGTCAGCAATTTTCTGATCAATCCCTCGACCATTCTGATCGGCGGCCTGGCGGTCGCCTCCGGGCTTTCGTTCTGGGCAACGATTGTGAGCAGCACGCTCGGGATCGTGGTCGCGTTTGCGGCTTACATCGTGATGGCCACGGTTGGGGTGGATTATGGCATCACCGGGCAGGTGGCATGCCGCATGGTGTTCGGCATCCGGGGTGCGAAATGGCTGCCCTCGGTCATGCGCACCATCGCCTCTGCTTACTGGTTCGCCATGCAGACCATCGTGGGCGCCACGGTGATTGTCGCCATCGGTCACCAGTGGACCGGCCATAACTTCTCTGTGGTTCGCACGGGAATGGTCTTGGCCACCCTGCAGGTGTTTTTCGCCCTGATTGGATATAACACGCTGAAGCTGATCTCCCGGTTTGGGCTGCCGGTCAAGGTTGCCGGCATTGTGTATCTGTTCTGGGTTCTGGTCCATACGCCGGCTGCCAGTTACCGGCCAGTGACTGCACTCCATTTTCACACCCACCCTGGCGGGGGTTACGTGCTGGCTGCGGTGTGGTTGAACAGCCTGACCGGGGCGTGGCTCACCATGATCACGGACGCGGCGGACTTCTGCCGCTACACGCGCAGCCGCGCGGATATGTGGTGGGGCACGATGCTGGCCGGCGTATTGGCCACCGGGTTCTCGGTTTCGCTCGGCGCCTATGGGGCAGCGGCATCGCTGGGGCGGCAGCCGAATCCGTTTTCGCTGGCCGCCGACGTGCACCCGCAGTGGCTAACCCTGCTGGTCCTGCTGGTGGTGATCGCACTCGACGAAATCACCATCAACGTGATGAATCTTTACACTGGCGGGCTTTCCCTCTCGAATCTGTTCGAGGGCCCAGGGCGGTTTTGGAACACATTTTTTGTAGGCATCGTCAGTACGGTTCTTTCCGCCTTTCCGGTGCTGCTGGATCGGCTGGTTCCGCTGACCACGGCGCTGGGTAACTTGTTTGCCCCGCTGGCGGGGGTGTTGCTGTTCCACTACCTGTTTGTCGCGCATATGCGGATCGATGTGCCGGCGCTGTTCGACCCTAAGGGGATTTACCGGTACTGGCATGGGGTAAATGTAACTGCGGTTGTGTGGTGTTTCGTGGGCGGGGGAGTTTATTATTTGCTGCCGGTGGCTGCTCTTCCGGCGGTGATTGTGCCTTTGATCACTGGTGCAGGGTATTTGTTGACGATGCGGATGCAGGAGCGGATGCAACCGGATTCCGCCGAAGACCTTGCACTGCAGACTTCGCCGGGCGAATGATTCGACTTCGGGAGGCCGGAAGGGTACAGGCCCTTAGGTGCGAAATAGAGTGCCGCGCCTCTGGCGCTCGGATCACCCTCGATTGGATACCCAGCCCTCCCGGGCTGGGCTGACGTTTAGCGGCCGGCCCTCCGGGCCTCGACGAATCACAGTTCTTACTTGGCGTGCCACCCTAACTTCCCCGGCACTCTAGCGGCAGGGCCAGCGATGGAAGGGATGCGCGCCAGCGGGAAGAGTCGCACTGGCGCGAAGGAAGCGATTTCGCACTAAACTGAAAGAGTTCGCCTGCCCGGAGGATTTACCCCCATGAACTTGAAGCACTTGCCTGCAGCCCTCGCCATCACACTTTTCGCCCTCGGTTCGCTTCCTGCTGTTGCGCAGCAGACACTGACGGGCCAGGACGCGTTTACGGATTACACCAAGGAACATCCCGGCGTTCGCCGCAAAGTCACGGCGGCCGACCTGCCGCAGCCGTATGCCACGGAGTCGGCCAATAATGCGGCCGCGATTGCGCCTCGTCCGGATGGGGTTTGGCCACAGACTCTCCCTGGTTTCAAGGTGGAGCAATTTGCCACTGGCCTGGAGAACCCTCGCCTGATGCGGATGGCGCCCAACGGCGACGTTTTTCTGGCGGAGAGTTCGCCGGGGAAGATTCTGGTCATTCGCGGTATGAAGGACGGCAAGGCGGGCCAGATCGAGACCTTCGCCACCGACCAGAAGGGCGCGTTCGGGATCAACTTCTATCCCAGTGGTCCCAATCCGCAATGGGTGTACGTGGGCAATACCGCATCCGTCGTTCGTTTTCCTTATAAGAACGGGGATTTGAAGGCCAGCGGCCCGGGGCAAACCTTGACGGAACTGCCCGGCGGCGGCGGTCACCGGACCCGGGACATCGTCTTCACCCCGGACGGGAAACATATGCTGGTGTCGGTTGGGTCGCATTCCAATGTGGATGACCCGGATACCACTCCAGCCGAGTTTCATCGTGCGGACGTGCTTGAATTCACTCCCGAAGGCAAATTCGAGAAAGTGTATGCCTCCGGTATTCGTAATTGCGTGGGAGAAGCGATCCAACCCGGAACCGGCGAACTATGGTGTTCCGTCAACGAGCGGGACGCCCTGGGCAACAACCTGGTTCCTGACTACATCACGTCGGTAAAAGAAGGTGGTTTTTACGGCTGGCCGTGGTACTACATCGGTGGCCATCAGGACCCGCGATTGATGGGCAAGCATCCGGAGTTGAAATCGAAGGTCATCGTTCCGGACGTATTGGTCAATCCACACATGGCTTCGCTCGAGGTCCTGTTTTATGAAGGGCAACAGTTCCCTGCCAGCTTTCATGGCTGGGCCTTTGCGGCTGAGCATGGCTCGTGGAACCGGGACCCGCGCGGCGGCTACGAAGTCATTGCTGTTCCCATGAAAGACGATAAGGCGACGGGAGAGTACGAAGATTTTCTCACCGGCTTTGTACTGCCCGATGGCAAGGTCTGGGGACGTCCGGTCGGGGTTGTGGTGGTGAAGGATGGGTCGTTGCTGGTCTCTGACGACGGCTCGAACTCGATCTGGCGGGTGACGTATACAGGAGGGAAAACGGCTGCGAGCGGGCAATAGGGCCGGCTTATCCCGATTTGAAAAGCGTACCTCAACGGATAGATGAATTAGTCCCGAAGGGACGGCTGAACTTAGCCCATGTATGACACGTCGGCCTCTGTCAAGTCCCGATTTTCTGGAGCGGAGACAGAAAATCCCTGCTGTGGTTGGGACGGGGTCAAGGGCGCCGTTCTTCGGCGTTCATCTGGACCCTTGACCCCGTTCCGACCACGGTGACAATCGAGCTGGGAACAAAGCACAGATGTTTTTTCTGTGCTTTGTTCCTTAGTTGAGAACTGTCTTGCTTTGCCAAACGACCCAAGCTCGTACATTGCATTCAATCATTTTCGATGGTCCCTGTTGGGGTTCCATCAACCATGTATTCGGCCCGGTAATGCTCCATGATTTCTTGTGCAAACTCTCCCCTCACGGGAAGAGGTGGGGCGCCCAATCAGGACGTCGGCCTAAGCCTCGGCCACTGGGCTAAACGGGCTGCCCCGCGTGCGAACCGCGCTCCATCACCTGCTTGTAGTTCTGCCCGGAGCGCAACATCCAATACAGTCGAACCGCTAGTTTATGGGCGATGGCCACCTTGGCTGAAGCCGTGATCCTTGTTCAGCGACAAACGAAGATATAGTCGTTGCCAGCTTGGATCGGACCGTTGTGCCCCCAAAGTGGATTGGAAAAGCAGCCAACGCAGCAGCGTGTTGCCCTGCTTGCTGATGTGACCCAAACGGCGCTTGTCAGCGCTGGAGTCTTCGGCCGGAATCAGACCCAGATAACTGGCCAGTTCCCGGCTTCGCGCGAATCGCGTCCAATCCCCGATGGTCAACACGTAGACCAGCGAAACGATCGGACCCACTCCCGGGTGAGTCATCAGCAGGCATGCCTGCTGATGACTCTCCGCCGCTTCAACCACTGCCTTCTCCAGCGGCTCGATCCGCTTCTCCAACTCGTCCAGCAAATCCAACAAGTCGACTCGCCTTTGCATGTACCAGCCAGACAACGGCAACGCCTCGATGCGCCGCCGTCGCTCCGCCGACCAGCTCTTGGAACCCAACAGGCCCTCGTTCTTACCCATGGAGTCCAACTGGTTGGTGATCCGGGTGCGCAGGCGAACCAGGCGGCAACGATGCAACAACAACTGCCGCAGCTGCTCGTTCTCCACCGAAGGCTGCCAGACGGCCGGAAACCGGTCTTCTTGCAGCAAACGCAACATGTGCCTGGCATCCCGCTTGTCGGTCTTCTGCCGGCGGGCACTCGCAGCGCGAATCGCGCTCGGGTCCCCGAGCAGAAATTCATAACCCAGTTCGTCGATCAATCGCCGGAACCAACGGAAGTTGCCCGTCGCCTCTAGACCTATGCGCACCTGATTCCCGGCCAGAGAACGGTAAAATCGCTCCGCCTCTTCCGGATGGCTCAAACGACGCTCACCAAACTCTCCCGTCTCTAGATCTACATAAGCAATTTGCTGGAAACGGGGATGAAAATCACAGCCTATAATCATCATGCTCGGCTCCTTCTTCCGAGCTTCATGGTCGTTTGGTAGCAACCAGTCTACTTGGCTTGAGGGAGCCGACGCTGTCATGCAATCAGGACGCTAGTCCTGGGTACAGCATGAAACGATGATTGAGTCCCGCAGGGACGACTGAAAATTGGCCGCGACGCAATCCATCCTTCAGCCGTCCCTGCGGGACTCGATCATCGTTTCATGATGTACCCAGGACTAGCGTCCTGGGCTAAGTTCAGCCGTCCCTTCGGGACTAAATTCCTAAATCCAGGGGTCTCACACACCCCTAAAGCCCAGTGATTCTGCTGGCGGAATGTACGGGCTGAAGCCCCGTACATTTAAAAACAATGAATTTTCCGCGGTTAATGTAAGTTTCACTGTTTCTTGAAAGTGAGTGGATGCGAACTTCGGAATGGATCCAGATTGGATTTGCCATTGTGCTGGCAGCGGCGGCCTGGATCCAGCCGTTTTTTGGGCGTCCGCTGCCGGTGCGTCGCCGGTGGAACATTACGCTGTTTGCCCTGGTCCCTTTGGTGGCCGTGATGGTGGCTCGTGCGACGGCGTCTTTTCTTCCGCCGCTCTATGTTTCCACGCTGCGTGACTGGCTTACCGTGGGTCTCTTCCTGGTGCCTTATTGGCAGACCGGACAGTTCTTCCAGGCTCCGAACCACCGCATCGAGGAGCGACTGCTGGCGTTCGATCGTTGGTTGATGCCTCGAGCGGCCGGAACCTCGGGGACTTCGCGCACTGGGCTGGGGCTGATACTGGAAATCGCCTATCTCTTTTGCTACCCGCTGGTGCCGCTTGGCCTGCTCTCCCTGTACGCCGCCGGCCAGCGCAGCCATGTCGCGAGCTTCTGGCTGGTGGTGTTAATCGCGACCTATCTCTGTTACGCAATCACGCCCTTTGTGCCCGCCTACCCGCCTCGCGATCTCGCCGGCAACCAACCGGCGCCCGCGCGAGCCGGTAAGGCACGGGTTTTCAATCGCTGGATTCTCAAGCACGGCAGCATCCATGCGATCTCGTTTCCCAGCGCCCACGTGGCCTCAACGTTTGCCGTCTCGCTGGTGCTGCTGCGTTTCGCGCCGCTGCTTGGCGGCGTCTTCTTGTTTGTTTCGATCTGGATTGCCTTGGGCGCGGTGGTGGGCCGCTATCACTATGCGCTGGACGTGCTGCTGGGTGCGGTGACCGCGCTCGCCGTCTTCCTGGCTTGCTACCGATACCTTATTTGACGCCGAAGATTTTCATCGCTGCGCCGGCCACCATCTTCTGCGCCGGGCTTTGCGGCTTGCCATCCGGCTGGGGGAAGAAAGACCGCAGTCAGCACCTGGATGCCGGCCGGCAAGTTGCGGCGGCCCACCCGGCGTCGCCGGTGGGAAAAAGCGGGTCAGGGCTTCGCGCGGCTGGTTGCGCATGAGGTCGAGCATGGCCACCCGGTGCACGCAGGATACGGTGCAGAACGGCGCACAGGGCTTCACGGTCGAGTATTCGCGATCCAGATCGGCCTGGCTGTAGTTTTCCAGGGGAATGGCGGGATATCCCCTTTGCTGCGAGCAGTAGTGCACCAGGCCCTGTTCGCAAATATAGAGGTAGCGGCTGCCGGCACGGCATTGCCAGTCGTTGGGCTTGGCCCAGCGCCAGGTTTTTGTGGAACAGGTTGTCGTAAGCGAAGGCAAACATCGCCGGCTTCCGTTCTTTGAGGATCTGATCGTAGACAGCACGCTCGTTGGGCTTCAACGGATCCAGTTGGCCGTCGTGGTCATGGATGATGCCGACGGTGGTCTCAAATCCGAGTTCCAGGGCCCGGCGGGTGATGGTCAGGGCATCTTCGGGATGCGCCATGCCGCCGCCGAGAACGGAATTGATGTTGACATCAAACTTTGCGTGTTGCGCCAGCCACTCAAGTTTCCTGTCGAGCACCTTCAGGCTCTTCTTGGAAACCTCATCCGGCATTTACGTTGTCGATCGAGATCTGCAGATGTTCCAGGCCGGCGCGGTTCAGCCGCTCGATTCTCTCCGGGGTGAGGAGATAGCCATTGGTGATGATGGTGGCGATGGCCCCGTGACTGCGAATGGCGCGAATGATTTCGTCGAGGTCGGGGTGGAGCAGGGGTTCCCCGCCGCTGATGGTGATAATGCCGGTGCCCAGGCTGGCCAGCTTTTCGATCCGGCGCAACATCTCGGCGGTGGGTACGGGATCGGAGACTTTGTCGTACTCGTTGCAGTAGGCGCAGGAGAGATTGCAGCGCCGCATGGGGATGATGTGAGCCAGGATGGGGTGGTGTTTGGATTTAATGGCCCGGGCTACCATGCGCGCCTGGCGAATGCGGCGTTGATAAGAGCGGAGCTTACGGGTGACGGGTCATTGAGGGTCATTTGGCAGTTTGCCTGGTTTTAAGTCTACTCCGCTCGTTCAGGTTATCTTTCCCTTACGGCAGAGCCTGGGTGCCCCCCTCGCTCGTTTTTTGCGAGATGTGGGATACCACAGATGTCAACTTCGGTTTTCCTACAGGGTCGGAGATCGGCCTATCGAGTGTCGTGGTATCCCACATCTCGCGAAAGACGAGCGAGATATGGGGCACCCGGGGTTCTTTTTTGATTAAAAAATGCAAAAAGCAATCGTGGGCTTCGCCCCGTCGTTTTCGGCCCACGTACGCTGTTGCGAACATGGGGCACCCGTCCAGGGTTTTGGATATGTTGGATCAGTTCGCTTGTATGGTTGCTACACGCAGTGCAAATGATGTCGTGCCTGGAGAAAACGATGAAGAGGTTGTCGGTTCGCCGAATAGCAATGATGGTCTTGGTTTTGGCGGCGGTTAGCGTTGTGCGTTCGCAGAACAGCGCTACCCAGACGCAGCGGTTTCCGCAGTTTGAGAACGAGGACGTAAAGGTCTGGAAGTCGGTGGTGATGCCCAATGCGCCGCTGACCATGCACCGCCACGAGCATCCTCGGGTCATCATCGCGCTGAATGGCGGAACGATGAAGATCGTCGACTCGACCGGTAAAGCGGAAGAGCATGTGTGGGAGACGGGTAAGGCTTACTGGCTTCCCATGAACCCGCCGGGAACTACGCACGCCGATGTCAACGCGGGCGATAAGCCGATTGAGGTGATGGTGGTGGAGCTGGAAAAAGAAAAATAATGGCGGGTCATCGATAGGCGGCGGCCTGGATGCCGTAGAGCTCCGCATACTGGCCGCGCTTCGCCATCAACTCTTCGTGGGTGCCCACCTCAACCAGCCGGGACCCGTCGAGCACTACGATCAGGTCGGCCATGCGCACGGTGGAAAAGCGATGAGAGACGAGGATCGTGATCCGGCCGCTGGTGTCGTTCCCCCGCGCGGCTGCGGCGTAACGCTCAAAGAGAGCGTGTTCCGTCTCCGCATCGAGCGCGGCGGTTGGCTCGTCCAGGATCAGTAACAGCGGCTGATCGCGCATAAACCCACGCGCGAGGGCTAATTTTTGCCATTGTCCAAAGGAAAGCTCGGTTCCATTGGGCCAGGTTGGACCGAGCTGCGTATCCCACCCGGAGCCCAGACGGGACATCACGTCGCCGGCGCCGGCGCGCTCCACGGCGGACGCGAGGGCGGGCTCGTCGTCGATGCGCGGGACGTCGCCTAAGCCCACGGTGTGCCCGGCGCGAAATTCGAAGCGAAAGAAATCCTGGAACGCGCCGGCCAGGCGCTCCCGCCACTCCACGGTCTTTAAACGCGCCAACGGCGTTTCGTCTATCAGGATCACGCCCGACGACGGCTCATACATTTTGGCCAGCAGCTTGACCAGAGTGGTCTTGCCGGCGCCATTCTCACCCACAACGGCAACGACCGCGCCCGCCGGCAACATCAGCGAAACATCCTCGAGCACCACGCGAGAAGTCCCGGGATAGGCGAAGGAAACATGCTCGAAGCGAACGCCTTGTTGCAGGACCGGGGGCACGGGCAGATCGCCCATCGCCGCAACCGAAGCGGCATAGTCTTCGAGCCAGGCCAGACGCCGGGAGCCGTCCATCCAGAATCCGCGCAAGAACCCGATCTCGCCGACCGTGGCGCCAATATATCCCGAGAGGCGCGCTCCCGCAGCCAGCACCAGCAGCACCGAGCTGGCTGGCGCGCGGAGATAGGAGGAAACGAAAACCACCGCGCCCACATAGGCCAGGCCGAAGATTGCCCAGCCTGCCGCCAGCCACCAGGCGGAGCCCCAGCGTGCCGCGGCCACTGGGCCATACCATCGATCCCATGCCGCCCGGCGGTCGTGGACCAGGCGCTCACCAATGCCGGTGACGCGCACTTCTTTGCCCGGCGCTGCCGTGGTGGCAAGGGTAAACAGGTGGCGCGCGAGGCGATTGCTTTGGGCTCCCCGCTCCTGGGCCGCTCGCTCCACGGCCGGGCGCCAGCCCGAGGTCAGCACGGTGGGGATGGCGAACACGGTTAACAACAGAAGCGCAGGGTGGATCGACGCCAGTAGCGCCATGGTCACGCCCAGGCGGAGGATCCACCCCAGGGTCGAAAACAGCGACATATACATGTGGTCGAGCACGAACACCTGGTTGCGCAGCATGGACAGGCGGTCGAGATACTCGGGACGCTCGTGGTGCGCTACCGTCTCGACTGTGGCCTGCAGCCGGGCTACATGAGACTCGAGCGCAATGGTCACTTTGTCGCGGAAGCGGCGCTGCACGCGGGTGCTGAGTGGTGCGCAGAAACCAGGTTGCGGCCGTGGACACGCCGAGGCCGACGGCCGCGATCTCGATCCATCCGGTGCGGTGTTGGAGCACGCCTTTGCCCAGCAGCCACAACCACAATGCGAGCAGAGCATCGGGCAGCGCCGCCAATTGCGACAGGGCAAACGACACCAGCATCAGGCGGGGCTCATGACGATAGCCCAGCTTGCACAGCCGCCACATCGACTGGAGCGCCGGTGGCAAAGGCTCCAGCCCAGGATCTGTTTTAGGTGAGGGCATCATAAGTCACGCCCTCCTGTTCGGGAAGATGGAAGCGCTGCGCCTGCAGATCAAACATGGTGCGGTAGCGGCCACCCAGGGCCATCAACTCATCGTGCGTGCCCAGCTCAATTACCCGGCCATGTTCCAACACGCAGATGCGGTCGGCATGGCGGACGGTGGAGAAACGATGGGAAATCAGAATGGTGGTGCAATGCTTGGTGGCAGCCAGCAGGCGATCGAAGATCTCTGCTTCGCCGCGCACGTCGAGCTGTGCCGTAGGCTCGTCGAGCAACACGACACCCGCGCCGAGCGAGACCGCGGCCAACGCCCGGGCGAGGGCAACGCGCTGCCATTGACCACCCGAGAGGTCGGTGCCGCCGGTGTATCCACGGGCCAGGATGGTATCGAGCGAGGCCAGGTGAGCGGCACCCGCCGACTCGAGCGCGGCGCGCACGACCTCCTCGGGCGCGCCGGCCGGAGCCACGTTTTCGCGCAGTGGCAGTTCCAGGCGAAGGAAGTCCTGGAACACGGCGGTGACCCGCGAGCGCCAGGAGGCGAGATCGAACTCCCGCAGGTCGGCGCCGTCAATGGTGATGGCGCCGGACTGCGGATCGTACAACCGGCAGAGTAACTTGGCGATGGTGGTTTTGCCCGCGCCGTTCTGGCCAACGATGGCCAGGGAGGTTCCGGCGGGGATGGTGAGATCGAAGTGCTCGAGCACGGGCGGGGCGCCCGCGCCGTCCGTGGCCGGGTAAGCGAAGCTGACTTCGTGGAGCCGAATCTCTTTTGCCGGCATCGCATCCGCCCGGCGATCACCGGAGCCCAAAGCACCGGCGGGACGCATGGCCGGTTCCAGGCGCAACACCGCGGCCACCGGGGCGGAGGATCCGTCGAGTGCCCAACTGAAGCCGCCAAAGGCGATCATCGATACCCCAATCGCGCTTTGCACATAGACCACGGCTTCCCCGAGCGAGATCAGGCCATGGGCCACGTTGCTGGCTAAAAGCCAGAAGACGATCACGTTGGCGGAGATCACCAGGAGCAGGCTCCAAATCACCGGGCGCTCGCGCAGGCGCGTGGCGGCGTATTGCAGTTGGTGCAGCCGGGTGCGCCGGGCGACAAAACGATCAATGGTCCAAGGGGCGAGACCGAACAGGCGCAGCTCTTTGCTCGCCGGAGGGTCGACCGCCAGCCGGTAGGCATAGTCGGCATCCCGCTGCGCGGCGCGCACTTCGGGGTTGTTGCGGTCGCGCCAGACACCACTCTCGCGCAGCAGCCAATGAGTGGCCCCCCAGGCTCCGGCCAGGAGCAGGGGCGCCCACCATGCATAGCGCAGGAGGACAAGAGCGGAGGCGATACCGCCGATCATCTCGACCAGGCCTCCGGCAATAAAGTCCATGGAGATGGAAAGCGGCGGCCCGGTCATGCCCAGGTCAAAATCGCGGGCGACGGTGAGGTCCGCAGTGAGGGTTGGGTCCTCCAGGTGCCCGATGCCCGGCGGGCGCACGCAGGCCTCGGTCAGGCGGTCGTAGAGCCAGGCCGCGGTGCGGTCCCCGAGGTTGGCACTGAGCGCCTGGTGAATGGGGCTGAGCACCTGAAGCAGGACGAAGATTGCGCCGGCAAAGGCGAGGGGTCCGAAGAGGGATTGGCCGCGCTGGACGGCGCCGACGAGCACGCCCATGGCGATGGCGAACGCTGCCGGCAGGGCGCCGCGCAGCAGCAGCACACTCCACCAGGCAGCAGCCAGAACCGGGGCCGCTTTCGGCAGGACAGCGAAGAACTTCCATTCCTTGCGGGCCGTCAATGAGTGCAGCATGACCGCATTCTCCGTCAACCACTGGCCCAGGAGAGCTCAACCTATAATACGGAAACTCAATCGGGCTGATTTATGAGAGATGCGACACGAGATTTGCTGGAACGACAGATCGATCAAGCCATGGGCCGGCTGCCGGCTGACCTGGTCGTCCGCAATGCCCGCGTCCTGAACCTGGTGACCGGCGAGCTGGAGTTGGGCGACATCGCGGTATGCGGCGCCACCATCGTGGGTACCCTCGACAGCTTACCGTGGGGTGGAAGAGATAGACGCCCAGGGCCGGTTCGCGGTTCCCGGCTTTATCGACAGCCACGTGCATTGCGAAAGCACGCTGGTGACTCCGGGGGAGTTCGACCGCTGCGTACTGCCGCACGGCGTCACCACCGCCATTTGCGATCCGCATGAGATCGCCAATGTTCTCGGCCTGGAGGGACTGCAGTATTTTCTCGATTCCGCGGAGAATACCGCGCTCGATCTGCGGGTGCAGCTTTCTTCCTGCGTGCCCGCAACCAACCTGGAAACCTCAGGCGCACGGCTCACCGCTGCTGACCTGGTACCGCATCGCCACCATCCCAAGGTCATCGGCCTGGCCGAGTTCATGAACGTGCCCGGAGTCCTGAACAAGGATCCGGAGTGTATGGAGAAGCTGGCGGCCTTCCACGGCGGGCATATCGACGGCCATGCTCCGCTGCTCTCCGGCCGCGGACTGAACGCCTATTTATCCTGTGGTATCCGTAACTGTCACGAGACCACAAACCTGGCCGAGGGCCGGGAGAAGCTGGCCAAGGGCATGCAGGTGCTGATTCGCGAAGGGTCAGTCTCGAAGGACCTGGCGAATTTGTTTTCCTTGATCAACGAATTTGCTTCGCCTTTTCTCGGCTTCTGTACTGACGATCGCAATCCGCTGGACATCTACGAAGAAGGCCATCTGGACTTCCTGGTGCGCCGGGCGATTTCCCTGGGCGCGCCGGTGGCGGCGGTTTATCGCACCGCCAGCTGGTCTGCAGCCAGGGGCTTTGGGCTCACCGATCGGGGGCTGATCGCGCCCGGTTACCTGGCGGACTTTCTGTTGCTGGACGATCTAGAGAGCTGCGCCGTGCACACTGTTTTTCGCCGCGGCCGTCCGGTGACGGCAGACACGTTCGCGGGGCGAGTACTGCCCCCGTCCCCCGGGGGAAACACCATGTACCTCGCTCCGGTCAGTGCGGAGGTTTTTCGCGTGCCGGCCTCGGGTCCGGCGACGCCGGTCATCGGCATCATTCCGGGGAAGATCCTGACCCAGCGGCTAGAGGCCAATCTGCCGTTTCGCGAGGGCCGGCGGCATGCCGATCCGGAAAACGATCTGCTGAAGATCTGCGTGCTGGAGCGTCACGGGCGCAATGGCAATATCGGCCGCGGGTTCGTCAAGGGCTTTGGCTTTCGTGAGGGTGCGCTCGCCTCCTCGGTCGGCCACGACAGTCACAACCTTTGCGTGGTCGGCAGCAACGACGAAGATATGGCAGTGGCGGTCAATCACCTGCTCGCGCTGGGGGGAGGATTCGTCGCGGTCCAATCGGGGCGGGTTCTGGCCGAGTTGGCATTGCCGTTTGCCGGCCTCATGAGCCTGGATCCGTTTGAGACCGTGGCCAGGAAACTCTACACCCTGCGCGCTGCGGTCGAGGCCATGGGCTGCCGGCTCCCGGAGCCCTTTCTGCAGCTGGCGTTTCTTCCCCTGCCGGTCATTCCTCATTTGAAGATCACCGACCTGGGCCTGGTGGACGTGGATCGCTTTGAGCTGGTCCCGTCCTAGCTTGTCCAATGCCCAAAACGTGTTAGCGCGAGATACCCCGATTGCCCAAATCAGCCGCTTTCGTAAGGGTCGGGGCTCGATGTTTGCTTGCCAGCGGACGTGGCCGGCTGCGATGCTTTGCTTGCTGCTCACAGAAGCCCGCCTGGTTGCAGGGCTCCGGCAGCGACAGTCATAGGTTTCTTTGGCCCTACGGGGGGGTTATGAAATTCTGCCAGGTCGTTCTCCTGATGACGCTCGGCATAACCGGGGATGTGGTGATGGGGGCCCAGACGCTGCCCACGGACACGGTCCTGGTCGCCAGCGAAGCCCTCCCGGAGGGTGGGCTGTTTCTCCCCGACCTGTTGGCAGGGTCCGGCCATGATGCCCTGTTGCAGGGTATGGGCCTGACCCCGGAAATCAGCCAGGCGGTGGTGAAGCCTCCGGCCGCGCCAGAACCCGCTCCCAAATTAACCCGGCAGGACCGGCTGACACTCTTCTGGAACGATACTTATGCTTCACCGGGAGCCTTTGCCGGGCTTTCCGTGGGGGCCTTTATCGATCAGGTCCGTCACACACCGGCCAAATGGGATGGGGACGGAAGCAGCTACACCCGGCGTTTTGCCAGCGAATACGGACAACTTGCTGCCCGCAATGTGATTCACGAGGGTTTAGCCGGTGTCACCGGCCTCGATCCACGCTACCCGGTTTGCAAGTGCGATGGCACACTGCATCGCAGTGCCCATGCGCTCAAGATGACCTTCACGACATATCGCCCGGATGGACGGCTGATCCTGGATATGCCGCAGATTGCCGGCGCTTACGGCTCCGGCATGATCTCGACCTACTGGTATCCGCACCATCAGTACACCCCGCTGGTGCAGGGAGTTCAGTTTGGCCATGAGCAAATGGGCGAGGTCCTGATCGGCAACCTGGTCCAGGAGTTCGGTCCGGACATCAAGCGCGGCCTGCATCTGCATGCGCTGGCTGCCCGCAGAATCTCCCGCCCGTCGGACGACGACTAGTTTTCCTCTCCGCAGCTCTCCTGCAAAGTCCCTTCCCCGTAACGCCTCTCTTAACTGGCCGCAGGCAGTCACGCGCTCCCTATGAACAAATCCGCTCCGGCGGGGGACAGGGGTTAAAGCCCAACAATTTGCGTCTGTTTTCGGCCCGACTTCAAGTTGTGCCCTGAGACAAAGCATGCGGGCTGCGGTTTGAAAAAGCGGCGAGCTCCCTTATCGACTCGATTAACCAGACCTGTTCCTCCCCGTTCCTGCTCCCACATGCAAGCGGCAGAAGTGCTCTAATGGCATCACAGCGTTGCGCTCAAGCATTCTCTTGTCTTCGTTGCACGGGTGCAGCGAGGATTGGCTTTTCCTGAGGAAAGGTCTGAACGGGACTGGTGACTTTGCGTAGACCAGCAGTGAAGTGCCGATCGGTTTCGCACTGGGCCCGCAACCGGAGCAGAGGGGGTCCTATGCGACCAGGACGATTCTTATCCGCCACGATCTGGTTTCTCGTCGGTATGGCTGCCGCCGGCACGGCGGTGGCGCAAAATCCGTTCGCGGGTAATTGGAAGCTCAATCAGGAGAAGAGCCAGTTGGCCGGCGACACCATGAGATTCGGCCCGGCAGCCGACCAGTCGATCGAGCTGAAAGCTGGGGGGGTGACTTACTCCTTCCGGGTGGATGGCAAGAACTACGCCATGCCCTCGGGCAACATCGCGATCTGGAGACAGACCAGCCCGGAGAGCTGGACTACCGAATATCGAAAGGCCGATGGCAAGTTGTTCAGCAGCGATAGCTGGAAGCTTTCAGCTGATGGCCAGAAGCTGTCCGTGACCACCAGCGGGGTCAAAGCCAACGGAGATCTGTATACCGACACCGCAGAGTATGCGCGCACGGCCGGGTCGAGCGGGCTGATTGGCGCCTGGAAGAGTACCGATGTCAAGCTCAGCTCGCCCGATGAATTCAGCATCCAGGAATCCGGATTGGACAAGCTGATTCTGAAGGTTCCGGCAATGAAGGCGACCTGCGAGGTGACGACCGACGGCAAAGAAGTGGCGGTCGAAGGGCCCGACATTCCAACCGGGCTTCGCTTGTCCCTGACCAGAACCGGACCTTACACCTTCCGCCTGGTACAGAAACTGAATGGCAGCGTGATCTCTTCCTCGGTGTACACGGTATCGGAGGACCGGGCGACCATGACGGAGGTGGGCGGGGCGCCGGGGGATCCACCGGCGACCATGGTTTGGGAACGGCAGTAACGGAGTACACTGTATCCAGTGCACTTTGTTTTCCTCGCCTATAGCCTGAGTTTCCGCTCCAGACGAGCCACGTTTAGCAAGTAACGGCACCCACGGAGCCCACATGAGTTTGATCAAGGCAGTAGATGTTCCCAAGCATATGGCCGACAGGTTACGGTCGCGGCGCATTGCGGCGCGCCTGTCCGGCAGCCAGCCCAAGCAGCCAATCGTTCCTGCCAAGGATTCGGTGCCACCTACTTCCCTGGCCCCGGCTGAACTGCCCACAACGTAAGAGCAACCGCGCCGCAAGGCTAACCGCGGATCCCCCCCGTTGCGCCCGGTCGAAAAACATTTCCACGAAAGGTCCGCGGAACTGCGGATCCCTCGCCTTCGCTCAGAGGCTGTGACTTTTTTGATTTTTCGCGCCCTTGGAAGCACCTAACCTTTTTGTTTTCAGCGTCGATTTTTTCGCAAAACCAATAAAGTCACAGACTCTCAGGATGACACCGATTGAGTGGCGCGTCGAGTACCGTTGTATCCCACATCTCGCGAAAAACGAGCGAGATGTGGGGCACCCGATCGTTTGTTGCCGGTACAGAAAGCCGGTCATTTCTCTCCCGACTCACCTCAACGAGTGGGCTGCTTGATGACAAAGGAAAGGGCAACCGTTCTATAGCGAGTGGTTGCTGGACCGAGGCGTTCTTCACCTTGGTGGGCCGCAGGCCGATGAACCTTGGTGGGCCGCAGGCCGATGAGCACTCTGTCGAAAATTGTTGCCCTCAGGGCTGAACAAGCTGCATTCATTTCAAAGCGGTCGTGTACGGCCTGATGGCCGTACCCTGGAGGGTTCCAGGGCCCGGAAACGTGGCGAAGCCGTATCCACCGAAAGGTCGAGTGCAAATCCGTACCCTGGGTCCAAGACGCGAGCGGGCCGCAAGACCTATCTTTGGAATCGCAATCACATACCAATTCTCCACGCGCCCTGACTCAGGGCGCATTTTTTTGCCACCGCCATGGAATTTCCTAAGGTTCATACTGGAGCCATCATGATCGGGGCATCCAGGCGATGGAGCGGCGTGTTGGTATTGCTGCTGGCGTTCACGCACGCCGCCCTGGGGCTCGATCCGCAACGATCGCTCGAACACTTTGGGCACCAGGCGTGGCGCACCGATTCCGGTCTGCCCCAGAACACGGTGCACTCCATCCTGCAAACACGCGACGGCTACCTATGGCTGGGCACAGACGGAGGCCTGGTCCGGTTTGACGGCATCGACTTTGTCACCTTCGACGCGGAGAATACGCCGCAATTCAAGAGCGACACCGTTTATGACCTGTTGCAGGACGGATCCGGTGCGCTGTGGATCTCGACCGCTGCCGGGCTGTTGCGCTACCGTGGCGGCGCCTTTTCGGCCTACACCACGGCCCAGGGCTTGCCCGCCGACACGGTGTGGTTCAGCCATGAGGACAGGCAGAAGCGGCTGTGGGCCATCACCCCGGCCGGGCCAGCCTGGTTCGACGGAAAAAGCTTTGTCCCAGTCGCGGGCGCCCAGTCGGCGGGCCCGCTCCGTCGCCAAGGCCTGGCGGAGGAAACCAACGGAAGACTCTGGCTGGGCGGCAGCAGCGGCGTCCTGGCCCTCGATATCACTGCCGCCACCCCGCGCCTGGCGTTGCACCTGCTCGGCGGCGTCCCGGTAGAGACGGTTGAGCTCGATCACCAGGGAAAGCGTGTGGATCGGAACCGACGAGGGATTGGAGCGCTATGCCGGGGGCACGCTCTCCCCTATCTTGCATCTTCCGGGCAAGACCGAGGTCACCGCTCTTCATCCCGATGCGGAAGGGGGCATGTGGGTGGGCACCGCTACCGGCATGGTCCATGTAGGCAGGGACGGCGGGTCGCTTCCGCTGCGCGTGAACGCTGCCGGCAAGGAGAACGGGACAGAACGCGTGGATGGTCTTTACCAGGACCGCGAGCGTGTGCTGTGGGTGGCCAGCGAACGGGGCCTGTTCCGGCTGGAGGGCGATCAGCTGCAGGCCTTCTCCGCGGGCTCGCCACTGGCAGTCAACCGGGTGCTATCGATGGATGAGGACCGCGAAGGCGATCTGTGGCTGGGCACCGACTCCGGCGGCCTGCACCTGTTGCGCGACCAGAAGTTCACCACCTTTACCACTGCCGATGGGCTCTCGGGCAATTTTGTGCGCTGCGTCTTCCAGAGCGCCAATGGTGAGTTGTGGATCGGCACCGACGGGGCGGGGTTGAATCGCCGTACCAGCTCCGGCTTCGTCCACTTCTCGACCGCCGAGGGCCTGTCCAGCAACGTCATCCTTTCGCTGGCCGGCGGACCGGGAGACGACCTCTGGATCGGCACTCCCAACGGCCTGAACCTGCTGCATCCGGGCTCGGGAAACCAGGGACGGGTAAAGAGATTTACGTCGGCCGACGGCCTGCCAGATGATTTCATCCGCTCGTTGTACACCGATCGCGACGGCAGTTTGTGGGTCGGCACCCGGCATGGGTTGGCGCACCTGGAAGCGGGTAAGTTCACCAGCTTTTCCAGCATGGACGGTTTAGGCAGTGACTTCATCGGCGCCATCCTCAGAAGCGGCCCGCTCTGGGTTGGAACTTCGGCCGGGCTGAGCCGGTGGCAGGACAGTGCCTTTACCAACGACACCGTGCAGCAAGGACTCTCCAACAATACCGTCACCTCCATCGCCAAAGACAGCGAAGGGACGCTCTGGCTAGGCACCAACGGCGGCGGCCTCAATCGCCTGAGCAAAGATGGCGCGATACGGGCGTTCCCCTGGAGCTCCCAAGGGCTGCCGGGGACCATTTACGGGATGCTTGAAGACGCTGCGGGACGGCTCTGGCTCAGTTCCAAAACCGGCATTTTCCGGGTCTCGATTGCCGAGCTGAACGCGTACGCCTCGGGAGCAGCCCATGCGATCGCGGTCGAGGCTTATGGGACGGCGGACGGGATGAACATTCGTGAATGCAGCGGCGGCGGACACCCGGCGGCATGGAAGCTGGCGGATGGAAGCCTGTGGTTCGCCACCCTCGACGGAGTCAGTTTCATCGATCCCGCGCATGCACCGGAAAACCACGTTCCCCCTCCGGTGGAGATTGAAAAGGTATTGGTCGATGACCAGGAGCGTAGCCTCGACGGCGACCTGGTCATCAAGCCGGGCACCAACCGGCTGGAATTTCAGTATGCGGGGCTGAGCTTTGTGGCGCCGCAGAAGGTCCAATACCGTTACCGGCTGGAGGGCTTCGACCACGGCTGGATCGAGGCCGGCAGCCGGCGGGCGGCGTTTTATACCAATCTGCCCCCGGGCCGCTACCGCTTCCGGGTGCTGGCGGCGAACAACGACGGGGTCTGGAACACGACAGGCGCCTCCTTCGGCTTGCGCCTGATGCCGCACTATTACCAGACCTGGTGGTTTTATTCCGCCATGGCGCTGGCCTTGCTGTTGTTGGGCTATCTGGTCTATCGCCGGCGGGTGTTGGCGGTAGAGGCACAGTGGGGGGCCGTGCTGCGCGAGCGGGGGCGCATCGCGAGGGAAATTCATGACACCCTGGCGCAGGGTTTTGTGGGTATCTCGGTGCAACTGGAACTGGTGGCGCGCCTGCTTGCCGGCTCTCGCGAGGCAGCGCCGAAGCCGGGGCTGGAACCAATATTCGAGCAGTTAGACCAGGCGCGGACGCTGGTGCGCGCCAGCCTGGCAGACGCGCGCACGTCGATCTGGGACCTGCGGTCGGAGACAGCGGGCAGCCTGAACCAGCCCGACGACCAGCCCGGCGACCTGCCTTCCCGTCTCAGCCGGAGTTGCACCCGGATTGCCGGTGGCTCCTCCGCCAAGGTGTACCTTCAGGTAAAAGGAACCTATCGACCGGTGTCTCCGAGGATAGAGGAGGAGTTGCTGCGCATTGGCCAGGAGGCGGTGGCCAACGCCGTGCGTCATGCAGCAGCCAACCGGATCGATGTGCAACTGATTTACGAGGCGGCCCGGGTGTCTCTGCGGGTAGAAGACGATGGCCAGGGCTTTGAGCCCACGCCCGGCTTCAACGGGCCGGAAGGTCATTTCGGTATCCGGGGCATGCAGGAGCGGGCAGGCGAGATCGATGCGGCACTGTCGCTGGAAAGCAGGCCGGGCGAGGGCACGCGGGTCTCGGTCGAAGCTCCGTTGGCATGAAGAGAAGAAAGTGGGAAGTATGAGCGATTCCATCCGGATCATGATTGTCGAAGACCACGCGGTGGTGCGTCAGGGGCTGGTGGCGCTGCTGCGTACGGTGCCCGACTTCTCCATCGTCGCCGAAGCAGCCGATGGGCGGGAGTCGATCGAGTTGTTCCGCCTCCACCAACCCGACATCACGTTGATGGACCTCCGCTTGCCGCAGATGAATGGGGTGGAGGCAATTGCCAGCATCCGGACGGATTTTCCCCAGGCGCGCATTATCGTGCTCACCACCTTCGATGGGGATGAGGACATTTATCGTGCGCTGCAAGCGGGGGCCCGGGGCTATCTGCTGAAAGGCATGACGGGAGAGGAATTGATGGATGCCATCCGCTCGGTGTATGCCGGGAAGTCCCGGATCCCGGCTCCGGTGGCCGAGCGCCTGGCGGAGCGCATGAGCGCGCCATCGCTGACCGCGCGCGAAACCGAGGTGCTGCAATTGATCGTGGGCGGGAACAGCAACAAAGAGATTGCCGCCGCGTTGTATATTTCCGAGGCTACGGTCAAAACGCACATCAACAGCCTGCTCAGCAAGCTGGGAGTCACGGATCGCACCCAGGCCGCGACCACTGCGCTGCAGAGGGGGATCGTGCACCTTGACTAACTCCAGGTGGTTTCCCTTAGTGTGGCTGCTCCTGACTTGGTCTGCGCAGACGGCGCCGGCGGCAAGTCCACATTTTGTGGATCCGGCGTGGTCCGGAGTCGTGGGTGCAGCGTTCGATAAGCAGAACCGGATGCAGTTCGCTGATGTCGCGAAGTCCGACCGGAAATCCGGGGCCTGGCACAGCGCCAGCGAAGAGGAGTTGCGCTCGCTGATTCCAGCGCGCGCGCCGGTGATCAACGAACGCATTGAAACCGAGTTCCGCACCGCCTCGGGGATCTCGGATGGCAAGGGCCACGCCATCGCGGGGGTGGTACTCATCACCGCCGGCTACTCCGCGGACGGGAAGTACTCCCATTATTTTGTCTCCCAGGTTCCGCTCAAGGTGGGCGACTTTCTGCTCCCACCGGGACAATACCTTCTCGGGTGGGTACGGGGACAGAACTCACTCAAGGTGACGTTTTACCTGGCGCAAAGCGGCAAGGCGGTGGGACAAGTGGAGGCCACACGAAATCTCTCCATCACCCGGGTGGAATCTTTTCGCATCTGGCCGCCGGCAGACAAGCCGCTGATCCAGTTGGGCCGGTTCACCTTCAGCTATGCCTTAGCTCTGAATTGAGCTGGGCCGATTCGGCCAGGAGCACGGGTTTTGCGCTACCCTTATTATCGAGTCCTATGCTCGCGCCTCCGAAATCGATCGCCATGGCCGTAGTCACTTGCGCCCTCTTGCTGAGTGCAAGCTGGTTGGGCTGCCGGCGGGCTCCGGACGAAACTCCGGCCGCCGAGGAGCCGGGCCAGGCCGTTATTTATCCCGATGGCAATCGGGCTGAGCAGGATATTGCGGCCGCTCTGGCCCGGGCGGGCAAAGAGAAGAAGCGTGTCTTGCTGGACTTCGGCGGAAACTGGTGCGGCGATTGCCAGGTGCTGGAAATCTACTTTCACGATCCCGCGAATCGCAGCCTGCTCGAACAAAACTACGTGCTGGTCCCGGTCAATGTCGGCCGCTACGATGAGAATATGGACATCGCGGCGCGCTATGGCGTTCCGGTGTCCAAAGGAGTGCCCGCGCTGGCCGTACTGGAGCCCAACGGGCAGCTGGTCTACAGCCAACGCAATGCCGAGTTTGAGGCCATGCGCAAGATGGATTCGGCTTCGGTGACTGCCTTCCTTCTGCAGTGGAAGGGCTAGGTATGGCCCGGGCGCTGACCAAATTCCGCCTGGCCTTACTCACCTCCTTTTCGCACGACGTATTCGGCACCGCCAAAGCCGCTGCTTACTCCGCCATTCTGTGCCTCTTTCCTACCATCCTGGTGCTCACGACCTTGCTTGCCCTGACGCCGGAGTCGGATACGGTGCGGGGGGAGATGCGCGCCGCGTTTGCCGAGGTGCTGCCCGCCGATACCATGACCCTGCTGCACGACTACTTCAACAACCAGAAGGTGCGAGGGGAACAAGTGGTCTCCTCCGCCATCCTGGTCAGCCTGGTGGCCGCGATGGGCATGATGCTCTCGCTCATGGGGGGCTTTCGCCGCGCGTATGACTTGCCCCGTCATGAGTGGGGCTTCTGGGTCGAGCGTGGGGTGGCGCTGGCGCTGGTCCCCTTGTGCCTGGGGCCCATGGCACTGGCCACTATCATGGTTGCGTTTGGACACCAGATCGAGCAGTGGGTGGTGAGCAACAGCTATCACGAGCTCGGTCCCCTGGTGTTGTTCATCTGGCGCATGGTGCGCTGGACGATCGGCCTGTTCACCACCATCGTCATGTTGGCGGTCATCTACCAGTTCGGCACCCCGCGGCGGCGGGCATGGAAGTACGTGTTGCCCGGGGCTTCGGGCGCCGCATTAATCTGGTTCCTAACCACCCTGGGCTTCGGCTTCTATCTCACCCGCTTCGCGGACTACTCCGTGGTCTACGGTCCACTGGGTGCGGTGGTCGCTACGCTCGTGTGGCTGTACATCGCCACCGTGAGTGTGCTCATCGGGGCCGAGTTCAACGCGCATATCTTTCCCAAGCCGCAGCGATCGGAGCCGCAGCCGGAGCCGGTAGAGGAGGAAAAGATGGTGACCGCCGGCAAGAGCGACTCAGGCTAGAACAGGAAGATTACACATTTCCCTGTTTTTACGGGGTTTCCGGACCGCCGGGGTTAACCAGCCTGAGTACCTGGCCGCGAGAGTACGCGTAGAATTGAACCTGCTGGAGGCCCATCACCGTCTCCGGTTAAGCAGTATGGGGGACGAATGAGTTTTACCCTGATGGAATCGAGTAGCCTTCCCGCCGAGCAAAGCCGCCGGGCCAAGATTGTGGCCACCCTGGGCCCTTCCTGTAGCACCGAAACGGTTTTCCGTGAGCTGCTGCGCGCCGGTCTGGATGTAGCCCGGCTCAACTTCTCCCACGGTACCCATCCGGAAAAGCTCAAACTGATCGAAATGGTGCGCAAGGTTTCGCGCGAAGAAGGCAAGCCGATTTGCATACTGGGGGATCTACAGGGACCAAAGATTCGCACCGGGCGGCTGAAGAACCGCATCCCGGTACAGCTAAAGACGGGACAGCGGTTAACCATCACTCCCCGCGACATCGCGGGCACCGCCACGCTGATCGCGACGACCTTTCCGACGCTGGCGGAAAACCTGGAGCCCGGGGCGCGCATACTGCTTTCGGATGGCCTGATTGAGCTGTACGTGGTGGCCGTCAACGGACTGGATACCGAGTGCGAAGTGGTCAACGGCGGCATGCTGGGCGAGCACAAGGGCATCAATCTGCCCGGCATCCCGGTGCGGGTACCGTCGCTTACGGCCAAGGACGAAGAGGATCTGGAGTTCGCCATCCGCAGCGGAGTGGATGCGATCGCCGTATCCTTCGTGCGCACGGCGGAAGATATTCGCCTGGTGCGGCATCGGGTGGCGGCCATGGGCGCAGAGACCTGGATCATTGCCAAGCTGGAAAAGCCGCAAGCCATTCAACATCTGGAAAGCATTCTCGAAGCTGCGGACGGAGTCATGGTCGCGCGCGGAGACCTGGGGGTCGAGATGCCTCCGGAGAAGGTGCCGGCGATCCAGAAGCATGTCATCCGACGGGCCGGCGACTATCGCAAGCCGGTCATCACCGCCACCCAGATGCTGGAGTCCATGATTGAAAATCCCCGGCCCACACGAGCCGAGGCGTCGGATGTGGCCAACGCCATTTACGACGGCACCGACGCGGTGATGCTGTCGGCCGAAACCGCGGCGGGCAAGTATCCCGTGGAAGCGGTGAAGATGATGGCCAAGATCGTGCTCGAGACGGAGAGCCAGGAGCCGCTGCTGCGGGCCACCGATCGCGGCCAGTCGGGGCATGTGCGGCTATCGGTGGCCGAGACTATTTGCGAATCGATGGCCCACGCTGCCGAGGATCTGGACATCAGCGCCATCGCCGTCTTTACCGAAACCGGGACCACTGCCCGCCAGCTCTCCAAATACCGGCCCAAATCGCCGATCTTTGGACTGAGCAGCGTGGAGAGGGTGATCCACCGCATGACGCTGCTGTGGGGAGTGCACCCTCTGCTTTGCAACAAGCTGGCCACAGCGGAACAAATGGTCGAAACCGCCGAACGGCTGCTGGAAGAGGGCGGGTACGTTCAGCCACGGCAGATTCTGGGCATTGTTGCCGGCACTCGCACCAAATCGGGCTCCACCAACTTTCTCCGTTTGCACGTGCTGGGCGATACCCTTTCGGAATCAGTCTCTGCGCGCGAAGAGGCGCTGGCGCACCCTCGCGGCAAGCGGCTGGCCAAGAGCAAACGGCCGGCCCAGGCACTGCCCCGGAGAGTACGCAGCGGACGCTAAGCGAGAGCTCTCTACCCTGCCGCGCAGTTCGGGTCCTTCTTATTTCTTCTGGCGATATGGGATAACGGCCTCTGGCGAAAAAGCGGAGGGGCTAAAGCCCAGATCTTTGGTGGCCCTTTACGGACCGACTAAAAGTCGTGCCCGGATACAAAGCCTGAGAGCGGTAACTCCAGAAAACTCGCGCATTCGGTAGATTTGGATCTATCCGCCCTCTCTGAAATGTAGAAACTCCAGGCGCCTCTCTTAACGGAAAGGCGCATGCAGTCGCGACGCCGGCAGAACTTCCCGAGAAATCGTTGACGTGGGCAACCGTGGGCGGTGGAGGAACGGGGTGCGAAGTGTGGGGTCCGATCCGGGAAAGTGGGGAAGGAAGAGCTTTGCGGGTGGTAAAAAGGCCGGTGTTGGCTGCTAGGTTTAAAGAAAGGTAAAGAGATGGGCCGGATACACATACTGGCGGACCAGGTGGCCAACCAGATCGCGGCCGGCGAGGTCGTAGACCGGCCGGCATCGGTGGTCAAAGAGCTGCTGGAGAATGCGCTGGACGCCGGCGCCACCCGTATTGTGATTGCGGTCGAGGGCGGCGGACGCAAGCTCATACGCATCGCCGACGATGGCTGCGGCATGGTGCGCGACGACGCGCTGCTGGCGTTCGAACGGCACGCCACGTCGAAGCTGCGATCGAGCGACGATCTGCTCTCGATCGCGACCCTGGGCTTTCGCGGAGAAGCGCTGCCCTCGATTGCCTCGATCGCCCGGGTGGAGCTGGTTACCCGTGCGGGGGAGGAAAGCTCCGGCACGCGGATGGAAATTGCCGGGGGCAAGCTGCTGCTTTGCGAGGACTCGGGCGCGCCTGCGGGCACGACGCTCACGGTGCGCGACCTGTTCTTTAACACCCCGGCGCGGAGGAAATTTCTCAAGGCGGAGAACACGGAGCTGGCACATGTAACCGCGCTGGTTACCCATTACGCGCTGGCTCACCCGGACAAGCACTTCGAACTGCACTCGGCCACGCATGCCTTGCTGGTGGCGCCCCCGGTACGCCAGGCGGCGGAGCGCATCTATCAGATTTTTGGCCAGGATACCCTGGATCAACTGCTGCCGTTGGCGGCGGAAATCGAGTTGGCGCGCGCCGGGCTGCCCGAACCCCCGCCCTGGAAGCGGCCCGCGGACTACCAGGCTCCACAACCTGGACAGTTGCGCATTACCGGATTCACCTCCAAGCCGGAGCTGGAGAAACTGAACCGCAACTCGATCTACTGCTTCGTCAATCGCCGCCTGGTGCGGGACCGCTTGCTGATGCATGCGGTGAGCGAAGCGTATCGCAATATTCTCGCGCCCACCTCCTTTCCTGTTGTGCTGCTGTTCCTCGAGATGCCGCCGGAAGAGGTCGACGTCAACGTTCACCCGGCGAAGACGGAGGTCCGTTTCCGCCAGGCCAGCTGGCTGCATGATTTTGTGCGGGACACCATCCGGAACAAGCTGACGGTGGGGCGGCCGGCGGCTGGGTTCCTGCACGCGCTCACGGCCCACCCCAGCGCGACGCCGGCGCTGGTGACGAACACTACGCCCGAAGTGGACCCGCGGCAAACGCCGACCTCCGATGGCTGGCTCTCCGCCAGCTGGCCCGCGGTCTCGGACGAGCCGGCGAGCGATGGATTCACGCTGGCCCCGCCAACGGTAGTTTCTGTTCCCGGGGTTCTTCCCTTCGGCCCGGCCGCCAATGGGTGGAACCTGCCTCAAGATGTGCCGGCGAACGGTGCCCACAGGCGTCCATCGAGCTGTTCCTCGGCTGCGGAAGCGGCTGCCGAAGCACCTGCGGAGGGGGAAGAGAGCGCAACCGGCGCCAGCCCCTCGTTGCATGGCCTGGCATCGCTTCGGCCGCTGGGCCAGCTGCGCGAGTCCTTCATTCTGGCCGTGAACCAGGAGGGGCTATGGATCATTGACCAGCACGTGGCCCACGAGCGGGTATTGTTCGAGCGAGTCCTGCAGCAACGCCAGGCGAAGCAGGTGGAACGCCAGCGGCTGCTCATGCCTATGCTGCTCGACCTGCTTCCGGCGCAGATGGTCACCTTCGCCGCCATTGCCCAGGAACTGGAGGCCAATGGGTTTGAAGTGGAGCCTTTTGGACCGCGGACGATCGCCATCAAGGCCGCACCCGCGGGTCTCGAGGGCCCCGCACTCGAGCGCATGCTGGTCGAGGTGCTGGAACAGGCGGGTAGCCCGGAGCAGGCAGAGAATCTGGAGGCCGCGCGCACCCGGATCGCGGCTTCGATCGCCTGCCACGCGGCCATTAAAGTGAACACCCCGCTGGATTCGACGCGCATGGAATGGCTGCTCGGGGAGCTGGCCAGAACCGAGCACCCGACCAGTTGCCCGCATGGCCGCCCGATCGTCCTGCGGTATGCTTGGAAAGAAATCCAGCGAGCCTTTCATCGGATCTAACAATACTTTTCCCAGCTTGGAAAGCGCGGAATCATCTTGACAGCAGAGCAGCTCCAGGCAGCACGGGCGGCGCACTGGCGCCAGAATCAAAGCCCCCTCCTTACCCTCGAAGACGCGGAGAGCTGGCTCGAACAGCATCCCTTGTGCCTTTACCTGCCGCGGCATGCGCAACTGCCGGCGCCCGCCCCCTCCTTTGTCGAGGCCTGCATGGGGAGCGCGCAGGCCACACCCGGTGCGGCGGCAATCGAGCAAGCGCGAGCGCTGCTGGCGCGCCTGGTCGCGTCGGGCACGGTGGTGGCGTTGAATCTGCTGGGCGCAGTGAGCGAGCAGCCGGATTTTCTCGCCCACCGCCAGGCGCTGCCCTACATCCTTTGTTTGCGCGCCGATGCGGATTGGAAACACGCTCCGCAGAAATCTTCCGGCCACAAAGTCTCTCCCCTGGTGCTTGAGTTGTGGAAGGCGCTGGACAGGGATGGCGTGCTCAGTGCTACGGAGGCGAGAGAAACACTGGGCCGCGAGTTGACGGAGGCGGCTGTTTTACGGGGTCTTTGCGAGCTGTGGCAGGCATTGCGCATCAGCCCGGTGTTCGCGGAGTCAGGCCTCGCGGAACTGGGCCAGCCGGCGCGTTGGGAGTTGCTGCGCGTACGGCATCGGGAGGCGCTGGCAACCGCTGGCGCTACCTCCCAGGTCACCGCGCTGTCGCTGCTGGTGTCCATGTATCTGCAGTCGGTGTACGCCGCCTCGAGCGAAGAGATCGAGATCTTTCTCTCTCCCGCGGCCTCGCGTTCGCGGGTGCGGGAAGCGGTGCGCGGCTTGTCGGCTACGCGGCAGATCCATTCACTCTCGATGGACGCCCAGACCTACTACTTTTTGGAAGATGGCTTGCCGCAGTTTGCCGAGCCGGCGGTTTCACCGGCGGTCAGAGCGGACTTTCGGCCGGCTCTGGGGGCAGTGGGTAAGGTCGAAACTCCCCGGCGGCCCATACCGGAGCACAGACGGGAGCGGCCAACGGGACCACTGCGGCCGGCGGGACCCATGCGGCCGGCGCCACGCCCGGCTCGTCCGCCGAGTCCTGCTCCCCCAAGTCCTGTTCCCCCGGCCCACGGAGTCAGGCCAGAGCCCAGACCGGCAGCCGCGCGGCCGCGAGGAAAAACGGAGTGGAAGGGACCGCGCCGACCCGCGGCGCAATGGCGGCCGGGAGTCAAGCCGCCCGCGACGGGTGGGCGGGCGCCGGGAAAGGAAGGCGGGTTCCGGCCGGCGCGGAGCTTCTCCGCCAAAACAGCCAGTGACCGGACAACCAGGGAACCACGCAGGGGCGCGGACGCCGCGCGCAGGGGAACCCGGCCCGAGACGCGTGGTCAAGAGCGGCCAGACAAGCGACCCGGGGCCTGGTCCGGGGCCCAAAAACGAGAGCGACCCGCACCGTGGGCGCGGCCCGGTCAAGGGTCAGCGCAGAATCCCCGGCCCCCGCACGAAGGGGATCGGCGTAGTTCCCCTTTTCGCCCGGCACAAAATTCCCGGTCCGGTCCTCCTCGGCCTAGTCAGTTGGGGGATCCGGTACGGGGCACAGCTCCAAATCGTTTCCAAGGTGGTCGTCCCGGGAGTCGTCCTCCGAGCGGTCGCTCTCCTGGATCTCCGCCGGCGCCCGGGGCCAAGCGCCCCTGGGTAGCCAAGCGTCCCCCGGATGGCGGTCGGCCCGCAGGTCAGCCCGGAGTTCCTTTTCGCTCTCGTCCTTCTCGACCTGGCCGCAGCGGCCCTGCCGCTCCCAGGTCTGGTCCGAGCCGTACGGGGAAGGGGCACTGGACCCGTTGACTGGAGGCGCCGGGAGCAACCCTGGCGCCCATGCCGGCCGGGGTGCGGGCTACAACCGGCCGCGCCCGGGAGGCTATGCAAAATCGGGCGCAAAACCGAGCAGGGGCAGGGACGATCAGGGAGCGCGTCCACCCTTTGTTCCCGGTTCCCGGCCCGCGAAATCGAAACCGCGTGCGGGCGCACCGTCCGGCAGGCCTTTTGGAAAGCCTTTTGGAAAGCCGGGTGGAAAGCCGGGCAAGCCGCCGGCCAATTTCCGCGGCCGTAAGCCAGCCAGGAAAAAGCCAGGGGTATGACAGAGAATCAAAGCTCGCCGCTGGTGGTCGCAATCGACGGCCCTGCGGGCGCCGGCAAGAGCACGGTCGCAGCCCGCATCGCCGCCCGCTTCGGGTTACTCAACCTGGAGAGCGGCGCCATGTATCGCGCCTTCGCGCTCAAGGCGATTCAGACCGACAGCGACCTCGACGACCGGGAAGAACTGGGCCGGCTGGCGGAAAGAACCCGCATCCGGCTGCTGCCGGCGGCGCTGGGCAACCGCGTTTTTCTGGACGACGTCGAGGTCACCAAGCGCATCCGTGAACCCGATGTGACCGCCGCCGCCTCGCGCGTGAGCGTGCACCCGGGCATCCGGCAATGGATGGTCTCGATGCAAAGACAGCTGGGAGCAAGCAGCGACATCGGCATCGTTATGGAAGGCAGAGACATCGGGACCAAGGTTTTTCCCGACGCCCGAGTCAAGATTTTCCTCGACGCCGCGGCGGAAGTGCGCGGCCAGCGCCGCTATCAGCAGAATGGGCCGGGCGTACTGCCGGCAGAATCTGTACTGGAGCAATTACGGGAGCGCGACCGCCGCGACCGCACCCGGGCCGAATCTCCGCTGCAGCCGGCGGCGGACGCAGTGATCATCGACTCCACCGATCTTTCGCTGGACCAGGTGGTGGCCCGAGTGGAAGCCATCATCAGCGAACGGCTCGCGGTGGGCTAGAGCGGTTTAACGATACTGTTGTCCGACAAAAGGCTGCGAGGAGTGGTTTCCTGGGGAGAAAACCACGAAAAGGTCCTTTGCTTCGGTCCACACCAATGGTTAAACCGCTTTACTGAACCACTGGCTGGGCGCCTGCCTCCGCGCCCTTCGAAGTATGCAAGTGGCGCATTGGCTTCGACCCAGGTGCGGGCGGCGCAGGAGGTTCCGGAGGTGCAGGAGCACCCGGCGGAGCGGGTGGGGCAGGCGGGGCAGGCGGGCAGGCGGGACATCCATCGCGTTGATCTCGATATCGCCGTGGTCGGCAACCAACTCGATGTGCGGGCCGCCGTGACCCACCTTACCGGTAACACTCTGGCCCTCACCGGCGCTGGTCACCGGCAGGTCCAACTTGGACTCTATGTTCCCATTCTTGGCCGTTGCCTGGATCTCGAAACCTGCGCCCCGGGGCACGGTCAGGTTGATGGCGCCATTGCGGTTGTGAATCCCCAGCTCCCCTACCGGCGCGACGGCGCCAACGGAGATGTCCCCATCGCCATCTTCCACCCGCAAGTCACCGGTGATCCCGGTGCACTCGACATCCTTGGCGCTGGTGGAAATTCTCGCCGGACCGGTGGCGTCGTTCAATTGCAAATCGCCGCTGTCGATAGAAAGCGCGCCGGAAATCGAGACCACTTCCACGTTGGTCCGGCTGGAATGAAAATGTACGGCCGAAGAAATATCGGCGAGATTGGTATCGCCGAAGAAGTCGCCGTCCAGGGCCACCCTGCCCTGCACATCGGAGATCGAAACATCGTCCAGCCGGCCCTGTAGCGACACGTTGCCGGTAATGGCGTGGGCGCTGAAATCGCCTTTGCCCATACGCACATGGATCTCACCGGTGACGTTGTCGGCCTTAACGTCACCGCGGTCAGCGTTGACATTGGCTGTGCCGGTCAGCCCTTCCAGGGTCACATCGCCACGGGTGACCGTCACTGTGGGGATGGAGCCTTTGGGGATTTCGACGGTCAGGTCCGCGCGCCCATTGTTCGCATCCGCGGCCCGGAGGGTGACGTTGGTGCCGTTCACCACGAGTTGCGGAGCCAGGGCTTCCAGATTGCGCCGGGCGGATCGATCGTTGGCCGCATAGACGACGAGGTGCGCTTGCACGTGGATCTGGTCATCGCCAGACGGAGTGACGGTCACATCTCCGTGCGGCACCTGAATGTCGACCGGCGCTCCCGCCGGGATGGATTGGTTCAGGCTGCGATCGTCATCGTGTTCCTGGCCCAGCATGCGCGAGAAAAAATCGTCCTGGTCGGAGCCGTGGCGGAATACATGCATGCCGTGCAACCCGCGGGAGGCGGAGCTAGCCACGTAACTAACGATGGCGAGCACGATGATCAGCGCGATCAATCCCCCGTGCGAACGGCGGACCAGGTGCGTACGATCCTTATCCAGCCACCACTCGCCCAGGGAGAGCAACCCCACGCCGATCAGCAGCAGGGGCCACCAGCGCATATACCAGTCCCACACGTGGAAGGCATTCAGGGCATGGGTTTCGACCAGCAGGGCGATCACACCCACCACAATCAGCACCACGGGGCCGAGCATGGAGGGGCGGCGAAGCGACCGCTGGTAGTAGCGCTGAGCCCGTGCGGCGTCGCGCGGGGAATAGGGAGGGGGCAGGGTGGCCATCACGGCCTCCTGTTGGGATCGGCGAGTGGGTCATCCACGGGACCGGCAACGGGCGAAGAGGAGGTGCCGGTATAAGGAGGCACCGGGGTGCCCTGCGAATAGATGGAGGGCGCATACGCACCGGGATAGATGGGAGGGACGGGAGGGGTGGCGATGAGAGCGGCACGTTCGGCCAATCCGATGACCCCGGCCAGGATCAGATAGAGCGGCCAGCTGCGGCCGAAGCTGAGGACCCCCCATTGATTGAGCAAGGCGGTAATGCCAACCAGGATGAGGAAAGCCGGTCCGCGCAGCCGGCGAATGAGCAGCCAGGAATTCATCGCGCACCTCCCCGGGGAAGATCGCGGGTTCTGCGGTAAAGCAGCCAGGCGCCGACGCCGATGATGATGATGGGCCAGGCTCGGCCAATCCATTCATCCTCGAAAATACCCAGGGTATGGAGCAACAACAGCAGGCCGATCACGATGAGCACGATGGCGCCAAAGGGGTGCCTTTGCCCGCGCGGTTCAACGGCGAGCGGTTCCGTATAACCAGGCGGCATGCCCGGGGCGCTGGTGCCGGAGCTTGGGGGCGCGGTATAGGACGCAGTGTAGGCCGGTGGTTGCTGGTACGGGCCGCCCACACCTGGATTGTGGATCGGATCGGGGTTGGGGTTGGCCCCACCCGGGACCGAGCTTCCAGGAGGAGGGGTGAATCCGGCTACGTAAGGGGAAGAGGCAGGCGGGGGTGCCATCCCCAACCTGGTTCCCAGATCGTTGAGCCCGAAAGGATTGGGAAGTGGGAGTCCATCGCGCCGCGCCTTGGCGGTTTGGGCGGCGTCAAACACCTGATAGAAGACCCAGGCAGCGACCAGCAGACCGAAGACAAAGCTCTTATCGGAAAGACTGACGAACACGGCAAAAATGAGTACGTGGGCCAGCGCCTTGACGAATTGCCCGTTGTACATCGCACCTACCCCGGGAATGAAACCCAAGAGACCGGCCAGGACTGGGTGGGCATGTAAGCCGGTCAAGTTGGCTTCGGCAGCTCCCGGCTGACCGGAAAGGCGAGCCGCCAGGCAGGGTTCGCAGTAGACCACGCCCCCCACGGAACGGATGCAGGCGGTGCATAGCGGCTTGCCACAATTTTGACAATAGGCTGCGGCCGCGACATCGGGGTGGTTAAGGCAGTTCATACCAAGCTCCTTCTGGCTTGGTCTTCAGTTGTGGAAGGCAAAGCTCTGAAAACCTCTTTATGGAATTTCCCTCGTGTCCCGGCGGGCACAAAACCAGCGGGCACTATCTCCGCGGGTGCGGCATCGCGTTTCGACTGTCTGGGACTGCTGTCCTTTACCGGGGGGACCTGCTGCCCGCGGGGGACGGTCGAACTGGGACCGCTGCCGTCGCGCGCCGGCTGTTTGGGCGTTTGCTGGGGCGAGGGTGAGGGTTCTGCCTCTGTAGTGCGCCTCAATTCCCGTACCCGGGATTCCATCTCGTACACCAGGCGCAAATTCTTGTAGTACTTGGTCACCTGTTCGTTGGTGGAGTAAAACTGCCGGGTAAGATTGGCGCGCATCCGCGAAGGCTGAAAATCCGCCGCGCGGAGTTCGGTCACCTTGATACCGGTCAGGTTCAGGGTCAGGGCGATGGAAAAAAAGGCCATTGCCGCGGTCATCATCAACCTCGGCTCCAATACCTGGCGGACGGCGGGCAGCATGACCCGGTGCCAGGCGGGGCGCGGGGGCAGGGAGAGCGCGGGGGCAGCGACTCCCGTCTGCGGGCCACCGCTGGTGCGGGCAAGAATCTTTTTGAGCAGGTCAGCGGGGACTTCCGGTTCAGCAGCCAGGTATTCCATCCACTCCCTGCCCTGCTCGGTCTCTTTGAGCATCTGGGCACAGAGGGCGCACTCGCGGTGATGGCGGGTAAAGGCCGCAGCGTCGGCGGCGTTCAGGGTTCCGTCCACCGCATCCGCGAGGAGGTTTTCCCATTCGTCGCACCGTAACACCCGGGCGGTCTCGCCCAACGGCTTGTTTTGCTCACGCTCAGACATTTACATCACCTGCCCTTTAGTACGTTCCAGGAGCCGTGCTAGTTCCGCCCGGCCCCGGCTGATACGAGACTTGACAGTTCCCTGTGGAATTGCCAAAACCTCCGCAATCTCTTTGTAATCCATATCCTGCAGATCGCGCAGAATAACTGCTTCGCGCAACTCCGGCGACACCTTGGCCAGGGCATTCTGCACCATCCGTTGCAGCTGATTCTGTACCGCATGCTGCAGGGGTGTGGTGCGCTGGTCGACCAGGGGTTCGGCCGGATGAGCGTCGCTGCCCTGATCCCAACCAGCGTCGATTGAGTCCGTGGCCCGTTGCTGGCGGGAACGGCGGAAGTGATCGACCAGGAGGTTGCGGGTCAGGGTGGTAATCCAGGTTTGGAAACTTCCCTTGGCCGAATCGAAGCTGCGCAGGTTGGCGTAGAGCTTGATGAAAACATCCTGGGTCAGGTCTTCGGCGTCATGGGAGGAGGCGGTGAAGCGGTAACAGAGGGCGTAGACCCGGCGCTGCTGAGCCACCACCAATTCCGACCAAGCCCCGGTATCGCCATCGAGGCAGCGCCGCACCAGTGCGGGCCAATCCATCTCTGGCGCTTCGGGCCGCCGGTCGGCAGGCGATTGCCGGCGCACGCCGCCTTCCCGTTCAGGCGGTGTATTCGAAGAGGGGTTCAACGCGGGCATGCCTCGGCCAGTAGGATAGCGCCTCCCGTAATCGGGCTGATAGCGCTCACTGCGCACCCCTGCTCCACCGTTGTTCAGGGCGAGCGTGGCGGCCATACTCATGGGTTCTGATACGCATCCGTCACCGGTTCGGTTCCATTGGCTTTAGAGCGGCAGACCAGGAGCCAAGCTGCAAAAATCCTTCCCAGGGTTGAAGTTGCGCTCCAAAAGGCGTGCCCGCGACAGAGGATGCGGTGCGGGGGAAAGTGTGCGCCTTAAGCGCCGTATGCGCCTTAAGGGTCGACATGGTTTGCTTTCGTGTCTCCGACTCCGTTCGTGGGTTGCGGGATTTATCCCAGATTAGTGAGGTACAGCCTGACGGGCTGAGTTTACCCCGGCTGCGGATGGTTCTACCGAAACCAAGAATAGCCGAGAGTGAGTGCCGCGCCTACGGCGCTCGTCGTCAGCATGGATGGATACCCAGCCCTTCGGGGCTGGGCTGACGTTTGGCGGGCGGCCCTCCGGGCCTTGAGGCGGCGGCTGGTCACTTTTTTTTCCCCAGCCTGCGAAGGCGGCGCTTAGAAGACCAATGAGCCGCCTGGGGAAGAGGGATACCCTCAGTGCCAGAGTTCCAAGCAATAGCGCTCCAGCAACCAGCCGAGGGCGTAGAGCAAAGCGATGACCCCGGCGCCCCACCAGAAAATCATCATGGGCAAGGACCCGGCCACGGTGGCATCGCGCTTGCCTGCCTTCAAATCCCATATGTGGAAGATGTACCCGCTTCCCAGGGAGACGGCGGCAGCCACCAGCAGGAGGTCCAGGGAAGGAAACAGCCGTTGTTGCAGATTGCTGCCCGGCTCCAGAAAAGCAGAATGCAGGACAGCGTCGAGGGACAGAATGCTGAGCAGCAAAGAGGCGAATTTAGCGAGTTCCAGAAACACGGCCAGCTCTCAAGGCGAGACCCACTGGGTTTTGTGCCGCTCCAGCCACCAGCAGGGGGACTGGGAGCTATGGGGAAAGAGTGACCGCGCGCAAGGCAGGTCCACGGTCCCCATGTAATCGAACTCCTCTTTCTGGCCCTTGAGACGAGTGCGAAGGAATTGCTCTACCGGCACGCTCGAGGATGCCTGGCTACCTGTCCTCATCTTCAGAATGGCCCAGTCCCCCAGATAGAGGACCAGTAAGACGGCCAGCAAACCCTGAAGAATACGGACCCACCGCCGCTTCATATTGACAGCCATCCTACGCCGAATCCGGGTGTTTGTGGTTCAGGACTGCTGCATGAAGTCGGGCGAGACGGGATTTTCGTAGAGCGAATAGTCGCGCGTCACCACGGTTAGCCCGCTTTGGGTTACGAAGTCGTTGCGCCGGTCTTCTTCCCGGTCGTAGCCGATCACGGTGCCTTCCGGCAGGTGCACGTCGCGATCGATGATGGCGCGCCGGATACGGCAGTGGCGGCCAATGTCGACATGGGTGAAGATGATGCTCGATTCGACCTCGGCATAGGAGTTCACGCGCACATCCTGGGAAAGGACGCTGTTGCGGACCACGGCGCCGGAAACAATGCAGCCGGCAGAGATCACCGAGTTGATGGCCATGCCGGTGCGGCCGGGCTCGCCAAAGACGAACTTGGCGGGTGGATATTGCCGCTGCCGGGTGCGCATGGGCCACGCTTTGTCATACAGGTTAAAGATGGGCGAGACCGAGGCCACATCCATGTTGGCGTCGAAGTAAGCCTCGAGCGTGCCCACGTCGCGCCAGTAGAGCGCGTTCTGTTTGTTTTCGTCGACGAAGTTGTAGGCAGAGATCTTGTAGCGGCCGAGGATGCCGGGCAGGATGTTATGCCCGAAGTCGTGCTTGGAATTGGGATCCTCGGCGTCTTTCATCAGCGCCGGCAGCAGCACATCGGTGTTGAAAAGGTAAATGCCCATGGAGGCATCGACCATGGTGGGATTGAAGGGCGAACGCAGGGTGGTGGTCTTGGGCTTCTCCTGAAAGCCGATGACCTCTCCTGTCCGGCTCACCTCGACTACCCCGAATCGCGAGACCTCGTCCGGCCGGATGGGAAGAGTGGCCAGTGTCACATCCGCGCCAGAATCGTTGTGGTGCTCGAGCATGAGCCCGTAATTCATCTTGTAGATGTGGTCGCCGGAAAGAATCAGCACATGTTTTGGCTGTTCGGCGCCGATGGAGTAGATGTTCTGGTAAACCGCGTCGGCGGTGCCCATGTACCAGTTGGCGCTGACCCGCTGCATGGGAGGCAGAATTTCGATAAACTCCCCCAGCTCCTGGGCCACAATGCCGGTCCAGCCTTCGCGGATGTGGCGATTGAGGGAGAGGGCTTTGTATTGGGTGAGGATGTACACCCGGCGCAAATCGGAGTTGATGCAGTTTGATAGGGTGATATCGATAATGCGATAGTTGCCGCCGAAAGGAACTGCCGGCTTGGCCCGGTCTCGGGTAAGAGGAAAAAGCCGCTCACCTGCTCCCCCGGCCAGCAATACTCCAAGTGTGTCTTTCATTCCGTCACCGCGGTGCCCGTGCCAACTCTATACGTGGAGGTGAAATGCTGTGCTTTCACCCTTCCTCAACGGAGATGCGCAGGGAGCGCAGAAAGTGTACATCCTGGGCGTTAAAAGTCTCGTCTCCTTGCGGATTTTCGCTGGCTGGAGCTTCGAGCTCCGAAACCGGCTGCTGCTCTACCTCGTTTAATCCAATCGTCGCTTCCAGCATCAAAAGCACATCAAAGCCCTGCTTGCGGATATCCTGGACCACCTCGGAGATCTGCTCGGACTCGGAAACCGACTCATGAATGGCTTCCCCCAATTGCTGGATAAGACGACGAAGTCGTTGATTCAATGAAGTACCCCCAATCGCCACCTGACGGGCGCGGTTTTACCTACCTTACTTGTGATGTTACAGCGGAGCAATCTGAATCAGTCGGCTGATAAACTTTTGCTATGGAGCCAAAGAAAGTAGGCCGCACGCTTGGCATTGGCGTCCGCGTGGCCTCGAACATGCTCCGCGAACGAGTAGAACGGGCTGCCGCAGCCCGTCCTGCCCCGGCTGAGGCAGGAAATGGGAGGTCAACCGCCTCCGCGCGGCCCCCGGCCGGCATCAAGATCGACAGCAAGGTGGCGGGCGCCAAACGGGGGGTAAAGGCCTTCGGACAGGCTTTTCTGGGCCCGTTTACCCACGCCGGCAGCATACTTTGGCTGGAGATCACAGGGCTTTTTTTTGCCTTGTTTGCGCTTTTTTTCGTCCAGAGCGCTTATCGCGTGCGCGCAGCCTGGAGGCAAGGCCCGGAACACAGCCATCTGTTGCTTTATGTGGCACTGGGCGTCGGTTTCGCATGGTTTTCGGTCAGTTCCTTCAGTCGCGCTTACCGCAAGAGCAGGCGCGGGCCTGGTCCAAACCTGGGGAAGTCCTGAGCTTGGAGACGTTCCCTCAGTGGCTAAAGCCGCATTCATTTCAAGTCAATACGGACGGGCTAAAGCCCGTCCCCTTCAGACGCAATAGTTTTTCCGGAGCCGGTTAAGCCACACTCATTCCGTGGTGTTTATGTATCGCCTGGGGGCCGTCCCGTTCAACCACATGACACAAGAGGTTCTAAGATCATGGATCGGCCCTTCTACCGTGCGGAGGACTTGACCGGTTTCGACCCCGAACGCGATCTTGGCGATCCGGGCCAATACCCCTTTACCCGGGGGATCCGGCCCACCATGTACCGAGGCCGCCTGTGGACGATGCGGCAGTACTCCGGGGTGGGCGACGCGGAACAATCCAACCGCCGCTATAAGTTTCTGCTGGCCCAGGGCGGCAACGGGCTCTCTGTGGCATTCGACCTGCCCACCCAGATTGGCTACGACTCGGACTCCCCCTGGGCGACGGGCGAGGTCGGTAAGGCCGGAGTCGCGATCGATTCGATCGAAGATATGGAGCGGCTTTTTGCCGGCATCCCGCTGGGCGCCGTTTCGACCTCGATGACCATCAATGCGACGGCGACCATTCTTTTGGCCATGTATGTCGCGGCGGCCCGGCGTTCGGGCTGTTTGGAGAGCCAGCTCACGGGCACGGTGCAGAATGACATCCTGAAGGAGTACATCGCACGCGGCGCGTATATCTACCCTCTGCAACATGGCATGCGCCTGGTAGCCGACCTGTGCGCCTGGAGCGGCTAATATCTGCCATCGTGGAACCCCATTTCCGTCTCCGGTTACCACTTGCGCGAGGCCGGCGCGACGGCGGTCCAGGAAGTCGCCTTTACTCTGGCCAACGGTCTGGCTTACCTCGGGGCCCTACGCAACGCTGGGCTCGATAGCGAGCGGGGGGCGGCGCGATTCTCGTTCTTTTTTGCCGCGCATAATGACTTTTTTGAAGAGGTGGCCAAGTTCCGGGCAGCGCGGCGTCTCTGGGCTCGTCTGTTGGCGGAGCGGTTCGGCATTCGTGATCCGCTTGCCCTGGCGCTGCGTTTTCATACCCAGACTGCGGGCTCGACCTTAACCGCGCAGCAACCCGAGAACAACCTTGCCCGAAACGCTGTGCAGGCGCTTTGCGCTGTTCTTGGCGGGACCCAATCGCTGCATGTGAACGGTTACGATGAGGCGCTGGTGTTGCCCAGCGAAGAGTCCGCCCGGCTGGCGCTGCGCACGCAGCAGATTCTAGCGAAGGAGTCGGGCGTGGCCCAGACGGTAGATCCGTTTGCCGGTTCGTATTACGTCGAATCGCTGACCACAGCTATCGAGCAGGGGGCGCGGGAGTATCTGGACCGTATCGATGCGCTGGGGGGAATGGCGGCCGCCATCGAACGCGGCTGGGTGCAGCGGGAAATTGAGGATGCGGCGTACCGCCAGCAGCAAGCCATCGACTCGGGAGAAACGGTGGTGGTGGGGGTTAATCGATTTACCGGGCCGGGCGAAGACTCCCCGGGGAATGCAGGAGTTTTGCGGACACGGTGGAACGGGAACAGATCGAGCGCGTCCGCGCGCTCCGCGCCCGGCGTGATCCGCGGCGCTGGCAAGCGGCCCTCGATCGGGTAACCGAACAAGCTCGGTCTATCAGATAACGTGATGCCGGCAATTCTCGAGGCGGTCGAGAGCAACGCCACCGTGGGCGAGATTGCCGGGAAGCATGGGCAAAGTTTTCGGGGAACACCCAACCGATTGGTTCCTGAAAGGCCTTCGACCGTAAGCCAAATTTTCACTCTGCGCGTAGTGCGGCCAGAGGATTTACATTTGCCGCTCGTGCAGCAGGCACGGCACTGGCTGCCAGCGCAACCACGACCACGCCCACCACGGCTAAGAGATAGCTCGCCGCATCCAACGG
>CAWIRT010000046.1:0-673167 GCA_963838445.1 uncultured Acidobacteriaceae bacterium
AAAAACTCGGTTTTAGGGTAGGCCGGGGATTTATCCCCGGCGCAAATGCAATGTAATCAACTTGGGCTTTAGCCCCTGGGCATGCCTTCTTGCTCGATCCGGCTTTTTCCGCAGCCTCTTCAGCCGTGCCGTGCATACATTGAAACAACGACGGGCTTTTGGTCCCCTTAGGGCAGCGCTATCCACAGAGCATCGCGGAGTGTGTGAGAACAGGGTTTAGGAATTCAGTCCCGCAGGGATGGTTGAACTTAGCCCAGGACGCCAGTCCTGGGTTGGACTTGAAAGGACGACCGGGTCCCGCAGGGACGGCTGAAAATGGACCGCGACGCAATCCTCCTTCAGCCGTCCCTGCGGGACTCAATCATGTTTATTGATGTACCCAGGACTAACGTCCTGGGCTAAGCTCAGACGTCCCTGCGGGACTGGAGTTTTAGAAATCGGGTTGTCACTCAGCCTCTTTGGGCCCTGACGTACTTAGGACGCGCGGGTTAGCACTTTTTGCTTGGGAACATCAAGTGCCACTGTCCATCGCCCTGCCCTGGTGAGAAATTCAAACTAGCGTAGACGCGAAACTCTTTCATGGCAGGTGCAGTTGAAACCGCTCTTTTTTCTTCGCCAATCAAAGCGCAGTCATCAGCAGGCCCAGCGGCCAGGTGATTCCTCCGCGCGCCCGGTTTCGACCGGCACCGTGCATCGTCGCCTGGGCTTGCTGCACATCTCGCTTTTCTTCGCCTGCTGGGTCAGTTTGATCTGTGGCCGCCTGGTCTGGCTGCAGGTGATCCATCACAAGGATTTTGTGGACCGTGCCGCCAGGCAGCAACAACGCACCTTTGAGGTCGCGCCGCGTCGCGGCATACTCTACGATCGCAATCTCCATGAGCTGGCCATGACCACACTGGCCGACTCAGTGTATGCAGTGCCCTCGGAAATCGCAGACCGGCAGGATCCGGAGGGTGATGCGAAGCGGCAGGCGATTGCAACTGCCCTGGCCAAAGTGGTGCACACCGACCCCACCGACCGTTTTACGTCTGCGCATCAGATTGCCGCCCGGTTGAACGCCTCGAGAAATTTCGCCTGGATCGCGCGCAAGCTAGAACCTGCGGAAATCGCGCGCGTCAGGGCTCTGAATCTCAAGGGTGTGTATTTTCAAAAGGAATTCAAGCGTTTCTATCCCAACAGCCAGCTCGCCGCCCAGGTCCTGGGATACGTGGGCACGGATGACAATGGCTTGGGAGGAATGGAACGCAAGTTCGATCGCGATCTACATGGTGTTCCCGGTCGCATGCTGACCGCGCTCGACGCTCGCCGGCACGTGTTGGATAGCCAGGAACGTGACCCTGACCCGGGAGAAAATCTGGTTCTGACGATCGACGAAAATATTCAATTCATGGCTGAACGCGCTCTGGACGCTGCGCTCCAACGCACCCATGCCTTGAATGGAACGGTGGTTGTACAGGACCCGTACACCGGACAGATTCTCGCTTTAGCCATCCGACCCACCTTCAACCCCAACGACTTTCGCCATGCGACCACCAGTCTGCTTAAAAACCACGCGGTCAGCGATATATATGAGCCGGGCTCCACGTTCAAGCTGGTGACCTATTCCGCGGCGCTGGAACAAAAGGTGACCAACCCTGAGCAGATGATCGATTGCCAGGGCGGCAAGATGGAGCTTGCGGGAAGGATCATTCACGACAGCCACGCCAATGGTGTACTGACTGTCTCGCAGGCATTGGCGGAGTCGAGCGACGTCGCCGCGGTGAAACTGGCCCTGCGCATGGGTCCGCAAACCTTCAACAAATACATTCACGATTACGGGTTTGGAAGCCGCAGCGACATAGAATTGCCGGCCGAGACGCGGGGTTTGCTCGCGCCCACCAAGCGCTGGTCAGGATCGAGCATTGGCTCCATCGCCATGGGACAAGAGATAGGTGTGACTCCCATTCAACTGGTCACCATGGTCTCTACCATAGCCAACGGCGGTGTCTACTTGCCCCCTCACATCCTGATGGAACGGAGCGGCGGGATCACCGGCAAGCTCCGGCCCGTCGCCTTTCACCCCCAGGCCGAACTGCCGGATCCCATGCCTGCCGGCGCCCACCGCGTGATCTCCACCATGACCGCAGCCCAGATGCGCAAGATGATGGAAGGGGTGGTGCTGTTCGGTACTGCTAAGAATGATGCGCGGCTGAATGGCTATACCTCGGGAGGCAAGACCGGCACCGCGCAGAAGATCGATGTATTGACCCATCGCTATTCCAAAACCAAGTTCATCGCTTCGTTTGTGGGTGTCGCGCCACTAAACAATCCTGCAATCACCGTGGCGGTGATCATCGACTCCCCGGAAGGGAACCACTACGGCAATGTGAACGCCGCTCCTGTATTCCGCGAGGTAGCTCAGGAAGTGCTCGAATACCTGGGCGTGCCCCACGACACCAATCTCACCCCACAGACCGATCTGGCGAAGGGACCGCCTCAGCCGGAAGTGGACGAGGCGCCGCCCGAGCCGACGGGCAATCTCGATGCGCTCTTTGCAGAAGTAAATAACCTGCCGCAGGATGATCCGCTTCGCAGCAACGGAAATGGTCAACAGCCTGTTCCTTCCGCGGCAAACGAGCTGGCGCCGGGTGGGGAGCAGCAGGTTGCCGCTGCGCCTCCGCCCCGCATTGCATTGCCGGCGCCCGCTTTATTGCCTGCGCACGATATACCAGTGCACCCGGTAGAGACCAAAGAGGAGACACCTGCTTTCGCAGAGGCGGCGCACGAGCCGCATGTTGGCGGCCATGGCGTCATCGTCAATGCGGCTAATCGTGTCGGGGTGCCATCTTTCCTGGGCGAACCGCTGCGGGTGGCCGTCGAGGCGGCCGGAACAGCGGGCCTGGCGATACAGATTGTGGGCAGCGGCATCGCCCGGGAGCAGGTTCCCGCGCCTGGCAGCATGGTGCCCCCGGGTACCGAGATCGTGGTCCGCTTCACTCGCTGATAGTTTGTGGCAGCGCCACCACGAGTAGCGCCGTTGAGACGCGGCCCCCACGTTACGGTTTCGAAACGTGGTTCAGGCAGGCCACCAGACCGTTCTTCCCTTAGACTGTCACACATGGGACGAGAAGCCACATGCCATTGCAAGTGGGGCGCGGAGGAAGGTGATTGTAAGGTGCTCCTGGAAGGGCGCGAGCTCATCTTCCGCCATGGGATGCGACGGCGTGTTCCGTTGGCCGCGATGGCCGGCGTCGCTGTCCGTGGAAGCAATCTCCTTTTCAACGTTGGGCTGGATCAGGTGGAACTGCGTCTGGGTCCGGAGGCAGCCCAGCGATGGGCCAAAGCCATCCAGACTCCTCCTCCCAGTCTTGCCAGTAAATTGGGAATCTCGCGAGCCACAAACATTTCAGTCAGAGGCGACCTCCAAAGCGAAGAGTTAAAAGCAGCACTCGCTGAGGCCAGCCCTGCGAAGACGAAAAAAGTAGATTTGGTTTTGCTCTGTGTCAATTCGCAATCCGAAGTACATCAATATCTTGGAGGTGAGACCTACACTGGGCCTTTATGGATTGTCTACCCCAAAGGGGCGGGCAGTGAGGTCAAAGAATCAGATTTGCGGGACCTTCTTCGCAGTCACGGGTTCATCGACACCAAGGTAGCGTCGGTGTCGGCCAAGCTTACGGCGCTTCGCTTTTCTAAGCGCAAGAGCAACAGCTGAGCGTGAGCGCCCCCTTGGATCTCGATCGCATCTTGCGCGGCGTCGACATTTTACGGCGCGTCGGGCCCAACCCTGCCGTGATGGGCGTCGAGTATGACTCGCGGCGAGTCCGCGAAGGCTCGCTCTTTGTTGCCTTTCGTGGTGGCACGACGGACGGCAGCCACTATATTCCGCAGGCAGTCGCTCAGGGTACGCGCGCCATCGTCACTGATTCTGCCGCCGGGTTCGCTGCTGCCGTGGCGCATCCCGATGTCGCGGTGATCGAAGTGGCACATGGCCGGCGCGCACTCGCAGCCATCGCCGCCAATTTCTTCGCCCATCCTGAAGCGCAGCTCAAACTCAGCGGTGTCACTGGAACCAACGGGAAGACGACGACGGCATTTCTGCTCGAAGCGATGCTGCGTCATTGCGGGCGCAAAACTGTCCTCGCCGGCACCATTGAATACCACGCCGCCGGTAGAATCTTTCCTGCCCCCCACACCACACCAGAGTCGCGTGACCTGCTGGAGCTGTTTCGCGAAGGTGTGGACGGCGGCGCGACCGAGGCGGTCATGGAGGTTTCCTCGCATGCTCTCGACCAGGAAAGAATTTCCGGCCTGCACTTTGACGTCGCCATCTTTACCAACCTCACCCGCGACCATCTCGATTACCACGGCAGCATGGAAAACTACTTTGCCGCCAAGCTAAAGCTGTTCGATGGCTCCGCGGGCACTCCCCCGCGGGTCGCGATTCTCAACCAGGACGATGCCTACGGGGCCACTTTGAAAACCCACGCGCGCAGCCCGCTGATTTATACCTATGGACTGGGTCAAGGAGACTTCCGCGCCGAGCGGCTGCAGATGGAGCCTTCGGGCATGCGCTTCGCCATGGTCACGCCCCAGGGAGAAGTACCGATTGCCACCCGCCTCACCGGAGGCGTAAATGTCTATAACCTGCTGGCGGCGGGCGCCGCCGCATTGGCTCGCGGCCTTTCGCTGGAAGAGGTCCGCCAAGGCGCATCCTCCCTCGAATTTGTGCCGGGTCGATTTCAATCCGTCGATTGCGGGCAGGATTTTGCGGTGGTCGTCGACTATGCCCACACCGACGACGCTTTGCGCAACATCATCGCTGTGGCCCGCGAGTTCGTGAGCCAGCGAGGCGGCCGGGTGATCACCATGTTCGGCTGCGGCGGCGATCGTGATCGTAGCAAACGTCCGCTGATGGGCCGCGCGGCTGGCGCGGGCAGTGACGTGGTGGTCCTCACCTCTGATAATCCGCGGGGAGAGGATCCCGTGGCCATCATCGACCAGGTGCTCCCGGGACTGCGCGACACTCCGGCTCCCGTCATCGTCGACCCAGATCGTCATCACGCCATCGAGTTGGCGATCGCCCAGGCGCGGCGGGGTGATCTGGTGCTTCTGGCGGGCAAAGGACACGAAAAAACCCAGACCATTGGCGGCCGGGTGATACCGTTCGATGATGTGGCCATAGCACGGCAGGTTTTGCGAGCCAGGGAACGAAACCAATGAAGCTGCAACTACAAGATATCGCGGGTTGGATCGGAGCCGATCTCAGGCCGCGCGAGGGCGACCCCCCGGAGCTGCCTGCAACCGGATACTCCATCGACACCCGCACGCTTGCCCCGGGGGACTTGTTTTTCGCCATCCGCGGTGAGCGCTTCGATGCTCATGACTTTGTCGCTACCGCGTTGGCGCGGGGCGCTCGGGCTGCGGTGGTCGCGCGCAGCAAGGTAATCGATCTTCTCGACCTGGCGCATGCCCACACACTGCTGATCGTCGATGATCCTCTGATCGCGCTGCAGACATTGGCTACCGCGGTCCGCAGGCACTGGAACAGGCGCGTAATCGGGATAACCGGCAGCGCCGGCAAAACCACTACCAAAGAGGCGGTGGCGGAAGTTCTGTCCTCGCGCTTCAGTGTTCTCAAGTCGCAGGGAAATTTGAACAATGAATTCGGCATGCCCTTGCAACTGCTAAAACTTGAGCCGGAGCATGAGATTGCCGTGCTTGAGATGGGCATGTCGCACATTGGTGAAATAGCGGACCTGGCACGGATTGCACACCCCGATTGGGGGATCGTCACCAACGTCGGGAGTGCGCACGCTCAGAATTTTCCCGACAGTGTGGCGGGCATTGCACGCGCCAAATATGAGCTGGTGCAAAGCCTGCCCGCTTCCGGCGTCGCCATCCTCAATTGCGACGATCCCTACGTGGGACAATTCGGGCGCGACTTTCATGGGCGTTCCATCTATTTCGGTATGGGTCCATGTGCGGATCCACGCGCCGCCAACATCGAGGAGCTTGGCACCGAGGGTATGCGGTTTCAGGTGACGGCAGGCGAAGAGCAGGCAACGGTGACCCTGGCGTTGCTTGGCCGGCACAACATTTGGAACGTGATGGCGGCCATCGCGGCGGGTTTAGAGGCGGGCATTCCTCTCGCCGATTGCGCCATCGCCGCCGGCCGGCTGCGTCCCCCTGATAAGCGTGGCGAGGTGCTGCGCATAGGAGAGGCTACGGTCATCAACGACTGCTACAACTCAAATCCGGAAGCGCTCAAGTCCATGATCGCAACCCTTGCCGCCATGCCTGCCAAACGACGAATCCTGATCGCGGGCGAAATGTTAGAACTGGGTCCGGGGTCAGTCGCACTGCATCGTGAGTGCGGTAGAGTCGCTGCCGAAAGCAGCATCGACCTCGTCGTAGGGGTGCGGGGAAGCGCCCAACACATCGTGGAAGCCGCGCGCGAGGCCGGAGCCCTGGCCATCTTTCTCGCTTCACCGTTTGAGGCCGGCGAGTGGCTGAAAGCCGAGCTGAGACCAGGCGACGCAGTCTTGCTCAAAGCCTCCCGCGGTGTTGGTCTGGAGCAAGCACTGCGTGTTCTGCAGGCATAGCAGGCAGCGGACCCAGCTAGGCACCGTAGTTTGTGACAGGCTACAGTATGATCCGTGCCAGTTGTGCCAGCCCCGGACTTCAGTCCGGGGAAGCGGGTTTTCAAACCCGCGAGAACGCTTTATCGTGCAACGACCGGGCTTTAGCCCTGGTGAAAATGCTCCAAGCTCCCCCAATCAACCCGTGCGTTCTTCGTGACCTCGACGACCATGGGACGCCGCGCGCTTCTCCAATCCGATCGCATGGCTCAGCTTCTCGTGGATGTTCTGTCGGAGAATCGTCAAAAGAGGCGGTTTCTGCTGCATGAATTTGTAATCATGCCCAATCACTTCCATCTGCTGCTGACCCCTGCAGCGGAAGTCCCGCTGGAATGGGCGTTGCAGCTGATCAACGGCGGTTTCTCGTATCGCGCGAAGCGGGAAATTCATTTTGCTTTTGAAATATGGCAAGCCAGTTTCGTAAATCACCGCATTCGCGACACAGAGGACTAAACACCACCGCGCTTACATTTGGGAGAATCCGGTCAAAGCGGGCTTCACTTAGAGACCGGAGCTGTTTGCGTGGTCATCGGCGGCTCTGGGAATGGAATGGGACGCCCCGCCACCAGGGCTAAAGCCTGAATCTCTATATCGGAGTGTTGCGCGGGTTTGAAAACCCGCTTCCCCGGACTGAAAGTCCGGGGCTGGCACAGCTTAGGCGGTTCGTTGATCTAAATACGGCAAAAAATGTCTTCCGCCGGCCAATCGCAACCTCCGAAATGTAGAAACTTCATGCTCCGTTCCTTAAAGAAAGGCGCACGCGCGGTCGCGTCCAACGCCGCGTGTAGGAAATTCGGGGTATCTCGCTCGTTTTTCGCGAGATGTGGGATACCACGACTGTTCAATCAATCATTTCGGATGCGACGAGGAAGATTAAGGTTCATCCATGCCTCTACCCTAGTTGCCGCTGTGGTTCGCGCCGAAATGCAACACAGACATGCACGTGAAGGCCTGTAAGATAACCACGTGGAATTTTTTGTTCGGGTGGCGGAGGAAGTTTGCTTTACTGGCTCCTTTATCAAAAACTTTTTCCCTACTTCAGACCCTTCCGCATCTTCCGGTATCTGACGTTTCGCACCGCTTTCGCCAGCCTTACCGCTATGCTGATTGCCCTGCTCATCGGGCCGTTCGTGATTGAGAAGCTGCGCGAGTTTCAAATCGGCCAGTACATCCGCGAAGATGGTCCGAAGGACCACCAGAAGAAGGCCGGCACCCCAACCATGGGTGGCGTACTCATCTGTATCGCCATCCTGCTGCCCACGCTGCTGTGGAGCGATCTTTCCAATCTCTTCGTCTGGCTGGTGATGGGTTCCACCCTGGTCTTCGGCGCCATCGGCTTTGTCGATGACTACATCAAGGTCATCCACCGGCGGAATCTTGGTCTAACCACGAAACAAAAAATGGGCCTGCAGGTTTTCACCGCAGTGGTGATTGCACTGGTACTGCTGGCAATGCGGAATGAAGGCATCTATTCCACCCATCTGATGGTTCCGTTTCTCAAGCGTTTTCGCCCCGACCTGTCGATACACATGTTGGGGGCGATTCCTCATCTGTACGTCCTCGCCTTCCTGCCCTTCGTCATCTTCGTCACCCTGATTATCGTCGGATCGAGCAACGCAGTGAACCTCACCGATGGATTGGATGGGCTAGCCATCGGCTGCACCATCATCGCCGCGGCGGCGCTCACCGTGCTTACCTACGTCAGCGGAAATGCTGTCTTTTCCGATTACCTCGAGTTGCAGCGCATGCCCATGGTCAGCGAAGTCACGGTCTTCTGCGGAGCCATGGTGGGCGCCAGCATCGGCTTCCTCTGGTATAACGCGCATCCGGCTGAAGTTTTCATGGGCGATGTGGGCTCGCTGGCGCTGGGTGGCGCTATCGGCACCGTTGCCGTGGTCATCAAGCAGGAGTTGCTGCTGCCGTTTATCGGAGGCATTTTTGTCCTCGAGGCAATCAGCGTCATACTGCAGGTAGGCAGCTATAAACTACGCAAGAAGCGTATCTTTAAAATGGCGCCGCTCCATCATCACTTTGAGTTGATGGGCTGGTCGGAGTCCAAAGTAATTGTGCGTTTTTGGATCGGCGCGCTGGTGTTTGCGCTGTTCGCGCTCACTACCCTGAAACTACGTTGAACATGGACCGTTGCATGGAATTGAAAGGCAAAAAGGTACTCGTCGTTGGCCTCGGCAAGTCGGGCCTGGCTGCGGCGCTCTTTCTGCGCCGGCGCGGCGCCCAGGTCACCGTCTCTGATTTGCGTAGCGCACAGGCGCTGAGCAAGGAAATCCCTTCATTGATGGAGGCGGGGATCTCGGTCGAAGCCGGCGGCCATGGGCTGCTGACCTTTCGCCGCCAGGACCTCATTGTGGTTTCTCCCGGAGTGCCCTTGTCGACGCCGGAACTGGTTCAGGTGCGAGCCCTGGGCTTGCCCATCATCGGCGAGTTGGAACTGGCGGCCCGTTTTCTTGAGGGCGATGTGCTGGCCATCACCGGTTCCAACGGAAAGACCACGACCACCACCCTGTGCGGCGAGATCTTCTTGGCCGGCGGCCTGAAAACGGTCGTCGCCGGGAATATCGGCTTACCAGTCATTGAAGTGGTCGATCAGAGTGCGGCTGGTGCATGGTCGGTACTGGAGGTTTCCAGCTTTCAACTCGAGACCACGGAGAGCTTTCATCCCCGGGTCGCTGTGATTCTGAACATCACCCCCGACCATCTCGACCGGCATGGCACGTTCGAAAACTACGTGGCCATGAAAGAAAAAATATTCGAGAACCAGACCCCGCAAGATTATCTGATCCTCAACGGCGATGACCCGGTAGCCCAGCAGGCAGCGAGCCGCGCCAGATCCAGGTCTTATGGTTCAGCCGCAGCAAAATTGTCCGCCGCGGCACCTTCCTCATGGATGGCACGGTGATGTTTCGCGCATCGGAGCAGGGCAAGCCGGTACCGGTGCTGCCTCTCGCCGAGATCCCGCTCAAAGGCGAGCACAATATCGAAAATGTACTCGCTGCGGTTTGCGCGGCCTGCGTGGTGAACATACCCGCCGAGATCGTTGCCCGTACGGTCGCGTCTTTCCAGGCCGTCGAGCATCGGCTCGAGTTCGTGGCCTCCATCCACGGTGTCGACTACTACAACGATTCCAAGGCCACCAACGTGGACGCCACGGCTAAGGCGATCGCCTCCTTCCCGGGAAATATTCACCTCATCCTTGGGGGCAAAGACAAGAACTCCGATTACACGCAGTTGAATGCTTTACTCCGGGCACGGGTTAAAGCGGTTTACACCATCGGCACGGCAGCGGAAAAGATCGAAGGCCAGATCGCCGGAGTGACCACCGTGATTCACGCGGGTACGCTCGAGGCGGCAGTCGACCAGGCGGCTGCTCAGGCAGTGGCTGGTGATGTGGTCCTGCTGGCCCCCGCCTGCTCCAGTTTCGACCAGTTTGAAAATTACGAAGAGCGGGGTCGGGTCTTCAAACAGACCGTGATGGCTCGTCGTGGAGCAAACGAAGGAGCAGGCGTATGGCAAAGCGCGTAGGGGTCGACAAATGGCTCTTCGGCGTCACCGTTCTGCTGGTCTTCATCGGTTTGTTGATGGTCTTCAGTGCCTCGGCCGTGATGGCCCAGGACCGGTACGGTTCGCCATATACATTTGTGCGGTCCCAGGCAGCGCGGCAGTCCTCGGCTTGATCGCCATGATCGTGGTCATGCGCATCGATTACCGCCGGTTCAACCGCCCCATCGTAGTCTTTCCAGCGGTTGCCGTGACCACTCTGTTGTTGCTCGGTGTGTTTCTTCTGCGTGATTCGCATAACACCCATCGTTGGATCCGCTTCGCCGGCTTCTTCTCCTTTCAGCCATCGGAGATTGCCAAGCCCGTGCTGGTGCTGTTTCTGGCCTGGTTTTTGCAGGACAAGCTGCATTCCATTCGCGACTGGCGTAACACCCTGGTGCCTGCGGCCTTACCCAGCCTGGTATTTCTGGTGCTTATCGTCAAAGAGCCTGACCTGGGCACCGCGCTGGTCTGCGCCGCGGTGACGGCGCTCATGTTCTACCTGGCTGGCGCAGAAACGAAATACTTCGGCTACGCCATCCTCGTCGCCGCCCCGGTGCTTTACTACCAGCTCTTCCGCGTGCCCTGGCGGAGGGCGCGCATGCTGGCCTTTCTTAACCCGGAGACAGATCCGCAGGGCTCCGGTTTCCATACCATCCAGTCGTTAATCGCAGTGGGCACCGGTGGGATCCGTGGGCTCGGCTTCATGGAAGGCCGGCAAAAGCTCTTTTATTTGCCCCAGCCGCATACCGACTTCATTTTTGCCAACATCGCCGAGGAGCTCGGACTGATTGGTGCGTTGGCGATCATCGCCCTGTTTGTTGCGCTTGGGTTTCGCGGGCTGCGAGCGGCGAGCCTGTCGAAGGATGTGTTTGCGCGCTTTCTTGCTTTTGGCATCACCGCAACCATCCTCATCCAGGCTTTTTTCAACATCAGCGTGGTGCTCGCGCTGGTCCCGACCAAGGGTATTACGCTGCCGTTTATTTCTTCAGGCGGTACGTCCCTGTTCATCACCCTGGCGAGCATCGGTGTGTTATTGAGTCTCACCCGGGAGATCGACTGACGGCTATGCGGGTGATGATTGCCGGCGGCGGCACCGGCGGCCATGTTATTCCCGCGCTCGCGATTGCCGGCGCACTCAAGTCCGCCTACGCGGCAGAAGTTTGTTTCATCGGCACCGCAAAGGGAATGGAAACGCGCCTGGTCCCGCAGGCCGGCTACGCTCTCGAGCTCATTGATGTCGGCCAGCTCAACCGCGTCAGCCTGGCTACACAACTCAAGACCGTGGTGGCGCTGCCGCTGGGCATCTTCCATTGCCTCAATCTTTTGCGCCGTTGGCGGCCGCAGGTAGTGGTGGGTGTCGGCGGTTACGCGTCGGGGCCGGCTATGTTGGCAGCGCTGCTGCGACGCCTGCCGACTCTTGCCTTTGAACCGAACGCCGTGCCCGGTCTCGCCAACCGGTTCATCGGCAAGCGGGTCAGTGCAGCCGCAGTTAATTTTGCCCCGACCCTGTCTTACTTCCGTAATGCCGAACTCACCGGAATCCCTGTGCGCGCCGAGTTCTTCGCGCTCCCGCCCCGGCCGCCGGAAAGCGCGCCCCGCCTGCTCGTCATGGGGGGTAGTCAGGGTGCCCGAGCGTTGAACCAGAAAATGCCGGAGATCGCCAGGGAGCTGCTGGACGTTGTCCCCAGCCTGACCATCCTGCATCAGGCCGGAGCCCGGCACGCCGAAACCACTGAAGCGGCCTACACGGCGAGTGGTGCATCCGCTGACCGTTGGCGAGTACAGGCCTTCCTCGAGGACATGCCGAAGCAGTTTGCGTCATCGGATCTGATTCTCGCCCGCAGCGGAGCCAGTACGGTCGCGGAGCTCGCAGCCAGCGGCAAGCCTTCGCTGCTCGTGCCCTTTCCCCAAGCCGCCGATGACCACCAGAGAAAGAATGCTGAAGTTTTGGTTGAAGGAGGGGCCGCCGCGATGCTGTTGGAGCAGGAGATGACGGGTACTGCCTTGCTGGATCGGCTCACCGGGCTGCTGGGCAATCCGGACAGGCTGCATGAAATGGCAACCAGCGCCCGCACCTTTGCCCATCCCCAGGCCGCCGCAAGAATCGCCGAGATGGTCGCCGCCCTTGCCTCCTGAAACTCAGTCCCGCAGGGCCGCCTGAGTTTAGATCTGTCCAAATTAGCGGACTAACACTGATTGCCTGGACCCGGATTGGCTACGTGCCCACTCAAGCCAAAACAGGGCTTGAATGGGCCACCCAGCGGTGAGTGCCCAGGATTTGGAAGCATGATCCAGTCCCCGCAGGGACGGCTGATCACTCAAAGCACACAACTACCAATTGCCCGAAAACAAACCCTCAAAAGAAAACGGCTGGCGATTGCGCCAGCCGTTTCCCGAGTATCTTTCTCAGCCGTTACCGATGTCCACCACCACCACCACCGTGTCCACCGCCGCCGCCGCCGTGGAATCCGCCACCACCACCACCACCTCCGTGGAAGCCGCCGCCACCGCCCATGCTTCCACCGTGGAAGCCGCCGCTTACGTTGCCACCGCCGTGGAACCCACTCGATGCCCCACCTGCGAAGGCGTGTCCACCACCTGCATAGCCGGCACCGCCGCGATTAAAGGTTCCGCCCGTCCGCGCGTAGCCAACTCCGCCCCGACCGTAGCCGTAGCCGGATCGACCGTAGTAGCCACCGCGGCCATAGTAGCCGCCGCGACCGTAGTATCCGCCGCGACCGTAGTATCCGCCGCGACCCCAATACCCGTGGTACCAGGGGCCGGCTCCGATGAAGAGACCACCGACAAACCAGCTCGGCCCGTAGTAGCCGTAGGGCGCGCATGCGTAAGGATAATAGTTGTAGTACCCCCACGAGCAGACAGGGGCGGGGTAACCGTAGCCGTAATCACCGTATCCACCGCCATCGCCCACCCCGATACCTACACCTACCTGGGCACTTGCCGGAGTAGACATGAACGCTGCAGGAACGATCAGCGCGCCGAGCAGCAGGAAATATCTGAGAACCTTCATTTTGGACCTCCGCGCCAAGGCATCATGCATTGCGTAACCAACCGCTTTGGCGATACTTTAAGCACTCCTGGTTAACTTCGGGTGCCTACTACATAAAACAAGACTTCTTGATAAAAGTTGCGCTCTTTTGAGTCGAACTGGCAAGCGAATTGCCTTTTCAGCTCTTTATTGCCTACATATTAGATGCCCATCCTATATAAGGGGAAGCAGAACCGACCGGCTGTTACAGTAGGGGGGAGTGACTCTCACCACCCTGCTTCCCCCAGCCATGTTTGCGAAAGCGCAACGCGTTCATTTTATTGGGATTGGCGGCATCGGAATGAGCGGCATAGCCGAGATTCTGCTGACCCTGGGTTATGCCGTCTCCGGCTCGGACCTCCGCCAATCCAGCATTACTGACCGCCTAATGGGCCTGGGCGCGACCATCTTTCAGGGGCACGCTGCCGCTAACGTTGTAGGTTCCGGAGTCGTGGTCACCAGTTCCGCGGTCAACGAGCAGAACCCTGAAGTGGTGGAGGCGCGTCAACGCAAGATTCCGGTCATCCAGCGGGCGGAGATGCTGGCAGAGCTGATGCGGCTCAAATATGGCATCGCCGTTGCCGGCATGCACGGCAAAACCACCACCACATCTATGATTGCCACCGTCCTGGCCGCCGGCGGCCTCGACCCAACCGTAGTGGTCGGGGGCCGGGTGGATGCCATGGGTTCGAACGCGCGCCTGGGCAAATCGCAATACCTGGTGGCCGAGGCCGACGAAAGCGACCGATCTTTTCTGAAACTCTCACCGATTCTTTCCGTAGTTACCAATCTCGATCGCGAGCACATGGATTGCTACCGCGACATGGAAGACGTGGAAGCAGCGTTCCTCGAGTTCATGGAGCGGGTTCCGTTTTACGGCGCGTGCACGGCGTGCATCGACAATCCTCAGCTTGCGGCGTTGTTGCCCCGGGTCCAGCGGCGGGTGTTTACCTACGGCATGTCTTCGCTGGCGGATTATGTGCTGCGCATGCTTCCTCCTGCCGAGGGAGTACGCTCCCGCTTTGAGGTGGCTGCCGGCGGCCTGGTGCTCGGACCCTTTTCCCTAAACGTCCCCGGCCGTCACAACGTCCTCAATGCCACCGCTGCGGTGGCGATTGGCTCACAGCTCGAGGTGTCGTGCGAACACATTGCGCACGCGCTCCGCGACTTTCGCGGAGTGGATCGCCGCTTTCAGTTGAAGGGCTGCGTCCACGGTGTGAACGTGGTCGACGACTACGGCCATCACCCAACCGAAATTCGCGCCACCCTGAGCGCCGCGCGGGAGTCCGGGTATCATCGCGTCCACGTGATCTTCCAGCCACATCGTTACACCCGCACCCGGGACCTGATGGCCGAATTTGCCACCGCGTTTAACGATGCCGATACCGTACAGGTGTTGGATATCTATGCCGCCAGCGAAGACCCGATTGCAGGCGTCGATTCGCGAGCGCTTGTCCATGCCGTTGGCCGTAAAGAAGTCCAGTACGCTGTGTCGTTTGAAGAAGCCGTAAACCGCACCGTAGCCCAAGCCGAAGATGGCGACGTCATCGTCACATTGGGTGCGGGAAGTGTTTCGCAGGCAGCCGGTATGGTGCTCGAAGCCCTCGCGAAAGCGTGATGTTGCTCGCCGTCTGGTGTGAAAAAGGATCAAAGACTGCGTAAACGGTGTAGCCCCGGACTTTCAGTCCGGGGAAGCGGGTTTTCAAACCCGCGAGAACGCTTTATCTTGCAACGACCGGGCTTTAGCCCTGGTGAAAATGCCCCAAGCTCCCCAATCAACGCGTACGTTCTTCGTGACCTCGACGACCGTCGGACGCCGTGCGCTTCTCCAATCCGATCGCATGGCTCAACTGCTAGTGGATGTTCTGGCAGAGAATCGTCGAAAGAAGCGGTTTCTGCTGCATGAGGTGGTAATTATGCCCAATCACTTTCATTTGCTGCTGACCCCTGCAGCGGAAGTCCCGCTGGAAAAGCCACTGCAGTTGATCAAAGGCGGTTTCTCGTATCGCGCGAAGCGGGAAATACATTTTGCATTTGAAATATGGCAAGCCAGTTTCGTGAATCACCGCATTCGCGACGCAGAGGACTACCAACATCATCGCACTTACATTTGGGAGAATCCGGTCAAAGCGGGCTTGAGCGAGAGACCGGAGCTCTTTGCGTGGTCATCAGCATCGCTTGGAATGGAATTGGACGCCCCGCCACCAGGGCTAAAGCCCTGAATCTATCTAGCAGCGTTCACGCGGGTTTGACCCTGGACTGAAGTCCAGGGCTTGTCCCCGGACTGAAAGTCCGGGGCTGGCACAGCCAACGTCAGAGACCCGCATACCAGTCGTATCCGAGCTTGGTCCAGTAATCGTCGGGTTGCTGGTCGGTGTAGGCAATGAGCCCGATACGCTTGATTTGCTTGTAGCCGTACTTGGTCGGCGCATGCAGCCGTAGCGGGGCGCCATGATATTGCGTTAGCGGGCTGCCGCTCATCTCCGTCACCAGCAGCGTTTGCGGATGCAGGCAGACGTGCATATCGTAACCGACATAGTAGTCGCCGTTCGGCGTCTCCATGTACACATAGCGCGGCCGCCGGCCGCCGGCTGTTCTTTCCGGCGGATAGGCGGCAATAAAATCTGCCATCCGCACCCCGCTCCAATGCACAATCTGGCTCCACCCCTCGATGCATTTGAATTGCGTGACCAGGTCATGCTTGGGCAGCTTCAAAATATCGTCCATGGTCAGCAGCAGGCCGGGTGTGCCGGGGTCGAGGGTCGATCTGCTCTTGCCCGCCTCTTCCACCCCTCTCGGCATGCGTCCGGCGCGCTCCTGGCGGATCTTTTCCCCGGCAACCATGGATTCCGGCGCCATCTTCTCCGCCGTGTCTGCGCTGGGCGCGACCTTGGTATCGTGGCCCTGGTCTTCGTTTGTCTTCACGTCTGCGTATCGATATTCCCAGGCGGTCACGTCCGCCGCATATTGAGGATAGTTTTTGGCATTTGCCGCTCCCGTCAACTGCAGGCGCCAACTCTCCGGGACCAATGCCTGTTTCAGGCCATAGACGCCGTTGACGCGCAGATCCTCAGCTCGCTTTAGTGGGTACGTCGGCGCCAGTGCGCGGTCGTCGAAAATAGTGCGCGAGAGCCTGGCGTTGGCTTGAAAGGCTCTGCGCAACGGTGTGGGCTGCATGCTTAGCCGTTGGCTGTGATCAATCCACTCGTACACCCCCCAGCCTGCGGCCGCAGCGGCAGCGGCGATGGCAAAGCTGCGCCGGGTGTGCTTGCGGCTTTCTCCCAGTACGGCCTCGTCCGCCGCTTGCTGCTCTGCTTCCTCCATCCGCTTGTCGTCGAGATCGCTCATCCCCAACTCTTTCTTTCGGCCTCGAGGGACGGTTCCTGGATCGATTTCACTTCCAGGCCGCTTACCATGCTGCGGAAGTTGTTCCAGCCCGCCAGCGCCACCTGGGTGACGTGAACCACGAAGAATCCGCAGAATCCCATAGTGAGCAGGAAATGCTCCCACCGCGCCATTTCGTAACCGCCCAATAAAGTCGTCAGCCAATGGGCCTGGGTCGGTTTGTAGATACTCAACCCGGTAATGAGACTCCCGGCGCCCATCAAAATTACAGAAGTGTACGCAATTTTTTGTGCGCCGTTGTATTTGGTCTGTGGCGGAAGGTATTTGCTCAGGTGCAGGTCCTTCAGTGTCACCTGGATCGCTTCTATCAGGCTCTTTCGATCCGGAACGACAAAGCGCCATTCACCCGACAGGATGGTGAAAAGAACATAAAGGATGCCGTTGATGGCAAAGATCCACATAAAGAAGAAGTGGTATCCCAGACCCTGCGTCACATGGTAGGGAGCATCCATTGCCTTCCAGAACCAGTGGGGGAAAAAACGGACCAGCGTGAAGGGCCCCACGCCAAACCGATAAACCGCATGCGGGTGTTTGTAGGCATTGTCCGAATCGTTCCAATAGATGAGCAGGCCGCTCCAGATCATGGTGAAGAGCACCGGAAAATTGACCCAATGCATCCAGCGGATCGCGAGCGGATGTTTTTTGTCCAGGCGAATACGCGCCGAAACCGGCGGCTTCGGTGTTTCTACCGGCGCGATGGGGATAGGCGATCCTGCGGCTACCTCAACTGTCTGATTTTCGACCGGATTATCGGTCGGCTTCACCGTTTCTGCCGCGCTGGGCTCCGATGACGGGACAGCGTCCGAGGTCTCCGCCTGCGCAGCAGGCTGGTCTTGCGAAGCCTTGGGGCTGCCGTTATTCTCAACTTCTTCCATAATGATCTGCGCCTCAACGAACAGCATCTCGCCCTTCCGAAAGTGTGACACCAGTGAGCCGGGAAAGGTGACAATAAATCGAGCCCCGCAGAGCCTGCCCTGAGCTTGCCGAACGGGGACGGCACAATCCGTAGCCGCACGGGAGTGCCGAGTGGGTTGGGCTGAGTCAATTTAAAATTCAAGGCAACGAGGTTCCCCATGCGCACACCAATATTCCAGGTTGACGCCTTCACTACCCGCCGATTCACAGGCAATCCCGCCGCGGTGATGCCTATGGACGGCTTCCTGGCGGATGCGACCTTGCAGGCCATTGCTGCCGAGAACAACCTGGCCGAGACCGCATTTCTCCACCTCGACGACGGCGACTATCAACTGCGCTGGTTCACGCCCACGACCGAGGTACCGCTTTGCGGCCACGCTACCTTGGCCAGCGCCGCGGTGGTGATGGAACGGCTCGAGCCTGGACGGACTCATGTGGTCTTCCATTCTGCCAGCGGGCCGCTCACCGTAAATCGGGTGGGAACGGGTTACGTGATGGATTTCCCGGCACGTCCCTCCGAGCGGATCACGCCACCGCCCGGGCTAGTCGAAGCGTTGGGCGCCGTTCCGGCCGAAGTCTTTCGCAAATTCCTTCAATTACCTGGCGCTGTTTGAGAGCCCGCAGATCTTGCGTGAACTGGCTCCGGACATTAGTGCCGATTGCCCGGTCTAGATCGCCCCGGTGTGATCGTAACCGCCTCCGGAGACGGACATTTCGATTTCCTCAGCCGCTACTTCGCCCCCGCCAAGGGAATACCCGAAGATCCCGTTACCGGCTCGGCACATTGCATGCTGGCGCCTTATTGGGCGAATCGGCTGGGCAAGACAACCTTCCGCGCCTTCCAGGCCTCCAGCCGTGGCGGCGAGGTCATCTGCCGGTTGAAGGGGGACCGCGTCGAGTTGGAAGGTTCCTGCGTTTTCTACCTCGAAGGCGAAGTTGAAGTCTGAGCAAAAAATAGATACGGATTTCGGGCTAGTTTTGCGGCAGGAAGAAACAGGGATTCTGCAGCTTCTTTCCTCGGGCTACGTGCTCACTCGCTGTCCAAGTTAACGGACTACCCATGTTTGGAGTGCAGTCATTCACTGATTGCATGGCGCCGGCTACTTGCCCATTCAAGCCAAAACAAGGCTTGAATGGGCCACCCTGCGAATTTAGTCCCGAAGGGACGGCTGAACTTAGCCAGGACGCTAGTCCTGGGTACATTATGAAACATGATCGAGTCCCGCAGGGACGGCTGAAGAGGATTGGTCGCGGTCCATTTTCAGCCGTCCCTGCGGGACTGGGTTGTCCTTCAAATCAACCCAGGACTAGCGTCCTGGGCTAAGTTCATCCGTCCCTTCGGGACTAAATCAGCCGATCGAAAAAGCTAATTGCAACACGCTTTCGTGCACAATCAGCTGTTAACCACGTTCAACTTCACTTGATTCACCGGCACGGTGAAAGTCTTGAGCGGTACCAACGTGGCCGTTGTTTCCTGTACCGTGCTCACCGCCTTGAACTCACACGTAAGCAGTGTCGGCGTGATCGTGAGTACAGCGTAGCCGTGGGTCGACGAGTCCCAGTATTTGATGTGCGGATTCGCGGCGCGAATGATTGGATCCAATAGATTGGGAGGGATGCCCATCTGCTTCGCCGGGATGGGGGCGCTGGGCAATTCCACCGTGGAGATAATGTCCTCTTCAAGATTCGCCGACGAGATGGAACCAACCATTAATTCAATCCCTACCGGGCTCTCGAAGGGATTATCAAAATCCCGTTTCAAATACCCCGCCAGGAACGTATGCAAATCGCCGGTGATCGCGATGAAATTCTTTACCCCTGCACTGTGAACGGTGTTGAAGATCAGGTTGCGCTCTTGCTGATATCCATCCCACTGATCCAGATCGATGTACACCAGAGTAAACTTCAACTGCATCAGCATCACTTCGTTGGCCCAGATCTTCCAGGTAGCGGTCGAGCCCGTCAACTGATCGAGAAACCATTGCCGCTGGGTGAGACCGAGCATGGTACGGCTCCGGTCGCCCATCTCTCCGCAGCCGAGCGAAAAATAACGCTGCCCAACAATATCGCTGCCGCAGGGCGGGCCGTCGCGATAGAGACGTTCATCGGTGACCACCAGGTCCATCAGTGTGCCGAAGCTGAATTTGCGATAAACCTGGATCGATTGTTCCCAGGTCTGGGTTGGATCGAACGCCACATCGGCCAACCCGTACTCACTCCATGCCTGGTTCGCGGCCTGCCGCAGTGCGGGTTGCGGAGTGGTTGCGCTGTTCGGCGCCGTGTTGTTGTCGGGATGGAAATCCTGATGGCAATCGTTCGCGAATTCGTGATCGTCCCACAATTGGATATAGGCGAAATTTTCATGCACCGCCTGTTGGTTGGGATCGCTGCGGTAAACCTGGTAGAGATGGCGGTAGTCATCGACATTTTGCGGAATCACGCCCCCGGACGCAAACGGAGGGACAGCGCGCACCGCATTGGTTTGAGTTACGGTCTCGTAGATGTAATCGCCCAGGTGTACTACGTATTCAACATCTTCCTGCGCCAGGTAGTTGAGCGCTGTGTAGTAGCCGTTGTTGTAGTCCTGGCAAACGACGTAGCCGATCTTGAGCTGCGCAAGTTCTGCCGTGGCTGCCGGCAGCGTCTTGAATCGGCCCGTGCGGCTGGGTACCAGGTTGTAGATGAAGCGGTAGTAGTACACGGTATAGGGCGCCAGGACAGGATTCGATACCGGCAGCTTAACCGTGTTATCTGAGGCCGGATCCACGGTCGCCACACCCTGCACCAGGATCGACGCAAAGCCGGCGTCAGCAGCAATCTGCCAGGCGATGCTGCCGGCTGAAGGTGCACCCATCGCCGTCGGTGCGACGCGAGTCCAGAGCACAATGCCGGTAGACTGCGGGTCACCGGATGCAACACTCTGGGGGTAGGTCGCCGCCTGATCCTGCGGGGTGAAGGCAGGACCGATTTCAAATAGTGATTGGATATCTTCGGGGTTCAAACCAGCGAGCGAGGGATTGGAGACAAACGGCACCTGGTTTGGGTATGTCTGGGTGGAACCCACAGCGCTCAAGATCTGGTGCACCGGTGTTACCCAGGCGACGGCGCCTGCTGTGGCGGCTGCGCGGAGGAAGCTGCGTCGCTGCATAGGATAGAACCTCCAGGGTAGGGTTGAGCGTACTCACCCGCCATGTCCCTAGCTCTGATGCGGGTGTGGTCGTGGGCGGCGGCTTACCGGTAGAAGTTCGTTTCACAACGCTTAACCAACCCGGCGACCTGGCAATCCCGCCCCCCAGCATTATCCGGCAACAGGGTCATCATTCGTTTGAACGCGGTGCTAATTTGCCTCCGGAAGCGGCCACTTTTCGAGGAAAAGGCATCTCGCGTATTATGTTGGCATCTAATTTAATGAACGAACGTTCGTATAGGAGAAAAGTGATGAATTCCCCCTCGGTCCTCGTAGTCGGCGCCGGGCCCACCGGCATGACCATGACCATCGAACTGAAGAGATTCGGTTTCGACGTCCGCGTCATCGACAAATCAGATCACCAGGCCGCCCATTCTCAAGCCCTCATTGTGCAGGCAAGAACGCTGGAGCAGCTGGAGAGGTATGGGCTTGCCGCTGAGGCGGTCGCACGCGCCCGCAAGCTCAACAAAGTCAGGTTCTGGAGCGAGAAGAAAAACATTGTGACCTTTACTCTCGAGCAGATTCCAAGTCGCTATCCGTACGCTCTCTTCCTACCTCAGAGTGAAACGGAGACGATCCTCAATGCGAAGTTGGAGTCGCTTGGTGTACATGTCGAGCGCAAGACTGAGCTGATGTCCTTTACCCAGGGGGAGAACGCAGTGTCTGCGGTGCTTCGCCACGGCGACGGTAGCGAAGAGAGGATTTCGCCACGCTGGATCGTCGGATGCGATGGCGCCCATAGTACAGTGCGTGAGCGCGCCGGTATCCCCTTCGAGGGCGGCGGAGTCGGCCTGTCGTTCTTCCTGGGAGATCTGGAAGTCGAGGGACCGGATGCGCCAACCGATGAGTTAGCCATACATCTTCATAAAGGCAACGTTGTATTTATGGGCCGATTGCCTGACAAATTCACTCGCGTGATTGTTGCCCTTCACTCCGAACAGGGTGAAGACAGCCAGCGTGAGCTCTCCATTCGGGACTTTCAAAAGGCTGTGGACAACGCAGGAATTCAAATCAGGATTCGCTCGTCCGAATGGATGACCCCCTTCCGGGTCAACGACCGACAGGCTGCGCAGTATCGTGCCGGGAATGTATTCCTTGCCGGGGATGCATCCCACATCCATTCACCCGTCGGCGGTCAGGGAATGAACACCGGTATACAAGACGCAGCCAACCTTGCCTGGAAGCTCGCTGCGGTGGCGCGGGGGGCCGATGATCGGTTGCTGGATAGCTACCAGGAAGAACGCGGCGAAGTCGGAAAGGCTCTTCTTCGCTTTACCGAGCGTGGGCTGAAGATGGCAACTACTTCGAACCCATTGCTGGACAGCGTGCGCGACGTGCTGTTTCCGATCATCTCCGGGCTGCACTCCGCGCAGAAGGCCATCGCCGCATTTGTCTCCGAGACGGCGATCGAATACCGGTCGTCTTCCGTCGTGGCGGAGCATGGTGGGGACGGGGCTCTCAGGGCTGGAGACCGCATGCCGGACCTCACTGTGCGTAACGCCGAAAAATCCTCGAGTCTCTTGCACGACTGGACCGATGGCAAACATCTCGCGCTCTTGCTCGGCGCTTCCAGGCAGGAAGTGCAACAGGTAGAGTCAGGTCTCGCGCACGCGCGGATCATTGCTTTGAATACTTCTGACTTCGATGAAGAAGGGAACCGCCTTCTGGGGAAAGAAAACAAACTACTGATCGTTCGCCCGGACGGTTACGTCGGCTTTCGCGGTTCCATTTCCAGGCCTTCGGAGTGGCAAGCGTATGCGCGGCAAGACGGGTTGCACTCGTGAAACAAGACAACACAGGTCCGCAGAAGCGGCCCTCCGCTGCCCGGAAGCGGTTTCTTGATGCCGCCCGGAAGGAGTTTGCGGCCAAAGGATACGCCGGCGCCTCGATCCGCTCCATCGCGCGCTCGTTGCATATGCGGGAGAGCGCCTTCTACGCCCACTTTAAAAGCAAACAGGAGGCGTACGATGCCATTCTTCGCGAAGCCGGACCGGATGTTATGGCGGTGTACGTGAGGCAGATCGATGCTTCCGGAGGGCCCCAAGCTGAATTGGCCAAATTGGCTCAACAAGCGATGCGGGCCTGGACTTCCCCTAAGGTGCGTGTATCGACCAGCATCCTGTTGCGTGACATCTTTGGTGAGGGCGGGGGTAAGCGTCAACAGTTGCTGAAGGGTGTCTCGAGCGCGCTCGATGTGCTGCAGGCGATCTTCGAGGTCTGGCAGCAGGAAGGTCACGTGCCCAGGAAGCTGGATGCGCGTACGCTGGCCTTCCAGTTCGTAGCCCCTCTCATAACCACCAGGCTTCTCTTCTTCAGCGCCGGATCCTCAGCCTCCGAGCGAAAGCTGGGGCAGATGGTCGCGGATAAGCATGTACAAGGGTTCCTTCAGCTGCTCTCAACCAAACCATGTACCTGATACGGATCTGAACCTGGTTCAAAAAGTACGCCAGATCCTGGCGAGCCATCCGAGCATTCATGAGTCACGTTACGAACGTCTCAGTTGGGTCAGGTCACATAAGCTCGGCAGGGCGAACTGAAAATAGTCCAGGATGCAGTCCCATAAGCGCTGGCTTGCTGGGAATGTTTTTCTTTAAAGCTCCCACGATATCGTCATCCTGAGAGCCTGTGACTTTTTTGATCTTTTCGTGTTTTCTGCTTAGCTAACCGGATGCCTTTGACCCCCCCACAAAGCCGTCATCCTGAGAGTCTGTGACTTTATTGGTTTTGCGAAAAAATCGACGCTGAAAACAAAAAGGTTAGGTGCTTCCAAGGGCGCGAAAAATCAAAAAAGTCACAGCCTCTGAGCGGAGCGCTTCACAGATTTATTGCGTGACACCGCGTTGGATAGCGCGGAGTCGAAGGACCCCGAGGATGCTTATCTTGCCTATGCCGTTCCAAGCTTTTCAACCACCGAAGCCCGCGTAAAGGAACTTGCTGCGGTCCCACCTGATCGTCACGGGTACATCTTTTCATGCGCTGTAATCGTCTTCCATCCCCAGTTCTGTGCAAGGTTTTTGAACTCGGGACTGATTGGTGCGAATGAGGTGGAAATGGCAAGATGCTAGCAGTTCTTGTTCTCAGCCCAGGGAAAGACCGTGGCGGGTCCGCCTGGTGTCGGGCTTCGGTGGTTGAAAAGCTTGGAACGGCATAGGCAAGATAAGCATCCTCGGGGTCCTTCGACTCCGCGCAATAAACCTTTCGTTATTCGGTAGATCTGCGAGGCGCTTCGCTCAGGATGACGGCTTTGTGGGGGGTGAAAAGCATTCGGTTAGCTACGCAGAAAACACGAAAAGATCGAAAAAGTCACAGGCTCTCAGGATGACGATTTTGTGGGAGTTTTGAAGAAAACATGCCAAACGAGTTAGCTCTTATGGACGAGCGTCCTGGGCTAAGTTTCAGCCGTCCCTTCGGGACTAAATTCCTAAATCCCAGTTTCCGCACACCCTCTCCAGCCCCTGAGGGGACGACTCCGTCCAAGCGGAGACTTTTTCCAAAGCCTTTTACGCCCTCTTCAGGCACAGCTTGGTGCGTCACGGCTGAAGAGGCTGCGGAAAAAGCCGGATCGAGCAAGAAAGCATGCCCCAGGGGCTAAAGCCCAAGTTGATTACATTGCATTTGCGCGGGGATAAATCCCCGGCCTACCCTAAAACCGAGTTTTTCCGCAGCCTGTAAATCCGTGCCTGGTGGCAGTTCCTTAAGGGTTGACGGCCGCTTGGCGCGAGGAGGGAAGAGCACAGCGTGGTGCTTGATCCACCGGGGCGAATTTTGACCGCGTCACGTGCAGGCGGTTGACCCGCATATAGCGTAGCCGCAATCCGCCGGCGAGATCGGGCATCGAGCGCGGAGTTTTCGCCAGATCCACCAGCACCAGCAGTGCTGCCTCCGCAGGATTGTCATAGCTCTGAGTCACGCCCACGCCGAAGAACGCCGGATCTGCCATCAACTGCGGCGAAAATTGCCGTTGTACCGCGGTAGCGGCTCGCAGAACGTCGGCGGGGAGGTGGATGCCTTCCACCTGGGACAGCGTTGTGGGTGCGATGCCCGCGTTCATGCTCGCCACGTCCGTGGGGATGACCAGTGTTCGTACGCCGTTGATCACTTTGGGAACGGCGACCCAGGGCTTGTTCTTGTCCACATAGACGATGACGGCAGCTTCGCCCGGGCTGTCGAGGCTCTTGCCCGTAGCGGTGCCCAGGATGCCGTTATCCGGCCGGAGCAACTGGGCGTTTGCGGATTCGGCTGCGGATCTGGCCGCTGCCATCTGAAATGAGCTCACACTACGAGTTGCCGGTGGAGTGTGCTCATCATAGTTGGAGCAGGTGATGGGATGCGGAGCCCCGCCCGCAATCTGGAACTCCTGCCCGTCTGCCTGGCTCTTCTGCCCCAGTTCGCTGAGCACATCCTGAATAGGATTGGCTACGCTGAAGCCGTGATTGCTGTCATCGGCGCCGCTAGCAAAAAACAGGCCGAGCGGCTGGGCGTTGCTGGCGTCGAGCACCAACGCTCCAGAGTCCCCGCTATCCGCGAAGCTGGCCCCCGGCATGCCGATCTGATTGACGTAGGTTTTGGTGTAATAGCGCTGGGTTTCAGCGCAATCGTAGTAGTAATCCACTTGCACGGTCAGGTCTACCGTGTTCACGGTCGAACAGGTCAATCCTGTAGTCCGCCCGCTCTTGACTACGCGCAACTGGTTCAGCATGCCGGCGGTCAGTGCCTCTCCAGCCCCGGCGGCAGGCGCGGCGGGAGTGAGCACGCCATTGATCGACGGCCCCAACTGCAGGATCGCCCCGGTTCCATCGACTGCGGGTGTCGCCGCAGCCAGCGCGGCATCTACATTGGTTTGGGTGCTTTGGATGGGAACCACGTAGCGCAGGGAGCCTACCGTGCGACCGGCTTGCGGATTGCAATTTAAATCGACCAGCGCGGGTTGCACCACGGTATCACCGGTGCGCGCCTGGTCTGATTCGGCCAGAACATGGTTGTTGCTCAAAATGAAAAGATTGTTGTTCCGGTCCGCGACCAGCGCTCCCAGCGTTCCCCCGCAACAGTCATTCACATATTCCCGGGTGCCGCCGTCCTTGCCGATCTCCTTTTTGGAGTCATAGTCGTTGGCATTGCCTCCTGACGAGCCCATCTGCACGTAGCCAGTCTGGGCTGCCTGGTTCTGCAGGCCTGAGCTATTGAACCCGGCCCCGTTCAGCAGAATGTGCAGGGCCGCGGCGGAGTGAGGATTTCCGGCCGCCAGCCCCACCAAGAGGATCGAGGGGCTGCCGGAGGGCAATGCCCGAGGGGCAGTATAGGTCGCGGTGCAGTAAGTGTAGGTGCGAGCGGAGTGATGGCACCTGGTTTCACCGATGCTGCCGTAGCTGTCGCCCGGATCACTGTCCCCCCCCGCACTGGGCGCCAGCGACCAATGGATCGACCCGGAATTGACTTCAGCGATTTCGCCTTTGACCTGAACGGTGCCTCCTGGCGCAACGCTGGCGGTTTCCGGGGTTAGCACCTGGACAAACCCCGGCGTGACGGTCAGCAGGTAAGTGGCTGCGGCCGCCGGATCACTGCGTGAGGTCGCGGTGACCTGAATCTGTACCTGGTCCCGGGAAAGCAAGGGTGGGGGCGTATAGAGGCCATTTGCGCTGATGGTTCCCTGACCCAGGGAAGCATCGTTTTGCCCCGCCGCGATGCTCCACTTGACGCTCGCGGAGGCACCGGAAGCCAGCTTAGCGCTTAGCTGGTCGGTGGTGGTGGTATCAATGGTGGCTTTGTCCGCGTTAATCACCGTGCCGCCCGGGCTGGCGGCTACCGGGGAACTCATGGCTCCGCAACCCGCGGTCAACAGAAGCAGAAAGGGGACGGCGAGAGGCAACAGCCTAAGACCGGCTCTATCGTGCCTCATAAAGACCTGGGAGGTGTGGTTTCCTTTTGCGGAAGGCCAGGCAATTTTCTTGCGTCTCGAGGTAAATCCACTGTGAATACTTTGCGGATTTTCGCATTGCTGCTCCATGCATCGCCTCGACACTCCCGGCCCTTTGATAGACGAATAGGACCGCGAAAGGCCACGGCCAGAAGTAAGGATATGCCAGCAGGGGCAGGGAGTTTCATGAAAATACAAGTTGAGGAAACCTGGGCTACTAATCACCCGAAACGGGAAGTGACACCGACAAGGTGGGAATGATAGGAGTACTTGTTCTACCACAGGAACCGCGATCAGGATTTGTCGGTTACCTGGATCCGCCCGATGGCAGATTTCATTTACTTCTTCCGTGGAGCGAGAGGTCAGCACCCTCAAGCGCTCTGTCGAAGAACATTTCCAGGAAAGGCCCGCAGAACTGCAGATCCCTCGGCTGCGCTCGGAGTCTGTGACTTTTTCAATTTCCCTTGTAGTTTGTGGCCGGAAAGCTCCGAAGAGCATCTGCCAACAAGCATCGCCGGGGTCCTTCGACTCCGCGCCATAAAACCCTGTGATATGCGATAGGTCTGCCAGGCGCTTCGCTCAGAGGCTGTGACTTTCTTGATTTGGCCTGTAGTTTGTGGCTGGAAAGCTCGGAAGAGCATCTGCCAACAAGCATCGCCGGGGTTCCTTCGGCTACGCTCAGGACAGGCTCTTCGACTGCGCGCCATAGGCGGTCTGTTATGCGGTAGATCCGCGTGGCGCTGTTCGCTCAGGATGACGGCTTTGTGGGGGGTGAAAAGCATTCGGTTAGCTACGCAGAAAACACGAAAAGATCGAAAAAGTCACAGGCTCTCAGGATGACAAAGGGGAGGGCACCGCTTCCATGGAAAGTAGTTGCTGTGCAGAGGGCGTTTTTTTATCACCTTGGGGCCGCAGGCCCATGACTGCTTCTGTAAACGAAACAGTTGCAGTGTCGTTATGCGCAGTTTGCTCCCGGATATGGAAAAGCTCCGTACCAGGCTGCACGCGTTGCGGCCATACGATACGGAGCTTCAGCCTTTCGGCCGGACAACGAAATACCTAAGCGGCTGCGTTCGACTTATTCGCGCGCTGGGTGAGAAAGTCGCCCGCGTGCATCGAGGTGGCAATCACGGTAACTGGAAGGCCTGCTTCAGCCTTCATCCGGCGCACTTCCCGCGCGCTCAGCGGCGTCATCCGCTCCCGTGAGTAATAAATCTGTTTGCCACAGTCCAGACAAACCTTATAGGTTTGCTGCTCCAGGGTGAACGGCCTTGTCTGACTCCAATGGCGGCAGCCAAAAAGAATGTCGTAGAAGAAACCAAGCAGGTTTTGAATCCATTTCATAAAAGTCTCCCTTATCCAATGGCCCGGTTTGTTATCGGTAAAAATCGTACTGTTAAGATGCATTCTGCATGAAAATGTCGCGTTTGTCGTAGGGAAAATACAGCTTTCGTCCCAACGGATCACCCAAAAGTTACTGTCCTTCTGGTAGCCCAGCAGTTTCAATCAGATAGCCGTAACCAGAGTGGGAATTACCAGCCGTCAAGCAACAACCTGGATTACGATTTTTCCGAAATGGGAGCCCTTTTCCATGGTCTTGAGGGCTTCGCGGGCATCATCGAATGCATAGATCCGATCCACCACCGGACGTGTTCCGTTGGCCGTGATCGCCCGATTCATGGCTTCGAAATGAGCCCGCGAGCCGACGTAAACACCCTGGATGCGAACCTGGCGGTGGAGAATCAGAGGGATGGGCAGCGGTTGTTCCGACTGGCTCAATACTCCGATTTGCGCGACCGTACCACCAAAGCGCACGGCCTGCAGGGACTGGGAGAAAGTCCCAGCCCCACCGACTTCGACAATCAGATCGGCGCCGCGATTGCCGGTTTGGTGCTGAACCCACTTTGCCCATTCGGGAGACTGTCGATAGTTGAGGCCTGCGTCCAGTCCCAGAGTTTTAGCCCGCGCTAACTTTTCGTCGCTACTCGAAGTGCCGATTACCGTCGCGCCCGCCAGCTTGGCGAATTGCAGGGCAAAGATCGAAACCCCTCCCGTCCCCTGGATCACCACTACATCTCCAGCCTTTACGTGCGCCGCATGCTCCAGAGCGTTCCATGCAGTGACTCCAGCGCAGGGAAGCGTGGCCGCTTCTGCAAAGGAGAGATGTTTGGGGATAGAGACCACGCCACTTTGTTGCAGCACCACGTATTCCGCCAACATTCCGTCCACGTCGCCGCCCAGCGCGAAGCGGCTGGTTTCCGCTGTCGGCGCGCCGTCAAGCCAACGCTGCATGAAGATGCCCGCCACCCGTTGTCCCACCGCGACATCATTTACCTCTTCCCCTACCTCGACCACTTCGCCCGCTCCATCGGAGCAGGGGATACGAGGCAATGGCATTTTGGGGTTGTAGTGGCCGCGCACCATGAGCAGATCACGGTAGTTCAGCGACACCGCGTGAACTTTTACCAAGACTTCTCCGCGCCCGGGGCGGGGCCGGGGCACGTCCGCTAACAGCAGCTGGTCAATCCCGAACGATTGAATTTGCCAGACTTTCATAATTCCTCCGCGGACCGTCTTGAAACGAGACGGCTGCATGAATGGGACAACGGCTCAGTCAGACATAACACGAGTGAGATTACCTCTGCTTGTCGTACCATACAGATATGGCGCGTGGATGGGAGAGCAAGTCTGTGGAAGAGCAGCAATCCGCTGCAGATCTAACCGCTTCAGGCGCTTTGGTCGATGCCGCCAAGCGAAACGTATTGGAGCGGGCAAAGGTGGAGCGGCAGAGGCAAGAGCTCGAGCTACAGCGCGAACGCATTCTTTCCGAGCGTACGTCCAGTCCGGTGCGCCGGGCCGCATTGGAATCGGCCCTGGCCGACATCGAATCCCGGCTGGCTCTTCTCTCCTGAGCCTGCGCCCGCCTTGCCGAACCACGCGATGAAGGTCGCTCTGTGTCTGCGGGACTGATTATGCCTTTTAAATCGAGGCCCTCTTCCAGAACCTAAGACCGTGGGTGGGAGATTAAATGCGCCACAGATTCAGAAAGCCGACACGCAGCCCTTTCGGGCCGCGTGTCTTTTCCGCGAAGAGGACCTACAAAGAAAACTACTGTGGTGGATTGCTCGTTCCCTGCGGTGGCGCCACGTTGCCCTGGGGAGCGGCCTGGGGCTGATTCGTTGCTGAGGGCTGGCTTTGCTGGACTCCGATCGCGCTGCCAGAGACAACCATCTGCACCCGGCGGTTCTGCGCCCGCCCGGCGGCAGTCGCGTTGTCTGCGATCGGGTTGCTCATGCCATAACCGGTCGCTGTGATGTTGCCGGGGCTGACGCCCTGGGAGACGAGATAGTCGAGCACCGCATTGCCGCGCTGTTGCGAAAGCGTCTGGTTGTATTGCTCGGTGCCCACATTGTCGGTGTAGCCCTCTACCTGCACTTTCAGATTTGGATAGGCGAGAAGAATTCCAGAAACCTTGGCCAGCTTTTCCCGGGCTTCCGGTTTGAGCGTGAATTTATTGAAGTCAAACAAGACGTCCGACATGTTCACGATCAGACCGCGTGCGGTCTCCTGGGTCTGCAGAACCTGGCTCAATTGCGCGCGTAGGCGCTCGCGCATCTGCTCGGTCTGGTCGGTCGCCTGCTGGGCGCTGTGTTCCGCTGCTGCCTGCGCTGCGCGGGCATTGGCCGCGGCTGCTTCCGCCTGGGCGGCGGCGGCGTCAGCCTGGGCCCGCTTCAGGGCTTGCTGTTGGGCATCGATCTGGGATTGCTGAGCGGCAGCCTGCGCTTGTTGCATGGCCAATTGCTGCTGCTGTTCTTTCTCCTGCTGCATTCTGCGCAACGTGCTCACGCGCGCATCTTCCGCGTCCTGCACCGCGCCGCGAGCATAGGTGATCATGACCTTACGCTGGCTCTTCTTTCCATCCATTGCTTGCGCATTCTCCAGCTCCTGTTTCGCCTTGGCGAGAATGTCCGGCGCATATTTTGCGGCGCCCGTGGCCTCAGCGATTTGGACCGCGTTGATCGCCTCGTAAAGCTGGAGAGGAGATTTGTCGCTGGGCTTGACCGGGTTCAGCACTGCGTTGCGACCGGCCGTCTGCACGTAGGCTCCCCGCGGCAGGAGGTTGAAGTGCACATTTACAGTGTCGATGATGCCCGTGGTCTTGTTTTTGGCGACCGAATTTTGCATCACCACCAGGTCGCTCGGAGTGGTCACGGCGAAGTAAGGCTCGGCGGTGATGATCAGCGCAAACTGCTGCAGATTGGTGGTGACGTTCATTTCCGCCTTGGAGCCGTTGGGCATCACTTCGCCCAGGTTTACCGGCCGGCCCTGCGGGGTGATAGCCCACAGCACGTAGGTCAGATACTCCACCCCGAAGCTATTTGCAGGCACGAAACCCTGGAACTTGGCGTTGATGAAGGTTTGCCCCTTGCTGGTAACGGTCGCCTCTCCTTTTCCCTGGGGTAAGAGGCTGGTCCCATCAAAACCAATCTTAGTGCTCCCACTGCGGTGCCAGTAGTTGATAGCCGGGATATCCCGGCCCACCACCTGAATGCGGTAGAGAGGAACATTGTTATTGCCATTATTGCCGCTCTCTGCCGGCATGATTGGCTGCTGTTGCTGTGGCTGGGCGGTTGGGTTCGGCTCTTGCCCTTGAACAGCAATCGAGGCAGCGCACAGCGTGGTAACGAGGAACAGTCTTCCAGCGATCATCTTTTCGAACTCCAGTCGCAAGCTTCAGGCGCGTTGCACGGTGGACTCGAGGCGAGACAGTGCCCCGTAGTCGCATGGTGCAACTGATCAGATGCGTCCCGGGACGGCTGCGTTGAGCAAATTCGCAACCGCCTCGGTACCAGACGCCAATTTCCTTGGGTAAGTTTAAGAAATGTTAGGTTTGCAGAGCAACCAACTGGTGGGCGATGGCAAACAGCGCCAGTTCCAAACGCGTGGACACTCCAGTTTTATCGAAAATGTTCGACAGGTGCCGCTTCACAGTTTCTTCGCTGATGCTGAACTGCTTGGCAATATCACGATTGCTGCAACCTTCCACGATGCAGCCAACCACTTCCAGCTCACGGGGTGTCAGGCCGTAGGTTTTGCGTTCGGGAACCGCCGCCTGCTGCATCAATTCATGCAGCGCGCCGACCAGGTTCACCACGCGTTTGCCGCCAATCCAATAATCGCCAGAGGATACGGCCCGGATGGCCGTGGTGAGGTGGTCGGCGAGGGCGTCCTTAAGCACAATGCCGCGGGCGCCGATCTGCAAGGCTTCGATGATTTGCTGGGTGGTGATGGTGCTGGTAAGGAGCAGGATCTTTACTGTTGGCGAACCACTCATGATGGCTCGCATTGCCTCCAGACCGGGCAGACGCGGCATCTGCAGATCAAGCAGAAGGATGTCTGGAAGTAGTTCCAACGTTCCAGTGATGGCTTCATCGCCATCTGATGCCTCGCCGATCACGTCGAGTCCGGGATCGCTCTGAAGCATGTTTTTTACGCCGATGCGCACTACCGGGTGGTCGTCGGCGATGACAATACGAATCTGATGCAGGCGGTCGTTGCTGCTCTTAGGTGTCGCTGAGATAGTCGTAGTGGTCATTTGGGGGGCCCTAGGTTTTGGTTAGATTTCCTGCCAAAAGCATACGCTCCAACTCGCTGCACGCACCCAGTAAATCATCCAAAACGCCGGGGGTGGCCGCTTCTTTGCTACCCCCCATTTCCAGGCCGGCGGCGATGCGGGCGAGGCGTACGGCCCCGACCATAGACGCCGCGCCCTTGATCCGGTGGGCTAGCGGGGGCACTCTGTCTAATTTTCCCTGGTGAGCCAGGTTCTGGATGTCGCGGATGCAGGTTCGGGTATCTGCTATGCAAGCGGCGACGAGGTCGAGCAGCGCCTCCTTCGGCATCATCGCCAGCAGCTTCTTGATGACAGCCATGTCGATGGCTCCAGCCGGCGCAACCGCTTCTGTCCTTCCCGGATGGGCAACCCGGACGCCGGGCACGCGGCCCCGCTTTTTGGGTTTGAGTGCCCGGCGAAGGTCGTCCACCGCTAGCGGCTTCAGCAGGAATCCATCGAAGGCAAGCAGTTGCTGGCGTTGGGCTTCTGATGCGCTCATGGCCAGCAGGAGCGGCCCGGGGCTGCCCAGGGCGCGGACTTTTTCCGCCAATTGGCCGCCCGAGACTCCGGGCATTTGAAGGTCTACCAGCAGCACGTCCGGGCGCCCCGTTTGATCGGACACGAGCAGATCGAGGGCAGCCCCGGCGTCGTTGGCGCGGAGCACCTGGTGACCCTCGTGCGCCAGCAGGATAGCCATGAGTTCGAGGCTCACTGCGTCATCATCAACCAGAAGAACCTTGCGCCGGGTCCCGACTCCAGTCGACCGGGTCATTAAGGGGGATGCCTCCTGAACGGGGTACCTTTTGCAGCTTAAGGCATTCTGTGGCAAAGCGCACTCTAAAGTGTTATCCAGCCACACGTAAGTAACGGCTGGCTGGGAAATGCTCTAGAGTCTTTGCTATGGCTTCCGACGACGAAGTCCGCCAACAACTGGCCGAACTGTCCGGCCGAATTGCATCTCTTGAAGCAGAAATGCGGACTTTGCGGGCGGCACACCCCGCTCCACCGGCGGCGGTAGCCGGCGCTCCCACGCATCTTCCCCAGGTTCGGGAAGGGAAGCCGGGGGAGCGCCCTTCGCTCGAAAGCCGGATCGGGGCTCAGCTCTTGAACCGTATCGGCATCCTCGCCGTGCTCATTGGCGTGGCGTGGTTTCTGAAGCTGGCCTTTGATCGCAACTGGATTGGGCCCCCGGTCCGGGTCTGGATCGGCCTGGCCGGTGCCACTGGGGTGGTGGTCTGGTCGGAGCGCTTTCGCCGCCAGGGATTCCCGGCCTTTTCGTACAGCCTCAAGGCGTTAGGCACGAGCATCGCCTATCTCTCGCTTTGGGCGGCTGCCAGTGTTTTTCATCTGGCCCCCTCGGGGCTCATTTTTCTTGCCATGACGGCAGTTACCATCGCGAATGCGATCCTTGCCCGCCGCCAGGATTCGGAACTGCTGGGGCTTTACGCGCTGGCCGGCGGCCTGGCTACGCCGACGTTGTTGTCCATCGGGCATAGCAACGAGGTCTTTCTCTTCTCTTACCTGGCTTTGCTGAATGTGGGGGCGCTGTTTCTGGTGGCGAGCCATCGATGGCAGCGGTTGCCCTGGGCTGCGCTGCTTGGAACGGCGCTCTATTACATCGCCTGGAGCTTTCGTGAGGACGATCCCTCTCATTTGCCGGTGATGGTGTTCTTTCTGGCGTTATTCTTCGCCGGTTTTGCGGTGGCACCCTTTTTGATTTTTCGTCGATCGCTGCCGTCGATGCCGGATTCGTCCTTCTCCATCGTGTTCCCGATTGTCAATGCAGTCGCAACGTGGATTGCCCTGATGGTCCTTTTCGGCGCCCGGGGCCAGCACGGAGGGCGGCCGTGGGTTACGGGCGCCTTGGCCGGAGGCTGCTTCCTCATGGCAGCTGCCCGGCGGCGGCCGACAATCCTTTCTTCCACTCATCTTGGTCTGAGTATTTTTTTTATCACCGTGGCCGTGCCGCTCGAATTCAACGGCGTTGTCGTGACCTTATGCTGGCTGGGCGAATCGCTGGCGCTTGTTGCCCTGGCCAAAACCAGCGCGAACCCGGCCCTAAGGGTCTTCGCGACGGCGGTGCTGACCGTGGCTGCGCTTTCTCTCCTGGTGGACTGGGTCGCCGGAACGCCGCAGCCGCTGGCGGTTGCAGCTAATATGCACTTTGCGACCGACCTGGTGGGGGCGATGGTATTTGCGAGTGTTGCCGGGCTCGGCCTCGGCGGTGGGCCTGGGCGGGGTCTTGCCAGTTGGACCTACCTGGTGGCGTTTTCGACCATTGCATTCAGTCTCACCATCCTGGTTGCTGTCACCCTCGAGATCCATCATTACTGGTTTTGCGGAGCGGGTTTCTTTCGCGACTTCTGCGGCGGCTACGGTCAGTTGGAGCGACGCACCATTGACGCGGGATGGGGCTATAGTGCCTGGTGGATGCTTTACGGCGCAGTTCTGATGGCGGTGGGATTTTTCCGGCGCAGCGCTTTTCTGCGCTGGCAAGCTTTGGTTGTCCTCGCTTTCAGTATCGTGAGAGCGTTCTTAAATGGTGTCAGCCAGCAGAGCCAAGGCTATCGGGTGCTTAGCTTTCTCGCGCTAGGCGTGTTGTTGCTGGCAATCAGCTTTGCCTATCAAAGAAACTGGCTCCGGCTGCGCGGGTAGACAACTCCAGGTAAACAACTCCAAAGGATAGGACGGGTGCCCCACGTTCGCCAAAGCGTACGTGGGCCGACAACGATGGGCGCAGCCCACCAAACACTTTTCCCGAATCTCGAGCGAGTCTTAGATGTCCCTGTGGGACTGGTCATGATCACGATTCAACAAAAAGCGATCGTAGGGGCTGCGCCCCATCTTTTTCGGCCCATGTACGCTGGTGCGAACATGGGGCACCCGTCCTATTTCCTTCGATTTCCCTGGAATTGGTTAGGTCTTCGGGCAGACATTGCTAGCGCAGGGCGGGCTCTACCTGGTTGAGCCAGTCGGGTGGCTTGAGGATCTCGCGCGGCTTCGACCCATCGGCTGGGCCTACGATGCCGTCCCGCTCCATCATGTCGATCAGGTGTGCTGCCCGGCCATAGCCGATGCGCAACCGCCGCTGCAGCAGGGAAGTGGACGCCTTACCGAATTCCAGCACCAGCCGTACCGCATCCTCGAATAGCTCGTCGTTGCCGTCGCCGTCCTCAGGCTCCGCATCCAGGTCGCGTCCCTTTTCGTCCCGGGGCGATTCAAGGAAGCCTTGCACGTACTCCGCTTCACCCTGGTTCTTCCAGAAGGCCACCACGTCCGAGATCTCCTTCTCGGTGACGAAGGGAGCATGCAGACGTTGCAGCCGCGAAGTTCCCGGAGGAAGGAAAAGCATATCGCCGCGACCCAGCAGCGCCTCGGCTCCATTGGAGTCCAGGATGGTTCGTGAATCCACTTTGGTGGCCAGACGGAAAGAGATCCGGGTGGGTACGTTGGCCTTAATCAGGCCGGTAATCACGTCGACCGACGGCCGCTGTGTAGCCAGCACCAGGTGGATGCCGACCGCCCGAGCCATCTGGGCCAGGCGCGTAATCGCCTCTTCCACGTTGGCCTTATCCAACATCATCAAATCTGCAAGCTCATCGATGATGATGATGATGTGGGGCAGCGGTTGCTCCGCCTCCGCATCCTCAAAAAGGCTTGGCGTCTGGTTGTCGAAGAGCTTGTTGTATTGATCGATGTTCCTGACACTGCGCGAGGCCAACAGCTTCAACCGCCGTTCCATCTCGCGCACCGCGTTGCGCAAGGCATTTGCTGCCAGTTTGGGCTCGGTAATGATGGGCGTGAACAAGTGGGGAATGCCTTCATACATCCCCAGTTCCACCCGCTTGGGATCAACCAGGATCAGCCTTACCTGCTGCGGCGTCGCCTTGTAGAGCACGGACATGATCATGGCGTTAATAGCCACCGACTTGCCGCTTCCGGTGGACCCGGCAATCAGCACGTGCGGCATGGTCGCCAGATCGGCGGTCACGATGCGACCATTGATGTCTTTGCCCATGGCCAGGGTCAGCTTGGACTTGGTCTGGGTGAAATTCTCAGCTTCGATCACGTCACGCAGCCAGATGGTCTCGCGGTCGTGATTGGGCACCTGGATGCCCACGGTGCTCTTTCCCGCCATGCGCTCAATCAGAATGCTCTCCGCGCGCATTGCCAGGCATAGATCTTCTGCCAAACCGGTCACGCGGCTGTACTTGACTCCTGCTTCCGGTCTGAATTCGAAAGTGGTGACCACCGGACCGGGATTGATTTGCACCACCTGGCCGCGAACGTCGAACTCCGCACACTTCTCTACCAATACGCGGGCCTGCCCGCGAAGATCGTCTTCGCGCACAATCTGAGACTCGTCGCTGCGGTGCAACAGTGTGCTCGGCGGCAACCGAAAGCCGCTTACGGCGCGAGGGGCCAGGGTGACCGGCCGGGCATCCGCGTCGGCGCGGTTCTTTACGGAAATAGCTTGCGGCGCCTGGCTTGCAGAAAGCTGTTGCGCGGCAGCCGGGGGTACCGCTGCTGTAGCATCTTCCCCTTCCGGATCCAAATCGAATTCGAGCGGCTCCGGTTCCCGATCGGGAATACTGGTGCGCGGCATCTGGTTCCAGAGCGACGGGGTGTGAGGCCGATCCGCAGGCTCCGCTTTCGCGGGTTGCTCGCCGGCGCTTACGTCGGAAAAAGTGGAGCGCCTTGAGGTGGGAATCCTCTCCTCTTCCTCCACCTTCTTTGCTTTCCTGTCGGCAGCCTCTCGCATGGCTACGCGTTTTGCGGCATTTTTCTCTGCGCGGGCCGCGGCTCGATTTGTGGCCCAGGATGAATGGAGGTTTCGTACCCGGTCGCGCCATGCCAGCGCGAAAGCAAAGTGAACGGCCATCCACTGCTGAGCGGTGTTGAAACTAAAGGTCGTGGAGAGGTAAAGCGCGATCATTACCATGCTCACGACCACAATGGCAGCACCCGGGAAGTTGAGGTAATGGATCAGGAAATCCCCCACCAGCCGGCCGGTCAGGCCTTCCAGGGGAAGGGCGTTCATCCAGCGGAGATGGCCGAGCATGAGGCCGAAGATGGCGGGCGCAAACACCAGATAAAGGAGAACGCCGGACACTTTCGCCCCCAGGGAGCCGGCAGGCCGCGATCGCAACCAAGTCCACCCCAGCGCGCCCAGCATAAGGGGGACCATAAAGGCGGCGACCCCTTCCAATTGCAACAATATGTCGCTGACCGCGGCACCGATGAGCCCGATCCAGTTGTGCGCCGGCCGGCCGATCGTGCCCACCGTGTTAAAGGATGGGTCCGTAGGGTGATACGACGCCAGGGCGAGGAAAAGGAGGCTCGCGGCCACCAGCAGAACCATGCCGGTTACTTCATTCAGGCGACGGTTGCGCGTAGGCGTTAATGCCAGTTTGAGTGGCTTCATGGAGATAAGGTTGCGGTGCTTGCCGCCTGCGAAGAAGTGCCAGGTGCGGCCGCTCGTTCAAAACGCCAGAGTGGGTTCATTATCCCAGAGATAGGGGGGTGAAAACCAAAAACACCGCCCCCGCTCCGTGCGGGGAACCGATTCCGTGACTCCCCAAAGCGTAACCGCGGATGAAGGGCGGTGCTCCCCTCTGGCGCCCCGAATGGGCAAGGTCAGGGTTTGGGGGCGGGCAATGGGCTACTGACTTGAAGACGCCAGATGCCGTTACGGCGAATCAGCACGTGTAGGACGTTTTCACTGTATGCCGCCTTGGTGCCGGGCTTGGTATAGACCTTGGTGTAGGTCACGCAGGCGGTATCGCCAAACAAATGCTGCCGCATATTGGTAGCCGTGATCAGGTAAGGTTCACGGCGCCGTTCATGCCGATCGAGACGGCTAAGGATGTCCGCCTTGGTGGAAGTGGCGCCATCCGCCCGGATTCCTACGTAGTCGTCGGCAAGAATCGTCCCCGCAATCGCGGTGTCGTCCTCAATCTCGGCACGCAAATAGTCTTCTTCCAGCCGGCGCAGGACTTCAAGATCTCTCTGTGGGGAATTGGCCTGGGGCTGGGCAGCGAATGCCCGGCCAGGAGCGAGCGTCGTCAGACTCAGGAGCATGGCAGTGATGCTCAACCCGGTCGCGATGGTCCTACTTTTCGACTTCAACTCCGCGCCAAAAGGCTACGTGGTTCTTGACGTTGCGGGCTGCGGGCTTAGGATCGGGATAGTACCAGGCGGCGTCCTGATTCTCTTGTCCGTCGACCAGAAGACTGTAGTACCTGGCTTGTCCCTTCCAGGGGCACGTCGAAATCGTGGAGCTGGGCCGGAAGTATTCCCTTTTGAGGGAACTCTCCGGGAAGTAGATATTCCCCTCAACCATCTCTGTAGTATCGCTTTCCGCGATTACTTTGCCGTTCCAGGTTGCCTTTGCCATAACTGGGGTGAAATCCTGCATTCCTTCCTACCTCTCCCACCTTAGCAGATGGATGCCCGCTCTGGCATCTATCCTAATTAGACGATTGAACACACGAAAACGCGGCAGTTTTCAGCAAGGCCGAATGCACTGCCGCGCTCGAGTTGAGGGCTTAGAGGTTGCGGAAGAAGGTACAGGAAGCCAAACCCATCCCCTCAGCGGCTAAAGCCGAACAAATTTGCATTACTTAGGACGGCCTGAAGGCCGTCCCCTTCAAAGAACCCGGTATTTCCGCAGCCTGTTTAACTGGTTTAGTGGCTACGGGGCGCTCGGCTTGCCTTGGTCGGCCAGCATCGAGACCTTGGAAATGTGGATCGTCTTGGCGGAGTCGTCGGTTTTGGCGACAACGCTTACGTGGTGACCCTCGTGACCCTTTACGGAGTCGGGATCATCGATGGTATAGACACTCTTGCTTGCATCATCGACAAAGACCGGCTTTGCTCCGCCGCCGATGCACTTTTTTACACAGGCTGCGTCCGGAGCACTGCCGTTGTGTTTGGCTCCGCACATTGAATCACTGATATATCCAGAGACCTTCGCGGCGCTCATATCCGCAGCTAGTGCCGGTACGGTCGAGAGTGCGAGAACTACCAGAAACAATTTCATGTTGGCTCCATGCGATCGAATAAAGGTGAAACAACCGCCAATGGATTTGTACGCTCCGGCCTGCATCCTGGCAAGTCCTGAGGGCGAAAGCAGTTTGACCCTACTCAAGCGACTGGAAGCGCTTCTGCCTTGGTCTGGTAGCGCATCGCCTCAACGGATTCGATCTGCGGCTCCGCAATCTTCTTTGAATAGCTGCAAACCACCTGCTCCGCCGGTTCGGCTGCCGCGCCTTTCTTTGCCCGCTTTTTGGGCGCTTCATCTTCTGCGGCCGACTTACGATTGTTAGGACACACCAGGAAGGTCCCGGCCGCCCGCGTTTTCTCCAGCAGGTAGGGGCTGCCACATTCCGGACATTTCTCAGGCACTGGCCTGTTGTTGGAGGTGAAGTCACACTTGGGATAATTTGTACAGCCGTAGAACAGGTTGCCGCGCCGGGCTTTCCGCTCCGCAATGTCTCCGTCGCCGCACTTCGGGCACTTCATCCCTTCGATGAGGTTCTGCTTGATGTACTTGCACTTGGGATACCCACTGCAGGATACGAATTCTCCATACTGGCCGTTGCGCAGCACCAGTTGAAGGCCGCACTTGGGGCAGTTCTCGTCCAGGGGCTGCGGCGCCTTTTGCTGCTGTTTCTGGGTTAACTTCCGGGTCGTCTTGCACGGCGGATCTTCACTGTAACCCGGGCAGGCCATAAACGCGCCGAAGCGTCCGCGCTTCAGCACCATGACGCGGCCGCAAGCTTCGCAATACTCTTCCGCCTGCTCACCCTCCTGTCCTTCCTGAGTGTTCATTTCAGGTTTAGCGGCGAAGTTTTCTTTGGTGAAGGTGCAGCTGGCAGGGTCTTTTTTGTTATAGGTACTGCAAGCGAAGAAGCTACCGAATTTGCCCCACTTCAATACCAGCGGGGAACCGCAGACATCACACTTTTCGTCTGTCGGTTTTTCCATCCGCTTGATATTTTCCATGTGCTTGCCGGCATGTTCGAGCTCCTTTTCGAAATGCCCATAGAAGCCACCCAGCAAGGTGGTCCACAGCTCCTTGCCATCCTCGATGTCATCCAGCTCTTCTTCGAGCCTCGCCGTATATTGCGGGTCGAAGATATACGGAAAGTTAGCTACCAGGAGATCGGTGACCACAAAGCCAATCTCGGTTGGGACAAATTTCGCCCCCCGGCCCATGCCCACCTTCTGCACGTATTCGCGTTCCTGAATTGTATTGATGATAGTGGCGTATGTAGAAGGCCGTCCGATACCGCGCTCTTCGAGCTCTTTCACCAGCGACGCTTCATTGAATCGTGGGCGAGGCTCGGTCGCATGCTGTTCGGGCAACAGCGCATTCAGTGCCAGTGCCTGTCCGTTTTCAAGTGCGGGAAGCCGGTTCTTCAGTTCCTCATCTTCCTCGTCCTTCTTGTCTTTCGCTTCCTCGTACACTTTGAGGAAACCGTCGAACTTCATCACCGACCCGGTGACGCGGAAGTTATAGCTCCGGTCCGCTTTGGCTACGATATCGACAGTCGTCTGATCGAAGACGGCAGGGACCATCTGCGAGGCGACAAAGCGCTGCCAGATGAGCCGGTACAGGCGAAACTGTTCGTCACTGAGATAGCGCTTAATCTCTTCCGGATGAAGAGCAACGCTGGTGGGACGAATCGCCTCATGGGCATCCTGTGCGTCTTTCTTACTCTTGAAGGCATTGGGCGCGGACGGCAGGTAGTCTTTGCCGTGCGTCTGGTCAATCCACTTGCGTACTTCGGTGATCGCATCGGGTGAGACGCGCGTGGAATCGGTACGCATGTAGGTGATGAGGCCGACCGCTCCTTCGCTGCCGAGCTCAATGCCTTCGTACAAGCGCTGGGCCACGCCCATGGTGCGCCGTACGCTGAAACCTAACTGGCGCGAGGCATCCTGCTGCAGTTTGCTGGTGGTGAAGGGCGCGGTTGGATTGCGCCGGCGTTCCTTCTTTTCTACGTTCTGTACCGACCACCTGGCTTTTTCGAGCGCAGCAACTACGGCGTCCATCTGTTGCTTGTCAGGCAGCGACGGAGCATCCACCGTTTCCACGACAGCTTTCTCGCCGTCGATGCCGGTGAAGCGCGCAGTAAACTCTGTCTTTTCGTTGGCCGGCGTGAGTTGTGCGTCGAGGGTCCAATACTCCACCGGCACAAACGCCTTGATCTCACGTTCGCGTTCGACAATGAGCCGGAGAGCCACGGTCTGCACCCGGCCCGCGGAGAGGCCGCGACGTACCTTGTCCCACAGCAACGGCGAGATCTGGTAACCCACAATGCGATCGAGGACACGCCGCGTCTGTTGCGCATCGACCAGGTTGCGGTCAACGTCGCGGGTGTGTTCAAAGGCGTCGTGAACTGCCTTCGCGGTGATTTCATTGAAGGTGACGCGACGAATGGAATTGCCCTTAGACAGGCCCTTCAGCTCATCTTCAAGATGGGCCGCGATCGCTTCTCCTTCGCGGTCAGGGTCAGGCGCCAGATAAACAGTCGTCGCTGACCTGGCCAGCTTCTTCAGGCGGTCGACAACTTTTTCTTTCCCCGGGATGACGATGAGCTCAGGCGTAAAACTGCCATCGCTCAGATCTACGCCAATCTTGTTCTTCGGCAGATCTTTGATGTGGCCGACGGAAGCTTCGACGGTGAAGTCTTTGCCGAGATATTTGCTGATCGTTTTTGCCTTTGCCGGCGATTCGACGATCACTAGTGATTTACTCATTGCATTCCTTAAACCCGATGACAACCAGGGACAACATGGAAAACCCTTCCAATGGGACTGACTGTACCACCTGGAAGGTTCACAGTTATTTACTTATCGTGATCCGCATAATGGCGAGAGCTTACACCGGCGCAGGCTAGAGAGCTCTTTCTCTTGCCCTGTCTGCAACTTATGGTGTAGTCGCCAAGGGAGCTTTACATTCGTCTGACGAAGTTCTTGCCCGGAAGTTGTTTGATCCGGTTGGCCAGCTCGAGCTCGAACAAAGCGGTGAAAATTTCCGACGAAGTCAGTTTGGATTCAAGCATTTCCATCAACTCGTCCAACTGTATTGCTTGGTCGTGGCGCAACGCACTCAGCACCAATTTTTCCGGCTCCTGCAGCGGAAGTTCCTCAACAATCGATGCAGTGTGCTCCTCTGACGATGCAAAACCTAACTCCCCTTCCAATTGCAACCGTACCTGCGTGGGTAGCTCCAGCCACACATCCTCCCACGTCGCCACCAGCTTAGCGCCCTGTTTTATCAACGTGTTGGGCCCCCAGGCATTCTTGGTGGTGACGTTGCCCGGCACGGCATAGACGTCGCGATCCTGCTCCAGAGCGCAGCGCGCCGTCACCCGCGTGCCGCTGTTCTCGCCTGCTTCGACCACCAGAACGCCGATGCTGATGCCGCTGATGATCCTATTACGTTTGGGAAAATTTTGCGGCGCGGGAAAGGTGCCCAATCTGTATTCCGAGACGATTGCTCCGCCGGAGACGAGAATATTTTCGGCGAGAGATTTATTTTCTTTAGGGTAAATTACATCGACCCCGGTGCCCCATATGGCAACGGTGCTGCCGCCTGCCGCCAGCGCTCCGCGATGAGCGGCGGTGTCGATGCCTCGCGCCATGCCGCTGAGGATTACCATTCGGTGGCTAGCCAGGTCACGCGCCAGGACTTCTGCCATCCCAGTGCCATACGGCGTCGGGTGACGCGTGCCCACGATGGCAATCGATGGCCGAGCCAGTAGCTTGACATCGCCCAACACCCAGAGAACCGGCGGCGGGTCGAAAATCTCCCGCAGCTGCTCCGGGTAATCCGCGTCCGCGTACGTGAGGATCGCGCCTTTTTGTTCGCTCATCCGCACCACTTCTCGCTCCGCCTCGGTACGCGCTTTCCCGGTGAAGAGAAACTGCGCCGCCGGCGCCGGAAAATTGAGCGACTCGAGTTCCGTTAGGGAAAGACGAAACAGGCTCGACAGGTCCGGTAAGGTCTGCGCAGCTTTGAGAATTCGCTTCGGTCCCAGGCCGGGCGTGAGGGTCAGGGCAATCCAGGCGAGCCGGTTTTGTTCAACCGAAATCATCGTTGAGTGCCAAGGTACACTAATGAGTGACCTGCCAACTCAAACGCCGCATTCGTATGGCGGCGATTCATTTCCTCAATCCTGCTCCTTTGATGTGGGACTTCGAGCACGAGCCCCGGCGCAGCGATCTGCGCGAGCGCTACCAGATCGGCTATACCACACCTTCCCGCTGCGCTCGGGAACTGGCTGCGGGTGATGCCGATATCGGCCTGGTTCCCGTTGCCGCCCATGCCACCACTCCCTCATTGCTCATAGTTCCCGGCTGCACCGTGGCCGCACTCGATCGGGTGCGTTCCATTATTTTGATTGTTCGTCCGCAGCAAGGGATCAGCGGCGTGCGTACGGTGGCGGCAGATACGTCTTCCCGCACCTCCTATGCTTACGCCCGGATCCTGTTCGATATCTTCTGGAAGGTTCCGGCGGTGTTTCTTCCCCACCCGCCGGTGCTTGAAACCATGCTTGCGGTTGCGGACGCGGCACTGCTGATAGGCGACCCTGCTTTGCTGGCTCTCGAAGATAAAGAGGCTCGCGAAGCGCGCACGGGGGAGCGGCTGCTCTACCTTGACCTGGCCCACGAGTGGCACGGCTTTACCGGGTTGCCCTGGGTTTCGGCGGTGTGGGCGCTGTGGCCGGGCGCCCTGGAAGAGACAGGTGCCTGCGCAACCGAGATAGTCGAGGATCTGCAGTCTTCACGGGACCATGGGCTTGAGCACGTCGAAGACCTGGTAGTGGAGTGGTCGACCCGCATCGCAGTTCCCCAGGACACCATTCGCTCTTATTTGACCGGTAACATTCACTACATATTGGACGAGGCCTGCCTTCGCGGGCTCGATGTGTTCTATCGCCTGGCGGCAGAATGCGGTGCCCTGCCACCGGCGCCCGCTTTGACCATGCTATAGAGGGGTGAACGCGTATTTAGGAAGTCCGGCTTTCTCTCGTGAACAAGACCGGTTTCGATGCGTCGCCACCAGGGCTAAAGCCCTGAATCTCTATACTTAGCGTTTACGCGGGGTTGAAAACCCGCTTCCCCGGACTGAAAGTCCGGGGCTGGCACTTCGCTACCTTTCCCGAAATTCGAACCCAGTCCCGCAAGGGTGCCTGCTTCCTCTGATCAAAAGCCCTGTGGCGGCGCTGTCACCGGGCACAGCTATTTTGAAACTGCTTTAGCGGGATTGCGTCGCGTTCGCTTCCTTTTGCGTCCAATGGGCAGTGATTCTGCTATCTGCACAGCATGGGGCCGTCAGGCAAGGGGTGAAGTCAGCCAGGAATGGCCATGGGCTGCGCTGGCTCATGAGCTTTGGCACCGTGGGACTCTTCGTTGTGTCGGCGATTGACTCCTCGATTATTCCTCTGCCTGTGCCGGGTAGTACCGATCTGCTGCTGATCCTGCTGATAGCCCATGGAGCAAACCCCGTGTTCGGGGCCGCTGCCGCAATCGCGGGGTCCATTTTCGGCGGGTATCTGACCTGGGCCACCGGGGCCAAAGGCGGGGAAGCAGCACTCCATCGTTACCTGCCCAAACGCTTCGGGAAGCGGCTCTCGGGGTGGGTAGAAAAGAGCGGAACGGTTGCGGTGACCGCGGCGGCATTGCTTCCGCCCCCGTTTCCGCTAATGCCCCTGTTGCTTGCCGCCGGCGCCCTGGGGGTTTCACGAAAGAGGTTCTTAATCTCCTTTAGCGTGGCGAGAACGTTTCGATATGCCCTGGTGGCCTGGCTTGCCGCCACATACGGACGCGCCATGGTTCGGGCTTTTCGTCATTACCTGTCGGGCTGGAGCACCACCATCATGTGGATATATCTAGGCTTGGTGGCGGCCGGTATCCTATACGGAGTGTGGAAGTTTCGCCACCAGGGGCGACAGTCGCCAACGTCCCGGTCCGCGGCCCTCAGCGCGAAATAAGGCCGTATCCACGCCAGGCGGGTTGCTACATTTCCCAGCGCAGCAAGCAGGCGCCCACGGTGAACCCTGCGCCTACCGAAGCCAAAAGGACCAGGCTTTCGCGCTTCAGGCGGTGTTCATCAACCGCCGTTTGCATGGCCAGGGGAATGGTGGCGGCAGTGGTGTTTCCGAAGCGATCGATATTAATGATTACCCGTTCCAGCGGCAACCCGAGGCGCTCTGCAGTGGAAAGGATGATGCGCTTGTTCGCCTGATGAGGAATGAAACAGCCCAGATCACTTGCGCTGATGTTGTTGGTGGCCAGTAGCTTGCTGGACGTCTCCACCATCTTGCGCACGGCGTACTTGTAAACCGCCTGCCCGTCCTGGTGGACGTAATGCTTTCTGGCCGCGATGGTTTCCTTGGAAGCAGGGCACAAACTACCCCCGGCGGGCATATTCAATGCCGCCGCGCCGGAGCCGTCTATTTCATGGCAGAAGTCGATGAGCCCGACCTCTCCCTCCTGAGTCGGCTCGACCAGGACCGCACCCGCCCCATCGCCGAAAATCACACAGGTGGCGCGGTCTGTGTAGTCGATGATCGATGACATGGTGTCCGCGCCAATCACCAGGACCTTGGAATGAGCGCCAGACTCGACCAGTTTGGCTCCCACCTGAAGAGCATAGAGAAAACCCGAGCATGCCGCGGACAGATCGAATCCCCAGGCGCCATGCGCTCCGAGCTTGTCTTGCACCAGGCAGGCGGTGGCGGGGAAGAACATGTCTGGTGTGACGGTGGCGACGATGACCACCTCCACTTCGCTGGCCGGGATGCCGCGCAGCGAAAGGCAACGGCGGGCAGCTTCGACGGCCATGTCGCTGGTAGCCATGCCTGGCTCAACCAGGTGGCGTTCGCGGATGCCGAGACGCTGCATGATCCAATCGTCGGAGGTGTCTACCATTTTTGCCAGATCGGCGTTATTGAGGATGCGCGGCGGAACATAAGTTCCCAGAGCGCTGATCTTGGCGCGGCGCGCTGCACGCGGACGCAGTTCGATGCTCAATATTTTTCTCCGTAGTTCGACAGTTGCGAAGAGCGGCCGGGCGTCGACAAGGCACAATTGGAGAGGAGTGGAAGAGTAGGAAGAATCACTGGATGGTCGTCTGTACCGGGCAACCTACTGCGCACGCACTGACCCGTTACCGTTGCTTCCTTCCGGACCTGGCGGGGTTGGCGGGGTTGCGTCGCGTAGGACCCGGCACCCCTTGATAATATCACCGGGAGCGGACCCTGGCGTTTGACGATGAGTGCCGATCGAAGTGAACGTTTCGAAGGGTACGGGCTTCAGCCCGCAGGTTAACGTAGGACGGGCTGAAGAGTCTGCGTGAGAACCAACTCTGGACGAAGGGCACGGCTACAGAGGTTGCGGAAAGTCTCTGCTTGGACAGAGTCGTCCCCTCAGTGGCTGAAGCCACATTCATTTCAAAGTAATTACGGACGGGCTGAAGAGTCTGCGTGAGAGCTAAGTAGAGGAGTATGCGGCAAAGCGATATGCTGGTTGCTTTTGCGTTTTGCGTGGTGACCGAGTACATCCGGGTGAGGTTGTAGGCAAGGTTTGCCAGGGTGAACTCGATAGCGACTTTTTCTTTTCCCCTGGTACGAAATTGACGCATGCCACGTTGCTCTTTTAAGACCCCGAAGCCGAGCTCGACGATTGCCTTGCGCTGAGCATAGGCTTGTCGTCCTTGGGGACTTCGCAGCTTTTGGCGCATACGCCGGTGCACTGCCCTACGCGCTCGGCCGCGGCATTTCTTTCCCAGGTTCATCTCCCGTGCCATGTTCGAATCGGGAAGACAGGCATCTATTTTTTCCTGCTCCAGCCACTCCAGATTCTCCACGGAGAAGTACCCGCTATCGGCCAGTACCTCACCCGGTGGTGAGCCACACTCCAGTTTGACCTTCTCCACCATGGGTGCCAACGACGCATTATCGGTTGGCTGCTGGCTCACCCGCTGGGCCACGATCAGATGGTCCTCAGACATGGCGATTTCCGCTGTGTAGCCCAGCTCGAAGCCGCGTCGGCTACGCAGAAAGCGCGCGTCCTGGTCGGTGCGTGACTGCTTCTTCAGTCCGCTCTTGCGCAGCTGCTCCAATCGCCCAGGCAACTCGGCCAGCTTACGCTCAGCCTCTTTGATCGCTACCTTCAGCCCTCCTGGTTCGGAGTCGTCCTTATCGCAAGCCTGCTGCCAGCGGCGTATGTTGCGGCGTAGCTTAGCTCGTTCGTTGCGCAGTCTTTGCTCGCTATCGACACGGTCCCGGCTGGCATTGGCTTTGATCCGCGTGGAGTCGATCGCCACTCGGCCCAACTTGCCCAAACCCAAGCTGCGTGCCATCTCCAGCACTTGCGTGAACGCGCTGTTCAGCGCCACTGCGTGGCGCCGGCGAAACGCGCTCAGCGCCCAATTATCTACACGAGCACCGCCAGACAGATAGCGAAGAGCAAGATCTTCCCCTAGTCGCTGCGACAAGCGACGTGCAGAAGTCATCCCCGTCGCATACGCGTACAGCCACACACTCAGCATCAATTCCGGGGCGTACAACATACCCCCCTCTGGGCTGTAACTCTTTTCAAACCCGCTCATGTCCAACCGCCGAACCACCTGGCGAACAAAAAAACAAAGGTGATCCGAACCCAACTCCTCGGCTACGTTCGGCGGCAGCAAATACGCCTGCTCAGGCAAATATGGAAAATAGCGAGACATATCTTCTTATCTGCTTCACACCCCGTGCATTACAAGTCATTCTCCTGATTCTCACGCAGACTCTAAAGCCCTGCCTGAGCACCCCGTTTCCAAATTAGTCCCGAAGGGACGGCTGAACTTAGCCCAGGACGCTAGTCCTGGGTACATCATGAAACATGATTGAGTCCCGCAGGGACGACTGAAGGAGCATTGCGTCGCGGCCCATTTTCAGCCGTCCCTGCGGGACTGGGTCGCCCTTTCGAATCAAACCCAGGACTGACGTCCTGGGCTAAGCTCAGCCGTCCCTTCGGGACTAATTTCGTAGTCCCAGTTCTCACGCAGACTCTAAAGCCCGTACCCTTCGTGAAGGAACGACGTTCTCAGGGGCCGAAGCCCAAGTCTCTTTTGATCCTCAACGGCCCAAGAGGCTGCGGAAAAAGCCAGATCAAGCAAGAAAGCATGCCCCAGGGGCTAAAGCCCACGATGATTACATTGCATTTGCGCCGGGGATAAATCCCCGGCCTACCCTAAGACAGGGCTTTTGCACAGCCTCTAAAGTCAGGCCCTGATACAAAGCTCTAAATGAAGATCTCACGCAGCGGCTGAAGCCGATTCATCTTGACTGCTAAAGCACGGCCTTAAGGCCGTACCCCTCAATTAGTAGCCGTTGGCAATCAGGTATTCCACTGAGAGGTCGAACCCGGATTCGAGGGCTCGCTGCTCCATATATTTGACCAGCACATCGGCCTCGATGTTGACGGCCTGGCCAACTTTCAGGTGGTGCAGATTGGTCCGCGCGTAGGTGTGCGGAATAATTGCCACGCTGACTACATCCCCTTGCGGCGAACCACGCTCCCATCGGGCGATGGTCAGGCTTATTCCTTCGATGGCGATGGAACCTTTCTCTACCATGTAGCGGCTTATGTGTGCGGGAACGGCCACTCGGAGCCACCAATCCGCGAGCGCGGGATCGGCGTGCGCATCGACCGGTTCGAGGCTCAGGAGCGTGCCCGTGCCGTCGACATGGCCCTGCACCACATGGCCTCCGAGGGGAGCCCCTGCGCGGGTCGGCAATTCAAGATTTACGGTTGACCCCGGCGTTAGTAAAGAGAGTGAAGTGCGCGCCACCGTTTCCGCAGCCAGATCCGCATGAAAACGGCCGGGTTCGATATCCAGCGCAGTCAGGCACACCCCGCTGACCGCGATGCTGTCGCCAGTATTCAGCGTGATGTCACGACCGATGGGAGCGGCGATGGTAATCCGCTGCGAACCCTCACGCTGGTCGACGGCCAGAACAGTGCCCGTGGTTTCTATCAGCCCGGTAAACATCTGTACTTAATTAGATCATCTCCGACCAGGGATCGTGGAGGCAGGCTTCCAATAAGAAATCCTCACCAAATCGTTGCAACGAATAGTCTCTCATCGGGGGTAGTCCATCGATCGAGCTAAGCATCGGGACTCCTTCCTGCCCCAGAAACGTGGGCGAATAAAACAACATGAGTTTATCCACCAGCCCATGAGTGAGGGCTGAGGTGTAGACCTCCGCGCCGCCTTCAAGCAGCACGTTGGAAATTTGCATCTCCGCCAGCCGCACCAGCGCTTCCTGCAAAGGGATGCGCGGGCCGTGATGGGCGATCTGCTGCAGGCGCACGCCCCGAGCCTCAAGCGCTTTTTGCGCCGCGACCTCGGCCCGGCTGAAGAAAATAAGTACGTCCTGGTAAGCGGTCTTGACCAGTTGAGAGTCCAGCGGAGTGCGCAGCGTGGAATCCAGCACAATCCGCAGCAATGGCCGCCGTCGCGGCAGGTCGCTGCGATCCGTCAGCAAGGGATCGTCGGCGAGGATGGTTCCAACCCCCACCAAGATTGCATCTGCGGCGTGACGCATGCGATGCACTTCGGTGCGAGCCTCGCTGCCGCTGATCCAAAAGTGACCACGAGCAGAACGTTGCGCGGGCGCAATGCGGCCATCGAGCGTAGTGGCAACTTTCATGGTCACGAAGGGAAGAAAGCTGGTGATGAACTTTGCGAAGCCGTCGTTGAGCCTGCGGGCCGGCTCCTGCAGCACACCAGTACTGACTTCCACGCCGGCGGCACGAAGCTGGGCGATGCTCTTACCGTGAACCAGCGGGTTGGGGTCGGCGGTTGCCACCACCACGCGGGCGATCCCCGCGGCTATCAGCGCGTCGGAGCAGGGTCCGGTTCGCCCCTGGTGATTGCAGGGCTCAAGGGTCACATAGGCGGTTGCCCCCTGGGCCAGAGGGCCGGCCTGCTTAAGGGCAACAATCTCAGCGTGGTCGCGCCGGTCATACTCATGAAAGCCTTCACCCACTACTGCGTCGCCCCGAACCAGCACACAGCCAACAGCCGGATTCGGCGAGGCGAGACCGACCGACCGCTCAGCCTGGCCAAGCGCTCGCTCCATCCACTGCTGGTCAATTTGCGGGTCAGGTTGCGGCATCGTGGTCTTGTCTAATTGCCCAGCATGGAATCTACGAAAGCCTTGCTGTCGAACGGCAAAAGATCTTCGAGCTTCTCTCCTACTCCAACATAACGGACAGGAACCTTAAGTTCACGAGCAATGGCGACAGCAATTCCGCCTTTCGCAGTCCCGTCGAGTTTGGTGAGCACGATTCCCGTGACCCCGGCCGATTCGGTAAACAGCCGCGCTTGTTGTAGCCCGTTCTGCCCCGTGGTTGCGTCCATCACCAGCAGAACCTCGTGGGGAGCGCTGGGAATGATCCGTTCCGCGGTTCTCCGCATCTTGCTCAGCTCCGCCATCAAGTTGTCTTTAGTATGCAATCGGCCTGCGGTGTCGACGATCAGGACGTCGGTCGCGCGTGCCTGGGCGGCACGCATGGCATCGAACAGGACCGCGGAAGGATCCCCTCCCTGCTTGGTCTTGATCATCTCCACCCCCGTGCGTTGGCCCCAAACCTCGAGTTGTTCGATGGCTGCAGCGCGGAAGGTATCGGCCGCACAAAGCAAGACTGTTTTTCCCTGGGCGCGGAAATAGCTTGCCAGCTTTCCCGTCGTTGTCGTCTTACCGGTGCCGTTCACGCCCACCAGCATGATGACGAAAGGCGGAGCTGTGTACCGGGGCTTGAAAAAGTTCTGTTCTTCCCGGGCGTCGAGGATGGATTGAATCTCTCCCTTCAACAACTGCTTCAACTCCGCACCGTTATGGATTTCGTGGCGTTTCACTCGCGCACGCAGAGCATTGACTATCTCGGCTGAAGTCCCGATGCCCAGATCGGACGCCAGGAGACTCAACTCCAGCTCTTCCAGGGCGGCCTCGTCCACTTCGTGGGTCAGGGCAACGATGCCTTCGATCCGGTCGGCCAGGGTCTCTCGCGTGCGCGAGACTGCCTCCTTCATGCGGCCAAATATGCTTTTTTTCTCGGGCTCTTCCAGGCTGCCAAAAAGGGTTTGAATCATTGACACGACGCTCGATACTGCATGACCTGAGTGTACTAGCCCCGCATTTCTCACAGACCCCTGGGAAAACGAATAAGCGAATCGCTGCCGGTGGTGAGATCTCCATGGGTAACGACTGACGGGGCACCCGGGCTTCGCTCTGAACACACAGAAGTGAAAGTGCTGGGGGCTATTCGTCGCGTCCGGGCCGTGCCATCAGTTCGCGGATCGCGTCCTGGGGCGATTTGCCGTGTTCCAGGATGGCGGACATCTGCTCGGTGATGGGCATTTCCACGTGATGAGCCCTGGCCAGTCCCATCGCAGCCGAGGTAGTTCTTACGCCTTCGGCCACCTTGCCCTGCAGCTGCGCCAGGATGGCGGGAAGCTTGTGGCCCCGGCCGAGTTCCACTCCGACCGACCGGTTGCGGGAAAGCGGCCCGGTACAGGTGAGTACCAGGTCACCCAGGCCGGAAAGACCGGCCAGGGTCTCCCGCCGCCCGCCGCAGGCTACGGCCAGGCGGGTGATCTCGGCCACGCCCCGCGTGATGATGGCTGCGGCGCTGTTGTGTCCCAACCCCAACCCGGCGGCGATTCCGGCGGCAATCGCGATGACATTCTTGAGCGCACCGCCCAGCTCAACCCCGATCACGTCATCATTGGTATATAGCCGCAGCGCAGGCGCGCTGAGCTCCTCCTGAAGCCGGTTGGCGAGCGCGCTCTCTGCGGAGGCGATGGTGATCGCGGTGGGGGCGCCGGAGGCTACCTCCATCGCAAACGATGGTCCGCTCAGCACACCCGATCGGATGCCATGAAGGTTCTGATCGGCCAACACCTGCTCTATGACTTGCGTCATGCGCAGAAAAGTTTGGTCCTCGATGCCCTTGGTAGCGCTGACGATGAGTTGCTCCCGCTCAAGAAACGGGGCCATCTTCTGGTAGATCGCGCGGACATGCTGCGACGGCACCGCGCTGATCACAATATCGGCGCCAGCCACGGCGGAGGATAGTTCGGTTACTGGTTCGATCTGCGGAGGAATCGGAAACCCGGGAAGGTACGTGCCCACCGCTGCCGAATGAGACCACAGGGCTATGGTGTGGTCGCCGCGACGGGCCAGGCTCAGGGCCAGTGCGGTTCCCCAGGAACCGCTGCCCACGATGGCGATGCGGCTCACGCTATCGTTTTCCTCGAGGACCAAAGCCATGCTCCGTGCCCTGTACCAGGCGGACGATATTTTGCCGGTGCTTCACGATCACCACCCAGCAGCAGACGAAGACCGCCGCGCCGGACGCGTAGCCATACCTGCCCGGTGACAGCCATAGGGTGAGGAAGGGAAGCACTACCGCCGCCAAAATCGAAGCCAGAGAGACATATCGGGTCAGGGCCACAACAGCGAGCCACAGTCCCAGCGCGGAGAGTGCGGCCAGCCAGCATAACGCCAGGAAGACACCAAACGCCGTCGCCACCCCTTTGCCACCCTTGAAGTGCAGCCACACCGGAAAAATATGGCCCAGAATTACGAACAGTCCGGCCACTATGGCGAGATGGTGGACGATGGCGGGGTCCTTGCCTCGGGCCAGAAATTCTGCCACTGCCACTGCGGCGTAACCTTTGCTGCCATCGAGGACGAAAGTGAGGATACCCAGTCCCTTCGCGCCCGACCGCAGCACATTCGTGGCGCCGATGTTGCCACTCCCCTTGGCGCGAATATCCTCCTTGCGCACCAACCACACCAGCAGAAACCCGAAGGGTATGGAACCCAGCAGATACGCCACAACAACAACGATCAGATACAGAGACATGGTTGCATCCGGTTTTGAGTGTAGCAGCGACTGAATCCCGAACGCTGTGCCGCTGTCATCTGTTAAATTGAGTTCCGATGTTTACCAGGTTGATGTTCCCATACGCAGCTTTGGGTGTTGCTGCGCTGACGGTCGCAATGCCGGCCAAGGCGAGCAATCCACTCGTGATTAAAACCGACCAGGGCAAGGTCCAGGGGAAGCTGAGCGCGGATGGCCAGACCCGCGACTTTTTGGGCATCCCGTTCGCTGCGCCTCCGCTTGGTCCGCTGCGCTGGAAGCCCCCACAACCCCCGGCCAAATGGCAAGGCGTGCGCCAGGCCTCGAGCTTCGGGTCGAGGTGCATGCAGCAGGAGCGTTTCGATGACATGGTGTTTCGCGATCCGGGTGAGAGTGAGGATTGCCTAACCCTCAACGTGTGGGCGCCGGCCGGTAAGCCCAAGGGCAAACTGCCGGTGATGGTCTGGATTTTTGGCGGCGGGTTTGCCGGGGGCGGCACTTCGGAACCGCGTCAGGACGGCGAAGCTCTGACCCACAAAGGAGTCCTGGTTGTTTCCATGAATTACCGGTTGGGCATTTTTGGTTTCTTTGCCCTCCCGGAGTTGGCTGCAGAGGATCCACACCACGCGGCCGGCAACTACGGACTGATGGACGAATTGGCTGCCATCCAGTGGGTGCGGCGAAACATCGCAGCCTTTGGCGGCGACCCGGACAACGTAACCATCTTCGGCGAGTCTGCCGGTTCCTTTGCGGTCAGCGCGCAGATGGCGTCGCCACTCGCAAAGGGCCTGTTCGCGCATGCCATCGGAGAGAGCGGAGGAGCGTTTGCCAGCAAGGAATTGAGCTTTCCGCCTCTGCAGTTGTTCGCAAAGCAGAGCGAGGACTACTTTCACAGCGTTCGAAGCGACAGCAGTCTGGCCGCGTTGCGAGCTGCCAGCAGTGAGGAGATCCTTAAGCTTGCCACGCAAAAGGCTCCGGGCAAACCCCGTTTCGGCCCTGATATCGACGGCTACTTTCTGCCGGAAAGCATCCCCGCAATTTATGCCGCAGGTAAGCAGGCCCACGTGCCACTGATTGCGGGTTGGAACCAGGATGAAGGAACCAGCGACGTGGTAAAAGCACCGGAAAAAGGAACGATGGAAGGCCTGCGAGCTACGGCCGCGAAGGAATTTGGCCCGCGCGCGGAGGACTTCCTCAAGGTGTACCACGCCAACGATGATGCCGAGGCGCTGCGCGCTGCGGAGGACTTCTCCGGCGACAACTTCCTGGTTTATTCCACCTGGGCGTGGCTGGAAGCACAGGTTAAAACCGGTGGTTCGCCGGTCTACCGCTACTTATTCGCACTCCCGTCACCCGGAGATCCTTTTCATCCTGTATCTGCCGGCGCCTTCCACTCCGATGAGATTGAGTATGTCTTCGGCAACCTGGCCTCGCGCAAGGGCGCGGCGTTCAGGCCGGAAGACTACAAGCTTTCTGAACTGATACAGACCTTTTGGACGAACTTTGCCCGGACCGGGGACCCGAATGGTACTGCAGTACCGCATTGGCCCACGTACGATGCCGCGGGCAACTGGCAGGTCATGCGTCTGAGCCCGGACCCTGGAGCTGCTCCGGACCAACATCGTGAGCGCTATCTTTTTCTGCAGCAGGTCTGGGACGGTGACCGAGCCGAGTCCACGACAAAGTAGCAGAGAGATCTGTAGTTTTTTTCGATGCTCCGTAGAATGACACATGCCCAATCGCCCCGCCGGCCCTGATCCCGGAACCTCATCAGAGGACACCCTGCCAACGGTCTGCCTGATCACGGCCGATGAGGACTTTCAGGAGGAAATCGAGGCGGAGCTTGCGCCCTGGTACCAGGTGCGTCACCGCAACCACTACGGCGATGTAGCAATCTGGGTCCGCGGGGAGCGGGCACAGGCCTTGCTGGTCGATATCGATACGCAGGGCGATGAGGCCCATGCCGGCGTCCGGGTGCTTCGTGAGCTGCGCATTCTGGATCGTGACCTGGTCCTGATCTCGCTAAGCCGGTCACGGGCCCGTGCTGTAGAAAAGCAGGCCACAGAAGCTGGTAGCGATGCCCACTTCCACAGCCCAATCGACCCTTCTGAGCTACGCCTGGTTCTCAAGACCACCCTTGAAACCCGGCACGAGGAAATGGAGCGCGCACGCATGCAGCAGCAGGTGCTGGAGCGCAGCAAGTTCCATGACCTGGTCGGCGCGAGCGAAGCCATGCGCCGGGTGTACGACGCGATTTCCCAGGTAGCAGACAGCCGCATTAACGTCATCGTGCGCGGGGAGAGTGGCACCGGCAAAGAACTGGTTGCGCGTGCCATCGTTGCCTTGAGTAGCCGGCGAAATAAACCCTTCATCAGCCTGAATTGCGCCGCCTTGCCCGAGAACCTGATCGAGTCAGAGCTCTTCGGTCACGAGAAGGGCGCGTTTACTGGGGCCAATGAAGCCAAACCGGGTCAGATTGAGTTGGCCGACGGAGGCACGCTGTTTCTGGACGAGATTGCAACCTTAACTCTGCCGCTGCAGACCAAGTTGTTGCGCGTCCTGGAGGACCGGCAGGTGCAACGCCTGGGAGGACGACAGGCGCGCAAGATTGATTTCCGTTTGATCTGCGCAACCAATGAACCGCTCGAGGAGATGGCGCGCAGCGGGAAATTTCGTGAAGACCTCTATTACCGTATCCACGTTGTCCCCATTCAGCTGCCCCCACTGCGAGAGCGAACCGGGGATATCGCACTGCTTGCAGACTACTTCCTGCGTGTCCACTTGTTGGCCAATGGCCTGGAGCAAAAGCGGCTTACGCCCGATGCGCTCGCAGCGCTGGAAGAGCACTCATGGCCAGGCAATGTGCGCGAGTTGGAAAACCTGATCCAGCGTTTGGTGATCATGGTTTCGGGCTCAACGATCGATCTGCAGCATCTGCCGCAGCAACTGCTGGCGCAAAGCGTAACCGCACACGAGGCGATCCTGCTTCCGCCTGCCGGGGTGCGCTTCGATGACGAAATACGGGAACTTGAAGTAGCTCTATTGGAAGCCGCGCTCCGTCGATCGGATGGCAGCAAAGCTGCGGCAGCACGGCTGCTGCATCTGGATTCCCAACGAATGAAATATCTTTGCCGCAAATATTCTCTCTAGGTTGGTTGGGCCGTGCCTCGGGTTAAATATTTAACCCTCAGGGGTTAAATTTTGACCCTCGCTCGCCGTTGCCATGGCACATCCGCTGGCCGCAGTGGGAAAGAATTGATTCCTTCCCAATGCTTTCAATCACTTGTGGACTTTGGCGGATCGCGCAGAGTTTGGCCATCCGTTTGCAATAGGGTCATGCGTAAAGCAGTTCAATTAAAAAAACCGGAGAAAAATCACGATGGCTATGGAAAAGAAATCTCTCGTCAGCAAGAAGACCGCCGCCCCTAACAAGAGCAAGTCCGTGAAGTCGAAGGTTGACACCAGCAAGCCTGCGGCTACCAAGGTCGTTTCCGCGAGCAACCTCAAGAATAAGGTTGGCTGGTAAGGATTGTTGCCGGACGCCAAGCCGTTCGGATCACAATCACGCCACTGTCACATCACAGGAACTCAGGACGGGGCAGGATTTCGCCCTGAGTGGGTAAACGAAGATGGCTATTCAGAAAAAATCGCTTGTGGGGGCTGCTTCCTCGAAGGCTAAGGGAACAGAGGGCGCCGGCGGAAAGCCGGCCGCCAAGCCCGAGCAACCGGTGAAGGCGGCTGAAGCCAGAAAGCTGGCGGTGGCCAAGCTGGCTACCGCTAAGCTAGCCACGGCAAAGCTGAGGACACTTCGGAGACTAAGCTAAGCGGGAGCCAATCTGCATTGGGGGGAGGCGGTAACGGCAATCAGCCGTTGCCGCCTTTTGTCTTTGGGCTGACTCAATCCCCGGCCTACCCTAAAGCCGAGTTTTTCCGCAGCCTGTAAAGTCGTGCCCCGATACAAAACCTGAGTGCCGTGACTCTGGAGTTGGTTCGCACGCACCCTCTAACCTATCTCTGCCTTTACCAGAAGTGAGTGCGCAACAGGTTGGCGAAAATAGTCACGATCCGGGCCGCGAGGCTTCGACGCCTGCCGAAGATTTTGGCCAGTCCGCTCATGCCGGGTTGAATCGCCGAGCCGGCCTCTTTGAGGGGCATCCGCGTGGTGTAAAAGGCGGGTACCGCTATTCCCTTGTATTCCTGGGCCGCCAGCAGACCGGGCGGCAAAGGAAGGGCAGAGCCTTCCATCGTGGGCAACCGCCCGCGGATTTTGCTGAACTGCGAAGAGAGCTGCAAGGAGACCGGATCCCCAACCCGAATGTGGTCCATCTCCGACACCGGCACATAGAGCCTTGCCACCAACTGCGAGGGATCGGCAATCGTAAGCAGGGGCTCTCCCGTGGTCACATCGCGGTTGAGCAGGCTCTCTGGATCAGAGGTGGCAATAACCCCACCGCTGGGCGCAGCCACGGCGAGTTGTCCGCCCTCCTCGCGTGCTGTGTCGCTGTTGCGCCGCGCGGCCTGCTGCGCAGCCAACGCCTCTCCCAGCCCGGAATGCTGCAACTCCGCGGTAAAGACCTGGGCTTGCGAAGAAGATACCTGCTCCGCTGCCTCTTCGCTGGCACTGGCGGTATTCAGACTCTGCAGCCTTGCCAGCACTTGCCCCTTGTGCACGATGTCGCCCTCTTTCACGTAGACCGCCAGAACCCTTCCGGGAACGCCGGCATGCACCTGGTGGGTCTCAGTGGGTTCGATTACGAAGTAGGCATTCTCCCGGTCGCGGACGATAGGCACAAAGAGGATGGCGAGTGCGATGATCCCCAGCACGGCACGACGGGGCGTGAATCGGAAGGCTCCTTCTCCGGACTTTGTCCGGTAGAAACCCAATATGAAGTCCCGCAAACCGCGCAGCCGCGAGCGAAAGATGACAAACGCCTAACAAGGCTGCGGGCACCAGGGCGAGCTCCGCGAACCAGTGGAAAAAGACGTTGTAGCTGAAGCGGACGAACAGTAGCAGCAGCAGGTAGCTGTAAACCCCGGATGCCACCGCATAGAGCACGAAGAGCGGCACCCGCCGCCGGGAGACAACCAGGACGTCCACCGGGAGGCGAAATATATGGCGCTGAATCCATCCGATGAGAAACGAAGTGGAGCGCTCTTTGAGGTCGGGAACGCGGACCCATTCGGTGAAAAAGTAGTAGCCGTCAAGCTTGATGAGGGGGTTGAGATTGATGACGACCACGGCAATCCCGGTTAGCAGAATGAGCTTGTAACAGAATTCGTGGATCCATTCGCCCGGTTGGGTGTTGGTCCATAGGATGACGGCCACACCGCACAGCATCATTTCAATCCATATTCCGGCGATGATCGTGGCCATGCGCTGCAGCCGGCTGGCCGAGATCCAGGATTCGGTGACGTCTACATAGAAACACGGCGTCAGATAAAGAAACATCAGACCCATGCTGTGGACTTCACCCCCGTAGTGCTTGCAGGTGAGTCCATGTGCGCTCTCATGAAGAAAACCGATCACCATGAGCATCCACCAAAACTCCACCAAATCGGAAAAGGTCTTCCTGCCAAAGTCATAGTAGATAGGTATGTCCGGGCCGATGACATTCCATTTGACCATGAAGACCATGGCTTCAAAGACAAACAGCAGCACCGCAGCCAGGACCATCCAGCGGTTGAAAATGTATTTGCCAATTTTTTGGTCAAGCCGGGTGAGGTACTGGTCAGGGTCCCACGCTGAGAACTGGATGTGCGCTACATTGAAGCTTGAGCCGCTTTGCACCCGGCGGCTACGCTGCGCCGCGAGCTTTTCATTCATGGCGATGTTTTTCTCTTGCGGGTTCTTGTACCAGAAGCCGCCCTCGTCCATATTTTCGGCGAAGGTCCGGACCTCCTCCGCAGACAAGGGGATTCCCGTCTCGGCTTCGAATGCGGCCGCAATTTCTTCGTAGGTACGCGCTCCATCGAACAGGCGGGCGAGTTGCCACTGAGTCGGTTTCAGACGTAGCAGGTTGGCACTACTGCGCTGGTAGACTGCGACGATCGTTTCGCCGTCGACCACATCTTCGCGAATGATCAGGTCGGGATCCATGCGCGGCGAGTTCTTGCGCGAGAGCCGGTTGCGAGGAATATCGGGAAGAGCCGCGTCGAGTGCCTCGCTCAGGTTCATCGCGCGCTCAGCTTCACCTGCATGGACATGCCCGGCTTCAACAAGGGAGACGGTTTTTCCAGGTTGCCGATGACCTCGATACTGCCGCTGGCCGCATCGACCACCGGGCTGACGCGGAACACGCTTGCTGATTGTTTCAGGTGGGGATAATCCGACGTGGTGAGCTCCAGCTTAGCTCCCCGGGGGAAGAAGGCCATCGCAGACTCGGGCACGGTAAAAATGATGCGCAGAGGCGCCTGGGCTGTGATCCAGAACAGGGCATCGCCTTTCTTGACGCCCTGCGCCTCATGCACCGAACGGCGGCCCACCACCCCATCGAAAGGGGCCGTGATGTGCGATTGGCTCAGCTCTACATCCGCGAAGCGCAATTCCGCCTCAGCGGCAGCTTCCTCTGCCTTGTACCGGGTTACCTGGGTTTTGGTTTCGGCGAGCTTGTATTGCACATGCTCCCAATCCTCATCATCGAGAATCTTCTCCGTCCGCATGGCGTCGGCTCGGCGCAGATCCGCCTCATTGCTCTTTTGTTCGGCTTCCCAGGTTTGTGTCTGGGCTCGCAGGGAATCGATCCTGGCCGCCTTTTCCGCTCGCGCCGCCTGCAGCGCGCGATCGTCCAACAAAGCCAGCACCTCTCCCCGCCGGACGTGATCGCCAATCTCAACCTTAACCGCGGTGACGCGCCCGTCGCGTTCGGCCACCACATCGGCCTGTTGTTCCACGATCAACGGCCCGACGGTGCTAAACGCACGCCCTTCCCCCGTTGCGGGGGCGGGGGCGGTTGGACTGGAAGGGGGGTCGGCGGCGGGCGCCGCGGGCGACGACGCCAGCACCGGCCCGGAAGCCGTGGGTTCCTGATTACAGCCGGTCAGGCAGCACAGGGCTACACCCACTACAAAAGTGCAAGCGTTACGGTGACTCATCCAGAGTTTGCGCTGCAACATGGTTACCACCCGATCCAATCCCATAACTTTTCCCATAGCCAAAACGCCGGCGAGCGCAGCAAGACCAACCCCGCGGGCCGGTAGCCGGCAAAAATTTTGGCCCGCCCATCCATGCCGGTGCGCAGTTCCGCGTTTTCATTCGGTAGCAGCACATGAGCATAAAAGACCCGGCCGTCCCCGTTGAGCTGCGCTTCCGGGCCAATGCTGAAGACCTGGCCGTGCAGGGTCCGCGCAGGAAAGCTATCGAGTTTAACCGCGGCAGTCTGGCCGGCCTTTACCAGGTGGGCGTCCTGCTGATCCACGGCAATATTGATTCTCGCGTTCGTCAGGTTGAGCACCTGGGCAAAGACTGCGCCGGCGTCGAGGTGTTCGCCCACAGCATTCTGCAGATCTGGGGTCATCACCACGCCGTCGATGGGCGAGCGAAGTTGGGCGTTGGCAATACGTAACCGTGTGCGCTCCATTTCCGCACGCAAGTAGTCGGCCTGTGTCCGGTCTTCCCCGGCCTGTGCGGAGTGCCTGGCAAGATCGCCTTGCATGGCCATCATGGCCGCTTCGTATTTCGCCTGGGCGGCGGTTAGCTGATTACGCCAGGACCAGTCGTCCATGGTTCCCAGAACCTCGCCACGGCTCACGTGCTGGCCTTCGCGGGCATATACGTTGGCGATGGTTCCTTCCACCGGCGCTGCCAGCGTGACCACGGATTGCGGGGCCACCACGGCGGTGCCGCTGACACGCAGCGGTAGTGGACAAAAGATGAGCAACAGGATCGCCGCCGCTATACCGCCCAGGATCACCCCTTGCCGCTTTCGTTCACTGCGCAGAAATGCCTGTTTCTTCTGTACCAGCGGTTCCAACAGGCTGATGAGCGGCACTTCCCGGTACAGCAGTGCGTTGCGGATCGCGACCGTCGTCTGCCCAGCCAGCACCTTGATCATCTCGATATGTGCCTGCTCCAGAAAATCGGGGTCGCTGCTTTCATAGAGCAACAGGCCCACCCGTCCCTGGTCATCGGAGAGAGGCAGCGCAAAGAGAGCGCGATACCCGCTGGCCTCGAAATGCTTGCCCACGGCGGCGCGCACTCGCGGCTCATCGGTTTCCGGCTCCTCCTCGTGCTGGCGGATCAACAGCTGGCGGTCATAGGTTGAAAGCCATTGCAGCAGCTCGCGCAGGCGCTCTACCTGGAATTCCCCAACAGGAATGTTGGCCATCCCTGAGACTGCTCTCAACTGCAACCGGCCGCGATTGTCGAGTGCAATCGAACAGCGTTCGAAAGGCAGCACAGACTGGGGACTGTTAACGATAATCTGCAGCAGGCGCTCGAGCCTGAGCGTGGAGGTGATCTCGGAACTCACCTGAACCAGGGCTTCCAGGATCTCCAGCTTGCGCTCGGCGAACATCAGGCTGGCATTCTTGAGCGCACTCGAGACTGTCTCCGACATGCTGTTCATGAAGAACAAATCATCTTCGCTAAAGGAGGATTCGCCTGCTTTGTTGACCGCCTCCAGGACGCCCAGCTCGCTTTCCCCACCGCCCGACTGGTCGTGCTCGATGAGCGGCACCAGGAGCGCATTGGTGATGGGCTGGCCTTCGCCGGCACGCGCGTTGCGGGTGGACAAGCGAGGGTCTTCGGGGTCGTTGATCAACAGCGGCACGCCTTCTTCCGCCATGTCCCCGACGTAACCTTCGCCTGCGTCCTCCGTAGCGCCCACTTCGGCGGTCGCGTCCTCTCCCCACGTAGAGACCAGGCGCAGCCGGCCGCCATCGAACATCCAGAGATGAACGGCCTGGCAAGGCAGCATCGCCGCTACCTTGACCGGAATCAGTTCCAGCAAGGGCTCGAACTCCAGTGTCGCGTTGAGTGATTTTTCCAGGTCATAGAGCTGGGTCAAGCGGTGGATGGAGTCGAGCAGATTCTGCCGCTGCTCTTCATACTGCTCTGCCGACTCGAGGGCAATCACGGCCAGGTCCGCCAGTCCGTCGAGCGACTGCAAAGTGGTCTCCGCAAGTGGGTCGGTGAAACTGACGGTCTCGAAGGCGCCCACCAACTGTCCATCCCGCAGCAGGGGCAGGTATCCAATGGACCGGATCGTGCGCAGGACGTGGATGTGGGCGTAGTCTTCACGGGCCAGCTGGCTGGCGGAATAGACCACCGGTCGGGGCGACAGCACCAGGGCAGCGAAGAGCGGCGCATCGGCCGCGATCGCAGGGTCTACCACCGAAATCTCGTCCGATACACCAAGCGCAACCCAGGAAGCCTCGCGCAGCGCGTAGAGGGCGCATGCGGTGCCGGGAAGCATTTGTCGCATAGCGTCGGCCAACAATCCGGCGCGGGCCGCGATCTCGGGCGACGCCAGTAGTGACTGCGCAAGATCCGAGAAGTGTTGACTGTTCAGCCGGAAGCCAGTTTGAATGTTCATGTTGGTCCGCTTGACGTATGGGGCAGGATAGGTTGATTGTTAATCTGGTCGGAGACTAGCAAGCAGTATTTTGGGTGTAAAGAAAATTCGTGGCGCGGAGAGAACGACGTGGATCTAGATATTCGACAGAGCGGAAGCATTTGTTGCCTGAAGCTGAAAGGCCCGCTCAAGTACGGAGAAGGTGTCAAGCAGCTTGACGAGGCGGTCGAGGGCGCACTCACCAGCGGACACATTCACCTGCTGCTGGATCTTTCCGCGATGCCCTACATCGATTCCAGCGGGATCGGTGCGATCGTCGATGCTCTGCGTCAGGCCAAGAAGGTGGGTGGAGACGCCAAGCTGGTCAGTCCATCACCATTCGCGGCCAAGACTTTCAAGATGGTCGGCATTCTCACCCTGTTCAAGGTGTATGACAGCGAGGCGGCAGCCGTCGAGGCATGCCCCGCCTAGCTTACTCTCGTTCGCTTGAATTGCTTGGAGTCCCGAAGGGACGGCCTGAAACTAGCCCAGGCTCCGTCGTCCCTTTCGGGACTGTTCGGAATTTCCTAAAGTACCAGGACTTGCGTCCTGGGCAAATCTCGGCCGCCCTTCGGGGCTGATGTACAGCTCGGTCGAAAAACATTTTCCAGGGAAGGTCCGCGGCGTCTTTTTGCACACCTAACCAGATGTTTTCGCCCCCTCCTCAAAGCCGTCATCCTGAGAGTCTGTGACTTTATTGGTTTTGCGAAAAAATCGACGCTGAAAACAAAAAGGTTAGGTGCTTCCAAGGGCGCGAAAAATCAAAAAAGTCACAGCCTCTGAGCGAAGCGCCTCGCAGACCGATCGCATATCCGAGGGTTTTATGGCGCGAAGTCGAAGGACCCCGGCGATGCTTGTTGGCGGATGCCCTTCGGAGCTTTCCGGCCACAAACTACAAGGGAAATTGAAAAAGCCACAGACTCCGAGCGAAGCCGACCCGTCCCGCCTGCCCGGCCTGCCGTGGGGCGTGCCGCGGAGGGATCTGCAATTCCGCGGACCCTTCCTGGAAATGTCTTTCGACAGAGTGCTCATTGCCTTTGTCATCCCGCAGCCCACTTGCCTGCGGCAAGTTGAGGGAGAAATGACAGCGCAAAGATCGCCATAGATGCAAGGCCCGGAGGGCCGACCGCCGAACGTCAGCCCAGCCCGGAAGGGCTGGGAAATCGATCCCGAAGAGGATCAGAGCGCCGTAGGCGCGGCACTAAAACCGATCGTCCGCTCTCCCTGTGTCATCAAGAGGTTATGACTTTTTGATTTCTTTCATGGTTTTGGTGGCCGGAAAGCTCTGAAGAGCATCGGTTAACAAGCACCGCCGAGGTCCTTCGACTGCGCGCCATAAGCCGTCCGTTATGCGATAGATCCGCGCGGCGCTTCGCTCAGAGCTTGTGACTTTTTTGATTTGGCCTGGTAGTTTGCGCTTGGAAAGCTCGGAAGAGCATCTGCCAACAATCATTGCCGGGGTCCTTCGACTGCGCGCCATAAGTCGTCCGATATGCGATAGATCCGCGCGGCGCTACGCTCAGAGGCTGTGACTTTTTTGATTTGGCCTGTAGTTTGTGGCTGGAAAGCTGGGAAGAGCATCTGCCAACAAGCATCGCCGGGGTCCTTCGACTGCGCGCCATAAGCCGTCCGTTATGCGATAGATCCGCGCGGCGCTTCGCTCAAGGATGACGATTTTGTGGGAGTTTTGAAGAAAAACATTCCAAACAAGTTAGCTCGTATGGGTTCCAGGTTTGGAAGATCCGCAATCCTGTGTCACCGTACCTTGTACGGAGGCCGCGGAATCCTGCCCATGTTCCCCACAAATCGCTTTCTATTAATGATGTCAATGCTCGCACTGTGCCCGGTTCCGCTGACGGCACAGCAACCCAAAGGTGCCGTGACCATCGATCAGCGCGTTCGGGCCGCAATTCAGGGCTTTCGCGGTAACGTCAGCCTCTACGCCAAAAACCTCGACAGCGGTCAAAGTTATGGACTGCAACCGGATGAGCCTGTTCCTACCGCCAGCACCATCAAACTCCCCATCATGGTTGAGCTCTTTGCCCAAGCTGCGGAGAAAAAGCTCGACTGGAATCAAAAGCTTGAGCTGACAGACCAGGACAAGGTGTCCGGCAGCGGGATACTGACAGAGTTCTCCGGGGGAGATGCGTTCCCGATCCGGGACCTGATGCACCTGATGATCGTCGTCAGCGACAACACGGCAACCAACCTCATCCTGGACCGTATCGGGGGAAATGCCGTCAACCAGCGCATGGAGCAGTTGGGGCTAAAACAAACCGCGGTCATGCGCAAGATCATGCAAACAAAGCTCTTCCCCAAGAACGCGAATCCCCATCCAGAGGGCCTGACGGATGAGGGGAGAAAGCCGGGAAACGATCGCTGGGGTACGGGTAGAAGCTGTCCTCGCGACATGGTCGCCCTTCTCGAAAAACTGTACCGCGGCGAGTTGGTCAGCAAGGCGGCTTCCGATGAAATGATCAGTGTGCTCAAGCGCCAGCAGGATCATAACGGTGTGGGAAGGGACATGAAAAACACCGTCATCGCCAGCAAGTCGGGAGCGTTAGATCACCTCAGAAGCGAGGTCGCGATCGTCTACTCTGAGCACGGACCGGTGGCCATGGCGATCACGGTAAATAACATTCCGGACGTCGACTGGAGCGTGGATAACCCCGGTAATCTGCTTCTCTCCACCCTCTCCCAGATCCTGGTGGAGGCATTGGCCCCCGGAGAGAGGGCTAAATAAGGTTCATTAAGTAAGCCTGGACGTCTAAAGGAGCGCAGTCTACCGCTTGTCTTCGGCAAAGCAGGTTAAAAAAAAGTTTTTTCCTCAACAATCCTGCTTGCATTCCAGTCTTGCACTGGATATAGTACGCTCACTGAAGTAAGTCCTCGGGTGAAAGAGCAGCCGGTAGAGAGTTGCCAATCGTTCCTGGGCCCGTTTAGACGATTGTTGGTTTTGGAGGCGAGTATGAAACGCATTTCCTTATGGGGCTTCGCCCTCGTAATGGTCCTCGGGCTTCTTGGCGTTCGCCAGCCCGCGTGGGCGCAGCAGACCACAGCAGCGATCACAGGTACAGTGGAAGACTCGGCCGGAGCCGTCTTAGACGGTGCTACCATCACCGCCAGGGACACTGAGCGAGGTAATTCCTACACCGACAAGTCCAGCAATGGTGGTGTCTTTAACTTCAATAATCTTCCCATTGGCACCTACGAGGTGAAAGCGGAAGCCACCGGTTTTGACTCGGAGGTCCAGCCACCCATCACCCTCGTCCTCAATGAGCGGGCGCGTCTCGACTTCAAAATGAAGGTAGGCGCGGTTACCAACACCGTGCAGGTCTCCTCCGAGGCTCCGCAGTTGCAGTCCGATACCACCCAGGTCAGTACCCTCATCGATGCAAATACGATCGTGGGTATTCCACTGGCGACCCGCAACTATGTCGAATTGACTCTTTTGGCGCCCGGCAGCATTACCCCGGACAACCAAAGTTTTAACAACGGCGACAACACGGCGAACGGCGGCCGCCCGTCCATCGATGGGCATCGTGAGCAGTCCGATAACTTCATCCTGGACGGGATGGATAACAATCAGACCTCCGAAAACCAATTAGGCTACACGCCCTCCCCTGATGCTATTCAGGAATTCAACCTGATCACGTCGAACGCTTCCGCAGAGTTCGGCAATTACTCGGGCGGTATCATCAACGCCTCAATCAAGTCGGGAACCAACAGTTTCCACGGCGACGCCTGGGAGTTCTTCCGCAACGACGTACTCAATGCCAACCAGTGGGAGAACAAATTCAACGGGCCAGGGAACTATTTGCCCAGAGCAGCTCTGCGTTGGAACATGTTTGGCGGCACCCTTGGCGGCCCTGCCTGGAAGGACAAGCTGTTCTTCTTTGTGGACTATCAGGGGCAGCGTTTCGACCACCCAACCACTAGCAGCTTTATTACCGTCTTCACCAACGCCGAGCGCAACGGCGACTTCTCACAGCTCACGACGCAGCTCAAGAATCCGGTCACTGGTGTGCCCTACGTCAACAACCAGATTCCGATGTCACAGGAAAACGCGGTGGCAGCGGCTCTTTTTGCCTCCAAGTACTATCCGACGCCAATCAACGGCAACCTCACCAACAACGCGATCAATCAGACCAACACGGCGTACAACACTGACCAGGGCGATGCCAAGATCGACTGGAATATCACCCAGAAGGATCGTCTTAGCGCCCGCTGGGCACAGCAATATCAGAATGACCCCACGACCAACTCGCTGGCGATTCTGGCCAATGGCGCCACCCATGCTCCGGTCCATAATGCTGTCGGGACGTGGACCCACACGTTCAGCCCCAACATATTGAACGAAGCTCGTTTTGGCGCCTCATGGATCGGGATCATTACGGCTACATCGTTTGTCCCCAGCATCGGCGATCTCGGCACCCAGCTTGGAATTGCCAATGCCAACACTGCGGGTCCCGGACTGCTGTTGCTCGGCTTTGGCGGCGGCACCGCACCGGCACCGGGCAATGGGACTCTCAGCAACGTTGGCAGCTCGGTCGTGAATCAGAACTTTAATGACACTGTCATTCAGTTCGACGACGGCGTGACCATCACCCACGGCAAGCACGTATTTAAGACGGGCTTCCAGATGTGGCGCTTCCGGTTAAACACCTTCTATAGCGGCAACAGCGGCGAGTACGGCTCCATCCTCTTTGGTGGTTCCTTCAGCGGTGACCCGGCAAGTGATTTCTTCACCGGCTATCCGGTGGCGACAGGTAAGGGCGTCAGCACCGGTGGCACCTGGCACCAGTTTGCCTGGAGATATGCCGGATATGGTCAGGACGACTGGCGTATTACGCCGACGCTGACCCTGAATCTCGGGCTGCGCTACGAAGTGACGACTCCTTGGGTAGAACTGAACAACCGCCAGGACAACTTGAACCTGGTGACCGGGGCTGTCGAATACGCGGGCGTAGATGGTAACAGCCGCGGTCTCTACAATTCGACCTACGGTTTACCTGCTGTTCAACCGCGCTTCGGCTTTGCCTGGTCCCCCGAAAGTTTGCAAGGCAAGACAGTCCTTCGCGGCGCGTACACCATCTCCTCTTATCTGGAAGGAACTGGTACCAACCTGCGCCTTGCTCGCAATCCCCCATTCACCCCAACGGAAGTTTCGGCAGTCTACAGTACAGCAACCGACCAGACGCAGTCAGGTCCTGGTGGTGCAGTCCCGGGCGATCCCTTCGCGGGAGCGATCATGTACGTTTGGGCGCCTAAGGTTCAACCTGAGATGAATCAGGAATGGAATCTGACCGTCCAAAGCGAAGCCAGCCCGACCACTACCTTCCAGATTGGCTATGTGGGCGATCACGGAACCCACTTGATCGTGCCCACACCCTACTCACAGTTAACACTGACAAATGGCTTGCCCACTCCTGGAGAATATTTCCAAGGCAATCCCGCCTTGCTGAAGGACATCTCGACCGTATCCGGAACCTCCAGCACAGGATTCCAAACCTACCACGCGCTGCAGGCTGTCTTGCAGAAGCGTATTTCCAATGGCCTTGAGGGGCAGGTAGCCTACACCTGGTCTCATTGCATGTCTAACAACAGCGGGTACTACGGCAGCTGGGGTTATGCGACTGCGGCAACCCCCGGATCCCCGTATTACCAGAATCTCTACGACCCGCATGCCGATTACGCGAGTTGCTATTTTGACTCTAAGAATATTCTCTCTGCCTACGGTACCTACGATCTGCCGATTGGCAAGGGTAAGATGATCGGCAGCAACATGAACTCGGTGGTCAATGCGGTTGTAGGCGGCTGGCAGGGATCTAGCATTGTCCAGATCCATAGCGGCTTTCCTCTGGCCGTTTACGAAGCAACCGATACCTCGAATACCGGGGGCCGTGGACCTCGTCCCAACTGCTCGGCGTCGCAGATGCAATCCTTCGGTCGCCATCCCTTCGTCAACAACGGAGCCTTCCAGGGATATCAGTACATAAGCCCGGCCGGATATTCGGAACCGGCGACTGGCACCTTTGGCAATTGCCCGCTCCAGGGACCTCAAACTGGTGCAGGTTTTGTGGATACCGATCTCGGTGTGTCGAAGAGCTTTCATCTAACCGAGTCCAAATACTTCCAGTTCCGGGGCGACTTCCTCAACGCATTCAATAACGTTCAGTTGGGGCACCCTAATACCAACTTCCCAAGTTCAACTTTCGGGCTGATCAATACTTCGCAGCCCGCAAGGAACATACAATTCGCGCTTAAGTTCTACTATTAGGCGCCTGTTAAACTCAGGGGCAGACGCTGTGAAGACAGCGTCTGCCCCTTTTCTCTTGTTGCGTAAAATGTTGCCTAAATCCTCTAATCTGGCCTCCCTGCTCTGCTTTCTATTCGCAGTCGGCGTCTCCTCTCCCGCGCAGGTTTCGAGCAAAGCAGCCGTTGTTACCCCGGCGGCGGCGGAGCACGCTGCGTCGCTGGCGGAAAGTGGGCGCTGTCCCGAAGCCCTACCCCAGCTAGCCAGGTCCGTCGCGCACATCACCGACAAAGCACTGCAAAAAAGAGTGGGGCTCGACGGTGTGCGCTGTGCCACCGTGCTGCAGCAGCAAGAGGCCCTGCTCCAATTCGTTCAGGTCTTGAGCCGGCAGTTTTCCCATGATCCCGAAGTGCTTTATGTGTTGACCCACGCGTATTCCGACTTATCCGCCCGCTCTGCGCAGGAGCTGGCGATAAGCGCCCCCACTTCAATTCCCGCGCTCGAAATGGACGCCGACACGAATGAACAGCAGGGCAAATGGGATCAGGCGGAAAAAGACTACCGCAAGATTCTCGAACAAAATCCGCGCTATCCGGGCATTCACTTCCGCCTGGCTCGTATGCTGCTGTCGAGACCAAATCCACCCTCGGACTTTGCCGATCAGGCAAAGAAAGAGCTGCAGCAGGAACTCGAAATTGATCCCGCAAATGCCGGTGCGGAATACGTGTTAGGGGAACTGGCGCGGCAGGCGCAAGACCTGCCCGAGGCGGTCAAGCACTTCTCCAAGGCCACGGAGCTTGAAACCAACTTCGCCGATGCCTACCTGGGCCTGGGCATGTCGCTCCTGGCACAGAAGAATTATGGGGAAGCGGTTGCTCCGCTCGAAAAGGCGGTCAAACTGCAACCTGGAAATCCTGCCGGACACTACAGCCTGGCCACTGCCTACGCGCGCACCGGACGCCGAGAAGATGCGGATCGGGAATTTGCTTTGCAGCAGAAAACCTCGGGACCCGCCGGTGGACAGGGAGCCCAGCCTCCGCAGTGACCGCAAAGCGTACAGGGCTATCGCGCCGGAACTTTCTCCGGACTCTGGCAGGCACTGCCGGGCTCGCTGGCGCGAATTCTACCTGGCCCCGATTGGCTAAGGCTGCCTCCTCGAGTGGCCCCTATCCCTTCGAAGAAGTACCCGCCTCCGCCAGTCACATTACCTGGGTTCATACCGCCGCCAAGTCGCCGCAGAAATACCTGCCGGAAACCACCGGGGCCGGTTGCGCCTTTCTCGATTACGACAATGACGGATGGATGGACATCTATCTCGTCAATAGCGGCAAGTGTGACTTTTACAATCCCGATCCACCTCTGCGCAATGCGCTCTACCGCAACAACCGGGATGGAACCTTCACCGACGTTACGGAGAAGGCTGGGGTCGCGGCCGGAGGCTACGGGCAGGGGGTCGCCGTGGGCGACTATGATGGCGACGGTTTGCCCGATCTGTACGTGACCCAGTACGGAAAAAGTATTCTCTATCACAACAACGGCGACGGGACCTTTAGTGACGTTACCGAAAAGGCGGGTGTCGCCGCTCCCGGATGGGGTTCAAGCGCGGTGTGGTTCGACTACGATAACGACGGACGGCTGGACCTGTTTGTCTGCAACTTTGTCGATTTCAATAAATCCAAGAACCTTAACTGCGTTGCTTACAACAAGCCGGGATACTGTGTTCCGACACTGTACAAACCATCAGCCAGCTGGCTGTTCCACAACAATGGGGATGGGACCTTCTCGGATGTAAGCCAATCTTCCGGGATTGCGAAACACCTGGGAAAAGCCTGGGGCGTGGTTGCTGCTGACCTTGATAACAATGGCCGGATGGACCTCTTCGTCGCCAATGACACGACGCAAAACTTTCTCTACATGAACCGTGGCAACGGGAAGTTCGAAGAGATAGCCGCGCTCGCAGGCGTAGGCTTCAGTGAGAGCGGCCGGCCCCGCTCGGGCATGGGAGTGGATGCAGCCGATGTAAATCAGGATGGTTGGATGGATCTGTTCGTGGCCAACATCGACCACGAGAGATTTTCCCTTTACCAGAACAATCATGACGAAACATTTGACGACCAGGCCAACGCGACCTCGATCGGTGCTGCGACGCGATTGCTGAGCGGTTGGGGACTGAAGTTTTTCGACTACGACAACGATGGCAACCTTGACCTCTTTCTCGCCAACGGAAATCCGGATGACATGATCGAGACCATGCAGAAGGACGTGACCTACCGCGAGCCGCTCATGCTGTTTCACAATGACGGGAAGACGCTGCGCAACGTTAGCTCGGAGAGCGGACCGCTCTTTGCCAGGAATCTCTCTTCCAGAGGACTAGCCATCGGCGACTTCGACAACGATGGCGCCGTGGACGTGCTGGTCTCGGTCAACGATGCTGCTCCGCTGCTCATGCGCAATCTCGCCGCCAAAGACAATCATTGGCTGGGGATTAAGCTGGTGGGCAAGAAGTCGAATCGCGACGCCGTCGGCGCGCGTGTCACTTATCAGGCTGGAGATCTTAAGCGCAGCAGAACCAAGGTGGGTGGAGGAAGCTACTTGTCCTCACACGATCCGCGCATGGTGTTGGGCTTGGGTAAGCAGACCAAGGTCGACTGGCTGGAAGTGAAGTGGCCGGAGCCCAGCGGGAAGATGGAGAAATTCACCGGACTGCCAATCGACAAATACATCACCATTACCGAAGGCGAGGGTGTTTAGAAAAGCTGAGGCCGTACATTACGTCAGCAGAATCAGTTGGCCTTTAGGGCGTGTGCGAGAACCGGGATGTACGAGTTTAGTCCCGAAGGGACGATTGAACTTAGCCCAGGACGCTAGTCCTGGGTACATCGTGAAACGTGATGGAGTCCCGCAGGGACGGCTGAAGGAGGATTGCGTCGCGGCGCATTTTCAGCCGTCCCTGCGGGACTGGGTCGTCGCTTCAAATCCCACCCCAGGACTAGCGTCCTGGGCTAAGTTCAATCGTCCCTTCGGGACTAAACTCGTACATCCCGGTTCTGACTCACACGCTAGGGGCCCTGAGATTCCACATGACAGGAACCAGACCATGATTTCCCATGAGGGTTCATGCACCGCCTGAGCGCGCTCGACCTATCACTGGTGGCGATCTACCTCGCGGGCATCACCATCTTTGGCCTGCAGTTTCGCAGCAAGGACCGTTCCCTAAAGAACTACTTTCTCGCTGACCGGAAAATCCCGTGGTGGGCCATCGCCCTCTCTATCGTGGCCGCGGAAACCAGTACCCTGACCATCATCAGCGTGCCCGGCCTCGCCTACACCGGAGACTGGGGATTCCTCGAGATCGTTCTCGGCTACCTTCTGGGCAGGATCGTCGTGTGCATCATTTTTCTACCCCGCTATTTTCGCGGCGAACTGCTCACCGCATACGAAGTCATCGGCGAGCGATTTGGTCCGCGGCTGCACAAACTGACCGCATTTCTGTTTCTCTTCTTGCGCGCGGCCGCCGAAGGAGTCCGTGTCTTTGCCGTTTCCATCGTCGTCGGCATTGCGATTGGTACCCGGGATGTCGTCTCCATCGCCATCATTTGCGTTCTGACGTTGATCTACACCCTCGAAGGCGGAATGGCCGCCGTCATCTGGACCGACGTAGTGCAGATGGCGCTGTATATCGCGGGCACAGTCGTCAGCGTCATCCTCCTCGGACATCGGGTCCCGGGCGGCTGGCATACCATTCACACCGTCGGCTCAGCCGCTGGTAAGCTCACCATCTTCCACTTCGCCTTCAGCCTGAGCGAAACCTATACCTTCTGGGCCGGTCTTGCCGGTGGCTGTTTTCTGACCATGGCCAGTCACGGTACCGATCAACTCATGGTCCAGCGTTTGCTCGCGGCCAAGAACCTGCGCGAATCACGCATTGCCCTGCTTAGCAGCGGCGTGGTCATCCTGGTGCAGTTCGCGCTCTTCCTCGCCATTGGAACGGGGCTCTATTATTTCTACGGTAATGTGACCAAAGGGACGGCACCTACCAGCCCCGACCGCATTTTCCCGGCATTTATCGTCACCGAGATGCCGCACGGTGTCGCTGGGTTGATGGTCGCCGCGATTTTGGCGGCCGCGATGTCAAACCTGAGCGCGGCGGTCAACTCGCTCAGTTCCAGCAGCATGGTCGATTTCTATGTGGCCTGGAAACCCAATGCCGATGAACGCGAGCGTGCCCGTCTGTCGCGCGCCATGACCCTCTTCTGGGCCTTGTTGTTGTTTGTGCTGGCATTACTGTCGCGAGGCGGCGGCCATGTAGTCGAAGTCGGCCTGTCGATCGCCTCCGTGGCCTACGGAGCGCTGTTAGGCGTTTTTCTGCTCGGTACCCTTACCAAGGGTGCAACGGAAACCGGCGCCATGATCGGCATGGTCGGCGGCCTGGTAGCCAACATCCTGCTTTGGAAACAGCCTCACTGGTTTCCGGTTCCAAAAATCGCATGGACATGGTTTGTGCTCATCGGATCGATGCTTACGTTTATCTTGGGATGGATGATGAGCAAAGTCTTACCCAGGAAACCGGCTGCGAAGATAACGATTCTGCTCATCGTTCTGCTGGCTCCGCAATTGAAAGCGCAGGACGCGGAGTTCCGCCAAATCGATCGCATTGTCGAAGCCGGAATCGCCGCTAAAAAATTCCCCGGAGCGGTTGTGATTGCCGGTCACAACGGCCAGATCATCTTTCACAAGGCGTACGGCAATCGGTCGTTGACGCCTGTGGCTGAACCGATGACGGAAGACACCATCTTCGACCTCGCGTCCTTGACGAAAGTGCTGGCTACGGCGCCTGCGGTCATGCAGCTTTACGAGCAGGGCCGGTTTCGACTGAACGACCCGGTGGCAGAATATCTGCCCGAATTTGCCGCGAATGGAAAGCAGGACATCACTATTCGCCAGTTGCTTACCCACTACTCCGGCCTGCCTCCCGATGTCTCGCTCGAGGACCCGTGGGAAGGTAAGCAAGAGGGATTGCGCCGCGCATTCGCTGCTATTCCCGTTACCGCTCCCGGAGTGCAATTCCGCTACAGCGACATCAACTTCATTGTGCTGGGCGCGTTGGTCGAGAAACTCTCCGGCCTCACTCTCGATCAATACCAGCAGCAATACCTTGCACAACCGTTGGGTGTCGAGCACATGCGCTTCCTGCCCCCCGAAAGCTGGCGCGGCCGGATCGCACCCACCCAGTACGATCATGGCGTCATGCTGCGCGGATTGGTGCATGATCCAACGTCGCGCCGCATGGGCGGCGTCGCCGGGCATGCCGGACTTTTCAGTACCGCGGGTGACGTGGCCATCTACGCACAGAACCTGCTCGACCGGCTCGCCGGCAGGCCCAGCCAATTCCCCCTGCAGCAACTCATCCTGGAAAAGATGACCACGCCGGGACAGCCCGCGACCGGCACCGCGCTGCGCGGACTAGGGTGGGACATCGAATCGCCTTTCTCCAGCAACCGGGGTGAGCTGTTCCCGGTGGGTTCCTTTGGACATACAGGATTCACCGGAACCTCCCTCTGGATGGATCCAAGCAGCGATACCTACGTCGTGTTCATGTCCAACGCCGTTTATCCCAATGGACCGACGGGCATCAACGCCATCCGAGGAGCAGTGGCGACTGCAATTGCCAGGTGGGTGAAGCGGCAACCCGACGGCGGAGCCCTCGCTGCCACGCTGACCGGTTACAACGAATCCATCTCCGGTGAGCGCCGTTGGCAGGACCGCAATGGAAAGGTCATCACCGGCATCGATGGGCTGGAAGACGACCACTTCGCCCAACTCGCTGCCCTTGCCGCCAACCACGGGGGAACGTTGCGTCTGGGGCTGCTCACCAACCAGACCGGACTCGATGCGCATGGCCGCAGAACCATCGACGTCCTGGTCCACGACGCAGAAGCGGCTGTCCCCGGCCTCAAGCTCAAGCTCCTCTTCAGTCCGGAACACGGGATCAATGGCGCGCTCGATAAGGAAGGTATTCAGAACTCGAAAGACGCCTCCACCGGTCTGCCCGTGGTCAGCCTTTATGGCGCCCCATCCGATCGTCGTCCCGCACTCGAAACTCTACGATCCCTCGACGCCGTTCTCGTCGATCTGCAGGATGCGGGCGTTCGCTTCTATACCTACGAGACGGTGGTTCGGTACTTTCTCGAGGCCGCCGGCCACACCGGCACAGACATTGTGGTGCTGGACCGTCCCAACCCACTGACAGGTGCGTTCGTGCAGGGTCCACTCTCGGATCCTGGGAGCGAAAGCTACGTCAACGTAGCCCCGATACCCGTACGCCACGGCATGACGTTGGGTGAGCTTGCCCGCTATCTCAACGGAGAGTACAAATTCGGCGCAGCGCTGACCGTGGTCGAGATGAAAGGCTGGCAGCGGGGGGATTGGTTCGATGCCACTGGCCTCCCTTGGACCAATCCATCTCCCAATCTCCGCAGTTTGCGCGAGGCGATCCTTTACCCGGCGCTCGGTCTCATCGAGACGACAAACATTTCTGTCGGCCGTGGAACCGACACTCCTTTTGCATACGTAGGCGCGCCGTGGGTCGAAGGTGGTGCGCTTGCGCATGCGTTGAACGCCAGATTTCTACCTGGGGTGCGATTTGTGCCTGTGGACTTCACGCCCAAATCGCCCTATCCCTATGCGGATCAACTCTGTCATGGAATTGAGTTGATCGTAACCGACCGCAACGTGCTCGACTCACCAGAACTCGGCCTGGAAATCGCTTCCGCCCTCCACAAGCTTTACGGAGACAAGTACGCATTGAGCAAAATTCAAACCCTGCTTGCCAACCGAAGCGTACTGGAAGCGCTGCAAGCCGGCCGGGATCCGCAACGCATCTTTGAGGATTGGCAACAGCAACTGCATGACTGCGAAGCCAGGCGAAAACCCTACCTACTCTACTGATTTAAAGAAGCTAGCAATCGAAGTGTAACCAGCGTCCGACCCCATTTCCAACAGAGATACCCCTATGATTCCCTGAAATTGAGCCCGGCACTCCCTATAAAAGCGCGTTATAGTTTGGATGGCAAATCTCACGACCTGACTCGGGCGTGGCAAAAATCGAATCACAAACAAGCCGTGCAACGGTGTTCGCGGATGACGAACCGGTGGAGCAGTTTTTTCGCCCCGCGGCTTCGTCGACGCCGCGATCTAAAACGCAGCAGGATACCCCTTCTGAGCGGAGCGGAAGCCGTCGATCGGCTAATCAGGCCCTCGATGACGATCTGGATACCGCGGAAGATGGGTTTTTGCGCGCCCGGCGTCGCATCCCAGTCCGTCGCGGTCTCATCCCAACCACCAGGACAGGCCGCATTGTCGCAGCCGCGATCGTGCTCTTCGCGGTGGGTGCGCTGGTTGTGCTGGGGATCTTCATACGTAACTTTTTCCGTGACGATCCCCGCTTCCGCATCGCCACCTCTTCCTCCATTCAAATCATGGGCAACAGCGAGGTGACGCGATCCGAGCTCCTCTCCGTCTTCGGATCCGACCTGGGCCGCAATATCTTCTACATCCCCCTGCGCCAGCGCCGCGCCGCGTTGGAAGAGCTGCCCTGGGTGGAGCACGCGACGGTCATGCGGTTGCTGCCTGACCAGCTGCGCGTCGCCATCGTCGAACGCACCCCAGTGGCCTTCGTACGCCACGGCAACACCATAGGCCTGGTGGACGCCCACGGGGTTCTGCTGCACCTGCCGCCGGCGGCCATGGCCGCAAAGCACTACTCCTTTCCGGTGGTCACGGGAATTTCGGCCCGGGATCCGCTGCCGGTTCGCGCCGCCCGCATGCACTTGTACCAACAATTCATCACCGATCTCGATTCCGGCGGAGCAAACGTCTCTTCGCAACTGAGTGAAGTCGATATCTCCGACCCGGAAGATGTTTGGGCACTCCTGCCTGCGCAGGGTTCCGACATCCAGGTGCACTTTGGCGATTCCGACTTTCTGGCACGGTATCGCAGTTACCAGCAGCACCTGGCCGAGTGGCGGCAACAGTATCCTCATCTGGCTTCGGTCGACATGCGCTATGAGAACCAGGTGGTGCTCGATATGACGCAACAAGCCAGTTCTGAATCCGGGCAGGATGGGGTGGCCGCCAGCCAGAGCCAACGCCATCCGGCCGCAGCCAGACATCCAGCGGGGAAGCCCGCTGCAAAATCGACCAAAGCGGGAAAAACAAAGGGCTGATAAGCAAAAGGCGAATAACAGGGGATGAGCCAGAAAAGCGAAGACCTACTCACGGTACTGGATGCCGGCAGCTCCAAGATTCGCGTGCTGATCGCAGAACTGCACGAAGGCGCGCTCCGCTATCGCGCTCATAGCGTGGTCGATGCGGAGGGCATGCGTAAAGGCCTCATCAGCGATCTGCAGCCCGCCAGCAAGGCATTCAACCAGGCGGCGACGGAAGCCGAGCAGATGGCCAATGCGGTCATCGCAAACTGTGTGGTTGGGCTTGGCGGAGCCCACGTGCGTGGCGTGAACAGCCAGGGGGGCATAAGCCTGGGCAGCCGCCTGCGGGAGATTACCCGCGAGGACGTGCGCGCCGCGGTGGACCGTGCCCGCTCCGTCGCCCTGCCCGCCGATCGGGAAATCCTTCATCTTTTACCTCAACAATTTATCCTTGATGAGCAGCCAGGCATTCATGACCCTGTGGGCATGATCGGCAATCGGCTGGAGGTGAATCTGCATATTGCAACCTGTTCCGCCAGTGCGGCGCAAAGCGTCGTCACCTGTGCCAACAAGGCCGGTCTGGAAGTAACGGATACTGTCTTCGAGGGTATCGCCGCCGCGGAGGCTACCGTTTCGGCGGATGAGCGCGAGCTCGGCGCCTGCCTCATCGACATCGGCGCCGGTTCCACTGAGCTGGTGGTCTTCTTTGAGGGTGCGGTGGCCCACACCGCAGTGGTGCCCATTGGCGGCGACCACTTCACCAACGATCTCGCCGTTGGCCTTCATATGTCGGTCCAGGAAGCGGAAGCACTCAAGCTGGAGTACGGTCATTGCGTGGTAACGTCGGTACCTTCCTGCAGCGAACTGGAGTTGATCGCCGGGGGAAGCCATGTTATCCGTACCATTAAGCAGCGTTCGCTGAGCGAGATTCTTGAGCCGCGCGCCCGTGAACTCTTCCACCTGCTGCGCGAGAATTTGCGCCAGGGCGGCGTTCTCGGTGCCCTGGGCGCGGGTTGTGTGCTCACCGGCGGCGGAGCTCGTTTGCCCGGGCTGCTCGACGTGGCCGAAAGCCTGTTGCGCGTTCCCGCACGTCTGGGCTATCCTGTGCCGCTTTCCAGAATGCCTGAGGAGTTGATCCAGCCGGAGTTTTCCACGGCAATCGGCATGCTGCTCTACAGCCATCGCACCAGCGTGCTGCGGGCGGCCGAAGATCAGGGACTACGCGCCAAGCTGCGCGCCATCTTTGCAGGGAGTTTATAGTCACCAGAACGGCATACGACAAGGGCTAAGTACGCAACCAGAATGGAGCACAATCCGATGAGTCTTTCCGATGAAATCCGCATTCAATATAACGACGACGTCGCTCGCGGAGCCAAAATCAAGGTCATAGGGGTAGGTGGAGGCGGCGGTAACGCCGTAAACCGCATGATCGCCGCCAAGCTGGAGGGTGTGGAGTTCATCGTCGCCAATACCGATGTGCAGGCCCTTCAGCTGTCGCAGGCCCCGGTCAAACTACAGTTGGGGGTCAAACTGACCAGCGGACTGGGCGCCGGGGCCAATCCGGATGTGGGCCGGCGCGCGGCCCTGGAAGACTCGGAAAAAATCATAGAAGCCCTGGAAGGCGCGGACATGGTCTTTGTGACCGCCGGGCTCGGCGGCGGCACCGGTACCGGCGCAGCCCCGGTCATCGCGTCCCTGGCCAGCGAAATGGGCGCGCTCACCGTTGCCGTGGTCACCCGCCCCTTCAGCTTCGAGGGCAAGCGCCGTATGCAGCAGGCTGAGCGCGGCATGGAAGAGCTGCTCGAGGGCGTGGACACCATGATCGTTATCCCCAACGAGAAGTTGCTCGCCGTGGCCAAGGACGCCGGCTTCTTCGAGTCTTTCCGGGTGGCCGATGACGTTCTGCTCCAGGGCGTGCAGGGCATTTCCGATATCATCACCATCCCCGGCATCATTAACCGTGACTTCGCCGACGTAAAGACCACCATGGCCGGCATGGGGTACGCCGTCATGGGAACCGCCATCCGCAGTGGCGACAACCGCGCCATTGCCGCCGCCCAGGCGGCCATGGCCTCTCCGCTGCTCGAGGCAGGCGCGATCGATGGCGCTCGTGGCATCCTCATCAACATCAGTGGTTCCAGCTCGCTCCGGCTGAGTGAAGTGAACGTGGCCTCGACCCTGATCCAGAACGCGGCTCACGAAGACGCCAACATCATCTTCGGGGCGGTTCTTGACGAAAGTATGGGCGACGAGGTCAAGATCACGGTCATTGCCACCGGTTTCCGGCAGGATCATATGGGCCGCCACAAACGCGTGGCCAGCGATGCGGTACCCCGGGTCTCGGTTCAGGGGCAAGGCTCGGTGCCCCGGTTTGCCAGCGAAGAGCTTGAAGAGAAGGAACTGTCTCCGCTCTTCGAAGCCAAGAAAACCCCCCACGCTCCCCCGCCGAGCGAGCGGCCAGTGGTAAAGGAAGCGTCGCCCGAACCAGCGCCATTCACCTTGCATCCGCAGCCGGTGATGACCGAACAAGCTCCGGAGCCCCCGCGGCCTGCTCCCCCCGCGCCGGCGCCTGTTACCCACATCAATTTCGACGAGCCGTTTGAGGAGGAGTATGCGCGGCTCATTCCCAGCAAGCCCACCCCGGAACGCGAAGGGATGTCTTCCGCGCGCGGGACCGGCCAGGAGAGTGCCCATCGTAACGAGGGTGAATCGAACCTGGAAAACCTTGATATCCCAGCCTTTCTACGTCGGCCGGTGAATTAGGCCCGGCATAACCATCCCGGCCGGGTTCTCGCTCTAGCGTTACGTTTGCGTACCCAATTGTGGTACGGACATCGCGAAGACTTCGTCGGAATATGGAAAAGCGGAAAGAATTCGTGTCAAATGAGTGTTAAGGCAAGTGAAGCAGCAACAATTGGTCGCGGGTCCGGTTTAGGGAACGTGGCTTGGTTTCACGGTAATACTGAAATACCCGGTCTTCCGGGGCAAGTAACATCTTTATAGCCATGGTTCAAGGGGACAACGCGCGGTGAACAGACAACTTCTGAAACGCACCTTTTTCTTGCTTACACTGATTGGTCTGGCCTCCGCTGCTTTTGCGAAACCTGCCCATGCGCGTCCCACACGGCCAACCACCCGTCACGCCCACGTCGCCCGCGTCCAGGAGAGTGCCCACGCTCGCCGGCATATGGCCGGGCTGCGGCATGCCCGCCCGGTAGCCGCCGAGCGCAGGGTGGTGATGGTGCGCACTCGATCAGGAATGGTTCGTCGCACGGTCCTGGTGCGCCATCGTTCTTATGAGCATTTCTCAGCCAGCTCGTTTACCGACTCTGACATCACCCAAGGGGACGTGACCGCGGGGGAAGACCCAGTCGTACGCCAGGCGGCGATTGACGCCCTGGGCAACATGTACGGCACGGTTGTAGCCATCGACCCCGGTAACGGCCGCATTCTGGCCATGGTTAATCAGAAGCTGGCACTTTCCAGCGGCGCCGAGCCCTGCTCCACGATTAAGGTTTCGGTCGCCCTGGCGGCCCTGCAGGAAGGCATCGTCACCAAGGACACCCCGGTAAACCTGGGCGGCTCCTATCGCGTGAATATGACCGAGGCTCTGGCGAAATCCAACAATCTTTATTTTGAGACCCTTGGCCGTCGTCTCGGCTTCGAGCGTGTGCGCCACTATGCCAATTCCTTTGGCCTGGGCGAGCTGGCGGGCTGGAACATACCCGGTGAGCAGCTGGGTATCTATCCCGAGCAGGTATTGCCTGAGAGCGAGGGTGGCGTGGGCCGGATGTGCTCCTTCGGTCAGGGTATTTCGATGACCCCGTTGCAGCTGGGAGCCCTGGTAGCTTCGATCGCCAATGGCGGAACGCTCTATTACCTGCAGCACCCCACCACGGCCGCAGATGCAGCGGACTTCCAGCCGCGGGTGAAGCGGACGCTTGATATCGGCAAACTGATCCCGGAAGTCACGGTTGGCATGGAGGGCGCGGTCGACTACGGCACGGCGAGATCGCTGCACACCAACTTCAACCAGCTCCCCATTCTTGGCAAGACCGGTACCTGCTCGAATAACGGCACCCGTTACGGCTGGTTCGCCTCGTTTGCCAACACCTCGCATGGTCGCATCGTCACCGTCTTCTTCCTCGAGGGCGGCCGTCCGACCTTTGGCCCCAAGGCCGCGGAACTGACTGGCGTTTTCTACCACAACCTCTGGGACCACAGCTACTTTGCGGAAAAGCTCACAACTGATACGGCCTCGAGCACGCCTGCGGCCGGCACAGTGACCCAGTAGCCGTTTTGCGGTGATCAAAAGGGCCTCCCTTCGGGGAGGCCCTTTTAGTTTCTAAATTTCAGAGACGGCAGATAGACACGGTCTGAACGCCTACGCACGCCGCATGCGTGAAGGAGGTGCAGGGGTAAAGCCCACGATGATTTCATTGCGTTTGCGCCGGGGATAAATCCCCGGCCTACCCTAAAAACGAGTTTTTCCGCAGCCTGTGAGGTCGTGCCCTGATACGAAGCCAAAACTGAGCAGCCTATAGATCAACCGTCGTTGAAATACCATTCGTTGGGTCCCTAGGAATGTAGAAACTCCAGGGGCTACCTTCGGAGAGGCGATTTTCTTGGGCTCACTTGTCAACCCTCAATGAGAAATCTGTTCCAGCGCCAGGTCGCGTGTGCGCGGCCCCATAAGACCGATCGCCATCATCACGATGAGCATCGCAACCGCGATAAATACGAATACCCCCGTGGTACCAAATTTCCTCAGCAAGCCGGCGATGACAAACGACGTGAAAATCGCCGAGAATCGGCTCCAGGAGTACACGAACCCAACCGCTCTTGCCCGGATGCGGGTAGGGAAGAGCTCCGTCTGGTAGGCGTGAAAACTATAAGACATAATGTTGTTCGCAAGCGTCAGGCCGACGCCCATGATGATCAGTAGCACCCCGCCGGACACTTGACTGAAGATCAGTCCGCACATCGTGACGGCGGCTGCAGCCGCCACGATCACGGTCCGCCGCTCGAAGGCGTCCCCGATCAACAGGCCGATCATCGGGCCGACGGGCGCGGCAATGGCGATGATCGAAGAGTAGAGCAAGCTGGTTGTGACCGTGATGTGCTGCTGGATGAGCAGGGTCGGCACCCAATTCGCAAAGCCGTAAAAACCGACCGTCTGGAAAATATTGAAGAGGATCATCATGGTGGCGCGCTTGCCGAAGGGTGCTGCCCACATGTCGCGAAACCTGCCGCCGGTGGTCGCAGCTTCAGCCTCCGCCGGAGCGGGAAGTGGCCCACCATACTCCTTTGCAACCTTCGCCTCCAGCTTCGAAAGCACCCGATCCGCTTCCGCGAGCCGGCCGTTTTCGGCAAGCCATCGCGGGCTTTCGGGCAAAGCCCGGCGAATGAACCACACGAACAACGCGCCGTGCGCACCGGCCAACACCACCCAGCGCCAGCCATCCAGGCCAAACGGCTGGTGCGGCACCAGCAGGTACGACAGAAACGCCGCTACCGGCACAGCCAGGAAACCCACCGTCTGCTCACACGCAAAAGCACGTCCGCGAATCTGCTTCGGCACCAGTTCGGCGATGTAGGTGCCGATGGTGACCAGTTCCACGCCGATGCCAAGCCCCGCCACGAGGCGCCAGAAGTTCAACCCGGCGGCCGTGTTCTGAAACGCCATGATCACATTTGCCGCGGAGTAGAAAAGCAGAGAGTAGGTAAAGATCGCGCGACGTCCGAAACGGTCGGCGAGATACCCGCAGCTGATGGTGCCGATGAAAAGTCCCAGGAACAAAGACGCCAGGAAGCTCGCCACGCCCGTCATGCCGAACAAACCAACCGTTGTCGACGTCAGGATGCCGCTCTTGACGATGCCTGGAGCGATATAACCGGAATACAGAAGGTCGTAGAGTTCAAAGAAAAAGCCAAGGCTAAGCAAGACGACGAACTTCCAAATCGTGCGCGTGGCTGGAAGCCGGTCGAGCCGCGCGGCGATCATGCCCGCAGTCACGGGGCTCGGCGGAGTGGTAGCCTGCAAAATCAGCTCCAATCGAGGATCTGAAGCCATAGAACTATAGACAAAACCCAAACGCAAGCGAGTTATTTGGGGATGTTTGGTTCGGCTGTCATATTGCCCTCATCCATTTCTGGCGGGCCAGGCGCAGGGGGTCTCGAGTTTCTTGTCTGGCAGGGCGGAACTCCATTTGCGTCCAGGCAACAATCGTCCTGCGCCTTGCCAAATCGCTTGCGGGGGACGGTATGCTGTAGTGCTATGAACTGGCTACCGTCCTTGCGAGCGATAGTAATTTTTGGCATTCTCCTGGCACTTTCTGTAGCTGCCTACTGGGCCTGCGCCGGGCACGCTTTGTGAAGCGGTGTGCGGGGAGGAACGTCGCCGCGCGGGTTACGTTATCAGGCCCAGGTATGCGATTTCGCTTCACCCCCTGGGCCGGCCAGCAACGCTCACAAAACATATAGCCGCAACATCCACCAGACGAGAAGCAAGGCGACCAAAGCAAGCACAACGTGTGCCATCCACTGGGCGCCGGTTTTTGGCCTTCCGAAGTTGAACACGGGTTCAATCGTAGCATTGGAGGGACCGCTGGGTTTCCGGGAGAAGCATCGCCCGCCTCGTCCTGGACTCTTAGGCCGTCAGCGCGATCGAATTTCCCGTGTCTGATGAATGTGGAAAAGCCGAATTTAGGCGTCATATGGCGGACACCCATCAAAACGAATCGGCATACACTCTGACCCACAGTGACTTAGCGATCTTGCCCTTCATTGATGGTTGATGAAGGGCACTTTTTGTTTCCGGGCAACGAGCACACCACGCAAACTTAATCCTCCTCCACAATCGCAAAGCCCCAGGGTCCCAGCTGCACGCTGCTATTGCCCGGGACCGCACGCTCGGTGAGCAGATCGCGTCCAGACGGAAAGCCGTAGGGTATGGCAGAGGGCTCCGGGGAATAATTCAAAAGATAGTGGACTGGATGTCCGTCGTGTAGGGTACCGCTGCGAACGATCCAGGGAAAGTGGGCCTGCTGCGCCGGCGTCGATAGACCGGCGCGCGTAACCGCTTCTGCCATGAGCTTCTCAATCAGTGGCTCGGATGGCATGAAGCCGAGATACGTCACTTCGCCGCGCCCATATTGATTACGCGTGATGGCAGCATAGCGGCCCCAGGCAGGATGCCGATACCGCGCGACGACGGTTGCGGTGGTCGGGGTCAGCAGTTCCATCCACCAGCGGGCCTGGTCGGCTTCCGCGCCAACGTGGTATGGATCGCCTTCCACCGAAACGTTTTCAGGCAGCGTGAACTGGTTGTAAGTAACCCCCGCACTCTCGCTCAGCATGCCAGGCTGCCTGGTAGAACGGACTTTCACGTTCTCGTCGGAAAAGCCGCTCTTGAAGGTGTAGAACACATGGCCGCCGGCCCTGGCGAACTCATTCAGCCGCTGCAACTCGCCGTCGTCGGCGGCGTAGAGTGCTGGAACTATGATCAGCTTGTACGGAGAAAGATCGGTCGTGGCCGGATCAATGAAATCGACTTCGGCATTCAAGCGGTAGAGCGCGTCGTAAAACGGCCGCAGAACATCGTTGTAAGTAATCTTCGAGGTCCAGCCGAATTTGAAACTATCAAAAGCGGTTAAAGCGCGGTTGCTGACGTAAATCGCAATCCTGTTGTGTTTCTGCATGTTGACGAGTTTTGGACCGAGGCGGGCAAGATCGGCTCCGATCGTGCGCGCCTCCTCATACGTCGGGTTCGGCTCGCCATCCTGGCTGAGGAGTCCGCGCCAATAAGTTTCGATCGCGTTGTTGGTTGTACTCCAATGCCAGTACTCAACCATGTTGGCGCCGGAGGCGAGATGGCTGAAGGCTTGCAGCCGGAGCTGGCCCGGGTAAGGCAGCCACTCGGGAAATCCTTGCGCCTCGGTTTCGATCACCAGGTAATTCTGCCCGTGACGGAGAGAGCGAGTCAGGTCTCCACCAAACGCGATTTCAGTGCCAGTCAGGCGATCCTGCGTCGGGTGGTAGATATCGATGCCGGCTACATCAAGAGCTTTGGCCGCAGCAAAATGGTTCACCTGGGTCTGAACTCCGTAGGAATAGCCGCGCCAGTCGAGATCGAAATTATGGGTGACGAACTGGTCAGGCCGCGCGTTGGCATGCACCAGCTTGCTCTGCCAGCCCAGGTAATCGGTGACCAGGCCCCGTTGGAATTCGGCGAAGGCTGCAGCCAGGCTGGCATTGATGGTACCGTTCACGTCCGGGAAGTCGCGCCAATCGTTCACCCGATTACTCCAGTAGTCCAGGCCAAATTCCTTATTGAACGCGTTCAGGTCGGGCCATTGCTGCTTAAGTTGCGCGACGAAAGCAGCCTGCACATTGGGACCACTGGTGTGATAGGACTTTGTCTCGTTGTCGAGCTGATAACCAATCACCGAAGGATGATCTTTCACATGACGGACGAGAGCAACGATCATGGCTTCCGCCGCGGCACGGAAGTGGGGATTGGTAAGGTCCATGTTCTGGCGAGGCCCGTAAGCGTTGTGGCCTTCCGGCGTAATCGCCAGAACATCCGGGTGCTCGCGTGCGAGCCAGGTGGGAATGGCATAGGTAGGCGTGCCGACTATGACCTTGATGCCGGCTTTGTCCATGGCCTCGAGCACACGGTCAATGTGGGAGAAGTCGAAGCGGCCCTCTTCCGGTTCTTCCGTTCCCCAGGTGGATTCGGCGATGCGGACAACCGTAATGTGGGCCGCCTTCATCAGAGCAATGTCCCGGTCAAGGCGATCCGCCGGCGCGTACTCCTCGTAATAGGCCGCCCCGAAAAGAACGGTATCGGGCAACTTCACCTGGCCACGGGTCTGGCTCAGCAGCACGATGGGTGAGGTTGCAAGGGCAAGCAGGGCCATCACAAGACGCATCATTCCCTCTCCAAAGGCGCTGGGGCCCTACCAAACAGAAATGGTACGCCAGGCCACTCGTTGCTGCGCGGCCGTCGCGATGAACACTGTGCGATCGGGGTGTAACCGCAACCGCAATGCTCTACGATGCTAGGAATGAAGATACTGACCGCTCACGAGATGGGGATGGCCGATCGGGTGACCTCTGACCGCTTTGGCATCTCTTCGCTCGAATTGATGGAGCACGCCGGGCGCGCCGTCGCCGGCTTCATTCTGCGTGAACTCCCCCAGTGCCGGCACATCGTGGTGTTGTGCGGCAAGGGCAACAACGGCGGTGACGGCCTGGTCGCCGCACGGCATCTGGCAGAAGCTGGCTGTACCGTCTCGGTGCTCATGCTCGGAGACCCCGCGGAGCTTGAGGGAGATCCAAAGGCCATGTTGGCCCGGCTTCCCATGGCGTCGATCGCCATCAAGCAGGAAGCCGATTTGTCCGGCAGCTGTAGGGCCATTCTGGAGGGCGCGCAGCTCATTGTCGACGCGGTCCTGGGAACCGGCTTTCGCCCTCCGATGCGCGATCTGGCCATTCTTGGCCGAAAGGCGATTGAACTTTACCCTCGAACCCCGGTAGTTGCTGTGGATCTGCCGTCGGGATGGGAGGCGGACTCGCGAAAGTTTTTCTCCTCCGAAGCGTACCGCGCGGACGCGGTGGTCACATTTACCGCGCCCAAGCTGGCTCATGTTTCCGGAATGCTTACCCGGGGACCGATCGTGGTGGCCCCCATCGGTTCGCCGCCCGAGGCAGTCGAATCCGCCACTGGCCTAACCTGGGCGGGAAGCTCCAAAGTGATTGCCGACCGCCTTCGCCCAGCCGACTCCAACAAGGGGCGCTTCGGCCACGTCCTCGTTATCGGTGGCGCCAGGGGCAAGTCCGGCGCGCCTTCCATGAGTTCGGTCGCCGCTTTGCGCGCCGGTGCGGGCCTGGTCACGGCCGCGATCGCACAGTCGATCCTGGCCACCGTTGCCGCAGTGACTCCGGAGCTGATGACCGTCGCCCTTCTGGAGGGAGACAAGGGAGAAATTTCGAGCCGGAACCTCGAGCCCGGCTTGCTCGACCCCCTGCTTGAAAAGAAGTCGGTGATCGCCGTCGGCCCGGGCATGGGCCAGGAGGAGGAAGCGGTCAAGTTCTTCCTCGGCCTCCTGGAACGGACAAAGATTCCTATGGTCATCGATGCTGACGCACTGAATGCCCTGGCGGCGAACCCCGGTAAATTAAATGGCCGGGGGCGTCTGCTGGTCTTGACTCCGCACCCAGGCGAGATGGCCCGGCTGGCTGGGATGAGCATTCCGGAGGTCGAAGCCGACAGAGAAGGAGTAGCCCGGCAGTTCGCGACCACCCACGCAGTGACCCTGGTCCTGAAAGGATGGCGCACGATCATTGCGCATCCGGATGGACGCATGGCTCTCAGCACTACCGGCAATCCCGGAATGGCCAAGGGGGGAAGCGGGGATATCCTGACGGGCATTGTAGCCGCCATGATTGCCCAGTATCCTGACCAGCCCGCCGAGGCGGTGGAGGCAGCGGTATATCTTCACGGGCTGGCAGGCGATTTTGCGGTACGTTGGCAAGATCAACATACCCTGCTCGCCATGGACACGGTCTCGCATCTCTATGAAGCATTCCGCTTCCGGCCAGAGGACCCGGGAGGTTATGTTTGGTTGCAGGGGATCGCAGGCATGTTGAAGGAGCGTGAATGACCGTTCGACGATTCGTCAGCAACAGCAGCAGGGAAACCATCACCATCGGCGGAGAAATTGCCCAGCTGCTCTCATCGCCCATACTGCTCTTTCTTCGTGGAGACCTGGGTGCGGGCAAGACCACCCTGGTGAAGGGAATCGCCCAGGCTCTCGACGCTGCCGATCCAGATGAAGTAACCAGCCCCACCTTCACCCTGGTGCACGAGTACGATGGCAAGCGCCGGGTCGGAGGTAAGGAGCACGACGTCAAGCTCTACCACATCGATCTCTACCGCATTGAAGACGAGCGCCAGTTGGAAACCATCGGCTTTGATGAAATGGCCACGGAAGATGCCATCCTCCTGGTCGAATGGGGGAGAAGTTTCCCAGCATCGTCAAGCGAAGCGACGGTGAGATCCTGATCGAACATGCCGGTGGAGACACGCGTAACATCACCCTGAAACTCAAAGAAAAAGAAGCAGCTTCTTAAAGTTCTGCTTGCGGGTATAGGGCGTGTCCTCGAGTTTCTACACATGCGGAAGACGAACCACCTAAGCTGTGCCAGCCCCGGACCTCTTAGTTCGGGAGCTGGGGCATTTTCACCAGGGGTAAAGCCCGTAGCCTTCGTGAAGGAACGACGTCTCAGGGGCTGAAAGCCGTCAAGTGTGCAGGCCATTTTCGGCCCTGGTGAGCAGGCTGCGGAAAAAGTCGGATTGGGCATGAACGCATACCCCAGGGGCTAAAGCCCACAATGATTACATTGCATTTGCGCCGGGGATAAATCCCCGGCCTACCCTAAGACAGGCTTTTGCATGGCCTCTAAAGTCAGGCCCTGATACGTGCGCACCCCGTTTCCAAACTAGTCCCGAAGGGACGTCTGAACTTAGCCCAGGACGCCTGTCCTGGGTTGGATTTGGACGGACGATCCAGTCCCGAAGGGACGGCTGAAAATGGGCCGCGACGCAATCCTCCTTCAGCCGTCCCTGCGGGACCCAATCATGTTTCTTGATGGACCCAGGACTAGCGTCCTGGGCTAAGTTCAGCCGTCCCTTCGGGACTAAAATTCTAAAACCCCAGTTCTCACGCACACTCTAAAGCCCGGTGGTTGCGAGATAAAGCGTTCCCCGGACTGAAAGTCCGGGGCTGGCACGGATCATCCTGTAGCCGTCCATTTCAAGGAGTTGGCGTTTCCACAGCCTGTTCAGCTTTGATCTTTCGAAGCTTGAGAGCTCTCTTTCAGTCTGCCAACGGAACCGCCGCCGCGGACCTTGCGTACCCTCTTCGGAGACGCAACACCTCGGAGGGAAGCATGCTGGCAGATCTGCGCGACGCGCTGCGGCAACTACGAAAAGCCCCCGGCTTCGCGCTGACGGCGATCATCACCCTCGCCCTGGGCATTGGAGCCACCACCGCCATCTTCACCCTGGTGCATCAGGTCATGCTGAAGTCTCTGCCGGTGGTCAAGCCCGAGGAGTTATGGCGGATCGGCGACAAGATTCGCTGCTGCAACTGGGGTGGTTACGTACAGGGGAGCGACGGAGATTTCGCCCTGTTCTCCTGGGAGATGTACAAGCATTTTCGCGCCCACACGCCGGAGTTCAGCGACCTGGCGGCTCTGCAGGCGGGTAATGCGTCGCTGGGCGTGCGGAGAGCCGGATCGCAGGCTCCGGCAGATACTCGCAACGGGCAGTATGTCTCAGGCAATTTCTTCCGCACCCTCGGCATCAATCCCTGGATCGGGCGCATGATGACCGATGCCGATGATCAGGAGGGCGCACCACTGGTGGCGGTGATGAGCTATCGCATCTGGAAAGAGAAGTACGGCGGCGATCCCACCGTGGTGGGCGCGGGCTATCAGATCAACGGGCATCCCTTCACCGTGATTGGCGTTGGGCCTCCAGGCTTCTATGGCGCGCGGCTCGGCGGCGGCAGCATGCCCGACTTCTGGCTTCCTTTAACTTCGGAACTCATCATCGATGGAGAGACCGCACGCCTCAAACGGCCCGATGGAAACTTTCTCGACCTGCTGGGCCGTGTGCGGCCGGGGGTAAGTCCGACCCAGCTCGAAGCCAAACTCAGAGTGGAATTCCACGATTGGCTGGCCAGCCACGTGCCCGATATGCAGCCGGGAGAGAAGCAGCTCTGGCAACAAGACACGCTGCATCTGACGCCGGGCGATGCCGGGGTCGCGGCGATGCGCGATCAGTATCAGGACGGGCTGAAGCTGCTGTTGGTGGCTGCGGGCTGTGTGCTGCTGGTGGCCTGCGGCAACCTGGCCAACCTGATGCTGGCGCGGGGGCTGAAAGATCGCGCACAGACATCGATACGAATGGCCCTGGGCGCATCCCGCCATCGCCTGGTGCGCAAGGCCCTGGTCGAGTCAGTGCTGCTGGCGGTGACCGGGGGTGTACTGGGGATTGCGGTGGCCTATGCAGGAACCAGGCTGATTCTCTACCTGGCCTTCGAGGCGGGTCGCCCGACAACTATGTGCCGGTGAGCGCGTCTCCCTCATGGCCTGTGCTGCTGTTCGCGCTCGGGGTCTCGGTGCTCACCGGCATTCTGTTCGGGGTCGCTCCGGCGTGGACGACCTCGCACGCCGATCCGGTCGAGGCGCTGCGCGGAGCGAATCGCTCGGTCAGTGGACGTGGTTCCTGGGCGCAGAAGTCGTTAGTGATTGGGCAGGCCGCGATGTCGATTGTTCTCTTGTCTGCCGCGGCTTTGCTGGGCAAGAGTCTGCGCAACCTGGAACACCAGAATTTCGGCTTCGCGACCGAAGGCCGCTATCTCGTGTACATCAACCCCTCGCTCGGCAACGACAAGCCCGAACAAATGGAGCCGAAATTCCGGGAGATCGACGATCGCCTGCGGCAGATTCCGGGCGTGCGCATGGTGGCGCCTGTGCTCTATGCGCCGATGTCGGGGGATAGCTGGAACAACGGCGTTCGCATCGCCGGCAGACCCGAGCCCCCGGCTAAGGAAAATACGAGCGCCGCCTGGGCGCGCGCGATGCCGGGCTTCTTCGAAACCATCGGCGCGAAAATGGTCATGGGCCGTCCCTTTACGGAGGAGGACACGGCCTCCACGCGGACGGTAGCCGTGGTCAATGAAGCCTTCGCCCGGCGATTCTTCAAAAACCAGAACCCGCTCGGCCAGCATTTCGGGCCGGACAAGATCCAATACGCGTCCAAGTATGAAATTGTCGGCGTGGTGAAAGACATGCGTTACATGCCCTGGGACTACAAGGACCCGATCGGGCCCATGTACTGGATATCTGAGGCGCAGACCACCCACTGGGACGATCCTGTCTATGAGGCTGGCGAGATCTGGTCACACTACTTGTACAACATCGCGATTTGGGCACCGGGCAATCCTCCGGGGATGGAAGAAAAGGTGCGCAAAGCGTTGGCGAGTGTCGATCCCGATCTTGTGGTGTATGGGGTTCTGTCCTACGACAAGGCTGTCCGTGGAGACTTTCAGCAGGAGGACATGATTGCGACCCTGACGACGCTGTTCGGTGTGCTGGGGCTGGTGCTGTCGGCGGTAGGCCTGTACGGCGTGATGGCTTACATGGTGGAGCAGCGCACGGGTGAGATCGGCGTCCGCATGGCGCTGGGCGCCGATCGCGGGAGGGTCTTGCGCATGGTGCTAAGGGGCGCCTTTTCCCAGGTGGCCATCGGCTTGGCGATCGGCATTCCCGCAGCGATCGGCGCCGGCAAGCTAATGACACAGCAATTGTTCAGCGTAAGACCCTGGGATCCGGTCATGCTGGCCTCGGCCACGTTGGCGTTAGGACTTGCTGCCTTGCTCGCGTCAGCGCTGCCCGCCTGGCGCGCTGCGGGCGTGGAACCAATGGTGGCGTTACGGAACGAATGAAGGATGGATGACTTATTTTGGAGGAACTTTCGCTGCTGGATGTATTAGAGAAAGTTAGTTCTTTTCGCGTGATCCCCGCGGCGGGGGGAAATAGACTCTCGATCACCCGATCGGTAAACCTGTACGGTCGGTCGTTTCTTCACCGCTTCAAGCAAAGTGCCAGTCTCGTCTGAAATTGGGATTTGGCAACGTTGCCAAATAAGTCGTTTGTTTCACGAAGATGCTCAAGGTGCTCAAGCAATTCATTTGAGCATCTTGCCTCGTTGACCGGATGGCGCTAATCCTCCGGAGCGGGCAAAGTCCACGACCAGGGACCTGATTTTCCGTCTTTGGAGCAGGCCGGCGAAGCGAGGTTGAATGACTTGCGAGGCGGCGTGTTCCGCCGGGGAGTAAAGGACGGTGGCTGGTTTGAGCTTTTCGCCGGTGAACGGGTCGCGTTCGCGGGTCAGTGCCGCCGCGATGGCGAGGGGCGACCCAAGTTTTTCCTGATCCGGGTTCCCCAGAAAGCATTGCTAACGTACCGGCGGCGAGCCTGTCCTGCGAAAGCCATTCGACGGGTTGGGGCTGAAGGCCGGCGAGGCAAACGATATCTGTGCCGGTTACGGTTGCATCTGCATCCGCGGACAACGACGATGGCGTGTGAGGCGGGCGTGCATCCTTCATCAGGGCTTGCTGTGGGGTCATCGCTTACTCCGGGCTGGAAGGCTCCGTTTGGGATAAGAATGAATGTTGTCTTATGACCGACAGTAATACGCTCGGAAGCGGCCGTCTAGGGGTCTGGAGAATAATCATGTGGAATAGCGGGTAGTAAACTCGTGATTACTCCCTACTGCTCAATGATAACTAAGTAGTTAGCTCCAATTTATCGACTGTCGTTAGCTAATAATATGTCCGATGTTTTTAGCAAATGAAATGTCCGCATAACGGGCGGCGAGGATGGATCCATGCATACGAGCATGGAGACTTATCCGAGGACCGCGGCGGAGCGGGCGATGAAGTTACAGGAAGTGTTGTTACGAGCCACAACGGGGAAGATCAAGTGGTGGCAGGCAGCGGAGTTGACCGGCATCAGCGCGCGGCAGATGCGTCGCTGGCGGAAGCGGCTTGAGGAGCAAGGCCCTCAGGGATTACTGGACCGGCGACGGCGCAAGCCAAGCAGCAGGCGGGTGCCGAAGACGCAGGCCGAAGAGGTTCTGAGCCTTTACCGGGACAAGTACTTCGATCTGAACGTGCGGCACTTTCATGAGAAGCTCGGCGAGGAACATCAGATCGGATTGAGCTACACGTGGGTAAAACAAGCCTTGCAGGCAGCCGGCCTGGTGAAGCGCAAGGCCAGGCGCGGCGTGCATCGCAAGCGGCGCGAGCGGCGTCCACTGCCTGGGATGATGCTGCACATCGACGGCAGCGATCACCAGTGGTTTCAGGATGAGCGCCGGCACGATCTGATCGTGATCCTCGACGACGCTACCAGCGAGATCTACTATGCGCAGCTGGCCGAAGAAGAAACGACCGCCACCGTGATGGCCGGGCTGCGGGTGGTGATCGAACAGAAGGGTTTGTTCTGCTCGCTCTATTCGGACCGCGGAGCCCATTTCTGGTATACGCCGAAGAGCGGCGGCAAGGTCGATTATGAGCGTCCCACGCAGGTGGGCCGTGCCATGAAGGAGCTGGGAGTGCATATGATTCCGTCCTACTCTCCGCAAGCGAGGGGCCGCTCGGAACGCAACTTCTCCACCTGGCAGGGACGGCTGCCGCAGGAGTTGCGGTTGCGCGGGATCCGAACACTGGAAGGGGCCAACAAGTTTCTAAATGAGCACTACATCGCCGAGTTCAACCGCCGCTTTACGGTTCCGGCAGCGCAGCGAGGCACGGCGTTCATGTCCTGCCGGCACAGGAACTTGGAAATGATCTTCACGCAGCGGTTTGAGCGCACCGTTGATCGGGATAACACGGTGAGCTTTTACAACCTGATCATGCAGCTCGAGCGTGCCGAGTGGCGTCCCACCCTGGCTGGATGCAAGGTGATCATCCATCAGCACCTGGACCAAACACTGACACTCATGATCGCAGGACATCGCGTCGGTCATTACAGCGCGGAAGGAAAACTGTTGACGCCCCTGACCAAAAAGCAAATCAAGGCGGTGGAAAAGACGTTGAGAGGAAAAGTCCAAAAACAGACTTTCCCTCCCAACTTGCAAATCCCGCACACTGCGCGGGATTCGCACTTTCCCACCGCCTCTACGGCTACTAACTTATGAAACCGGACACTTCATTTGTTCTCAAAAGCGGACATTTTCACTTGCTATCGACAGCTCCAATTAGTCGACTGTCGTTAGCTAATAATATGTCCGATGTTTTTAGCAAATGAAATGTCCGCATAACGGGCGGCGAGGATGGATCCATGCATACGAGCATGGAGACTTATCCGAGGACCGCGGCGGAGCGGGCGATGAAGTTACAGGAAGTGTTGTTACGAGCCACAACGGGGAAGATCAAGTGGTGGCAGGCAGCGGAGTTGACCGGCATCAGCGAGCGGCAGATGCGTCGCTGGCGGAAGCGGCTTGAGGAGCAAGGCCCTCAGGGATTACTGGACCGGCGACGGCGCAAGCCAAGCAGCAGGCGGGTGCCGAAGGCGCAGGCCGAAGAGGTTCTGAGCCTTTACCGGGACAAGTACTTCGATCTGAACGTGCGGCACTTTCATGAGAAGCTCGGCGAGGAACATCAGATCGGATTGAGCTACACGTGGGTAAAACAAGCCTTGCAGGCAGCCGGCCTGGTGAAGCGCAAGGCCAGGCGCGGCGTGCATCGCAAGCGGCGCGAGCGGCGTCCACTGCCTGGGATGATGCTGCACATCGACGGCAGCGATCACCAGTGGTTTCAGGATGAGCGCCGGCACGATCTGATCGTGATCCTCGACGACGCTACCAGCGAGATCTACTATGCGCAGCTGGCCGAAGAAGAAACGACCGCCACCGTGATGGCCGGGCTGCGGGCGGTGATCGAACAGAAGGGTTTGTTCTGCTCGCTCTATTCGGACCGCGGAGCCCATTTCTGGTATACGCCGAAGAGCGGCGGCAAGGTCGATTATGAGCGTCCCACGCAGGTGGGCCGTGCCATGAAGGAGCTGGGAGTGCATATGATTCCGTCCTACTCTCCGCAAGCGAGGGGCCGCTCGGAACGCAACTTCTCCACCTGGCAGGGACGGCTGCCGCAGGAGTTGCGGTTGCGCGGGATCCGAACACTGGAAGGGGCCAACAAGTTTCTAAATGAGCACTACATCGCCGAGTTCAACCGCCGCTTTACGGTTCCGGCAGCGCAGCGAGGCACGGCGTTCATGTCCTGCCGGCACAGGAACTTGGAAATGATCTTCACGCAGCGGTTTGAGCGCACCGTTGATCGGGATAACACGGTGAGCTTTTACAACCTGATCATGCAGCTCGAGCGTGCCGAGTGGCGTCCCACCCTGGCTGGATGCAAGGTGATCATCCATCAGCACCTGGACCAAACACTGACACTCATGATCGCAGGACATCGCGTCGGTCATTACAGCGCGGAAGGAAAACTGTTGACGCCGCTGACCAAAAAGCAAATCAAGGCGGTGGAAAAGACGTTGAGAGGAAAAGTCCAAAAACAGACTTTCCCTCCCAACTTGCAAATCCCGCACACTGCGCGGGGTTCGCACTTTCCCACCGCCTCTACGGCTACTAACTTATGAAACCGGACACTTCATTTGTTCTCAAAAGCGGACATTTTCACTTGCTATCGACAGCTCCAATTTATCGACAGCTCCAATTTATCGACGCGTTTGGGCGGGAGGGGTACGTCCTGTCTGTGTGTCGGAGAAATGGTTTTTTGCGTCCACGAACCGCAACATGCAGCCCAAGATCCATCGTTCAGCTACAACACATAGTGTGCAAAATTCTATCTCCGACACACTGCCCGTCTGGAAGGTGTGAAGAAATTGACAACAGCAAGGGGCTATTTTTGAGGCCGTAACGCCGCTAGACTACAAGCGTGAGCGCATCTTCAGGTTCCCCTCGCCCTCGTCCGCGCCTTTCCTCGATAGACCGTTCCCAGCTTGTCCTTCGTACCGTGGATGTAGAGAGAATGATCGACGACGACCACAGCGCACGGTCGATCTGGGAGACGATCGGCCGGCTGAATCTAAGTTTGTATGATGCCAAGATAGCAGCTGTGGAAGGGCGAGCTGGCCGAGACCACACAGCTCCGCAGTTGCTCATAAGCCTATGGTTGTACGCGTACAGCCGAGGGATCAGCTCAGCGCGTGAGATTGCGCGGCGTTGTGAGTTTGAACCCGCGTTCCAGTGGCTGTGCGGTTTGCAGCCTATTAGTCATCGCACTCTGTCCGGATTCCGTTCTGATAACAAGGAAGCACTCGGCAGCGTGTTCGTGCAGGTGGTGGGGGTGCTGAGTGTCGAAGGGCTGATCACCATGGAACGAGTGACGCTGGATGGCACCAAGATCAAAGCTAACGCCAGCGGAACACATTTCGGCGTAAAGAGAAGATCGAAGCGCACCTGGCTGCGGCGCAAACGCAACTGGAGAAGATGAACGAACAAGCCGCAGAGGAAGAGAAAGTGGCCAAGCGTCAAGCGGCTGCGAAACAACGGGCGGCGCAAGAACGCGTAACCCGGCTGGAAAGCGCGCTTCGTGAAGTGGAGCGTCTGCAGAAGAAAAAGAAGGAGGATAAGAAGAAATTTGTAGCGCGGGCTTCCACCACCGATGCCGAGGCTCATGTGATGCGTAACGGCGAAGGTGGCACTGTGCCCAGCTACAACGTGCAATTGGTGACCGACACCACTCACGGCTTCGTGGTGAACGTAGAGGCAACCACCGACGCCATCGACTATCGTCAACTGGAGCCAGCTCTTGACCGCTGTAAAGCCACGCTGGGAAGTCTGCCAAAGCAGTTGATTGCAGATGGAGACTATACCAACCATGCGGCCGTGCAGGCTGCTGCAAAGTCTGGCGTCGACTTCTACGGCTCGTGGCAAGATAGCTGGAAACCGACAGAGTCGGATGCTCAGGGACGCTGCGGGGCCTTTATCAGCAGTGCTTTTCCTTATGATGCGAAGAACGACGTTTACCTCTGCCCTGCCGGACAGCAACTAGTGCACAAGATGGTCCTCGATCGTGGACACGGGGTGCGCACGCATGTGTACAAGGCGCCAAAGGCAGCCTGCTCTTCCTGCGTTTATCGCGCTCAGTGCGCCTCGAAGAAGCCGACACCACAGTGGAGACGCTCCATCACACGTATCGAGGAGTCTGCGCAAACAAGCGCATTCAAAGCCAAGATGCAGACTGAGGCGGCACAGAAAATCTACCACCAGCGCTCGCAGATCGCCGAGTTCCCGCACGCTTGGATTAAAGAGCGATGTGGGCTCCGGCAATTTCGCTGCCGAGGGCAACAAAAAGCAGGAATGGAGGCCACATGGACCTGCATTAGTTACAACCTCATCCGGTTATTCAGCGTACGCCGCAAGCTTGCTACGCCGACTGTCGCTGCCGCCTAAGAAAAGACCCTGATGGTTTGCTTCTCGACACATTGAAAGACTAAGAGCCCCTACTCCTGACATGCACTGTTGAATCCCAGGTTTCAGATCCACAATCCGATCGGAGGACGTGAATCCATGGAAATACTGAGCGGGGGGATTATGGGCCGCCTGAAATCTTTCACAGGTTCCCGTCACCGCCTTTCGTCAAGGATTGATGGTCAAGACGGGGCTAATACTGTGACAGCTTACCGACTGCAGCAAATTGAACTGCTCGCCGACCACCAAATTCTGACCACCAAATTCCAAGGTTGATCTGACAACGTGCCTCCTGATGCGCGGGCAGGCGGTGGCAAATCGGTGATTGCGACGCTAGGGGTTCAAGACATAGATTTCCACTCGCCGGTTCTGCGCACGACCGGCAGCGTCGGCGTTCGGTTTCAGTGGGGTCGATTTGCCACGCCCCTGAGTCTTTATGACAGGTCTCGGTAGGTAGCCGCGCGAGACAAACCACTGGGCAGCAGCATTGGCACGTTGCCGGGATAACTCGAAGTTGTATGCGTCAGTCCCTATGTTATCCGTATAGCCGTCAATCAGAACTGTTGACCCAGGCCGACGCCAGGTGCTGATGACAGCCGCCGCCTGCTTAAGCTGTATCTCTGCGGCTGGTTTGATGTTGAATTTGTCGAAATCGAAGAGAAGATCGCCGGGCAGTATAACGACGAACGAGTCATCCTTCGAGGTAATGCTGAATCGCGTGCCGACTTCCTCGGGAGTTGGAGGAAGGTTTATCTCAGGGTATGTCTCCGGAAAACCTAACGGGTTGCCGTCGCCGTAGACGATTTCGGTAAAACCGTGGTCCACCGAACCGTTTGGAGTTGAGAGACCCCAGCCCGACATTCGGGTATAGGCTAGGCGTGGACTGACATAGGCTGGACCATCAAAAAGTGTGAGGTAGCAAAATGACCATAGGCCCAAACTTCCCCCCGTCATCCTCGCTCCTATACCGTCGAAATCTTCAAAGTTGACTGGGCGAGGTGTGGTGAAATAACCGTAATTTGACATGGACGAACTGGGCGAAAAAGAGAATATCAATATTCCCTTACCAAAGCCTCCCGCAGAGACCCGCATGCGATGAGCGCGACCTGAGTGCACATTCACGAGGTCAAAGATCGTACCACTCAGGCCAAATATGCCTTTTGAGCTTACATTCGCGACCGCCCAGCGGCTGGATCGGTGCAGATCAATTGTCAAGGCGTCCATAACTAATCTCCCAGAGGTTCGATTTGCCTCCCAAAAATGTCCAGCACTTTTACTGGAACCTTGGTCGACGCACTCCCCTATTGCATTCTCGCGGCCAAACGCGGACTCAGTTCGCTGTGGGCCGATTTCCTGAATTCGCAATAAGATAGCTTTCTTCGCCATCCCTGGTGGGCGGCGAAATGGTAGCCGAACGGCTACCGTGAGGAACCTGCAAGTTCCCGCGGCGGATCGGGAATGATTGGGGCCTGCTCCGGGCAGGCGGAAGTTACCTAACGCAAAACACTTGAGGCAAGTACGAATGAATCTAACCCAGCGATCGAGAGCGCCAGATAGTCACTAAGAATCAAGATACTAGACAATCCTAAATGGAGAAACGCACCCTCTAAATCACCGCGAAATTGCTTTGGCAGGTGGGCGGAGATTTGTCGTCCGGGCATTTTGCTGGACAGACCGGAATAACCACCATCAAAATTTCATGACGCCTGCATGACTGATTACTGGCAGGACTGTATTACTGTTGAGAGCCGAATGTCACGAAAACGAAAAAGAGTCTCAGGCAACCAAGGGCGATGACTCCGTGACCTGGATCGGTAAGGTGAAATGAAAGGTTGCGCCCCCTCCACTGTTGACGCTTGCCCACAACTGCCCGCCATGCGACTCCACAATCGAACGGCTGATGGCCAACCCCATGCCGCTGCCCTGCGGCTTGGTGGTAAAGAACGCAGAAAAGATCTGATCCATCTTCTCTATGGGCAACCCCACGCCCGTGTCACTGACGGAGAACTGGAGTTGACCGTCCTGCAGTTCCGACTTCACCGTAAGCTCTCCGCCTGAGTCCTTCATGGCTTCAATGGCGTTGAGCATGAGGTTCATGAACACCTGCTGCAGTTGCACACGGTCTGCCATGATTTTAGGGAGTTCGGCGGAAAGGTCCATGCGCGTGGAAATTGAGGATCGCGTAGCCTCACCTTCCAGCAGCGTGAGCAGTTCGTGGATAATTCCGTTTACGTCGACCAACTCACGTTGTGGAGGAGATTTCTTGTAGAACGAACGTATCCTGTCGATGATTTCGGCCGCACGATTCCCATACTTGTCGATTCTGGCTGCTGCCGTACGGGCCCGATCCAAATTGGGCGGTTCGTGTGCCAGCCATTCAATGCAGCTGTTGGCGCTGGTGATGGCGGCAGCGATGGGCTGCTTGATTTCATGTGCCAGTGATGCTGCCATTTCACCCAACGTGCTCACCCGGTGGGTGTGTGCCAGATCCGCCTCAAGTTGTCGCAGCCTTTCCCTCTCTTGCTCAGCACTCTTGAGCTCCGTGATGTCGGTTCGCGTGGCGTACCATCGCAGGACGCGTCCTTGCGAGTCTTGAAGCGGATAGGCGCGCAGCAGGAACCAACGATAGATCCCATCTCTTCCCCGTATTCGCGCTTCAGTCTCCACCGCCGCGATCTCGCGCGTCGCGCGCTCACGATTTCTATGGAGGCGCCCGAGATCATCTGGGTGGATAAGGTTATCAATCGCCGCAATCGACTGGAATTCTTGCGGGCTGAGGTCTGTGTATTCCTGAGCCTGCCTGTTGGTAAAGAGGGGATTCCAATCAGAGCCAAAAACAGCTACCTGTTGGGGAATAGCGTCGATAAGCAGACGAAGCTCGGCTTCGTTTTGCCGGATGCGCTCCTCCGCAAGGTGCGCTTCCGTTCTATCGATGACTGCCCCGGCGAGCTCCAGGTGTTCGTTGGCGATACCCAAGGGCCGCACCAGAACCCGAATGTACTTAACGGCGACCTTCAGGGAAGAGCAGACGAAGCTTGAAATCGACAACGCCGCTCTTCGATGCCTGTTCCACTAACTCAAACGCCAAATGCCGATCTTCCGGATGGACCCTTTCGATGATCCTGTCAAGGGTTAACTTCTCCGCGGAATCATATTCGAAGATGCAGTAGGTTTCGTCCGACAAGACAATCTCTCCGGTGTCTGGTTTCCACCCGAAACTGCCTGTGCGACTTAGTATTTGCGCCTCGGCAAGATATGCTTGCCGCCGCTCCAATTCCTGGGTTAGCAGTTCCTGCTCACTGACATCCATTGCGGTGCCGAGAAAGCCCTTGAGGACTTCGCCTTCAACAACGGGAATTCCGACGCAGCGAATGTAGCGTTGCTCTCCGTCCGGGCGAACAATTCTCTTTTTCACATCGCAGCCAACGCGTTCCGCATGCATTCGTTTAATGGTGTCTGCCATAAAGTCGCGGTCTTGCGGATGCACGGTAGCCAGATACTGGTCAAGTGCGGGGGCCCGCTTCTGCGGATCCAGGCCGTAAATCTTGAACAGCTCCTCAGACCAATACTCAAAAAACCCGTTGGGGTTAAATGCCCAACTTCCCATGTGGGCAAGGCGCTGTCCCTCAGCGAGATGAAATTGGTTTTGCTGAAGCGCCTCCTCGGCGCGCTTGCGGTCTTCAATGTCGGTGAGGGTCCCGTACCATTTAACAATCCTTCCATGCTTGGTCCCGAACTGCGACACCGCGCACGAGAAACCAGCGATATTCCCCGTCAGTGGCGCGACGGAACCGCGCCTCGTCTTCGAAAAGCTGTCCGGTGGCAACAGAGATCCGCCACTTTTCCGAATGGCGCACAAGATCTTCAGGATGGATCGCACACCGCCAACCCGCGCCTGAAGTCTTCTCAACTGAAAGCCCGGTGTATTCGGTCCAGCGCTTGTTCACAAATGTATTGGATCCGTCAGACAATGACGTGAAAGTCATCGCTGGAATTGTTTCAACTGCTTCTCGCAGACGCTTTTCCTGGCGCTTGAGTTGTTGAACGCGCCATCGATGAAGGGCCCAAAGCAGCGCAATAAGGACAGTGACGCACAACAATCGGAACCAATTCGTCTGGTAGTAGGCTGGAGCGACGTCCAAAGCGATTGCAGTTTCTGGCCCGTTCCACAGCCCCTCGCTGTTGCTGGCGACCAGGCGGAATCGATAGGAACCGGGCCCAAGGTTGGTGTAAACGGCTTCTCGCGGGGCAACCGGCTGGCTCCAGCTACTATCGAAACCCTGGAGAAAATATCGATAGCGAATCCGCCCGGGCTCCGCGAGGCTCAGCCCCGTGTATTCAAATGTGATTCGCCTGGGAGATGGAGGAATCTGAACGATGCCGGCAAGATTTGCAGGGTTGCTGTCGGCGGTGATCGCCTCGATGTGAGGCAGCGCGGGAACTGAAGTGTCGTTGATCTGGGATGCACTCACAACCGACAGGCCGCTGCTGAGTGAAAACCAGATCCTGCCTGCTGAATCCGAGACCACCGAGCGGCTCCGCTTCACTCCTTCAGCGCTCGTCGAGACCATCGGCCTGGTCATACTCGTGAACATCGACTGCCTTCACGACACCGCTCAGCAGTTTGTCACGCGGAACGCGCAAAACATGATGTGCGGTCGCAATCCAAAACCTTCCGCTCTTGTCGTCCGCCATTCCGAAGATTGGTTCACGCAAAACGCCGGGCGACTCAACAGGAACGTGAAAATGGCCAGAGGCAAGGTAGGCAAGTCCAGCAGACGTTCCACTCCAGAGGGTTCCGGATGAATCCTCGAAAAGGCAGTTCACCTCTGCGGAGGGCAAACCCTCTCCTGTTGTATAGGTACTCCATTGGCCGTTTGAAAAAGAACTCAGCCCAGCAGGCGTGGCGAACCACATGGCACGATCACGGGTTTCGAGGATGGAAAAGACGGCATTGGAAGCGAGGCCGTTGGCCGTCGTGTAGCTGGTAAAGCGCCCATCCTTGAATTTGCTGACGCCGCCGTTTAGAGTGCCGGCCCACACGGAGCCATCGCGGCTCTCATAGACAGCATAAGCGCTGTTTTGGGCCAGTCCATTGGCCTCTGTATAGCTTTGGCTCTTTATCGCTCCGTTGCGAAATTGTAGACGGGTGAGTCCACCGCGTTGGCGTGCGGCCCACACCTCATCTCCACCTCCGCTAATGGAATACACCACCTCATTTGGGGGTATCGATGTAACGGGTTGAACGCGGCCATTCTGGAGAACATATAGCCCACCTTGAGCAGGAGCGAACCAGGTGCGGCCTTCCCGGTCGACATAAACAGGGCCATTGTGTTCGAAACGATGACCGCCTACAGATGAATAGGTTACGAACGCACTGTCTCGAATGCGGCCTAGCCCGCGCGCACCGCCGATCCAGAGGTTCCCTTCGCGGTCCTCGAACAGCACGTTAATCCCACCGTCTCCGCGAAGCTCGTTTTCTTCGGAGACCGAAATCCCTTTATCGTTGATGCGCAGGAGCCCGCGCGTCGTGCCCAGCCACAGGTTCGAGTCATGATCGCGGAGGATGCTCAAAACCTGGACATTACCGAGGAACGACGGCAATGCGAACGGGCGAAAGCCGTTGGCGTTCCCGTGATACAAGCCGGTGTCGGTCCCGACCCACAACTCTTCACCGATCGGCAGCAAAGAATTGATCTTGCGGTCGGGCAATCCTGCGTTGACGTTGGTAGCCCGCCCGCCGGTAAGAAGAAAGAGGCCATCGCCGAGTGTTCCCAGCCAAACCTTGCCATCGGCTGTTTCGGCCATGGAGATTACTGGGGGTGAAGAGGGTCCCAATTTCTGAACACCGTCTGCCGTGAAACGAAAAGTGCCCTGCTCGATGTCGGAAACCAGTACTCCGCCGTGGTTATCTTTTGACAGTGCGGTGATTGCGGGTAAGCCGTATCTGATGCTCTCAAACTTGCGATCATTTTGGCGTACGAGATAGGCTCCCTGCGGACGGATCCACAGTTTTCCCCCGGCGTCCGTAAGCAGTTGCAATATGGGAACGTTCGAAGCGGCGGCGATGGAAGTAAACGAGACAGGCCTGAAATTAAAGCCGTCGAAACGCATCAGGCCTTTGTCAGTTCCAATCCAGAGGTACCCATCTGCGGTTTGCGCGATGCCATTGACGGCGCCGCCGGGAAATCCGGTTTCGCTGGTCCATCGCCCGCGGACGTACTGCGAAAGCAGACGGTTGGGATCGAGTGCACGTGCATCGGTGACAAGGCCCGCTAGCACGATTCCGATAAGAGTCCATCGAGTTTGTTTTAACCAGCAAATCACGGGAGGTACTCGAATTTTTCGATTATGACCTCATTTTCATTTTTCAGGGGTATTTTGCCTTGATGAAATACATACAAACCGATGCGTACCGATTTTCCCTCCGGGGAAGGCACACCAGAGGTAAACACGTGACGGTTAATGACACGGCCGCCTGTATTCCCCGATCCGGCTACGGTCGAAAACACTACTTGCCCCGGTTCCCAGCGGAAGGAATGTGTGTAGGCGCCGGGGGGCACCCGAAAGGCAACAAAGTTAGCTGGAACGTAGTAAGGTTGGACGACATAATTGACGTTGGTATTATCAGGATTTCCCCAACGGCCAAGCTCAACGTCCAACTCGCGCCGGGTGCTCTCAGTGCCAACGCCGTCCCAGGCGACTAGAGTTAGAAGAGCAGACGGTTCGAGATGAGAGACATCGCGCAGCTGGAAACTGTAGGTTCCGTATCCCAGGCTGCGCGTGAGCCTCACTTCCGCCGCCGCCCACTTTCCCGGGCTTCCCGAAATGCGAAGATGCAGTGCACCTCTTTCGTCCGTCCAAACGTTCGCAGGATCGAAGAAGCTTCTTGACCCGGCGCGAAAAATTGGCCCGGCGGTCGTTGTCCACTCGTAACCGCTAAAGTTCAGTATCTTCGGCGACGGGAGTACGGGCGCCGGCCCTCTCCCCGTTAACGACTGCCAGCGCCACCACGCCGTTACCTACGATCGGCAACGATTCAGTTTGTTGAGGCGGATCGTAGGTTGGATCAACCAACAGGGCGGCATACTGTAATCCCAGGTGGACTGAAGCTTTCCACTGGCCATCACTTTCGATAGTGGTGAACGGCTGACCTGATTGCTGGCACAGTCCCCATCGCCCATCTGTCTTTGCATACAACACGATTCGCTGCCCCGGTCGAGCCCCTGTGACACGACCATCGATTATGTCTGTTTTATAGCCACGTTCGGTTATGTCTGTCTTGTAGGGACTCTCCTGATATGCGGCGGCAACCTTGCTGAAAGCAACTGCCGGCGCTGCATCTTTTGACGAAGAATGGCATCCGGCCAGCACGAAGTACATCAACAGCACTGACAACCTTGCGGTATGTGCGAATATGTCCATGTGAGATTGGCAATTCTACTCTCAAAACCTGGCATCTTCTTGCGCTCCGGAGACGCTGGTTCCTCCCTGGAGGACAGGCCGCGAGATACCCAGTCTTCTCATCTTGGCAAGCAGCGTGGTTCGTTTCAGTCCCAGTTTCGCCGCTGCGCCGCGCGGTCCACCCACCCTCCAGCCGGCCTGCTCAAGTGTTTCCAAAATCAAAGCGCGTCCGCGTCTTCCAAGGTCATCGATGAGTGGGAAATTCGGGCTGCGATGCAGACTGGGGATCATGAGCTCTGTTTGCTCTTTGTGAAGTGGGTTTGGGAGCACGCCGTCCCGCGAAAGGATAACCGCGCGTTCCACTAAGTTCTGCAACTCGCGAATGTTGCCAGGCCACGAATACGACTGGAAGGCAGCCATGGTTTCCGGAGGAATGCTGTCGACTCGTTTCCCCATGCGGCGGCTATATATCTTCACGAAATGCGTGACAAGAGCAGGAACGTCTTCCCGGCGCTCCCGGAGCGCCGGCAGCAAGATGGGGAAGACATTCAGACGATAATACAGGTCACTGCGAAATTGTCCTCGGGCTACCATCTTCGCGAGATTCCGATTCGTAGCAGCGACAAGCCGGACATCCACTTTGTGCGTGCGACCGCTCCCTAAACGCTCGAATTCCTGCTCTTGCAAGACGCGCAGCAACTTCGGCTGCAACGCCGAGGGGATGTCGGCTACTTCGTCCAAAAAAAGCGTGCCTTTATCGGCCATTTCGAAGCGCCCGATCTTCTGCGCGATCGCACCGGTAAAGGCGCCCTTCTCATGACCGAACAAGTCGCTTTCCAGAAGATCCAGCGGGATGGCCGCGCAATTGAGTTTTATAAAAGCTCGCCCGCAACGCTGACTGGCGGTATGAATGGCGTGGGCAATGAGTTCTTTCCCCGTGCCGGTTTCCCCCTCGATGAGGACAGTCGAGTCTGTGGGCGCAACCTGCTCTACTTGCTCGAGAACAGATTCGAGGGCAGCGCTATTGCCGATGATCCGCTCGAACGTACGCTCGGCTTGGTCCGGCTTGGGGTTCATGACTGTTGCATAATCTCCCACAGAAACCTCTACACTTAAGACTCCCCGCGCAACTGCAAAAGCCGAGGTTGCTCACATATCAAGTGCAGCACGGACCCTTTTGAGCAACAAGTGATGATCGAACGGTTTTGCCAGGAACTCGACTGCACCCTCTCTCATCGCCCGAATTCTCATCCTGGCATCTCCATGAGCCGTGATGAAGATGATCGGAATATTGCATTCCTCTTCCTTCAACCTGGCCTGCAACTGCAGGCCAGACATCTTCGGCATGCGGATATCAACAATCAGGCAAGCAGCCCGAGCATGCAAATCCGATTCGAGGAATTCTTCCGCGGATCCGAAGCACCGTGCGACGAGCCCAGCCGCCTCCATCAGGTCGCGGAGAGAATCTTGCATGGCCTCATCGTCATCAATGATCGCGATTAATTTGGGCGGTCTGTCCAACGGCATGCGCTCAGGTTAACGGCATTGTTCCGCTTGGAGCAATCAAACTTTAGGCTGACTGACCCAGACTTTAGGAGATTAGATCCTTACTATCGATACTCAGGCGCAGGAAGCATCGACCGACGCAGATCGGCTATGTGATGGACTTGAGCTTGTCCGCCATTCTGACTAGCTCGGGCAAGGATTCAGCCTGCATCTTTTTCATCACCTGGCTCCGATGCATTTTGACAGTGGCTTCACTGGCATCGAGCTCCGCCGCAATTTGCTTGTTAAGCATCCCGGAAACGACCAGGTTCATCACCTCTCGCTCCCGAACGCTTAATCTATTCTCGCGCTGCCGCAGTTCAGCAATGTCACGCTGTTTTTCGCGGACGACGCGATCTCGCGTGAGCGATCGCTGAACCGCATCGAGCAAATCCTGTTGCCTGAATGGTTTGGTGAGAAACTCAACAGCGCCGGACTTCATGGCCTTGACCGACATCGGAACGTCTGCATGTGCTGTGAGAAAGATGATTGGAATACTTACTTTCCCTCTTTTCAGTTCGTGCTGAAGGTCCAAGCCGCTAATACCGGGGAGTCTCACATCAAGAATCAGGCAACTGGGACCATCACTGCGCGGACTCGACAAGAACTCCTGTGCCGTTCCGAAAGACTTAGAATGCAAGCCGACAGACTCCAGCAGCTCCTGAAGAGACTCACGCACATCTCTATCATCATCGACAATGAATACGGTTGGCACATCCTGCGTGCTCATAACGACGCGCCTCAATCAGAAGGTAAGTCAAGTGAAAATCTCCCAGGTTTTGCTCCGCCGCTGCCGATCAAGCGCCGGTTGACAACGCCGGATAGATTGTATCGGATGTTCGTACTAAGTGCGACACGGTGCAATCGGCCCGCAAGCTGACCCGATTTCGAACATGGCAGCAGGGTGACAAGAAACTCTTTCATTCCGGATGTCAGGTGTCATTTCATGACACGAGTTATGACATGACACTTCTCACGCGTGACTCAAGGCGACCTGCAGCTTCATACCCTCGTATCTCGCGAGGGTTGCGCGTAGAGAGCGACCGTGCCACTGTGGCCCTCCTCGTGCAAATGTAACGTTCGTGAGCAAGGTGCAGAGTCAATTTCGGCACATTGGATGCGCAAGCTACCGCACATCCTAACTGCGAAGAAACGTCGCCGGACCAACCACTCCGTAAACTCTCGCTTCCGGTCGCGAACCTCGCGATCAACTTAAGACCGCTGGTATCGCCAGTACAAGAAGGAGAAATGAATGAGTTATTCATCAAACGGAAATCGTCCCAAGCTTAGCGAGAAGGGACTTCTTACGCCTGATAACTGTGTTGTGGCGTTGATTGACCATCAGCCACAGATGCTTTTTGGAACATCGAATTTCGACCGGCAAACAATCATTAACAACACCGTCGCTTTTGCGAAAGCTTCCCGAGTGTTTGATGTGCCTGTGGTGCTCACCACGGTGGAAACGAAGTCCTTCAGCGGCAACATGTGGCCTCAACTCCGAGCTGTATTCCCGGGCCAGGAGCCTATAGAGCGTTCATCGATGAACTCCTGGGACGACAAGAACTTCGTAGCGGCCATTGAAAAGACAGGACGCAAAAAGATCGTACTTGCCGGGCTGTGGACCGAGACCTGCGTGGCGCTTCCCACGGTACAGGCGATCCACGACGGCTATCGAAGTCTACGTAGTGGAAGATTGCTGCGGTGACGTGAGTCAACTCGCTCATGACAACGCTATGAAGCGAGTCATCCAGGCGGGAGCGAAACCCGTGACTTCACTTTCAACCATGCTGGAATGGCAGCGCGACTGGGCTCACAGGGAAACTTACGATGCCGTGATGGACATTGTGAAGAGCCATTACGGAGCTTATGGGATCGGAGTCGAGTACACGTACACGATGGTACACGGCGCTCCAGCCACGAAATTCCCCGAATACGCCGTGCCCACTGCTCGCCGTAGCTCACAAGTAAAGAACAGAGGGCGGAAGCTTGCTTCCGTCCTTCTCAAGCTCGTTGGAAAACGACGAAGGAGATTCGTGTGTCTGCTGAAATCATATTGCACAACGCCAAGATCGCCACGAACGGGGTGCCCTCGTTTGTCGAGGCGATCGCGATTTCTGATGGAAAAGTGACTGCCATCGGTGGCAATGAAGAGATTCTGCGTCTTCGCGGGCCGGCGACGCGAGTCATCGACGGCCGGGGGCGCACCGTCATTCCTGGACTAAATGATTCGCATATGCATCCGATCCGCGGCGGGCTCAACTACAACCTTGAGTTGCGCTGGGATGGTGTACCTTCGCTCGCCGACGCTCTGCGCATGCTGAAAGAGCAGGCGGCGCGGACGCCTGCTCCGCAGTGGGTCCGAGTTATCGGAGGGTGGACAGAGTTTCAGTTCGCCGAGGGCCGGATGCCAACGCTCGATGAGATCAATGCAGTAGCGCCGGACACACCGGTCTTCGTGATGCATTTGTACGACAGAGCGCTGTTGAACGGAGCGGCGCTTCGTGCTCTGGGCTATGACAAGAATGCCCCGGACTTTCCGGCCGGTGAAGTTCAACGCGACCGTCACGGGAACCCCACAGGTCTTCTCCTCGCGAAGCCGAACGCAAATATTCTCTACTCCACCCTCGCGAAGGGTCCGAAACTGTCGCGCGAGGACCAACTCAACTCTTCAAGGCTCTTTTTCCGTGAGCTAAACCGCTTTGGAATTACCAGTGTGATCGACGCGGGCGGCGGTTTTCAGAACTATCCCGACGACTACGGCGTTGTGAACGAACTGCACCGGAATGGAGAACTTTCCGTCCGGCTTGCTTACAACCTCTTCACCCAGAAACCGAAACAGGAACTGGCCGACTTCCAGAGCTGGACGAAAATGACAAAACCCGGGGACGGCGATGATTTCTATCGCGTCAATGGCGCAGGGGAAATGCTGGTTTTTTCCGCTGCGGATTTCGAGGACTTTCTTGTCCCGCGGCCGGACATGCTCCCCGTGATGGAAAGCGAGCTGAAAGCCGTCATTAGACATCTCGTAGAGAATCGCTGGCCATTTCGCTTACATGCGACCTACAACGAGACGATCGAGCGGGCATTGAACGTTTATGAAGAAGTGAATCGAGAGATTCCGTTTGACGGCCTGCACTGGTTCTTCGATCACTGCGAGACGATCACCGATCGCAATATCGAACGTGTGAAAGCGCTGGGCGGCGGCATCGCGGTGCAGAACCGCATGGCATTCCAGGGTGAGTACTTTGTCGAGCGATACGGGGCGCAGCAAGCCAAACGCACACCACCAATTCGGAGAATGCTCGAGATGGGCGTTCCGGTTGGGGCGGGCACAGACGCAACCCGCGTCTCAAGCTACAACCCATACCTTTCCCTGTATTGGCTTATCACTGGCAAGACCATAGGCGGTCTTGGTCTGTATCCGGAAGAGAATCGGCTCGATCGGGCGGAAGCACTCAAGCTCTACACGATCGGCAGCAGTTGGTTTTCAACAGAAGATGGTAAGAAGGGGGCGCTCGCTCCTGGGCAGCTGGCGGACTTGGCCGTTCTTTCCGCGGATTATTTCTCGATTCCGGATGAGGAGATCAAGCAACTCGAATCCGTGCTCACGATTGTAGGTGGGAAGATCGTTTACGCCACCGAAGAATTCTCAAAACTCGCGCCGCCGGCACTACCGGTGAGTCCAAGCTGGTCTCCTGTCAAAGAGTATGGTGGCTATGCAAGGGGGCAGCGCGAGGTTGTTGGCGCGTCCCACTCCGCTTCCTGTTCGCATATTGGCCTCCGCACCTGGCCGGGCAAAATCGCACCTCCAGGTGCTGGGCGACCGCGGCCTTTGGGGTTTGGGTTGCGACTGCTTTGCATTCTAATTCGGGCATGGAGGAGGGACGGAGATGAAGGTATTGTTCCTATCGTTTGTAGTTGGTCTCGGAGTGGGTGTTCTTTACGGGCTCATCCGGGTCAAGAGTCCAGCGCCGCCTATCGTAGCGTTACTCGGCCTGTTAGGAATGGTGCTTGGCGAACAGTTGGGGATATGGATTCAAACCAAGAAGCTCGACGTTCCGCGTGCTGCGGCCGTCTGCCTTGTCGGCGAGCGCTACGATCGGCGGCATCGTCCGGAACGCTTTAGTAGCGTCAGCGCCCGAGGTTGTCGACCAAATCAAGTGATTGTCAAGTTAGGAGAAGATGAATGCGATCAACAAACTTATCGTTGGAACGTACGTTGCGCTAGTTCTGACGCTCGGTGTAGTCGTTGGATTTCCGCACGCCGGTGATTTCGCCCAGACTGCGCAGACAGCCGGAACCGTAAGCGTGGCTGTGGCGCCGCAGTACGACACGACACATGTCTACGTGGCTCCGGAAGATTTCGATCGTTTCGTCGCCAGCTTGCTTGCGACATTTGGCGGAACAACGAGCAAGCAGGGAGTCTTCACCGTAACTCCGACCCAGAGCAGCACGATGTCGCAGCTGGTCCTGACGCCAGTGGGGACGGTGTCCGTGTTCGGCTTCAAGACGCCCATCCCGTATCCATTCGGCTTGGAGCGTACAGGCTATCTGGTCACGGATATGGATGAAGCGGTCCGCGCCGCTAAGGCAACTGGCGCGGACGTGTTCGTCGCTCCCTTCAACGATCCGATCGGTCGAGACGCGATCATTCAATGGCCCGGCGGTGTGAACACGCAATTGTATTGGCATACCACTGTCGCCGTCCTATACCCCGCTCCAGACAATCCCGGAGAATCGGGTCTATGTGTCACCGGACAGGGTGGATGCCTTCGTGCGCAGCTTTCTTGCTTTCTCCCACGGAAGCGTCGTCTCGGATGAACCGCGAGCGCCAGGCGTTGAAATCGGAAGGCCTGCGGAAACCTACCGGCGAGTGAGGATCGAATCGAAGTTCGGGAAGTTGACTGCGTTCGTTACTGACGGTCACCTTCCATATCCCTACGGCCGGGAAATGACGGGATATGAGGTGACGAATCTCGCGGAGACGCTTACCAAGGCCAAAGCGGCTGGCGTGGATGTCCTTGTTCCTCCGTACAAGACCGACGAGCGAGATGCTGTTGTTGTCAGGTTTCCGGGAGGATACATCGCTGAGATCCACTCAGTCACGAAGAAATAGGACACAAACAGAGATGCGATGAAGAAGCAGCGCCGCACACGGTATGACAAGGAAGACACAGATGCGAACTGTCGTGATATTGATTGTCATGTCTTTTGTGAGTTCGCTGCTCTCGCAAGGCCAATCGATTCCGATTGCTGAACCCCCGACCCCGGCACGAACGTATCACTTGCTTCGCGAGGACGACGACTGGAGTTTTCTGGCCGATCCGGCGGAACGACAGGATTTTTGGGATCCCATCAAATACATTCCTCTGCGATCAGGCCGGAATGACTGGTTCCTATCCATGGGCGGCGAAGCTCGCGAGGTTTGGGAACAGATTGGAAACGACAACTGGGGCCAACAGCCGTTCATGAACGGCTATTTCAACCAACGGTACATGTTTTATTTTGACGTTCACTACGGCAAGCACGTCCGCTCGTTCGTGGAGCTAAAAAGCGGTTTGAATTCTTACCGCATCGGCGGCCCGAGGCCGATCGACGAAAAGAAACTGGATTTCCAGACCGCATTTCTCGAAGTCGGAACGGGAGATGATCGGAACTGGATCAAGTTCAGAGCCGGCAGACACGAGATGGAATACGGCTCTGGGCGCCTCATCGATGTGCGGGAGGGCCCAAATGTCCGTTTGAGTTTTGACGGATTCAAGGTAAAGACCGGCATCGGCCCCTGGCAGATTGACGGCTTCGCCGTGCGGCCGGACTTGGACAAGCCGGGTTTCTTTGATAACGCCCCCAATCATGCAGTCGGATTTTGGGGTGTGTACGGCGTCCGGCCTCTCAAAAAGAGCCTCACTCTGGATACTTACTACCTTGGCCTCGACCGAAAAACAGCCACATTTAACCGAGGTGTCGGCCACGAGGTGCGGCACAGCATCGGTGCGCGTCTCTCTCGTCCCATCGCTCAAACAAAGCCTGGCTGGGATTTCGACTATGAAGCGCTTTGGCAATTCGGAAGCTTCGGATCCGCAAATATCCGGGCATGGTCTGTAGCATCGGAAACCGGTTACCGGTTTCCAACCGTTCCGCTGAAACCACGATTCAGCGCCAAGGCGGACATCTCCAGTGGCGACGATCCCAGGACGAATACTCTCGGTACGTTCAATCCCTTGTTTCCGAAGGGCAACTATTTTGGCGTCCTCGCCACCGCCGGTCCGGGCCCCATCAACTTTATCGACGTGCACCCTCATGTTGAAACGGCGTTGCCGCACAATGTGACTGCCTCCGTTGATTGGATATTTCAGTGGCGGGAGAGTTTGCGCGACGGTGTGTATTCCGTGCCGGGATTTCTGATTATTCCCGCGGGAAAGAGCGATGCCCGTTTCGTCGGGCATCGTCCAGGCACGGAGGTGCGCTGGCAAGCGAATCGTCACCTCTGGTTTCAAGCCGACTACGGAATCTTTTACGCGGGGAAATTCGTTAAGGAGAGTCAACCAGCCCGCAACCTCAACTACTGGGCATTGTGGGCCGGCTACAAGTTCTAGGGGAAACGATGATTTCAGCAGCCCGGCGTGCATGGCTGGGTTGAGCTATGCATCCGGGCCCCGGGCGAGGCCTTCTCGCCCCTAGACGTCCCCAATAACAGGCAGCCTACATGGCTAAGCCGTCCGCAATATCATGAAGCGTCTCCCGACTTCCGGTTTCACTTCACTGCGTCCGCTGTTTTGGTGACTCCCTTCTTAACGCCGTGGCCAATACCGTGGGCGCCCTTTTTAATGCCGGATCCTGTTTCCTTGGCTGCACGACCCGTAGCGTGCGTCGTCTTATCAGTTGCTTCGGTGGTGCCGTGAGCAACATCCTTGCCTGCTTTAGCGGTTGTGTGAACAGTATCCTTCGCCGCGGTGTCGCCATCGACGGCAGCCTTTGCCGGCGTGCCGGCATGCAGCATCGAGGCCATGGCGAGGGCCATAAAGAGGTGACGTTTCATGGTTTTTTTCTCCCTATCTCTCATTTACGAGGTGCGTGGGTGTGCGCGTCTCGCTGAGCGGTGAATGAGCACGTGATCTGCCAAAGTGAATCATCAGGAGAAATCGTCGCAGCGACTGAATAAACAGAGCGGTCTGCTTGCTCGCGCAGGCGGCCCGCCGAGCCGCTTGCCCATCACGGTGGCAGCCTGCCAAGACCGCAATGACAATAGGCTGACACGTTAATAGGGCGACATCTTGCGCGTGGTTGGATTGGCATCCAGGGTGCGGCGGTCCTTTGTTCTTCGATGATTGCAAATGGCCCTTGGCTTGCACTGGCACGAGGGACGTCTCAGAGGTAGGGGATCATGCCATTAAACGAACAGGTGTTGGTGATCGCGTTGTTTGCCGTAGCGTTGAAACTCCTTCTTTGGCCCACTGAGGAGGACCTGGTCGGGGTGGATGTTGAGCCCGATCGGAAGGACGTGTTGCACCTGGATGACAGCGGGCTGCAACTCCGAGCGGAGAAAGACCAGACGGAGCCGAGGGCATAGTCGCTACAGCTCCGAGTCTTAGGTTGGAAAGGCGATAGATATGTTTAACCAGTACGAGGTGCACTCTCCTGATATTTCGGAAAGCCGAATTATGAATACACTGATTTCAGCGGTAAACATGGGCGCGTCCATGGAAGACGGCCCAACGGGAATGAGCGAGGCAGCGCTGGTTTCAATGGCAAAGTTGGGAGACAACGATGCTTTCGTCGAGCTGGGCAAACTCCACTCGAACAGGATCTTGCGGACGATCTATCACATCACCAGGAATTGGCATGATGCTGAAGACGCGCTCCAGGATGCAATGCTGAGGGCTTTCTCCCATCTGAAAGACTTCCAGGAGCAATCCAGTTTTTCCACTTGGCTAACACGGATCGCAATCAACTCGGCGCTCATGATCTTACGTAAGAAGCGTCGTCGCTCCGAAATTCCGTTCGAGGGTATCGACGATCGTGGGGACAGGTACGAGCTGCGGGAGGTAAAGTCTCCCGCAGAGAACCCTGAGAGCCGATTGGCGCGGAAAGAGAGGGAAGAGTTGGTGCAAGATGCAATTCTCGGGTTGCCGCAGGTATTAAGGGAGGCCATCGAGCTTCGACAGGCAAGAGGATATTCCATTAGACAGATCGCTCAAGCTCTCGACATTTCTGTTCCCGCGGTCAAGTCACGGCTCGCGCGCGCCAGACTGAATCTGCGCACAGCGCTGCTTCCAGCAAATTCGCGATCCGAACCCTGTTAGGCGGAGCCATCTATCACACGATCGGCAGGACAAAATGGCGGATGTAATGATCTTTGCAATAGCGATAGTTTCGGCGGTCTCGCTACTGATCGTAAACCCGCATGAAGCGGAGAGAGAAGCCCTGCGGGCCTTCGGCGAAACTGAAGCCTTCCCCATCGGCGGCCATAGCGAAGACCCTCGCAAGACCGACGCGGGATAGGCATGGACAACCAGACGACGGACGAGTGACAGACGGGCCACACCGCACCCGGGGCTAATACAAAAGGAATTGACTGGACGGGATGTAACCAATGAATGGGCTACAGGAGTAATCGTCCCGTCTGGAAGGTGTGAAAGATTTCAGCCGGCTCATAATCTCCCCGCGGAGAATTTCCATGGAATCAGGTTCTCCGACTGCATCGCGAACCCGATGCCTGGGGTTTCGCTACGGAAAAGTGTTTAGGTGGCGATATTGGTGGCGCCCCCGGTTCCCTTTCATTCAGCACCATTCCTCTCTGGGCCGGTTGGGTAGAGGCGTGCTCCTTTGATTCCCCTGGACTTCGATGTGGCTTGTTTCTGCACCCTGCGTGCCAGCGCCTGGATTTTTATTCCGGAGGTGTCAACACCCTTGGCACGAAGTTCTGCGATAAATTGGTCGACCTCGTCCTTCGACGGACAATAGTGTCCGCTTTCGCCGTTAACGTATTCCAGCTTACCGTCAGTGACCGTCATCATTCCGGCCGCAGCCGCTGGATTCCCTGCCAGGAATGATGAGTGATGATCGACGTCCTGTTTAGCCGCCGAGAAGATTCGACCACCGCCATCCATCACATAGATGTACGACTGGTTTGATACTGTCTGCCCTGTGATGTGCGACGTTCTCGTGTCCAGCTTCCGCTCCGGATTGAGCTTGTGGTAAAGAAGCCCTGCTTTGATTTCCACGAGGAAGCGGTTCCGCTGTTCCTCGCTCATATATGTGAGCCCGCTCCATTCCGAGGGATGCTCATCATTGTGCTTCCGCTCCTGCTCCAGAAATTCGTAGTTGGGATCTTTCCCTAGTCCTCCACCCTTCAGCATACCCAGCGTGTAGTACGTGTCACCGGGACTTTTGTTCCTGGCAAGGAACACGGGATAAACGGGATCGGGTATCGAAACTTCGCTGTCGGGAGCTACTACCTCTCTGTGGGCAGTCACCCCTTTGCCTTTTAGCAAGTCGCGCTTTTCTTTCGCATCCGCAAGAAGTTGCTTGGCGGCGGCCAAGCGGCTGCCGGAATAGATGCTCAACCACCGGGCGAGCACGAAACACAGGTTATCGAGAATGCTCAGCTGCTTCGGTTCAATGTTGGCACTCTGATATTCCTCAAGAAGCTTGTCGATCTTCAAGATCGTCGGCTCATTCTGGCCTCGCCGCGAAGAGAATACGGATTTCGTAGCAGATTGCCACGATGCTAAGGGGCCCTTCAGTTCATCGAAAGAGTTCATCTATTTCCGCAAGCGGCTCCAGTTTTTGAGCTGTGATACAACGAGTGCCGAGATCACGCCGCTAGCCGGGACCGAGGGTGCGGCGGATCCGTTCTGGTCGCCGGAAAGCCGTTTCATCGCTTTCTTTGCCGATTCGAGACTAAAAAAGATCGAGCGCTCCGGAGGTCCGGTGCAAACCATCTGCAATGCGCTTGGCGCTCTGGGTGGTACGTGGAATAGGAACGGCGTGATCCTGATCGGGGGACTGTGGAGGCCGCAAACCGTTTCCGATGCGGGCGGAACGGTTGCCGATCTTCCCGGCCACAGGGTGACCGAGACTTATCCCTCATTCCTCCCCGATGGCCGCCATTATGTTGCGACACGCAGCAGCTCCGGAGTGTGGCTGGGGTCGATCGCCGATCCAGCGGAGCGGCGCATCCTGCCGGATGTTTCCAACGCCCAGGTTGTGACTCCGCCGTCGGGCGGCGCCGTGGGCGCGGTCATCTTCACGCGTGCTGGAACGCTGACCGCCCTGCCCTTCGACTTGAAGAAGCTCGAAGCCGCGGGCGAGCCGTATTCGGTGGCCGACGGGGTCGTGGGGCGGTCGTTTACATCCAAGTCCCTGGCTTCCACTTCCAGCGCCGGCCTGCTCGCCTGGGTCTCCGGGGAGGGCCGGAACTGGCAGTATGTCTGGCGGAACCGGCAGGGCAAGGATCTCGGCTCGGCCGGCGAAGCGGGCTCGGATGTCAGGATTTCCCCGGATGGAAAGCGATTGCTGGGGGATCATTTAAGCGGTGGTCTATGGGTGCTCGAATTCGCGACCGGAGTTTCCACCCGGTTTGGTTTAGATGCGGCGAACATGAGTCCGGTCTGGTCTCCCGACGGCAAGGACGTCGCCTGGTTCCGGCCCGGGGGCATCTATCGGGAAGCTGTCAATGGAGCCGGGAAAAAACAACTCCTGCTGAACACCGATGTTCTTTCCTTTCCCAAGAGCTGGTCGCCGGATGGACGATACCTTATCTATGCGCAGGTCAGTCCTGCCACCGGATCGGCTGACCTGTTCGCGCTCGCGGTGGCAGGAGATCAGGGCCAGCTGGTACTCGCCGGTACTCCGGCGAACGTGGGTCAAGGGGAGTTTTCGCCCGACGGTCGCTGGGTGGCATACACCTCCAATGAATCGGGCCTCAGCGAAATCTATGTGATTCCCTTTCCGCCCACACCCAACGGTGGCCGATGGATGGTGTCCCGCGGCGGCGGCGTACAACCGCGCTGGCGCCGTGATGGCAGAGAGCTGTTCTACATCTCACCGGACGGGACCATGATGGCGGTGCCGGTGAGCGCCGCGCCGGTTTTCCAGGCCGGCATACCGCAGGCCCTGTTCAATACCGACATGGTAGATACCGGAATCCGCACCGGGCCCATGAGCTGGGATATTGCTCCGGACGGCAAACGGTTCCTGATTATCAGCGACAAATCGCAGGAAACATCTTCGCTGGACGTGATTCTGAACTGGCACCCGGGAGAGCAGAAGTGAGCCCCGCATCAGTGGCTGCTCACCCGATACAGGCGGCCTCAGTTCGGTGGAATCTGTTGTCGCGACTCACTCAGGACTTGCAATCTCAATGTTCGTAAAGGCCCCTTCTACTGTGTAAAACCACGTAAGCGTCCGCTTTCCACCGTTGACGCGAGAGGCGAGAGAGCGAGAGACGCGTGGTGGGCGCGGGCTATCAGATCAACAATCGGAAGGGGTTGCAAGGCTCGCCTTGACGTCCTCTTTTTACGTGTACGCTTTCTCTCCGCCGACCTGCGAATCCCAATACGTCGTAGGATCGGTGAAGAACTCACCCTGCCTGCAGAGGTTGCGCATCGCTTCTTCATTGACTTTGATGCCCAGGCCCGGCCCAGTCGGAACGGGGATGTGACCCTGAACCACGAGGTCCCCTTTGTCGGTTAGCTCTTTATGCCAGGCTGGCTGCGGCTGGTGCCATTCCATGGCGAGGAAGTTTTCGCAGGCGGCTATCGCGTGCGCGCCGGCCGCGTAGCCGATCGGGGTAGCATTGCTGTGGACCATCATCCCCACCGAATATTTGGCCGCCATGTCGGAGGTCTTCTTCAATTCGAGACAGCCGCCGATCACAAGGTGATCCGGGTGGATGTAATCGACTGCACGCACCTGGCAAAGCGGCTCGAGCGATTCCACCAGGTAGGCATCTTCGCCGGTCAAGGTGGACACCTTGACCGAATCGGTGATGAGTTTCCACTCCTGTACCCGGAACCACGGGACCATGTCTTCCAAAGTCGAGGGATTGACCCTCTCCAGCGCATTCGCCAGCTTGATGCAACTCTTCACGGTGAGGTGCCCGAAATGGTCGTGACCCATGGGAACGTCACCAGCGTCGCCCATGGCTTCCTTAATCGCAGCGACGTGGTCCGCTACGAGTTCACATCCCTTGTCGCTGATCTCTAATCCCTCATAGTAGTTCTCGGGGGGGAAATCCCCCGGTTCCCCGTAATAGCCTGCCGGAGCATAGATCGTGCCCGGCTTGCCTCGGAGGATGGGAGCTACGGGCAGGTCGTATTTGAGCATCGTAAACCCGGAGGCGACTCTCTCCTTATAATCGGCGGCGATGTCTGCGATGGAGTTCGATTTCGGGTCACCCTCGCTGTACAGGCGGACCTTGTCGCGAAATTTGCCGCCAAGCATCTGATAGATCGGCACGCCATAAGCCTGGCCGGCCAGATCCCACAACGCGTTCTCAATCGCGTTGACGCCGCTCCCCTGACGGTTATATCCGCCATGCATCTTGATCTTGCGGAAGATTCTGTCGACGTTGCAGGGATTCTCGCCGAGTAGCCGGGCCTTATGCATCAGCACGTAGTTCGGCTGGGGGCCGTCCCCGATGGTCTGGCCGTAACCCGAAATTCCCTGATTGGTATCGATGCGGACGACGATCGTGCCGCCAGAGGCCGCTCCCGCTCCGGGAGTCGCAGGAGGCATCGGTCCCCTGGGGGGTCCGCCACGGCCGCCGGGGCCGCCCACGCCGCCGGAGCCGCCCGCGCTGCTCGGGCCGCCATTGCCCTCCTGGACCGCCTTGCCTCCCGGCCCTCTCAGAACGGCGATGCGCATGTCCGTGATCTTCAAGTCCGACGCAATCGAATTCCGGTTGACATTCTGTGGATACGCTTCCAGGTCGGCCCAGAGGCCAAGCCCCGCGGCTGCCGCGCCCATGCCCAGAAACGAACGCCGCCCAATTTTTGTAGACATTACTCTCCTTTTCGCGGCCAAGACCGACTCGCGTCTAGAACCGGTTCATTGTATTCGAACTTATGTATACGAGCTAAATTTCGAAGCAGACGCTCGGCCGCCCGGGTTCATTCCTGGCACCAGTACAACTTCGCCGGCTCGATTACGATGGTGTTCGCAAGTGGGGTTGGCCCCGGGGCATTTCCGATAAGGAGACTAGGACGAAGCCGCTGGCGCGGCGGACCAACGCGATGTCAGATCTCCGGAAAACCGGTTTTGCGGCAACCTGCGGGTGGCATAGCAAGCGCTTGACATTTGTTTCCGTGGAAACTAATATTGTTTCCGTGGAAACAAGAAACGATCGTAACCAGCATATTTCCGGCATCGAGGCGCATCTGGGCTTCTGGCTGCGCCGAGTTTCCAATAACGTCTCCAGCAGCTTTGTACGATCCCTGAAAGATCGGCAGGCCTCAGCCGCGGAATGGGTACTCCTGCGCGAGCTCTATGGACGCGGAGAATCCACGCCAAAGGATATGGCTGAGACACTCGCAATGACGCGTGGGGCGGTGTCAAAGATTGTCGACAAACTTGAGGCGAAAGGCTGGATCGCCATCAGAAGCGCACCATCGGACGGTCGCGTCCAAGTGCTCTCACTTACGCAAAGCGGGCGGCGATTTGTCCCGGTTTTGGCCAGAATTGCAGACGAGAACGACGAGCGATTCTTTCGTTGCCTGACTGCAAGTGAGCGAGATGTATTGGGGAAGTTGCTCGTCAAGCTGGCGGAGTGCAATCAAATCCGGGACATACCCGTGCAGTAAAACCGTAGGTCGACTCGGAATGAGAATAGAGGTCTTTTATGACACAACTGCAATTTGGAACGAGACGTGAATTCCTGAAAATTGGTGGCACCGCACTGGCCGGCAGCATCTGGGCGTTCGGGCCGCATTCGGCGGTGGCGATGGGCCTTCAAGGTCATGGGCCGGACATTCAACCCTGGACCAGCAGCAAACCTGCTTTGAGCGGCGCCTTCGAACCCGTCTTCGACGAACGGGATGACACGGACCTGAAGGTAGAGGGCGAGATTCCTCGCGGGCTTCACGGCGTGTTTATGCGGAATGGGCCGAATCCGCAGTACAAACCTGACGATCATTACGCCTATCCCTTCGATGGAACCGGTATGGTTCATGCCATCTATATCGAAAGCGGACGCGCACGCTATCGCAATCGCTGGGTCATGACAAACGAGGTGCAGCAGGAGAAAGCGGCAGGCCACCGTATCTTTAACTCCAGCTTCAGCGCGCCTCCGCACGCTGACCTGGCCAATACCAACATCGTTCATCACGCGGGCCGCTACCTGGCGCTCTATGAAGGAGGGGTCCCCTACGAACTCGACCGCGACCTCAACACCAGGGGCCTGTTCAACTATGAGGGCAAGCTGCCCAGCGTGATGTCCGCGCATCCGAAGCTCGATCCCTACACCGGAGAACTTCTTTCAGTCGCGTATGCCAAAACCGGTGCGCTCGCTTACCTGCGCGCGAATAAACAGGGTCAGCTCGACACGGTTGTGCCGTTTCAAGGTCCATGGGGCACCCTGGTGCATGACATTTCTATCACAGAGAATCATGTCGTCGCGTTCATGGGACCACTCGTTTTTGACCCTTCCCGTCCTGGTCCCGCCGCCACATGGCAGCCGGACAGAGGCACGATGATCGCTGTGATTCCGCGTGACGCGAAGTCCGGCAAGGACGTGATTTGGATTCCGAGCCCCCCATTCTTCCAGTTCCACACCATGAACGCCTTTGAAGACGGCGAACGGATCGAAGTGACTTTCCCCTGGTATGACTCGTTCTCATTGACGCACCCCAGTTCCAGGCTGGAGCTTCACCGGCTGGTTATCGATCTGCAAAAGAAATCGGTCGTAGACCAGGCGCTGGATGATCAGGCTTGCGAATTTTCTCGTGTCAATGAGGCTTATATCGGCCGCAAAGCGCGTTACGGCTATGTGGGGTTGCGCGATCCTCGTGCTGGTGAAAAGCCGCAGCTCGGAGCATTTGAAGCCATAGCCCGCTACGATCTGACCTCCGGCAAAAAGATCGTCCACCAGTTTCCAGCAGGCTCGACGGTGTGTGAGCCACTTTTCGTGGCAGAACCTCATGGCAAATCGGAGGAAGATGGCTTCATCTTCAGTTTCGTGCACCAGCAGGGCGAACCTGGGGGAAGCTTCGTTATTCTCGATGCACGCCATCTCTCCGGAAAACCGCTTGCAACAGTCCATCTGCCGAGAAGAGTTCCGGCTGGTCTCCATGGTTCGTGGATTCCTGCCTGAGCGTTCGGAAAGCACTTCGTAGCGTTCCTGGAACTCCGGCTCCCGGTGACCCTTCCATCTGCTTTACTTGACAGCCACGGGAGGCGCGGTGTCCCTGAGGTGGCAGACATCGCCGGTCCCAACGATCAGCAATTCTTCCGCTGTCTCTATGCTGCGGAAAGCTCTTCTCTCCGCGATTTGATCGGCAGGCTGGTAAGGCATCATCAGATCCACGATGATCCGGTCGAGTGATATACCCGAAACGAATTTCAATCCAATGGAGAATCCCATGAGCAAGGCAATTGACAACTTGACGAAGGCGATGGAACAAGCGGCCGCTATCCGACCGAAGGTGGGAGGATTTCCTTTTCTCGCCGAGTGTCTACGACGCGCAGGAGTTAATCGCAATATTTGGTCTCTCCCGGGGTGCCAAAGCTTGTTTTTAACTGACCAAGGGCCCGTTGTCATGCAAGGTGCACCCCTGGTATCTGGCATTGTGGACGTGCCCGCGTTCGACCAGGAAGCCCTGATCACAGCTCTTCGAATCGATCAGGCCGGTGAAAGCACGTTTCCGGAGTTTCTTGCGGCTAGCTGGCGTGCCGGAGTTGTGCGGTATGACGTGGATTTCGCTGCGCGCACGGTAGCCTACCTGGGCTGCAACGGTGAGCAGTACATTGAAGCCTATCCAGCAGTTGAAATTGATTAGGCCGGTTGCACGGCAGAGTCCCGGACTCGACGGCCTGAAGGACAATCTTTGCGCCATGCGTCGGCTTTCCCGATATCGTCTTCTCCATTGAGGAACAAGTGCGGAACGCGATAAAGTCGCCAGCTGCTTCGAATGGAACGGTACTCATAGGGGTGAGTTTCCTGGTATTCCGGCCACCAAACATTTGTGGTCAAGACTTGTGGTCAGATTTGTAAATCAGACAACTGGAAGTTTGCTCGAAGGCGCCAGAAGTGCCAAGTCCGGCTGTCCCTCAGAGTCTCGATGTGAAAGTAAGATTGACTCATTACCATGAGTCAAATACACTCACCCTATGGCTAAACGGCTGCAAGTCATCCTCCAGGATCCCGAATACAGGGAAATACAGCGGGTTGCGCGATCGCGGCACATGTCTTTGGCGGAGTGGGTTCGCCAAGCGCTGGAGTCCGCACGCAGGCAGGAGCCGGTGGGCAGTGCAGGCAAGAAGCTTGACTCAATTCGGATCGCGGTGCAGCACGAATATCCAGCCGGAGACGTTGAAGAGATGCTGGCTGAAATCGAAGCAGGCTATGGAGCGGGCACGCGCTCGTGATTTTCGTTGACTCTAACATTCCAATGTACCTTGTCGGCGCATCTCATCCGCATAAAATCAAGGCCCAGCGAATACTGGAAAAACTCATCAGAGATCGCCAAAGATTGACGACGGATGCGGAAGTGCTGCAGGAAATACTTCACCGCTACGTCGCGATCGATCGCCGGGATGCAATCCAACCAGCCTTCGATGCGCTGCTCGGCGTCGTCGATGAGGTTCTGGCAGTAGATAACAAAACAGTCGAGCGTGCAAAACAGATTGTTCTGGAGTATCGACGCCTGTCTGCTCGCGATGCAATTCATCTTTCGATCATGGAAAGGCACGGCATCGAACGAATTCTAAGCTTTGATTCAGGGTTCGACTTCTTCCCCGGTATTACACGGTTATCGTAAGCGGACGATGAGGGACAGGACGAAACGTACCCCCGTCAAGACCGGCTCCTCTCCGGTGTCGTGTGCCTCACTCATGGGGTACTGTTCGTCTGTCCCGGCCGTCTCCGGTCCCGGCCGTCTCCGGCATCAGGCGACGCATTACGACGAAACGGATGCGGCTATGAGGATTCACCGGGGCCATTTTGGTTAGGCCGATAGGCGCCCATTAGCCTCGCGATCATGATGGCGATGTACAACACCGCCAGAACGGATTCGATCATGGACACCGATCGGACCTCCGGTGAAGCGGCCGCAATGCCGGCCGCGCCGGCCGTCGTCATGCTTCCAAAGCTGAAATAAATAAAATCGAAACCCACAGGAACAGGATGCAGATTACTCGCCGGATCCAGATAGAAGGCATGAGGTTGGATGATGGCAAGGATGGCGTAGAGCTTGGCAAAGGAAAATCCAATGAGGAGATAGATGCAGACCGCGCCAAAAATCGTTTCGGCCTCAGGTTTTTCGCGCGCAAAAACGCGGCGGAAGATAACTCCGATCGTGAAAACGTCAAATGCGAAGCTGAGCAGGACGTTGAGGTCCGACGCAGGCACCATCCTGGGCCGAAAAATGATCGCGTGCGCCACGATAGAAGGAACCGCAAGAATCAGACCGACAAAGATGAGACCTTTCCGGAAACTCACCGCGTATACGCACATCAGCGTGAGAGCGGCGCTCGCCAGCCGGAACACGTAATAACGCGTACCGGTTTCCCCCATGTACGGGTACAGGGCGAGGTATGCGAGCAGAAATAGAAATAACAGAAAGAACTTGTGCCCAGTCACAGCCTGGACCCGTCGCACAGACTTTTCGTCCGTAGTTATCGACACCAAAGCCATCGCAGGGAAATGAAAGCCGGGGATAGGTGGGATGTAATCCAGGTTAAACCAGGATAACTAAACATGTCACGATTACATCCCATCATTCGATTTCGTCTCGGACGTTTTGTCATCGCCTGCGAAGTTCCCATCTCCGCGTCCTGAATCCACCCGCGGACCGATAGCGACTGGCTACTCGGCACTCGCCACTGCTTCATTGCCGCGTCTGCGCGCCAGGCAAAACCATGCCGTGGCCCCGTGAGAGCGGAACTCGGCACCGCGGAGTTCCAAAATTTCCAAAGCGGGCTCGATCGCCAGAGCGACGTCGCGGGCCGAGCGGCGCGGCGGACCAACCTCGCGCGGGGGGCCTTCCGTGCTGCCGATGAGGCTAAGCCAAAGGCCGCCCGGGGCCAGGATCGCCGCGACCTGTGCGGCAAAACGCGCGCGCTCCTCCTCTTCGTCGAAGACATGGAAGCAGCCGCGATCGAAGACAAAATGGAAGGGAGCCTCGGGCGGCGAGGCCAAGAGAAAGTCCAAGGTGCGGAAACGGCAAGCGAGATTGCGGCCATTCAACTTTGCCGAGGCTCGTTCGATCGCGCGCGGCGCGACGTCGATCCCCAGGACATCGAATCCGCGTTCCGCGAGCCAAAGGGCATTCGTCCCTGTCCCCGCGCCAATCTCGAGCGTCCGGGTGGGCCGAACGCGACCCGCCGTGACGAAGTCGACCAGTAGCGGCTCCGGCTCACCCGTGTCCCAGGGAAGATCACCCGCGGCGTAGCTCTCATTCCAGCAACGGTGCGCCATCACTCCCTAAGTGTAGTGCCCAATCGGCACTCGCCGCCACCCGTCGTCACAGTCAAATCGTCCGTCACCGTGCTCCAGCGCCCGAGCCACAATCTGGAGGGACGATGCGGGACGAAATAACCCCCCATTTGCGCCGTTGTTTCTGTTCATTGGGGGTTGTTTCGTCAGTCCTGCATGTCACAGGCTACTTAAGGATCCCATTGAGATACCTCCCGAATGTTCGATGACAAAGGGCGCGCCGGCGAAGAATTTTACCGTCATCGATGGCGGTCATTTTGCGTGGTTGTCTAATCCTACAGCCTTTCTAAAATGCACTGGACAGCGACGTTCGTCAGCTCAGGGCTCGAGTAATCAGGAAGAGGCTGGGCGAGGAAAAACGGCGCAGGGACAGCATACGTATTGCATCACTCCAGGGATAAGTATGCTGTCCCCGCATCTCTGGCGGTCATTCTCAGGTGCAACGCAAACTTCGTCAGCACCGGTGACCACAAATCTGTGACCCGTAGAGGCCAGCGCCGACAGCTCGTATCATGGACGCGAGCGTGAGCGAAGAGGTCTGAGCAGCCAGTTTGCCGCGGAAGGTTATAGACTCTTCTGCAAATGCGAATGACTGCTGCAAAGGAGTAACAGATGCCAGGTGAGACGGTTTCCCCGAAACACGCGGCCAGCCTCGTCCAATCCGGTATGTGGCTGGACTATGGTGCATCGCATTGCCAGCCTGATGTTTTCGATAAGGCGCTGGCTGCACGTAAAGACGAACTGCAGAACGTCAAGATCCGCTCCTGCCTTTCGTTGCGTCCCCGAGCGGTGATCGAGGACGACCCGGAAGGCAAGAGCTTCCACATGTTCAGCTGGCATTTTTCAGGCTACGACCGCAGAAAACACGACGCGGGCCGGTGCAACTATGTGCCGCTGAATCTGGGAGAAGTGCCTGATTATTACCGGCGCTTTCTCGATCCGGTGGACATCGCCATCCTCAAAACCTGCCCCATGGACGAAGGGGGCTACTTCAACTTTGGCCCGACAAATATGTGGCAACGGGCCCTCGTCGAACGCGCAAAGATGATCGTCGTCGAGTTCAATCGTGAGATGCCATATGTATTCGGCAAAGAGAACGGCGTGCATGTGAGCGAGGTTGATTTCGTCCTGGAGGGAGATGATCAACGATGCACGGAACTGCCCAACCCGGACCCGGATGAGATTGACCGCACGGTAGCACGGCGCATCGCAGCGGAAGTGGAGGATGGCTCCTGTCTTCAGATCGGGATTGGCGGCATGCCGAACGCGGTATGCTGCTTATTGCTCGAAGCCGGCGTGAAGGACCTGGGTATCCACACGGAAATGTTGACCGATGGCCTCGGCCTGCTCTACCGTTCCGGCCGGGTAACCGGCTCGCGAAAGACGCTGGATCCGGGCAAAGTGACCTATACCTTTGCGCTGGGGTCGCACTCCCTTTACGCGACCGCCAACCGCAACCCGGACATGTACTGCCACCAGGTGGACTATACGAACTCGCCGAACATCATCATGCAGAACGAGAAAGTAGTGTCGATTAACAACACTACGCAGGTCGATTTGCAGGGACAGGTAGCTTCTGAATCCGACGGCCAGCGCCACCTGAGCGGCACCGGAGGCCAGTTGCAATTTGTGCGGGGCGCATACGCGTCCAAAGGGGGAAAGTCGTTTATCTGCCTCTCGTCAACTTATGAGAAGCGCGGTGAGCGCCGCAGCCGGATCGTGTTCAGCCTTACACCCGGCAATATCGTGACAACGCCGCGTTCGGACGTGATGTATCTGGTTACCGAATTTGGAATGGTGAACGTGAAGGGAAGGTCCGTCGCGGAACGCGCGAAAGCGATCATCTCACTGGCGCATCCTGATTTCCGGGAGGATCTGGAACGGCAGGCCTACGAGAACCGGTTGATTCCTCGCGGTGTTTCGTTTTCCTGATGCGGAAGGAATGGGCTTTGAGGGGATGCCGCGCGACATCCCTATTCCGACGCGTCTTTCAAGCTGTATGACCCGGGAAAGCGTGCCCGGATAAAGCGCGCGAACTATGCTTAGGATTCACATGCACACAACCATTCTCGCCACATTTTTGGAGATCTCCCGCACGGCGGTTTCGATGTGCAGCGCCGGCATCCTACTTTTCCTTGTTGCGCTGCCGGCTGCGAAGACCGATATCACGCGGGCCGGCGGACTGGACAAGATCGTGGTACTGAGCAATTTATGTTTCGCCATCCCCTTGGCGGTCTTCGGCGCGGAACATCTCTCGGGCGCAAGATTCATCATGCTCGCCGTGCCCTCGTACATGCCATGGCCTTTGTTTTGGGCCTATTTCGTCGGCTTTGCGTTGGTGTTCGCGTCCTTGAGCATTGCCACAAAAATACAGGTGCGCTGGTCCGGCTTGCTGTTCGGGATCATGATGTTCCTTTTTGTGGCGATGGTGCATATCCCGCGAGTTCTGGCCAGCCCCAAAGACAGGTTTGCATGGGTGATCGTTGTCCGCGAAATGTCATTCGCCGCCGGAGCCTGGATTCTTGCGGCAAACACGATGCGCGAGCAAAACAAAGACAGGCTCATTAACGTGGGCCGCGTGTTGATCGCGATCGCCGCTATATTTTTTGGCGTTGAGCATTTTCTGCACCCAGCGGGATGCCCCGGAGTCCCGCTCGAAAAACTGACGCCTACGTGGATTCCGGGGCGCCTTGTTATTGGCTATCTGACAGGCGCGATTCTTCTGAGTGCCGGGGCAAGCATTCTGCTGGACAAGAAGACGCGGGTCGCGGCAACTTATCTCGGTACCTGGATTGTACTGCTTGTGTTGTTCATCTATGGGCCGATCCTGGTCGCGCAGATGTCCGACCCGAGCACCGCGGTCAAGGTTGAGGGGATCAACTACTTTGCGGACACGCTGCTGTTTGCCGGAGCAATTCTCGCGCTCGCCAGCGCGACGCCACGCACGGATTAAAATGTCGCCTGCTAACCAGTTATGAATCTAAGACCTCAACAGTATTGTTCTGCAGCTAGCCTGGATTTCTCACAGCCCGGCCGGCGACAAAGGCCGGGTGCCCCCTATCTGCCCGGTTTTGGCAGATGTGGGATTCCACCAACCTCAACCCCTGACTGTGCAGGGTGTCGATGGTCATGGACTTCAATATCTGTTGCTGATAGAGAGTGATCGGTAGACAGCCGCGGAATCCCACATCTGCCAAAACCGGGCAGATATGGGGCACCCGTCAGTCGTTACCCATGGAGATCTCACTACCAATTCTGCGCGAAATTCTAGCAGCTGACGTCAAACGATAGCAATGCGTGGCCAATTGGCGATAATTTTGTGTAGGACTTATGACTACGCGCCGAGAATTTCTCCTGGGAACGACGGCTGCCGGTATCGCGGCGGCAATATTCCGACCGGTTGCCGGCGTCTCGGAGGCCGCAGGTGTAAATGGGCTGCCGGGCCACGCTGGTATCGCTCAAACGGTTCTAGGGCCGCTCGATGCGTCGAAACTCGGATTCACTCTTCCTCACGAACATGTTTCCGAGGGGGCATACTATCTGAGCAAATGGCCGAAGGCTTGGGGTGGCAGAGCAGAATTTGTCGCTAAAGCGGTCGACAAACTTAAACTTGTACGGGCTGCAGGCGTCAGCACCATCGTCGATCTTACGCCCTATGATGTCTGGCGCGACATTCGTTTTCTCGAAGAGGTCTCGCGCAAATCCGGAATTAAAATGATCGCGTGTACCGGCCAGCGATTTTTCCCGCCGATTACGCATGTATCGATGCCCGCGCGCACGATTGAAGGGCTTACCGAGTTCTTCAAAAAAGAAATTGAGCAGGGCATTGACGGCACCAGCGTCAAAGCAGGCGTGATCAAGATTGGGGTCATAAAAAACATCGTGACACCTCTTGAAGAAATAGGCTTGCGGGCCGCGGTTCGAGCCAGCAAGGCGACTGGGATGCCAATTCGTATTCATACCGATGCAGCCAATCGCGCTGGCGAGAGGCAAGCTGTCATCCTCGAGGACGAGGGCATTAATCCTTCAAGGGTGTCGTTTGACCATAGCGACGACAGCGGCAATATGGATTACTTCTTAGGACTTGCGAGGCGCGGTTATTCGTTAGGCATGGACCACGTTCATCGAGGGCTCATCCCAAACTTCAAGCCGTCATTTGAAAGGCGCGCAGAATGTATCAAACTGCTCATCGACGCCGGCTTCGTTGACAAAATCTTTCTCTCAACTGATTCCGAGTTCGGGGGCTCGTTGATTCCGGAGAACGCTAAAGAGTGGAGAGACACAATTGATCCTCCAGACGGAATGCTTTTTACCATTCGCAAGCTGATTCCGTATCTCAAGCGACTCGGCGTAACGGATCAAGAGATTCGGACGATCACTGTCGATAATTCCAAACGCTTTTTCGGTTGCCGGTAAGCGCTCAGTAGGCCCGATTGACTTGACAACCGACAACCAGGTGCGACAAGCAGGTGACACGACAGATCGTAACCCATACCCGCACGACAACACGTTTCCGCATCCACGAGGGCACGCTAAGAGGGCGTTCCGTCTGCCACCGGGTTCGGGCATCGCATCGCCGCCCGGTTCGCGGTAATGAGCAACGGCAATGGCCAAAAGTCCGCGCGGGCCGGGCTCGCCTAACAGGCAATTTGCGCAACGAGATACCAGAGTGCACAGTTCCATATAATGGAGTGGCTATCAAGGTGCGGACCGCGCCGGGAGAGTAATTGATGCAAAACGGAAGAACGGAGAATGAAAAGCCTCAAGTCAAGACCATGTGCCCTGATGTAGCGAAGACGGTCAACACCTTCTGCTTCTATTTCCCTCAAAGCCCGCTACGCGGCTTCATCGAGAGGTTTTGGTATTGGAAGGGGCATACGGTATCTCATTCTCTGGAACGAATTCTGCCTACTGCTACGGTGGAACTCGTCATTGACCTCGGCAGTGCGCGCACATCCAAATCCGTGATTTCCGGCCCAAGATCCAAGTCTTCAATCATTCAACGAACTGCCCAGGACGAACTCCTGGGAATTCACTTTAAACCTGGCGGCGCGTTTCCATTTCTTAGGCCCCCGTTGGGAGAGTTACACAACATCCATATCGGGATTGACGACCTTTGGGGAGAAGAACAAGCCAGTCAATTGCTGTATCTGCTCCATCAAGCCGGGAGAACGGAAAGCCGGTTTCAAATACTTGAGGATTGGATGATGATAGGCGATAAGCCATCCCTTGAACCACCACACTGCGGTCACCTTTGCCATTCCTGAACTTAAGCGGAACCTCAACCCTTCCATGAGCCAGGTAGCTGCGAACGTGAACCTCAGCCAAAGGCGCTTTATTCAGGTCTTTTCCAACGAAGTAGGCCTGACTCCAAAACTCTTTAGCAGAATCCAGCGCTTCAATCGGGTCCTACGTTCCGCCGCCTTTTCAGGCGACGTTGACTGGTTAGACATTGCAATGTCCTTTGGATACTTCGATCAGGCTCACTTAATCCACGATTTCCGCGAATTCAGTGGCCTAACCCCCACGGAGTACCTTGGGCTTAGAACGGAGCACCTGCGCCACGTCAGGGTCACCGGCTAGAGGTCAATTTTTTACAATCGCACTCCCGTCAATTCCTTTATGGTCAGAGAGACAAAAGAAAGGTGCTTGCGTGAAGTCGCAACCGATTCCAGAAGGGTTCCGCACGGTAACACCCTATTTCACTGTTCAGGGTGTTCCAAGGCTCATCGAGTTTTTGAAACAGGCATTCGAAGCAGTAGAAGTACGTCGTTCCGTAATGCCCGATGGCTCAGTTATGAATGCGGAGCTCAGGATCGGCGACTCGATGGTCATGCTGGGCGAAGCGCCCAAAGACAGAACTGGTCTCAAGATAATGACTTCGATGCTTTAGATGTATGTGGTCGACTCAGACTCTGTGTATGAGCGCGCTGTCAAAGCCGGCGGTAAGACGATTCGTGAACCCGCTGACCAAATTTATGGCGATCGGGTTGGCGCAATTGAAGATCCATGGGGCAATCAATGGTGGATTGCCACACGAAAAGAGAATGTTTCAGACCAGGAATTGAGCATACGGATGGCCCAGTTCAAGAAGAATTGATTCATGCACCTCTGGATTGCCAAGGCCACGCTCATTCTCGGTATTGTCGCCGTTGTAGCGATTCGCGCTCCGTACGGACGCCGGAGTTCCCAAATAAAGGTAATTAAAAGCAAGCGTGGCGCGCTTGAGATTGTCTTACTATCGGGAATGTGGCTCGGAAGTGTGATCTTGCCGATTCTTTGGGTCTCCACGCCGCTCTTCTCATTTGCAGATTACCCGTTGCACCCGGCTCAGTATGCCGTTGGTGTGGTTCTGTTTTCGCTTGGGCTTTGGCTGTTCTATCGGTCTCACGTCGATTTATCAACAAACTGGTCGGTGAGCCTCGACATACGCGAAAACCATGCACTGATTACCTCAGGAGTCTATCAGCGCCTTCGCCACCCCATGTACTCCGCGATTCTTCTTCAGGCGGTCGGCCAAGCGCTCGTCGCGCCGAACTGGATCGTGGGGACGTTCTACCTTTGCGCCTTCATTCTGATGTTTTCGTTCCGCGTTGGGCCAGAAGAACAAATGATGCTCCAACAGTTCGGGGATAGATATGAAATCTATATGAGAAAGTCCCAGCGTCTAATCCCCGGAATTTGGTGAATGAACGCAGAACAGACAGGACGAACCCCAGTTGCGCGTATGGGGTACGTCCTGTCGTCTGGTTTGTCTAGCTCAAAGAGCTGGTCGCCGGATGGAGCCTATCTATGCGCAAATCGATCCGGGAACAGGGGGGACCTGTTTGCGTTGCCGATCGGACCTCTTTTATCGTCATCGTTACGTTCTTGCTATGGTTTGATCTCGAACACCACGCCAACGTTTGCTTTCCCACCGAAAGCGGTTACCCCGTAGAGTTGTTTTTCCGGGCCAAGGATCACGCCTGTAAAGGGGGTGCCGCCGTCGACCCCGCCTGTGAAGCTATGTAGCACTGACTCATTACCGGACTTATCGATCTTGAACACCACGCCCTCGTTGGCCGTGCCGCCACTGGCGGTGGTGCCGTATAGGTCGCCACCCGAGTCGCGGGCCAACACGACCCAGAGCGGAAACCCGCCATCGGCTCCGCCCGTGAAAGTGTGCAGCACCGTTTCATTGCCGGAAGCATCGAGTTTGAACACGACGCCCGCGCTCGATGCGCCGCCGCCGTTGGTGGTGCCATAAAAGTTACCGTCTGAGTCACGAATTAAACCAGCCAGAGGATAACCGCCATCGGCCCCGCCGCTGAAGCTGTACAGAACTGTCTCATTGCCGGACTTATCAAGTTTGAATACGACGCCCGCGCCCGCTTCGCCGCCGCCGTTGGTGGTGCCGTAGAAGTTGCCGGCGGAGTCGCTGATGAGACTACCGAACGGAAAGCCTCCATCGGTTCCACCGGTGAAGCTGTACAGCACCGTTTCCTTCCCCGATGTATCGATCTTAAAGACGACACCGCTGCCCGATGCGCCACCGCCCGAAGCCGTTCCGTACACGTTGCCTTTCGCGTCGAGGATCACACCTCCATAGGGGTTACCGCCATCGGCTCCGTTGGTGAAGTTGTGTAGCAACGTTGCATGGCCAGACGTGTTCACTTTGTAGACCACGCCAAACCCGTAACCCACGTCCGCCTGGCCGATGAAAGTGGTCCCGTAGAAATTACCGGCCGAGTCGCGAATCACATTTCCAGTCGGTTGGCCATAACCGTTGGCGGTCATCAGGTCGAAGGTGTACAGCACCCGCTCACAGCCGTTCCCGTCTAATTGGTATAAGACACCGGCGCCGTGGCTCCCGCCATAGTCAGTGGTGCTGTAGAGGCGGCCGTCCGATCCAAGGATGACGCCCGCGTTGTATGGGTACTGCCCACCGGCGTTGCCCGGGAAGGCATAAATGACGGTCGCGTCACCGGAACGATCCAATTTGTAGACCGCGCCGGCACCCCCGGCGGCATTGAACGAAGTCGTTCCGTAAAGATTGTAATCCTCGTCGAGAATCACTCCGGCAAGGTCGGGCTGGTTCCCCACAGGCCCTCGCTCGAAGGTGTGCAGCACCGTCTCATGCCCATACTTGTCGACTTTGAACACCACCCCCTGGTTCGCGCTACCGCCACCGTTGGTGGTTCCGTACAGATTGCCGTCCTGACCCAGAGTCACACCCGCGTTGGAGCCGCCACCATCGTTACCGCCCGTAAAGGTGTACAGCACCGCTTCATGGCCTGAGGTGTCGAGCTCGAACACCACGCCCGCGCCGGATGCGCCGCCGTTGGAAGTCGTTCCATAGAGGTTACCCTTTCCGTCGCGGAACACTCCATTGGGTGCCGCCCCATCGTTCCCGCCCGTGAAGGTGTACAGCACCGTCTCATGGCCGGTCGTTTCGACTCTGAATACAACGCCCGCGCCCGCTGTGCCCGCCTTGTTTCCGCCGTTATTGGCGGCACCATAAAAATTACCGAGCGAGTCGAGGGCCACATTTGCACTCGGGTATGCCCCATCGGCGCCGCCGGTGAAGGTGTACAGCACCGTTTCGTGGCCCGATGTATCGATCTTGAAGACGACACCGTAGCTCGCTGCGCCGCCGGCAGTGGTGGTCCCATACAGGTTGCCTTTACTGTCGCGGATGACGCTGTTCGGGTTGCCTCCATCGTTGCCGCCGGTGAAGGTGTACAGCACCGTCTCATGGCCTGAGGTATCCACTTTGAATACCACGCCCGCGCCCAGGGGGCCGGTCATGTTCCCGCCATAACTGGCGGTCCCGTACAGGTTGCCGTCCGCGTCGCGGACCAGACCATTCGGCGTGCTACCGTCGGTCGCGCCGGTGAAGGTGTACAGCACCTTCTGATTGCCCCACTTATCGATTTTGAAAACCACACCGGCGTCGTATGTGCCTCCGCCCCCTATGTCTGAGTAGGAACCATTCGTAGTTCCATAGAGGTTTCCTTCCACGTCGCGGATCACGCCTGTAGCGGGGTATGCCCCGTGTGGCGGACTTGAGAAACTATGCAACACAACTTCCTGAGAGCTCGTCGCTGGAGCCGCCGCCTCTTCAGCGCTGACAGAGTCGCGGACCGCGCCCGAAACGGGGTGTGCAACGTGGAGGGGATTAAACAATTTTTGTTGCTTGACTTCTTTCGGGTTCATCGCCGGCCCTGCCTGCTGAGCGTTGGCAAAGAGGCCCGGCGCCAGCGTGCATAGGAACAGACAAATGGCGGATGTGTTGTTATTCATGATCCATCAATCTCCTCATACCGTTATTTGTTTTTTGGGGCCGGCTTTTGCGACTTCAACAGTTACTTAGTTATCTCGTTGTCGCCTTCGAAACATCGCGCCGAGTGTACACCCGCTCATATTGATCGCGACAGGTGATACAAGAATCGCCCTGCTGGTTGAGAGGCGCATCCCCCAGATGGGTGAAAGAACACAAATTTGTCCGGCATTCGGAGATGCGGTGAGAGCGAGACGAGATGCGGGACAGGGATGCGGGACTGGGAGGATGATTCGGGATACTTATGGCGCAGAACGGTCCATGTGCCTTGTGGCCTATACAAATCTTAAGACTGCTTTATGAATCTTTATCGCATGCCCCCTGTTCCGTTGTTGGAATTGGAATACGAAGCTGGAATGGTGACGCTTTGATGGCATGGACATGGAGCAGACGATGAAAACGAAGCCTACGGTTTTGACTAAGTTGACCATTGTTGGACTCATCAGCGTGGCAGTAGCTATATGGATACAATGGCCATCAGGCGATCCCGCCTATCCCAAATTCCCTCCAGGGCCCGTAATATTTGTTGCCGTGGCGGCCATTGTCGTGATGGGAACTCGCTGGTGGTGGACGCCGCTGATCGGAACGCTGATAGCGTTGTTAGTTACGTCCGGCTGGTTTGCGCTCCTTCCCAGGGGGATTCTGCGATTGGCTCATCCCGGTTCGGTTGGCAAATTTGCCATCGGAATCTTTGCTGGCACGTTACTGCAAATCACCGCGCTTCTGTTTACTGACATTGCAGGGCTGGCGGCAACTGTGCAGAACTACCGGCGGATGGAGAAAGCGAGCGACAGTGCGAAGGTCGTCTGTCGCGTCTTTGGTGGATTATTCGTTTTCATGGGAATCCTGGCAATCATGAGCGGCACTCGCATAGAGAAGTACCACAACCTGATGCAGCTCGTCTGGGGTGCATTGGCGCTAGCTGCAAGCTTTATGGGTTCGAAAGTAGCCGAGCGCTTTTGCATCGGATCCGGTGTTTTCTATCTGGCCCTGGCCGTGCTTGGACTGCTGATTGGAAATCCATCGATGAATAGAGCCTGGTTTATCGGGCCAATGCCGCTGCACACGGGAGATCATATCTTTCATCTCGTACTGGGCTCGATCTATCTGGGCATGGGGTTGCTGTCGGGACGGGCTCAGAATGCTGGCCAGGTTGAATACGTCCCAAATTGAGTTACGTGACAAATCTCACGAAACGGGCTGTCGGCGGCATGCAGGTCGGCTGCTCCGATTCTTACGCTGAAATCTCCTCCAGGGTCTTGCCACGGGTTTCGACCCCGAGCAGCAGCACACTCAGAGCCGCAATCAGGAAGGTGCCCGCACCCAAAGCGAAGACCCCGTTTTGTCCTGTGCGGGGAAGAATCACTCCGACGGCATACGGACCGAGCAACGATCCGAGCCGGCCGATGGCCGACGCGAATCCCGCGCCCGTCGCCCGAGCCCGGGTGGGATACAACTCGGGCGTGTAGGCATAGAGGATCGACCACATACCGAATTGGCAGAATTGCAAGGCCAGGCCCCACCCTATGAGCTGGATCTGGTTTGCCGCAGTGCCATAGAACCACGCCGATATAGCGGCCCCAACCAGTGCCGCGACGCAGGCGGGTTTGCGCCCCCACGCTTCGATCAGATAGGCCGCCGTGAAAAACCCCGGCACACCCGCCAGCGAAATCAACGTCGTGTAATTGACGGACTGGAGCACTGAATATCCGGCCTCCTGCAGCAGTGCGCCGAGCCACGTTGTGAGCCCGTAGTATCCCAGCAACGCGAAGAACCAGAGCAGCCACACCATCATCGTCCGCCGGATGTATCGGACAGACCAGAGTTCCAGGAACGGGAATCGCGCACCTGCCGGCCCCTCAACCGGCTGGGGCAGTGGCTCCGGCAGAGCGGCGCCGTGGAGGCGTGCCGAGACGGCCCTCTCGAACTTCTGCGTGACCTCGTCGGCAGCCGCCAGGCGGCCGCGGGCAGCGAGCCAGCGAGGGGATTCGGGCACCAGGAACCGAACGGCGAAGACCAAGACGGACGGGGCCGCTTCGATGAGGAATACCCGTCGCCAGCCAGCGATCGGCAGGACCGCGTGAGCGATGAGCCCCGCAGCAATGAAGCCGAGCGGCCAAAATCCTTCGAGCAGGGCGAGATACCGCCCGCGCAGGCGCGCCGGAATGATCTCGGACACAATCGACTGTGCGACGGGAAACTCCATGCCCATGCCGAACCCGAGGAGAGCGCGCGCCGCACCGAGTGCAGTGACGCTGGGCGCGAGGCCGCAGGCGAGGCCGCCCACCCCCCAGAAGATCATGCTCACCTGGAACACGAGCGTCCGGCCGTATCGATCCGCGGCCATCCCCGCGATCGCAGCGCCGAAAAACATGCCGGCGAAGCTCATGCCTGACAGCAGCCCGGTCTGCGGCGCGGACAGTCCGAATTCCGATCGGATCGAGCCCAGCACGAAGGTGAGGGAGCCCAGGTCAATCGAATCGAAGAACCAGGCCGTGGCGATGATCAGGAATAGCGTCCGCTGGTAGCCGGTCAGCGGCAGCCGTTCGAGTCTGCCGGCAATCGTTTCCAGGCTGACCCCAGTGGCCGCCGAAACCTCGTTCCTATCTGACATATCTCACAGCCACTCACTTCCTTCGGAGCAAGGTGAACCACCTGCCACAATTCTCTGTCTCATCGGAGCTAACTACTCCCCCATTCTTGAACAGTAGGGAGTAATCACGAGTTTACTACCCGCTCTTCCACATGATTATTTCCCAGGGCCATGGACGGCGGCTCCCGAGCGTATTACTGTCGGCATAAGACAAGATTGTTATGCCAAACCTGTCGCATGGAGGCAACCGTTGTTGCGTTGCGGCCCGGTCAGGCGGCATCGGTCAACGAGGCAAGATGCTCAAATGAATTACTTGAGCACCTTGAGCATCTTCATAAAACAAACGACTTATTTGGCAACGTTGCCAAATCCCAAAATCAAAGGATTTGTGGTCAGCCAGGACTGGAACTTTGCTCGAAGTGGTGGAGATGGCAAAGGCGAGCAGTCCCGGCTGCGATTCACGTTCCGAAGCCCGACCTTCTTTCCACATTCCAAACCGGATGCTCTCTATCATTTTTTGCGGTTCGAGGGAATGGTCGCTCCTTCAATCGGCATTCCTTATGCAGGAGGCTCAATCTTTACGGGACAGCTCAACTCTCATTTCCCATAACGCTGGCTTCTGCCAACCTGCGAGCGGCAAACGAACGGTAAGTTAAGCACTCCTTAGCGCCGAAGTAATTGACTCACGTTCAAGCCCCGCCCTACCATCAGCCATGCCTTCGGCCGCCAACATGATCGGCGCTACCATCTCGCATTACCGCATTGTGGAAAAAATTGGCGGTGGCGGGATGGGTGTGGTCTACAAGGCGGAAGACACCCGGCTGCACCGTTTTGTAGCGCTTAAGTTCCTGCCGGATGCCGTGGTCCACGATCCCCTTGCGCTCGCCCGCTTTGAGCGCGAGGCACAGGCCGCTTCTGCTCTGAACCATCCCAACATCTGTACCATTCATGACATCGGCGAAGCGGATGGCCGCGCCTTCATCGTTATGGAGTTCCTCGACGGCTTGACCTTGAAGCACCGCATTGCTGGTCGTCCGCTGGAAGAGGAGGTGCTGCTTCCCGTTGCCATCGACATCGCGGATGGGCTCGATGCAGCACACAGCAAAGGCATCGTCCATCGCGACATGAAGCCCGCAAATATCTTCGTTAGCCGCCGCGGACACGCCAAGATTCTGGACTTCGGTCTCGCCAAGGTGGAGTTCAAGGCGATGCCGGCCGCCGGCTCCGAAGCCGAAACCGTCGTGGATTCAGACTCGCCGAACCTGACCAGTCCGGGCGTCATGATGGGCACCGTAGCTTACATGTCGCCGGAGCAGGTAAAAGCAAAGGAACTGGATGCGCGCACCGACCTGTTCTCTTTCGGTGCGGTGCTGTATGAGATGGCGACCGGCCACATGCCTTTCCTCGGGTCGAGCCAGGGCGAGATTTGCAGCGCCATCCTTCGCGATCAGCCCCCGCTGCCATCCCAGGTCAATCCGCAGGTTTCGCCAGGACTTGAAGCGGTCATCGGCAAGGCACTCGAGAAGGACCGCAACCTTCGGTATCAGTACGCCTCAGAGATGCGAACGGACTTGCAGAGGCTGAAACGTGACAGCGAGAGCGGATACCCTTCGGCGGCGAGTTCGAGCGCCACGGTGTCTGCGAGCGCAGCGAAAAAGGCGAGGGAGAAGCCGCTCTTTCAGGAAAAGAAGCGATGGATTTTCATTGCTTCCGCGGCTGTGCTGCTGATCGCTGTGGCGTTCGCAACCTTCAGATTGCTTCCCACGGCGAGGTATATCCAGGCTCGGCACGGCAAGAGTCCTGCCGCGACCGCATCGCTGCTGCCGGCGAACGCGATTCTGGCCGTATTGCCGTTTCAGGCGATACCCGGCAACGAGAAGCTGACCGCTTTGGGTGAAGGTGTGGTGGAAAGCGTGACATCCAAGTTGGGACATCTGGGTGAAACGCAGCGGTTGGAAGTCATCCCGACAGGGAACCTCCGCGAGAGAGGAATCACTACGCTGGCCGAGGCGCATAAGCAATTGGGCGCTGCTGTGGGCCTCACCATGCACCTGGAGCAATCGGGAGAGTTGATCCGGGCAACCTACTCCCTGATCGATGCCCAGACCGGAAGCTCCGTGGGGGGCGACCTGGTCACAATCCCCGCGGCCGATTCGTTTGCGGTGGAAGATGCCGTTACCGAAGGTGTGGTCAAGGCGCTCCAGCTAAAACTTCCTCCCGAGGAACAGGCCGCGCTCAAAGGCCATGGCACCAGCAACCCTGCTGCCTATAACTACTATCTGCGGGCCCGCGGCTATCTATTGAACTTCTCCAGTGCGGAAAACGTCGAGAACGCCATCCTGATGCTGAAGGAGGCGCTACAAATGGATCCTAACTTTGGAGCCGCCAAAGCAGCCTTGGGTGAGGCTTACTGGCGAAAGTATTGGCTCACCAAGGACAAGGATTGGACTACCCTGGCAAAAGAAGAATGCGACGCCGCTGTGATCCTGGGCAATTCAGGGGCTGCCGGCCATAGCTGCCTGGGGCTGCTCGCCGACGGCACGGGGCGATATCGCGAGGCGGTCAAAGAGTACCAGCGTGCCCTTGAATTGGAGCCAAGTAGTCAGAACGCGTACATCGGGCTGGCGCTCGCTTATGAGCACGCCGGAGCGATGAGCGAAGCTGAACAAACCTACCAACGTGCCATCGGCGTCTATCCGGGCAGCCCTTATTGTTATAACTCTTTGGGGACGTTCTACCTGCGCCAACATCAGTTCGACCAAGCGGCGCAGATGTTTCAGAGAGTGATTGCGCTCGCGCCGGAGGGATACGCACCCTATGTCAATCTGGGAGCAACTTATAACAACATGGGACAGTACGACAAGTCTATCGAGCCTTTGAAGAAGTCTATCTTGATTAGACCCTCATACGCTGCCTATGTGAATTTGGGCGTCGCGTATAACGGATTGAAACGGTTTGCTGATGGAGCAATTGCTTATGAGAAGGCAATCGAATTGGATCCCGAACAATTCATAACCTGGGGCAACCTCGCTGAGGCGCAGTATTATGGAGGGCGCAAGAGCGAGGCGTTGCAAGCCTATCGAAAGGCAGTGGAGCTCGCAACGGAACAGCTCAAAGTCAACCCCCACGACCCGGATGTGCTCAGCAATTTAGCTAACTATCATAGTATGTTGGGAGATCGGGACCAGGCGATGCAATACCTGAAACAAGCCTTGCAATACGGACAGAATGACAAGGAAATATTGGTGGATGCGGCATCCGTGTACAATCACCTCGGCGACACAGCGCTGGCTGTTCAATGGATAGGAAAAGCTGTGCACGAAGGATATCCTCCAGCCAAGATTCGGGCGGCTCCTGAGTTTCGAGACCTCGCCGGGAATCCAGGCTTTGATGAGGCAATACTTGGTAGGCTTGGGTTCTCCCAATGACTTGCGCCGGGTCGAGAAGCTTCCGCTAGCGAGAAGGTGAAGAGATCCGCGGAGGATATGGGCCTTGCAGGGTGTCAGAAAAAGGAGAGGATATGGCAACTGAAGACGTATGTAGCGACTTTCATGCGAAGCATGACGAAGCGGTAAATTTCACAAATGCTAGCGGTATAACCTGTCAGCTAGCAAAAGGAACAACAGATTGGCCCTTCACGGATCCTCCGCCGTTCCAGGTTCCGGTAACCGGAAGCCAAACGAAAATCAAATCAAAGGCAGACCTGAAAGACGGCACGTACAACTTCATACCAAGTTGCTGTCCAGACGATATGCCAAAGAGTGTCACAGTTCCCTAGCGCAAAGCAGTCGCTTGGGGAGGGCACTGTTCTTTTGCGAGGTCACTCGCTTCTGTAGAGCTTCTGGAGTGCGGCGGCCGGTTTACCACTCCTAGCAAAGTTCCAGTCCCGTCTGGACCACAAGTCTTATGACCACAAATCTTACATCTGACCACAAATCTTACATCGGCCACGCGCATGGATGAAATTGATATCCGGCGATGCGCTTCTCCTAAGGCCCGGCCCATTCCGTCTGCTTCCTGCAGGCCGCCGCAACATGAAACAAGCGGATGCTTCCTGACTTCTCGAGGCGACTCAACGGGCATCGCCGTGATGCCCGTGCCGCAAAACCAGGAAGACCAGTTAATGAAGCTCTGCAAACGCCTGAAAAAGCTCAGCTTCACGGTTAATTAAGGGTTAAGGGTCAATCCGTTGACCACTTCGCCATTCCTCTTCATAGTCGTCAAATTACGGTAATCACTTTGCCAGGAGATCGCGATCTCTCAGACCTTTCTGCAACTCTGGATTGGGTGAGAAGCGCCGGAGCATTCTCGATTGGAGAGACGGAATGATGAAACGCCGATCCATCTACTTTGCAATCGCCTTGGCGGCGACCGCGGCCGCACTTGCTGCCGCAGCAACGCCGCACGGGCCAACAGGTTTGGCCGCCGCCATGCCCGATCTCCAGTCGCCGGCGACGGCTAAGGTCACGTTCCGGGGCACCGAATATTTGCTGCGCTCGTCCCACGGCAACGGATACGATTTCACGCCCCGGGGCCAGGAGGACCTTTCTACCTTTACCGACATGCTGGAACTCAATCTCTATCCCGCGGCCCATGACCAGGAGGCTCTGGCCACGATCACCAGCCGGGTCCAGGCGATTGCCCAGGGCGCGAAAGCCACAATCCTGCGAACGATCTCGGTTTCCGCTTCAGGGCAACAACCGGGCGAGCATTTCCTGGCCGCAGTACTGCCAACCCCTCATGGTGTGGATTTCGATGCGATACACTTCGTCCTCGTCGACAAACAAGCTGTCGGGGTGTTTTATACCCACCGGTCCTACGGCGAGTCAGCTGCCGCCACGACGAGTGCATGGGTAACGAAGAACGCTGCAGACGTTGAACAGCAGCTTCTGCAGTTCGATGCCTCACGCATGGTGTCGTCCGTGAAGAACCCCACCAGCCCGTCCGTTCCTGCTCCCAACACAGATCTGCCTGCCGGCACGATTAAAAAAGGCACGCTGACGAGTCCGCAGCTCAGGCAAGACACGATGCTAGGGGTCGCCGGCAAGATGGGCTCTCTGGGATGCCACAAAGTAGAGGACGTTACGCCATACGTCGTAACGCCCTTCTCGGGCGCGGCCGGCGCCAGACAGTGGCAGGAGAAGTGGCTCGTCAAGGGGTGCGGCAAACAATATCCGGTCGATATCGATTTCAAAGAGGACGGCGCAGGCGGGGCCGATTGGACGATCAAGAACTGATGGCCGTCCGCGACGTACGACCATGATGGGAGGGCGGTCGAGTGCCGATCGATCTGAATCCTGTCCTGAGCCGGCCTTTGGATCTGACTCTAACCGTCGCCCAGGCGATTAACGAGGAAGGAGAAATCACTGGCGGGCACTTCTTCCAAATGGTGACACTCACGCATACCTACTTGTTCTTTGCGACAAGCGCCATCCTGACATCTCGGATTGTGATTATGACTTGGTCGAGGACGACAAACCTATGATCGACAGCAAATCCGCACCAGCCTATCGCAACAGTTTTGTTAAGTCCCACTTCAAGGGCGCGGGCTACAGCTGAACAATTGTTTAGGAGAACGCGCCCTTAGCAATGTTCACAGTCAGCTGAAGCGTCGTAAGCGTCAAATGGCGGGGTTTGGGCGGTCGCAACTCGGGGACGTGGGAACGGGTAACCCGGGGACGGTCACCTCGCTTCTTGCGACCCTTTCTCCTTTGCCTCCAAATCCCACCCTCGCTACCTATATGTTAAAGAGACGGAGTAACCCCTAAGGCTGGATACGGGTTACTCCGTCCCGGCCCGGTTTCCCGTCCCAAACACCCAGAGTTACTGCCTCGCTCATCAGATTAACGATAATCCGGGTCTGGGACGGCTATGGGGTCGGCCATCTTCGCAGAGGTCGATTGGCAACTCCCTTACTCCGCGACCCACGCCACTTCATTAATAACTTCATGAATTTCAATTCCTATGGCTTTCTACAGGTTGTTTTGTATATAGTGTCCGTGTCATTAGAAGCGGTTGCTAAACTCCAAAGCGGCCGTCTCGACGTCTTGCATCACGGTTTTGCTGTTTTATTTGGTGCCCCCCTCGACTGACAGTCGCGCCAACTCCAAGAAAATCGCTTCCGGCTCTTCTGCGCTCAAGAACGAGCGTTGGATTTTGCACGCCCTGGAGGGTGGCGGAACGATCAGGAACTTGAACAGGTTTCATCGGAACTCTCGCCAGTCAATACCCTGTCCGACCAGCCAGGGAAGGAAATCTCGGCTAAGTTGGGCTTTCGGAAACGTGAGTGCACGCTAAGAGGGAATTTCAAATGACTTCTTCTGAAAAAAAGACCTTTCTGATTGCCGCGGGATGCGTGCTCGCCCTATTAGGGTGCGTCGCAACGGCGTTTGCCCAGGAAACAGCTCTTGAGGAGAAAGCTTTCGGGGATCGGGCTTTCTATGTTAGCTTCCAGGTGCCGGGATATCTCGACACCTATCCGCAGAGCATCAACACGTTTTTTAGTGTCGCGGGTTTCTGCGCCCAGGGGACCCACAGTTACCATGGCTTTCTGCGTGACGCGTGGGGGGCAATTACCTTGATTGACCCTCCTGGGAGCACTTTCACAATAGCCAAAAGCATCAACGCAGCTGGGGCAATCGCGGGATACTTTCAGGACTCTAGCGGCGTCCAGGGCTTCGTGCGTTCCCGGCTTGGACATTTTGCCACGTTCAACTATCAGGGAAACGAAACGTTCGCGTGGAGCATAAATGACAGGGGCATCGCCACGGGATATTACGTTGACGGAAGCGGCAACCAACACGGTTTCCTGCGTTCCCCGGAGGGGGAGATCACCTCTTTCGATGTCCCAGGGAGCACAAGTACATCCCCAAGCAGCATTAACAATGAGGGGATCATCGTCGGATCGTACACGGCCAGTGGCGTACAACATGGGTTCGTGCGCGATTTACACGGAAGGTTCACCTCGTTCGACCCTCTGGAGGGCGTCGCGACGTCCCCGACCAGCATTGATGCCGAGGGGACAATTGCCGGGTATTACGGTGTCACGATCGCAACGCATGGGTTTGTGCGCTCCCCGCAAGGCAAGATCACGACGTTTGATCCTCCAGACAGCATACAAACAACGCCCCAAAGCATCGCCGCCAATGGCGCCGCTGCAGGCACCTATTCCACCGCACTATCAGGGGCCCAGGGCTTTGTACGTACCAGACAGGGCAGGATCATCGTGTTCGATTACCCCGGGGGAAGGGACACGATAGTTTGGGGCATCAACGACTTTGGGGGCATCACGGGATCCTTTGACAGTAACACCGGTGGCGCCACGTCAGGCTTTGTGCGGGTGCCCGTGCTATAGCTGCCCTCTGATTCAGAGTCCAGTCCATTGTTATGAGGTCAGAGATTGGTGGTCGGGTTTTCTGGTCAGACGGGACTGGAACTTTGCTCGAAGTGTGAACCGGCCACCACTTTTCTCCCCCGAGAACCGCTCCCGTAATAGAGCAATAACATTGGGAGAGCCAAGGACAGACAAAGTAGTAACCGCGTTGGGGAACGGGATTACTCCGTCCTGAATCACGATAAGTGACCAGAACCCACTTAAAAGCTGGGGGCGTGGTAGGGCAGGGCAAGTTACCTCTCGCGGCCTAACCCGAGAGATCTCAGGTTAGGCCGGCAGCGGTGTGAACGAACGTGAAGTTAAACGACCGACGGCAAGAGGTCGTAGCGATCCAGGTTCATTACCTTGTTCCAGGCGGCGACGAAATCCTTGACGAACTTCTGGTGTGAGTCGGCACAGGCGTAGACCTCTGCCGTACCGCGCAGTTGGGAATTGGCGCCGAAGATGAGGTCGGCGCGGGTAGCCTTCCACTTCACCGCGCCGGTCTTACGGTTGCGGCCCTCAAAGGTGTCCTTCGAGTCGGTGGTGGGCTTCCACTCGTACTTCATGTCCAGCAGGTTCACGAAGAAGTCGTTGGTCAGCGTCTCCGGACGCTCGGTGAAGACGCCAAACTTCGTGCCTCCGAAGTTGGTGTTGAGCATGCGCAGACCGCCGATCAGCACGGTCAGCTCCGGCGCAGTCAAGCGCAGTAGCTGAGCCTTGTCCAACAGCGCGACCTCGGCAGGCTCCGAGTTCTTGTAGCCGTAGGAGCGGAAACCGTCGACCTTGGGCTCGAGCGGCTCGAAAGACTCGGCGTCGGTTTGTTCCTGCGAGGCGTCTGTGCGGCCGGCGACGAAGGGCACGGTGGTCTCGATACCGGCGTTCTTGGCCGCCTTCTCGACACCCGCAGCACCCGCGAGGACGATCAGATCGGCCAGCGAGATCTTCTTACCGCCGGCGGCCGACGCGTTGAACTCGCCCTGGATCTTCTCGAGCGTCTTCAGCACGCGGGCTAGCTGGGCCGGTTGGTTGGCCTCCCAGTCCTTTTGCGGGGCAAGGCGGATGCGGGCGCCGTTCGCGCCGCCACGCTTGTCGGAGGCACGGAACGACGACGCCGAGGCCCAGGCGGTCGAGACGAGCTCGGAGACCGATAGGCCAGACGCGAGCACCTTCGCCTTGAGGGCGGTGACATCCTGATCATTGACCAAAGGATGGTCGACCTTGGGGACGGGGTCTTGCCAGATAAGCTCCTCGGCCGGAACCTCGGGCCCCAGATAACGGGCGCGCGGACCCATGTCGCGGTGGGTCAGTTTGAACCACGCGCGGGCGAAGGCGTCGCCGAACTTCTCGGGATGCTCGTGGAAGTCGCGCGAGATTTTCGCGTAGGCCGGATCCGCGAGCAGCGCCACATCGGTGGTCAGCATGGCGGGCTGCTTTTTCTTGTTGGGGTCGTGGGCGTCAGGCACGGTGTTGGCGCCGGCATCCCCTTTGGGTTTCCATTGGTTCGCGCCGCCGGGGCTCTGCGTGAGTTCCCATTCAAATTTGAAGAGGTGGTCGAAGTACTCGCTGGACCATTGCGTGGGCTTGGTGGTCCAGGTAACCTCCAGGCCGCTGGTGATCGCGTCGCCGGCGATGCCGGTTTTGTAGGCGCTGGTCCAGCCGAGGCCCTGGTTTTCAATGGGCGCTCCTTCGGGCTCATGGGCGAGGTGGGTGCCCGGGCCGGCGCCGTGGGTCTTGCCGAAGGTGTGGCCGCCCGCGATCAGCGCCACCGTTTCTTCGTCGTTCATGGCCATGCGGCCGAAGGTGACACGGATATCTTTGGCGGCACCCGCGGGGTCTGGCTTGCCCTCGGGGCCTTCAGGGTTCACATAGATGAGCCCCATAGTGGTCGCGCCGTACGGGTTGGCCAGGTCGCGTTCCCCGGAGTAACGCTTGTCGGTGCCCATCCAGGTGGCTTCGGCGCCGAAGTCGACGTCGTGATCGGGCTCCCAGGTGTCTGGGCGGCCGCCGGCGAAGCCGAAGGTTTTGAAGCCCATCGTCTCCAGCGCGACGTTGCCGGCCAGGATCATCAGGTCGGCCCAGGAAATTTTCTTGCCGTACTTTTGCTTCACCGGCCACAGCAGCCGGCGGGCGCGGTCGAGGTTGACATTGTCAGGCCAGCTGTTGAGAGGGGCGAAGCGCTGCTGACCGCGTCCGCCGCCGCCACGGCCGTCGTAAGTGCGGTAGGTGCCGGCTGAGTGCCAGGCCATACGGATAAACAGCGGGCCGTAGTGCCCGAAGTCGGCGGGCCACCAATCCTGCGAGTCGGTCATGACAAAGGCCAGATCTTTCTTGAGGCCTTCGTAGTCGAGGCTCTTAAACTCCTTCGCATAGTCGAACTCTGGGCCCATGGGGTCGGAAAGCTCGGAGTGCGCATGGAGCAACTCCAACCTGAGATGGTTTGGCCACCAGTCGCGGTTGGTACGTGGCCCGCTGGGTTTGCTTACCGGGCTGGCTGCGATTGCGCCGTGGTCGACCGGGCATTTCGCTGCGGACGCTACCTGCGCGTTCACTTCGGATTTTGCTTCGGACGTAAATTCGGTTTCTTTGCTCGCCATGATTCTCTCCTTAGCAGTGTTGTGGTCTTGAATGTTTGGGTCTTCACGGCAGGCCATGTCGCACGCTCGGCTGCCCGCTATTACCGTTTCAGACGCGCACCGTGCTTCGCCGCGCATTTGGTGCAGAGTCCGCGGAAAATGAGTTCGCATTCGCGAACGATTCGTTTACCCAGGGAGCGCGTGGCAGGCCTGGGCACGTCGTACCACTCGATGTCCTCAACATTTCCGCAGTCGTCGCAGATGAAGTGATGATGCAGCAGGCCTTTGGCATCGAATCGCGCGGCGCGGCCTTCGACCGCTACTTCACGCACCAGGCCTGCCTGCACCAGGTCCCGCAGATTGTTATAGGTGGTTGCCCTTGAAGAGCGGGGATCTGTTCTATTTACGGCTTCGAAAATCTCGACCGCGGTGGGGTGCCTGTTCTGTTCCATCAAGAAGGCCATCACGGCATAACGCTGGGGAGTGCAGCGCAAACCACCGCTTTCCAATGACCGCTTGATCGCCTCTGTGTCCACCGCAAATTAGATTATCTCTAACTTGATATTTTGGCAAGACACGGCCTCCGGGCCGCTGTGGAAAAGAAAAAGGAGAAATAGCTTATGGCTTGCTCGTCAATCTCACTCAATCGTTTCATTACGCACGCCGGGAACCGTCGGGAGATTTGTCATGGCCATCAACCTCTGAACCCAATGGCAGTTTCTCGAAGAGCAGGTCCTCAAGGACAACCTTGCTGGCACACCGGCGGCCCAGTCGGCGAAATCCCGGAGGAAATCCCGGTTTTCGGCCGCGCCCCTGACGTCTCGAAACCCAAAACCCCCTTTTCCCCCCACCAGCCTCGCCTAGGGGAATGATGCGGGCTACAGATTTCTGCAGGGAACGCTGGATTTGCTGATATTGAGGACACTTGCCTCGAATAAATGCATGGGTGGGGCATCGCGCAGCGAATTCAGCAGGTATCGAAGGATGCGCTTCAGATTGGACAGGGGTCGCTCTACCCCGCTCTTCACGGCTGGAGTACAAGGGCTGGATACGAGGCTGAGTGGGGAGCCTCGGAAAACAACCGCAAGGCCAAATACTATTCGCTAACCAGGACTGGGCAGAAGCAACTGCAAGCTGAGCTCGAAGACTGGGGTCGCATCTCAACGGCGATCGCCTTGGTGCTGAAGTAGGAGGATAGATGCTCAATGAATGGTGGACGCGCCTTCGTTTTTTGACCTCTCCAAAACCCAATCGTGAAATAGACGACGAGTTGCAATTTCACATTGAACGGCAGGCCGAGGAATACATGGCCACCGGAATGACGCCACAGGAGGCACGCCGAAAAGCGGTCTTAGCGTTTGGGGGAATTGAAAGCGTGCGAGCACAATCCCACGAACAACGTCCGAGCTTCTTCCTCGGAACTCTTCTTCAAGACGTCAGCTATGCCTCCGCCAGCTCCGAAAGAGCCGCGGCTTCACCGTGACTGCGGTTCTGACCTCGCACTCGGCATAGGAGGCAACGCTGCTATTTTCACCCTGGTCAACGCCATCCTGCTCAGAAATCTCCCTGTCGTTGACCCCTCCACCTCATCCGCATAGGCAACACCACCGAGTGCTGTGTGAACTGGGGAACGGCGGAACAGTCCGGAGCGTCGGACGACGGCAGCTACGCCTTGTTCGATACCGGCACGTGGCAGCAACTGCAGAAGAACACGCCGGAGTTTGAAGAATTAGCTGCCATGCAGTCTGGCTTTGACACCATCATTGCGCGACCCGACAAAACCCAGGAGGCCCGCTCAGTCACCGGCGAATTTGTCTCCGGCAACTACTTCCACACCTTGGGCCTTCAGCCCCAGATCGGACGACTCTTCGCAGACGGGGACAATGTTATCGGCGCGCCACTCGTCGCCGTCATGAGCTACAACACCTGGCAGAACAATTACAATGGCGATCCGTCCGCCGTCGGCAGCACATTCTGGATCAACACCAAGGCCGTCACCATCGTAGGAATCGCTCCCAAAGGCTTCTACGGCGATCGCCTCTCCAGCACCCCACCGGACTTTTATCTCCCCATAGAATCCGTGCTTGTCTTGACCAACCGTACTTTCGTGCACGAGCTCGGCATGCGTTGGCTTTACATTATCGGTCGCCTGAAACCCGGCGTAGCCATGGCGCCGCTACAGGCCAAAATCACCGGGTTGGTGCGCCAATCACTCGCACCACGACAGCCTTCTCAGGCGAACAAGGGAAGCGCGCACTGGCCAAAGCCCACGTAGTCCTCTCGCCCGGCGGCGCCGGCATCCACGACATGCGGGAGAGCTACGCCTCCAAACTTAAGCTTCTGATGTGGATCTCCGGCCTCGTACTGCTCATCGCCTGCGCCAACATCGCCAACCTTCTACTCGTTCGCGGGATGAACCGCCGCGAAGAGATGTCAGTCAGAGCAGCACTTGGCGCGATGCGAACAAGAATCGTCCGCCAGCTGCTCACCGAAAGTATCGTCCTCTCGATCATCAGTGGAATGGCCGGGCTCATCGTCGCCTACGCCGGCACTCGCATGCTTCTCGCCATGGCCTTCCCCGGTGCGCAGAATGCTCACCATCGACGCCAGCCCTCCGCAGAGGTGCTCGCCTTTGCCTTCGGAATCTCGCTGCTCACCGGCATCCTCTTTGGCGTAGCTCCTGCATGGATCACATCGAACGCAAACCCAGCCGACGCGCTCCGCAGCGGGGCCCGCACACCACCTCCGGAGCTTCAATCCTGCAGCGCAGCCTCATCGTGCTGCAGTCGGCTCTCGCCTGGTGCTGCTGGTAGGAGCCGGCATGTTTATCCAAAGCCTGAATAAGCTCAGGAACATCGATCTCAAGCTCAACCCGGCGAACCGATACATCGTCCATTTCAACCGCAGGCCGCTGGCTATTCCCCGTCTGAGGTGGAAGCTCTCTATCGAATCCTCGAAGACGGTTCCACGCCATACCCGGTGTACAAAAGGTTGGCATCTCCTCCAACACTCCAATGGAGGCCAACAACTCGGGCGACGGCGTAAATCCAGGGCCAGCGCTTCTTGAACGACGGGGCGTACTGGGTCAGGGGCAACGCCGAATACTTCGACTCCGTAGGAACCACGTCTGATGGGACGAGGCTTCACCACCCGGGACACCGCAACCGCACCAGCCGTTGCCGTCGTCAATCAGTCCTTCGTCAAAGCATTCTTCAAGCTCGGCGAGAACCGATCGGTCGCCGTTTCGGCTCACCTGGCCCGCAATCCTCAGGTGACTTTGAGATAGTCGGCGTTGTCGAGGACACCGCGTACAACTCCGCAACCTGGAAAGACCACCACATGTACTTCATCCCCATGACCCAACGCGTACCAGAGTCCGCTCGCAAGGACCCGATCGATAAGGACACGTCACTCTACGCCGAAGCCATCGTCCTCCAGACCGGCCACCCAATGGATAAGATCGAATCCATCACCCGCCAGACGCTCGCTGCCATCAATCCGAACCTCTCCGTTGTGAAATTCCAGACCTTCGAAGAGCAGATCGCCGACCGCTTCACCCAGGACCGCATGATCACGCGCCTCATGACTCTCTTCAGCATCCTGGCTCTCCTGCTCGCAACTCTCGGCCTCTATGGTGTCACCGCCTACACCGTAGCGCGCCGCACCTCCGAGATCGGTATCCGCATGGCTCTCGGCGCAAACCGCAGCTCCGTTGTCGGTATGATCATGCGCGGAGCCATGCTTCAGGCCGCGATCGGCCTCGCAGCTATCGGAATACCGGTAGCCTGGTTTGGTGTACGCTACATCGAATCTCAGCTCTACGAATCCAAGGGCATGAGCTCGCCGTCCTCGCCATCGCCACCCTGACACTGACCGCAGCAGCCGCAGCTGCTGGACTCATCCCAGCTCAACGCGCAGCCTCAACCAATCCATCGCAAGCATTGAGGACCGAATAGCAATACCATTTGCTCTCTGTTCATAGAGTTGGATCGAAGATTTTTGGTCCAGACCGGACTGGGTCTGCTGCGCTCCGCCTGGGACGGCGGCAACCTGTGCTCTCACGATGGACACCGGCTAGGTCCAGGCCACGCGCATCGCCCCGCATGGCTACGTCTGTTCGTTTGCGGACGGTCTGTGCGAGATCGGACAGATCTTTTGGTGGAAAAATCACTGGCCGGAACAAAAAATTCAAGCGAAACCGTAGTTCTCGTAAAGCGACGGACGTGGCTGCGAAATTGCAACAGTTGAGCGGAGAGCCGACTTCGCTTGTCCTTACTAGTCGTATAGGGGGCGCCGATGCAGACATTGCTTCAGGATCTCCGGTTTGCTTTGCGGCAACTTGTCCGCAACCCTGGTTTTTCTATCACGTCGATTTTGTCACTCACGCTGGCCATCGGCGCTACCGTGGCCGTTTATAGCATCCTGTATGACGCCGTTCTCAATCCGTGGCCATATGCGGGTATCGAGCGGATCTGCGATGTGTGGCTTACAGACAGCTCCGGCCGCGAAGGCACCTGGAGCCTGACCGGGCCACAGATTCGGCAATTGCGCCAGACACACGCTGTCGAGGATGTGGTCGCCTCCAACTATACGAGCCAAACAGTCACCGGCACTGATATTCCGGACGGTGTGACCGTTGTCGAGATGACGGGATCACACTTCCAGTTTTTGGGCCTGAGTCCTCTGCTGGGCCGGTACTTTATCCCCGCGGATGCGCCTGACGGAAAAGATCCGCAGCCCGTCGCTGTGCTGGGCTACAAGTTCTGGCAACGTCATTATCGTGGCGACCCTTCTGTAGTGGGCAGAACCATCCAACTCAACCACAAGAGCTATACCATTCTGGGCGTGATGCCGGTACGGTTTACTTGGAGGGATGGAGAGGTTTACACCCCTCTGAAGATGGCCTCGGACCAACTCCACCGGTACAGTCCCGAGATCAAGTTGAAACCCGGCGTTAGCATGGCGGCCGCGGCAGCGGAATTCCGGCCTCTCTATGAGCAGTTCGACCATCAGACGCCGAATATCTTTCCCAAGCAATACAAGATCAGCGTACGGAGCCTGGCGGATACCTATACCCGCGACTTGAAAAAGACAATGTACCTGCTGTTTGGGGCCGTCGCGCTGCTGCTCGCGATCGGTTGCGGAAATCTCTCGATCTTACTGCTTGCGCGAGGCACGGCGCGCCAGCACGAGTTTGCGGTGCGCTCCGCCGTGGGAGCCGGCAGCATTCGTATCGTGCGCCAGCTTCTTACTGAATCGCTGCTCCTATCCCTGGTGGGAGCCGGGCTGGGCGTCTTTGTCGCGTATCTGGCGATCGGGTTCCTCGTCCCACGGTTGCCCGATCACTCGTATCCCTACGAAGCAGACTTCCACATCAACCTTCCTGTTCTCTGTTTCAGCGTAGTTTTGGCAGTGTTGTGCGGAATTGTTTTCGGGCTGTTTCCCGCGGTCCAATCGGCGCATCCCCAGATTAGCCAAGTGATGCAAACGGGCACGCGACGCCTGACCGGCAGTGTGCGAGGCAGGCGCTTGCACACTGCGCTCATCGCCGGCCAGATTGCACTGACACTGTTACTGATGACCGCTGCGGGAGCGGCTATCGAGGGCTTCCTCGGCATGCTCCGTGTTCCACTCGGATACCAGCCACAGCATGTGATGTCGGTGATCATTCCCATCCGCGATGACGCGCATACAACCTGGGCGGATCGAGCCCGTTTCTACACCGAGCTGCGCGACAAAATTGCGGCAATTCCTGGCGTCGTCTCCGCGGGTGTCTCGACGAATGCCACTCCGCCCAACAGTGGGTCGCGCCAGCCCATCGAAATTCTGGGCAAGCCCGCTTCCCAGACACAGGAGGCAGTACTAGAACTTGTCGGCCCAGAGTACTTCGCCACCTTGCAAATCCCGGTCCTCAGCGGCCGAGTATGGGATGAGAGCGAAATTGCGCGCGGCGCCACGCTGGTCCTGGTGAACCAGTCCTTCGTACGTCATTACCTCTCCGGCGGAAGCATTGCGGGGCATTCGGTGCGCTTGCCTCAATTGGCCACCCTTCCTCCGATAGCGCTAACGTCCAATGGAGCCGCGGGGTGGTTGGAAATTGTCGGCGTAGTAGCTGACTCACTGAATGACGGACTGGACAAACCCGTGGCCCCTGCTGTGTACGCGCCCTATACGCTTCTGACTTTCCCCTTCATGCAAGTCCTGGTCCGAACTCAAGGCGATCCGCTGGCCATGCTGCGCAGCATCCAACGGCAGATCGCCTCCGTCGATGCCGACCAGCAGATTGCGGGCGATATCCGCGATCTCGAAGGTTGGATTCAACGCGAGCCGGAGTACGCCCGGGGGCGTCTTGTTTCGATGCTCTTCGGCGCATTCTCTGTTCTGGCACTGGTTCTTGCGGCGGTAGGTTTATACAGCGTCGTTTCCTATACGCTGCTGCAGCGCACGAGCGAACTCGGCGTTCGCATTGCTCTCGGGGCCCAGCGCCGCGATGTGCTTTGGATCGTGGGAGTATCGACCGGAGCCGGTGTGGGTTTGGGAATTCTCTCAGGCCTCGTGCTCAGCCTTGGTCTGGGCCGCATGATCGCGCAGTGGATTGAGAATGGGACCCGCGACCCGATGGTGGTGCTGGGGGTATCGGCTATTCTCCTCGCCGTCGCCGCGATTGCGGCCCTGGTTCCTGCGCGAAGGGCGCTTGCCATCAACCCCATCGAAGCGTTGCGCTCCGAGTGAAAGGCAGCCCCTTTTCAAATCCAGACGCAAGTTTCGCTTGCTGATCCCATGCTTCCGGCAAGGTTTGCCAGGAAACGCGAAATGCGCAGAGGCTAAAGGGGGTGTGCGAGAACTCGATTTTCAAACTCAGTCCCGAAGGGACGGTTGAACTTCAGGGCTGTCCAAATTAGCTGATTGGGCGACTCCGTCGGGTTGATTTTATTCGACGAGTTGGTTCGGCGACCGGTCATTTGGGATCAGGTTGGGTAGTAAAGAGCGGCAGACTTTGCTACGGCATTCGTTCGGAGTTTTAACAGAAGCAAAAGGTGCCGCACCTACGGCGCTCCATCATCCTCCATCGATGCCCCAGCCCTTCCGGGCTGGGCTGACGTTTGGCGGCCGGCCCTCCGGGCCTAGGGAGCGGCTGGATCCTCTTCTGCGGTTCTCTCATGCAGGAGCTAAAGAAGCTTTGGCACTGGCCGGGGTGAAGTCGGTGGAGGCCACCATTGCCAATTGGTGGCGGCAGGGGATGATGGGCGGCGCTAAGGCACACTATGACGGAATAGTGGCGTTTTCGCAGACCGACTTTGCCGAGGATCTGAAGAAGATCACGATTCCGGTGCTGGTGATGCATAGCGAGGATGACCAGATTGTCCCGTATGTGGCGGCGGGGCCGAAGCCGGCAAAGCTGCTGAAGAATGGGACGCTGATTACATATAAGGATTTCCCGCATGGCATGCCTACGACGCAGGCGGAGAAGATCAACGCCGACCTGCTGGCATTCCTCAAGGGCTGAAGCTGCAGCCGCAGACGGTCTCAAACGCCCTGGTACACGAGCGCAATAAAGTTACTTGGATTCTGAAACAGGTTGCCCCACTCCGGGTCATAGCGCGCACCAGGCTTAGCCGCGATCACTTCAGGCAGGGCCTTACCCTGTTTCTTGAGGGCCGCAACCTTATCGCGGATATCAACCAAAACGTCTCGAAATAGGATCAGGTCGGCTTTGCCGCCCACGGCTCCATGCCCGGGAATGACGATCGTCTTGCTGGTCACCTTTGCGATGTTCGCTTCTGCCGCGCGTATCTGGCCGTCGATGCTTCCTCCTGTCCAGTAGTCGATAAAGGGATAATCGCGGTTCCAGAAGGTGTCTCCCGTGTGGAGAATGTCGGCCTCAGGAAAATAGACGGAGATATCGGAGTCTGTATGCGCGGGTAAGTAGTGCTTTAGCGTGAGAGTCGTGTTGTTGATGTGCAGATTGTGTTCGTCGTTAAAGACGGTGGAAGGAATCGCACCCGCTGGCGCGGCTGGGAAAGTGTACTGAAAGTTTCCACCGACGAATGTGGCCTTGGAGAGATGTTTGCGCGTGTTTTCGTGCGCCAGGATACTGGCCCCGGCTTCATGGACCCACTGGTTGCCGCCAGTATGGTCGAAGTGCCAATGGGTGTTGATCAGTTGTGTGATCGGATCCGCGCTGATGCTTGCGAGGGTTTTCGAGACGTTTGGACGTGCGGTGACGATCTCAGCATCCACCACCAGCTTTCCGTCAGGGCCTGTCAGAACCGCGATATTTCCACCAGCGCCTAAAAGGATACTGACGTTGCGTCGAAGGTTTTGAATCGTGACCTTCGCTGTTGCAGCCTCCTTGAACGCACCCGGAACGATGCTACTTGTCTGGGCGATAAGGTATCTTGGAGCAAGGCAAGCCGCGGCGACCGTCAGGCCTCCAGCAATAAGAAACTGACGGCGTGAAGTGTCGAGCGACGCCTCGGGAAGCATCCTAAGATTCTCCTATCGCTTTCGCCTTGGATTTAGATCACATCTTTGGCTCTTCCGCCTAAATCCAGAACGAGATCATACTCCGATTTTTTAGCAAACGGCGAAATGATGACTATCAACGCCGATCGGTCCATTTTGCGGCGATAGCATGCACAGGAAGTCCCAGCTTGCGCTCCATCTCACCCTTTCACGTAGGCGAGCTTCGCTGCCACTTTGCCGTCGCGAACGGTGAAGACGTCCACGCCGTGCAGGTGCCACGGCTGCCCATTGCGCAACTTGCGATAGACCCAGCGCACGACGGCACGATCACCACTTACAATCACGTCTTCCGCCTCGAAGCTCGCGCCGGCGTTGTGCTTGAACCAAATCCGCCAGAATTCGAGCACTGCGGCCTTCCCCTCTATCCGCGTGCCGTCCGGAGCAGGAGACGTGTCCTCGAAGACGGTGTCATCCGTGAGCAAAGGTGCGAGGGCATCTGCGTCGTGGCGGTTGAACGCCTCGTTGAAGCGGTCGATGACCTTGCGGGTTGTCGAAGCGGTCATCTGCGAACTCTGCCCTGAAATCATAGGCATCGGACTCACCCCTCCAATGGTGACGCTTTGTTGAGCTGTCGCTCGAGCTATGATCTTCTCCTGATGCTGATCCGAGCACGAAAAAATAAGAGCTGCGGCGGTCAAAACGATATAGGCGAATTCTTCGGGTCGCATGTGATTGCCTCCGCACTATCGCTTTTGATGGAGTATCAAGCTTGCATCAAACTAACTCGGGGGCTTGCCCTCGGGCGATCACGAAACCTCAGGAGCTGAAGGCGGTTGTGAGTTAGCGTGCTATTTAAAAGGTCCGAAGAACGCTCAGCCAGAACGGACTACCGCGGCGCCGACGCACAGCCTCCCGTGCAAAGTAAACAAACGAGCTGGGGCACAATTCAGGCGGCTGATCGGCCGCAATTCCTTGCGTGCCACAGCTCAAGGCGGGAACGAAGTCGCTCGTTGCCTGCACGTCGCGGACGGGGCCACACGTTTCTGCGGATTTATGCTTATCAGTGCACTGCCGCCTTAGGAGCCCATGTTCAGGCGGCCGCACCCCGAGTCTCTGGCGCGTCCTTCAACAATTCCCGAAGTTTTTCTCGCAACTCCGGCGCGTCCTCGTGACCGTGGACGCTTACTGCATGCATTACGGCTGCGTCGAGCACTTCGTTTTCGGCACCGGAAATTGCCAACGTGCAGTTCGCCTCATTCGGAAACTCTCTGCAATCAATGTATTTTCTTGCCATGGCTGCCTCCAGTTGCATGGGCTGCGGCACGAAGGATAGTCCACGACGGCAACGCCTGTAAATGGGCGGATTCATACCGGCTGTGGACATCGGCGCCCCGTGCTTTTGCAGTGAATTGAATTAAATCGAGACATCCAACGGGAAGAAGGGCCAGCGGTTCAAGCATTTGATAATTCAGGGCTTCCGAAAGCCAGCATCGATTGCCGCCTCACCCGGACATGTACATTCTGGAGGGGTCGCGATGCTTCATGGACACCCCTGACGTAACCACAGGGTAAGCGTACCTCCGCTCACGTCCGAAGGACATGAAGGCTCCCCGGCTTCAGCCTCTGAGGTCCGTCTTTGCCGCTATGAGGGGAGCAACTTTCACGCACAAGGCGCTTAGGGCGCACACTTCCACCTCGCAGCGCTGCACCCTCCCTGGGGTCTCGAACCCCCAAAACCCCTTTTTCCCGCACCACCTCGCCGCGTAAGGTACATTTCTCCCAACCAACTTTCGTCAGGCTGCAAGGAGATCCCTGTTGTATCAACCTCAGACGTACGCCATCGCGCTGACGTTCATGATCATCAGCATGCTCTGCTGGGGATCATGGGCCAACACTATCAAGCTCTGTCCCCAATACCGTTTTCAACTCTTTTATTGGGACTACGTGGTCGGCCTCATCCTGGGAACGCTGGTTTGGGGCTTGAGCCTGGGAGCCATGGGCAATACTGGCCGGCCCTTCCTGCAGGATATTTCGGCGAGCGATCTGCATCACATCGGCCTGGCCGTGATCGGCGGCATCATCTTTAATGTTGCGAACCTGTTGCTGGTAGCGGCCATTGATATTGCCGGGCTCGCCGTAGCATTCCCTGTCGGCATCGGTCTCGCGCTCGTAGTAGGGGCGGTCACCAGCTACATACTCGCGCCGGCAGGTAATCCGCTGATGCTCTTTGGAGGCATCGCCCTGGTAGTGACCGCCATTGTGCTCGATGCAGCAGCCTATCGTTTGCGCGAGGCGGAAAGGCAGAGTATCAGCGTCAACGGTGTGGTCATCAGCCTGGTGGCGGGACTCCTTATGGGATGCTTCTATCCCTTCGTTTCCCGCGCCATGAGCGGGGCCGGTGCCCCCGGTCCCTACGCCACATCGTTCTTCTTCGCCCTGGGCGTCGGCGTCTGTGCCCTCGTCGTCAATTCCATCCTGATGCGGCGCCCGTTAGACGGAAAACCACCCGTAAGTATGACCGGCTACACCGGCGCTCCGAGGATCTGGCATGTATGGGGAATCCTCGGCGGCCTGATCTGGTGCACCGGCGCGGTGCTCAATTTCATAGCGTCCCGCGCCAACATCGTGGGTCCCGCAGTGTCTTACTCCATCGGTCAAGGCGCCACGATGATTTCGGCCGCTTGGGGCGTTTTTATCTGGCACGAATTCTCCACCGCCCCCTCTCGGGCCAAAACCCTGCTGGTTTGGATGTTTGCCGTATTTCTTTGTGGGCTCTCGGCGGTCGCCCTGGCGCCCATCTTTTGAGACAGGAAGAAATGATGACGCGATCCCGCTTACCCCTGGCCTACTTATCCCTGGCTTTTCTCCTGCTGAACCTGCCGGCCAAAGCCCAGGACTCGCACTATGCTCCGCACGGCAGCGTGCAGCAATTCTCCGCGCCGGACTGCTTTACTGAGAAAGGTGCCTGGGAGGGCGGGTCGAGACCCTGTACACCGAAGGATCTTGATGAATGGTTGGGCGACATCACCCACTGGCGTGCGGAGCGCCAAATCCGCATAGGCTATAGCGCCCAGCGATACGGATTGCCGCCTTTCCAGTGGACCCGCTCGGCTTTCATGCAGCCGCAGATGATGGTCCAGGAGAGATATTTCTATGATCCGGTGGCCGGCAAATACACTGTCGATCGCTACCTTGACGATCTGGAGCACAGAATCGGTGGCATCGATGCAGTTCTCATCTGGCCCACCTATCCGAACATGGGGATTGATAACCGCAATCAGCACGACCTGATTCGATCCATGCCTGGCGGCATTCCAGGTGTGCGCAAAATGGTGGACGACTTCCATCGTCGCGGCGTTCACGTCTTATTCCCTATGATGATGTGGGATCAGGGAACCCGCGACCCGGGCATGCCCTGGCCGCAAGCCATCGCCGAGATCATGAAGGAGATCGGCGCCGACGGCGTCAATGGAGATACCCAGGACGGAGTGCCGCTGGCCTTCTCACTGGCCGCGGACGCTGCCGGACATCCCCTCGTTTTTGAGCCTGAGGGCAGTCCGAGCGATGAGGCACTGGCCTGGAACGTGCTCACCTGGGGCCAATACAAGTTCGGCTTTGTCCCCCTGGTCGACCGGTATCGCTGGCTCGAGCCTCTGCACCAGGTGAATATCTCCGATCGCTGGAACCGTGATAAGACCGACGATCTTCAGTTCGCCTTCTTTAACGGCGAAGGTTGGGAGAGCTGGGAAAACATCTGGGGTATCTGGAATGGAATCACCCCACGCGACGGCGAAGCGACCCGGCGGGTGGCAACCATCGAACGTGCTGTCGCCCCGTTTTTCTCGAGCAAGGAATGGCGTCCGCTCTATCCCACCCATCGGTATGGAGTCTTTGCCAGCCAATGGCCGCAGGGGCAACAGAACCTATGGACCATCGTCAATCGAAATGAATACGACGTTGCCGGGCGGCAGATCTCGGTCCCATACGTCACTGGAATGCGCTATTACGATCTCTATCACGGCGCAGAGTTAACCCCCGAGCACGATGGGGATCAGGCAGTTCTAAGCTTTCCTATAGAAGCCCATGGATACGCCGCTCTGCTCGCGACTTCGGGCGAGCCTGGTCCTGCGTTGGTGCAGTTAATGGAAAAGATGAAACCAATGACGGCCCGGCCGCTGGCCAGTTATTCGCATGAGTGGAAGCCGCTCCCGCAACAACTGGTTGAGATCGCAAAATCGAAACCCGCGAGCGCCGCTCCGGATGGCATGACCATGATCCCTGCCGCAGATTACGTATTCAAGGTGGATGGCATAGAGGTCGAAGGTTTCAACGACGAGGGTGTGGACGTGCAATATTCCTGGGAAGATACACCGCGTCGTTATCACGAGCACAAGATGCACCTCTCCGCGTTCTACATGGACAAGTACCCTGTCACCAATGCAGACTTCAAGATATTCCTGGACGCCGCTCACTATCATCCCACCGACGATCTGAACTTCCTCAAAGACTGGAAGGACGGCAATTATCCCCAGGGCTGGGCGGACAAACCGGTCACGTGGGTTTCTCTCGAGGATGCGCGCGCGTATGCCGGCTGGGCTGGTAAACGGCTGCCGCATGAATGGGAGTGGCAGTATGCTGCGCAGGGGAGCGAGGGGCGCGTTTATCCGTGGGGCGACGTCTGGGATGCGAGCCGCGTGCCTGCTGTCGATCACGGACGAACCATGCGCGGGCCCGATAGTGTCAGTGCCCATCCGAGCGGAGCCAGTCCGTCAGGAATTATGGATATGGTCGGTAATGTCTGGCAGTGGACGGATGAATATGTCGATGATCATACCCGCGGTGGTATCCTGCGCGGCGGCAGCTATTACCAGCCACTGGGATCCATCTGGTATTTTCCCCAGGCTTATCGCAATGATCAACACGGTAAGTTGTTGCTGATGGCACCGAGCTATGACCGCTCTGGTGCGGTAGGCTTTCGCTGTGTGAAAGATGCTGAATAAAAAGCGGCTTGTAGGTTTGGGGTGGAGTGAAACTGCTCAGGTTGGCGCCATTTCTACTCAAACTTTACTCAAGCGCTGCCGGCACAAGGATTAAATAGAGCCCCAGCGAACAGCAACAGTTGACCATCCCATGCTCAACATCTGGCGTCAGGGCGATCATGTTATCCCCGGCTTGATCGCGTAAAGAGCGCGCCTCGTGTCTTTGCATGCTGTACGGCCGGTCGTCGAGGCATGTTGTTCCCGTGTGGAACGCCTGTAGCGAAGGCAATGGCAGATCCAAGGAGAAGAAGGGGGAGAACAAGGGCGATAAAGACTTTCATGGTGACAACAGCCTATCGGTCTGTGGGGCTCCGTAGAATGTCACAGACGGGGGCAACGGGAAGACTTTCGTTCTCCATCTCTGCCTCGAGGGTCAGACTAACTCATACCATCAGTGCCACCCGAACACCAAAAAACCCGACGGACATTGCGAGCGCTAACCGCGATTTGGGCGCCTTTTATAGCCCGGAACCAGGTTCTTCGTTCTTTATCGCGTCCGCACCCTCTAAAGCGCCTGAGGTACGGTTCTCACCCGCCCTATAAGTGAAGGCGTCGCTTGCGGTTCGAACCATTGCCTCAGGGGCCGGACGCATCTAGGCCCGGAGGGCCACCTGCTAAACGTCAGCCCAGCCCGGACGGGCTGCGTTGGATTCCCCGCGGCCGGGGCGCCAGAGGCGCGGCAGTCGCTTTGGAGGTTACGGAAAAACTCAATGCCGAAGGTTTTGGAGGGCAGGTACGGGCCTCAGCTCGTACACAAACCTGGCAAAAATAAAAAGCCGGAGTTGGTTTTGCCAACTCCGGCGACAGTGATCGCTACTCAGGAGAACTAGTTAGAAGGAAAGTTAAACATACTCATCAGGTCGTCGAGGGCCGGCGTATTGGTCGGCACATAGGGGTTGTCGGCAGTGGCAACCGGGTTGGGGAAGTTGTCCCGGCTGCGCGCGGTGACTGTCGGAAGAGCCCAGTTTGCTTCGATGAACTTCAGGATCGAAACGTGGTCAGAATAGTCATGAACGATGCGGCCACCCGTAGCGTAGGGAGAGACAACAATGAGTGGGATACGGGTACCGTCGCCAAAGAAATCGACAGGCTGAACGTATCCGGAGTCGTAGTAGCCGCCGCCCTCATCGAAGGTGATGAAGATTGCGGTGTCGTTCCACAAAGTTGAATTGGCCTTGACTTCATTGACGATTTTCTTGGTGAACCCTTCAAACAGGTTGAGCTTGGAGGAGGATGGGTGGCCATCTACCAGCCCGCTCGGCTTGACGATTGAGACCGCCGGGAGTGTTCCATTCTTGATGTCGCTGTAAAGATTCGCAGTGTCCTGAATGTGGGCAGTGCGGATGTCGGCGTTAGCCATGATGGAAGTGTCGTACTGGAACGGATTGCAAATGTTGCAGTACTCATCCGTGTCCTTGCCGAGCGCGCCGTAGTTCAACTGGTAAGGATCGGGAACATAGTTGTTCCACTGGTCGCCATAATATTTCCAGGAAACGTTATTGGCGAGCATGGTGTCTCCGATGCTCGGAGTCGAGGACGGCGGAATCGTGAACACCGTGTTGGCGGCATTGGTGTCGGTGAAGGCGTTGTTGCCATTGCCGAAGTATCCGGGGTTGTAGTTGTTGAGCAGGTAGTAGTGGCCCTTTTCGCACCTTGGATCTACGGGCGTCGGAAGTGACTTCAGATAATTCACGATGGGCGCGACACCAGGCTGGGTGGTGTCTGCGCAGTTGGAGTAGGAGCCGCCACCAAAAGAGGCCGCACCGAAGGAGCCGCCGCCATAACCGTCTTCCGTGTACCAGTTATTGGTACTGGCAGCTGGATTCGGGTTTTCAATTTCGTCCACAATACCGGCATTGAGAGTGCCGCTCGCAACCTGAACATTGTGAGGTGGCTTTGCCGCATTACCCTTGCCGTCGCTGAACCAGATCGCGTCGCCGTGGCCGAACATGATGTGATTGGCGCCGGTTCCACCGTTTACAGACTGGTGAAAATTGTCGCTCATCGCATAGTGATCCGCCAGGTACTTCAAATAAGGAGCGTCGCCGTTCTGCACGTTGTAGAAACCCATGGCGGTTGCACCTTCACCGGTAGTTTTGGCGTTGGGCGAATAGTTGGTGCTGAAGTTGGCAGCTTGCTTGACTCCGTTGGTGCCCGCGCCTACCGTCGTTTCAACCCAGGGAAACAGCGCCGCGTCGCAGCCGGAAGGATTGGTCGCAGAGGCGTGAGCGACGCTGCAATCCAGTTGCTGCCACATCTGGTAGAAGCGGTGCACCGGGCTGGCCGCATACGAGTTGTAAGTAAACGTCGCTTCGTTCGTCAGCTGAAAAGGTCCTGGAGGGAGTGCATTCACGTTCGTGATGCGTGCATCGGGAACCGCACCTTTAACGCCCGAACCACCGGTCACCAGATAAGCATAGTAATCAGCGGGAAGGCCGTTCTCGGACTGCCTCGCAAGACCCAGATCGTCATTCTTCACATACGAGGTGACAGGTCCGCCGTTGAGTGGAGCGGGAAGCACGGAGTAGGAAGTCTTCGGCGGGGTCAGCAAAAAATCGTCGGGAGGCGTATCGTTGGCTGCCTTCTGTTCTGCTAATGGAAAATTTGGTCCGGGCGTTCCATCAGCCTTCACGATGCCCTCAGAAAGAAGATTCCAGACCGTCTGGCCATTCTGTGGCACATAGGTGGCGAAGACGTGATCAAAGCTACGGTTTTCACCAATGATGACGATGACGTGTTTGATGGGCGTGGTCGTGGCGTTGTCACGGGATGTCGCGGCTTCTGTCTGGCCAACAGCGAACGCGCTGCCAATGGCCAGTTGGAAAATCATGGTCGATATCAGTCCCGTCTGTGCAGCCCTCACGGCTGTAGACGCGATTTTCTTTGCAGTCATACTTCCTCCTGAAGTCGGAGCTTGCGGGCTCAACTCCGTCCCGAGGAATAGCTGCGTTAAATTAACGTCGCATCTTTATACAGTGAACACGCGGTGAATAATCCTTTAGGGTGTTGAAAAGCACATCACTGCATCGCGGATGTTTGGCAGCTTAATGATTGCTGTTAATTTTTTCGGCACGGAATTCCTTACACGGTTTTTTGGAATTGCGTGCGATCGCATTGCGCTTCCACATTATTTTCCGGCGCGGCTGGTGACGCGGGATCCACGCGAATCGATCCCATCATCCCCTTGTCCTCGTGTTCGAGAAGATGGCAGTGATAGACAAATGTTCCAACAATGTCAGGGTCGCGAAAATCCATGCGAACGCGCACGCTCGGATAAGCAAGCGAGCGGCCATCGTAGTACGGCACGTTCACCGTATCGCGCAAGAAGTCTTCATTGACTTGTCTTCCTGATATACTCGAGCAGCAAAAAGTGCAGCTGGTGGATGTGGAAGGCGTGCAGCTCGCGCGAACGGTTTTCGATAATCCAGTCTTCCACCGTTCCCTGTTTTGCGACAATATTCGGAATGTCCGAACTCATGTCGAACATCCGCGGCTCCTGTCCATCGACCGTCAGGTAAAACTCCACCGCGCTGGTCGGGTCATTGGGATCTGTTAATTTCTCGGAAAAATACAAATGGCGTACAAGCACCGGTGCTACACTGCCGAGCCATGCTTCACTGGCGGAGCAAGAGGCTGGGGAGAGCTTTCCAGCTTTGTGCGCGATTCCGGTGCATTTGGAGACGCGACAATTTTCGCCAGCATCCGGTTGGTGTCATTTTCGCCGCCCGGGCCGGTATCCACAGTTCTCGTGACCAGTAAGCCAGTCACTCCTTCGGCCGGACCAGTCACAATAAATTCCACCCGCGCCCCTGGCGGCAGGCCGATATGGTTCTGCGGGTCTACTGAATCTTTCAGAGAGTCATTGAGGTTCATCGGTACGCCGTCCATGGCGACCAAACCCAGTGATTGCGGCACGCGGTTAAACAGAACCGATAGATTGAGATAGGTGATGGCCGACGCATTCAACACGCGCCAGAGTTGCTTCTCTCCAGGCTTCATCTCGATCGTTGCCGGAGGATAGTCGGGGTAGGGAACCGGCACGTAATTAATGGAGAGGTCCTTCGCCGGTTTACCGAAGCCGGTGCCGTTGTTCGCCGCATCGCCGTCGCGATCAATCAGGAATTTCGGCACGACCGGTTCTGACTTAGCCGGAGGAGCATTCGGATTGATAAGGTCCTGGTCGCGAATAACGAAGACTCGCTCGGGAAGACCTGCGGTCGCCTTTTTGGCGCGCTCGATTCCTTCCACGATCAGCGCACCCGAGGCTCCTCCGAGAAGTTGCTCTTTGCTGAATCCGTGGATATGAGGGTGATACCAATAGAGGCCAGGAGGTTCGTTGTCCGGAACCTTAAAGCGATACTCGAAGGGAGGGTCCCCCGGCTGCACCGAAGTTTTCAACACATCATCCTGATGGCAGACCGGCGGAATCGTAAGGCCGTGAAAGTGGAGGTTGGTCGACACCGGGCTCATGATCCCACTGGTGCAAGGGGTCGCAGCAGAATGAGCATGCGCATGCGCGGGCATGGCTGTTGTGCCGGCGTGGCTGAGTTCTGTCAGCGCATTGGTCAAATGAAGGATGACAAGGTCGCCTGGATGAACACGCAGAGTTGGCGATTCGTGGCCCGCGGCATCGGTGTAGCAATAGCGAATGGCGCCGTTCGCTTGCGCGGCATTACTGGCGGTTAACTGCGCTTCCAGAACTCCATTCTGGCTGCGCAGCTCCGCCGGTTCCTGGACCAGGCTCCCGGGTTCCGGGCGCGGACACACATCTTCCGCGTGTGCACAAAAAGGTGCGAGGCATAAAACGACAACAATGGCCGATACGAAAAATTTCATTCGATGATGGCTCTCTGGCGATGGCGTGGCAAAGCACGGCGGGTGAGCGCACGAGTGAACTGCTTTTCTAGGAGTTTTCGATAGTCAGGTTAACGTAGGGTGAATCGAATGCCGAAAGTTCTCGGGAATGCACAAACTATTTGTCGGGGAGTGCGAACGACAAGATATTGGACCCCGAGGCGATTGCGACGTATTGCCGCCCGTTCACCATATACGTCATAGGCGAAGCCTTCCACGGGTCGCTGGCTTCGAAATGCCACAGATAGCTTCCCGTCCTGGCATCGACGGCAGCGAAACCTCCACTCGTTTCCCCCAGGAACACCAGGCCCCCTGCGGTACTGAGAACCCCGGCATAGTTTCTTTCCGGGGGGCCCGTAAGCGGAAGCTCCCACGCGACTTTCCCCGTTTCCAGGGCAAACGCGCGTAGAACCTTCATGGGTGGATCGGCTGGATCTTCGGCCGGCCCGTAGCCGCCGTCATGCGCCTTGCGATAGATGCTGCAGTCTTCCACCGTCATCACGTAGTAGAGCCGCGTCGAGGGATTGTATGCGGTTGAGTACCAATTTGTTGCCCCTCTCACCGCAGGGCAGGTTTTTACACCCCCCAGCGTGGTCTCGTTGGCGGGCAACAACAGCGGCCGTCCATCGGCTCCAATTCCACTGGCCCAATTTAGCTTCTCGACCATCGGCGTCGCTTGCAGGAATTCTCCATTGGTCCGGTCCAGCACATAAAAGAACCCGTTGCGATTGGCATGCAGCAACAGCTTACGATCGTGGCCATGGAATCGCGCGTCGACCAGTACCAGGGGTTGATTCGCGTCCCAGTCGTGCACGTCGTGCGGCGTAAATTGAAAATGCCACAACAGCTTTCCCGTCCGGGCATCGAGCGCCACGTCACTCGCCGTGTAAAGATTGTCGCCGCCGCGGTTGTCTCCATCGGTTGCCGGGTAAGGATTGCCGATGCCCCAGTACAGGACACCCCTTTGGCTATCGTAGCTGCCGGTCGTCCAGGTCGTGCCGCCTTGTGGCTTGACATCGCCCTTCCAGGTTTCAGAGCCGGGCTCGCCCGCCGACGGAACCGTCCAGAACCGCCACTCCAGCTCACCCGTGGTTGCGTTGTAGGCCGCCAGCAGACCTCGAATGCCTTCGTCTCCTCCGGAGACGCCGGCAATTACCAGGTTGCCTGCAATCAATGGGGTCGAAGTTCCACCGTAGCGCGGCACACCTAACGATACTTCCCAAAGCAACGCTCCGGTGAGCCGCTGCAGGCAGATCAGGTGCGCATTATCGGTAATAAAGAAAACGCGGTCACCCAGCACGGCGGCGCCCCGGTTGGCTCCCTTGGCCGCGTCGCCCGGAATTGTCCCCGCCGCCGCGCGTGGACGCGAGTAATTCCATATCTCCCGCCCTGTCCGTCCATCCAGTGCCTGCACCTGGTTTGGACCGGTCACGTACATGACTCCGTCGATAACCAGTGGTGTCGTTTCCAGACCGAAGTAAGGGATCGGGTGGATCCATGCCAGCCGCAGCTGCTTTACATTTCTTGCATTGATGTCGGTAAGGGCACTGTAACGGTTACCATTGATATTTCCCGAATAGGTCGGCCAATCTCCAGGTCTGGGGTGAAAGATCTGCTCGATTGCCTGGGCTGTCACCTCTTCTCGCGCCGCGATATTCGGCCCGGTGGGGACTCCATCCAGTCTGCTCAGGAACGCCACCAGGTCGCGAAACTCTTGCGGCGTGCCGCTGAAAGCGGGCATGATGGAGTGTTCCTCCCCAACGACCCGGGTATATTCATGCTCGAGCAGCAGGTGCAGCCGCCCGTCCAGCGTCTGTAACTGCAGATCATGGGTGCCGTGGCTGCGCGCAAACCCGCGCAAAGAACGGCCATTCCGCAGCGTGACATTCACTATCCCGTAACCCGCAGCGATCTGTGCATCCGGTTGTTGCAGCGATTGCTCGAGTTCCGCGAGGGTCACCTGGTGGCCGATGCTTGATAGATCGGGACCATTGCTTCCGCCGCGTCCCTCTGCCGTATGGCACTCGGAGCAGTGCCCACTGCCAAAGAAGATGCCGGCTCCGACTGCCGTGTCCCCAGCGGGCTTCATCTCGAAAGCGTCCATGTTCATGGAGTGGACAAAGGTAGCGAGCTCTCGAATCTGCGCCTCGGGCAACGAAGTGAATGCGGGCATATTGCCTCGGCCGTTTTTGATCAGGGCCGCAATATCTTTCTCGCTGGCGCCGCGGAGCTCGCGATTGTTCCTCAATGCCGGCGCGCGATCGGTTCCTTCGCCGTTGCCGCCGTGGCAAACTGCACAGGTTCGACCAAATTGTGCCGGGTTTTGCGCCATGCCCAGCGACGCATACAGCGCCAAAGAGCAGGCCCAGAGTTCCACTTTGTAGCGGCCTCTACGCAACTGGAGTGGTGGCGGTAACCGTGCAGGCAACGACAGTTCAGCCCAGGAATGGTCGCCGCGATATGGCCCTTTCACTTGCGTGTTCTCTCCCCATGGAAGCGACTGTAAAGTAATACATTTCGTCTCACTCCCCGGTCAATGCATAAAACGGAACCTATTCCACTTATTAACTTGAATGTTCCGCCTTCATATATAATCCCGGGCAGTGAAGGGGAGCGCGAGACATGAACGAAGGCAGCAATGGCATTGGGGAGATGTTCAGCCTTGCGGGAAGGACTGCCATTGTTACCGGGGCCGCGGCCGGAATCGGGCAAGCAATTGCGATTCGGCTTGCGAGTGCAGGAGCAACCGTCGCCGTCGTGGACCTGAATTTTCCAGGAGCTCAGCGGGCAGCGGCCACTTTGCCCCACGGAGCGTTCGCCGTGGAAGCAGATGTTGCCGACCCGGCCTCGGTTGCCCGCGCGGTCGAAAAGGTACTGCAACAAACCGGCCAGATAGACATCCTGGTCAACAACGCGGGCATTGCCGGGCCCGCGGCTTATATCTGGGAGCAAACGGATGAGAACTGGCAGCGCAACATCGCCATCAATCTAACCGGCGTTTTCAATTTTTGCCGCGCCGTCGTTCCTCACATGCGCAGCCGATCCTATGGACGCATCGTGAATGTTGCTTCGATAGCCGGTAAGGAAGGTAATCCCAGGATGGTCCCCTATTCAGCAACCAAAGCCGGCGTAATCGGTCTTACCAAGTCATTAGGGAAAGAGGTAGCCACCGAAGGTATCTGCGTGAATGCGGTTTCGCCCGCAGTGGTTCAGACTCAAATTCTGGATCAGCTTACTCCGGAACAGGTAGCGTACATGACGGACCGTATTCCGATGCGGCGTACCGCCCGGCCTGAAGAAATAGCTCACGTAGTTCATTTCCTGTCGAGCAGTGAATGCTCTTTTGTCACCGCGCAATGCTACGACGCTAGCGGCGGGCGCGCGACGTACTGACCACCTCAGGTGCCTGGACGGCCCGGAAGTCCGCAGACTCTAACAGCTCCAGTGCTGCCCGACCCTTGCTTACGGCTCGAGGGAGGTATTGATTTCCGCCGCTGCCCGGCTTTTCGGAGTCGATTGATTTCCGGGAAGCTATGACGGATTTCGGCATGGCGGCAGAATAGCATGGGTTTCAAAAAGCATCATTGTGTTTCATAATTGGAACGAGCTAAGTCCGATTGGCTAATGGCCCCTTCGCCGCGGCATCATACGGCGACTGCTCACCGGGGCCCGAGAGCCGTCGCTATCTTTTGCAGGCTTTGGAGCGCTTCATGAATCGTCGGCAGTTTCTAGGCAGTACCGCGGCTGCGTTGGCATCTGCTCCGCTTTCCGTATCCGCACCCGCGCAACCTGCAGCAGCGCAGGAGAAGCCCGCTGCTCCCAAAAAGAGCCTGCCTATCGGCGTGTTTGATCCACCCTTCAACAAGCTCTCATTGGACGAGATGCTGGACAAGTTTGCCAGCCTGGGCATTGAGGCGGTCGAGGTTGGTGCAGCCGGTCCGAATGGCTCGCCTCACTGTCCTCGTCCCGAGTTGGTAGCGGACCCGGCGAAGGCGCGTGCCTGGAAGAAGAAGTTTGACGACCGTGGTATTCCCGTCATGACTCTCAGCTGCCACAACAACGCGCTCTATCCGGACGCCACGAAAGCACGTGACGCCGCCGAGCAATTTCGCCAGACCATCCAACTCGCCGGCATGCTGGAAATTCCAACCGTGGTGGGGTTCTCCGGCTGTCCTGGAGGTTCGGCAACCGACACCGTTCCGAATTGGGTTGTGTACGACTGGCCGCCGGAGCATGGAGAGGCGCTCCAATGGCAGTGGAAAGAGCGCGTCATTCCTTACTGGCGAGAGACCGCGAAGTTTGCCCGCGAGCATGGAGTGCATCGCATTGCCCTCGAGATGCACCCCAACTTTGTCGTCTTCAACCCGCGGACATTGCTCCGCCTGCGCGAGGCGGCGGGCGAGGAGATCGGGGCCAACTGTGATTTGAGTCATCTTTTCTGGCAGCAATGCAATGCGGTGGAGGTCATCCGTTTCCTGGGCAAGCAGGGAGCGATCTATCACGCCCACATGAAAGACACTGCGTTTTTCCCCCAGAATGTAGATCGCTTTGGAGTTTTGAATTTTGGAAAGAAAGACGACCATGAGGCGTCAGAATTCTTTCGCGCAGTGGGTTACGGCCACGGGGCGAGCATGTGGAAGGACATCGTTGCCGCCTACATGGAAGTTGGCTACAACGGCATGCTCAGCATCGAAAACGAAGATCCGATCCTGAGCGGAGAAGTCGGCGTGCAACGGTCGCTGGCTGTGCTCAAGAATGTGCGCGAAGAGATCATGACCAATCAGCCAAACCCTGGGTAGAAGGGGAGGGTGGGGTTTCCCGTTGGGATCGGTCCACGGCACGCCGGGACAGGTTGTATGGATCCCATGTCTCAAAAGCGAAACCTTGAGCACCCTTCGACTTTTCCGACGCGCGAGGTTGTTTGGCTCGGCTCGGTAGAGCGTTCGTTGGGCTTCGCCCGTCGTTTTCGTCCCACGTACGCTGGGGCGAACGTGGGGCACCCGTCCTTTCCCTCTGCGGTTGCCCCTCTAAGACCTACCCGCGCATATGCTCTAACTCGGAACTTGCAAATGCCACCACGTTATATCCGCAGTCCACATAGAGCACCTCACCGCTCACCCCCGACGACAAATCGGAAGCCAGGAAAAGCGCCGCATTGCCCACTTCCGCGGGCTCAATGTTGCGCTTGAGTGGCGAACGTTCGGCGTGCACTTTCAGCATTTCCCCTAAACCACCGATGCCGCGAGCCGCCAGCGTCTTGATGGGGCCGGCAGAAATTGCATTCACGCGGATTTTCTGCCCCCCAAGATCGGCAGCGAGATAGCGTACGGTGGCCTCGAGCGAGGCCTTTGCCACGCCCATTACGTTGTAGCGCGGCACCACTTTCTGCGATCCGTAGTAGGTCATGGTTATGATGCTGCCCCCATCCGTCATCAAGGGCGCTGCTCCGCGGCTCAGGGCGATCAACGAATACACGCTGATCTCATGCGCGATGCGGAAGGCTTCGCGGCTGGTCAACAGAAAATCGTTTTGCAACGCATCGGCTGGGGCAAAGGCGACGCTGTGCACCAGGGTATCGATCTTCCCGTAGCGCTGCTTGAGCTGGGCAAAAACCTCGTCGATCTGTTCATCGCTCGATACGTCGCATTGGAAGACAGCTGCATCGGGCAGCTCTCCGGCCAAACTTTCCGCTTCCACACGCAGACGTTCATTCTGATAGCAGATAGCAATCTGCGCTCCGGCCCCTGAAAGCTTCTGGGCAATCGCCCAGGCGATACTGCGTTTGTTTGCCAGGCCGAATACCACTGCCGTTTGACCCTTCAAATCCACCATTCCGTGCTGCTCCTGTTCTGTCGTTGCAAGGATATATCAGCCGCCCAGGTCTACTAGTTCGACCTCATCAATCGCGCTCCCCAAAAAGCGAGCGCCCAGCCGCCGGAATTTGGAGACTGAGTCAGTGGCGAAGAAGCGGCATTTTCCAGAGGTACCGCGGTCTACAGTCAATCCTCTGTGGCCGGCCAGCAACTGGGCGGCCTGGCTGGCGGTCGCCTGGGCCGAATCGATAACCCGGATCGCGGGCGCAACCGCAGCCTCCATCATCGGCCGCAGCAACGGGTAATGCGTGCATCCCAACACCAGCGTGTCCGGATCAAGCTCTGCTTCCTGTGCCTGCTCCAGCAATTCCGTCAGATATATCCTGATCACTTCCACCGTGACCGGGTGGTCGACCCAGCCTTCTTCGACCAGGGGCACCAGCAGCGGGCAGGCCTTCTCCAGCGCGCGCAGACCCCTTTCTCTGCATGCCGCGGCGTAGGCATGGCTGGCAATGGTTGCGTCGGTGCCGATCACCAGGATCTCCCGAGTCTTCGACCAGCTGGCTGCCTCATTGGCCCCAGTCTCGATTACGCCCAGAACGGGCACGGTGGTCGACCCGCGAATCTCTTCCAGGGCCAGCGCGGTCGCCGTGTTGCAGGCGATCACCAGAAAATCCGCACCCTGGTCGAGCAAGAAACGAGTGCTGGAAAGCGCATAGCGCACGATGGTCGCGCGGGATTTTGATCCGTACGGCAGCCGCGCCGTATCCCCCAGGTACAGGAACTCTGCTTCGGGAAGTAACGGCAGCAGTGCCCGCAGTACCGTCAGGCCGCCGAACCCAGAATCAAAGACTCCAATCTTCGGCCGGCTGGCACTCACAGGTGCTTCACTCCAGGAGCATCCGACGCGAGGTACACGCGGGTCAGATCCGCATGCCCGGCGAGGGTGTCACGCTGTTGTCCGTCCACCAGAAAACGCACCTGCGAGATCTGCGGAAAGTTGGCGTGCAGCGTGCCGATAATCGAAAGCAGCGTGAGCGTCTCCGGCTCGATCCCCGAAGGGTGGGCGTCTACAAACGATGCGCTCAGGTCGACAACCGCCATCGTGCCCGGTACGACCTGGTTGGCCTCCAGAGGCAGGGTCATGAAGAATATTTCGTTCACACCCTTGTTGGCGGCAATCGGGTGCTTTGTATTGGGCCGGGCGTAGTTGACGATCAGGTGCTGCAGAATTACATGGGCCCGCGCGTTGGCATCCAGCGGCAGCGCCACATTCAGAGTTGCCGGTTGAATGGACCCATCCAGGTCATTGGCAATCATCATGGTTACACTCTGCACCGGTCTCCCGGCCGGAGGATTCAGCGGCATCGTCTCCGCGGAAGCCAGCAGGCGGTCCATCGCCCGCTCCCGCATGCGCAGCAGCACCACCGCCATCAGCACCGAGCTGACCAGCAGGGTCCAGAACAGAATGCGCTGCCCACGGGAGATCACGGTTGCTGCCTCCAATCGCGCTGCCATTGTTCGACCGCGGCGGCCATCGCCGCCACGATCTGGTCCTGATACCCGGAGTCGGTGAGTGGGGTCACCCGGCCGGAGTTGTGCAACGGAGACAGCTCCACCACTACCGCCGGGCAGGTGAAGTTGTCCAGCGGCTGTAAAGCCGTGCGCCCCAGGGTCACCGGAATCTCCGCGTGGGTCATGGCGGAATCGATCTCCGAAGAGAGGCGCAAACTCTGCTCCGCATAGGCGCCCTGGGCAGTCTCCCAGGGCAGAAAGCGGGTCATGGGAATTTGCGTTAGCGAGGCGGTAAAGAGATGAACGCCGCTTCCGCTGGTGGTGGCATGGAGCGTGATGCAGGCGGCTGCGCCCACGTGGTTTGCCGTCTCGGCGCGGTTCACCGCCGTGATCGCCCCATCCGATTCCCGGGTGGTGACGACCGAAATGCCATGCGCCCCCAACATGGAGCGCAACCGCACCGATAGCGAAAGCGTCAGGTCTTTTTCCAGTAGATGATCTGACAGGCGTGCTCCACTGTCCGCGCCCCCATGGGCGGCGTCGATCACCACCGCAAAATGCGGGGTTGCACGGACAACCGCAGGTGCAGCAGGCGCAGGGCTGGACGGTGACTGGGCGCTGACAGGATGACCCGCCAGGCTCAGAGCAATGGCCAGGCACGCGGATCTCCACGATTTCCTGATCGCTTGATGGGGATTCATGAACTTCATGCGGCTTTCCATGAAGAAATCCGTACACGCGATCCTGGCTGCTGCGTCGTGCAGGAAATCCGGGATCAGGGTCGGCTCTCCTCAATCCAGCGCATAGATGGCAAGACCGCTTAATAGCTTGGGATAGAAATCGGTAGACTTCTGGGGCATGACGTCGCCCGCGAAGGCCACTTCGCGCAATTGACCCAAGGTGATCGGATTGGTCAGGAAGGCCACGTCGGCCTCCCCGCGCGAAACCTGCTCCATGGCTTCGCCGGCATCGCGCACATAGCGCAGGTTCCGCTGCTCGCGGATGGCCTCCGCCGTGATGCCCAGCAATTGCTCCAGCACCAAGGAGTGCAACTGCGTCAGGTCGAGCCGCCGTTGCCGTTCCGGGACCTTGGCCAGCGCCTGGGCGACCGTCTCCGGCTTGGCTGTAAGCAGGTGATAGCCCAGTTTGGTGACGGCGACGAAGGCCGTACCTGGCTGGCGGGCCAACAGCCTGGTCAGGTCGGCCGCGTCCTCTGCGGTCACCAATTTGATGTCAAAAAACGTCTTCGCCTGCTCGATGAACGCCGCTGCCGAAAAATTCGGGAGCCCGAAGACCACACGATGGGTAGGCAGAATCGTAATCCCCGTCGAATCCATGTTGACAAAGGTCATCATCACGGCAGCTTCCGGATAGGCGGGCTGTGGCGTGGTGTTGGCCAGGTTTCTCTCCGTCCGGGCGACGGTCGGCGGGGCGTGCTCCAGCGAATAGGCCAAGGCAGTCTCGTACCGATGATGACCATCGGCGATGATCAGTTTCTTATCCTCCATCGCTCCCAGAAGGATATTGATGGTGCTCATATCGCTGACCTTCCACACCCGGTGGGTCACCCCGAACTCATCGGTCACTTCAATCTCGGGAGCCGAGGTGCCGGAAAACAGAATCTTTTCCGCCGTGAGCGCCGGATCCGAATAGAGCATGAAAATTTGCCCGAAGTGAGCGCGGGTGGCGCGCAACAGGTTTAGCCGGTCAGATTTGGGCTTGGAAAGCGTCTGTTCGTGGCGGAAAACTACCTGCTGGCCGTAATCGCAAACCTCGCCCAGGCCGATAAAGGCGCGCCGCTCGTGAACCTCACCATCTCCCCCTGGCACCGTAAAGCGCTGGGAGTAGGCGAAGATACAGGCGTCCTTTTCCTGGGCCAGGATCCCCATGCGGCGCCAGTCGGCAAAATCCCGTGCCGCGCGGGTGTAAACGTCATTGCTTCCGGGTTCGTCGAACAACTCGGGCAACCCCAGGATGATGCGGACAAGATTGTAGAGGCTGCGCTGGTAGTATGCCTGCTGCATCGCCGGGGAAATTTTGTCGTAGGGCTGGGTCACGACCTCTTCCACGCGTACCATGCTCGGGTTGTAACGTAACGCGCGAAAGGGATAAATTCGGGCCATGCTTGGGGGTCGAGCTCCAGACATCGGCAACCTCGTCTGCGCTGCCAATTGCTTTACTCTCTGATATCTGCCAGATTGTACCTGACTGGAAGAGCCTCTCTTCCCCTTCCTGGCGCACCCGTCCCACGGGAGGTAACACCCGAAACGTGGTAGCCATGTTATGAAAGGCGCGTCTAACATATACGAACCCAGGGTTTGTGCCGGCGTGCTACCATCCTGCACACGAACGCTGGGACCGGGATTTTCTGTGGACTTTGATGGGGGACTGAACCTGTACGGCAATCTGTAAAAGAAGCCGCATACGACTCCTTAGTCCCGCGCTGCAGGAAATTCCAGGATACGAGGATTGGGGCTATGGCGCTCACAATGGAGCGCAGAATGGGGATCAAATTGGGCGTGGGGACGATGGTCAAGACTGTCACCACGCTCGGGCTTTGGCTCGCGATCTCCCAGGTTTGCTGGGCCCAGGATCCGCTGAATGACGTTCACGTCGAACCTCCGGCTCCGGCAGCTGCGCCCGCTAATCCCGCGGACGGGAAGACCCCAACCAATATTCCACCCCCGCTGGAGGGCAAGAAGGGCCTGAGCGCGCGGCCAAACGAACGCATGCGGGTCGATGTAAACCTGGTCCTGGTGCCGGTTACTGTCACCGACCCCCTCAACCGTCTGGTCACCGGCCTGGAGCGCCAGGATTTCTTTGTCTACGAAAACAACGCACTCCAGAAGCTCAAGAGCTTTTCCGCCGAGGATGCACCGGTTTCGATCGGCATCATTTTCGACTTGAGCGGCAGCATGACCGACAAGATCAACCGCGCCCGAAACTCGATTCTGGAGTTTCTGCGCACGGCCAACCCGCAAGACGAGTTTTTCGTCATTGGTTTCAACGACCGGCCGGAGCTGATCACGGATTTCACCTCAAATGTTGATAACATCGAATCTCGCTTGCTCACCGTAAAGCCTGGGCACCGAACCGCGCTGCTGGACGCCATCTACTTCGGACTGAACAAGATGAAGCAGGCCAAGAACGAGCGCAAGGCGCTGCTGGTGGTCTCGGACGGCGGCGACAATCGCAGCCGCTACACCGAGAGCGAAGTGCGTTCGGTGGTTCGTGAGTCCGATGTGCAGATCTATTCCATTGGCATCTTCGACCAGTACGCGCCTACGCGCGAAGAGCAGCTGGGGCCGATCCTGCTGCATGACGTGAGCGAAGAGACCGGCGGCCAGCTTTTCCGGGTGGACGATCTGGCTGACATGGCCGATATCGCTACTAAGATCAGTGCCGAGTTACGTAACCAATACGTGCTTGGGTACAAGTCTGACGATATCAAACGGGACGGGAAGTGGCGTAAATTGAAGGTAAAGCTGGTTCCGCCCGAGGGGCTGCCCCAGCTTACCGTTCATGCCCGTACCGGATACTATGCGCCCTTGCAGTAGTTGGCTGTGCGTTTTACCGATTTTCCTGCTTTGCAGCTTGCCGGGCCCAGCGGTCGCGCAGGTCGCTCCGCCGTCCGCCTCTCCGGTCCAGCCGGAGAAACAACCGCCGCTCAACGTGGACCGTGACCCCGTAGCCTCCCCGGATGGGGAGAACGCCGCTCCCAATCAGCCCCAGAATCCAGCCCTGATTGGCCGTGATAATGGCCGGTACACCCTGCAGCGCAACGTTGACGAAGTGGTCTTGAACGCGACCGTACTCGACGACCATCAGCACCTGGTGACCACCCTCGCAAAGGACGACTTCAAGGTTGCCGAAGACGGCGTACCCCAGACCATCACCTCGTTTCAGCACCAGGACATCCCCATATCGCTCGGCATTCTGGTCGACAACTCCGGTTCCATGCGCACCAAACGCCAGGCGGTGAATTCCTCTGCTCTTGATCTGGTGCATGCTTCGAACCCCGATGACGAAAGTTTCGTGGTGAACTTCTCCGACGAGGCTTACATCGATCAGGATTTCACCGCCAACGTCAACAAGCTGCGCGACGGTCTCTCGCATATTGATTCCAAGGGTGGGACGGCGCTTTACGACGCCATCATGGCCTCGGCCGATTACCTCACCAAAAATGCCAAACGCTCCAAGCAGGTTCTTCTGGTCATCACCGACGGAGAAGACAATGCTTCCAGCACGACGCTCGAGGAAACGGTGCGTCGCATCCAGGACCTGCAAGGCCCGATCGTCTATTCAATAGGATTGCTGTACGACGATACGGGAGGCGGCCGGGAGGCCAAGCGTGCGAAGCGGGCGCTGGAAATGCTCGCTAATGAGACCGGGGGTGTCTCCTTCTTCCCTAAAAATCTCGCGCAAGTCGATGAAATTGCAGCCGAGGTGGCACGCGACATTCGTGAGCAGTACACGATTGGTTACCACTCCACCAAGCCCATAAGCCAGGGCGGATTCCGCGTGGTTCACGTTGACGCAAAGGCTAAAGGCTACAACAAGCTGATCGTTCGCACCAAGACGGGCTACTATCCCAATAGTAAGAGGGCGAACGCGGCCGGGCCGGGTTCCCCAAAAGGGTCCCAAACGGCTCCCAATTGAGCTTCTTCCAGGCTGGGTCCGGCAAGTCACTGCTACACTTGTCAGTTGGCCTATGACCCTTTTTACTCGTGAAGTTGCAGCGCGTGCGCTGCATGTTGCTGAAGATGTGACAGAGTTGATGGGGTCCACCCCCATGCTCCATCTTCACCGCGTGGTCCCCCCCGGGGCCGCCGACGTCTACGCCAAACTTGAGCTGTTCAACCCTGGCGGGAGTGTCAAGGACCGCGCGGCGTTAGGGATGATCCTGGATGCGGAGCGCCGTGGTCTGCTGCAGCCGGGTGCGACGATCTTTGAGGCCACCGCCGGCAATACAGGGGTCGGGCTGGCTTTGGTTGGCGTGCACCGCGGCTACAAGGTTGTCCTGTTTGTTCCGGAGGGCTTTGCGGAAGAGAAATGCATCCTCATGCGTGGCTTTGGCGCCACGGTGATTCGCACTCCGGAGGCAGGAAGCCATGTCTGGCGCCATCGGCCGATGCCGCGACGCAGCTGCGGAAACCCCGGGTAGCTTTGCCGCTCTCCAGTTCGAAAATCGCGCCAATCCCGATTTTCACCATGCGACCACCGCCCGCGAACTCTGGGAGCAGATGGAAGGACGCGTGGATGCCTTTGTCGCCGGGGTCGGTACTGGTGGCACTTTCTCCGGGGTGGCGCGCTTTCTTAAAGAGCAAAACCCGGGCATTCTCACCGTGGCGGTAGAGACCCAGGGTTCGGTGTTGCAGGGGGGTGAGCGTGGCCACCACAAGGTGGAGGGGATCGGGGTTTCCTTTATTCCCCGCACCTTTGACCGGGAATGGTGCGACGAGATCATTGCCGTCCATGACCCGGAAGCCTTTGCCATGGTCAAGCGGCTAGCGGCTGAGGAAGGCCTGCTCGCCGGTTCCAGCGGCGGGGCCGTTGTGGAGGCGTCGATTCGGATCGCGACCCGCCTGGGCGAGGGGAAGCGAGTGGCCACCGTCATTCCCGACTCCGCCGAACGCTACCTTTCGAAAAAGATCTTCGAGGGCGGTCTATGAGCGGTCACGGCTTTTCCACCCGGGCCATCCACGACGGCCAGCCGGCGGACGCGCTGACTGGTGCAGTAAATGTACCCATCTATGCCTCATCGACCTATGCCCAGGAAGAGATAGGTAAGCACCGCGGATACGAATACTCCCGGGTCTCGAATCCTACCCGGACGGCGCTTGAAGAAAATCTGGCTTCGCTCGAAGGCGGCGCTTCGGCCCACGTGTTTTCCAGTGGCATGGCGGCGATTGCGGCTTTGGTCACGATGCTCAAGACCGGCGATCACGTCATCTGCGGATCGAACGTTTATGGTGGAACACCGCGCCTTTTTGACCAGATCATTGCTCATTACGGCATCCTCTTTACCTACGTCGATACCACCGATGCGGGGCAGGTCCGCCATGCAATCCAGCCCAACACCCGGCTGGTCCACATCGAAACCCCGACCAACCCGATGATGCAGATCACCGATATTCGCGCCATTGCCGATATCTGTCATGAGCGGAGAGAGGCTGGCCAGGCGATCGACTTGAGCGTCGACAACACCTTCATGTCGCCTTATTTCCAGCGTCCCCTGGAATTGGGCGCGGATATCGTGATGCATTCCACCACCAAATTCCTCAATGGACACAGTGACGGTCTCGGGGGCGTCCTGGTGGCCACTACGCCCAAACATAAGGAGACCTTCGAATTCGTGCAGAAATGCACCGGAGGCATTCTCTCCCCCTTCGAGTGCTATCTGGTCTTGCGCGGGGTCAAGACGCTGGCCGTGCGCATGAAGCAGCACGAGGTGAATGGCTATGCGCTGGCGAATTATCTCGACGGCCATCCGAAAGTCCCACTGGTTTTGTATCCCGGGCTTCCCAAACATCCCCAGCATGCGCTCGCCAAGCGGCAAATGTCCGGCTTCGGTGCGCTCATCACCTTCGAAACCGGTTCTTTGGAGAAAGCCAATTCGGTACTGCGCCGGCTGAGGATCTGCACCGTCGGCGAATCGCTGGGCGGCGTGGAGACGTTGGTTTCGCATCCCGCTACCATGACTCATGCCGCGCTGGGCGAAGAGGGCCGCGCAAGCATCGGCCTGACCGACGGAATGGTGCGCATCTCGGCTGGTATCGAAGATGCCGAGGATCTGTTGGAAGACCTGGAGCAGGCGCTCAGTGTGCTGTAAAGATTCCTTCTTCCGCAGTCTCGATGAGCCGGGGGTTTCCCAATGAGTGTGAGCCATTCTTTTCGCTTGACCGACGAGCAGGAGCAACTGCGCAAGGAGATCCGTGATTTCGCAGCGCGCGAAATCGCTCCCAATGTCATGCGTTGGGACGAGGCCAGTGAGTTTCCCCAAGAAGTGGTGCGCAAGCTGGGCGAAATGGGTCTGATGGGGGTGATCTTCCCGGTAGAGCTTGGGGGCGCCGGTCTGGGCTATGTGGATTATGCGCTCGCAGTGGAAGAGCTCTCGGCCGTCGATGGATCGATTGGGATCATCGTGGCCTCGCACAACTCTCTCTGCAGCAATCACATCTTTCTTGCCGGCAACGAAGCACAAAAGTCCAAATACATTCCCTTGCTCGCCTCGGGTAAATGGCTCGGTGCCTGGGGGCTGACCGAGCCTGGTTCCGGCTCGGACGCCGGAAGCGCCCGAACGACGGCCGTGCGCAAGGGTGATCGCTGGGTGTTGAACGGCAATAAGACCTTCATCACCAACGGGCATTACGCCGACATTTCTGTCATCATCGCGGTTACCGATAAGAGCCAGGGCACGCGGGGTCTGTCGGCCTTTGTGGTAGAGAAGGGAACTCCCGGCTTTCGTCCCGGCAAGAAGGAAAACAAGCTGGGCCTGCGCGCCAGCGACACGTCGGAGCTTATTTTTGAAGACTGCGAAATTCCTGCAGAAAATCTGCTGGGCAACGAGGGTAATGGATTCATCGATTCCATGAGGATCCTGGACGGCGGGCGCATTTCGATTGCCGCTCTTTCGCTGGGCATCGGGCGTGGGGCCTACGACGCCGCGCGGGGTTATGTGAAGCAGCGGCATCAATTTGGCAAGGCCATCTCGGAATTTCAAGGCATCCAATGGAAACTTGCCGACATGGCAACCCAACTGGACGCCGCCCGGCTACTGACGCTGCGCGCCGCGGTCATGAAGGACGCGGGCCAGAAGACTACGCTTGAATCCTCCATGGCCAAGTTGATGGCCAGTGAGGTAGCGGTCAAGGTATGCGATGAAGCGGTGCAGCTCCACGGCGGTTACGGCTTTATCAAAGACTACCCGGTCGAGAAGTTCTACCGCGACGTCAAACTCTGCACCATCGGTGAAGGCACCAGCGAAATCCAGCGCCTGATCATCGCCCGCGAGATACTGAATAAGTAGCCCGGGACGCAGCCCGGTGATTGCGTGGATCCGGCCATAACAGAATGCCAGGACAGAAACCGCGGACTTTCTACGCTGCTCTACCGTCGCGGATTGGTTGAGCAAGACATGAGTGCCGCACCTATGGCGCTCCCACGGCACGCCGGGGCAGGCGGGGATGATGGGGATTGTAAACCACCTTCCGGGCTGGGCTGACGTTTAGCGGTCGGCCCTCCGGGCCTCGATGAAGGTCTGGTCTGACAGGCAACGGTTCTAATCTCAACCATCGGGTGCGGTTCTACTTACCCGGGACCGACGATACGTGCCCACTCAAGCCAAAACACGGCTTGAATAGGCCACAAGGTATCACACGCGATCTAAAGGGACGTGACGCGATTGCCGATATGAGCAATAACTCGCACGTTTATACACCCAGGTTGCCACGATCGATGAAGGGCATCATATTCAATCTGCTTGAAGAAGTGGTCATCACCCAACACGGTGAGGATACCTGGGACCAGTTGCTAAGCGCCGCGGGACTGGATGGGGCCTACACCTCGTTGGGCAGCTACCCGGACGAGCACATTCAGGAACTTGTCGGGGCTGCGGCGCGGACGCTTGGTCTCACGACATTCGAAGTATTACGCTGGTTTGGCCAGCAGGCGATTCCCTTACTCTTCCAACGGTATCCCGTATTTTTCAGTTCTCAGCCTTCTACCCGACCGTTCGTGTTGAGCGTAAACAGCATTATTCACCCAGAAGTGCGAAAGGTTTATCCGGGTGCGGATGTCCCCACGTTTGAGTTTCGCGATGAACTGGATGGCGGACTGCTGATGGGGTATGTTTCGCCGCGCCGATTATGCGCCCTGGCTCAGGGTTTTATCGAGGGGGCGGCCACACACTATGACGAGACCTTGATTTTCGAGCATCGGGAATGCATGCACAAAGGAGATAAACGGTGTCTCTGCCGCATCTCCTTTTCGTCAGACCGGAGCCCATAGATGGTTCTGCCCGCCAGCGACGACTTCGCGGAAGAGGTGCGGAAGTTGAAACACCGTGCCGAACGCGATCGCAGGGCGCGTCTCGCAGCCGAGGCTATCGCCGAACGCGGGTTGCGCGAGCTCTACGAGAAGAAAGTGCAAATTGAACTGCTGGGCGCGATTGCAGTCGCGGCCAACGAATCGACTTGTGTCGACGATGTGCTGCGGTTCGCACTTGCCAAAATATGCCAGACTACCGGCTGGTCATTAGGCCACGCTTACCTTGTCAGGGCGGTCGCCGAAGGGAAACGACTCTTTTCCACCGGCATTTGGTACGGCTCTGAGGTTGAATCCATGCGAGCCTTCCATATGGCTTCCGAAGCGATTGAGTTCGCTCCCGATATTGGCTTGCCGGGGCGGGTACTCTCCACCGGAAAACCGTCTTTGATTCTCGATCTGTCCCAGGACCAAAATTTCCCCAGAGCCGAAGCCGCCAGACTTGGCGGAATAAGAGCGGGCTTCGCCTTTCCCGTGGTGGCGGGCAGTGACGTTGCCGCGGTGCTGGAGTTCTTTGCGGAGACTACCCAGTCGCCAGATGCGTTCTTCCTTCAGCTAATGGCGCAAATCGGTACTGTGCTGGGAAGAGTTGTGGAGCGAAGCCGTCTGGGCAGGATCGTCGATGACCGAACCAGGAAGCTCGAGGCCGAGATTCTTGAGCGCCAACATGCGGAACAAGAAGCAGAAGCCGCCAATCGCGCCAAGAGCGAATTTCTCGCCAACATGAGTCACGAGATTCGTACGCCGCTCAATGGCATCTTCGGCATGACCGATAACCTGCTCGATACTGACCTCACCGCGGACCAGCGCGATTGCCTCGAAACCATCAAGCTATCCGCTGACTCATTGCTTATCGTGGTCAATGACATCCTTGATTTTTCAAAAATTGAAGCGGGAAAGGTCGAACTGGAAGCAATCGACTTCAACCTTCGAGATTGCGTGCAGGATGCAGTGAAGATGTTCTCTTTGCCCGCCAAAGAAAAAAGGCTGGCGTTGTTGTGTGACATTGCACCTTCCCTGCCGGAAATGGTGCGAGGCGATGCAAGCCGGCTGCGCCAGATTCTCCTGAACCTGGTAAGTAATGCCATCAAGTTCACGGACCGTGGTCAGGTCGCGCTGAAAGCGGAACCCGAGAATAGAGAACAGGACCAACTCGCTATTCGATTCACAGTGTCTGACACCGGAATCGGTATTTCGGCGCAGCACCGGGAAACGATCTTCTCGCCGTTCACCCAGGCTGATTCATCGACAACACGAAAATACGGAGGCACGGGCCTTGGGCTTACCATATCAGCCCGGTTGGCTTCGATGATGGGGGGAAAAATCTGGTTGGAGAGCGAGATCGGGCAAGGCTCTCATTTCTACTTTATTGTGCGCCTGGAGACGCTTGAGAAAACCGGGCAATCCGGCGTGCTCGCGTCGTCCACTATTCCGAGTTCCCGCAATATCTTGCCCGGTCAGACGACAAACCGCAGCAAAGCGTTCCGCATCCTGTTGGCCGAGGACAATCGTGTGAATCAGGCGGTAGCATCCCGGCTCCTGGACAAGCTGGGCCACACTTTCGTCATCGCCAATAGTGGACGGGAAGCGGTCGAGCTGGTCAAGCAGCAAACCTTCGACCTGGTGCTCATGGACATTCAGATGCCCGAAATGGATGGCATCGCAGCCACGAAGGAAATTCGCCAACAGGAGAAATTGTCACAGGGGCATATACCGATCATTGCCATGACTGCGCACGCTATGAAAGGGGACCGTGCCCTCTGTCTTGACGCGGGCATGGACGGGTATGTTAGCAAGCCGATCAGTCCGGAAGAGGTGGAGGCGGCCATCTTCGCGGCAATCCTGGGCACACCGAGCGTCAATAACGATGCCAGCCCCGCTACACGCCAAAGCAAGATGCAGCAGGGGAGCGAAGTGCTTTGGGATATGTCTGCGACCCTGGAACGGCTCGGTGGAGATGAAATCCTTCTGCAGGAGGTCCTGGACATCTTTCTCGACCAGGCTCCGGAGCACCTGGCGGCTTTGCGTCTCGCAGTGACACAGGGAATCGCGGAAACAATCGAGACGGCAGCGCATAGCCTAAAGGGGGAGTTGGGCTACCTCGGCATTCCAGAGATATCGCAAAGGGCCTCCGACATTGAAGCAATGGGGCGGTCCAAGAACGTCAGGGGGGCTGCGAGCCTCCTTTCACCATTTGAAGCCGACGTTAAAGGCCTGCTCTCCTCGGTACGCAAAGCGAGGACCCAGGCCTCGGATCCGCCCGTGAACACGGTTCTTCCCTCCGCGGCGCGAGATTGAAGAGACGAGCCGCTGATTGGGCCGGGTCTACAGTTACTCCTGCACCAGGAGACTAGCCTGCGCGGTACTGCTCGCGAAGCTGGCGTCCACTCCTTCATAGTGGGCCGTAATTGTATGCGTGCCTGCGACGTTCGGGATCGTGGTCAGCGTCGCGTGGCCCTGGCTAAGCGGTACCGGTGCACCGCCATTGAGAGAAACCAATACGCCGCCCACACTGTCGGTAAAGGTAACGCTGCCAGTGGGAACGGTTGCCGCGGTCGTCGTGTCCAGTATCGTCGCGGTAATCGTTACTCCCAGGCCAACGGCAACCGGGTTGGGTGAGACGCGCATCGTGGTCCGCGTCGCATCCGAAGTCAGCGCTGTCCCGCTCAACGCCACGCTCTGTTCCGCATACCCTGGGGCTGCGGCGTTGAGATTGGTATCCGTGATCGCCAGCGAGCCGGTGATCGACCCACGAGACACGGGTGTGAAATCGATTGCGTAGACGCACGCGCTGCCCGCCCGCAGGCTGCCGTCTGTGCCGGAAAAGCTTACCTCGGGGCAAGTGGTTGCGGCGCCCAGCGAAAAGTTGGTGGTCAGGTTGGGGTTAGTGCCCGAGGCGGGAACCGGAAAGCCCAGCGCGGCGTTGCCTATATTGGAAACCGTGACTGTCTGCGGACTGTCAGGGCTGGTGGATCCCACAGCCGTCTTCGAGAAACTCAGGCTCGGCGCATCGGCTACATCAATCATTGCCAAGTCACCCTTGAGGGTATCCTGGGAGAGATACAGATTCCCTCTGCCATTCACCGCGATCCCCCAGGGCTCGGTTAACCCGCGGGCAGCTATGGTCTGCTTGTAGGTGCCATCGCCCTGCGGTGCTTCCAGATACACCATGCCGCTGCTGGACCCGGTGATGTAGAGGTTGCCACCCCCTGCCACCGCAATGCTCTCGGCGCCCGCGAGTCCACTGCCAATCGTGGTTTGAACATAACTGTCGTTGACCTGCAGCGTCTCTGCATAGACATCGCCGCTCCTGGCATCGCAGACATAAATGTTGCCGTTTCCGTCCACCGCAACACCGGAGGGGTTTGAGATCCGACTGCCGATCGCGGACTCGATGTAGCTCCCGTTGGCCTGGAGCGCCGCCAGATGTACATCCCCGCTCGCGGAAGAGACGGTAGCGACGTTCCCGCTGCCATCGACGGCAATGCCAACCACATCGGTGAGGTCGGTGACAATCTTACTTTGCGAGTAGCCTGCGCCGGACGGCGTCTCCTTATACACGCCATCCGCCGCGGCGATATAAACGTTTGCCGACCCGTCGAGCGCCACCCCGGTGGGCTGACTCAGGCCGCCGGCGATCGCGGTTCGCGTATACACACCCGCAGACAGAGTCTCTTTATAGACGGTGCCGGTCCCGCTTTCCGCAACGTAAACGCTCCCGCCCCCGTCAACCGCTACGCCCAGCGGGTTGACCAGGCCATTGGCGATCGATGCTCCGGTTCCCGGGAAAAACGCTGCCTGTGCACCTAAGCCGATACCGTAGACATAGCCGGATGCGAGAACGTGTCCAAGGTCATCCCGTAAGATACCTGCGCCGTACCGTGCTCCCGCATACCGGGGCTTGAAAATCACATCGATGGTGCAGGTCTCACCCACTTTGTACACGTGGGCTTTTCCATTGGTTGTACAGCTTCCGGTTCCTGCATCGGCAAAGTCCAAACCCACCGATCCCAGCGTCACCACGATCGGCAGGTTCACCTTGCCTGCCGTATCAAAGGTGAAAATCAGAGAAGTGCTGTCACTGGTGCTGCCTACATTCACCGCGCCAAAGTTGGCCGAGGGCAGCTGTAATTTTTCCACCTGGTTGCCAGCCTGGGAGAGAAAGAGATTGCCTCCTGCGTCGGCGGCGATTGATCCTCCGCCTACCGTGCCGGTCATGACCGCCGCGCTCTGCGTGTAGCCGCCGCCTGTGGGCGTCTCTTTCACCACTTCGATTTCTTCCCCTTGATTCATCAGCACGTAAACGTTGTCCCGCGCATCCACGGCTACCCCGAAGGGCCGATTGCCAGATCCAAGATCCACCACCACGCTCTGGGTGTTTTTGCTGCCCGAGGCAGCCTCTCTGACTACGCGATGATTCACACTATCGGATACGTAGACATTGCCTGCGGTGTCCGCCGCAACCGCGTTCGGGGAGCTCAGGCCGCTGCTTGGCACTGTACTCAACAGGTACTTGCTCCCCGAAGGTGTCGCCTTGAAGACCTGGTCCGCAAAAAGGTCGGCGAGGTAGACGTTGCCGCTGCCATCCACTGCGATGCCACTCGGATCCTCCAGGTCACCGAATGGAAGGGGACTCTCGATATAGGTGCCCCCCGTCAGCGTTTCCTTAAGGACTCCGGCGGGAACGTTATCGGCGACGTAGAGGTTGCCAAGCGAGTCCACGCCAAACCCGCGAAGTCCTCTACGAAGCTGATGGGTATGGTGCTCTCGGTGTAGAGACCCCCGGACAACGATTCCTTTAATACCGTATGACCGGACAGGCTGGCGACGTATAGGTTGCCCGACGCATCCACTGCGATTCCCCCTGGGGCGTCACTGGGTTGGACGGTGAGAATCGTGTTCATCGCCCCGCTGAAGTGCGCGGTCGCGATCTGTGCGTTGACCGTGGAAGCCAGGGCAAGCAAACAGGTGGCAGCGAAGAGCCTGCTTAGGCTGCAGGGCAAAGTAAGAGTGGCGCCGGAAGCAAGGAAAGAAGCCATGCGGGGCCTCCTTTTGAGAAATGGTGCGCCGCCAATTGACACACTTTACGTGGCTGATCTTGACGCAAACTGAGGACTGCATCGGCAATTCGGTGCATTTCGCGACGGGCAATCGGAGGACGATCGTAATGGAATGGCCCGATTCGGTGCAGCGGAGTCTGGCCGTTCTGAGATCGGGAACCGCGGTCTATCGAGCAGCTAGGTCCCGACAGGGCCGGCTGAAAGTTGCCGAGCCCTTCGTTCGAAAGTCTTCCCCAGCCTCTCAAGGGGTGCCGCGCCTCTGGCGCTCCCGCGGCGGGCCGGGGCAGGCGGGGTCATGATGAGGATTCGCACCCAGCCCTTCCGGGCTGGGCTGACGTTTAGCGGGCGGCCCTCCGGGCCTCGATGGATCTGGGCAGGGGCTTTTAGAGGGCGTGTAAGAACCAAAAGAAACCGCAGATCTCTCCACTCCGCTCCCCCAAGATTTCCTGTTCAAGTTGGTGGCGCCGGCAGATTTCATGTGGCTTTCTTTGAGAGAAAGCCGCACACGTGGAAGTTGGGAGTACCACGAGGCAGGAAATCTGGGTACGCTCCGGTCGAGATGACAAATTTGTTGCACGGAATTTGCCTATTACCCAGTGGATGCACGCCCGTTCATGGTTCAACAATTTTGTCATCTCGACCGGACCGCAGCGGAGTGGAGAGATCTGCGGTTTCTTTCAAAAAGCCCCTGCCCTCCGCGGCTTTAACAATCCCTACCGCTGCGTTGAAGGAAGCGTTGAACGCCGCCAGAGTTCTTGTGCGGATTGAGATTGCTTTTGGGACAAGACTTTGTCCAGCCTGTAATTGTCGTGAACAAATTGCAGGAAGGGCGCCGCATGATCTCCGCCAACGGCAGACCCGAGGTCAGTAGGAAATAAAGGGATATAAGCAGGCGGATTGCGTTTGAGTGACTCTACGGCGGCGGCCATTTGCTCGGGGCGCGTGGTCTCGTCGTAGGTGACGAACTTCGTTTGTGTGGGGTTTTGCAAGGATAGATAGATAGAGAGTGAGAGCGGAGTCGTTGAAGAACCCATCCAATGGATGTGTGTGTTCCGCCATCCATTGAAATTTGTAAAACAGCGCCTTGAATGTCGGGTTGGTGGGCGACACACGATGGTCCATTGCAAAGCCGGTGTTTCCTACCTATATACGCCGCTCTATGACGACTATAGCGTGGCGACCATTGTCGTCCGCTCCAGGCGAAATGTGGATACGCTTGCCGTGCCGGTACAGAAGCTTATTGGCGAAATAGATCCGGACTTGCCGGTATCTAACGTGATGACGTTGCGCGAAACCGTTGGCAAGTCCACCATCGACGTCAATTCGACTCTGTCCTGGTGCTGGCCTACGCGGTGATCGCATTAGTGCTGGCCGCCGCGGGTCTCTATGGCGTGCTTGCCTACCTGCTGACACAACGCAGCCGAGGAATCGGCATTCGTATCGCGATCGGGGCTCAGAGGAGACAGATGTGGCGGGTGATGCTGCTGGATGGAATCCGGCCCGCACTGCGAGGCATGGGTATGTGGCATCGCTCACGTTCCTACCAGCCTGCAGAAATCAAGGGTGGGACGCGCGGTTCGCTTGCACCTTAACCCAATCCACAATCATCTGCAGCGCAGCCGGTGACATGGTCTCCTCGATATCGTCGTATTCGCCGGGGGAGCCCGTCCTGGCATTCTGTAGCAGATGGTTCATTCCCGGCAATTCAACTACGGTTGCGTTTCGATTGTTCTTCAACGCCACTCGAGCGGCAGCAATATCTTCCTTCGCCGGCACCTGCACATCCAGTGACCCATTGAGTGCCAGAACCGGCACGGCCAACTTAGCCAGCGTGGGACCTGGGTCATAGGCCAGGAAATAGCGTTCCCAGGGCCGGGTATCCTCCTGCGGCAGCGTATCCGCTTCGTTCTGATCAATGATCTTTTCCGCCACGCCTTTCGCCACGATGGCTTTGGCGCGATCAAGAGCCATGGTATCGGAAGGCGCTGAGACAATGGCGTCATACAGTGTCTGATCGAAGAGCTTACGCCGGGCGATATAGTCCTCCGGCGCGCCATAGGTCTTTGCTGTCATCGCCGATTGCTGCACGAACAGCTTGTCACCGCGAATGGCGGGACCGGCGATCATCACTACGAAGGCTACGTCCTTATCTTCCGCAGCTACTGCGGGCGCAATGATCCCTCCCTCCGAATGCCCCAGCACTCCAACCCGGTGCGCGTCGATCTCCGGCTGAGTTTTAAGCCACGTGACAGCTGCGGCTGCGTCGGAGGTAAAATCAACCGTCGTTGCCGCATCGTAATCTCCGGTAGAGCCACCGACCCCACGCTTGTCGTAGCGAAGAACGGCAACCCCGTTTCGACTCAGCGCATCGGCAAGCACCACGAAGACCTTGTGGCCCGACACATCCTCGTCGCGCGTGTTGTGGCCAGTGCCCGAGATCAGGACGACCGCTGGAAAGGGTCCTTTCCCGTTTGGCACGCTCAGTGTTCCGGCAAGGTGGTTATGGCCGGCTGCATTGTTGATTCGGATATCTCTCTCGGTATAGGGCCTGGGTTTGGCCACGATCGCCGCTTCCTGCGGTCGTTTGTGGTCATGCGGCGCAAGGTCCGCGGCCGTCGAGCGTTTCAGGATCAGCGGATAAACCTGCTGAAAAGTAAGCCTGCCGTTCCAGTCTTTTTCCTTTTCGTCCCAGACGCCATCGTAGCTAAGGTTGAGCTTGTTTACCCCAAAATGCAGATGGTTACCCTCGCACGTGACCTGGTCAAGGCCGGTTTCATTGCCGCTGGGGTTGGTCAGGTGGCCGCCATAGCCAGTGGCACTCTTCTCCAGATGAATGCGGACCGTGAACCCGCCGTTCAGTTGGCCGACCCAGTCGCCGCCCACCTCCTGCGTAAACGCTCGAACAGCGTGAAGAAACACGGACAAAACAACGAGAAATGCAAACTTGCGCATCCATATCCTTTCGCCAACAGGATGAAAGTCCCCGAGGCAATCGCTTTGAGATCATCGCATGAACGACAAGCCCTCAAAACGCTTCTCTTCGTTGCCATGGGGCTTGGATATCCACTCGGAGGTACTTTGCATCGTGATCCTCATGCCTGTGTACGAAGAGCGTAGCCTTTACAGACTGCGGAAAGACTCAATACGGAAGCTTTGGAGGATAGATACGGCAAAAGAAGTGGTGTGAGAACCGAAAAGAAACCCAATTATTTTCGGATGCAAAACCGGAGGGCAGCATCCATTCAGGCATCGTAACTGAATTGGTGAAACGCCTCCGCGCTTAGTGTGATAGCTCGGCGACTTCCACGTGATAAGGTTCGAGCAAACTGCCTGTCGCGTGGTCGACAGTTGCCCGCGCAATCTGGTAGTTAATTTGCGTTTGCAACAGCTCGAGCTCCGATTGCGCCAGTTTGGTTTGAGAATCAAGGACGAAAAAGTTCGTCTCAGCGCCAAGTTCATATTTCCGCTGATCGGCAGCGAGTGACTTCTGCGCAAGTTCCAGAGATGTTTTGCCCGCGGCAAGGGTGAGCTTTGCCTCTTCCAATAAATGAACGGAATCCTTAACCTGTTGAACGATCTCCTCCCTGGTTAGCTGGGAGGTGTATAGATCATGCCGCCGCGCGACCAACGCAGTACCTAGATTCGCCTTTGCGCCTCGATTCCGGATCGGGAGGTTCAAAGTAATGGTGCCCCCGTAACCCGGGAAACCAAACCCGAATAGCTGGTTGAACGATGTTCCCAAGCCACCTGAAGTGATCAATCGCCCTGTGTTCAGGTCGTATTGGTTTCCCCCAATACCGTTGCTCTGATAGAAGCCGGTGAGCGAGAGATCTGGCTTTATGGCGTTGTGGGCGAGTCGAATGCTGGTTTCATCATTCGCGATAGCATCGTTGGCCGCGGCTATCTCCGGACGTGCACTGAGCGGCTTTTCTCAGTACCTCCACCGCATCGATGGTCTCAATCTCTCCTTCTGGTTCCGGCTTCTCGACCAGATCCAGCTCGAGCGCTGCCAACGTTGGATCCTGATCCACACCGATGGTAAAACGAAACGCCTCCTGCGTCTGCTTCAGAGCGTATTCGCTTTGGATTGCCTGCAGGCGGCGAGCAGCCACTTCCGATTGGGAGCGATAGATATCCAACGGTGGCAAAGCGCCGAGTTCCAGGGCGCGCTTATCATGTTGATAGCTACTCTCAGCCAACGCAAGCGACCTCTGCTCAACATCGAAGCTTCCGCGTGCCTGGACAACTGCCCAGTATTGGGTCACAACCTGCAGGATAGCGTCGTTCACTTGCGCCTCAAAGCTGGCGCGCGATTGCTGCAGAGCTCGTCGAGCGATGATCAGAGGACCAGTATTGGCAAAACGTCCGGCATTGCGCAGCAGCGGTTGAGTAAACTGCAGGGTTACCGTCGAGTTGACGTAAGGGTTAAGAAAGTAAAAAGCACTGTTGGTGGAATTTCGATTGCTCGAAAACCCTGCGAATATATTCGTTCCCGTCAGTGAACGTCTGCGTATAACTCGCCTGCACCGTCTGACTAAGCGTGTTCAGCGCAGCGTTGTTCGTATCCCCCACCCCTTGCAATTGCGTATAACCGGAATAGGAGAATCGATTCACATTTGCGCTGCTTTGGAACAAAGGATCAAACGGCCTGTACGCGCCCAGCAGGGTAAACTTCTGCGCTTCCACCTGCGCTTCCTCGATGCGAATATTGCTGTTATTTTCAAGGGCCAGGTGCACCGCGTCCTGAAGACGAAGATGTAATTTGCCATCGATCACGTAGTCTTGCACGTGTGCCGGGGGAGAAAGCTTTGCCGGATTTAACCTGTTGTGTCAGCAGCGCCGAATAACTTTCAGGTGATTGTGCGTCTGCCGCGAAAGTGGAGATCGACATAAGCAGACAAACCATTGCAATACGGAAAGGACCCATCGTGTCGCTCCGGAATATTTATCGAAATCTATTCAATGCGGCGTGCCCTTCGTAATCCGTCCTTATTCATAGCGGATTGCTTCAACCGGATCGAGGCGGGCCGCCTTCATCGCCGGATAAATCCCAAAAACCAGCCCCACGCTAATAGATACGAGAAAAGCAAGTGCGATCGAACCTGCGGTCACAATCGTCGACCACCCCGCCAGCCAGGCAATCAGGCGAGACAGGATGAAGCCAAAAATGATTCCCAGCGTTCCGCCGGTCAACGAGATCGTGGTGGCTTCGACCACAAACTGTCGAATGATGTCGGATTGCTGCGCGCCGACTGCGCGGCGAAGACCAATCTCGCGCGTGCGCTCGAGAATACTGGCCAGCATGATGTTCATGATTCCGATGCCGCCAACGAACAGAGAAATGGACGCAATCGCCACCATGACGGCATTAAATAAACGCTCCGTGCGTTGCTGCTCCGCGAGCAGTTCGGCAGGGACAATGACGCTGAAGTCGTTGGCTCCATGATGGGAGGAATCCAGAACGGCGCTGACCACCTGTGCTGCCGCCGTCATGTCGACGTTCTCCCCCAGGTTGAGATAAATGCCATCAATCTCATCCCGCACTTCGCTGTAGCTGTCCTCGAGGCGCAGGATCGCCGCCTGGAAGGGAATATAGATGACATTGTTGGCGTCTTCGCTGGGCACGCCCGCCTACCTCCGTCTGCGCGCTCAGTTGCGGACTCACAATGCCGATCACGCGAAACCATTGCTCGTTCACCTTTACGTATTGGCCGATCGGATCGGCCGCTCCAAACAGGTTGAACCTGGCGGCAATGCCCAGTACGCAGACAGAAGCGCCCTGTTCTTCATCCTGGCGATCGAAGAACTTACCCCGTAACAGGTGAAGGCCCGCAATTTGCTGGTACTGCGGTTCCACTCCGAAGACGGCCGGCACATCCTGCTGCGATTTTGGAATGGTCTTGGAAGGGGTCACGCGCTTGCGGGGTGTCGAAGCTTGAACGCCGTCAACGTCATCAAGGATGACGCGATAGTCCTCAAGGGTTAAGCCAGGAGAGATCTTGCGCATCTTTTGATGGGCCTGCCACTCCGTGGTTTCCTTGGCCTCCACGATAAGGTTGCGCACACCCATCTGTTCAATCAGTGCCATCACTTTCTGCCGGGCGCCGGCACCGATCGACAGCATAGCGACCACCGCCGCGACTCCAAAGATCATGCCCAGCATGGTCAACAGGGAACGAAGCCCGTGAAGCATCAGGTTCTGTATGCCGAGCTGTATATCCCGAACCCATTGCTGGTAGCCGAAATCGAAGCCTCTGACGAGCGGCGAGGTGTTTCCCGGTATTTTGGACATCTAAGGCGTTCCTCCACCAGGCGTTGCGGGGGAACCGGGGCTTCCCGGTTTCCGTGGAAGCGTTGGATCGATCAAGGCAACCGTAGTTCCTGCGCTCAGTCCCTCGATAACTGCACGACTTTCCGTTTCGTCTTTGATCTCGATCGGCTGCTGCTCATAATCTTTGCCGCGTTTCACGTAAACGACGTGCTTGCCATCCTTGAGGAACAGTGCCTGGCGAGGAACGTAGAACACTTCTTTTCTGTTATTACCGAGAAACAAGAGCTGCGCAGTCATCCCCGGGTGCAGACGTCCATCGGCATCCGAAAGCTGCATCGCCACATCAAACGTGCCGCCGGTCTCGTCTTCGAAAAATTCACGCGTTGACATGCCGCCCACTTGCGTTACCTTGCCGTGGTATGTTCGGCCGGGCAATGCATCAAACACTACCTCTACCGATTGACCCTGCTTCACGTTGCTGCGGTTGCGCTCGCCAATCTTTGCTTTCATTTCGAGTTCTGTTGGATCGACTACCTGGGCAATGGCGCTTCCGGCTTGCGCCTGGTCGCCGGCATGGTAATCCGGCACCGACATGCCGGTAAAATAGAACCCCCTGAAGCATCCATGTTTTTTTGAATGGAAATCAGTCCATCCATCGGTGCAGTGACGCTCATCTTGTCGATATTTTCCTGCGCCTGATCCATCTCCAGTTTTGACTTGTTGTATTTTTCCTGAGCTAGATACACGGACGCTTGCCCTGACTTGTCGTGCGATTCGATGTCCCTTTCCAACTCCGCCAACAACTGCTTTGCCTGCTTCAGGGCGGCATCATTTTTCGCCCCGTCGATCGCGCTTACGATCTCTTTCTTCTGCACATCGAGTTCTGCTTTTCTCACATCGTAGCGGGCCTTGAGCAGTGCCACTTTATCCTGGGCCTTAAGCACGGCGGCATCTGCCTTTGCCTTGGTGATCTCCTGCTCCGCCTGCAATAGCTCCGAGCGGCTCTGTTCCAGCTTGTAGCGCTGTTCGCTGGGATCGAACTCGATAACCACGTCCCCCTTCTTTACCGGTAAACGGCCAGCTAGCAGCCGAGTGATCTGCAGCGCGCCTCCGCCAACAGCGGGCGCAGTGAGCATCATCGTATGCTTCGCGTCGAGTTCGCCGTTGGCATGTACTTTAAGCTCCAGGTCGCCGCGCTTAACCTGGGTAAGGGGAATGCCATCGCTTGCGATGGCGAGGTGGGACCGGCTGAGTGCAAATCCGATCAGGATGACCACTGTAAGAATTGCCGCGAGGGCTGACCAGCGGGTAAGGGGCTTCAGCTTCATCGTGACTCCTCACTCCTTGACCGTGGCATCTTTCGCCAACGGATCCTGCAGTGCCACTCGATCTCCAGGGCGTAAGCCGCTGGAGACTAGAATGCGATCGCGGCTTCTGCGGCCAACCTCGATGGGCTGTTCCCGATATTTCGATCCATCCACAACATAAGCCACGGTCTGTCCAGATCTCTGAAAAGAGGCTTGCACCGGAATGGCAATTGCATTCGGAATCCGGTCAACGATTACGGTGATCTGCGCGGTCATGCCGGGCTTGAGGCGCGGATCTTTCTGATCAAGAGCGATCTGGAGATCAAAATCTCTGGGTATTGGCCAGCCTGCTGAGAAATCCATCGTGGCGATGGTGCCGATCTGTTCCAGCTTGCCGCTAAACTGCCGCTCTGGAATCGCATCCAGTTGAACGGTCGCGGATTGGTGGGCTGCCAGACGGCCGCGCTCCGCTTCGTCCACGCGTGCCGAGACCCGCAAAGTGGAAACATCCGGTAGTTCGGCGATCGGCGCCCCCGCCCAGACCCTCTCCCCCGGCTTGAACGGAGCCATGTTACCCACATGCCAAACCGATACCAGGTTGACCAGCCCGCTGGCTGGCGCGACCAAGGTCATGGTTGCCAGCGACCGCTGCGGCACGGTCCAGGTCATAGGCCGCTTTTTTACTCGCGTCCAATTTGCTATCAACGTTTGCGTGGATCACTGCGCGATCCGACTTCAGCTTGGCTTCCACCTCGTGCAGCTTCTGCTGCGCATTGGCCACTTTCAGGTTCGCTTCGGCTCCTTCGATTTTCGATACGATCTCCTGCTTGCTGGCATCCAGCTTTGCCACTTCCACATCGTATTGGGCCTTCGTAACCGCGGTCATGTCTTCTTCTTCGGTCAGGCGCGATTGCGCCCGCACCTGGTCGATTGCTGCCTGGGCCGATTTGAGGGCCGATCCATCCTTCGCCAAATCCTGCTCCGTCTTCGATTTGTCGAACTCGACGATCAACTCGCCCTTCTTCACATCGACGCCACTGGTTGCGATCTTGAGGATCTGCAGTTCTCCCGCCTCGGCCGGAGCGGAAATAGTCAGCGACTTCATCGCCTTCACTTCGCCTCGAAACTGAACGCTGTCGACGAACTCTTCTCGTTTTACCTCGAAGGCGGGAATCGTCGAGGAGCGATTGGAGAGGTGTACCAGTCCAAAGATGGCGGCACTACTCACCAATAAGATGGCGGCCACGATCATGGCCTTGCGCCGCTTAAGCACGTCCTGATACCTCATCGTGCATTCCCGGCCAGGTTGGTGCCGCCCGCGGGCACAGTATCGACCGCCGCTGAAAGGCCGGGCAGCAGCCTGGGATCGGTGCACATAATGGACCAGGTGGCCGAAAAGGTGCGCACCTTTTGAGAAAAATCTCCGGTCCTTCCCATAGGGTCGATCACTTCCAACTGTGCAGGACACACAAGGTCGGGATAAGCATCCAGATGCATCCGCGCTTTTTGCCCGTCGTGAAGCGCCAGCACATCCTGCTGATTGACCGGAACCTGCACTTCCATCTCCGAAGGGTCGACGACCTGCATGAAAGGCACGCCCGGCCGCACTTGATCGCCTTCCTGCACTTCTCCGATATTTCCCTGCTTCCAGATGGTGTTGAGAACCACAATTCCGCTGATGGGGGAATGAACCTGCATCAGGGCCGCATTTGCCTGGGCATGCAACATGGTTTCGCGGGCGCGATCCCGTTGGATTTCAAGGATACGAATGGAGGCCGCTGCCGTCTTTCGCTTCAGGCCGAATGTTTCTTTTAGTTGATCCAGCGTCGCTTTGGCTTCGTCCAGGGTTTCCCGAGCTTTCTCGGCATCGATCCGCGACAGCAACTCGACCTTTTGCATCTCCAGTTCTGCTTTGGCCAGATCGCCTTCGGCCACCCTGATTTCGGTCTCGTCCTTGGCCCGAGCCGCATCTTCTTTGGCTTCTTCCTGCAACACGTCATCAGCCAGTTTGCTGTTTTGCGCTTGTTTGTCCAGGGAGTCGCGCAGTTGTGCCTGGCGATCAAACTCGACCAGAATGTCTCCTTGCTTCACACTCGACCCGGCTGGTCGCAAGTTAGTGATCGTGAGCGTGCCTTCCTTGTCTCCAGCAAGAAGTGGGGCTTGGATCGCGCGTGTCCGGACTGCTTGCGTCGTACCCTTCAGGCGCAACATTCCATGGGTGTCAGTAGGGGAAGAGGATACGACGTTGCCGGAGGCGGGCGTCTTCTTGTGTCTGTTCAGCCACAGAGATGTGGCCAGGGTACACAACACCAGTGCGGCGATAAGTACCAGCCAACGTCTCTTGTGCCACCAACCTTTTTGTTCTTCGGTTGGTTCCAAGGCGGGCGAGGGTTCAGTGCTCGGCTCAACAAGAGGTACCTGCATGCAACCATGCTCCTGTCAACGCAACACCATTAATATATCGTCGGTCAAATCCGGTGTTGACTTACGCTTCGCCTCACGTCGCAATCTTCCTGGGAATTCACAGCTTAGACGGACAGGGCAGCAAAATCGCTCATTATTTTTGCATTTTCCTTAGTGAAAAATTGGATACCGCCACTGCTGCAGAAATCCCACCCGCCGGATGGCTCATGTGTGTGCCTGTTATAAGCAAGCGGTGGCTTCTCTCATCCTGCCTTAAGAGGTCTCCAGAACATACTATGTAGTATTCTACTTCATAAAAGTCAAGCGAAAATATAGCCGGTCCGTAAGGACGAAGGGGAGAGTGGTTGCTGAGGGAGGCTTGGTGACGAGGCAAGGAGAACTGCAGATCCCTCCACGGCATGCCGAGACAGGTCGGCTGCGCTCGGAGTCTGTGACTTTTTCAATTTCCCTGTAGTTTGTGGCCGGAAAGCTCCGAAGAGCATCTGCCAACAAGCATCGCCGGGGTCCTTCGACTCCGCGCCATAAAACCCTCTGATATGCCGTAGATCTGCGAGGCGCTTCGCTCAGAGCTTGTGACTTTTTTGATTTGGCCTGTAGTTTGTAGCTGGAAAGCTCGGAAGAGCATCTGCAACAAGCTTCACCGAGGTCCTTCGACTGCGCGCCAAAGGCCGTCCGTTATGCGATAGATCCGCGCGGCGCTTCGCTCAGGATGACGGCTTTGTGGGAGGTGAAAAGCATCCGGTTGGCTACGCAGAAAACACGAAAAGATCGAAAAAGTCACAGGCTCTCAGGATGACACCTTTTCGGAGGGATTGAAAAACATCTGGTCGGGTGCAAAAACACGAGAAGATCGAAAAAGTCACACCCTCTCGGGTTGACAAAGGGGAAGGGGGGTTTCCATAGAGGATTGGTCCACGGCAAGCCGGGACAGTTGCATGGATCCCAGGTCTCAAACGCGAGACCCCACGGCATGCCGGGGCACGGCGGGGCAGGCTGGGGCACCCTTCGATTGCTGCCGACGCAGGCCTCGGCACTTTGGACGAAAAAGGGGAGGGGGGATTTCCAGTTCGGCTGCCAGTCGTCACGGGTTCGGTTGCAGGGCCATTCTCCACGACCACATCAAAAACGAAGTTGCCGTAAGGTCAATGGCCGGTTCCGTTGTGCTGTAGGACTGCACATTGTCCTGGAAGAGCGCAGTTTGCGACGGGTCATAGGTCCCGCTGTTTCCGTTGAATTTTTGAAAAGTATCGACCCCATTGGCGGGGCAAAGGATCATGCCCCCAACCACGCCGGACGTCGTGTAACTGTTTGGCCCCTCGGTAGCCGCACCCCAGAGGATGGGCGTTCCGCCTGCAGTCCCATCCAGCGCCCCTGCAAGGTTCGCAACCTGATGTTGAATGCAATTGGGAAAGGTGCTTCCATCGCCTACGATGAACGACGAGCCCCAGGAATTTGTTCCCAGGATATTGGCTAACCAACGCCGCGCATACAGGTTGTAACGCGCATCGCCACTTAGTCCGTAAGCCTCGCTCGCCATGACGGAGAGGCCTGCGCCGTGCGAAGTGGTATCGCCTGCGGCCCACGGAAATCCGAAGCCCCATGGATCCGATTTAGCCTGTGTAATCGCCGCATCCACCTGGGCGAGGAGTTGTTTCCCGATCACCTTTGCGAAACCGCCAACCCCACCGGATTTCCCGCGAGCTCGAGTGCGCGGTAGAGCTCGAAGTGGGCGAGCCCGCTTACGTCGTAGAGATTCAGCGTGTCGCTATACCCCGGATCATAAACATTCGTAATGTAACTCTTGGCAAACTGCGCTGCTAGTTGCAAATACACCTTGGGGTCGGTATTCGGCAATCCGGAAGGCGGCTCGCCTTCAGCGGAGCGAAGGGCAAAGTAGAGTTCGGTAGCGCCCAGCTCCATGTCGTCGTCCCAAACAGTTTCAGGATATCCGTCAAAGGGAGCGATGGTGAGCAAACAGCTGGGACAGGATCCCGCGTCGACCGAGGGGGCCGGGTCGGCATAATGAGTATCCGCGCGTGCGAACACCTCTTCGCCCGCCTTTAGACACTGATTGGCAAGCGCGGGATCCTGCTTGCGGTTGAGTTGATAGCAAACTGCGAAGCTGGCGGCCAACCGCCCAGCAAGATTGGGACTGATCAAGGCCTGCGGCTGGCCAACATACACCGGACGGTTACAGATATAGAAGGTCGTCAGCGGATCGCAGGGTTTAGGATCCCCCGCTTGTTGGAAGTTATCGGCCGCCTGGGGCAGCGTCCAAATGTCGTACTCGGTAATCAGGCAATAGGGCGAGTTGTAAGTCCCCCCGCAATTGCCGGCAGCCGAAGCAGGAGTTGCCCGCTCCGTAATAATTCCATTCCTGGGTGTTGTCCACCTGGTAGGCGAAAGCCTGCGAGGAATGACTCCACATCTTCAGCAGCCACTCAATGCCGAATTTTGCCTCGGCGCTGAAGTCCGCTGACTGCGGTGCGCCGGCACCACTATCGCCCGCGTAAGAGATCGAATTGGGAGGCGCCGGTGGGTAAAGCTTCGCGCCCGGTCCCATCTGGTTGGCAAAGTCGCGCACCCCGATCTCCATAAGGGCCGTCGTATAGCTCACAGTCTGCACATACTTCTCATAGTCTCCCGCGTCCCACCAACCACCGCTGGCATCGACGTTCGGTAGATCCGGCCGATTTGAGCGGCTTTGCCGGAGGTACGTTGTTGATGTCGTCGTTGTCATCGAGCGGAGGAGTCAGGTAAAGCTCAGCGTTCTTGTCCTTCAGGTGTCCGGGCGCCGTGCGCAGTGCATTGGGGATGAAGTCTGGCCCGTCCCTTTCCGTCTGGTAGAAAAAAAGCGAATTGACCAGCAATCCTGGGTAAAGAACATCTGGGCGGTCGACAGCAAATTTAGGGGAATGGGCGCTTACCGGTCCGGTGACAAAAATCGAATAGCTGCGGCCGCGGCCCACGATAAAGTCAAGCGCGTAGACCTGGTACGTGAGTTTCTTAGTATTTGCCCAGGTGCCCAGGAGCGCTCCGACCTTTCCTGTGTATGCGGTCGTCCCATCGGCAGCCACAACTTTGAACGTGGCGCCCGTCTCGGCAGCGGTGGACATGAGATAAGCCCGGGCCCCGGATTCGCCGGCCTCATAGCCAACCTGGCTCACCCGTACGTAAGCAGATGCGGCTTGAGCCGGCCGCGCGCAAAGGAACAGTCGAGATGAAGAAAAACGGCTAAAAGCAGGGGCTGACGAACCGACAATCCAGGAGCCAAGAATCGCATCGAGTCTCATTTCCGACCGGAACTGGCAGGTCATTTGCATCGGAAGACTACAGCATTTTCGATTGCGCTGTATACCGGGCGAAGGGTCTTGCGCGCCCAGCCGGCATTGCCCCGTATTGAATCTTCGCGGGGCCCTTGTTCATCAAAAAAGCAAAGATCCATTTGGGAGAGTAAAGAACATGGCGGCTTTTTGTGCTTGCTGTGGAGCAGAGATTACCCTGAAGGCCGAAGCGTGTCCTGTGTGTGGTACCCCGCGGCATGGAATGTTACCGCCAGATCTACAGCCTGCTCTCGACACCGGCACGGAAGAGGCTCAAGGGGACAGTGGTCTCGAGCGGAAACAGCGTAGACCGCGCCTGTAACTTGAGCCTTGGGGTGGGTGACGTTGAGGAGAAGATGAGTGCCGCGCCTCTGGCGCTCGGGATCGTGATGGGGATCCAACCCAGCCCTTCCGGGCTGGGCTGACGTTTAGTAGAACGGGCACATGGTGAAGAATAGAGGGAATGGTGAAGTTTTCCGAACCAAGGTCTGTTAGAAGAAGACATGGCCTGGAAAGCGATGTGGTGTATTGGATCAGCGGAAGAAGTTTGTGAGGGAGTATGAGAACTGGAGATTGGACGATATCGGAGTTGTGAGGGATCTAAGAGATCTCGAGCGAGAGCGGTTATAAGTGGATTGCAAGTAGCAGAGGAAGGAAATGTTGGTCTGGAAGACAGAAGAGGAGCGCGGGCTCGCTATGGCAATGAAACTGAGCGTTCGGATTGAAGGAGCAGTTGCTGGGGTTGCGCGGGCAACATAGGAGCTGGGGTAAGCGTAAGCTTCTGATTAGTTTAGCAGCGAAGCAGCGGAAGAGTACGATGGCAGGCGGGGAGCACGGTGGGTGCGCTGCTGAAAAGGGAAGGTTTGGCGATAAGGCGCGCAAGGTGCGCAAAATACTCTGTACAACGCATAAGTTTGAGCAGAGTAAGTGCACGGAATGAATTGTGGTGTGCTGATTTCAAGGGTTGGTTAAGGACGCTGGACGATCAGCGCATTGATACTTTGACGATCACGGATACGGTAAGACGTTATCTGCTGCGCTGCCAGGTGGTGGAAAAGACGAACACGGCGCAGGTGCAAGACATTTTTGAAGCGGCGTTTAGCGAGTATGGTTGCGGCGGCATACGCACGGATAACGGACGACGCTTTGCCAGCAAAGCCATCGCCGGCTTGTCTTTGCTGTCATTGTTTGGATGAAGCTGGGCATAGTACGGAGCAGATTGGGGTATACAGAACAGAACGGCCGCTATGAACGGATGCATCGCACGCTGAAGGCGGAGACGACGCGTCGGCGGCAGCTCATAGACGCGCACAACAAGAATAGTTTAATAGTTTCAGCTGATTTTTAACGAGCAGCGGCCGCACGAGGCTTTAGCGATGAAGACTCCGGCGTGCTGTTATGCACGAATCGCCTCGCCCGTATGCGGAAAAGCTACCGGAGCCGGAGTATGACCAGCGGCCTGGAAGTGCGAGCGCGTACGCGCCTCAGGGCAGTTCAAGTGGAAGGGCCACAACGTCTTTATCAGCGAAGCGCTACGCCAGAGAACGAATCGGACTGGAGTTGATTGAAGACGACCACTGGCTGGTGTATTTCGCCAGCTTTCCCATCGCCTTGTTGGACAGCTACGAGCGAGCGATTCACCCTATAGCCGGCAGCCTAAAAGGCAGCAAAAGGAATGGAAATGACAGGGCGGTGGAAAGGTGGGAAAAGCAAAAAGACGCTTTCCCACCTTCCAACCGGCTTTTGGAAATCTCACAGAATACGGTGAGATTTCCACATTCCAATTCAAAACTGCGGCTGGTAAACCATCAAAACTTAAACATTCTCGTCGATAACTGTAGACGAGTTACTCTCTAATAGAGCGAAAAGTGTGAACCATGTGCCCGGTCTAAAGTGTCAACTATGTCCCCGGCTGCACAGTTTAGCGGGCGGCCCTCCGGGCCTCGATGGGTCTGGTCTCAGAGGCAATCGTTCTATCCTCAACCGACAATTTTCCTTTAAAGAGTGCGTGAGAACGCAGGTTTCTCCACTGCGTTGCGCGCTGGCGAAAAACATTTCCTAAGGGGCGGATTAGGAACTAAAAGCGCTCCCTCAGCGGCTAAAGCCGGATAGATTTGCAATCAGTTATGGACGGCCTGAAGGCCGTCCCCTTCAGCTGATTTTCATCAGCTTTGGTGAGCCAAAGGCCACGACAACTTTGTCGTAAAACATTTCCAGGAAGGGTCCGCGGAACTGCAGATCCCTCGGCTTCGACGGGATGACAATTGGAAGGGCGCGGCCTCCATGGAAAGGGGTTGCTGGACCGAGGCGTTTTTTATGCCCTTGGGGACCGCAGCAAGCCCATGACTCCTCCGGTCCCGCGGCGCGAGATGACAAATTTGTTCAGGCATCATGGTTGTGCATCCGCTGGATAATTGACGATTTCCGTGTAGCAAATTTGTCATCTCGACCGGAGCGAAGCGCAGTGGAGAGATCTGCGGCTTCTTTTCGCTTCTCACGGACGCTCTTTTAGGGGTTATCGTCTGCAAATCTTGTATCCGTTGTTTCACTCAACTCCTAGCACCTTCACGATCACTCGTTTGGGCCGCTGCCCGTCAAACTCCGCGTAGAACACCCTTTGCCATGTCCCGAGGTCCAGCTTGCCGTTGGTCACCGGGAGCGTGGTTTCATGGTGCAGGAGCAAGGACTTCAAGTGCGCGTCACCATTGTCTTCGCCGGTTTCGTGATGCTTGTAGTCAGGCCGCGCCGGCGCAAGCTCCTCCAACCACTTACCGATGTCCTCGATCAGTCCGCTCTCCAGATCGTTCACGTAGATGGCAGCCGTGATGTGCATCGGCGAAACAAAACATAACCCATCTTTCACACCGCTCTTGCGCACAGCCCGTTCCACCTGGTCGGTGATGTGTACCATCTCTCTGCGCTTTTTGGTTTCGAAAACAAGGTATTCCGTGTGGCTCTTCATTCAGGGACTGTCTCCTCAATTTTTTTAGATGCTGAATCTTCGACGGTTCCGCAGATGCAAGCAAACGAGCGGTCACGAATGTTGGCGAATCGGAGTGTGGCCAGCGGGCGTCTAATGGACCATGCGTCTGTTTCACTAACTTCGGAGGAATCATCGTATGCCGCGTGCCGTGAGATTCGATAAGTACGGAGGGATTGAAGTGCTGCAGGTGGTCGAAGTCGAACGGCCCAGTGCGGGGCCGGGGAAGGTTCTTGTCCGGGTCAAGGCTGCGGGCATTAATCCGGGCGAGGCCATCGATCCGGAAAGGCCTCTTTGCCGAGCGTTGGCCGGCGACGTTTCCATCAGGGCAAGGCAGCGATCTGGCAGGAATCGTGGAGGAAGCCGGCCCCGGCGTAACGAATGTTGGCGTGGGGGATGAGGTGATTGGATTCACCGAGAACAGGGCAAGCCAGGCCGAGTTCGTGCTCGTCGACTCCGGCAATCTCGTGCCCCGCCCTGGAAACGTTTCGTGGGAGCAGGCCGGTGCCCTGTTCGTGGCTGGGACCACGGCTTTTGCCGCAGTGCGCAGCGTCGCCCTGAGCCCGGGTGACACCGTCGTCGTCTCCGGCGCCGTGGGTGGAGTGGGCTCAATCGCCGTGCAGTTGGCCAGAAATGCTGGAGCCAAAGTCATCGGCCTGGCCAGCGAGGCGAATCACAAGTGGCTCAGCGACCACGGCATAATTCCTGTCACCTACGGTGATGGTGTGGAAGATCGAATCCGCGCCGCGTCCGGCGGAAAAGTCGATGCCTTCATTGACACCTTCGGCGGCGGGTATGTCGAGCTGGCGCTCAAGTTGGGCGTTGCTCCGAATCGAATCGACACCATCATCGATTTCGCGGCCGCGGCCAAATATGGCGTGAAGGCTGAAGGTAACCAGGTCGCCGCGACTGCCGAGGTGCTCGGGCAACTCGCCGGACTGCTCGCCGCCGGTCGGCTTGAGATCCCGATCGCTAAGGTCTATCCGCTGGCCGAGGTTCGCGATGCCTATCGAGAACTCGAGCAGCGTCACACGCGTGGCAAGATCGTGCTTGCACCTTGATAGAACGGCGACTGCTACAAAATCATCACGGTCGCGGAAGATCCAGCATCACCACATCGGAACGCTCCTGGATTCGTTCCAGGACAACTTCCCCGCCGTCTGGGGAGAGGTCGAAATCGCGAACATCGAAGTCGGAAGGAAGATCCGTCAACTGCCGCTCCGTGCCCGTGTCCAGGTCGACGAGCCAGAGATCCTTGTGCTGGATCTCTCCCCGCAAGACCAAGAATGACTTTCCTCCAGGCAAGAAGACCACGCGCCGAGCCCCGCGCGTGAGTTGCAGGGGCGGCAAGGGATGCGGCGTGCCTTCGGGACTGACCGCTTTCAGATTCAGCGTGGTGCCAATGTCGGGTCCCGAATAAACAACATAGCGCCCGTCGGGCGCCCACGCGGGCTCCAGCGAATACTCCCGGATCAGAACAGTGGGGGAGCGACCGTCGATTGGTACGCGAAAGAGGTGGGGAACGCCGTGATCGTCCGCCGCTGCGGTGATCGATTGCCCGTCGGGTGCCCATGCCGGAGCGCCTTGCAACTTGAGCGAATCGGCCACGATGCGCGCGTTCGTGCCGTCGGGTTGCATCACGAACAAGAGGGTCTGTCCGTGTTGGCTGACCGAGAATGCGAGAAGACGTCCATCGGGAGAGATTGCGGGGCCGCCCAGCACTCGCGCTTCCTCACCGTTCCATAACTCGGTGCTGCTTCCGTTGGCGAACTTCCAGATACTCGCGCCCGTGCCGGTCGTAGAAACATATAAAAGGTAGTTTTGCCCGAGCCGCGGGGAGAATGCCGTGCTGGTGGTGAGCGATATCGGATCCGCTGCCGACACCTTATTGAGTGAACCCGGGATCTGAAACCGCCAGAGTGTGGTCTTTGAACTTGCGAGGGTGGCGACCAGCCGGCGTCCGTCGGCGCTGGCCGCCAGCGACGTAAATCGGTCGAGGCGCGGGGTCAACCGGTGCGAAATGCGGTGGTCGACGTCTACGCTATGAAGCCACGGCCCCGAGCCATCGGCGTCGCTGGCAAGATACATCAGTGTGTGCCGGTCCAATACGACGGGGTGGCTTACGTATGCATTGTGCGCCGTGATCCGTTCCGGGGTTCCCCCGGCCGAAGGGATACGCCAGATGTCCAGTTTGTCCGGGAGTCCGCCCTGGACGAAGTAGATGAATCTGGCGTCGGGCGACCACAAGGGAAAGTGCGAGTGGAGTCCGGCCGGCGCAGTGTAGATAGGCCGGCCCCCCGGTCGCCGGGCGCCATCGGAAACGAACAGCGGATCTCCGGGTCCGGGCGTGTGGTAGGCGAGCCGCGAGCCGTCCGGCGACCAGTCGAACTCAGCTACTCCTTCGAGGTATGGCTTCGGCTGTCCGCCCAGCGTTGGCACCGCCCAGATGCTGATGTCACCCGCGCCCGAGCCTTCCTGCCTGCGAACCCAAAAGGTGACCACCGACCCGTCGGGCGAGAATCCCAGCGTACGGATCGATGGGTTCACCAGTTCCGGCACGGCGCCGTGGGTTAAGTTGTGGAATTGACCCGAACCGACTTGCGTAACCCAAACGTCCTTCGGTCCGTCCCGGTCCGACAGAAAGGCGATGAAATGACCGTCGCGCGACACCGCGGCCGCCTGCTTCACCCCGTCGAAGTCTGTGACCGTCTGGAATCGTGAGTCGGCGATCGGGTTTCGCCAGAAGTACTCCGTCCTCTGCAACCAGAAGCCGGCGCCGATCGCCAGCGTCGCTGCCGCCAAGGCCAGCAGCAGGACCAACCTCCATCTGGTGAGAAAGGCCGGTCTCTCCGGCTGCGGCAAGGGTGCAGGGGGATCGGGGGCAGTGGCAACGCTCCCGTTCTCCTGCGCTCCGCGAAGATTCCTGCCCCGAGACCAGGTATCCAACTCGGTCCGGAAAGCGTAAACCGATCCCATCCTGTCGTGCAGGTGCCGGTGAACGGGCATCGCCTCCCGCTTTTCCCAGCGTTGGACAGTCGTCACGTCGCGGTTGAAGTAGGCTGCGATTTCTTTCCACGAGTCCAGGCGATCTTCCGGCCCTCCTCTTACCGAGGGCAGTGTGCCAGGGGATAGTTCGCCCATCGCCCTCTCCTGCTTGGTCCCATTTGTGATGAACTCGGGGAACCAAATTGTAGCGTGCCTTTGCTGTCGAAGGCACGGCAAAACGCGGCATTCGACGGCAAGTGAAGGTATAACCGCGATTCTGCGCATTGCCCTTTGACCCTACCCGCCAACCCGTTCGATCTTGACCCAGCGTCTCATCAGCTTGTGAAAAACTGCGGGGCGCGAATCCCAAATTTTGGAGATCTTCATGAAAAGCAAAGCTTTCGAGCGGACCGCGCGAACCATCGCGATCCTGATGGTCCTGGCGGTAGGCGTCGCTGCCTTGGCGGAAACACCCAAACGTAAAACATTCAGCGGGTTCATCAACGCCTATTCGCCGCAAACGTCGGCCACTGGTCCGTATGAGATTCGAGGCCCATGGTCCTTGAAGTGGAACTGTGACGTAGCCAAGGCGGACTTTTCCGCGGAACTCAACATGGAACTGTCAGACGGTTGGGTCTTGACCAAAAACAGCGGGAACTTTGATCCCAACGCCAGGGGCGCCCACACCCACCACATCACCCTGGTCGATGCCGAGGTCACCCCGATTGCCAACGGATTTCGCGTAAACGGCATGGCCACGTTTACCCTCAATGGAGGCCCCGCGCCCGCCACCATCGAGCCATCGGCTGTCGTGATCGAAATCACGGGTGGAAAAGATGTCGAATACTCCAACATCACCCTCACGTTCGCAGCCCCGGGTTCCATGCATTTTGGAGCCGAAGCCCTCCCAGGGGTAGTGCAAAGGGTTGACTAACCAAGGTAGACGCAGGGGGCGGACGATTTTCGGAGAGCACCGTCCCCATCCCTTCCATTCCGTAACAAGATCGGGGAACCGACGAGAAGTGGAGGTCGACATGCGAAGGAGACTGGCGTGCCTGGCGTTGTTCACTGCCACACTCGCGGGTACGGCTCTCTATCGTCCCGGAAGTACCCTGGCCACTACGGCCGAAGGGTACAACACCACCATGCTCGCTATGGGCCGGTTTGGCGAAATTAAAGTCTTCGATTCTTTTCCGCACGGCATGAAGGCAGAGGGGAACGAGCAACTCTGGTTGTCGCTGCAAGAGACAAAGGGATTGTCAGACATGTACGTGCAAAGCAATGTCTGGTCGCCCGGCGGAAATACCGGCTGGCACTCGCACCCTGGGCATAGCCTGATCATCGTCACCGCCGGATCGGTGACGGATTATGAAGGGCACGATCCTGCCTGCAAGCCACACGTCTACAAAACAGGGATGGCGTTTGTCGATCCCGGTGGTGACCACGTGCACATCCTCCGGAACGAAGGCCCCGTCGAGGCCAAAACCATTGCTGTCCAGTTCATTCCGGCCGATGCTGAGCGTCGTATAGAGGTTGCGGACCCGGGCAATTGCCACTTCTGAACATCACGTGGGTACCGCAGCAAGATCTTGTATGCGGGCTTCGGAAAAGATCGAAAAAGTCACAGGCTCTCAGGATGACGATTTTGTGGCAGTTTTGAAGAAAAACATTCCAAACAAGTTAGCGCTTATGGTGCCTTGTCCTTGGTTCTTTCGCTGTACTCGACCCTCATTCTGCCGAAGCTTCAGAGCAGCGAAGCGACCCAATCGTATGATCGAAAGGGATGAAGAACGACACCAGCGTAGGCGCGACAGAAGTGACGGAACTGGTCGCGCGCCTGCGCCAGGGAGATGTACGCGCGTTGGCGCGGGCCGTTTCGCTGGTGGAAAATGACGCGCCGTCTGCCCGGCAGATTCTTTCCTGCTGCTTTCCTTACACCGGCTCCGCAATGCGCATTGGCATCACCGGCTCCCCCGGCGCCGGTAAGAGCACGCTGGTCGACGGGCTGGCGCGCCGATATCGTGCCCAACAGACGACCGTAGGTGTCGTCGCCGTCGATCCCACCAGCCCCTTCACCGGCGGAGCCATCCTGGGCGATCGCATCCGCATGCGGGAACACGACACTGACCCCGGCTTCTACATGCGGAGCATGGCCACCCGCGGCGCCCTGGGTGGCCTCGCCCGTTCCTCGGCAGATGTCGCCGCCGTCATCGAAGCCAGTGGCAAGCAGCGCCTGCTGCTGGAGACGGTGGGTGTCGGCCAGGATGAAATCGACATTGCCCGCCTGGCCGACGTGACCGTCGTGATCCTGGTGCCAGGCATGGGCGACGACGTGCAGAGCCTAAAGGCTGGCATTATGGAGATAGCCGATATCTTCGTGGTTAACAAGAGCGATCGAGACGGCGCCGATCGGGTAGAAAAAGAAGTGCGATCGATGCAGTCGTTGGCGGCGGAACACGGCAGCTGGATTCCACCCGTAATCCGAACCATCGCTACCACCGGCGCCGGCATCGAAGAACTGGACCAGGCATTGGACCAGTTCTGGTCCTGGCTGGCCCAGGAGGGAAGGCTGAGCGCCCGGAGAGAAGCCCACTGGCGGATGCGGGTGATGGAAATGGTGCGCCATGAACTGCTGCGCGAAATGCGCGGCCATGGTCTGACCGACCAGGAACTGGCGAAGATTGGCCGCCAGGTAGTGCTGAGACAACAGGATCCCTACCAGCTTGCGCTGCGCCTGGTGGAACAACTTATGCAGCGTTAGGAGAAGAAAGATGGCAAAGATCGACCACCTGGGCATTGCGGTCAGGAGTATTGAGCAGGCCCAGCGCTTCTATCAGGCACTCGGGCTCACCGTGCTGAAGGACGAAGAGGACGACGAACGTGTGCGCAGTGTGATGATTCCGCTGGGAGACAGCCGTCTCCGGTTACTCGAACCTTTGGATACGACAACACCGTTGGGCAAGTTTCTGGAGCAACACGGCGAAGGCCTGCACCACCTGGCGCTCCACGTGGACGACATTTCGAGCACCTTCGAAGAGATGAAGCAAGCCGGCGTCCGGCTGCTCTCCGATGAAATTGAAATCGGAACCGGAGGGCGGCTTCATTTTCTGGTTGACCCATCCGCGTCGAACGGCGTGTTGCTGGAAATCTGCCAGGATCCTATTTCCGCGGTTTAAGGGCCCATGCTTCTATCTTTGAATACCTGTGGTAACACGGCCAGCGTCGCTCTCGGCGCAGCTCGACAAGAATGAGGTCCGGATTATTGCGACGGCCGAGCTTGCGGTGCGCACCTATTCGGCGCGCCTGGTTCCCGAGGTGGCTGCGCTGCTCGAAAGCCGGCAGGCGACGTTGCGGGATGTCGAGGCCATCGTGGTGGTCAACGGGCCGGGCAGCTTTACCGGCATTCGCGTAGGCCTCAGTACGGCCAAAGGGTTGGCCGAAGGAGCCGGCATTCCCCTCATTGCTGTTTCACGTTTGGCCTTGCTTGCCAATGCAAGTGGTCTGCCTCACGTGCTGGCAGCGATCGATGCGGGCCGCGGGGAGTACTACGTCGGCGAATACCGTAACGGCAAGAACCTGGGCGAAATGCTTTTGAGCGGGGAGGAGACGGTCGCGGCCGCACAGCAACCCGGAGCAGGGGTGCTGGTTTGCGATGAGAGCCGCGCCGATGATGTCTCCAGCAGTGCTTGTTCTGCCCTGGCCCTCTGCGGTCCGGTCTACGTGCAACCTCCCGGCGCTGCCGAAGCGCTTCACTTCGCTTTAGGCCGCTTTCGCGCGGGAGACTTTGACGATCCGGAAACTCTGGACGCAAACTATCTCCGCCGTTCGGATGCTGAGGTATTGCGTGCGGCCAAGGCAGGCGCGTGATTTTCTGTGTACGCGCCCTGGCGGCGCAGGATCTCGATAGCGTGCTGGTGATGGCCGCGGACTCTGTGGAGGCCCCCCACTGGAATCGCCGCGACTACGAACAGATACTGCTCGCGACGCCCTCAGACACATTGCTACGCTGCGGGCTGGTAGCGGAGAGCGGCGGCAAGCTCGCCGGTTTTGCCGTAACCCGCTGGTTGCGCCATGAGGCCACGGCCGATGTGGAAGGCCTGTTTGTGCAACCGGAGTATCGCCGTCAAGGTATCGGGAACCGCCTGCTGGGAGCTTGCATGGCTTGGGCGGCCGACGCTGGAGCGTCGACCATCCGGCTGGAGGTGAGGGCATCGAATACCGCTGCCCACGCTCTTTACCGTCGCCACGGCTTTAGCCCCGCAGGGGTCCGCCGTGCCTACTATTCGGCTCCCGTGGAAGACGCGCTCGTGTTACATGCGCCATTGCTTCCTCTGAGCCCCGTACCTCTATAATTCTCCAAGGGTTTGATCGCAACCATGGTGCGTGACGGATACTTTTATGGTTTGGGGTTTATTGCTGCTGCCGTTCTGGTCTCGCTGGTAACCGGGAGTTGGACCTGGGCAGTGGTGCCTATTTTGCTGGCATGCTTTTTCCTGTGGTTTTTTCGCGATCCCAATCGCCCCGTGCCTATCGAGGCGGGCTTGGTGGTTTCGCCGGCCGATGGCAAGATCACCGAGGTTGCCCGCATCCAAACGCCGGACGGAGAGCGCATTCGCTTGAGCATCTTTCTCAGTGTCTTCGATGTCCATGTCAATCGCTCGCCCATCGCCGGCACGGTGCGCGAGGTTCGGTATCAGAAAGGCAAGTACCTCAATGCCCTCAACCCCGAGTCGGCAGAAAAAAATGAGCAGAATTTAGTGATGGTGCAAGGCGATGAGTTCGATGTGAGCTTTAAGCAGATTGCCGGACTGCTCGCGCGCCGCATCGTCTTTCGCTTTAAGGTAGGCGACTTTGTGGAGCGCGGTGAACGCGTCGGTCTGATTAAGTTCGGCTCCCGCGTCGACGTCCTTTTGCCTGGCCATGCGCACGTCCGGGTGGCTCTGGGACAGCGGGTCAAGGGAGGCGCCTCCATTCTGGCCGATATCCATCCGCCGCAGGACGAGCCATCACTCGACGTGTTGCAGGAGAGTTTTGCTTGAGGCGCGAAATCCCTGGAATGCCCGACCGCAAGAGAAAGGGCCGCTTGCGCCGTGGCATGTACATCATTCCCTCGCTCTTCACCTCGGGCAATATCGCGGCCGGTTACTTCGCCATTACCCAAAGCCTGCAGGGGTCGGTGCAGGAGCCGCGGCATTTCAACTACGCCGCCCTGGCCATCGGCTTCGCGATTCCTTTTGATGCTCTCGATGGCCGCATCGCGCGGATGACCAAGACCACCAGCGACTTCGGCAAAGAGCTCGATTCTCTTGCCGACGTAATTACCTTCGGCGTGGCTCCCAGTCTGCTGGCCTTTACCTGGGGGTTCCAGTCGCTTCCCATGGCCATGGATCCTGTTCGAAGGCAGCACGTGGTGCAATGGGGCGCATTCGTCTGTTTTCTGTTTCTGCTCTGCGGGGCTGGGCGGCTAGCGCGCTTCAACATCGGCGCCAACCCGTTACCCAAGAATCCCGGCCGACCCGGCCGAAAATACTTTGTGGGCATGCCGATCCCCGCAGCCGCCGGTGTGATTGCCGCGGTCGTCCATTTCTTTTCCGGAACACCCGTGCCCAACTGGCGCGTCGCCATCATGTGGATGACCCTGGTCTTTATCGTTGGACTGTTGATGGTCAGTACCTGGCGTTTCTGGAGCGGAAAAGAGATCGACCTGGCCGCTCGTCATCCCTTTCATCGCATCGTGGTTGTGGGATTGGCGATCTATGCCACGGTGGTGTTCTCGCAAATTGTCCTTTTCCTGATTGCGTTCTGCTACATGTTTTCCGGCATCTTCGCTCGTGCAGCGTACTCCTGGCAGCGCCGCCACCGACGGAGGATGACCCCCGAAGCCGTGGCGCTGGCCGAACCCCCTTCACACCCGCCATCCCAACCGCCAGTCCATCCGTGAGCAGGCACGTAGATCGATGACCCCCAGCTACCGTATCGCGATTGTTGGCGCCGCTTCCATTCGCGGCAAACAGCTCAATGAAGCACTCGCCGAATCAAGCTTTGCATCTGCGGAATTCCTGCTGATGGACGATCAGGAGGCCTTAGGGCAGCTGGAAGTGGTGGGCGATGAGATGACCTTTATCCAGCCCATCACGCCCGACTCCTTTGAGCGCATCGATTTCACCTTCTTCTGCGGGTCAGCGGAATTAAGCCGCCGGCATTGGCAAGCCGCGCAGCGCGCCGGTTCCAGCATCGTCGATCTTTCCGCCGGGTTAGAGGGCCAGGCCGGTGTGCTGGTGTACGCCCCGTGGCTGCAGGAGGCGATGGGGGAAACAGCCGTAGCCAGCGCGCCGAATCTGCATACGCCGGCCATCGTTTCCGCCCACCCAGCCGCATTGGTGCTCGCCTTGCTGTTAGAGCGTTTGCAGCGAGCCGGGGCTATTCGCCAGGTGTCAGTGACCGTGCTGGAGCCAGCTTCGGAGTATGGTAAGCCCGCACTCGATGAGCTGCACCAGCAAACAGTCTCGCTGCTTTCGTTTCAGAGTATCCCGACCCAGTTGTACGACGTGCAGGTGGCCTTCAACACTGTGGCCGCATTTGGGGAGAACGCAAAGATCAGCCTGGCGGAGAGTGAAGCCCGCGTGCGGCGTCACTATGCGTTGCTTTCCGGCGGACGGCTGCCGCAGCTTTCACTGCAGTTGATCCATGCGCCGGTCTTCCATGGTCATACGTTTTCGATCTCCGTGGAATACGAACGGCAGGTGACACTGGAGCAGATCGAGGCGACGCTTTCCGCTCCTCATATGGAGGTGGTGCTGGGCGACGCTGACGCGCCGGGCAATCTCAACTCCATCGGCGACGAGGATATCTCGGTGAGAGTGCGCTTCGATGAGGAGGGGCTGTCGCAGTCAAGGCGGGTGTGGCTTTGGGCTTCCGCCGACAACCTCGAGCTCTCGGCGTTGAATGCAGTGGAGTGTGCCCAGGTGCTGCGAAAACTGCGACCGCAGGGCACGGTTCAATGAAATCCTTAGCAGGTCACGTTGTCTGTTTCCTGGCTCTATTTTTACCGGCATCTCTGCCGGTTCTGTCGCAATCATCGCCGCCGGCCATTGACGAGACCGTGCCGCCACCGTCAGATAACTATGCTCTGGGGCCGGACTCACAGCCCCACGCGTCAGTCGCGGCGGGAAAGACCTTCAGCTTCGAACTTACCGACTCTAAAATCTTCCCCGGGACAGCGCGGACCATCACGGTTTATGTACCCGCCGCGTACCAGGGCGACAAACCGGCTTGCGTGTATGTGGGTCTGGACGGCCTGGGTTTTAACGCAGCCATCGTGTTTGACAACCTCATCGCTCAGCATGCGATGCCGGTCACCATCGGCGTGGGAATTTCTTCCGGCACCGTTGCTTCTGCCAGTCCGCCAGATAACCCACGCTTCGATCGCAGTTTCGAATTCGATAGCCTGAATGACCGGCTTGCCCGCTTCCTTTTAGAGGAAGTATTGCCGGAAGTGGAGCGCCGTCCTACTCCGGACGGCCACCGGATCAAGCTATCGGCCGACCCCAACGACCGGGCAATCGGGGGCGGAAGCACTGGAGCTATCGCCGCATTTACGGTGGCATGGGAGCGTCCGGACGCTTTCCGGCGTGTCTTCAGCGCCATTGGCACCTATGTGGGCATGCGCGGCGGGGAGCAGTATTACGTTCTGGTGCGCAAGACTGAGCCCAAACCTCTGCGCATTTTTATGGAGGATGGGGTGCACGATGAGTGGCCTGGAGGACCGGAGATGGGCGATTGGTGGATGTCGAACCAGACCATGAATCGCGCACTCGAGTTTGCCGGCTATGATGTCCGCCATATCTGGGGCGCGGGCACGCACAACGGCAGCCAGGCTTCCGCAGTATTTCCCGACGCGATGCGCTGGCTTTGGAGGGATTGGCCGGCTCCCATTCAGGCGCGCGCTCCCGGCAATCCAGTGTTGAAGGAAATCCTGCAGCCGGGAGAAGACTGGCAGGTTGCGGCCGATGGGTGTGCTCCGGAGCTTGCTGCCAACCCGCAGGGGCAGGTTTTCTTTTCCGGAGGGGAGATCATCCCTGGTCATTCCATCCGATGTGATCAAAGGACTGCTGCTCTCGCCTTTGGATCTGGCGGCAGGCTTTACCGTGCCCGCGTTGAGGGTGGGGTGACGGTTGCCGAGGGCAGCACGGTTGGGGACGGCCTTAACATCCGCAGTCTCACGGTGCGCAATAACGGTGACGTTTATGCGGTGACGCAAGACGAGCTATGGCTCGTGCGAGCGACGGGAGAAAAGATCAAGCTGGACGAAGGTCTGAAGGGTGGGTCCGGAGTCGCTCTTTCGCCGGATGGACTGTGGTTGTTCGTCGCGCGGAGCCTTTCGCGGAACGGGCTGAGTTATCGGGTTCGAGCCGACGGAAGCTTGGATGCCCGGGCACCGTTTTATGACTTCGATGTGCCCTCGTGGGCGGACGACAGTGGCGCGGCTGCGATTGGGATGGACCGCGATGGGCTGGCCTACGTGGCAACGCGCATGGGCGTGCAGGTTTTCGACCGCAATGGAAGAGTGGCGGCGATTCTTCCTCTGCCCGGAAATGCGGCGGCGACCAGCCTTTGTTTTGGAGGTCACGATTTCGATACGCTTTACGTTGCCGGCGGGGGGAAAGTGTATCGGAGAAAGCTTCATAGCGTGGGTGCGCCGCCCTGGGCCGCTCCTTTCAAGCTTCCACCCTGGGGCGCTGGATAGGCGTTGAGAAAACTGCAGATCCCTCCACGGCAGGCCGGGACAGGTCGGCTCGGGACGACAAAGGGGAGGGCGAAGCTTCCATGGAAAGTGGTTGCTGGACAGAAGGCGTTTTCATGCCCTTGGGGGCAGCAGGCCAATGACTCCTCCGGTTTGAAAAACATCTTCCTAAGGGGCGGAGGAGGAGCTAAAGGCGCTCCCTCAGTGGCTAAAGCCGGAGAGATTTGCAAGCATTTATGGACGGCCTGAAGGCCGTCCCCTTCACAGCTGAAAACGCTTCGGTCCCGCAACTACTCTCTATGAGACCGTTGCCCTTTCCTTTGTCATCCCATCGCGAAGCCGACCTGTCCCGGCCTGCCGTGGAGGGATCTGCAGTTCCACGGACCCTTCATGGAAATGTTATTCAACCGAGCGTAGTTGAGCTCCCTGCGTTTATTTAGGTTCGTCTCTGGCGGAAAAAAGAGCGCAGTAAGTCGCCGCTTTCCTCCGCCAGCTCTCCGCTAGTCACTACCATTTGATGATTCAATCGCGGGTGATTCAGAACCTCCAGCACCGAGCTGACTGCACCAGCCTTGGGATCGGCGGCGGCATAGATCAATCGGCTTAACCTCGCATGGATCATGGCTCCGGCACACATGGCACAGGGCTCCAGGGTGACAAAAAGCTCGCAGGCCGTGAGGCGGTAGTTGCCCAGGGTGCGGGCCGCCTCGCGGAGGGCGACGATCTCGGCGTGGGCGGTCGGGTCCAGGTCACGCAGAACCCGATTTTGTCCGCGGCCGATGACGACGCCGTTTTCGACGACGATGGCGCCTACCGGGACTTCGCCGGCCGCGGCGCCGGCACGCGCTTCCTCCAGGGCCAGGGTGAGGGCTTCCGCGTCGGTCATGACTCAGACGCCCGCAGGCTGCTGCTGCGTCATGCAGTGCAGCGTTCCTAAACCCCAGATCAGATCACCGCTATGAATACCCACGACCTGACGGTCAGGGAAAAGGTCGGCGAGGATATTGAGCGCCTTGCGGTCATTGGCATCGTTAAAGGTGGGTACCAGTACCAATCCATTCGCGATGTAAAGGTTAGCGTAACTCGCGGGTAGCCGCTGACCCTGAAAGACAATCGGAGAGGGCATGGGCAACTCGACGATCGTATAGGGCCGGCCTTCTGGATTCCGGGCTGCGTGCAGCCTCTCCAGATTTTCTGCCAGAGGCAGGTGGTTGTCGTCGGCGCGATTTGGCTCTGTGACGGTGACGATGGTAACGGGACTAACGAAACGGGTGATGTCGTCCACGTGGCCGTGGGTGTCGTCTCCGGCGATGCCCCGATCCATCCACAGCACCTGGTCGATGCCCAGGTAGTCGTGGAAGACGCGCTCGAGATCTTCGCGGGTCAGGGCGGGATTGCGCTGCTGCACAGTGCTCAGCAGGCACTCTTCGGTGGTGATGAGCGTGCCCAGGCCGTTGACATCAATACTTCCGCCTTCCAGGACCACGCGATGCGTCGAGAATTCGGGCGTCCAGTTGGGCAGGTGAAGTAATTCGCTTGCTTTCAAAGGAAGCTGGTCGTCCAGGTGCCAATCTTCGTACTTTGCCCAGGCATTGAAGCGCCAATTTGTAATGGCGACAGGGTTTTCCTGCGACCCACTCCGGGTAACGAAAATGGGGCCCGAATCGCGCATCCAGACCCGGTTGGTGGGCCATTGATGGAAGTGCACGCGATCCAGTTGTGCGCCGGTTCGCGTCAGCATGCCGCGTGCACGTTGCTCGGCGGTGCGGTCGTCGACCAGCAGGTGCACATCTTCGACGCGGGAGAGGTGGCGGATGATGTCGCAATAGACCCAGGGGATGGGGTGAAACCTGCCGGGCCAGTCAGCCGCGTTGTGGGGCCACGCCAGCCAGGTCGCGGCGTGAGGCTCCCACTCCGCCGGCATGCGATAGCCCAGGCTGCGCGGGGTTACCGATTCATTTGCCATCGTCGAGAAAGCGAGCGGTGATCGGCGGATAGAAGTCGATGCGCCGGTCACGCAGGAAGGGCCAATTGCGCCGTGTATCTTCGAGGTTCTTCAAGTCAACTTCCTCGATCAGAATGGCCTCGCTGTCATGGGGAGCCTTGGCCAGGATGCGGCCGAAAGGATCCGCGATAAAAGAACCGCCCCAGAACTCGAGTCCAACCCCGGGGGCGCGCTTGCCGCGGACGTCTCCGTTCTCGTGACCCACACGGTTGACGGAAGCGACGTACACTCCGTTGGCGATGGCGTGGGAACGCTGGATGGTCTGCCATGCGTCATACTGCGCCACGCCGAACTGTTCTTTTTCCGCTGGATGCCAGCCGATGGCGGTGGGATAGAAAAGCAGGTTGGCTCCGCGCAAGGCGGTGATGCGGGCTGCTTCCGGGTACCACTGGTCCCAACAGATAAGGGTGCCCACCTGTCCAACGGAGGTGTCGAAGGATTTAAAACCCAGGTCGCCGGGCGTGAAATAGAACTTCTCGTAGTAGAGCGGGTCATCCGGGATGTGCATCTTGCGGTAGATTCCGCCCAGCGTTCCGTCGCTCTGCAGTAATGCAACCGTATTGTGATAGAGCCCGGCGGCGCGGCGTTCGAACAGGGAAGCGACTACGACCACTTTTTCCTCTCGCGCCACGGCGGATAGGCGTTCGGTGGAGGGGCCGGGTATGGGCTCGGCGAGATCGAAGAGCTCGGCATCTTCACGCTGGCAGAAATACTGCGCAGCGAAAAGCTCCGGCAGGCAAACGATGTTTGCCCCGCCACGGGCGGCTTCGCGAACGCGGTCGGCCGCTTTATCGAGGTTGGCGTCAGGGTCCGGCGAGCAGGACATCTGCACCAAACCTACGCGGTAGTTTGTTTTGCTGGTCATTCTCTTACTCTTACTCAAATATCAGGATTGCCGCGGCAATGACGGTGGTCCAAAGAGCGCGCTTGTCTCCGATTGCCGACTGGGTGATGTTGGTGGTGCGGACAATCTTGTTGGAGATGCGATACATCTCTTTTTTTTCATCCCAGCTTTTATCGGGATCGAATTCCACGTTGAGGGTGGTGGCGAGCATTTCCGCCGCCAGCTCCTCGGCGTACTCGCCGGCCTGTTCTTCCGCTTCGCCAAAGCTATGGTGCTCGCTCAGGTAACCGTAAGTGTTGCGATCTGTAGGAATGGCGACACCGATACTGGAAACCACCAGGCGATGGGGCTCGCGAGTGGAGTTTTCTGCAACCACGGCGAAGACAACCTCGCCGGGCGAGAGATATTTCAGGCCTTCCTTGCGGGTAACCAGCTTGCACTGCGGCGGAAAGATGGAAGAGACCCGCACCAGGTTCTGGGCGGCTATGCCGGCGTCTCGCAGAGCCAACTCAAAAGACGTTAACCGTTCTTTGTGCTTCCCGACGCCCTTGGTCAAAAACAGACGCTTCGGGACCATGCTCTTGCCCAATGCCAAACCCTCCCAGACGAACCTAACACAAACAGATGGATGAGATGCTGCAGCACCCCCAGTCGATGGAAAAAGATGCACAATAGCAGTGAGATGGCTTACCCAATCAAGGTGGAATATGCGGAAGCCCGCAAGATACGCGAGCGCAACACGAGGCGATACCGCCTGGCTCACTGGCCGATTTGGATCTGGGTGTTTTTTCTAGCGCCCGGGCCATTGACGTTCGACTTGTTTGCCCACGGTGGCAGTGGAAGAAACCTGGTCTGGCTTTTTCTGGTGATGGCGGCAACCGGGATCGCAGGCTTCTTTGGGCAGCTTCCCGGAGTGGAACCTAGGCCTTACATTCTTCGCTTTACTGAGGATAAGCCTAATCCTCTGTATCGCAAGGTTTGCTACACGTTTGCCTGGAACGCTGTCATTACCTTTGCTTTGCTGAACCTGGCAGGGCTTGTCTTTGCTGTTGTGACTGGCAGGTGGGTAATGAAACAAATCTATCTCGAGGCATATTTTCCGCTTTGCGCCGTAGTGCTGCTGCTGGGTTTGTTTGGGCTGCTGCCTCGGGTGGGACGTTCGACCAAGGGCGAGGGAATCGAGCGGCGATATTTCTACGGAGCGGTGTGGGCTGCGGTAATTTCGCAGACTGTTTTGCTGCTGCTGTGGAAGACGCTGCCGCGGTCACCGGCGACCAACCAGATAAAGCTGGCAGCGTTTGTGCTGAGCTTATGTGCAGTGGGAGCGGCAGCCGCCTTTGGGATGCTGCCGCGGACGCGGCCGATCGTTCCCGGCCAGCTGATGGTCGCGGACTAGAATCCACCTTGGCAACACGGACCACAGTCGATGGCCTCTCGACCAACCACAAATCCCGGGTGCCCCACATCTCGCTCGTTTTTCGCGAGATGTGGGATACCACTGCGCTCGAGGTGCGGCTTCTAAGGATCGTTGGGATCCCGAAGGGATTAGGGTTCAGAGTCGCGGCATCCCACATCTCGCAAAAAACGAGCGAGATGTGGGGCACCCGGGGATCTGTGGTAGGTCGAGATTCCCAGGTGGTGGACCCGGCGTTTGTGGCTAGCGTGGATCCCTAGGCGTGGGTGGTGGTTTGCTTTGGCTTGCGGGAGAGGGCGTAAAGCATTGCCACCAGCATAAGCAGAGAGCCCATCGCGGCCAGGCCCATTACCCGCAAGATGGAGACGGTGTACTTGCCGGCGCTGGGACTGTAGTTGCAGCAATAAAGCAGCACCAGGTCGCTGAGCGAGCCGATATGGTGATTGCTGGCCTGGATCACCGCCAACCGCACATCCCGCGGCTGGTAGTCGATGCCGAAAAGATATTTCGACATGCGGCCGTCAGGCGTGGCGATCATGATCACGCTCGAGTGGGCAAACTGGTCCATCTTGCCATCGGGCCCGGGCACCCGCACATAATTAAAGCCCGTGGCTGAGGCGAGATCGGTAATCGCGGCCTGCTGGCCGGTGAGGAAATGGACACTCTCGCCCGCGGTGGGGGTCCCGAGCGAATCCAGAAAGTGCGCTTTTTCCGCCGCTCCGTCGGCGGGCGTGTCCGCGGGATCGATGCTGGTGATCACGATGTCATAGTCTTTCCCTGGGGTGAAGCCCACCTGGCGGAGGGTCCTGGCCAAGCCGCTGAGAACCTGGGGGCAAAGCATCTTGCATTTGTAGTAGACCAGCGCCATCACCACCGGGCGATGTTCAAAATAGGCGCCCAGGGGCCTATCGGCGCCGCTGGAGTCGAGAAAGTGATCGTTGAGCGGGAGTGGATTGCCGAGGTTCTGGCTTATGCCGGCCTTCTTGAGATAGGCTGGGGTCGATTGTGCCGCCGCGCCCAGGGGCTTGTTCGCCCCATATTGCTGTGCCCAGACGGGCATGACGAGGATGAGAACGAAAGCAGCAGCGATAACCGGAAGGGGCCTGAGACGCATACCTATAGACTACTCCGATTGCCACTGCAATTCGCATGGTGATAGCCTGACTATTCGTTCTCGCTACCACTTATCCGCTATCGGAGATACGCATCCATGCAGAAAAGCTACAACGGTCTTTCCTTGCCCACGGGGGGCGAGGCGATTCAATATGCTGACGGCAAATACCAAATTCCTGACCATCCGATCATCCCCTTTATTGAGGGCGACGGAACGGGACGGGATATCTGGCGCGCATCGCAGCGGGTTTTCGACGCAGCGGTAGAAAAGGCCTATGGCGGCAAGCGGTCGGTGAAGTGGTTTGAAATCTTCGCCGGCGAGAAGGCCTATTCGCAGTTCAGCACCTGGCTGCCGGATGACTCCGTCAACGCGGCGCGCGATTTGCGGATTTCGATCAAGGGACCTCTCACGACTCCAGTGGGCGGCGGCATCCGGTCGCTGAATGTTGCCCTGCGGCAGATCCTCGATCTGTATTCCTGCGTCCGGCCAATCAAGTATTACCAGGGAGTTCCCAGTCCGGTGAAACACCCGGAGAAGCTGGACGTGGTGATCTTCCGTGAGAACACGGAAGACGTCTACGCGGGCATTGAATTCAAGCAGGGCACGCCGGAAGTCAAAAAGGTGATCGACTTCCTCAACAATGACATGCTCAAGGGCGGCAAGAAGAAGATTCGCGAAGACTCGGGGATCGGGATTAAGCCGATTTCTATCTTCGGGACCAAGCGGCTGGTGCGTTATGCCATCAAGTACGCGCTTGAAAATGGACGCAAGTCGGTGACCCTGGTGCACAAGGGAAACATCCAGAAATTCACCGAGGGGGCATTCCGGGAGTGGGGGTACGAGGTGGCCACCGAGGAATTTCGCCAGCAGACGGTGACGGAAACGGAAAGTTGGATCCTGGGCAATCTCGAAGCCAATCCGAAGTTGACGGTGGAAGAGAATGCCGCACTGATTGAGCCAGGGATCGCGTTTGGGTCCGATGACTTCCGCGCCGGACTGTACAAGAGCGTGAAGAGCGTACTTGACTCCATCGGCAAGACACATGGCAACGGGCAATGGAAGAAGAAGTTGTTGATCAATGACCGGATTGCCGATTCCATCTTTCAACAGGTGATTATCCGGCCGGAGGACTACAGCGTATTGGCGTGCCCGAATCTGAATGGGGACTACATCTCTGATGCCTGCGCGGCCCAGGTGGGCGGTTTGGGCATAGCACCGGGAGCCAATGTGGGTGACGGCTATGCTGTATTCGAAGCTACCCATGGCACGGCGCCCAAGTATGCGGACAAGGATGTAATCAATCCCGGATCGGTGATGCTCTCCGGCGTGATGTTGTTTGAGTTTCTGGGCTGGAACGAGGCGGCAAAGCTGATCGAGAACGCGCTCGAGAAAACCATCCTGCAGAAATATGTGACCTACGACTTCGAGCGGCAAATGCCTGGAGCAACAAAGGCGAAGACCAGCGAATTTGCTACGCGAATCATTGAGAACATGGGTTAGGAGAAATATGCGAAAGAAAGTAACGATCGTGGGAGCAGGGAATGTAGGCGCGACCTCGGCGCACTGGATTGCGGCTAAGGAGTTGGCCGACATCGTGCTGATCGACGTGGTGGAGGGCGTACCGCAGGGTAAGGGCCTCGACTTGCTGGAAGCGCTGCCGATTGAGAAGCGCGACGTCCACGTGGTCGGGACCAACGATTATGCGGAGACAACAAATTCTGACATTGTTGTCATCACCGCAGGCATTCCGCGCAAGCCGGGCATGAGCCGCGACGACCTGCTGCACACCAATTACAAGATTATGTCGGAGGTAGTGGGCAAGGTGGTGGGTGCCTCGCCGAACGCTATCCTGATTATTGTGTCCAATCCGCTCGACGCGATGGCCCAGGCGGCGTTCAAACTTTCGAAGTTCAATCGCGAGCGGGTCATTGGCATGGCCGGGATTCTCGATTCTGCCCGCTTCCGTACTTTCATTGCGGAAGAGCTGAAGGTTTCGGTCGAGAATGTAACTGCATTTGTACTTGGTGGTCACGGGGACACGATGGTGCCGCTCCCGCGCTATTCGACGGTGGCCGGAATCCCGATTACCGAGCTGATGGACGCGGCAACGGTCGAGCGCCTGGTGCAGAGGACGCGCGATGGCGGGGCTGAGATCGTGAAGCACCTGAAGACAGGGAGCGCGTACTATGCGCCGTCTGCTGCCGCGGTGGAGATGGTTGAGGCCATCCTCAAGGACAAGAAGAAGATTTTGCCTTGTGCAGCCTATCTCGAGGGCGAATACGGTATCCATGGGCTTTACGTGGGTGTCCCGTGCAAGCTGGGTGAGCGAGGGCTGGAACAAATCATTGAGATCAAGCTCACCAAGGAAGAAGACGCTGCGCTCAAGAAAAGCGCCGATGCGGTGAAAGAGCTATGTTCGGTCATTGGGGTCTAAGAAGGTGAAGCAGCGCGCCCGCCAGGTCGTAACCACAAACGTTGCTGACGCGAGGGCGGTGTTGCAGCAGTTGTTGGATCTGGAAGGGCAGGTGGAAGCGGCCGCCGCCATCATTGCGGAAACTTTGCTCTCAGGACACAAGTTGCTGGCCTGCGGAAATGGCGGCAGCGCGGCAGACGCTTCCCATCTGACGACAGAGTTTGTCGCCCGCTACGACCGCGAACGGCGTGCCTATCCAGCGATTTCGCTGGCGTCGCATGGTGGAGACTTAACCGCTATCGGCAACGATTACTCCTTCGCCGATCTATTTGCCAGACAGATACAGGCGCACGGCAGGCCGGGTGATGCGCTGGCGGTGTTTACGACCAGCGGTAACAGCGAAAACATCTTTCGCGCGCTGGTGGCGGCGAAAGATCTCAAGCTGAAGACGATTGCCTTTCTGGGCCGCGATGGCGGCGAGTGTGCGGGGCTGGCGGATGTCGAGTTGCTAATTGGGGGAAAGATAACGGCGCGCATCCAGGAAGGGCATAAGTTTCTGCTGCATACCATTTGCGAGTTGGTCGAAGAGCAGCTCGCGGACGCGGGCTAGCGACCAAGGTATGCAGGAAGTGGGTCATCGAGAGTCTGAGGGTTAGGTTCGTGGTATCCCACATCTCGCAAAAAACGAGCGAGATGTGGGGCACCCAATTCCATTTGCACGGCAAGATCCATAGAGACGCATTTCCGTGTCCCGCTGAGCTCTCAATAGACACGAGCACTTGGGTGCCCCATATCTCGCTCGTTTTTTGCGAGATGTGGGATACCACCGCGTTTAACAGGCAAACTTTCAATTAGACGCGTTCGATGACCACGGTCTCGAGGGTCACCGGCTTGTTGGGCTTGTCTTGTGAGTTGCGGGGCACCTTGGAGATTTTCTCCACCACGTCGTAGCCTTCCACAACTTCTCCAAAGACGGTGTGTTTGCCGGTGAGCCATTGGGTCGGTGCGACCGTGATAAAGAATTGCGACCCGTTGGTATTGGGGCCGGCGTTGGCCATGGCCAGCTTGCCCGGTGCATTCAGGCTGTGGGGCGAGCCCTTGGTCTCGTCGGCAAATTTGTAACCCGGACCGCCCATGCCGTTGCCGGCCGGATCTCCACCCTGAATCATAAAGTCGGGAATGACACGGTGAAAGATCGTGCCGTCATAGAGCTTATTGTTGCTCTTCTTGTTGCCGATGGGGTGAGTCCACTCCCGTTTGCCCTCGGCGAGTTCGACGAAGTTTTCTACCGTCTTGGGTGCGTCCTTTTCAAAGAGCCGGCAGACGATCTTACCTTCGCTGGTGTTGAGGATGGCATACGTTCCTGATTCACGGGACATTCAGAACTCCTGTTATTTAAGTTTTAGTTTTGATTGGGAACTGGAGGCGCAGCGGGCGCGCTTGCCGGCGCTGCGGGGGCAGGGGGCAGAGGCGGTAACTGTTGACCCTGTTGCACGATGGTGACCTTATTCAAAATGACAGGTTGAAGCGGCTTGTCTTCAGCGTCTCGTTGCACGCGGGCGATGGAGGAGACAACGGAGAGGCTGGGCTCGTCGCACTGGCCGAAGATGGTGTGTTTCTGATTCAGATGGGTGGTCGGCACTTCGGTGATGAAGAATTGCGAGCCGTTGGTGCCGGGGCCGGAGTTGGCCATCGCCATCCGTCCAGGTACATCGAAGTTGAGGTTGGGATCAAATTCATCGGCAAACATGTATCCCGGGTCGCCGGTTCCGGTGCCCGTTGGATCGCCACCCTGAATCATGAATTGCGGAATAACGCGATGAAAGGTAGTTCCGTCATAGAACGGCTTCCCTGTCATTTTCTGTTTGCTTACCGGATCGGTCCATGGCTTGGTTCCTTCGGCCAGGCCTATAAAGTTAGCGACCGTAAGAGGTGCTTGCTTATCGAAAAGCCTGCAGGTAATGCGGCCCATGCTGGTATCGAGGACTGCCGTGGGACCGGTGGGTTCGATGACCGGTGGGACCTGGCTTACGGGAGTATCCGGCAGCTCGGCGGGCGGAGTCTGAGCCGGAGGAGTCTGAGCCGGGGGTGTCTGGGGTGGCGTGGACTGCTGAGCAATTGCGAAAACAGTCGAAAAGAGAAACAAAATCGCAAAGCGACGTTGGAAAGTCATGGATGGTTCCCAAGACAGACTAATACAGCCGCAGCAGAATTGCTCATCAGCTACTTCTTGTCGAAGGGCTGCTTTTCCGTGATACGGGGGCGGTTCTCGGATTGCAATTGCCGGGAAACCTCCTGCACCTTGGAAAAGACACGTAGAAAATTGCCGCCGAGAATTTTGTTCATATCCTCGGCACTATAGCCGCGCGCCATAAGCGCCTGGGTGATCTTGGGCAGGTCGGCGGCGGAGTCCATTCCCTCCGGGCTCGAAGGAATGCCATCGAAATCCGAGCCGATGCCGACGTGATCGATGCCGGCGATCTTCGCGATGTGGTCAATGTGATCGATTAACACGCTGAACGGAGGGCGCGGGATTTTCGCCATGTAGGTCTTGGCGATCTGCTCTGCAAGCTCGCTGGGAACGGGCTTACCCTCGGCCTTGAGCTTGGCAGTGGCTTCTTCGACCGCCTGGTTGATCGCTGGTTGCTGGGCCTTCGCGGCCAGGCGATATTCGTCGCTCAGAAAGCTGGAGTAGAAATTCACCATGACCACACCGCCATACTGGCCCACGGCGCGCAACATGTTGTCATCCATGTTGCGGGGTGAGTTACACAGGGCACGCGCTGATGAATGGGACGCGATCACCGGAGCACGGCTGATGATGAGCGTGCGGTAGAAGGTCTTATCGGAGACGTGCGAAACATCCACCATCATGCCCAGGCGGTTCATCTCGTACACCACATCCTTGCCAAAGTCACTCAGGCCGTCTTTGGTGTGGGCAATTTTCGGGTCGTCAATATCCCCGGAGGAATCGGCCCAGCCATTGGAGTTGCTCCAGGTGAGCGTCATGTAACGCACGCCGAGGCGGTAATAGTCCCGCAACAGCCCGAGGCTGTTCTCGATCGAATGGCCGCCCTCAATCCCCATCAGCGCAGCCAGTTTGTGCTCCCGATGGGCGGCCATAATATCTTCCGGCGAGAAGGCCATGCGCATTTGCTGGGGATGTTTGGCTGCCTGTTGATACACCGTGTCGATCAATTCCAGGGTGCGACGCGCTTCGTGCCCGTTAGGATACGCAGCCGGGTCCACCCAGATGGAGAAGAATTCGGCCCCCAGGTTGCCCTCGCGCGCGGACTCAAAATTGACATAGCCGCCCTTGAGTGGATCGGCCAGGTCGTATCCTTCGTCGAGCATGCGTTGGGTGGTGTCGGCGTGTGTGTCAATCACGATGGCGGATTTGTGTACGGCGAGAGGATCTTTCTGTTTAGTCACGGAAGCGGTCTTCGGGGTGGTTTGTGCGCTGAGCGGGAGAATAGCGGTGAACAGAATGAAGGCGGGCGTGATTTTCATGGCGACTATTCTTGCGCGCCAGTCGAGCTGAATTTGGCTCCGGTGCTCCACTCGGTAAAGGGGCTGATGGTGGTTCCGAGTTCGTCGCGCCGATTGACGCTGGCGCGGAGATAGTCGCGGTTCATCACGGCGATCACTTCCAGTTTGATCTCTTTGGGGCAGACGCCCGTGCACTCACCAATATTGGTACAGCTACCGAAGGCCTCGGTGTTCATTTGGGCAACCATGTTGAGGGCGCGGCGGTCGCGTTCGGGTTTACCTTGCGGCAGGATGCCGAGGTGGGCAATCTTGGCCCCGGTGAAGAGCGCGGAGGAGGCATTGGGGCAGGCGGCCACGCAGGCTCCGCAGCCGATGCAGGCTGCGGCGTCCATGGCGCGATCAGCGGTTTCTTTGCCGATGAGATGGGTGTTACCGTCAACGGCGTTCCCGGTGGAGATGGAAATATAGCCGCCGGAAGCGATGATGCGATCAAAAGAGCGGCGATCGACGACCAGGTCTTTGATAAGAGGAAAGGCAGCGGCGCGCCATGGCTCGATCACCAGTTCCTCTCCGTCTTTGAAGTGACGCATGGTCAATTGACAGACCGTCGTGGCGCGCTGTGGACCGTGGGCGACACCATTGATCATGAAGCCGCAGGAACCACAGATGCCTTCGCGGCAATCGTGCTCGAAGGCCACCGGCTCTTCGCCCTTTTCAATCAGGGTTTCGTTGAGCACGTCGATGCACTCCAGCATCGACATCTCTACATTTGCAACCTCGACCGGGTAGCTGACAAACTTGCCCTCTTCCTTACGATTCTTCTGGCGCCAGATTTTCAGCGTTACTTTCATTACTTGTAGCTCCTCTGGCTGGGATGAACGTAGTGGAATTCCAGGGGTTCCTTGGTGAGCGTGGGCGGATTGCCGGGGCCGCGATAATCCCAGGCGGCGACGTAGGAGTAATGCTCGTCATCACGCTGCGCCTCGCCTTCGGGCGTCTGATACTCCTCGCGGAAGTGACCACCACAGGACTCATTGCGGTTGAGGGCGTCGATGCACATGAGTTCAGCCAGCTCGAAGAAGTCAGCGACGCGGCCGGCTTTCTCCAGGCTCTGGTTCAGATCATCCCCACTGCCGGGCACGTTGACGTTCTTCCAGTACTCTTCCTGGAGAGCCCGTATCTGGCCAATGGCGGATTCGAGACCAGTCGCCGTGCGCGACATGCCACAGTAGTCCCATACGATCTTGCCCAGTTCGCGATGAAAGGAATCGACGGTGCGCTTGCCTTTGATGGAGAGCAGCAACTCAATGGTTTGTTTGACGCAGGCGACAGCTTGTTTAACTTCCGGCGCGGTATCGAGCACGGTCGGGAATTTATTGGTCGCGAGGTAGTTGCCGACGGTGTAGGGAACAACGAAGTAGCCATCGGAGAGCCCCTGCATCAACGCGCTTGCACCCAGGCGATTGGCGCCATGATCGGAGAAATTAGCTTCGCCAATCACAAACATGCCCGGGATGGTGCTTTGCAGGTTGTAGTCGACCCACAGCCCGCCCATGGTGTAGTGGATGGCGGGGTATATGCGCATCGGGACCTTGTAGGGGTTCTCATCCGTGATGCGCTGGTACATGTCAAACAGGTTGTCGTAGCGATCGCGGATGGTTTTCTCGCCCAGCCGCCGAATGGAGTCGGTAAAGTCGAGGTAGACGCCCAGCCCTGTTTCGCCCACGCCGCGGCCTTCATCGCAGACCGCTTTCGCGTTTCGCGACGCTACATCGCGCGGAACCAGGTTCCCGAAGCTGGGATAACGGCGTTCCAGGTAGTAGTCGCGCTCTGCCTCTGGGATCTGGTCGGGTGAGCGCTTATCGCCGGCTTTCAACGGCACCCAGATGCGGCCGTCATTACGCAGCGATTCGCTCATCAGGGTGAGCTTCGATTGATAGTCGCCCGAGACAGGAATGCAGGTGGGGTGAATCTGCGTGTAGCACGGGTTGGCAAAGAGCGCTCCGCGTTTGTGGGCGCGCCAGATGGCGGTCACATTGGACCCCTTGGCATTGGTGGAGAGGTAATAGACGTTGCCATAGCCGCCTGTCCCCAGAATGACCGCGTCGGCAAAGTGGGTGGTGATCATACCGGTGATCAGGTGGCGAGCGACGATACCCCGCGCCTTGCCGTCGATAACGATTAGGTCGAGCATCTCGGTGCGCGCATGCATGGTGACGGTGCCTGCGTGGATCTGCCGTTCGAGCGCCTGGTAGGCGCCGAGCAGGAGCTGTTGACCGGTCTGGCCGCGAGCATAAAAGGTGCGCGAGACCTGGGCGCCCCCAAAGGAGCGGTTGGTGAGCGCACCACCGTACTCACGAGCAAAGGGAACACCCTGGGCTACACATTGATCGATGATGTTGACGCTGATCTGGGCCAGGCGATAGACGTTGGCCTCGCGGGCGCGGAAGTCTCCCCCCTTTACGGTGTCGTAGAAGAGGCGGTAAACACTGTCGCCGTCGTTTTGATAGTTCTTGGCGGCGTTGATGCCACCCTGGGCGGCGATGGAGTGCGCACGGCGCGGCGAATCCTGAAAGCAGAAGCACTGAACTTTGTAGCCGAGCTCGCCCAGGGTTGCTGAAGCCGAGGCTCCCGCGAGGCCGGATCCGACAACGATGATCTTGTGCTTGCGCTTGTTCGCGGGATTGACCAACTTGACGTCGAAACGAGCCTGATCCCATGCGTGCTCGATAGGACCTGTAGGTGCTTTGGAATCAAGGATCATCTATTTCACCAGCCCCAGTAGGACGCTTATCGGAATGGAGATGTAGCCGAGGACGATGAGCAGAGCGATGATCATGGCCGCCTTTTGCAGTCTCGCCGTGTGTTGCGGCTGGTGGATGCCGACGGTTTGAAACATACTCCACAGGCCGTGACGCAGATGGAACCCAAGGAGGCAGATGGCGACAATGTAAGAAAGCGAGACCCACCACACCTGGAAGCCAGAAACCACGTTGTGGTAGACGTCGCCTTCGATGTAGGCCGCCCCGGGATGGATGTAGCCGGCGGTCAGGTGGAGAAGGTGAAAGATGATAAAGGCGAGCACGATGGGGCCGGACCAGTACATGGTCCTGGATGCATAGGAGGAGGCGATTGCTTTTTTGCGCGAATACCCGATCGGACGCGCGCGTTTCTTACGCAGGGCCAGCTGTACGGTTGCGATTATGTGCAGCGCGACTGCAATCAGCAGGATGATGCGCACGGGCCAGAGAAATTCTCCAATGCTGTGCAGAAATGCACCGTAGGCGTTCAGTTTTGCCGGACCTTCAAATACCTGGAGATTGCCCAGCAGATGCCCGATCACGAAGATAAACAGGATGGCTCCGGTGACCGCCATCACGATCTTCTTGCCCACGGTGGAGGCCCAGAAACCGGGTGCCCGATTGTCCCGAGGGACGGCTGCGATTGTGCTCATTTGATTTTTTCCGATACCTTAGGAGGTGCAGAAACTGAATCTGACCCAACTCTCTATTATTGGTGCGTGAAGAAGCACCGTCAAGGTATCGGGCTCTCGGGGACCCTAACGCGATTTGGCGCGAGAGGGAATTCACGCCAGGAGTTCCAATAGGGCACGAAAGGCCTGGCCGCGGTGACTATACGTCCATCTGGCCTGATCATCGATCTCCGCCATTGTGCGTTCGAGGGCAGGCAGATAAAACAACGGATCATATCCGAAGCCACCGCTGCCCCGCGGACTGGTGAGGATGCGCCCTTCGACCTTGCCCTCAGCGGTCAGTAAAGCAGCCTCATCCCGTGCTACCGCGAGCGCGCAGCGGTAGCGGGCGTGGCGATCCTTATCAGCAATTCCGTTGAGCTGCTGCAACAGGAAGAGATTGTTTTTGGCGTCGGCGGTCTTGGCGGCGCCGAAGCCGGCATCGGCGGCATAGCGGGCAGAGCGAACACCAGGAGCGCCATCAAGATAGTCCACCTCGAGCCCCGAGTCATCGGCCAACACCATTTCGCCGGGCAGAAAGTGGCTATAGTAGGTCGCCTTTTTCCGGGCATTGCCGGCAAAGGTTGGGGCATCCTCTTCAGGGGCCTCAATGGTAGCGAGGCCGGGGAAGGGAAGGATGAGAATGTTATGACGGGCGGCCGCGAAGGCAAAGTCACGTAGCTTACCGGGGTTGGTGCTGGCGATGTAAAGGGTGCGGGCCATCAGTGAAACGGGGCCAGGGGGCAGCCTTCACAATGAGGCTGTGGGCCGCAATGATTTTTGCCCACGGCGACCACGAGCGCGTGGAATTCGTTGTAGAGCTGCAAACGAAATTCTTGGGGGTCGTGGGCAAATGCCGTGTCAACCAGTTGTTGCACCTCGGCGTATTTTCGCTCTCGGCCGGCAAGACCGTGGCGGTCGGTGATGCGGCGTAAATACTCATCCACAACCGCAACAGGGTGGAGCAGGGCGTAGAGCAGGATGGCGTCGGCCGTCTCATTGCCTACGCCCGGCAGCGCCAGCAGTTGGCTGCGAACCACGCCAGTCGGTTGCGCCGCGAGCCGGTCCAGAGAGGAGCCGTGCTCCCGATCGAGAAAGGTAACGAATGCTTTGATGGCCGAAGCCTTGCGAACCATGTATCCCGAGGGACGGATGAGCGTGCGTAGTTCATCCTCCTGAATGGTCCGGAGGCCCTCGAGGGTCATGACGCCATTTGCCACCAGGTTGGCAATGGAACGTTCCACCCCGCGCCAGGAAGTGTTCTGGGTCAGATAAGCGCCCACGATCACCTCCAGCTGTGTTTGCGCCGGCCACCATTGCTGCAGGCCATAAGCTGCGGCTAGCTGGTCATGAAAATTGCGCAGGATGGGTGCCGGTGCTTTTTTCATATCTTCGATTTCTGTTGCTGCAACTGTATCTTCCAGCCCAGCAGCTTGGCTTTCAGCGCTTCCGCCTCCGCCTCCGCGATCATTCCTTTGTGTTGATAGAGGATGGAGAGGCTGGTATGGGCCAGCACTTCCTCCGGGTCGAGCTGGAGCAGGCGGTGCGCCACCGCGATGGCTCCGTCGAAATCTCCTTGTTCCTGGAGCGCGCGGATGAGCCCGTGCATGGCATCGAGCATCCCGGGGTCCACTTCGAGGCAGCGACGCAGGGTTTCCGCGGCGGCAGCCGCATCGCCTTCTGCCAGCCGATCAAGCGCATGGTGATAAAGCTCTTCGGCTTCGGAGTAGGGTGAGTGCGATGGCATGGCCTGCTTCGATGATAGCGGTTAGGACGAACGAAACAAAACATCTACTCGTAGTCGCGCACCATAAGAAGCTGGTGAAGGTCGGGGTTTATCTTCTCGATCAGCCCGATAGTTGCCCCCACCAGTTCTAACTGCTTGTCACCGTAACCGCCGTTCGCCATCTTCTGACTCTCCAGGCGTTCGCCCAAGGCGCGCATTTCCGCCGCGTTGTCCTTCGCGAGACGGACGAGTCCTTCCCGAATTCCGTCGTTGACCCGCTCAGTCGCCGCGGGATGGAGGTCCAAATTGGTGTTGGTCTTGATAAAAAGAACGACTTTCGCGGCAATACTCAGGCGGTGTTTGGGGTCGGTAAGCACCTTTTTGAGACGTTCGATGTGCACCGATACATTGGCCGGATTGATCTGTTGGTCGATGGCGATGGGGCGGTTATAACCCTCCGAATCGCTGCGAAACATCAGGTTTCCGGGGTTTCCTTCATTGTCACCCACGCCTGGAAAGCGGTCGATGTTGTAGATCACCAGGTCGTAAGCTACAAGCATCCCGATCATGAAAAACCTGGTTTGTGCCCCAACTCCCGTGAGCGGGCCCGCATCCTGGAGAGAATCCAGATTTTGGCCGGGCACCATTTGCATCACCATGAAATGGTTATGGCGGGTCAGAGCGTCCGAGAGCCTCTTGGCCGCCCCGGTAAACTTGCCTAGTTCGCTGATCGCCTGCCGACCCTCCCCACTACTCGAGGCGATCAAGCGGATTTTGGGTACATCGATGGGCAGGGAGCCCAGCCATTCGGTGGTTTCCTTCTCATTGATGGCATCCGCGTCTGGCTTGACGACGAACACACCATCCTCCGTTTGCACGAACATGGTTTCATGACTACCGGCCGAAGGCGCTTTGATCGCCACAAGCTTATCCCACTGCTGTACTCCTTGAGCCGTGATGGTGGCTTTAGGGGCACTGCCGAGCGACGCGATCTCAGGCAGGACATTGCCCATGTCGACCGTCCACTTCTTGGCTGCGCTCGATTTGGGGACGCCGACAGCGGAAGAAAGAGGAGGAGGGGGAGGAGGGATAGGGAAAGGGCTAGACATGATCTTCCTGCCTGTTCGGTTTGCGGTTAGGGTCAACAGCCTGCGAAGCTGGATATTAAAGATTGGGCTGTTGAAAATTCTCGTCGATTATACGCCAGCTAACCTGCAGAGTACTGTTCTCGATTGAGAATGCGACCTACCCAGGAGCCTACAGCGCAGGCCCTGGTGTTAAGGCTACCGCATCTCCTCCCATGCCCTGATGCGGCACGGCAATGAAAACGCGATCCTCGCCGCCCCTCGTAGTCGCGGCCGCAGAGGAAATTCCGACATAGACCGGTTACGATGTAACGAAACAAAGCGGAGGCATCACCCGAATGAGTTTCATCCTCGCCGATGGCTGGCTGATCACCATGAACGAGCGTCGAGACGTCCTGGAGCGCGGCAGTGTATGCGTGGAACACGATCGCATCGTCGCCGTGGGCAGCCGCCAGCAACTGCAGCAGCAGAACCCAGGGACTGAAATCGTTGACTGCAGCGGGCGCATTGTGATGCCGGGGATGGTAAATACTCATACACATTTGTTTCAGACCCTGCTTAAAGGTCTGGGCGACGATATGGTGCTGAAGAAGTGGTTCACCTGCATGACGGCGCCGAGTGCGGTGCACCTGACGGCTCCGGACGCCCATGCGGCTGCGCTTCACGGGTGTGTCGAATCGATACGGTCGGGGGTCACTACGGTCGTGGACTTCATGTATGTTCACCCGCAGCCGGGTTTGATCACGTCTGTGGTGGATGCCTTCAATATGACCGGCATGCGAGGGTTTGTTTGCCGGGGGTTCATCTCCGATGGGGTGCAGTATGGCATTCCGGAAGCGCTCATTGAGAAGCCGGTGGTGGCTTTAGCAGATGCGAAAGAGCAAATACGGCGCTACAACAAGCCGGGCGGGCGGGTGCAGGTGGGGCTGGCACCCAACATGATCTGGGCCGTGAACGAGGAGGGGTATCGCCAGACTCGAAAGCTGGCGGATGAAGAGCGCGTGCTCATCACCACTCATGTAGCGGAGACCAGCTTCGAACTGGAGACCTCCGCGGCTACCTACGGAATGAACGATACCCAGTTTCTGAGCGAGATTGGTTTTTTGGGCCCAGACGTGATCGCGGTGCACTGCGTGCATTGCAAAACAGATGACATTGCCATCATGCGCAAGCACGATACCAAGGTTTCCCATAACCCCTGCAGCAATATGTACCTGGCGTCTGGATGCGCGCCCATTCCGGAGATGCTGGCGGCTGGGGTCACGGTCGGTTTGGCGTCAGATGGGCCGGCCAGTAGCAACAATCACAGTCTCTTTCAGGCGATGAAGTTCGCCGCGCTGCAACAAAAGGGTGTGCACCAGGATGCAACCATCATCACGGCGGAAAAAGTGCTGGAGATGGCGACGATCGGTGGTGCTCGGGCGGTGGGCCTGGAGGCTGAGATTGGGTCGATTGAGGTGGGCAAAAAGGCGGATATCGTGGTGCTGGACTATAACAACGCTTTTATGACGCCCATTCATCATCCGGTTTCAGCGATTGTGTATTCGGCACTTGGGCACGAGGTGACCACCGTGATGATCGACGGGCGCTTTGTGATGCGCGACGGAGTCGTTGGCACAGTGGATGAGACCGCGGTTCGGAAGCAGGCGCAGATGAGCGCGGATGCGTTGACGAAACGCGCCGGAACGGATTCAGCCAAGCACCGTCCCTGGCCGCGATAAAAACTGCAGGGACTTCGGCGACGCTGCGCTCCTGTCGAAGAACATTCCTAAAGGGCGGAAGAGGAGCCAAAAGCGCTCCCTCAGTGACTAAAGCCGGACAGATTGGCAATCACTTATGGACGGCCTGAAGAGGCTGCGTGAGAACTGGGACTACGAAATTAGTCCCGAAGGGACGGCGGATCAAGGCGCCTGACGGCCCCCCAACGGCCAGTCCCCGTTATGGAGTCGCTTGAGATTGGGTGGTGATTGGAGCGTCGGTAGCCGTGAACCGGGTCATGCCATAGTCGCCGTTCTTGCCCTCGTTAAACCCCATGCCCGGGTTCCCCTCAGGATAGGTATTGTCAGTTACCTGGGCTAACTTGACGCCGTTCTTGTAGGCGGTAATGACGTTTCCGACGATCGTTGCCTTGACCACATCTCCGGTGGTAACTCCATACTGTTTGCCATGGTCCTGCACCAGGTAGGTGAAGTCCGCCAAGGGACCGTTCCAACGGACGATGATGAGATAAGCCTTGTCGTCACTTTTTAGTGAATTAGAGATTTCGTAACCGGAACAGTTATGAGCAGACATAGCGGATCGTAAACGCAACGATACTTCGGGATAATGGAAGTCGGATTTCTTAAGAACCACTGCCTCTGCCGTCTGCGTGGGCCCCCAGGTACCCGTCAGCAGGGCAGTCGCATCGGCAAAACGTTTCGGTCCCGCGGTGCCGATGGCAAGGCCCGGAGTGGTCGAGATATTGCCCCAATCGATCCCGACTGTTTTTCCTTCCATCCATTTGCCGCCTTCGGACATGGGGTTCTCCGTAAGGGGGAAGTTGGTGGTGTAGGTATTAACATGGGGGGCGGGGGGAGCGGCAGCAGTAACTGGTGCGCTGGCCGTAGGGGCCTTGGTGTTGTCTGTGCACCCTGAGAATGCGGCCGTGAACGCGACGGTCAGAGCGAGCGTCAGCAATTTCGCAGTGCATGCCGGACATTGGAAATTCATTGGGAACTACCTCTGTGTTGTACCGGGCCCATTCCTGGTGGATTCCTCACTCTCCTTAATCTAGGAGACGCCAACTCGGAGCTTATAGGAACTCTCACTCCCGTTTTTGTTGTTACGCTACTTCGCTCCCTTCGCGTCTAACGTGAGTACCATTCGCTCGGTCTACCTTCTTTACCGGGATTCCCAGAACGAGCGAATGACTGTGTTTACCTTCGACGCGGCCTCCATGTGCACCATATGACCCTGGCCCTCAAGAATTTCCGCTCGAACATGCGGGGGTAGATTCAGAGCGTGGGATGAAGGTAGTATGCGATCTTCCGATCCCCAGAGAACCAGGACGGGCATCGACAGTTGGCTGATCTGCTCACGTAAAATCACCGACTGTCGATCCGACGGACAGAATTGAGCTGTGATCGTACGCAAAGCCGGCTCTACCCCGTCGAGGCGCTTGTACTTGAGGGTATCGTCCACCATCTGCCGGGTGATCAACCTCGGGTTTGCAAATAGCTTTTCCAGTTGCGGCCTGATCTCGTTTCGACGCGTGGCGGATACGAATCCTCGAATGTACTCTCCGTCGATTTCCGGGCCGAGCCCAGCGCTGGCGATCAAAGTGAGGGACAAACAGCGTTCGGGATGCTTGTGGGCAAAGATGGTCGCAACGGCACCTCCCATCGAATGGCCAGCCAAATGAGCCTTGGTCAGGCCGAGTATGTCCAGAAAGTCTTCGACGACCTTCGCGAATCCCTCCAGCGTCCCATCTCCCACTTGTTTCGACGAGCTCCCATGCCCGGGCAAATCCAAAGCATACACAGAATGGCCCGTGGCCAAGGCCTCGTGGTTGAACATCCATGTATTGAGATCTCCGCCAAAGCCATGAATCAATATCGTAGATTCGGCTCCTTCGCCACGCCTGAGGTAACGAATACGGAATCCATCCACATCAACCGTCTCAAGGACTGGGCCGGCAACTCCTTCCTCGGTCTTCTCGGGAACGTAGCTGGCCTGAAAATCTGCAACATATTGGTCGATTTCCAAGTCAGAAGCGGAGGGGGTAGCAATCACGCCCAACAGGCCACCGACATGAACGACATCACCCGCGCGCGCCACCCGCCGGCGGAGCACGCCCGATTTTATGGCCTCAACCGCGCTTAGAACCTTCTCGGTTTCTATCTCCACGAGTTCCTGCCCTGGCCGGACTTCCGCTCCCTCCTCGGTGAGCCACCCGACGACCTGCCCCTTCGTCATGGAGAGGCCCCATTTTGGTAACGTCAGCAGGTACATATCCGCATTGATCATGCGTTGTACCTCATGACGTCCTGAACCGCGGCACTAATCTTCCCTGGGTTTGGGAGGTACTCATCCTCCAGCACGTCGCTGAAGGGTACAGGCGTGTGGGGGGGAGTTACCATCCGAATCGGCGCCTTCAATGACGCGAAACCCTTCTGGGCGACGAGGGCGGATATGTCAGTGGCAATATTGCAACGAGGCGACGCTTCATCTACAACAACCAGCCGGCCGGTCTTTTCTACGCTCTCGAGTATGCTGTCCTCATCCAACGGGGAGACGGTTCGGAGGTCGAGAATTTCACACTCAATTCCTTCCTTTGCGGCAAGATCCGCAGCGTCTGACGCTACGTGGACCATCCGCGCAAGAGTCACAATCGTGACGTCGTTGCCTTCGCGGACGTAGTTGGCTTCGCCAAAGGGAATGGCATACGGTTCTTCGGGCACTTGCCCCTGCAACCCATACAGCATCTTATGTTCAAAGAAAATGACCGGGTCATCGTCTCGGATTGCCTGGATCAGTAATCCCTTGGCGTCATAAGGCGTGGATGGAACAACGCACTTCAGTCCGGGGATGTGGGTGAAGATGGGGTACAGTGCCTGGGAATGCTGTGCGGCCGCACGAAAGCCGGCGCCGATCATGGTGCGAACGACAAGAGGCGTAACCGCCTTGCCGCCGAACATATAACGGAACTTAGCAGCCTGGTTATAGATTTGATCGAAACAGACCCCCATGAAATCGACAAACATCAATTCCACCACCGGACGCAGTCCGGCAGTGGCAGCGCCGATCGCGGCCCCGACGAATGCGGACTCAGTGATGGGAGTGTCCATGACGCGATCCCCATACAAATCCCACAGACCTTTCGTGACCCCGAGGACTCCGCCCCACGCGTCCATTTGGCCATTGGTTCCGCTTCCACCGGCAACATCTTCACCCATGAGGATGATGGTCTTGTCCCGTTCCATCTCCTGTATCAATGCTTCATTGATCGCTTGCTTGAAGGTGATTTTCCTGTCCATGTTCCTACCTTTCGGTCCTGCCTTTCGGTCCTCGACCGGTTTCGTGATAGGTATCGACGGCGAAAACATGGGGCTTTTCACGGGAAGAAACCCCACTTCACTGAGGCCGGACCGGACACACTATCGTGATACCGCTCAGTAAGAGATGTAGACATCGGTCAGCAGGTCTGTCAGATCGGGTCTCGGTGCTGACTTAGCCTGGTTGACGGAATCCTCAACCAGGGCGGCCACCTCCCGGTCGATGCCGTCAAGTTCGGATTGCTTTAAGAGTGCGGCGGAGGTAACTCTCTCGGCGAAGTGGTGAATGCAGTCCCGGGATTCGCGGATTTTCTCTACCTCATTCGGACCCCGGTAGGATTGGGTGTCGCCTTCGTAATGGCCGTAATAGCGATTGACTTTGCACTCGACCAGTGACGGTCCGCCGCCCCTGCGGGCCCGCTGGATTGCCTCGCTTGCGGTTTCGTAGACGGCGAAGAAGTCGTGCCCGTCCACGGTCACACCCGGCATCCCGAAGCCATTGGCGCGATCGGCGAAATCGTGGCATGCACCCGCGTATTTACTTGAAGTGGCCTCAGCATATCCGTTGTTCTCAACCACAAACACGCAGGGAAGGCTCCAAATGGATGCCAGGTTGAGGCTCTCAAGGAAGGTTCCCTGATTGGCTCCGCCGTCCCCGACGAAGCTAACCGCCACGCCCCCTTTACCAAGCCTCTTGGCCGCCAGGGCTGCCCCACAGGCGAGAGGAGGGCCGCCACCCACGATGCCGTTCGCCCCGAGCATGCCCTTGCTCAAGTCCGCGATGTGCATCGACCCGCCCTTACCCGCACAGAGGCCGTTCTTCCTCCCATAGATCTCCGCCATCATCCCGAAAACGTCGCAGCCTTTCGCCAGGCAGTGCCCGTGTCCCCGGTGGGTGCTGGTAATTTTGTCCCGCTCATCGAGCAGCAGGCAGATGCCTGTGGCGATAGCTTCCTCGCCCGCGTAAAGGTGGACGAAACCCGGAATCTCGCCGGTGGCGAATTCCAGGTGAAGGCGTTCTTCGAATACACGGATCAAACGCATGACCCTGTAAGCGTCTAGTAGATTGGACCGCGTGAGATCCATAGGTCGTCCTCCTTCGCCGGAGAGCTAGTCAATCGCGAGCAGCCGCTCATGCGCGGCTCGTTCCATCACTTTGTCGATGTCAATGGTGTAAGGCCCTTGGCCGTCGAGCCGGACAGTCACATGTCGGCGGGAACTATATTCAAGTTCTCGTTCTCCGTCAAGAGCGATCGTACCCTGCGCAAGCCGTGGAGTCTGAATTTCTCCACCATGTATCTCTTCCACGTGCTCAATTCCGACAGGCAGGATCAGCCCGGGCGCAATCGGGCACTGCAATGTGACTTTCGCTCGTTCCGGGGGCGCCAAATCGACTCTGAGGCCATGGGGCGCACGGCGTGAGACAGGCCGGATGAGCCCCGCCACAGATGACAGTCCAATCGCATCGGATTCGGCAAAGGTGACAAAAATCTGGTCCAAATCTTCCGGCCGCCATAGCGCCTTCGATCCCACCCAACGGTTTTTGGACACGGAAATGTCCACGACAGCTAACCCGTCGTGAACCCCGTCAACCTCCAGCCGCAGGATTTTGTTTCTTACCGTCGCCTCTGCCGCGGGAACCCTACCCGTGGCCACCAGGCCTGCGGCTAGCCCAGCGATGGTGGCCTCACGCGACTCCGGAAAAACATTGTTGGTGCCGGTGGAGAGCGGCACGATGGGAACGTCTCCGCACGCGCCGGCCACCAGTCGCTGCGTCCCATCACCTCCAAGGATCACAATGGCTCGCACTCCGGCCGCCACCATTTGCGCTGCGCCCAGCACCGTGTCCGCGGGACCATCTTCCACCTGCATGCCCAGGAACACAACCTTTGGTCCCTGGTCTTCTGAACTGCGGGTCGCAACCGCACGTCGAACCCGCTCGGCGATTCCACTTCGATCCGGAATCATGAGGATGCTGGTAACTCCGGTGACCCCCAGTGCAGTGATCAGGCGAGCAATGATGCTGCACTTTTCTGCGATGGTGAAAACTCCCCCTTGCGCGACCAAGCGCCGGATGTCACGCCCCGATGCTGGGTTGGCTATGATTCCGACAACATTTTCGCGGGTGGAAGAGATCTTCGCGGAATCCTCGCACTGACCCACTCGCCCCTGCAGAAGGACGCGGGCACGATTAACTCGAACAGGATATCTGAAAACCGTTTCATAGCCTTATTGAGCTTGGCCACGAAGCGCCAGCGGCAGAATCCAGTGTTCTTCTAAATGAAGATTGGTTGCGGACTACATGGGTGCCGCGCCTATGGCGCTCCCACGGCCGGCCGGGGCAGGCGGGACCATGATGGGAATTCCAACCCAGCCCTTCCGCGCTGGGCTGACGTTTTAGCGGGCGGCCCTCCGGGGCTCCACGGATCTTTGGCAGGAGCCCTCAGTCTTTGGAATAAGGGACCATGAGAGCTGCCGGCTGAACGGCTCTCCCGCCAAACAAACCGGAGATTGCCAGGATGGTGACGATGTAGGGCAGCGATGCCAGCAGTTGCGGCGGCACATTTCCTCCGCCTAATTGGAGCGACAGTTGCAAGGCATCGCAGGCGCCGAATACCAGCGCAGCCAATGCTGCTTTCCATGGACTCCATCGTCCGAAGATGACGATTCCCAGCGCGATAAATCCTTGCCCGGAGACAATCGATTCACGAAACAGGCCGATCTGCGCCAACACCAGGTAGGCGCCGGCCATGCCCGCTGTAGCGCCGCCGATCAATACCCCGGTGTAACGCATGCGGGCAACGGAAATGCCGGCCGCATCGGCAGCACCGGGATTTTCTCCCGCGGCACGGAGCGCCAGGCCGAAACTGGTGCGAAATAACAGAAAATGCGCCACGCCTACGAGCAGCAGGGTCAAATAGAGCAAACTCGTCTGCCCAAATAAGACCGGCCCAAGCAAGGGAAGATCGCTCAACCACGGAATGTGCAGCGGCGCGAACATGGCCACACTTTGCGGGCCCGACGACTCGCCTAAGGCCCGTCGATAGACAGTCGCGGCGATGCCGATGGCCAGGACGTTGAACACCAGACCCACCACTACCTGGCTGGCGCGCACCGTGACATACATCAACGCCAGCAAAAGATTGAAGAAGATGCCAGTCAGCATCGCCACCAATAGACTTAACCAAACCATACCGGTTACATAATCGGTGAGGAAACTGGCTAATGCGCCCAGCAGGATGGTGCCTTCAATGCCAATGTTCAGCACTCCAGAGCGCTCCGCGAATGTTTCCCCCAATGCTGCCAGCAGGACCGGTCCGGCGAGCCGCAAGCTGGCGGCAAGCCAGGTTGCAAAAAAGGCCGAGGTCATAAGACGATGCAGGTTCATGTGAGCTTCACCCGGTAGCGGCGGAAGATGTCGCTCGCCAGCACCATCAACACGATGAGGCTCTGCAGGATGAAGGTGATGGAAGAAGGAATGCCCGCCCTCCGCTGCATGGCGTTGGCGCCCACCGTCATGCCCCCGTAAAGCACCGCCGCTGGGATTACGGCCAGCGGGTTTAGCCGGGCCAGCAGGGCGACGATGATGCCGGTGAATCCTACGCCGCCACTGATGCCGTCCATCAAACGATGTTGTTCGCCCAAGACCTCGACGGTTCCAGCCCAGGCGCCGAGGCCCCCGGCACAAAAGGCAGCCAGCACTAGACGCGCGCCTACATTGATTCCACCATAGCGAGCCGCCGACGGACTCAGCCCGCTGACGATCAGCTCATAGCCCAGCCGCATCGTGCGCAGCACCATCCACACCAGTAGAGCTGCCAGAATTGCAAGCAGAATGCCGGCATGGGCGCGGGTGCCACGCAAGATAAACGGAAGCCATGTAGCCCGGGGCAGGATCGCGGTTTGAGGCACACCGCCGGGAGCACGCATAGGGCCAGATACCAGGTACTGCACGATCAGGATCGCGACGTAATTGGTCATCAGCGAGATGAGCACTTCATTGCCCCCGAGCCGAGCCCGCATCAGGGCAACCACCCCCGCCCATACAGCTCCAGTGGCGAAACTCAACAAAAGCGCCAAAGGTAAAAACGCCCAGATGGAAAACGAAGTGGATAGCGCCAGCCAGGTGGTCGCAGCAGCCCCGAGGACAAAGCATCCTTCAAAACCCAGATAGCCAAAGCCCGATCGCCAACTGACGATGGTGCCCAGGGCAATCAGCATCAGGGGTGCAGCCCGCACCAGGGTATAGCCAAATCCGCGCAAGCTGGCGAACGGTTCATGGAAAAGAGCGGAGTATGCCTGCAGCGGATTTGCTCCATAAAGAGCAAAGAGGGCCGCAGTAATGAGCATCGCCGCTACTACGGCGATAACCATAGAAACGGCGATGACGAGTGGCGATTGCGCCGGCCTTGCACGGCGGACGATCAGCTTCATGACTCGGCGCTCAACCCAGAGATCATCAATCCCAGTTTTTCTGCCGTGATGCTCGCGGTGTCGAGAATGCCTACAATGCGCCCCTCGAACATGACTGCGATTCTGTCGGCCAGGTTCATGAGTTCCTCAAGTTCCGCTGAGATCAAAAGAATGGCTTTACCCCGTTCGCGTTCGCGGAGCAGCTCAGCCCACACCGACTCAACCGCGCCCACGTCCAGCCCGCGTGTCGGCTGTTCGACGACCATCGCCGGCGTATCCTGCAGGATCTCCCGTCCAACAATCAGCTTCTGCAGATTGCCCCCGGAAAGCTTGCCGGTAGCGGCGCCGATACCGGCACTGACGCCGAATCGCCTTTTTAGCTCTTCGGCGTGCTCGCGGATTTTCCGCTTATCGAGAAACGGCCCCCTCGTCCGCCGCCGTTGCGAGCCGAGAATCGAGTTAGCTTCGATAGACATTTCCGGGATCGAGCCGACTTGCCGCCGGTCGGCGGGAACATAGGACAAGCCAAGTTCACGGTGCTGCGCCACTGTCAAACGGGTAACTTCGCGTTCATCCAGGAAAACGCTTCCTTCCTGGGCTGGGCGCAAATGCATGATGGCTTCGGCTAATTCCGACTGCCCATTGCCATCGACCCCGGCGATGCCGACAATCTCTGCGCGATGCACATCGAGGCTCACCCCGCGGACCTTCTCCTGTCCAACCTCGTCGTATACGTGCAGCCCGTCGACCCGCAGGACGGGTTGGCCGCGTAGAACGGGCGCCCGACGGACTCGGAGGTTTACGTCGCGGCCCACCATCAGACGCGCCAGCTCCTGCTCCGTGGTCTCTCGCGTCGAGACGGTGGTCACCACTTTACCGTCGCGCATGACGGTGACGCGATCAGCAAGGTCCATGATCTCCTGAAGTTTGTGGGTCACAATGACGATCGAGCGGCCCTGAGCCCGCAGGCTACGCAGAACGGTGAAGAGCTGGTCCTTCTCGTGCGTAGTGAGAACGGCCGTTGGCTCATCGAGGATCAGCAGCCTGGCTTCCCGGTAAAGCAGCTTCAAAATCTCAACTCGTTGTTGCACCCCTACTGGGAGGTGCTGTACCTGGGCATAAGGATCGATGGCCAGGTGGTGCTGTTCGCTCAGGGCGCTTAACCGGTCTGCAGCCTTACGTAAGTCGAAACCCTTCAGGCCGAGCACTGTGTTCTCAACCACGGAGAAGCGCCGCACCAGCATGAATTCCTGGTGCACCATACCGATGCCCAGCCCGATGGCATCCCTGGGGCTGGCGATCTCGACTGGCATGCCATCGATGTGAATCGAGCCGGAGTCCATGGAATGAAATCCATACAGGATCTGCATCAGCGTGCTTTTGCCGGCGCCGTTCTCTCCCAACAATGCATGGATTTCGCCTGCGTCGATCGTAAGGTCCACGTCGTCGTTGGCCACGACGCCGGGGAAGCGCTTCACGATCTTTCTCATGTCGAACGGCGGCATTCTAGATCTCTTCCTTACCACCAAACTTGGGTGCCCCATATCTCGCTCGTTTTTCGCGAGATGTGGGATACCACGAATCTTAACGTCCTAGTCTGTGGGGCCGAGAGCTTGCAGGTTTAGAGCTGTGGTATCCCACATCTCGCGAAAAACGAGCGAGATGCCCCGAATTTCCTGCACGCGGCGCAAGACAAGACTACGTGTGCGCCTTTCTTTAAGGAAAGGCGCATGAAGTTCGCGGAACCCACTAAACTCCACAGGAAATCGGGGATGTGGGGCACCCATCGCTGGTTGCGACTTTAAGCAGGGATGTCGATCCGATTCGCAGCCAGATCGCTCCACGTCTTTTGAAATGCGGCCCAGTCGGCAGCAGAAACCAGATGCGGATTGTAGTGACCGTTGGCTCCCGCTTTTAAAAGCCACATCCAGTCCACCGCCGGTTTCCACTCTGTGCCGCCGGCAAAGGTGTGGTTTGCCACGGCATGAGCCACGGTCTGCACCACGCCTCCAAGGTTCATCTCAAAGCTGGTCGCCATGTTATTCGGCGCCAGGCTCGTCTGATCGGAATAGCAGCCCAGTACCTTAGCTTTGCCGGCGATAGCGCCCTGGATCGCGCCCAGGCCGGTCACGTCTGCCGCATGCCAGATCACGTCGGCGCCGTTGCCAACCAGGGTCGACGCGGCTTCGCGCCCCTTGGCGGCGTTGTCGTAGTCTCCGGTGATGATCCCGAGCCCCTGAATATCCTTGACAGTATTACGGGCGCCGGCAATGAAGCACCGCTCGATCCTCTGCTGCGTGGGATCGTCCTCGCCTCCGACAAAACCGACCACTTGCTTCTTCTCTGAGATCAATGCGGCCAGGGTGCCTGCTCCGTAGGCCGCGCGGAAATAACCCAGGTTGATGTACAGCAGGTTCGTCGGGACTTTCGGCTGAGGCAGGTAGCTGGTGACAAAGAAGTGCTGGTTGGGATAGTCGGGCGCAATGTCGAGCAACGCACTGCTGAACTCAAACCCGTGACCCAGAATGAGATCGAACCCGTCATCGGAGTATCCGCGGGCTACTTCCTGCATTTGTGCCAGGCCAATGTTTTCCGCGTAGGCAGTCCTGAATCCGGGTCCTAGCGACCTCAACCCGTTAAAGGCGAGCTGGCTCCAGCCACCATCGGTGATCACGCCGGTGAGCAGCAGCACGACGCTGGTCTGCTTAGGTTGCGCCCACCCTCTTGAAGCCATCGCCGCCAGGGCGAGGAAGGTGCGCCGTGAAAGCTGGCTCATCCGAGGGTCCGCAGGCGCGCGGGCAGAAATGGCCGAACCAGATACTGGTAGACCGCGCCGCCAACGCAGCCGCCGAGCAACGGACCGGCGATCGGGACCCACCAGTAGCTACCGGGAGAGGGAAACGCGGCCGGTCCCCATCCGGCGAGAAAGCAGAAGATACGTGGGCCAAGGTCGCGCGCCGGGTTGAGCGCCCACGCTTCCAAATACCCCATGGATGCGCCGATCAAGGCGACGAGAAGACCGATCATAAGCGCGCCTGAATTCGCCTGGGGCGCCATCTCGTTGTATTGCTCGGTAATAGCGAAGATGCCGAAGATGAGAAAGGCGGTCAAAATGATTTCGTCGCCGAAAGCGTGCATGGGCGTGATGGCCAGCCCGGGATGAGTAAAGAAGACGCCCGCCGCGCCGCCGGCCGCACGCGTGAGTTGTGCGGCATTGTTAAAGTGGTCGATCACCGGCACGTACAAGACGTAGACCAGGGCCGCCCCCAGAAGGCCGCCAATCACCTGGGCCACGCAATAGGGCATGACTTTGCGCCAGGAGAACTTTCGATAGAGCGCCAGCGCCAGCGTCACCGCTGGATTGGCATGAGTGCCGGAGATGGATCCAGTGGCATAGATGGCCAGGGTCACGGCGAGGCCCCACGCGATACACACTCCCCAATAAGAATTGAGGTAGGGGCTGGGATTGTAAAGGGAGTACATGGCGGCGACGGAGTCTCCGAAGGAGATGATGATGAAGACCGCCAGAGCTTCCGCCAGCAATTCGCCAAAATATTGTTTCTTCATCAGAGTGACCTTACGGTAGCAGGTATTTTGACGCCAGATCCTTGAACTGGCGCAACTGTTGGTCGATCCAATCCTGTCCTGTGCCCAACTCCTCCGCCATGAGGGTAGCTACGGCAGGAGCCATCTCGATCGCCGCCCCGGCATTCAGGAACAAGGCACGCGTCCGGCGAGACAGTATATCGTCGAGCGTGCGGGCCATCTCCTCCCTGACCCCCCAGATCACTTCGGCGGCAATGTAGGGCAACGCGGGATGAAGCTGCCGGGCAAGACGTTTGTCGGTAGCAGCCATAGCGAGGATGATATCCCCATCAGAACCGTAGACGCCCAGGCTGGTCAGCGACTCCTCCTGCTTGTAGCCATGGATCTTCAGGTCATGCGTCTTGCTCGGGACATCTGGAAGTTCGCCCAGGGTAATAGCGTGGTTCACACAATCCTCGGCCATGTGCCGATAGGTTGTCCATTTGCCGCCCACAATGGTTAGCAGCCCGGAGTTGTCGATATGGATGGTGTGGTCGCGAGAGAGCGACGACGTCTTGCTGGAAGCGCCATTGGCCTTAACCAGGGGACGAATGCCGACATACACGCTGAGCACATCACTTCGCTGCGGAGGCCGGCTGAGGTACTGGGCCGCGGTATCCAGAATGAACTGGACTTCTTCGTCAAAGGGAAGTGGGTTATAAGACGGCTCCTGAATGGGGGTATCGGTCGTCCCTACCAGCGTGTGCTCATGCCACGGAATAGCAAACAACACCCGGCCGTCACTGGTATGGGGCACCATGATGGCGGTATTGCCGCGTAAAAACGCGCGCTCGAAGACCAGGTGGATGCCCTGGCTCGGCGCGATCATGCCGTCCAATTCGGGCTCAGCCAACCGCCGTACGTCGTCGGCAAAGATGCCTGCTGCGTTGACGACGACATGAGCCTCGATCTTAAGCCGCTCGCCTGATTCACTGTCGACCGCGATCACTCCATCCGCAAAGCCATCGGCGCCCCGGGTAATCTCGACCACGGGGGCATAGTTGAGCAGAACAGCGCCCTGGTCGGCCGCCGTGGCCGCCAGGTGGATCAGCAGGCGCGTGTCGTCAAACTGCCCGTCGTAGTAAATGACACCGCCACGGAGTCCATTGGTCTGGATAGTGGGTAGCCGTTCCAGCGTTTCTTCACGCGAGAGCAGGCGAGACTTGCCGAATCCGTATTTGCCCGCGAGCAGGTCATAGACCTTCATACCGATGCCGTAAAACGGAGCTTCCCACCAGGAATAGTTGGGGACGACAAAGCCCAGGTCATGGACCAGGTGAGGGGCATTCTGGCGCAGCAGGCCGCGTTCCTTGAGAGCTTCCATTACCAGCGACACGTTCCCCTGCTCCAGGTAACGGACCCCGCCGTGAACCAGCTTGGTGCTGCGGCTCGAGGTGGCCGAGCCGAAATCCATCCGCTCCAGCAGCAGCACGGCAAAGCCGCGGTTGGCCGCATCGACGGCAACCCCCACGCCAGTGGCTCCGCCCCCGATGACGACAATATCCCATGGAGTAGAACGTGCGTGGACGCGAGCCAGCATCGCCGGGCGATTCATCTACTCATCTCCTTCATGCCAGTTCCTTGACCGCTCGACGGCTCGTTTCCAGCGTTCCCGCCCGGCGGCGATTGTTTTCTGGCCGGATTGCGGCTCGAAGCGCGTATCGGCTGCGCGCAGCTTGCGAATTTCTTCCGGGCTGCTCCAGAAGCCGACGGCGAGGCCGGCCAGGTATGCAGCACCGAGCGCGGTGGTCTCACTAACTGCGGGGCGTATGACGGGCACGCCCAGCAGGTCGGCCTGGAATTGCATCAGCAGGTCATCCACTGATGCGCCTCCATCGACGCGCAGCTCTCGGAATGGAACCTTGGTGTCTGCATCCATGGCCTCGATGACGTCCGCCACCTGGAAGGCGATGCTCTCCTCCGCCGCCCGGGCAATGTGGCCGGGCTTGGTGCCGCGCCGCAGTCCAATCAAAAGGCCGGTCGCGTACGGGTCCCAGTAAGGAGCTCCCAAGCCGACGAAGGCAGGCACCAGAACAACGCCGTCCGAGTCCTCCACTGTAGCTGCCAATTGATTGACCTCGGAAGAATGGCGAATCAACTGCAGACTGTCGCGCAACCACTGCACCACCGCGCCGCCAATGAAGATGCTGCCTTCGAGAGCATATTCCAGCTTTTTGTCCAAGCTGCAGATGAGGGTGGTGATCAGCCTTTTCTCCGAGAGGACGAATTGGGCGCCAATGTTTTGCAGCAGGAAACATCCGGTGCCGTAAGTATTCTTGGCATCGCCCGGGTGGATGCACAGTTGGCCAAAGAGTGCGGATTGCTGATCTCCGGCGATGCCTGCGATCTCGGTTGCTTCCAGACCGAGAGAGGTAGTCACGTGACCGATCTTTTCGCTCGACCAGACGACCTCGGGCATCATGCTTCCGGGTATTCCGAACAACTTCAGCAAATCCTCGTCCCATCGATCCTCGACGATGTTGTAAAGCATGGTCCGCGAGGCGTTGGTCCGATCGGTGATGTGCTTTTTGCCGCTGGTCAGGTTCCAGATCAGCCAGCTATCGACGGTCCCGAAGGCCAATTTGCCCGCCTCCGCCTTTTTCCTCGCCCCGTCGACGTTTTCCAGGATCCAGGCAATTTTGCTGCTGGAGAAGTAGGGATCGATCAAGAGCCCGGTTTTCCGGCGGACCGTCTCTTCTGCACCATCGGTCTTCATCTGGTGGCATCGTTCGGCGGTTCGCCGATCCTGCCAGACGATTGCGTTGTAGACCGGTTTGCCCGTTTCCCGGTCCCACACGATGGTCGTCTCCCGCTGATTGGTAATGCCGACCGCAGCCAGGTCACGGGCGCGTATTCCCGCCTTACCAAGCACCTCGACCACGGAGCTCATTTGTGAGGTGAGGATGTCGAAGGGGTCATGTTCGACCCAGCCGCCCTGGGGGTAAATTTGCTTGAATTCTCTTTGCCCGTGGGCGACGATGTTGCCGTCTTTGCCAAAAAGAATAGAACGAGAACTGGTGGTTCCCTGATCGAGCGAGAGAATATACGCCATGGCGCTCCTTACGATGCAGAGATCCTGCCGTCGTTGCAATGCCTGCAGATTTATAGAGTACCCGGCATCGTCTCGTCAAAGAATCATGGGCAGCCATTTCTTCACCGTGAAGGGGATGGCTAATGGGTGTGGGCTGTGCGGGCAGACCGTCGCACGCTAGTCTATCGCATGCAGAAGCACGGTCTCGCTGCAGTCGATTCAGAGATTGCGAACCCTCTTAGCAAAGACGCTCCCTCCCCGAGTCCCACTGCAGTCAGGGCCGGTGGGCCAAACGTCAGCCCAGCCCGGGAGAGCTGGGTAATCCTCAACCGGCAATTTTCTTGTCACAAACTCACCGCGCCGATCGTTATAGAGGTGTAGAAGTGGTGAGCATGAGCGGTCGCTGGGTAGAAGCGGAATTCGAAGCGATCTTTCGGGAGCACTACGGGCGCATCAGCCGCGTCACCCGGAGAGTGTTGCGACGCGACTCCGAGGCGGAAGAGGTTTGCGCCGAAGTGTTTCTCCGGCTGTACCGCGGCGGACCCCGCATTGCAGCCGACGGGCTGGTCGGTGGCTGGCTCTATCGCACTGCGACGCGCGCGTCGATCGATGCCTTGCGCGCTACCCGGCGGCAGGGTATTGAAGAACTCGAAGACGATAGCAGCATAGAAGGCGAAGACCCTGGCGAAGGCCCGCTCACGCTCTTGCTACGGCAAGAACGCATCGGTGAAGTGCGCGAAGTGCTGGCGAAGCTGAAGGTCGAAAAAGCGCAACTGCTGCTGTTGCACCACAGTGGCCTGACCTATCAGGAAATCGCCCAGGCCATGCAGGTGAACGTCCACTCAGTGGGCACAAAACTGGCACGGGCAGAGGCGGAGTTCTCCGCACTCTATCAACGGCGCCAGCGGGACAATCGCAAGACGCAGCAATTACAAGCGGCGAGGGAGGGGCAATGAAACACGGAGAGCTGAAGGAAGGAATGCTACGAGCTTACCTTGATGGCCAACTCGACTCCGGGCAGGCGGTCGCCGTTGAGCAGCACCTCGGGAGCTGCATCGAGTGCCAGGGGGAGCTAGCCACACTCCGTGGCAATGCGGCACTTGTGCGTGAGCGTCTCGATCGGCTGCCGCAATTGCCGGAGGCAGATGACGCAGCGACGGCCTGGGCCGCGTTTCAGAGCAAAAGGGAGGATTGGATGGATACGCAGCAGAATCAGTGGTCCCTGGGACGGAGATTGTCCCTCGCGGGTGCGAGTCTTTGCGTCGCCGCAGTCACTTTAGTCTTGACGGTGGCGCCAGTTCGAGCGTGGGCGGAGAGCCTGCTGGCTATCTTCCGCGTGGAGCATTTCACCATACTCGAGATAGACCCCTCTGCCCTGAAAGGCAATGGTTTACAAGACAACCAGTTGCTTAATCAGACTATTAGCCGCGTTCTTTCCGACGAGGTTACGGTGACGCAGAAGCCACAAAAACCGCAGCTGATCGCGGATCCGGCTACTGCATCGAAAGCAGCCGGCTTTCCGGTGAAGCTTCTGCCCGGCGAAACTCCGTCGAGCCTTCTGTTGGAAAGTGGGGCCGGGATGCAGATGAAGCTCGATCGCGACCGCATTCAGTCCATCTTTGACGAGGCAGGACGCAACGATCTGCAGATCCCGTCGTCAGTGGATGGTGCTACCGTCGGTGTGCGTGTTCCAGCGGGGATTATGGCATTCTATGGCAACTGCGGCGATGTCGCGTCCGGAAGGATGTTTTTCACCGGCAACGGTGGTGGCGACTGGCCGCAATCAGCCGAAGAGTTTACCCAACTCCGCGGCGGGCATGAACCCCGCGCAGGAGGCCGATGCCACTTGCATCTCGCTGATCGAGCTGCCCAGCCCGGTTGTATCCGCTCCGCAGGAGATCGATCCTGCCCAGATTGCTCAGGTAGCACTTCAGTTTCTGGGTATGAACGCTAACGATGCTGCCAGCTTCACTCAGACCGTTGATTGGACCTCGACGCTCGTGCTTCCCGTGATTCGCGGCAAGTCGCACTACGAACAGGTGCATGTTAACGGAAATGAAGCCGCGCTGATACGGCCGGCAAATCAGGCGATCTCCGGCCGCTTCTCGCTGATGTGGGTGGACAATGGAATTGTCTACGGGTTGAGTGGAACCGGAGACGATACCACCGCGATCAACATGGCCTCGCAATTGTAGTAACAAAACCTGGCATGGCAACACTAACCATTGACGCCTCACAGCTGAGAAAAACCTACGGAACCCGCGCAGCCGTGCGCGACCTGACGCTCCAGGTCGCGCGCGGAGAGGCCTTTGGGTTTCTCGGGCCCAATGGGGCGGGCAAGAGCACCTCAATCAAGATGTTGCTGGGCTTAGTGAAGCCAACGGGTGGCAGTGCTCTGCTGCTGGGTAAGCCGGTGGGCACCCGCGAGGTCCGAGCCCGTATTGGCTTTCTTCCTGAACATTTTCGCTTCTACGATTGGCTCTCCGCTTCCGAGCTGATCTTGTTTCATGGCCGGCTCTGTGGTCTGGCGGAGGATAAGCTTCGACACAAAATTCCGCGGTTGTTGGAGCGGGTTGGCCTGGGCGCCCAACACAATAAGCCTATCCGCAGCTTCTCCAAGGGAATGATGCAGCGGGTCGGACTAGCGCAGGCCATCGTCAATGATCCAGAAATTCTCTTTCTCGACGAGCCCACCTCCGGCCTTGATCCCGCTGGACGCAAACTGGTGCGTGACGTGATCGGCGAGCAGCGAAATCGCGGTGCGACCGTCTTTCTCAACTCCCATCTGCTGGGCGAAGTGGAGCAAAGTTGCGATCGTGTGGCCTTCATTCGCGATGGCCGCATCGTCCGCATGTGCGAGATGGGCGGGTGGCAGTCTAATCAGACGGAGGTTGAAATCAAGGTCGCACGGGTGAACTCCACCGCGATGGAGCGGCTCAAGGGGTTCGCCCTCGATGTTCACCTGGAAGGCCAGTTCCTGCGGCTGCGCGTGATAGAAGCAGACCATCTTCCTGAGGTCGTTCGCTGCCTGGTCGAAAACGGCGTTGAGGTCTTCTCCGTCATTCCGCAGCGTGTAAGTCTGGAAGATTTGTTTTTGCAGATGATGGGAACGGACAGCGGCCTATGAGCGAGAATGCAATCGACGTGCACGCGGCTTCACCTGCGTCTGGCCAGGTGATTGCCGAACCGGTTCTCAGTCTTGCGCGCGGGCCGGGCGCATTGCGCACCGTGTTGTTGATGGCGAGAGTCACGTTCCGTGAGGCTGCCCGGCGAAAAATTCTGTGGATCGCGACCCTTGCCGGCTTTCTTTTCCTGGGTTTCTTCTGGATCGCCCTTCATTTCGTTCTAAAGACTGCGGCCCACCAGGCTGCCAAAATCAGCGTTCGCGAAGCCATTGTCATGATCACCATGATGGTGCTCTATGCGGGAAGCATGATGACCTCGCTCATGGCCGTGCTCACCTCCTGCGACACCCTGTCCGGGGAGATTGCCTCGGGAACAATTCACGCTATTGCTACCAAGCCGGTCGAACGCTGGTGCCTGGTGCTGGGCAAGTGGCTTGGTTTTGTCGGGATGCTCACCCTCTATGTATTGCTCATCGAGGGAGGCTCGATCGGGCTCAGTTGGTTCGAGAGTGGCTATCTTGCTCACCATGCCCTTGCCGTCCTCAGCCTGGTCTGGTTGCAATCCGTAGTGCTGCTCGGTGTCACTATGGCGGCGAGCACCTGCTTATCTTCTCTTAGCAGTGGTGCTGTCTCGCTGGGGCTCTACGGTCTGGCGTTTGTGGGGGGATGGATCGAACAGTTCGGGGCTTTGCGGCATTTGCATGCTTTAGTCAACCTGGGGATTCTCTCCAGCCTCATCATGCCCAGCGACGCGCTTTGGCGCCGCGCGGCCTTTAAATTTCAGCCGCCTCTCATAGGAAGCGTCGGTGCTTCTCCCTTCGGGAGCAACCTCGTGCCCAGCAATGCCATGGTGGTTTATGCCGCTCTCTATGCGGTGCTGGCTATTTTGCTGGCTCAGGTTCTTTTCTCCCGCCGGGATCTGTAGGGCAACTCCGCCGAACTTCCTTTTCGAAGAAAATGTTTATATATGACATTCGATGGCATATTAGAGGCCTAGAGTTTCCAGCATAGGCCAACTGGCCTGGAGGAAGATTCCATGAAAACGAGTGAATCTCTGCTACCGGAATTCGATGAGGAAATGGCAACCACCCGAAAATTTCTGGAGCGTGTGCCCGATGAAAAGCTGGGTTGGAAGCCCCACGAAAAATCGATGACCATGGGTCAGCTTACCTGGCATTTGGCCGATTTGCTTTCGTGGTGTAGTGACATTTTCAAGCAGGACACGCTGACGCTTTCCAATGACGATTATCAGAAAAAACTAGCGGACCGGCAGGGTAAAGGTGCCAAAGAAATCTTGGCGCAATTCGAAAGTGATTTGCAAGATGCGCGCATGCGGCTGGCCGCGGCGGACGATGCCGCTCTGGCTCAACAGTGGAAGATGATCTGGGGCGGGCAGACAATTGTCGACATGCCTCGCAGGCAAGTACTTCGCAAATGGGTGATGAACCATCTCATTCATCACCGGGCACAGCTGGGAGTGTTTCTGCGGCTGAACGGGATCCCCATTCCTGGCGTGTATGGACCCTCCGCAGATGAAATGCCGGCGTAGAAACGATGCCCGGATTCGCCCCTCGCGGTCGTGCTAGACTTACGCGAATTCATGCGTAATTTGCTCGATAGACGCACCTTCCTCTCGCTTGGTGGAGGCGCAGCCATTTCCGCTGCGGCCTCCCCCAGGCTCTGGGGGCTTGATGCGGTTCCGGCCCCGGCTGCCAGGGATGAGGTCGAAACCAGGCTGGACGACTTCACAACCAACTACATGCGGGCGATGAATGCCCCGGGGATGACCCAGGCTCTCACGGATGCAAAGGCAACCATCCGCACCGCGGGCTACGGTTTTGCGAACGTCGACCTGAAAACTCCGGTGGCTCCGGAGCATCTTTTTCAGATCGGCTCCATTACCAAATCGTTCACCGCCTTGATCATGCTGCAGTTGCGTGATGAGGGAAAGGTGGATCTCCATCAGCCGGTGCTGGACTACTTGCCCTGGCTTCCGGCGAACATGCCCTATGGGCCAATCACCGCGCACCATCTGCTGACGCACTCCTCGGGTCTTCCCGATGCTTCCGGAATCTTTCAAAGCGACCCGGCTGCCCGCCATGTGCAAGGCTTTGCGCCCGGTGCTCATTTCCATTACTGCAATCTCGGCTTCGTGATTCTCGGCCAGATTATCGAAAAGTTGGATGGAAAACCCTGGTATCAATGCCTGCAGGCCCGCATTCTCAACCCGTTATCGATGATGCAGACCGCCCCGGTGATCACCATTGACTCCAGTGCGCGCAGCGCCATCGGCTACCAGCCATTTTTCGATGACCAGGTCTACCCCCGTCAGGGTCGACTTGCTCCCAGGCCGCCTGAGGTCTTCGCCAGCTCGGCGGGCAGCATTGCGGCGCCACCTGGGGATATGGCGGTCTATTTGCGCATGCTGCTCAATGGCGGCCATGGCATTGTCTCTACGGATGCTTTCCGGCTGTTGTCCACACCGTACATCCAGGCTACAGAATTCAGCCCCACCGCCTACTACGGCTATGGCATCGCCGTTGACGTGCTTGACGGTCACAAAATTCTTCGGCATACAGGAGGGATGAGCTGCTTCGCATCCTCGATCCACGTTGACCTGGATGGAGGCGTCGCCGCCTTTGCCTCGATCAACGCGATGCAAGGCTACCGGCCAACGCCTGTCACGCAGTACGCGATTCAATTGCTGCGGGCACAGCGCGAAGCGAAGCCACTGCCTGCGGCGGCAGCAACGACCGATGCGAGAGAAGTGGACAATCCCGGCGAGTATGCGGGCACTTTCCGCAACAGCGATGGCAAGGAATTGTTGTTCAAAGCGGAGGATAAGAGGCTGTTGCTGGTGGACGGAGCCAGGCAGATCGTTCTGCAGCGCAACACGGGAGACTCGTTTGTCTCCACGGTGCAGGGTTCGTTTTCAGACTATAGCCTTACCTTCGGGAGAGAGCACACGAACAGCAAAACGGAGAAAACAGCCGACGGGACTACACCGCCGGCTATTCCATCGCCAGTCGTGGAGGTAGGTTATGGTCCGGATTGGTACGTGAACTCCGCGTATCGGGGAGATCGCGAGTTTACCGTGCCTGCCGCATACGGACCCTTGATAGGGCATTATCGAAGTGCCAGCGGTGACGATGTGCGCGTCTTCGTCCGTAAAGGCCGGCTGTGGATCGGAGATTCGCCGCTGACCGAAATAGGTGCCTGGTTGTTTCGTGTGGGAGATGACTCCTGGTCTCCGGATACGGTGGAGTTTTTAACCATAGTGGAGGGCCGCGCCCGCCTCCTGCGGGTTATCGACGAGGACCACTTGCGAATCGAAGTAGGCTCCTAGGAAAGCGTTGAATCTCTGCTGATGCGATCTGCAGGCGAGGCTGCGGAGCGGTCTCGAAAAAAGGTCAGACTTCAAGCCGCGTCCACCCAATCGGCCATGGGCTTTCAGAGTCTGGGCGAGAAATGAAAACAAACCGCAGATCTCTCCACTACGCTACGCTCCGGTCGAGATGACAAAGTTGTTTTGGTGAATTTGGGGTTTTTCCAGTCGATGCATGGCCTTACATCGCTCAACTACTTTGTCATCTCGACCGGAGCGAAGCGTAGTGGAGAGATCTGCGGTTTGTTTTCATTCTCTCGCGGCACTTTCAGCCCCTTCCGCAAAACTCAACTTTTTCCAAATTCGGGCCCGTAGGGACGCCTGAGCTTCAGACTTGTCCAAATTCGATTTTTCAGTTGGCGAATTTGGACAGCACATGAAGCCTTCACTGACCTTGAGAGACTGGGGCGGACTTCCTTCATCACCTTCACTGTGGCTTCACAGCGGCGAGTCCTATAAGTCTTCCAGAAGAATCTTGAGATATGACCGTAAAGCCGGCGTTGCCGAGTTCCTGACGCATCCAGTCAACCCCTAAACGGAGCTTCCGATAGCTGCTTTTGTTCAGGGACCAACCCGCAGCCTGACGGACGTACACCAGATCGTGAACGACCACAGACTCCGCGTTCTCAAATTCCAGGAAGCACGTCATGATTTTATTGTCATCGCTCCGAACAGGAACAAAACGATCGGTCCCGTGTAGTTCTGTCGTCAGATCGCGGTAGGTGATAATGAACATTCCGCCAGGGCGGAGTCTATCGAATACTCCGCGAAACAGGGCGCTCACCTCACTCTTATCGGGTAGATGGGTTAAGGTATCACCCATGCAGACAATGACAGTGGCTTGTCCGGCTTGAACTATGGCAGCAAGGTCTCGCAGATCTGATTTCTCAATCCGAACTGGAAGGCCATCGATGTGAGATCGCAGCTCGTCAAGTAGCTCCGAACTGGTGTCAACGGCGATCACTGGGGAAAAACCAAGCCGCGCCAGCGCAATCGTCTGGAAACCCGGACCACATCCCAGGTCTACGGCGAGCGGAGCCTCTGGCGTCGCGTTGAGTGGCCCCAACGTACGTGAGAGGAAAGATTCTTGTTCGTTCACTCTTTCTTCAAAGGATGAGCCGAACATCCAGGTGTAATGCTGTGACAGCAGGCGTTCGTAGTGTTCGGTGACCTTGGACATTGGCCTATTGTAGCGGCACGATGAACACCAACAGGCTAAGCCTGCTTGACGAACCGCATGGCTACAGAGTTCATGCAATAGCGCAGACCCGTGGGAGGAGGGCCATCCGTGAAGACGTGTCCCAGATGAGCGTCACACTCTCTGCAGGAAACTGCGGTTCGCTCCATTCCATCACTTCGATCGGTCGTCTCCACAACATTCTCCCGGGCAATCGGCTGCCAGAAGCTTGGCCAGCCGGTGCCGGAATCGAACTTGGTTTCCGAATTGAAGACGGCCGTGTCGCAGCAGATGCAGCGAAAGAGACCGCGGTCGTGCACGTTCAACAAATCGCCGCTATAAGCCCGCTCGGTGCCGGCTTGGCGAGTTACCTGGTACGAGATCGGGGATAGCAATTGCTGCCATTCGGCGTCCGATTTCACGACTTTCGCAACCACGACCTTGCCCGTTTTCTTGCCGTTGGCGCCAAATTCAATGATGGTCACCATACCCGGAGTCGTAGTTTTGCCCTTGGCCGCTGCACTTGGGCTTTGCAGAGACCAGAGTACGACTGCACCGCAAGCACCGGCTGAGGTAATCAGAAACGCGCGCCGGCTGGGGCGCTGACTATTGACGAGACTATCTGTCGTTTCTTGACGTTCTTGTGAATCGCTCATACGTTCTACCCTTTCTGTTGGACGTTCGCTTTATCCGAAAGTGAATGAATAGGCGCGTACCCCCGGCACCAGGAATTCTATTCGGAAGGTACGGTCTTGAATACGACCTCGCTGGCGTATCAGTTGAAAAAGCCGATCCTCGGTCACGACGCCGTATCCCTCGGCGTCGGTGTCGACTCCATGGTCGGCGCCCGGAGCGTGGCCGTCCACGGTGACTCGAAAACGGACCGCCTTCCCATCTGTGGCCGGCCCCAGGACCAGGTGAAGGTCGCGAGCATGAAAGCGAAACGAGATACCCGTGTCAGCGGCGAGCGAGGTGGCCACCTGGTCCTCGTCCTTCCACTGGCCGTCGAACGCCCATTGGTTGAGCTTCAGTGAGGCGGGAGCTCGATAGAGTTGAGGATCATCCTGATTGAATCCACCGGGAGAAGCAAAATCCTGCGCTCTTGCATACCCGACGTAAGTTTCGGGAGATTGAACATCGTCCGAATCCGGCGCAGCTTCTGTGCCGCTGGCAGCAATGCGGGTCACGGCCTCGGGAATAGGGCCCTGGTTGGCCTCCTTGAGCAGGGTTCGAATCCACTGCTCAGATTCCTCGTAGGCTCCCTCGCCAAAATGGTGAAAGCGGATCTTTCCTGTGGCATCGATGAAGTAATCAGCCGGCCAGTACTCATTGTTGAAGCTACGCCAGATCTTGTAGTCGTTATCCATCGGGACGGGATAGACGACTCCCAGATCCTTCACTGCTTTGCGTACGTTCGCTTCATCCTTTTCGAAGGGAAACTCCGGGGTATGAACGCCAATGATCACCAGGCCGCTGGCCTTGTATTTCTCATTCCATGCCTTGATATACGGCAGCGTGCGTAAGCAGTTGATGCAGGAGTAAGTCCAGAAATCCACCAGAACCACTTTGCCGCGCAGAGACTCAAGCGTAAGTGGGGCTGAGTTTATCCATGCGGTAGCCCCGGAAAAACCGGGCTGGGCACTGTCAGAGACATCAATGGTTTGATTAAGCACGATCGTCTTGGGCTGGTTTGCGGCATGGAATCTGTCGAGCAGACGCTGCTCCAGACCGCCGGTGCTTGCCAGGGAAAGCCGGGTCAGCACGCCTCGGTCCAATCCAAAAGCCACGGCGGCCACGGCCGCAAGTACGGCTACGCCGAGAATGCGGCGAATCCACTCCTCGAACCCCAGGCCGCGCTTCATGGCAGCGAAGATACGGCCACCCGCGAGCAGGGCGATTGCCAGCGAAGTCGCTGCTCCTGCTGCATAACTAAGCAGGAGTATGGCGGTATGTGCGCTTGCTCCCTGCAGGGCGGCTCCAGTCAGAATGAGACCCAAAATCGGCCCGGCGCAGGGTGCCCAGAGCAATCCAGTACCAATCCCAAGCAGGAAGGAGTTCAGGACACTTGCTCCTGAATCAGAGTTTCTTGAAAGCCGGTTGCCCAGCTGGACAAGTGGACGTGATAGACGGTCCGCAAGGGATGAGAAGAGCAAGGTAAGGCCAAACACAGCGAAGAGAACCAGGGCGGCGATACGCCCGAACTGATTGGCTCGTACCGCCCAGCCTCCGCCCACGGTTGCCAGGCTGGCAACCAGGGCAAACGTGATGCACATGCCCGCAAGCAGTGGTAAACCGCTCTTGCGAAAGGGCTGATCGGAGCGCGCAAACACAAATGGCAGAACCGGCAGAATGCAGGGGCTGAGAATGGTGAGCACCCCGCCGAAATACGCTAAGAACAAGAGCAACATTTGCTAACCAGCTTCTCTCCCACTCGAACCCGAAGCAGTCCGGCAGGAATGAGATTACAGAAAGACCAAAGAGGTTACGCATATTACGTGGTTTTGGTTTTTCAGCTGGTTTTGCCTTCAGAATTCGATCCTGCCCTGGAATCCGATCATGCGCGGTGAGCTGTCGCCGCCGAGTCCCACTCCCAGCAGCCCGGTAGGAGGGGAAATAGTGCTGGTCAACGCGCCAAAACCTGTTTCGGTTGCCGGGTTGCCAGGACTACCCGCTTGATTGCTGGGCAAAGCAAAGTTGGGATGGTTGAAGATGTTAAACACTTGTGCGTCGAGGCGAAAGGTTACGCGTTCCGTGATCGGAATCTTCTTAGTCACGTAAAGCTCAGAATAGGTGAAGTGAGGACCACGATAGTTGTTGCGGCCTGAGTTTCCGAATTGGCAATTGGCTGGTGAGTCCCCTCCGGCACAGGCGCCGGTGCTGGGATCAACAACAGAGGCAAAGGCGTCCGGGTTGAGCCACTGACGGCTGCCTGGCTGCGTTACGCCGGAGACGGGACTCTTGCGATAGATCGGAACCCCTGCTACCCGGTTCGCAAACTGCGGCCCACTCCCCTGCAAGATGCCATGGTCGTTCGCTGTGTAAGGCGCGCTGAGCACGCTGAAAGGCACACCGCTGTGCAGGAATGCTGTCTGCGATACTTGCCAGCCGCCGAACATATATCGCGAAATTGCGTGGCCGGAATGAAATGGGATTTCATAGATGCCAAAAGCCGAGAGGTTGTGACGCACATCGTAGTCGCAGTTCCCGTATTGCTTGCGTAGATCGCCCGGCAATGGATAAAGAATGCCCAGGCTGGAGAAGGAAAGCAGACCGCCATTTGATACTTCGTCAAGACAATGGCTATAGGTGTAATTTCCCCGCACAGTCAGGCTGCCGAATTGCTTGGCAACGCTGGTTTGCAGGCCGGTATAGTTGCTGCCCGCATCGGTGCGGAATTCATTCACGTTGCCGAAGCGTTGGTCGAGCGGCCGATTATACGCAAAGGGCGCGAAGCATCCATCGCACACTGTCTGGTACCCGTTCAGCTGTACCTGGTATGGCTCATGCACGGCTCGCGTTCCCACGTAGTCTATGTGCAGCGCACCGCGCGGCCCTAACTCGCGCTCGATGCCCAGGCTCCATTGCAAAAAGTATGGCGTTTTCAACGTGCCGCTGGGAAAAGTGTTCAGGTTGACCGCCAGGGGGCACGTAGGAGCACCCGCGGGCAACCCAACACACGGAGCACCCCCTGAACGAAACACGTTCTGGAAGGACTGGTTAGCCTGGGCAGTCGCATCGACTGCGCTGTTCGGAACTCCCGGAGCAATGCCCACACCGCCGACCTGCCCGTTGATCCCCCCGACGAAGACTGGCGCATAGGGAGCGTTGGTCGCACCCAGGTCCGCAACCTGTGCGGGGATGATGTCGTTGAAGAAGCCCCCGCCCGCATGGATCGCGACTTTATCCGACAATTTGTATGCCACCGAAGCTCGCGGCTGCCAGCTCAGCAGTGGAGTGCCCGGAAAGAGCGTGCGGACGTGGGTTTGAATTGCCTGGTCCAGGGGTTGATTGACCTCGTGGTTCAAATTCAGGAACGATCCTTTTGGCCGCGCGAACAGGCCCTGCTGATTGACCGGATTGGTATTCCAGGTGACTCGCAGTCCGGCAGTCAGGGTCCATCTCCGGCTGGCCTTGAAAGTATCCATCGCGTACATGTCAAGGTTGCCCAAAGCGATGCGTTCCTTCTGCGTAATTGGAAAGCCCGCCGTGGCAGTGGACGCAGCGCCGTAGGTAAACTGTGCGAGATCGTTGTAGATCACGCTGGGTACAATCCCCTCGCCGAGATCGTAATCACTTATATCCAGCCTGCGGGAATTTTCTCCGAACTTGAAGCTATGGCGTAGGTGGGTCCAAATGAGGTTGTCGTTGATTTGCCACTGGGTAACTTTGCGGCCCTGGGTATAGGTCTGGTCGTTTCCGCCCAACGTGGTGAACGGTGCGTTAGAGCTGCCTCCGGCCAGCACAATCGGGAAGGTGTGGAGCACCTGCGGATATTGATTAGGCAGAAAGAGACTCGAATACCAGCTGGCACCGGGGTTGAACTGGTTCACCAGCGTGGGCGTGAACAGGTGCGTGTAGCCAATTACCAGTGTCCGCTGTGGTTGCAGGGAGTAGGAGTTGAACAGGGGATTGATTGGGTCTGTGTAGGCGGCCTGCAGCCCCGTGTCCTGCTGAAACCGGTACCACACGCTGTTGTTTGCATTGAAAGTGTGGTCAAGCTTAACCACGACCAGATTCTCACTGTCGATATTGTTCAGCGACTGGGTTCGTTTGTTGGCGCAACCAGACCCGTTGAACAGGTTGTTGGGAGTCTGCGTTCCTGACAGCAATACCCCGCTAGCGTCCAGCGGACAAGTAAGAACCGGTGTTGGCGTGCCCGCGGTGTTGCTGTAGAGCCCGAACACCTTTTGGTAGAGCGCTATCTCCTGGGGCTGCGCAGATAACACGGTTCCGTTGATTGGATCAGACCCGCCACGCGGCAACTGCTGCAGCACGTACTGCTGATAGGCCGGAGACGGTACGGTGGTTCGGGCAATCAGTGGCAGCGCGATGCGAATGCCTTCATAGTGGCCGAAGAAGAAGAGCTTGTCTGTCAGGATCGGACCGCCAACGCTCATGCCGAATTCATTTACCGTCGAACGCGGCTTGCGCGCAATATTTCCTGGCGTGTCGTTAGCATGGAGAAAGTAGTCCGTGGCGTTGAATAGAGAACCGTTCCAGATCTCATACGCGTCTCCGTGAAAATGGTTCGAGCCTGACTTGGTAAAGTAATTAACCTGCGAAGCTCCATAGCGTCCCTGGTCGACTGCATAAGAGTTGGTATTCACGGTCGCTTCCTGTAGTGCATCCAGCCCGATGACGAGGTTGGTTGACAGGCCAATATTCAGTCCTAAAAAAGGATCATTGGCATCGAAGCCGTCCAGGATATAGCCATTGGAGGTTGCCGGCAGCCCGTTGAATTCGACGTTTCCGTAGCCGCCCGCGGCCTTGGCATCGTTCGAAGATCCCGCCGTGTTCATCAGCGCGCCTTGCGCGAATTGCGCGATATAGGTCAGGTCCTGCCCCGGGTTAGGTAGGCTCTTTATGGTCTTTGCTTCCAACGTGGTCGATGTGTTCGGGTTCTCCAGGCTCATTAGCCCGGATTGTCCTGTTACTTCGATGGACTGTGAGATGGCCGCAGGAACCAGGGTGAAATTTACGGTAACGGTTTGCCCTATGGAAACAACCGTGGGCTGCGACTGTTCCAGGCCAAATCCCTCGGCATGCACGTCAATCTGGTAGGTTCCAGGGTTCACCTGGGAAAAAAGGAAGCGCCCCTCGCTATTGCTTTGGACGACGCGGACGGAACCGGTGTTCACTTCCATCGCCTTGACCTGGGCATTGGGAATCGCTGCGCCACTCTTGTCGAGAACGTTGCCGGCGAGCGCGCTGCTGGTTCCGCTCTGCCCCCAAAGCAGCAAAGAGTTAACCATGGTTAACATCAACAAAAGTTCCAGGGCTGCCCTTGCAATTCTGTTTAGCGCCATGGGGAGAACTCCTGTGTGACGTGGCTGGGAGGAACGCCTGAAGGTTGCCGTGGACATGAAACGACAACGGCGTCAGTATTTAGGTAAGCCTAACTATTAGGTACGCCTAATATAGAACCATGTCAAGCTGGTGGCTGGAGATTTTCCCGTGACGGCGCGCCGCGAACCGAATCCAAACAGCGAATCTGTGGACAATTACCTTAAGGCTATTCTGCTTCTGGGAGGACCTGAGGAGACCAGGGTGGCAAGCAATAGCCTGGCGCGCCAACTTGGCGTCGCGCCCGCGTCGGTGACAAATATGCTGCAAAAGCTGGCTGGAAGCTCGCCGCCGCTGGTCGCATACGAGCGGCATCGCGGTGTCCAACTATCCTCCGCGGGGAAGAAGCGAGCGTTAGAAGTGGTGCGTCATCACCGGCTCATTGAGACATTTCTTTATGAAGTACTCGATTATCCGATCGATGAGGTGCACGAAGAAGCGGAGCGCCTGGAGCACTTCATTTCCGAGCGTTTTGAGGAGCGTATTGACGCCAAACTCGGACATCCAAAAATCGATCCCCATGGACATTGCATTCCGGCGATGGATGGGGCCATGCCAAGACAGAATTCCATTGTGTTGACGGATGCGATGAACGAAGGAACCTATGTTGTCGACAGCGTTTCTGATCACGATCCCCGCACGCTGAGGTTACTGAAGGAAAGCGGCATCACACCTGGTGTTTGGCTTCGGGTGAGAGAGAGACCTTCCATCACAAGTTACGCAGTGTCCGTCGGTCGCTCTTCCGGAATTGTGAACCTTCAGGAAGAGGCTGCGAGTAGCATCATGGTGTGCGCCCTGCGCAAATAAGCCCTGGTGAGGTGATATGCGCCCTACCCGTCCCACGCGTCTCAATCGCATGAAACTTCGCGGCCAGCTGCTCGCCACTTTCTTTGCCGTCACCTTTTTCTGCGCTCCGGTACTTCGGGGCCAAAGTCCCGCCGTACCCTCGCATCCCACAAGCACACCCTATGCCGGCGACCTGAGCATCTTCGAGGAGCCCGGACGCGACAAGCGTCTCCAGATCGATCGCGTCATGGATTTGTTAAACCTTAAACCGGGCAGCACCGTTGCCGATATTGGAGCCGGCGGCGGTTGGTTCAGCGTCCGCGCGGCACGCCGTGTTGCTCCCAACGGCCGGGTCATCGCCGAGGAAATTAACCCCAAGGCGATTGTCTCGATTCAACAGCGCGCTCAGCGGGAGCACCTTCCCAACATAAAGACGGTGCTGGGCACACCCGACGACCCCAGGTTATCGCCCAACACTCTCGACGCGGCTTTGATGTTGAAGGTCTATCACGAAATCGCACATCCACCGCTCGTCCTCGCCAGCCTGCGCGCGGCGCTGAGGCCAGGCGCTCGCTTCGGCATCATCGACCGCAATGGCAACGGCGCCGACCACGGTCTGAAGGAGTCCATCGTCCGCGCCGAGGTCGAACGCGCGGGTTTTCGCCAGGTCGCCCGCTACGATTTCACCAAGGCCGACGGTCAGGATTATTTCCTCATCTTTGAAAAAAGTAACCCTCAATAGCTGAAACTGTGACCTTCCGCCAGAATTGGACTATTGCAAGTGGTTTCACGTGTGCGAGCACGAGGCGCACCACTCGGGACAGATTGCGCTGCTGAGGAAGCGGCTACCCGGCGCCAAGCCGGAGACCGCATAAATCGAACTTTGATCAAATGGGCGCGGCAAATGACCGGAATGTCTTCACCACTATCGCCGGCAATTCCTCATGATTTTTCTTGCTGAGTAGTTCGTGGCCGCCGCCGGTAACGGGAAGCAACTCGGTCCTTGCAGGGATGAGCTTTAACGCCGATTCCAACTCGTCGATGGAACCGAAGCCATCGCGCGTACCGTGCACGAAGAGCGCCGGAGTTTGCAGTCGGGGAAAGTGCGCGGTGCGTAGTTCCTCCGGCCGTTGCGGCGGGTGGAGCGGGTAGGAGAGCAAGAGCAGATAATCAACGAGACCTGGTTTATCTGCGGCTAACATGGTCGCTTGCCTTCCTCCATAGGAATGACCACCCACATACACACGACCCGAAGTCTGCCGTCGGACGGACGCAATGGCCGCTGCCAGACCCTCTTGGTCACGTTCTGCGCTGCCACGTTGCGGCGGTCCGTGCGGGCGGATTTGGCGAAACGGTAGATCGCAGCGGAGGACATTCCATCCTGAGCCGCAGAAGCTTTCCGCCAGCGCAACCAGCAGCGGGGCCCTGCAGTTTGACCCTGCACCGTGGGTTAAGACGAGCCAGTCGTCCTGCGTACCTATGGAAGGGTGGAGGAACCCTCGAACGGGTAACTGATCTGGCGAATCATCGCGGAACTCCTGGTAGTTGTTCATGTCAAAAAGGCCGGGAAAAAACTCTTTGTACTAGCATTTCGGCGTAGGTACGGGCTTTAGAGGGTGGGAGAACCAAAGAAAAGCCGCAGATCTCTCCACTGCGCTGCGCTCCGGTCGAGATGACAAATTTGTTGAGCAATTCACGACCTTATTCCATTGGGTGCTCAAACATCTTCTTGAAACAAATTTGTCATCTCGACCGGAGCGCAGCGCAGTGGAGAGATCTGCGGTTTTCCTTTGCTTCTCACTCACCATCTAAAGGCCCTAAGGGACGTTTTTCGTTTGGTTTCTGCCCCCGCTGAGGGAAAGCCCACTCTCACCCCTGTCAGCCATGGGGAAACTCCGCTAGAGCCACATGTCGCTGGGAGCCGTCCGTTCTCCCCCCTCGCTCCCGGTGTTTGGCGTTCCTCGCGGCTCGACCAGCAGCAACTTGGTTTCTGAGACCGCAAAGGGCTTGTGCTCTACCCCTTTCGGAACCACGAACATCTCTCCCGCTTTCAAATCAACTGCGCCATCGCGGAAGTCGATCCTGAGATGACCATCGAGCACAATGAATGTTTCATCCGTGTTGGGGTGGTCGTGCCAAATAAAATCTCCTTCCAGCCGGGCGACTTTGAATTGATAGTCGTTCATCTCCGCGATCACTCGCGGAGACCATGGTTCCGGAAGACGGGCAAACTTGTTCTCGAAGTTAATCGGGTTGTAGACCTTCATGTAGAACTTCCTAAGCTCTTCAACTGCGTGGCGATGCGCTCAATAGTGTGGTGAGCCGATAGAACGGCGCCCTCCTGCCAGGCTACCAGGTGAGATAGGTAATCACCCGCAAAGTAGGTGCGTCCCTCAGGCTTCTCCAGTTGGCTGTAGGCGGCAGCGCTGCTCGGGACCCGGTTGTTGGCGAAGCAGCCAAGGGAATAAGGAATCTTTGCCCAGCTGACGTAAATGGGTTTCTCGAGCAACTGCGAACGGCCAGGGTGCAGCGTTTCCACGGCCGCGCGGGAAGCGTCGAGCTTGGCCTCGATAGAGGGCAGGGCTCCGAAGGGTGTCAGCTCGCCGGTATTGTCACCGAAGGCTTTGCCGAAGCCGCCCACATTGCGTTCGGTATTGAAGCCGGCAATCAGCACACCCTTGGGAGAAAACAGTTTTGCGCTCGGATACCAAACCAGGTCGACAGTATTTTTAAGAAAAGAGATGCCCCCGTAAATGTGGTTCTCTTTCTCCCAGAACCGCGGCGATTCCCAGCCGATCTTGTAGGACGCGCCCATAGACATGCCAGTGAACGCTCGATTGGCTTCGGGAGAAAAATTATTTTTCGTTTTGGCCAGCACCGGGATGGGCATGGTGCAAATGCAGAAATCGGCAGTGATCGTCTGCGGCATGCCGCCCTTGGAATAGGCGACTGTTACGCTCTTGTCGCTGGTAGTGATCTCGGTCACCGGGCACTCATAACGGATCATGCTGGCAGGCAAGGCGCGGACAAAACCATAGGGAATTCGGTCCATGCCACCAACGGGCTGAAACATGGTGGCCTGCCAGTCGATTTCTTCCTCATAAAACTCACCCTTGGAGAGGCCGGCGCCCAGGAGCTCATGAAGCTTTAAAGGTTGGCGGAGCACGTAGTTGGACGGGCCGGCCCCGGGAGGTCTGGTAAACCCGGCCCGCATGGATCCCACGTACTTCCCCTCGGCATCCAGGTCGCCGAAGGATCGCAGAAAGTCCAGCAGCAGGGAGGTATCTTCTTTGGAGAGGGCATGGTCGAGCGTATCGGCGTGCAGGCACTTGGATAGCAACTCCGCCAGGTATCCGCGAGTGTCGTGGATGACCTGGCGCTGCTCGACCGGCTTGCCGGCATTTAGTGACGGAGACTGCATCAGGGCAGAGCGGGAGACGTTGACTTCAACTTCAAGCGGTACGCCCAGCTCCTGGCAATAATTCAGTAAGTTGGTGTGGATGGAGGGGATGCGAGCGGGACCGGCATTCAGGTAGCCGTCCTCCGACCAGCTACAGTTCTGGACGATCCCATCCGTGAATTCGACCTTGGTGCCGTCACGCACTGTCCAATTGCGGCCGCCAGGGCGGCTCCGAGCCTCGAGAATGGTGCAGCTGAAACCAGCCTTGCAAAGTTCGTAGGCAGAGACCAGCCCGGCAATCCCGGCGCCCAGGATGACGATGCTCTTGCCGCGTCCAAAGTCCGCGGTCAGCTGGGGGAGGTTGGAAGCACTGGCCGCCGGCGTGAGCCCGAGAACCTGCATAGTGCGAAACATCGCGGAGTAGCCGCCGATCTGGGCGATGCGCTCCAGGAAGACACGTCGAGTGAGGCTCATTGAGTCTGCTCCGCACCTTAATTGTGAAGGGGTCCCGTTCCCAGTTTGTAACAGGTCGGATGGCCGTGCAAGTGCAAAGCGTTTGCGGACGATTTGGCTAGTTGCCAGCGCCTGGTGAAGGCATAGAGCGGATGTACGATATCAGCGCCCGTAGATCCTCGGTTTTCATGTTGGTGATTGGCATGCCACCCTGCTGCATGCGGATGCTGTGGTGGCGCAGCAGGTTCTCGAGCACAGGGGCAGGAAGGATCGAAGCTGTGCCGGCCAGGGGCGGAGCGGCCACGGTGCCGGTCAATCCGCCGACCCCGTGGCAGTTCTGGCAGGTTGCGCGCTCGAAAATTTGTTGGCCGCGCAATGCTAGAGGGCTGAGCGCTACGGGCTTACGGGGTGCTGCGGCCTGCCCAAGGGGAGCGGCGGAGGCCGGAGTACCGGGTGTCATTGCGGCGCCGGCATTGGTGTTTGCAGGGGCTACGGATTGCGCAGCCGTCGCGCTTGAAAGTCCGGACAAGTAAGCAACAAGATCGTGCAGTTGGGCGTCATCTACGGTGGGGACCGGCATGCCTCCGTTGCGCATCTTGCTGGTGGGATGACGCAGCAAGTTGGCTAGTTGATCGCCAGGGAACCTAGCCGCCACGCCGACAAGAGAGGGTGCAAAGTGCGTGCCTCCAGCCGTCGGTCCGTGGCACGCAGCGCAGCCTTGCGAAAGGAATATAGCGCGTCCGGGACCTGGCAGGGCAGAGACTGGCACAGCTGCAGTTGCAGAAGTCGGCCCAGGTGCCGGGGAAGCGGCCGTTTCTGCTGGTGGGGCTGGCTGGCGCCGCAGGTGCTGCGTTTTCTGTCGCGGCCGGTTCGGCGACGGGCGCAGGAGTAGCTTGCGGTGCGCTGAGTGTCCGCAAATATGCGACCACCGAAGACATTTGTGCTGCTGTTCCAGCGAATGGAGGCATGCCTCCGGCCTTCATCGTTGCATTCGGGTTCTGCAGCAGACCGATCAACTTGGTCTCAGATACCCCCGCAATGAGAGGAGCCATTGCCGGTGCTCTGCCACCCTCGCCTGCTTGGCCGTGACAAGCGAAGCATCCACGCTCCTGATATAAGAGCTGCCCGGCGATTGCGGCTGTCGTAAGGTGGGGCGCCGCATTGCGCGCCGGATGTAAAGAGGCTTCTTTCACGCCCAGCTCGGCTGGTGAAACGCGAAACACCGCCGGTACATTTGCAGCGCTGGTGCCGAGTGCCCCGAGGTAGGCAATCAGGGCTGTCATATCTGGATTCGAGATATCCACCGCGGGCATTTTTCCTGCCCTCATGGTGGCGTTCGGGTTGTGCAGCAAAGCGGCCAGCTGAGCTTCAGGAATCTTTTGTGTAATGGCAACCAGCGTGGGCGCTATTGGGCCGCCCACTCCTGCCTCCCCATGGCAGCCCGAACATCCGTGCGATTCGAAGATGCCCCGGCCCTGGGCCACCACAGGATTCACATGACCAGCTATGGGACCCATTCCTCCGGGTGATTCAACGTAAGGTACGAAGGGGGCGGCACTGTAGGCGTCCTCCTGCTTATCCTGAATGGCGATTTGTGCCGCGGAACTGGGATCGCGAGCGTCGTCCATGCGGCTCTTTGCTCCCAGGTAGACCATGCCAAGGACCACAAAAGCCACAGCGAGCAGCGGAATGGGCCTGCGCCATGGCCGCCGCTCCAGCTTGCGATCGAGGAACGGCAGCAGGAAGAACGCTGCCGCAAGCAGCCCTGGTACAACCACAATGGCAAACACCACCTGCGGCCCTTCCCAATACTTAAGCCATTCGAACATCGGCAGGTAATACCATTCGGGCCGCGGCAGGAACTGCGTGTCCGCCGGGTTCGCCAGGGGCCCCAGCGTCGCCGGATGGAAGAAGGACAGAATGCCCAGGCCAATCATGAGTAGCAGCGCGAAGGCCATGTCCATCAATACCTGGCGCGGATAAAATCCTTCGGCCGGAAGCTTTGGCTCAATCGGATCTTCGTTGATGGGGCCGGCGGGTCCGGCCTTCCGGAACAAGGCGATATGGACCGCTATGAACGCGAAAATTGCCGCGGGAATCAGAAAGACATGAGCGACATAAAATCGGGATAAGGTAAGAGTGCCGATGGTATCGCCACCGCGCAGCAAACGAGTCAACCAATTACCGATCAGGGGGACCTGACCGACAATATTTGTGCCTACCGCCGTGGCAAAATAAGCTTTCTGATCCCAGGGCAGAAGGTAGCCAGTGAAACCCATAGCCAGCACCAGAAGCGAAAGCACAGCACCTGAAATCCAGAGTAGTTCCCGGCGGCCTTTGAAAGAACCGTACAGAAATGTCTGCAGAAAATGGAGTGCGAGCACAATGATCATCGCACTCGATCCGTAGTAATGCAGACTGCGCAGGAACGCGCCTGCCGCTACCTGCTTGCTGATGTAGGCAACGCTGGTGTGCGCAGTCTCCGCCGAAGGCACATAGTAAAGAGCCAGGCAAATGCCGGTGATAATCTGCGAGATGAAAATGAAGATGAGCCCGGAACCGAATACATAGGCAAGACGGGCGCCGCCAGGTATCGGCTCGTCCAGCGATTCCTTCATCAATTCGTCGACGCCGGTTCGTTTATCCAACCAGCGGAAAAGCCTCCGGGGAAGACTTCCCTTTGAAGCGCCGGAAGCGTCGTTTTTTTTGTCTTCCTTTAGGGCTTTCATGCGCTTCGCTCCTAGCTCAACGATTCCTGGTTGGGTACGTTTGAACGAAAATACTCGGAAATCCACCTGCAGCTTGCCATCCCGCACACGAGTAGGAAGCTGGTCCATGGCGCGTGGCGGCGGTCCGGATATGCGTTCCCCGTCGGCCTTGAACTCCCCGCCATGGCACGGGCAGACGAACCGGTCGTGATCGGCCTGCCAGGAAACACTGCAACCCATATGAGGACAGATGGCGGAGAGCACTTGGAATTGCCCGCTGCCATTGCGGGTGACATAAACCGACTGAGCGGAGACCACCTCGCGCCATCCATCGCGCTGCGTGAATGTGACGGTTCTGTGCAGCGGCTGCTCGTTCCTCGGAAGTTCATCAACACTGCCGACATCGGACCACACGATGCCACCAGCCTTTGTATACAGGGGATAAAAGACAAAGCGCAGCACAGGTACTGCCAGCAAGGCGCCCATACCGGCCGTGCCTATAGCCAGCAGGCCTCCGAAGAAGGATCGCCTGGTTACCCTGGCGGCCTCCTTTTGCACGCTTTCGTTCACGGTCGGTTGGTCAGCCACGAAAACCTCCTAGAAATTCACCCACAAGGCCAGGTAAACGGTGTTGTTATCGGACGCATTGCGGTTCGCGCCGTCGTAATTGGTGCTTGCTCCGTTGAATTTGAAATATCCCGTGTAGTTCACATTGAGGTCGATGTTTTGTACGGGCCAATAGGCGAACTGCGCGATGTAGCCACTGCTGGTGGGCCTTCCGTTGTTGCTGCCGGTTAAGGGCGCGGGCGCATAGAGCAGCGGGTCGCTATTCCCCGTGGTGGCGAAGAGTGCGCCGGTCGCGGTGTACTTGTTGGTCCAGTGATAAGTGCTGTCGAGCTTAAAGGTATTGAGATGGTTGGACTTGGTGGTGGCTCCGCCGGCCGTATAAGTCGCCAGCAAATCGGTTGATTCGTGCGTATAGCTTCCATGAGCGTCCAACAAGTTGGCGCCGAAGGGCCGTTCATATTGAAAGTCGAAGGAGGGGTCTACGTAGCGGTCTTCCAGCCCGGAAACGGCACCCGGAAAGGAGTTCATATAAATGCCGTAGGTTCCCACTTCCAGGTAGTTGTCGCCCCAGGTTTGCTGCCATGCTGCGCGCCAGTAGGGCGCAACTCCGCTGATGTTGTAAGGCTGGCCCATCCCGGTCACCGGTGGATCCGACCCCGCATGCTCCGAGCGATAGACTGTGAGGTTGGTGTAGAGGTGGTCGTTCCACATGCTGTACCCTCCGACGCCGGCAACATCCTGTGCGAGCGCGCCGTTGATGATCGGAGAGGCACTCGGAGTGACTGCTCCCGCGCTTGAAATCCAGGGGAAACCCCAGGCCGGGGTGCTGTTCCAAAGATCTTCGACTGATGGATTGTTATTGATCGTTATGCCGTATTCCCAGTCTTTGCCCAGGAGTTTTCCCTGGTTGGCGTAGCGAAGATCGGTGTTGTCCATGCTGAAGTGATCGGCCGCATGTTCATAGGTGATCTGCGCCATTCCCCCGAAGTGGGAAGCGTAGCCGCCGGCCAGAAATATGCTGGCCTGCTGGGGAAAACCAGCAGAATTATTCTGCGATCCTGGCTGGTTCGCCTGGTATGCCGTGTTGGAAAGCAGGATCATCGCTGAGAGCGGAATGTACTTCGAGAGCAGCAGGCTCTTGCTATTGCCCACTTTGTCGGTGGGGCTCATATCCGTCAGCACGTAGCCCTTCAGCTTGAAATTGCGGCCAAAAGCGGTCAATTCGGGTGGATCGCTATGACATACATTGCAGGAAAGCCCAGTCTGGCGGGCAAAACTGGGAACTGCTTCTGCGCTCTTCAGGCTCAGAACAAAGAGCACAAGAATGACTGTCGGCACCATTATCTTCATTGCCAATCCCTATCTACCCGGCGCACCCAAGAGCCTGTCGGTGGACGACGTAATTCCGGGCTTATCCATCTGTTTTGAAACAAACTTATGTGGTAAGCGTGATCCTCTTCAGGGCAGAATGCAGTGATGCGGATCACAGTGCCTAGGCTTTTAAGAGATAGTTTTGGATGGAGTCGATCGCAGACAAATACTTGGAAATGCGAACGATATTGAGTGCTTAGCCTGCTTTACTCCCCTCTCTTGTGGGCGCTGGCAAACACCTCTACAATCGTCCCGTGTCAACCTTCCGTACTTGAAAGGACACCTATGCGTTCCATCCGCGGATTCCTCACTGCAAGCGCCGTAGTCTTCTTTGTTCCCGGTCTGGTCCTTGCCCACGCGCAGGGGGACACTTCGCAAGCAGTAGCGGGCGGAGGCATAACCGTTCCGGGTTGGGTTGGGGAGGTCGATGCCGGAGCCCAGAAGGCCGGGCAGACGATTAAAGACACCAAGCTGACCCAGGAAGGGAATGCGCTTCAAGTGACAACGGGCCCCGCCGCAGCCTTCTGGAAACCCTCCAACATGGCCGCCGGCAACTACACCGTATCTGCCACATTCACTGAGGCAAAATACATGAACCTGAACAACCATCCCCATCCATACGGAATCTTCATCGCCGGCCACGACCTGAGTACCGATCTGCACAGCGATTTATATTGCGCGGCCTATGGCGATGGGAGATTCATCGTGCGCGGGTTTGGACCGGAGCCCTTTCAGATGAACGGCCATGGGGAAGCGAACGGTGCCGTCCATAAGGCGTCTGGTCCTGGAGAACCAGTCGAGCAGAAGATCGCGCTTTCTGTGAAAGGCGATAAGGTGGAGTGTGCGATCAATGGTGTCGTGGTAGCAAGCTACGATAAGTCTGCGCTCGTAACCCCGGGAAAGCTTAAATCTACCGATGGAATCTACGGGATTCGCTTCGCCCACAACACCGAAGGCACGGTCTCTGGTCTGAAGATGACCAAGCCCTAAGACCGCCCGTTTGCGCCGCCTGCCGCACAGTGGGCGATCGCCAACGCCTCTTCGAGGAGTTGCTTTTGCAAGAGGTCCGCGTAGTATCCGTTCCTGGCGAGTAACTCGTCATAGCGCCAAGCTCTACAATGCGGCCGGCTATCGTATTGGTCGAAATCGCCCTATTCATTCCGCAAGGTCGTTGCGGGATCTGTCGAGGCGGCTCTCTGCGCGGGCAATAATCCCGCCGCAGCGCCGACGATCAACAGGGCAGTGAACGCTATCAGGAAAGAAGGAATCACGTCCACTCCGAACGCCGCGAAGCTGTGTTTGAGCGTCGAAGTAACAAAACCGGATATGATCACCCCAATCGCCAGACCCACGGCGACCCAGATGAGCGCGCCTTTCAACACCAGCCCGACCACTTGGCTCCGCCGGGCCCCAAGAGCCATCCGAACACCAAACTCGTTCGTGCGCTGTACAGTTACGTAGCTGATCAGGCCGTAGATGCCGATGATGGCAAGCACGAGCGCCAATCCGGAAAAAGCTGTAAGCAACCAGACAATCAGGCGCCGAGACGCCAGCGAAGCATTCACTCGCGACTCCAGGGAACTGATATCAAAAATTGTCTGCGTTGGATCAGCAGCGGTGATGGTCCGCCGCAGAACCTCGGTGAATAGATAAGGGTTGCCCTGTGCGCGCACGACGAAACTTGCCCCACCCCAGGGTAGCTGCGCATAGGGATAGTAGCGCATACCATCCCCGGAATCCTCTTCGAGAGAGCTGAAACGAACATTGCCGACTACACCAATGATCGTCGCCGAAGGGCCTGGGCCCACCATCGATTTCAGCCTTTTGCCGATCGGGTTCTCATTTGGCCAGTACTTATGGGCAAGCTTCTGGTCTATTACGACGACAGGCTCGGTATGAGCACGATCGTCGCTGCTGATCCATCTTCCTGCCAGCAACGGTATCTGCATCACCTTCAGATAGTCTGGACTGGCCGTGGCTTGTTGGCTGTGCGGGCCGGGATCATTTCCCGTTTCCGGCCTTCCTTCGATATGAAAGGAACTTGCCCCTCCTTGATCGCTAAACGGCAGCGATGAGGTGGCGGCCGCCGCCCGCACTCCGGGCTGATTAGCGAGATTGTTCAATATAGTCGTCACAAAGGCTTCTTGCCGCTGCGGATTGTCCTTATAGGCGGCGCCGGCATAATACACCGTGCCCGCGAGAATGCCCCTAGGATTAAATCCAGGGTCCACCTGCTGCAGCTGCTTCAGGCTGGCGATAAACATGCCGGCCCCGGTCAGGAGCACAAAAGCCAAGGCCACTTCTCCGATCACGAATATGCTGCGTAGCCGCTGCTTTTCCTGCGATGCGGTCATCGTCCTGCCGCCCTGCAAACTCAAACTTGGTTGCAGGCGGGTCATTTTTACCGCTGGCCCAACACCGCAGAACAAAGAAGTCAGTAATCCTACCCCGGCGGTAAAGGTCAGTACTTCCCATGAGGTGTTGACCGTATATCCCTGGGCCAGGCTGTGTGGAACCATCCAGAGCAGAGCATTGCCGAATGCCGGTCCCAGCGCAATTCCGATGACGGTCGCAACGCCTGCGAGGAGCAGGGTTTCGCTCAGCAGCTGGCGCACTAAGCTCGCCACGCTCGCGCCCATCGCTGTGCGGATGGCGAATTCCCGGATGCGGGTCGACGTTCGCGCAAGGAACAGCCCGGCAACATTGGCCGAGGCAATCAGCAGCACCAGCAGAACAACCCCAAAAAGCACATAGAGGGGTCGACGCAGCGGGCCGGCGGCAAACTCGGTAAGCGGCACCGCAGCCATGCCCCATCCCGCTTTTTGCCCAAACTGGCCAAACCGTGTGTCGAGCAAATTGTCCGCGTTTGCCTTCGAAGCCAGACCGGCATTCAGCTCGGCCAATGTCACCTGGGGCCGGAGGCGAATGACCGCATGGTAGTTTTCATTGAAACGATTTTCAGGCGTGAATGCTTGTGGCGGTAACCCAAGAGGCGTCCATACAGTTGTTCCACGCGGCCAGTCGAAGTCGCTTCGCATTACCCCCACAATGCGATAGGGTGTCTGATTGAGCATCAGGGAGCGGCCGATTACGTTTCGGTCGCCGCCGAAAACACTCTGCCACAGGCTATAACTCAAAACCGCGACCTGGTTGGCGGCAGGATGATCTTCTTCTGGACTAAACGTCCTGCCGAGAATCGGTTTCGCTCCGAAAACATTGAACCACTGCCACGACACTTGGGCGCCGTCGAAATGTTCCACGGTGCCATCGTGGTCGGCGTTATAGCCGATCAGGTTGCCCATGGCGGCGCTCTCGACCTGGTGAGTGAGAGAGGCAGCATCTGTATAGTCCGGAACCGAGACTACCGGAAAATCCAGGTCCAGTCGCGAATAGTGCGTCCGCATGATGGCTACGCGCTGTGGCGCATCCACTCCTGCCGGATGCATCAACACAGCGTCGATAACACTGAAGATGGCAGTATTAGCCCCGATGGCCAGCGCCAGAGTTGCAATCGTCGTGACCGTGAAACCGGGTTGTTTACTCAGTCGCCGCAGTGCCAGACGAAGCTCAGCAAGTAAGTTCATACGCCGCCCCTCAAGAGGCTTACTCGCACGTGGCGTGCCATTTCCTCTGCCGTTAAACAGCAGAAAAAGCGGGGAACGCCTTGGCCCGGAATGTCCAGCTTTGCAACCAACCGTCCGCTTTCGGACATACACGGCGCCGGAGTCTGCCCTGACGTTCAATGAGCGATGGCCAGCTCTTCTTCCAGAAGCTGCTTTTGGAACAGGTCCGCATAGTAGCCATTCCTGGCGAGTAACTCGTCATGCGTCCCCAGTTCCACGATGCGGCCCGAGACCAGCACCGCAATCCGGTCAGCGTGACGCACCGTAGATATGCGGTGCGAGATAAAAAGCGTGGTACGGCCCTGCATCACCCGTTGCAGTTCACCCAGGATCTGCTCCTCAGTGTAGGTATCGACGCTGGAGAGAGCGTCGTCGAGGATCAGGATGCGAGGATTACGGATGACGGCGCGGGCAATCGCTGTCCGCTGCTTTTGCCCTCCGGATAGGGTGATGCCCCGCTCGCCCACCGTCGTTGCCAGGCCGGCAGGGAACTCCTCAAATTCGCGGCGAATGTGAGCAGCTTCAGCAGCCTGGAGCACTTCGCTATCGGTCGCCCAGGGAGCGCCAAAGGCGATGTTTTCGCGAATCGTCTGGCTGAATAGAAAAGTCTCCTGGGGAACGAAGCCAATGTTCGAGCGCAGCACTTCGAGCGGATAATCGCGTATAGGGCGTCCGTCAATCGAGACAGTTCCCGGGGTCGCGTCATAAAGCCGCGGGATCAGATTGACCAGGGTTGATTTCCCTGAGCCGGTTGGCCCCACAATGGCGAGACTGCTCCCTGCCGGAATCTTGAGTGACAGCGAGTGCAGCACCTCGGAGCGGCCTGAGTCCGAGCCGGAGTAAGAAAAGTTGAGGTTCCGAAACTCGATGTCCCCGCGCAGTTTCAGGTCGCTGGGAATGGAGGCGTCGGCCTCGGCATCGTCGATCGTGGGCTTGTCCGATAGCAACTCATCGATGCGCACCACCGAAGCAGTGCCCCGCTGCCACAGGTTTACCACCCAGCCGAGTGCGATGACGGGCCAGGTCAGCATAACCATATAGGTATTAAAGGCGACGAAATCGCCAATGCTGATGCGGTGTGTCAACACTTCATGCCCGCCTACCAGCAGGGTGATGGCCAGGGCGAGTCCGAGCACAAATTCAAGCGTGGGCCAAAGCATCCCCATGAGCTGAACCAGGCGGAGCCCGCGGCGGATATTCTCCTTGTTGGATTTTTCAAAGGCCGCAATCTGGGCTTTTTCCTGGGCAAAGGCGCGGACCAGCCGGGCGCCGGAAAAATTCTCCTGGGCCTGCGCGGAAATCTCGGAATACATGGCTTGAATGCGCTCAAAACGCTCATGAATTTTGCGCCCCAATGCCTGCACCAGGATGCTTACCAGGGGCAGCGGGACCAGCGCCACCAGGGTCAGCCAGGGGCTGATGCGAAGCAGGAAGTACAAAGCGCCGATCGAAAACAAGACAGTGTTTGCGCTGTACATGATGGCCGGCCCCAGCAGCATACGCACCGCGTTCAGGTCGTTGGTCATGCGGGCCATGATGTCGCCCGTCCGATGCTGCTGGAAGTAAGCTGCCGGCTGCCGTTCCAGATGACGGAAAAGATCGTTGCGCAGGTCAAACTCAATCTCGCGGGAAATGCCGATGATGATCCAGCGGGTGAGGAACAGGAAGACGCCCTTGGCGGCGGAGATGGCGACCAGCAGCCCGGCATAGAGCAGGATCTTTTTTTGCGTGACGCCCTGGTTCAGGTCATCAATGGCGATGCGGATTACCTGGGGGAAAAAGATCCAGATGATATTCGCAATTACGGCGGAGAGTCCGCCCCAGACAAAGTCACGGCGATAACGCCGCAGATAGGGCAACAGGGGCCGAAGCGTGGCAAGCATTCTAGCTTTATTCTAAACAGCTCAAGTGGGTGTACGTAGCAGCATGTAAGCACCGGCGAGTGCGAACAGCAGGTCTGGAGACCAGGCGGCCAGGAGCGTGGGCAGGAAGTTTACGTTGCCCAGGGCCTGAAAGGTAAGATTCACTACCCAGAAGGCGATCGCCAACCCAATGGCGGCGGCAATACCTGTCAACGAACCTCGCTTGCCCATGGTCAAGGCAAAAGGGATAGCCAGCACTGCCATGACCAGGGTGACGAGCGGGTACGCCAGCTTGATGTTGAGCTGAACGCTGAGTTGCCTGGTGTCGAAACCGCTCTGCCGCAGGTCGCGGATGTAGCGCTGCAGCTCACCGAAGGTCATCTCCTGTGATTGCAGGGCTTCCTTCTTGAAATATTGGGGCCGCTCGTTGATCTCCGGATAGCTTTCGACATTGAACTGGCTATAACTGCTGACCGCTTCGCCATCGAACCTTCGCTCCCAGCCGTGTTCAAAGACCCATTGTTGTATTTGCGGCTCCCAGTGTGCGCTGGAGGCGAAGATGCGGCGGGAAAGAGAGAAGTTCTCCGGGTTGAATTCGAAGACGGTTAGATTGGCGAAGCGGTCCTGATCCGGATCGAAGAACTGATAGTAGAAAATCCGCCCTGGTTTGCCCGGCTCCTGGCGTCCGAAGATCCACTTCTGGTCGGGGCGGAGAAAGGTTTGCGCCGGCCTGTTCTTGATCACGCTGCGCAGGGCTTCCTGCCGCCGGTTCGCGCCGGGAAGGTACGACTCATCAAAAAGGAAGAGGGCAACCGCGATCATGGCCGAAACCACCAGGATAGGTACCATCACCCGGTAGAGGCTGATGCCGGTAGCCTTCATGGCCGTGAACTCATTGGTGCGTGTGAGCACGCCAAATGTAACCAGCACCGCAACCAGCACCCCAAGGGGTGCGATGTTGTAGACCATGCTGGGCGTGAGGTTGATGAGATATTCGCCTACTGTGACCAGCGGAGTACGGTTGCGGATAATGTCGCCGAGCAACTCAAAGAAGGTAAATACCAGCATCAGTAAGACAAAACTGGACAGCACCAGGAGGAACGTGGTCAGAAATTCGCGCAGCACATAGTCGTCGAGAATGAGGGGAAAGCGCCCGCGCTCGTGCGTGGCGCGATCTTCCTTGCTGCGCTCACTTCTTTGAGGCAGCAGCTGCGTGCTCTTGAAGCGGCTGACGATTGCCGCGAACTGCGTCCCCAACGCCCCTCCCCCCACTGCCATTTGCCGCAACAACAACAGGCCGAAGAAGGCGAAAAGTATGTTTGCCGCCCAGACCCCGGCAAAGACGGGTACCTTACCCTCGCGCGCCAGCGAATTCCCAATTAATGAGAGGAAGTAGTAAATGAAAACCAGGGCGATCGTCACCACGAAACCGGCACTCTTGCCCCCTCGCCGTGAGGAGAGGCCGAGCGGGATCCCGATAAGCATCAAGACCAGGCAGGCCGCCGGGTAAGCAAACCGCTTGTGGAGTTCGATCAGGTAGGGTTTGCCCCCGGGTCCCTTGGTGTGCTCGTAGAGCACGCGGTTGCTCATGGCGAGAATAGGCGTGTCGTTACGGCCGATGTGCGCGTCTTCCTGGGTGCCGATGGTCAGGGGCAGTTCCGATTCTACGAAGGTAGAAACCTGATACTGGGGTGCCCCGTTGTTGGTCACCATGTCGTGCTCGGTTCCATTACGCAGACGCATAAGGATGGTGTGAGCGCCGCTGTCGGCAACTACAGCTTCCTCCGCCGTTGTGACCTTGGGCGCAACGGGATCACTCAGGTCGGCGAGGAAGATACGCTGCCATCGCGACGCCCCAGTGCCGGCGCGGATGTCCTGCACGTACAGGACATAGTTCTTGAAGTCTTCATAGAAGACGCGTGGCTCGATTTCAAACGAGGCCTGTTGATCTTTGAGCGAGCTCTCGATCTTCAGAACTGCGGCGGTCGCCTTCGGAGCGATATAGAGTGAATCAGCCAGCGATATACCCCAGCCAACGATGGCGATGGCGGAGACGACACGCACAAAAAACCAGACGCCAATGCCCACCGCCCGCATAGCGGTAATCTCACTGTCCGCGGCCAGCCGGCTCAGGCCCAGCAAGACCCCCACCAACACAGCCATGGGGATGGTGAAGCTCAAGGTATTCGGCAGCATGAACAGAAAAATCTTGGCCACGCTACCCATAGACGCGCTATTGCGCGCTGCCATTTCCAGCAGTTGCCCGAGATACTTCATGAAGAGGATGAAGGTGAAGAGCGCGCCCCCAAGAAGGGCGTGCGACAACACTTCATGCCAGATGTAGCGGGTAAAAAGGCGCACAGTAGAACCCGGTCTTCTGGATACAGTCTAGAGCATCCCGCTGCTGCCTGGGCGCAGATAGGGCGACAGTGGTCTCAACTCAACACCTGGGGAGTGCTGGGACGCAGTGGAAGGCCAGAACCTATGCTCGCCAGCAGTAGAAACGGGCGATTGGTCATGGAAGGACTACCGAAAATAGTTCAAGACGGTTAGGACGCGGGTAGACTCGGAACCGAAAGAGTCCCCAAGGGACGGGAAGGCCGAAAGTAATTCAGGACGGCTAAGTCCTGGCTAGACTCGGACCGATGGAAGGAGTCCCGAAGGGACGGCCTGAAAATAGCCCAGGACGCAGTCCTGGGTTCGCGTTGATAGGATCGAGTAGTCCCGAAGGGACGGCTGAACAGATGTCTCATAGTCACGTATGCTGTTTGGTTCACGTGGTGTTTTCTACCGCCGAACCGCGACCCGCCATCCAGGACGAAATGCGGGAGCGGCTTCATGCCTATCTCGGCGGCATCGCGCGAGAAAATGAATTTCCCATATTGGCTGTGGGCGGCGTTGCTGACCACGTCCACTTGTTGATTTCCTTGCCGCGGACTATTTCCATTGCAAAAGCCGTACAGTTGTTGAAATCGGGATCTTCCAAGTGGATCCACGAGAATTTTCCAGGATCAAGAAGCTTTGCATGGCAGGAGGGGTATGGAGCCTTTTCGGTTGGAGCTTCGCAAAGAGCGGCGACGGAGAAATATATTCAGACCCAGGCCCAGCGTCATAAACGGATCAGTTTTGCGGACGAACTAAAGAAATTTCTTGCCGTACACGGAATGGACGAATAAATCCAGTCGTCCCTGCGGGACTGGTCTTGCTGGAACGATACCCAGCACTGCGTGCTGGGCTATTTTCAGCCGTCCCTTCAGGACTGATCCCGATACACCTTCAAGGCTGGTCTCTTTTCAGCTCACTCATGGTTTGTTTCCAGAAAACAAAAAAGTCCACGCCTGCGAGCAGACCACTGTCGGGCACAAGTTATGAAGAGAGAAGGGGTGCGCTTGATAAAAGCCGCCGCGCGTAACATCCGAGCGATATCTTTCGACGTGGAAAGATGTGTCGACTTTACCGGCGCACCCAAAGGAGGGAGAGCATGCTGCTATCTGGGAGTCTGCCTCCCGCGCCCACACCCGGCAATGGCGCAAAGGTGTTAGCCCTTGCTATCTGCAGATACAGCAGCTTCGCCCGGCAGGAAACGATAGCCGATCCCACGCACGGTTTCGAGAAAAACAGGCTCAGCCGGATTGTCCTCGATGTAACGGCGCAGGCGGACCATAAAGTTGTCGATGGCGCGAGTGTCTGTGTCCTCGCGCACTCGCCAGACCTGTTCCAACAGCTCCTTGCGTGAGATGATGCGCCCCTGGTTGAGCACCATGTAGCGGAGAAGGTCGCACTCCATGAGCGTGAGGCGCACAGTCTTGCTTGGTGTCATGAGCTCGAGCGAGTCAAAGTGGATGGTGCGCCCGGCAAAGGTGAAGGTGGCCGGCAAGGGAACGCTGCGCGCCGGGGGGGCGGGCGTCGCGGCAAGCCCAGGGCGAAGCCATGCCATGCGCCGGAGCAGACCCTTGAGACGCGCCAGAAGAATGGAAAGATCAAAGGGCTTGGGAAGGTAATCGTCCGCCCCCGCGCTGAAGCCTTCGAGCACATCTTCCGGACGGCCGCGGGCGGTGAGCATGAGAATGGGAACGAAATTCTGTTGCGCTCGTAACTCCGCGGCGACCGAGAACCCGTCCCGCCCCGGGAGCATGACGTCCAGGATGACGGCATCGATGGGCTCGGCGGCGATCATCTCCAGGGCAGTTTCGCCATCCACCGCCAGTTGTGCGGTGTAGCCTTCCGCGCGCAGATTAAACAGCAGGCCCTGCGCCAGGTGAGCCTCGTCTTCTACCACCAGAATGTTGGTGCTCATGAGTGTGCCCCTTTGCCGGCGGCGGAGAGCGCGCGGGGAAGCTGCAACCGTATGGTGGCTCCGCGGCCTTCCCCTTCCGATTCGGCGACTACGTCTCCGCCGTGTTGGCGTGCGATGGTGCGAACCAGGAAGAGGCCGAGACCGGTCCCTTTAATCCGGAAGACATTGCGGGCCGGCACCCGGTAAAAGCGCTTGAAGATTCGCTTCAGGTGCGGAGGCGCAATGCCCAGGCCCTGATCCGAAACCGCAAGCATCAACCAAGCCTCGCCGTCGAGGGAGAGATGCACCTCGAGTTGCGGCCCCTGGGGTGAGTACTTGACCGCGTTATCGAGGATGTTGAGTACGGCGGTGCGCAGGTCCTCGGGGTTGCCCACAACTGCCAGCTGCTCGGCATCCGGTTCCACGGAGAAATGGATGGTCGACTCCTGCAGATGATAGCGCTGCAGCGTGGTGCGGATGCAGTCCCGAACCACATCGTCGAACTGGAGCTGCAAACGAACCTGGTTGCGTGCTCGCTGACCCACCTCTCCGGCCTTGAGCACCTGTTCGACGGTGGCCAGAAGGCGTTCCGTGTCAGAGAGCATGATCTCGTAGAACTCCTTCCGTTGCGACTCCGGCAGCTCCCGCCGCTGCAGGGTTTCCAGATACAGGCGGATCGAGGTGATGGGGGTCTTGAGCTCGTGGGTCACGGCATTGAGGAAGCTATCGTGACGTTCGTTGCGCTTGACTTCACGCACCAGAAATATGGTGTTCAGAATCAGACCGGCAATCAGCAGCAGGAAGAAGAGAATGCCGATGACCAGCAGGATGATGCTGCGCAAGCTGATAATGACCCAGCCTACGTTGAGGGCGATGGCAAGGGCGACGAGGCAAGCGCCGAGAGTGATGAAAAAGGCGATCGCATTTCTGTGTCTGGTGATACGCATAGCCGGCGAGCCCTAGCCAAAGTATAGCGGGGGGAAAAGGGAAGGGCGCGACCGAAGCCGCGCCCTGGGTTGGCAACCAAACTGGTGGTTAGGAAACGCCTGCGGGCCGGGGATCATGGGGGTCGAACTGGGCCACCTTCACATTGCTCGCCAAGCCGAGTTTCTTGAGCAGCCATATGCCATAGAAGTTCAAATCGAACTCCCACCAGGTGAGCCCATGCCTGACCGAAACGGGATGCGCGTGGTGGTTGTTGTGCCAGCCTTCCCCCCCGGTGACCAAAGCTACCCACCAGTTGTTGCGTGATTCGTCGCGAGTAGAAAAGCGTCTGGAACCCCACATATGGGTGGCCGAGTTGACTAACCAGGTGGCATGCAGACCAAGAGTCACGCGCAAAAAGATGCCCCACATGACGCAAGACCATCCGCCAAACGCCAGCAATGCCAACCCCACGATAACCATGGGCACGTAATGATATTTGCTCAACCAGATCTGGAAGCGGTCCTTAGCCAAGTCGGGTGCGTAGCGGGCCATAAGCGCGGTCTCGTGGTGCAGGGCGTCGCCGGAAAGAATCCAGCCGGCGTGCGACCACCATCCTCCGTCGTGCGGGGTGTGAGGGTCACCTTCCCGATCCGTCAGCTGGTGATGCACGCGGTGGGTAGCTACCCAGAAGATCGGTCCCCCCTCCAGCGCCAGCGTGCCGCAGATAGAAAGGAAGTACTCCAGCCACTTGGGCGTCCGGTAGCCGCGATGCGTAAGCAGACGGTGATACCCCATGCCGATCCCCATATTAATGGCTACCAACCAGAGCCCGAGAAAACAGAAAAAGGCCTTCCAGGCAAACATGAATAGGGCGGCCACGGCCAGCAGGTGAAAAGCAACCATGAAGCCGGTGGTCACCCAGTTGGTTTTATTGGCCTGGGTGTCGCGTCCAAGGACCGGCACGTCACTGTGCTTTTGGGTGCGCCGCGCCTGGTCGGTCCTGGGGTCGGTCCGTGGTTCGCCGGTTTCGGCGGGAGCGACAACGGGAAGGCTTGCGGAAGATTCAACAATTTCTGTCAGCATGGTCTAGAGGAAAGTCCCTTTCGAGCTTCAAACAACGGGATCGGTTAACTTCGAACCTAACAGGGCCCCGGTCGTCTCTTCGTAAGAGTTTTGTAATGACAATTGTTGATACTGATAACGACAAAGCCTTTTCGGCCGAAATCATGCGCAAGTTGGTCTGTCCGGGCCGCTTGCATCCGATCGGGGCGTTTGTGGGGGAGGTTGATGTGATCAATCTATTGGCACGTTCTTGCGTACTTTGGAGCCATGTACTTTCTCTGGTCTTGATGCTTGCGGCACCGGCCGTCCTGGGACAGATCATCTTGCCTACAAGCAAGCGCCTGGCGGAGCCGGTTCCGGGTGAACCGCAAAGACTGAATAGTCTGCCCATGACCGCCGCCATCTCGCCCGATGGGCGTTACCTGGCAGTCGTGAACGCCGGTTACGGCACCTTCGAGTCGCTTTATCAGCAGTCCATCGCAGTGCTCGATATCAGAACCGGCAAGGTGACCGATTTCCCCGAACCGAGGACGGCGACAGGTCTGCCTCAGACTCTCTATTCAGGTTTGGCCTTTGGCAAGGATGGAACCCATCTGTATGCGGTCTTTGATTCTCTGACCGCGCCGCAGGGAGACCATAAGGACCAAACCGGCAACGCAGTCGCCGTCTATGACTTTAACGATGGCAAGCTGAAGGCGGAGCGACTGCTTCCAGTCCCGTTACAGCAACTGGCCGGGGGCAAGCGGCAAAATCCTATTGGCGTCGCCTTGCCCCCGGGCACGGCGATCCCCTCGCCGGCCGGCATCGCGGTGCGCAAAGGGCCGGATGGGACCGATGAATTGCTGGTGGCGGACAATCTCTCCGACGACGTTTTGCTGATGAGTGGAGTCACCGGAAAGGTGCTGCGGCGCTTTGATCTGTCGCAGGGCAACGTTGTGCCTTCCACCTATCCCGTTTCCATCGCGGTTAACCGTTCGGGAAGCCGCGCCTACGTCGCATTGTGGAACGGTTCGGCAGTCGCGGAGCTGGATTTGAACAACGGCAGGATACTGAAGAAGTTGGCCCTGCTTCCTCCGCGAGAGCAGACTGCACCCAGTTCTCATCCGGCTGCTTTTGCCTGGAGCCCGGACGAGAAGACTCTTTATGTGGCCCTGGCCAACCGGGATGCGGTGGCCGCGATGCGTGTGGGCGGAAGCGAACTCAAGTTGGAGGCTGTCTACGATACGCGCCTTCCCGGGCAGACCTACTTTGGCGCGATGCCGGACGCGGTCGCGGTATCGGAGGATGGCCGGCGGCTTTTTGCCGCAAACACCGGCTCTGACGCCATTGCCGTGTTTGACCTCCGCGACGGTCAACCTGGTGGAAAGGCAGTGGGCTGGGTACCGACCGAGTGGTATCCCACCGCCCTCGCGGTTCAGGGAAACAAGCTTTACGTAGCGACTGCAAAGGGTCAGGGCACGGGCCCAAACAATATGCCCCAGCCGCGGATTGCGGGCGCAACTGGACGGCATGGCGACTCAACTTACATTGCCACTCTCCTGCACGGGTCGCTTGCCGCCATTGATCTCTCCCAAATCGATAGCCAGCGCGAGCCGCTGACGCGAACCGTGATAGAGACGAATATGATGAAGGCCGCGCAAGAGCAGATCGCCTTCCACGCCGGGGCGAACCCGATACGCCACGTGATCTACATCATTAAGGAGAACCGAACGTACGATCAGATCCTGGGTGACCTGGGGGTAGGCAACGGATTGCCCAGCCTCACCATGTACGGGGAGGAGATCACGCCCAATGAGCACAAGCTGGCGAAGCAGTTTGGCGTGCTCGATAACTTCTATGATTCCGGTGAGGTTTCCGGTGACGGGCATGTGTGGTCGAATGCCGCCATCTCCAGCGACTACAACGAAAAGACCTGGCAGCAGAGCTACCGCGGAGAGGAGCGTGTTTACGATTACGAGGGCGTGGTCGAGAACGGCTATCCATTGCGTGAAGGCATTTCGGATGTCAACGAGCCGGGCAGCGGATATCTGTGGACCGATTTAGCGCGCAACGGCAAGAGTCTCTATCATTTTGGGGAATTCATTTCGACCAAGTTCTGCTCCAGCCCAGACATGGCACCCAAGGGGTCGTCCCCAACCGAGGGAACGCCCGAACCGCAGCCGGCACAGTGCGGAACCCGCGGTGACATTCGCCACGGGGAGGCGATTCCGCAGAATTATGGTGGCGGAATCAGCCCTTATCCTTGGCCGATCCCTCTCATCAGTGAGAACATCGCGACCAAGCCCGAGCTGGTGGGTCATTTCGATCCGCAATACCCTGACTTTGAACTCAGCTTTCCCGATCAGTTGCGGGTGGAAGAGTTTCTCACCCACTTTCGCCAATGGGTCCAGGACCGCCGTCTAGGGCGGGATACAATGCCCCAGTTCGTGCAGCTTCGGCTACCCAACGACCACACTGCGGGCACGACTCCAGGCATGCCGACGCCCAAGGCATCCGTTGCCGATAATGACCTCGCGGTAGGGAGAGCGGTTGAGGCCATTGCCCACAGCCCTTACTGGGACGACACCGCATTTTTCATTCTGGAAGACGATGCCCAGAACGGGGCCGATCACGTTGACGCCCATCGCAGTGTTGCGCTGGTTGTAAGCAAGTACTCGCCTCGCGCCGCGCAGCCGACCGTGGACAGCACGTTTTACACGACCGTGAGTGTGATTCGGACCATGGAAGAGCTGCTGGGTTTCCCGCCAATGAACAACAACGATGCCTTTGCTCCGCCCATCGCGTCGCTATTCACAGGCGCCGGGGATCAACCCGCGTATGAAGCGGACTATCGTAATCGGGATAACGGGCTGATATACACGGCCAACGGGCCCAAGGCCCCGGGGGCGCAGGCCTCCAGCCGCATGGATTTCACTCATGAAGATCGGGCCGACCCGCGGGTGTTGAATGTGATCCTATGGCGCGATGCCATGGGGAAAAAACCGGTACCCGCGATGTTGGCAAAGCCCGCACCGGACCGGCGCGACCAGGATGACGACGATAATTGATAAGAGGCGCTCAAAAAAACCGCAGATCTCTCCGCTGCGCTCCCCCAGATTTCCTGTGGAACCTGGTGGCGTTGACAAGCTCTGTGCGGCTTTCTTTGCGGAAAGCCGCATACGTGGCCCTCGTGAGGGCCGAGAGGTAGGAAATCTGGGTACGCTCCGGTCGAGATGACAAATTTATTGCAAGAAAATGCTCTGAGTTCCCATAAACAAAGGGCCTCCGGCGTTTCAACAAATTTGTCATCTCGACCGGAGCGAAGCGTAGCGGAGAGATCTGCGGTTATTTGAGTCTAACCGACGAAGTCCACCTGAACAGGGGTCGAAATTATCCCCCGCTCATATCCCATCGCCAGTAGCTTGCGGATGGCCTCTTTGCCGTCTTCGCCATAATTGAGTGTGCGCTGGTTCACGTACATGCTGACAAACCGGTTTGCCAACTGCGGGTCGAGATCCCGGGCAAATTGCATGGAATACTCCAGGGCAGCTTCGCGATGATCCAGCGCATGCTGAATGCTATCGCGCAGCGCCTGGGTTACGGTGAGCATCACATCCTGCCCCAGGCTGCGGCGAATCGCGTTGCCGCCGAGCGGCAAGGGAAGCCCGGTCTGTTCCCGCCACCAATGGCCGAGATCGATAACCTTATGCAAACCGCTGGCCGCGTAGGTCAGCTGCCCTTCGTGGATGATCAGGCCGGCGTCGAAATTGCCGGCGACCACTTCCGGAATGATTTTGTCAAAGGGAACGGTGACGGTTTCAATATCCGGAGCGAACAGCTTCAGAGTGAGATACGCAGTGGTCAGGGTACCCGGAACCGCGATCCGCACCCGCCCGATTTCACTGGCCGCGATCCGCTGGCTGGCGACGATCATGGGACCATAGTTTTCCCCCACGCTGCCGCCACAAGCCATCAAAGCATAGTCCTTCTGAACGTAGGGGTAGGCGTGAAACGAGATTGCGGTCACGTCGTAAAAAGCCTCGTTCATGGCTTTGTGATTGAGGGTCTCGATATCGCATAGGGTATGCGTGAACTTGTATCCGGGAACACGAATCTTGCCCGTGGCCAAACCATAGAACATGAAGGCGTCATCGGAGTCCGGACTGTGGGCGATGGCGATCTCCTTGACCGCCCCCAGACTGCTGAGACCCGTCCTGAGACCCCTGGCAGGGGCGTCCGGCGGAAGCGAAGTAGGAGTTGTGGTCACAAAATCCTTTCTAATAAACCTTGGCAGGCAACCTCAAAGACTTTGCTTGCCTGAATCGTTGCCGAATGATCCAAGCAGGCTGACACAGGCCCCTGCAGCGAGGACCTTGACGGCATCGCCGGCGAGGAACGGCGCGACCGACTGGGTGAAGACGACAGAAAACTTCAAGTGGGTGAGCAGCCCGAGCCAGGTTGCGCCGGCGGCAAGAATGACAATGCTGGCGAGCCCCGTAGACACGACCGCGGCCAGGAATGAGCGACGGCCGCGGCGGTAGAGAAGGCTGGCCAGCGCCGCGGCAAACGGATACGAGAGCAAGTACCCGCCGGTGGGGCCAAGCAACTGCGCTATACCCCGGGACCATGAGGGCTGAAGACCGGCAGGCCAACGGCGCCTTCCATCAGGTAAAGCGTCAGGCAGGCAAAGGCGGGTCCCGGACCGAACAGCAACGCCAACAGAAGCACCGCAAATGTCTGCATGGTGACGGGAACGGGAGTGAAGCCCAGCGGAATGGCGATGTGGGCGCACATCGCGACCAGGGCAGTGGCCAGTACAACGGCAAACACGGTCTTCCAGGCAATGCCCGGCACTTGCATTGCGCCAATGCTGTCTTGCTTATAACCGATTTCTTCCATCTTTGATCTCCCCATCCGGCTCCCTGCCACTGGCGCCCGGCTGCGCGGGGTCATGCCGCAGAATATGCCGGGCAACTGAGAAAGCTACCCACAGTAATGCGCAAAAGCTGATAGCGAAAGCCACGAACAAAAGCCGCATAGAGGACGGGCTCAGGAACAGCTTGAAGAATAACAAAAAAGGCGGTTTACCGCAGGGCGCCGTCCATCCATGCAAGATAAGACTCGGAACCTCCGGAGACCGGTAGCACCAGGAACTCAGGAACTTCGTAGGAGTGGAGGCTGGCGATGGTCGCTTGCACTTCGCTGGTGTGGGCGACCCTGGTCTTGATCATGAGCAGGACTTCAGCCGCGGATTCAACCGCACCCTGCCATTGGTAAATCGACTGCACACCCGGCAGGATGTTGACACACGCAGCCAGACGCTGCTCGACCAGGCGATGGGCAATACGTTCGGCTTGCTCGCGATCAGCGCAGGTGGTCAGGACAATTTGAAAATCGGCCATATGTTTACCAAGTATGGTTCCTTCTACTTCAAGCGCAAAAACTTCCTCTTAAGCGTCGGGGTTCACTGAGAAGATAAGGCAACGGATTGCGAGGCGACTGTGAGGACTGAAAAGAAAACCCAGCAGCAGCGTTTGAGGCAGACCGTCTCATCGTATCTCTCTCGTTCGGGTCGCCGGGTCGCCACTGCTACGGCGATCGTCATTGCCGTTTTGCTGGGTTACCACGCGACCTTTGGGGCTAATGGCCTAACGGCTTATCAGCAAAAGCGCAATCAGCATCAAATGCTGCAGAAAGAGATTCTGCAATTGCAGCAACAGAATAGCCGCCTGCAGGAACATGTGCAGCATCTGCAGTCAGACCCCGATGCCATCGAGCATGAAGCCAGAGTCATTCTGCGCTATGCCAAGCCAGGCGAGGTCATCTACGCGTTGAACGATAAACCTCAGCCCACGCAACCCGCCAAGTAAGAAGGTGGCGAGGACCCCTCACAAACTCAGTCCCGCCTAGTTGTCCAAATTAGCGGGTCAACTTGAAGAGCGCGTGAGCGAACAAGATCAGATTGCTTTGGTTGATAGGCTGCTGTCTAAATGGCAACGAGTTTTCGAGTTGCGCTGAAGAACGTGTGGCACGGCTTCAGAGGCTGCGGAAAAAGTCTCGGTTGAAGAAAACCCGCTCCCTCAGCGGCTAAAGCCGTACTCGCTACAAAGCAGTTATGGACGGCCTGAAGGCCTTCCCCTTCAAAGAATTCGGGTTTTCCGCGGCCTCTTCAGCCAAGCCACACTGCACTCGGACAAATGCGGGCATTAGCCCTTGATGTACGTCTTTCCAATCGTCTGTGGCAAACTCTGCCGCGAAAAAACATGACTTCATCCTAATATTTCTCGAAAACGCACCGCAGCCGCTTAAAGCCCTCGTCGACCCCGCCAATTTTCGGCCCGACTAAAGAGGCTGCGGAAAATGAACGGTTTCTGCGGAAACGAGATAAAGAGCGTACCCCAGGGCCTAAAGGCCGGGTGATTTTGCTGCGTTTAGGTACGGGCTGAAGCCCGTACCTACCCTCCCGTACCTTCAGCGGTGAGTTTTTCCGCAAGCTCTAAAGAGGCTGCGGAGAAAGCCGGATTCCTTCGAAGGGGACGGCCTTCAGGCCGTCCATAACTGCTTTGTAGTGAGTGCGGCTTTAGCCGCTGAGGGAGCGGTTTTTCTTTGACCGAGACTTTTTCGGCAGCCTCTTAAAGAGACTGCCGAAAAAAAGGCCTTCTCTTGCCGCAAAACTGGCCCCAATCCGCATATATATATAGGTGTGTCCACCAATAACTTTGTGCTGTTCGAAATCATTTGTCGGCCGCGTGCGCGGATGATGCATGAAACCCGGCTCGCCAGAACGGCTCAGTGGGCAAATTATCCCGTACATCCTCTTGCCTGGATTCGGACTTACCACGCATACCACGCATATCACGCACCCTTTCCGTCGGACTTACCACGCATACCACGCATACCACGCATACCACGCATATCACGCATATCACGCATATCACGCACCATTTCCGTCGGCCACCTTTGCACCACCCAGGAGGCAAAATACACGCACAACTTTGAGCGTCGCTTGAAACAAAGGACTTAGCCGCGCGTCGGTTCCAACCCAGGGCTAAAGAGGGTGTGTAAGAGCTCGCTTTTTTGAAGGGCACGGGCTTTAAGAGTCTGCGTGAGATCAGCATTTTGGCTTTGTATCAGGGCACGACTTTAAGGCCGTGGAGCGCCCAGGCCATTTGCCGCAGCCACTGAAGCCGTGCCCTTCGTCCGAGAGTCTTCCTCAGCGTCTTAAGGCCAGCCAACGTTTCATCTGCAGGCCCCTTTTTGCAATTCGCCTATTTTTCCTCCGGCACGGCATTGAGGATTGAGACCGGCGGGGTGTCGCGCTCTATCGGTAAGAGGAATCTGAGAGGGGAGCGCACGATCTGACGGAACAGGTAGCGGACCAGTAGCAACTGTTCGCGAGGGCCGACATCGTAGGCGCGCATGGCGACAAACGCTGAAATGGCGAAGCTGACGCCCAGGTTCAGAACAAAGGTAACTCCGATACCGGCCAAGGCGTAGTAGAACCAGCCGTGGCCAAAGGAACTGGTACCGAACCGGGCGGCGGCCAGCGCCAGAGTGCCGGTCGATAGGGTCACGTGGCGCACATCGAAGGGTATTCCGAAGAAACGCGCGACCACCGGCACGAACCCCAGCAAATAGCCGAGGGCGATGCTGGTGCTCCAACCGGCAAGGTTAAGCTCAATCCACGCAGCCATTCGCGTCATCCTGTTCTGCCCGATGCGCAGACCAAACGGATGTTGGGAGACGGCTTCCGTCAAGCGGTGAAACACCGCGAAATTTTCGCACCAGCCGCCAATCAGCGCCGCAAGCCATAAGATGACCCCCGTGCCTGCCGCGTAAATGATGGTCCCGGAGGCAAACGGATGAAGTGCCTCATAAACGTGGCGGGCGCTTTCCACGGGCAAGTAGTGTTCAGAAAACATCACTCGCCACAGACGCTCCAGGGCGACCGCCCCGATGCACACCGCGGTCACGTTACCGATGGCAGCCGCCAGCTGCGTGCGAGTGATGCGGGCGGTGAAATCTGAAATCTTGCTCCAGCTGGCGTTTCCCGGATTGTTGCGCACAATGCCGGCGAACGTAGCGGCAGTCGCCGAGGGCTGCTTGGTGGCCAGCACCAGCCCGAACACCTGCAGCAGGATGAAGCTGATTGCGTAGTTGGTCCCGGTGAGAAACCCCTCTACAAAGAGAGGATAACTATGCTCCACGACGCGCATCTTGACGGCAGCGGTAAGCACGGTCAGCAGCCCGCCGCCCACGGCCGCAAGCCACATCTGCCAGTATTCCTTACGGCTGTGGGCGATGTAGTGCTCGCCGCTGCGCCCGGTACGCTCCACAGTCTTGCGCGCCAGCAGGTTCAGGTTCTGCTTGAGCAAGGCAGAAACCCGTTTGTCTTCGAGACGCCCCTCGATCAGCTGGTTCAGCAGATTGCGTGCGGCGGTGGAAGCGTCAACACCTGGCACGGGCGCAGCGTCGAAGCTAAGAATCCTGGCCAACCCGTGCATGCGCATCAGGGCCAGTTCGATACTCCGCAAGTCGAGCACCAGGTCCGCGCTCACTCCGGTGGTTTCCATCCCCACCCGCACTTGGCCGAGCTCTTTCCGGCAACTGCTGATGGCCGCTTTCCAAACCTCAAAGCGGGGCGCGGCGGTCGCGGCATCCTCCGACTCGGCCAATGCCTGGGTAACGAAAATCAAATGGTAAAAGGGCGAGTTCTGGACCTCAACCCGGCCTCCACGCTCGCGCATGGCGGCGGTGACTCCCCGGCCGGCGGTACGGGTAGCGATCAGGCATAGTGCCTGGCGCAAATCGCTCTGGAAGCGGGGAGAGGGGCGGGGCCCACCACCCGTAGCGGGTGGAGCGAGAAGCATGCTCAGGCGCTCAAAGAGAGGCTGCGGCAGGTCGAGGAACCGCTCGACATCGCGGGAATGGGCGAACAGCGCGATCATGAGCCGGGAGCTGTCCGTTACGGCCATTGCCGAAGGCAGGAGTCGATTGAAGAGACGGCGAAGCCCCTCGGAGAAAACTGCGTGGTGCCGGGGCAATCCCGCCTCCGCCAGTAACGCCACTGAGTCCAGCTGGGAAAGCATGGATTGAAAGGTTTCCTGAAAGTCAATCCGCAGCAAATCGTCGTGCTCCAGCATGCGGATCCAGCACAGCAGCCGCACGTTGAAAGAGCGTTCACTGGACCCGGTCCAAATGGTGTGGAAGAGGCGTGTGAAGGCGGCGGTTTGCGTATCCAGGTTGGCGGCGGCGGAAAATGCTTTGGTCCGCGCTCGCAGCTCGTCTTTGGCACGAGCAAACGCGGGCCGCGGCCGCTTATGCCGCCGCAGACGGAGATATTTGCGTATGGATCGGCCCAGTCTCACGTTGCTCTCACTTGATGGTAGCTGCTTTGAGCAAGGGGAGAGAAGAGCGTATTTTTCAGATGCCCGGGCGCCCCGTACCCAGGATTTTCTTTGGGGTTTTGTGGAACCAACTCACTTCCCCTGGTCCCGCAAGCCGGGAGGGCGTACTCGGCTATCGCGGGAGCCTCTCGCAGGAAATCCGGGGTTTTGCGAGCTGCCGGACACCACGAATTTCGATGCCGCTTTCCCGGCGCTGACTACTTGCGGGCGCAGGACGCAGTTTCCTCGACCGCAAGGGAAAGGGCTGCTTGCAGCTGTTCCTGGGTAGCCTGATCGAGTTTGGTCCCGGCAATCGTCAGATAAAAAACATCGATAGCGATCTCCCCTTCGGTATCGATCAGGGCGACTTCGATGTTGCAATCGTGGGCGGCGAGCGTAGTGGCAATCTGGCGCAGCAACCCGGGCCCGTCCTGAGCGACAACCTGCAACAGGGTGCTGTGGGTCGACGCTGTGTTATCGAATTCAAGTCGAGTGGCTACCTTGACCATAATCGGAGCGCGGACGGCCTGACGGCGGCGCAACAGTACCTCAATCGGAGTCTTGAGCGAGATCACATCCAGCAGGCTCTGCCGGAACCGATCCACCTCAGAAGGATTGAGCTCCAGGGTGCGAAAGGGATCGGAAAACTGAAAAGTGTCGACGATGATTCCTGCATCGTCGGAAAACGCCTCGGCTTTGACAATGTTCATGCCCCAGGAGGAGAGTGCGCCGGCCATGTCGGCAAAGAGCAGTGGCCGATCCTTGGTGATCACCGTAAGTTCCCACAGCTGCCGCAAGCTGCGCAGGCTGATCTGGACTGCGGAATCCGCGAGTTGCAAAGCCATCTGAAAATGGTCGCGGATCTGCTCCGGCATGCGCGTGTGCAGGTAGCGTTGCGGGAACCCTTCCAAAAAGCTGCGCAATTCCCGGGCACTCTCTGGAGCCAGGGTGAGAATGCGCCTCAGCAGCGTTGGGTCGACATCGGCGCGATAGCGCTCCTGATCGACACTGCGGTCCATAAAGTTGGAGGTGGCGATGTAGAGTTGCCACAGGCTATCCGCCTTCCATGGGGTCAGTGCGTCCGGGTTGACCGCTTTGATGTCGGCATAGGTCATCAGGCACAACATTTTGAGGTGGGTCTGGGAAGCCGCTTTTTCCGCAAAGGCGCGTATCGTCTCAGCGTCGAAGATGTCGCGGCGCAAGGTCATCGACATTTCCAGGTGGTTGCGAATGAGCCGGCGCACCTGGTCGCGTTCTTCGGCATCCAGTTCCAGCCGCGCCAACAGGCTATCGGCCAGTTCTACGCTCTGCACCGTGTGATCGCCCGTGCGTCGAGCCTTGCCGGTGTCGTGCATGAGCAGGGCGAGAAAAAACAGGTCGAGGCGGTCGATTTCCGCCAGCAGGGTGGCGAAGCGCCGCTCCCAGGGCTCGTGCGGCTGGCGCAGGGCGTGCACGTTGTCGATGACCAGGAAAGTGTGCTCGTCGACCGTGTAGCGATGATAGGAGTCGCGAATGACCAGTGCATCGATGCCGTGGAACTCGGGGATCAGCAACTCCAGAATCCCGAGAGCGTGCATGGTGCGCAGCGCGTGGGCTGCGTGGGGCCCAAGCAGGATCTCGCGGAGACCATTCCATAGAAACGGTCCCTCCGGAATGTGCACGTCAAGCACCGGCAGAGCGTCGGCCAGCCGATCTTCCGCATTCTGGGTCAGCCGGTAGCCATGGGCCGCGATCAGGGCAAACACGCGAAGAATACCCTCTGGACCCGTCATCAGCGCCGCTTCTGACACATCGACCCGGCCGTCCTGGACGACAAAGTCAGTGCCCGCGATAGGAACACGTTTGCGCCGTTGTGGCCGGTAAAAAGACAGCCGTGCCGGTGGCAGGGCCTCCATGGCCAGGACTGCACGCCGGTAAACCGTACGAGCATGACGGTAATACGTCCGCATCCAGTAGGCGGGATCGGAAGTGCCCTTGGTTTCCAGGCCGATACTCTGCGCCGCTGCTTCGTCTTGCGCGTGCCAATCGAGGCTATTGTCATCGCGGCCGCTGCGCAGGTGAAGAAAACATCGCGTGGCGCTGAGAAAGTCAAACGCCGAAGCAGCGTCATTGTGGACTGAGTAAAGGGAGTTTCCGAAACTGGTGGGCCAGGCTTTATGTTCGCGAACGTGGTGCAGGAGGCTGAGCCAGTGGGCTAACTGGTGATCGCGCAAACCACCGGGACACTCTTTGATATTGGGTTCAAGATGGAAAATCGTGTTCCCGTATTTCTGGTGCCGCGCGCGGGCCAGATCGGCAAGTCGATGCACGATGCCGCTCCATTCGCGCAGTGCGACTTCGGGCAGCGTGTTGTTCTGCAGAATCTGGGAGAAACCGTGGTCGCCGGCGATGAAGCGGCGGTCAAGCAGAGAAAGGGTGAACTCAATATTGTCCGGGTCGTAACGATCGCACTCCTTGAGGGTGCGGATCATGGGGCTGGCCCGCAAACCAAGATCCCACATAGCTTGATTACAACCCCGAATGGTCTCGCGAAGCTTGTCCTCGAGCTGTTCGTCGGCGCAAAGGTAGAGCAGGTCGACGTCGGAGCAAGGAAAGAGTTCCTTGCGGCCAAAGCCGCCGACGGCTACCAGGGCCAGCCCCGGGGGAATGGGTCCACCGCTCTCGAACCGCCATAACGGCTCCAACAGGCAGTCGACCACCAGGGCGCGGCGCCGGATGCAGAGCACGCCGTTACCGGTACGCTCAAACGACTGCCGCATGCCCGCCATCTCGGCTTGGTAGTACTCTCGCAACTGCTCGTGAGACGTGAATGCAGCTTTCATGTCGACCGCGAATGAGATTTAGACAGCAAGGGCTTGTGTTCGTTTAAGTGCTATAAATCTACGGTTTCCCCAAGAAGCGCGTTATGCCTGGCGTGCGGCGACACGAGTCTGGACCGGCACCTTGCCCATCCCACGCTCGACCCCCCGAACGGGGTTCAAGGATGGGGCCGTCGTGCTTTTCGCATCCCAGACTTAAAGCGCGGCTCCGCCGCGTTCCCCGTTGCGGATGCGGATGGCTTCATCGATTGCCGAGACGAAGATTTTGCCGTCCCCAATTTTCCCCGTTCTGGTTGCGGTGATGATCACCTGCACGGCCTTTTCCAGCAGTTCGTCCGGGACCACGGTTTCGATCTTGATTTTAGGCAGAAGGTCCACCGTATATTCGCGTCCCCGGTAAAACTCCGTATGGCCCTTTTGGCGGCCGTGACCGCGTGCCTCAAGGATCGTCATGCCCTCGACACCGATGGCCAGGAGAGCATCTTTGACTGCGTCAAGCTTCGACGGCTGAATGACAGCTTCTATCTTTTGCATAGTCTGTTTTACAGAGTAGCAAGAGTATAGCCGTGAAGGCGCTTTTTCCCGATTGGTTTCGGGGGATGCTCCGTCACCAAAGCGTGGGAACTTGGTCGAAGAAGACGGTCCAGGAATGGTCCAGGACGCCGATCCCACAGAATGTTGTAGCCCGAATGAGTCCCGCGAAGACTCTTTGAAAATCGACATACTCCCGCAGGGACGCTTGAATTGAGTCCAAGGGCGTAGTTCGTGGGGCTGGAGTTTCAACACTTCCCAGGATGGGGAAAGATTCCAACTTGCGGAATGCGCGAATTTTCCGGGTGTCACCGCGCTGATACCCCCGCAACCCTGCTATCGGGAACCCCCGGAAAGTAGTTACTACACCCGCTTCCCAATGTGTGAATTTTCTCAGATGACCGCTCCCATGTTTTGTATCAGGCTTTAGTCGGGCCTTGGGTGTGGGAGAGAAATAGCAGGTCCTACCAAGTCGGAGCTTGTGACTTTTTTGATTTGGCCTGTAGTTTGTGGCTGGAAAGCTGGGAAGAGCATATGCCAACAAGCATCGCCGGGGTTCCTTCGGCTACGCTTCAGGACAGGCTCTTCGACTGCGCGCCATAAGCCGCCCGTTATGCGATAGATCCGCGCGGCGCTGCGCTCAGAGGCTGTGACTTTTTTGATTTTTCGCGCCCTTGGAAGCACCTAACCTTTTTGTTTTCAGCGTCGATTTTTTCGCAAAACCAATAAAGTCACAGACTCTCAGGATGACGGCTTTGTGGGGGGTGAAAAGCATCCGGTTAGCTACGCAGAAAACACGAAAAGATCGAAAAAGTCACAGGCTCTCAGGATGACGGCTTTGTGGGGGGGTAAAAAGTATCCGGTTACCTACGCAGAAAACACGATGAGATCGAAAAAGTCACAGGCTCTCAGGATGACGGCTTTGTGGGAGGTGAAAAGCATACGGTTGGCTACGCAGAAAACACGAAAAGATCGAAAAAGTCACAGGCGCTCAGGATGACGGCTTTGTGGGAGTTCCATTCCGCGAAGATGGCCAGGGATGGGGCCGCGGGCCCCATGTAGAAGTGATCGACCTTTGATTCCATGCTGGAAAGGTCAGCGGGCCGACATTCCATGAATCCCCTGAGTAAATGCCTTATAGTGTAGGTATGAGCGCAACAGGCACAGACCGGTATCTCTTTGGGAATTTGGAGTCGAGCGCCAAGAATCAAGAGAAGGTCCGCGAAGTAAATTTCGGTTATGAACAGCCCGAGGGGGTGGTTATGACCTCTCTGGACTTTGCCGTCAACTGGATTCGTAAAAGTTCAGTGTGGCCTATGACGTTTGGCTTAGCCTGCTGCGCGATCGAAATGATGTCGATGGGCGGGGCTCGATTCGATGTGGCGCGTTTCGGTGCCGAGGTCTTCCGTCCGTCCCCCCGTCAATCTGACCTGATGGTGATTGCGGGGAGAGTATCGCAAAAGATGGCCCCGGTCATTCGCCGGCTTTACGAGCAGATGCCGGAGCCGAAATGGGTGATCTCGATGGGTGCTTGCGCCACTTCCGGTGGAGTGTTTAACAACTATGCGCTGGTTCAAGGAGTGAACCAGATTATCCCGATAGACGTGTATGTACCGGGGTGTCCGCCGCGGCCGGAGCAGTTGATCTATGCGATCACCCTGTTGCAGGAAAAAATTCTGCGCGAACGGGGAACCGCAAAACGCGCATTAAACTTCCAATAATTGTGCAATTGTAATAAGTTTGCTGGGCGGTTCTTTTTACGCGTGGGCGGAGACGGCTTGTTGACGAAAGAGGTAACCAAGCTCTTACTCCCTGCGCAAACCCACCGTTAAGATGTTGAGAATTAAGGCTAGTCGAGATTAGAAATATGCTGTAGATTACCGGATGTGACTGTTTTGCATCTTAACGGTCTGGATTTCCGTGATGCGAAATTGATTTTGACTCGAGCCCGTCCCATTTGGCTCGATGGCCTTGTTGAAAGACTTCCAGGTTTTTGTATGACTTTCCAGTGGTTGCGGAGGATAGACGCATGCACTCTCGCCCCTTGACTTCACTGGGCCGAATTCTACTTGTAGCAAGTGCTGTGGGACTCGGCTCGATGAGTCTCCTAGCGCAGGATTCGACCAGTACAGCCCCAAAGCCGGCAGCTCCTGCGGAGTCGCCAGCTTCACGCATTGACATCTTCTTAGGCTACTCGTACCTCGCGCCGCATGGCTCGGTTACGATTCCGTCGGGCGCCAACATTGGCGTCAGTGGCCCGGTCTCCTATTCGTCCATCAATTACGGCGCGATCGGGAGCGTCAGCTACTTCTTCAACCGCTTTGTGGGTGGGCAGTTCGAATATGCCAATCATCCCGACGGGAACAATGACGGAGCCTCTACCGGACAGCTTGGTATGATCTTCCGTTACCCGACCGCGGAAATCACTCCGTTTGTCCATGCAGACGCCGGGTTTGTCAGGTTGGGTGGCCCCTACCACCAGCCTTACACATTTGGCCCTGCCCTGACAGTTGGCGGTGGAATGGACTATGCTTTGCCGTTTCTGGGTGGCCACCTCGGGTTGCGCCTGTTCCAGGCAGACTATGAGTACTTCCATGCCAATTTTGGTCCCCAACCGCCCTATCCGACCGGCGGCCGTGCGAACCTGAAGGTTGCGCGTCTGAGCACCGGCTTGGTGTATCACATGGGCAGCATCCTTCCGCCGCCTCCTGTGACCTATTCCTGCACCGCGTCTCCGTCGCCAGCCTTTCCTGGCGACCCAGTCACGGTCACCGGCACGGCGACGAATCTGAACCCGAAAAAGACAGCAACCTATAGCTGGACGGGTGGCGAGGGCGTCAAGGTCACCGGCGATAACACCACCGGCGCGGTAGACACCACCGGTCTCGCGCCTGGTAACTACACGGTTACCGGTCACGTTTCCGAAGGGCAGAAGGTTGGCATGTTCGCGGATTGCACGGCGAACTTCACCGTCAAGCAGTACGATCCTCCGACTCTCAGTTGCTCGGCCAATCCGACCACCGTTCAGCCTGGTGGCACGGCGACCGTTACCGCTCAGGGCGTGAGCCCGCAGAACCGGCCTCTGACCTACACCTTCTCAGCCTCGGCTGGCCAGGTGAGCGGAACCGGGAATACCGCCACTCTGAGCACCACGGGTGCGCCTGCCGGCACCATCACCGTTACTTGCAGCGTCCAGGACGACAAGGGTCAAACGGCTACTGCAACGACCTCGGTCAACGTTGAAGCGCCGCCACCACCACCCGCCCCGAAGACCAAGACGCTTTGCTCGATCAACTTTGATCGGGACAAGAAGCGCCCGGCTCGGGTCGACAACGAGGCGAAGGCTTGCCTCGATGACGTGGCTCTGAACCTGCAACAGCAAACCGATGCCAGCGCCGTGCTGGTTGGCGAGGCGGCTTCCACTGAGAAGAAGGCCGACACGCTGGCTGCACAACGCGCCGTCAACACGAAGGACTATCTGGTGAAGGAGAAGGGCATTGATCCTTCCCGGATCTCGGTACGCACCGGAACCCAAGGTAACAAGGAAGTAGAGAATTACCTTGTACCTGCCGGCGCAACCTTCGATAGCGACGTGCAAGGCACCACAGCAGTGGACGAAAGCACGGTAAAGGTTCAGTCAAGAACCGCACCGGCCCGTCCGCACCACAGGAAGAAGGCAGCTCCTCCGGCGCAGTAAGCCGGGCAGCTATAACGGGAAAGGGTGGCCAATTAGTAATGGCCACCCTTTCTATTTGTGCTTGACCCTACCCCTCTCGCCGATGCACGGTTAATGCGGATAATCTAGTTGAGCTCTTCCCGCATCTCAGGCACATAGATAGAATCCAATGACTACATTTATCGGGCGTACTCTCTCCTCGGCTTTCCTCCTGGTCGCGTTATTTCCTAATCAACCAACCCTGGCGCAGGCTGTTTCGTGGGTTCCAGTGGGACCCGATGGCGGGGACGGGCGAAGCTTTGCCGCCGACCCTGCCAATCCAAAGCATCTTTACCTCGGCACTACCAACAGCTGGATCTACCAAAGCGAAGATGGTGGCGCGAGTTGGCAGCGGCTGGCTAAGTTGGCCAAGACGGACGATCTACTGGTGGATAACATCCTGGTGGACGAGTCCGATCCCAAGACCCTGCTGGTTGGCACCTGGGTAGTGGATCATCCCGACGGCGGTCTCTTCATCAGCCACGACGCGGGTAAGAGTTGGACCGCAGTCGAAGGCATGAAGGGGCAATCAATTCGCGCACTCAGCCAGGCGCCCTCCGATGCCAAGATCTTCATCGCAGGCACCTTGAAGGGTGTCTTCCGCAGCGAAGACAGCGGCGTGCATTGGAACCAGATCACGCCCGCAGGCAGCATGGACCTGCATGAAGTGGAGTCCATTGCCATCGATCCCAAGGATCCGCGGACTATCTATGCGGGTACCTGGCACCTCCCCTGGAAGACAACCGACGGTGGCGCTAACTGGCACAACATCAAGCAGGGGCTGATCGACGACTCGGATGTGTTCTCGATCATCATTGATCCGGTCGTTCCCAGTGTGGTTTATACCAGCGCCTGTTCCGGCATCTACCGCAGCGACAGCGCCGGCGAGCTCTATCACAAAATTCAGGGCATCCCCATGACCGCGCGCAGAACCCGGGTCTTGATGCTGGATCCAACCAATCGCAACACGGTGTACGCGGGCACCACCGAAGGTTTGTATAAGACCCTCGACGGCGGAACTACCTGGAAACGGATGACCGCCCCGGAAGTAATCGTCAACGACGTCTTTGTCGATCCCAAGAATCCGCAGCACGTATTGTTGGCAACGGACAGAAGCGGGGTCCTGGAAAGTGAGGACGCAGCGGCGACCTTCAAGGCTTCCAACACCGGCTTTTCCCAGCGCCAGGTCGCGACGCTGTTGATCGATGCGAAGACCCCGCAAACCATCCTGGCCGGGGTGGTCAACGATAAGACCTATGGCGGCGTGTTTGCCTCCCACGATGATGGAGCCACCTGGACCCAGCAGAGCAATGGGCTTCAGGGACGCGATGTTTTTGACCTGTCGCAGTCTGCGGACGGCGTCATCCTGGCCGGCACCAACGCCGGAATTTTCCGCTGGGATGGCACCAACTGGCAGCCGGACGGAAAGATTGTCAAGCCGACAACCAAGACTTCCTACGTAGTCCACAAGGGCAAGCGCGCCAAGGTAGAAACCACCGTGATGGTGCCAGGCGGTCGGCTCGACGCGCGGGTGAGTGACGTCGACGCCTCCGGAAGCGTCTGGTATGCGGCAACGGCGAATGGAGTTTACGCGAGCGCCGATCAGGGTGCCACCTGGGTTGGCGGGCCGGTTCTCGGCAAGACGGAGTACCGTGCGGTCGCTGCTTCGGGACCCATGGTGGTGGCAGCGCAGCGGACCGCGCTCGCCTGGTCCGAGGACGGCGGAAAGAATTGGCAGCCGCTGGCCATGCCGCACAAACTGACCTGGCTGCAATCCATAACCATGGCTGGAAACGGAAGCATATGGCTGGGCGGCCGGGAAGGCGTCTTCTACAGTGAAGATCGCGGTCAGAACTGGGCCGAGCTATCAACCCTTCCCATCTCAGACATCAGCGGGCTCAGCTACGACTCGGATCTGAAACGTATCGTGGTGACGTCGTGGGCTTCCAGTTGGGTGCTCGGCGTGGATCCCGCAGATCGGACCTGGAAGTTTTGGGATCCTGGCTGGAAGGTGCGTCATGTGCGCTCGATGGGCGGGCGCCTGTTGGCCGCAACCTCCTATAACGGAGTCGTCATAGAGCCGCAAAAAACAACGTCAAAGGTAACCGTTGCCCGGAATCCCTAAAGCATCAGGTCATGACTCGGCTGCGCAGTTTTCAACCGCGTGACCTGGCGGCGTTGTACCAGTTGGATCATGTCTGTTTTCCAAAGGAAATTGCGTACTCCAAAGCAGAGCTGCAATATTTTCTAACCCATCCCAGATGTTCATGCTGGGTCGCCGAGCAGCTCGAGAGCAAGCTGGCCGGCTTTGTCCTTGTCGAGCGCTCCAACCGCAACGCGCTTCCCACCGGGCACATCGTAACCCTTGATGTGGACCCTGCCCAGCGTCGCCGCGGCGTTGGCAAGCTGCTCATGCAAACCGTCGAAGAACAGATGAAGCAGGAAGGCGCCGGAGCGATAAGCCTGGAGGTGGCGCAGAATAATGCAGCCGCGCTCCAGTTCTATCGCAGCCTCGGCTTTGTCACCACGGGAAAAATCGCGAAATACTACGCCGGGAAAGTGGACGCCGAAGTGATGGAGAAGGCAATTTGACCTTCCGCTCCCCAGCATAAACAGGAACGAATTCCACTTTCCGCCTTTTGCATATCGCTGTCAATCGGCGTGAGGACGCGAGAGCCACCGCCGGCGATTGGCATCATTCTCAGCACAGTTTCATAGTTAAGATGCTGTTCTGGGAGGTCGATTACGAATGTCTGCTGAACGCGTTCTCGCTGCTGTGCTGGTTCAACCCGGAAGGTATGAACTGCAGGAGTATGCGCTGCCGGAACCTGCCCCCGGCTGTGTGCTGATCAGGATGGAATTGTCCGGCATCTGCGGTACAGACAAGCACACCTACCAGGGGTTCACCACGCAGTACGCGGGAGCCGGCGAAGGAAAGCAAATCCGATTTCCAATTATTCAGGGTCACGAAAACGTGGGGACCGTTGCCGCCATCGGCGGAGACGGACGGTACGACGACTTTGAGGGTGTTCCCCTCAAGGTGGGCGATCGGGTTGTGGTCGGCGCCAACGTCTGCTGCGGTATTTGCTACTATTGCCGGCACAATTTCCCTTACTACTTCTGCCAGAACATGATGGACTACGGCAACAACCTGTGTGCCGCTGACCCGCCCCATCTTTTTGGCGGTTGGTCTCAATACATATACATCATCCCAGGAAGTTTTCTGGTGCGCGTTCCCGATGAGCTGCCATCTGAAATCGCCGTTCTCACCGAGATCATGGCGGTGACCGTCGGCCTGGATCGGGCCAAGCAAATGTCGGCGTTTCCCAGCGAGGCTTTTCTTTTTGACGACACCGTCGTAGTTCTTGGCGTAGGGCCGTTAGGCATGTGCTTTCTGATGAAGGCACGCATGTTGGGAGCGGGAACCATCATTGCGGTCGACCTGTCGGATTATCGTTTGCAGTTTGCCAGGCGCCTGGGGGCCGACCACGTCATCAACGCGTCCACAACCACGTTGGCGGAGAGATTGGACTATGTACGCGGCTTGACCCATGGCCGGGGCGCTGATCTGGTAATCGGAACCGCGGGTGTGCCGCAGGCCGTGCCGGAGGCACTGGACATGATGAGGTTAGGCGGGCTGCTGGTTGAGGCGGGAAACTTTTCCGACCTGGGTGAAGTAGCGATCAGCCCGCATCGGCATATTTGCGCCAAGAGCGCGCGGATTCTTGGCGTCGGGGGAGAAGAGCCGGCAGCCTACGGGCCGAGCATGCGGCAGATGGCTCGCTACATGCAGGCCTACCCGCTGAAGGAATTCGTCTCTCATCGCTTTCCACTTCGTGACGTGGAAGCTGCGGTGCACCAGGCGGTTGCCGCGGATTCCATGAAGGTCGCGATCATGCCCTGGGCCTGACTTCTATCTCAAAAATCAAGTACCAGCATTGGCCTGGCATGGAGCGACGATGTAGGGGGGTAGCTTTCGCCGGGAGAGACGGAGTGCTCGACACAAGCTCGGGAGAGAGGTACTTGCAATACCGGGGGGAGCAATCTGGGGGGAGGGCCGATGCTGCGGTAGTGAAAAGCCGATTTGCTTCGCGTCCTACGAGTGCTGTTCTTCGCTCAACCGTTCTCTAGTGCAGTAAGAGTTTCCAGCACAGAACCGCAACGCCGACTAATGCTACCTGGAAAGCGAAGGCAAACACGATGCCGCGCGCACATCCCAATTTGTCTTCGTAATAAAGCTGCTCCGGATTATCAGTGCAAACATCAGCGACGTTCAGGGAAACTATGGACTCCGCTTTGCGCACAATCGCGCAACTCCGGCCTCATCGATTGCCCCACTAAATTTGGAAATACTTGTATGCCCATGGTTGTTCCCCTTTCAGTTACTGAGTGTAGCGGGAACAAGGCGCGTATTCACATCGTTGCTGTACAACTTTGGTCGGGTAACACGCCAGTGCTTCCCAGAACGGTACCGCGATGGTTCCGAAATGGTTAGTTTTTTGGGTTGGTTTGGCTCATTCTTCCCCAATTCCATTACCCAGGTAAGCGAAGTACCCGAGCCGAAGAGTAGACAAAGGGGTGCCCTAAGTTCTGCAACTCAATCTGTGCTGTGTTTGCGGCTGGATTTCAGACGGACGAATGTCTCGACATCAGCCTTGACTGAGCGTGATCACCGTGATTTCCGGCGGGCAGCGGAAGCGAAACGGCAGATTGACTGCACCGATGCCTCGATTGACGTAGAGTTGCGTCCCGTCACGCAACTTGAAAAGCCCATGCACGTACTTGATTCCCATGTCCGGTAGAAACAGCGGCGGCAGGAAGGGAAGAAGAACCTGGCCTCCGTGGGTGTGACCCGAAAGTATAAGATCCACCTGGCGACCGACAACATGGTCCGCGAAATCAGGTTCGTGCGACAACAGGATGACCGGTTCACGGTCAGGCCTCCTGCCGGCCGTGAGTGCAGCATCCAAATCCGGCCTCTGCAGGAGAGCGTCCTTGACTCCGGCGAGCCAGATGCGCTGGCTGTTGCGTTCCAGGGGTACCGAGCTATTGGCTAGCACGGGGAGGCCGTGCGTGTGCAGCGCATCGGTGACTACGTGCGACCCTACCAGGACGTCGTGGTTGCCCAAAATCGCGAAGCGCAGCGGGCACTCAATGCGGCCAAGAATTTCTGCGCAATGGTAGCTCATATTGACCGCAAAATGCCGTGGAAGCGGCTTCTTACTAACGAAATCTCCGGTCAGCACCACCAACTCGGGTGCCAACGCGTTCACCTTACGGACGACCGCCTCTAAAAAGGTCGCTTCGGTGTACTCCTGGAAATGAAAATCGCTGATTTGCACGACCTTCATGCCGGCGAACGCATCCGGTAGCCTGGGGAGCTTGATCGTCACGTAGAGGATTTCGAGTTCGTGGCGGGCGATTTCACCGGCATAGAAAGCCAGCCCGGCGGCAGAGCCGGCAGCCGCCCAAAGGAAATTTCTGCGCGTCAACACTGTGTCGCTGAGAGACGCCGTCTTGGCAGGTGGGGCAACCAGGGTGGGTTCCATCAAGGCGCGATCACCCCTTGTTTGCGGCACGCTGTCGACACCGCCACATCTGGGATCAGAGTCACCCTCTAAGTTTAAGGCGTGGCTCCCATTCAACCAAGGCGCCGAGTGCAAAAAAGGAAACAAAGCTTTTGGGTAGATCCGCCGCTGAGCGGCCCGCGCCTCGCCGCTCAGGTAGGCTGGGTGGGGAAGATTCCCTGTAAAGCAGGATAAACGCGGCGGTATTTGGCGTAGCTCTCCTCCATGACGAGTACCGCCTCCTGATTGACTGCCGTCCGCTTGGCAACATGCACCACCGCGTCGCAGGCGGCATCCACAGACGACCAGACGCCGGCGCCCACGCCGGCCAGGAGCGCAGCACCGTAGGCGGCGCCTTCTTCCGCCCGCACGGTCTCGACCGTCTGCCCGTAGACATCCGCCTGAATCTGCCGCCAAAGGGGCGAGCGTGCACCGCCTCCGCCCACGCGAATGGCCTTCACTGGAATGCCAAGTTGTTTGAAGATGGTCAGCGTGTCTTTGAGGCTGAAGGCGACGCCCTCCAGGATCGCCCGGACCACGTGCCCTCGAGTGTGGTCGGCAGCTAAACCCACCAATGCGGCACGGGCGTCGGGATCCAGGTGCGGTGTCCGCTCTCCCATGAGATAAGGAGCCCACAGAACTCCTCCCGCGCCGGGAGGAACCTGCGCGGCCTCTGCGCTCAGCTGATCATACGACTCCGTAGGCACCCCGAAGTTGTCGCGAAACCAACGCAGGGAAAGGCCGGCCGCCTGGGTCACTCCCATCACATGCCAGCGGCCGGGGATCGCATGGCAGAAGGTGTGCAGCCGTCCTAAAGGATCGGTGACCGGCGCATCGGAGGCGGCGAAAACAACCCCCGATGTGCCGATGGTCGCGCTCACGTCGCCGGGCCGGACGATGCCCATTCCCGTTGCCCCCGCAGCCTGGTCGCCCGCGCCCGCAACCACCGGAGTACCGGCCTTCAGTCCCGTTGCCGCGGCGGCGGTCTCCGTGATTTGGCCTACGACCTCCTGCGATTCATAGAGAGCAGGCAGGCAGTCGGGGCTGAGCCCGACTGCATCCAGCATGGCATTAGACCAGCGACGATGCGCCACGTCGAGCAGCAGTGTGCCCGAGGCGTCAGCGACGTCAATGGCGCGCACCCCGGTGAGACAAAGGCGAACGTAATCTTTGGGCAGCAGAAAGCTGTGGAATCTTCGCCAGATTCCGGGCTCGTTGGTGCGCACCCAGAGAAGTTTGGTCAGGGTGAAGTTGGTAAGCGCGGGATTGGAAGTCAGCTCAACCAGGCGCCGCTGCCCTATGGTTTCGTTGAGATAACGGCACTCCGCCGCGGTGCGCTGATCGCACCAGATGAGCGCAGGCCGAAGGACCTCCTGGTTTCGATCCAGAAGCACAGCGCCGTGCATTTGCCCGCTAAGGCCGATGCAGGCAATCTCCGAGGCAGCGATTGAGGAATCTGCGAGCAGCTTACGGACGGCGCCTTGACAGGCCTTCCACCAGTCGTGCGGATCCTGCTCCGCCCACCCGCTTCGCGGGGAGGCAAAGGGTTCATGTTCGTGGATCGCGGAAGCGACGACCGCGCCTGATTCGTCGATCAGGAGGGCGCGCGTCCCTCCCGTGCCAACATCGATTCCAAGCAGTTTGATGGCTTTGTCCCCCGGTCCCGCACCAGTGTAGCGAAGAATACCGGACCTGTTAAACGACATCCCGCGCCGGAGAGCACGGCATTCGAGGCTGCGGAAGACCATCGAACGAAGGGCACGGCTTCAGCCGTGCCCTAAAAGAGGGGCTGTTGAGGGCTTCAAGCCCTGAGGCACGTCTTTCTTTCCCTGAAGGGGACGGGCTTTAAGCCGCATTCATTCCCCTGTGATTACGGACGGGCTACCCTGTGGTTACGTCACGGGTGTCCACGAAGCATTGGTTGCGGGGATCCCAGGTCTCAAAAGCGAGACCTGGGGCACCCTTCGCGTTTTTCCTGTGACTGTCGTGCCCGTTGTACCAACCGCAACCTGTTGCGGATGGGCGCAGCTCAGAACTGGTTCCACAGGTATTGATTGTAGACATCGTGATGGAACTGAATCTCGGGAACCTTGATCAGGCTACCGAGCAGCCGCGGACAGCGGTCCGCCGAGGCCTCCTTGAGATCCGCGTAACGGGCCTTTACGTCCGCGCCGAGGAGAGTCGTGGTCCACTTTGATTTCCGAAAATCGTCGATCGCCGTGTACACGTTGTCCGGCAGGTAGCGCTTGGCCTGGCGCAGGTCCTTGATCTTGGAAATATCGCCTTCGATGCCGGTGCGGAAGATGGAGTAGAGGGCCATGTAGGGATTGGCGTCCGGACCAACAGACCGCACTTCGACCCGCGAGCTTTTCTCGTTGCCGATCGGCACCCTCACCATGGACCCGCGGTCGATGGGAGACGCCTTGATCTGATTTGGCGCTTCAAAGTGCGGATCGAGCCGGCGATAGGCATTCACGCTGGCGTTCAGCAGCAGGCAAATATCGTTTGCGCTGGAGAGAATGCGATCGATAAACGACCAGGCCATGGGGCTCAGCTTTTCTTCCCCGGAGGGATCCCAGAAGAGGTTCTTGCCCTCCTGACTGATGGAGACGTTGGTATGCATGCCGTTGCCATTGACTCCGATCACCGGTTTGGGCAGAAAGGAGACGGAGCAGCCCATGCCGGTTGCGACCTGGCGGCAGATGAGTTTGTAGAGCTGGATCTGATCCGCGGCGGCGACTACCTCGCCGTAGCCGTAGTTGATTTCAAACTGTGAGGGCGCGACCTCAGGGTGGTCTTTCTCATTCTCGAAGCCCATGGCACGCTGCACCTCGGCCGTGGTGTCGATAAAGGTGCGCAGCGGGTCCCCAGGAAGCGAGTGATAGTACCCACCGGTATTGACATACTCGAACTTGCCGGTTTCGGGGTACCGCCGCTCAGCGTCGACACCCTCAAAAAGAAACCCTTCAATTTCGTTGGCGGCATTAAGCGTGTAACCGTTCTTCTGGTGCTGTTCAAGGGCAAAGGATTTGAGCACGCTGCGGATATCTGCGGGGTAGACCGCTCCGCTCTTGTCGATGACCTCGCCGAACACGATTACCTTGCCCGCTCCGAAAAAGTCGGCGGGAACCCAGTAAAATGCGCTCCAGTCGATCCCCAGCCGCAGATCGCTTTCCCGCTGAGCGGAAAATCCACGGATCGAAGAGCCGTCAAAGGTCAGGTTGTCCCAGCTCTTGATGATGAATTTCTTGTCGTAGTCGAGCATGTGCAGACGGCCTTCCAGGTCGCTGAAAAGAACGGTGACGGCCTTGATGCCTTTCTCGTCGGTGAGATACTTGATCCGTTCCTCCCGGATCTTGTCCTCCGGAACACGATTCTTCCGCTGCTCTTTAGCCTTCAGGTTCATTTCTTCGAGCGCTTCATAAGGGAGGGTGAGAAAACTGCGCAAATCGGTCGACATGGATCTCCTTTAGAGTGGATTCTGCGGTCTTTGCCGCCCAAGTGGGCCGCGGCGGATCAAAATCAGGATATCGCGTGCCGTTACCCGGTATCATGCAGAAATCATGCCCAAGTGTTCCTGCCCCCAAACCAGATGCCCGGCAGCCGAGTGAGGTAGTCGGCCGTGCCGCGGTTGGCGGCCGGCGTAGAATCGCCCACCTGGCGGGTGGCGCTTGAATTAGTATCCGCGACCGACTGGAAACGCTTATGCTGGTGGCGGCGCTATTGAATCATTAAGGAGCTGAGACCATGGTCACATCGCCAAGCAGCGTGTTAGCAAGCGGCGCTTCATTTCCAACGTGGTGGGCCATTCTGCTGATTATTGTCGGGTTCTTAGCGTTGGCGTTGCCCTTCGAGGCGGGGGTCGCGATTGCCATTGCTGTCGCGGTACTGGTGATTATCGCAGGCGTCCTCCATTTGGCGGGTACCTTTGCCGCCCGCACCACCGGAGGGTTCCTGTGGCGGTTGTTGGTAGGCTGCGCCTATCTGATTGCCGGCGTTTACCTGCTCATGCACCCCAAGCTCAGCCTGGTCTCGCTTACGCTGGCTTTAGCTGTTCTGTTTTTCGTGGAAGCCATTTTTCACCTCGTCACCTATTTTCAACTCAGGAGTGCTCCCGGTTCCGGTTGGCTACTGTTTGACGGCATCGTGACCCTGATCCTAGCGGTCATGATTTGGAGGAGCTGGCCGGCCAGCGCGGTGTGGGCGTTGGGTACAATTGTCGGCATTAATCTGTTGATGAGCGGCTTCACCCGCCTGATGTATTCCCGGGCACTGCGTGCGTCATGACCCTGACTGATACTGAGAAGGCTGCTGCGGCTCGCAAGAGCCTCGAATATGTCAAGGATGGAATGGTGGTCGGGCTGGGCACCGGATCGACCGCAACCTTCGCCATCCAGTTCCTCGGCGAACAGGTCCGCGACGGACTGAAGATTCGCGGCATCCCCACCTCGCGAGCCAGTGGCGAGTTGGCGCGCTCGCTGAACATTCCCCTCACCAGCTTCGATGAAGTAGCCTATACCGACGTGACGATCGACGGCGCCGATGAGGTTGCTCCGGGCCTGGCATTGATCAAGGGTGGTGGCGGCGCGCTGCTGCACGAAAAAATCGTGGCCACTTCATCGCACCGCCTGGTGATCGTGGCCGATGAGCATAAAATCGTCCAGCGGCTTGGCCGCTTCCCACTGCCAGTTGAGGTGGTCCCCTTCGCTGCCTCGCCAGTCAAGAAACAGCTGGAAAAGATGGGGGCGAACCCGGTGCTGCGTTCCGGGCACGACGGCTCGCCTTACATTACGGACGAGGGCAACTTCATCTTCGACTGCCATTACGGAGAAATTCTGGATCCGCCTGCCGTAGCCCACGCCATCAAGAGCATCACCGGGGTGGTCGAGCACGGGCTCTTTCTCGGGTTAGCCTCGGTCGCGATTATCGCCGGTCCCCAGGGCGCCCGCCTCATGGACGCATAGGACGACCCCCCCGGAAGACGGACCAATCGTCTGAGCGAATAACTCCGTATAACAAACAATCCCGCAGGGATGACCGAGACTTACCCAGGACGTCTCTGGCCTCCTCTGGTCGTTCGTTCCGAGCATATGGAGACAGGGAACTCAGTGCGGGTCTACCGCATTTCCCTCCGTCCTGGCGACGGAGCCCGGGTGCCCCACATCTCGCTCGTTTTTCGCGAGATATGGGATACCGCGGCCCTCAACCTGCAACTCCGGGCCCCAAGCGAGTGGTGAGGACGGATGACTTACTTCCCCATCTCCTCCATCCGGCAGCAATCCAGGACCCGTCAAAGCAGCAAGACTATAATGAATCTAGTCTGACTAGTCAGCAAAAGAGGGACCCAAAGATGGCACACCGGACAACCCAAAAGCGCCAGACCCCCACCAAGAAAGGCCCGTCCCTCACGCAGCCCTGGCAGCTACAGGCCGCGAAGGCACAGTTTAGCGAAGTGTTTCGCAGAGCTCGCGAACGAACTCCTCAGGTGGTGACCAGGCAGGGCAAGGAAGCTGTTGTCATCGTTGCCTTGGAAGACTTCGAACGATTAACGAGACGGGACAGACAGCCGAAGAGTCTCTCCAGGTTCTTTGCCGAGTCGCCTCTCAGCAGTCTGTCCGTCGATCTCGAACGAAAGCCCGACTATGGCCGGAAAATAGAACTGTGAGCGGATTTCTGCTAGACACGAATGTCATCTCCGAACTCATCAGGCCGAAACCGGATCTGAAGGTGACGAAGTGGATCGATGCTACCGATGAGGACCTTCTGTTTTTAAGCGTTCTCACTTTGGGAGAGATCCGCAAGGGCGTGATGCTACTGCCCCGCAGTGCACGCCGCACTGCTCTGGAAGCGTGGCTCCGCAGCGATCTTCCGTTACGCTTTTCGGGCCGGATATTGAACATCGATCAGGAAGTCGCCGATCGGTGGGGACAACTTTCCGCTTTGACGAGCGCCAGAGGCGCGAATGTTGCTGTGATCGATGGGTTGTTGGCTGCGACCGCAACGGAACATGATCTCACTCTCGTAACCCGCAATACCAGGGACGTCGCTGCAACAGGTGTGTCCTTATGGAATCCATGGACGGACTGACATCTACGTCGGTATTTCACCGTTCGTCACCACAGCATCAGGTAACCATTCGACGAATGGGCTCCCCGGCGGGTGATCCTTCCTTACACCTTTCGCGGTACGTTTCCCCTCTCCGCTGTTCTTAGGCACAGGAGACCAACCAATTGCAAACGTATGCGGACTGAAAGGTGTGAAAAAATCGATTCGGCTGGATTTGCGCCTTTCATACTTGCGAACAAAACCGGGTTGGCCTCCCGGTAGATCCAAGACCAGGGCACTGAGGAGATAAGCATGGTTGCAATCAGCCGGCGGGCATGGCTCCAGGGAGCCGCTGCCCTGGCATTTACATCGCATTCGTGGGCGGATGAGGTTCAGGTGGCCACGACAAAGCCGCTGGAGCTGCCTCGAGCGCGGCCCGCTGTTGGGGCCCGGCATTTCACCAGTGAATCCGTCGAGGCCGTTATCCAACGGGTACAAAAACAAATTCCGGACGTGCCGCTCGGCACCATCTTCGAGAATTGCTTTCCCAACACGCTGGACACCACCGTCTTCCCCGGCACCCACGATGGCAAGCCGGATACCTATATCGTCACTGGTGACATCGATGCCATGTGGCTGCGTGATTCCTCTGCGCAGGTAATGCCGTACCTCACCCTGGCAAAGCAGGACAATCGGCTACGCGAGCTACTGGAAGGTGTCATTCGCCGCCAGGCGCGCATGATCCTGATTGACCCCTATGCGAACGCATTCATGCGCGATGCTACGGCGGCGCTGCTCGAGTGGGCAGTGAAAGATAAGACGAAACATTATCCAGGGGTGGGCGAGCGCAAGTGGGAAGTGGATTCGCTTTGCTATCCCATCCGCCTGGCGTACGGCTATTGGCAGCAAACCGGGGACACGGCACCCTTCGATGCGCAGTGGAAAGAGGCGGCCTGGACGATCGTGCGTACTTTCCGCATCCAACAGCGTAAGCAGGGGCCGGGCCCCTATTCTTTTCAGCGCGCATCGGAAACACCGACGGATACGTTAGCCCTCGATGGATTTGGGAATCCCGCAATCCCCGTGGGCATGATCTACTCCATGTTTCGCCCCTCGGACGACGCCTGCACGTATCCCCTATTTGTTCCCGCAAATCTCTTCGCGGTGGTGAGTCTTCGCCAGCTCGCGACGCTGGCAAACCAGGTGCTCAAGGATGCTTCGCTGGCCAAAGAAGCGCAGGCGCTGGCTGCGGAAGTGGAAACAGCAGTGAACCGGTATGGCAAAACCCAGCACGCCAAATACGGCGAGATTTGGGCTTATGAAGTCGACGGCTACGGAAACGTGCTGATGATGGACGATGCCAATGCGCCCGGACTGTTGAGTCTGCCATACCTCGGTTGTTGCCCTATCGACGACCCGCTCTATCGCCGTTCCCGGCAATTTGTGCAGAGCGAAGCCAATCCATATTTCTTCCGTGGCGCAGCAGGGGAGGGTGTGGGCGGCCCGCACGAGGGATTGAACATGATTTGGCCCATGTCTATCATCATGCGCGCGCTCACCTCCACCGACGATACGGAGATTCGCCAGTGCCTTCGCTGGCTGCGCAACACCACAGCCGGCACCGGCTTTATGCACGAGTCCTTTCAGAAAGACAATCCGAAGGTATTCACGCGGGCCTGGTTCGCCTGGGCCAATACTCTCTTCGGTGAGCTGGCGATGAAGCTGGCCTCCGAGCGGCCGCAGGTCTTCAGTGGCGACAGCAAGTATTGGAGTTGAGGTTGCGGGCGAGACCGGAGATATCTTTGAGGTACTCCCCCGGGTGGCTACCTCCGGATGAACGCAACTGTCATGAGCGCAGCAGCGACAAAGCTGAGTATCGCTTGCAGCATGTTTCCCGCATTTATTTTTCTCCGCGCTGCGGCTAACCGAGCCACATCACCACTTTCGAGCGCGGCAACCTTCCTTAAAAATCGGAAATTTAATCACCTTTGAGATTGCCCCGGCCACCAGCCAGAGGGCAAGACCTGCTGTGATCCACCGGTTACCGAAACCGTAGAAATAGAAATATGGGATTGGCCCCGAGGAGAGGAATGGACAAGACGGTATGCATGAAGGGAGATCGGGCGGAATGACGGTAGAGCGATCCCAAAAATTGTTTAAATGCAGGTGCATCCATATCGTTCATCACCTTCCGAAGCACTCCAGCAATGAAGGTCAACAGTGCCGCATTGATCGCCACGGAAACAAAAAGCAGGATTTCGGCCAAAGTCTGGTTCATATCATTCCTGAGTTCCTAGACGCGATTGCGATCCCAATGGAAGCCCGCAGCGGGCAGACGAGACAACTTCGAACTATCGCTCTATGAATTCCGGAAGCAATGCCATACGATGCCACCAGTGGCACTTCTCCGAGAGCGCGTAAAGACTCTATGAACACCAGTGCTAGAATTGCAATCGCGAAATTCCCCCTATGCCTCAGACACGTCAGAATGGCGCCAGGACCATAGCACTAGCGAAAATAGCAGGGACCGAGGAAAACATCGCCCTGCTTCAGCAGCATGTCAAGGAAGTTATTGAGGGAGAAGCATTTAAGGGCAGTCACCGGAGCGGGCAGTTTCTTCAGTACATCGTTGACCAGGCGATTGTTGGCCATTTTGAATCCCTGAAAGAGCGGGTCATCGGAGTCGAACTGTTTGGGCGTTCTCCTTCTTACGACACGGGAGAGGATGCTATTGTCCGCGTTACCGCAAGCGATGTGCGCAAACGGCTGATCCGGCATTATGGCAGGTACGGATCAACCCTGGAGTTCCACATCGGTCTGCCTTTGGGGTCTTACATTCCCGAAATATCACGGGTCGTGCCCCATAACGCCAGTCCACCGCATGTAGAAGAAATTCAAGGGCATCGCAACATCGCCGCCGCGACGCAGCCGGAGGCGATCCCAAGTTTCACAGCAACACCTGTCACGATTCCGCTTCGCCCGGAAACATACACCACTCCAAATCAGGGAAGGCGCCGCAGATGGCTCGCTTTGTGCCTCGCCCTTATGGTGCTGAACGTCGCCCTCTGGGGTTTTTTCTGGAACCATTTCGCGCGCAAAACCGGCGCTGCGGCTTCGACGCTCCCCTGGTCCGCGCTCTTAGATCCAACGCGTGCTTTGCAACTCATTACCAGCGATCCTGACATCGCCGAGATTCAGGGATACACGGGACAACCCATCTCCGTTTCCGACTACGCCAATCACAACTACATCCCTGATCCAAGCAAATTGACACCCGAGATCACCCAGATAACTAAGATTCTCCTGCGCGGAAACAAGGCGTCGTTGGTCGACACCCCAATCGCCGTCAGAATCGCGGAACTTGCGCTCGGCCATGCAAAGCGAATCGACGTACATCCTGCCCGAAGCGTGCAGCTTGCCGGCCTTCAAACCGACGATAACCTGGTTCTTCTTGGTAGTCCCCGCTCCAATCCGTGGGGTGCGTTTTTCAGCGATCAGCTGGATTTTCGGTTTGTCTATGACAGGGATTCCAAACAGGAAATCATACGCAATGTTCATCCGCGTCCCCACGAGCAGACGGATTATGTCCCTACAGCTCTTGGATGGGCCACCGGCCAGTCTTATGCCATCGTCGCCCTGGTTCGGAATCCCGACCAGAACGGCCACGTATTGCTTCTTGCGGGCGCCAATGCTGAAGGCACAGAAGCGGCGGGAAAACTTGTCACGGAACTACCGCGTCTTGCGAATGTGCTCAAAGACTGCGGCATTCCTCCTACCGGCGCGCTGCAGCACTTTGAATTGTTATTGCGGTTGAACCTGATGGCGGGCTCTCCAACGAATGTGAATGTAGAGGCTTGCCACATATTGCCGGGAAACCCCATCCATTGACCTGCTTTCAGAAGCGCAATCGGATCTCCTTTCTGCGCAATTCATGGCACGCTTGATTCGCCACAACTCACCTGCGTGTTGTCTGGGGAGCTGCCTGGAACTTCTCCAAATGCGCGTTTGCCAAATCAGGTCGTTTCAACTTCGCATAGACACGCGCTAGTAGAAAATGAATCTGGGCATCGCTGGTGCCGAGTTCAGGCAGAGTCAGGGCTCGTTCCGCTTCCAGTGCAGCCTCTTGAAAGTCTCCCTCGCGGCCCAATCCTCTCGCCAACTCATAGTGCGCATCGCGGGACTCGGGGTCTTCTTCAATGGCCTGTCGTTCTTTTTCGATTCCCTCTTTGAACCTGCCCATCAATGACAAAAGTCTCCCGTAAGCAACAAGAATGGACGCGTGGTCCGGTGATTTCTCCGGTGAGAGATTCTCAGCTTGCTGGTAGAGCTCCAACGCTTTGGTGGCGTTTCCCAGCGCTTCCTGCGTCATGGCCAGATAGAACACGGGCAGGGGACTTTGGGGAGAGATCATTTGCGCCGTCTGTAGGGGTGAGATCGCCAACTTAAAGTCGTTTTGCTGATAGTAAAACGCGCCGAGAAAGAATTGCGCCTCTTCGGATGTTGGGTCGGCTGTAATGGCCGTGATAAGACAGCTCTTGGCAACATCCGGACGATGAGCAAAGACCGCCATCCGGGCCTTAAGAACCAAGGCCGGAACCATGGTTGGGCTCTCATGGAGAGCCGCATCGACTTCGCTCACCGCCGCGGAAAATTCTCGTTGGGCAAACTCCTGTTTCGCCTTCTCATAGTGTTGCGCTGGACCGACTGCGATTTGGAATGCGAGAAGCCAGATCATAGAAGCTTGCCCCCGAGGCACCCACTGAATGGGCCCTTAGAACTGGATTCTCGCAACAAACTCGCCACTTCTCGGAGCAAAGTTTCCTCCTGCATTGGAAATGCTGTTGCCGAAGAAGCCGAAACCGTTGGAAATGCTTCCGTCGCTCCCATACTGAGGAGTCTGGAAAGGATTCGATGTATTGTTCAGGTTGGGATATGCCCAGCGGTTAAAGACATTGAACAGATCCGCGCGGAGCGAGAACGTCACGCCCTCCTTGATCGGGACGACCTTGCCGAAGCCCAACTGCTCGTTGGGATATCTCGGAGCACGATAATCGCCGTAGAACGGCTTGGAATTGGCGTAGGTCCCTGGTGCCGGGTTAGCCCACGCAGCGGGGTTGAGATAGAACGTAGTGCGGGGGTTAACATTGTGGCTGTTGAGACTATGCAAGAAGAGCGGCTGACCCGGAACGCGATTTGCACGAACAGAAATGAGACCGCTGTTGGCCCCATTCGCAAAAGTCACCGAATCCAAGGGGCTCGTGGAGTTTGGTGTTTGTAGCGGAAAACCGCTCTGGTAATGGAAGATGCCGTCGGTTGTCCAGCCCGAAAGCAGGAGACGCCTCCACCCGGTCTGCGAGAAGCTGAATCGCGGCACCTCGTACTGGAAGTAGAAGTTGAGCGCCTGCGGCTGGTCAATCGTTTCATAGGATTTCTGGCTCTTGGGTGGGAGGGAGGGATCCTGAATCGGTACCGTCGTAAGAAAGGTCGCTTGAGCCGAGGTTGCTCCCACGCCCGTGGATGACCCCACTGTCCCCAGATTCTTCGACCACGAGTAACCGACGCCACCCGACAATCCGTTGCTGAGGCGCTTGACAACCATGATTTGAAGCGCGTCGTACCACCAATTGCCATTGTGCTCGTAGTAGTCGGAAACTCCTCCGAATTGCGGGTACGGCCGTAATGCCTGAGCCAGGGTGGCTCCGGACGGGAATGTAGAGTACGGCGCCGTGAAGCCTCTTGCCGCCACGGCGGGAGAAGAGATCGGCTGCGTCAGCAGGTTGAAGTCGTTGGCGTTGGTAACATCTAAACCTTTCTTTAAGAGCATCGATGGCGTGAGTTCGTTGGTAGTATTCGTCAGCCCGTCGGAGTTGAGCCAAACACCACGGTTGTCGATGTACGAGATTTTGACCGACAGATTGTTAACAACTTCGCGCTCAATGCCAAAAGTTGTCTGCTGGAAACGTGGCGGACGGCCATTATTGGGAACAATGAATGGCGGGGGCGAGTTGGTTTGACCGATATTCGGGTAGGCGCCAGGGTCAAAATGGGTGGCGGTGATAGCAGCCGGGGAGTAGGGTATGCCATTGGAAAGCTGGCCAGCGGCAATCCCATACGACGGACTGTTCAGGGTCACCGTGTTGAAGCCAAATCCCTGGTTGCTGTAGCCTTCTTCATTCATGAAGAGCTGCGGGCCAGAATAGAATCCATACCCCCCATGGAGCACGGTCTTTGGATTCAGTTGATAACTGAGTCCCAGACGGGGTTGAATCATCCAGGGATAGAACTTTTCGAAGGTGCAGTTGCAGCGGCCCGTCCCATTCCCCTCGTATTCGGTTCCACCCAACAGACCTCCAGCTGACGGATTCACGACCGTGGGACTAAATTGCGTTTCCCGCAGATACTGTTCGCGCTGCATCTGTTCGAGATCCCAACGCAGTCCGTAGTTCACCGTGAGTTTATTTGTCGCCTTCCAGGTGTCCAGTGCGTAAAACGAGCCCTCTATGCGATGAAACCATTGAATGTTGTCGTTCCCGATAGTTGCGCCATCCACTAGACCCAGAGCGAAGCTGGCGAAACCATCGCCGAGGCTGGCTCCATAAAGGTTTTGTCCTGCCGCGGACGGGTCGGACGTCTCACTGGCGCTGAAATTGTATGATCCGGCCGAAGGGTCGTTGTGAGTGCCAAACAGTTGATGACGGAAATCGCCGCCGAATTCGAAAGTGTGGCGGCCGTGAACCCAGATCGCGGATTCAGTATTGTAGTAATTGTCGTCAATGAATGGAGCGTTGTTGACTCCCAAATTCGGGAGGTTCGAGTGATTTACGGATGGGGTATTGCCGGGCCAGGAGAAGATCGGGAAGGTATTCGCGGCTCCGCCCGGCATATTGGCCGCCGTGTTCAACCCAATAGTCGTCGCCTTGAAGTTCTGCACGGCCGAATCCTGCGCAGCGGCATGGCGCGTGAAGTCGAATCCGGCGTGGAGTACAAGATTCGGCGTGGCTGTATAGTCCGCATTGAGATACAGCTGCGGGGCGGGGGTTGTGTTCCAGCGGGTCGAGGCTGCGACGCCATTAATACCGTCCGCCGCATTGTCCTTGTTGGAATACTCGAGGATGCCATAACCCGACAAGTGCCATTTCTCACCGATCGAGTGATCCATCTTGAGGCTCGTCAGGTACTGGTACTTATTGTTGGGCTGCAAATTGGGGTAATTTTCGGTCAGCGCATTGGCAGTAGCCCCGGACGGGGAAGGCCAGTAGGTAAGAACCTTCTGGGCCACCGGGTCCCATGTGCTGGGATCGCCGATGAAGTTATTCGGGAACGGATCCCGGACCGTTTTGATTGAGCCATCCGTGCAGGTTGCCACTCGGGTCGTCGCCGGGTTATACACTGCGCCATTGATCATCTGCCGGCCCAGGCAGTCCCGGACCGGATTCCCGGCGGAATCCACAATGGGACCCAGCAAGTTAGAGCTTAAATCGCCATTGCGATAGGCTGCCGTGGGAACGGTAATGGTTCCTTGGTTGAGGGTTTGCGTGTTGTGGTACTCCTCGTACGCGAAGTAAAAGAAGGTTTTGTTGTGGCCGTTGTAGACGTGAGGAATCCACACCGGTCCACCGAAGGAGCCGCCAAAATCAAGCTCCCGCTGCACCGGGTTATACTTCTGGCCGCTTGATGTGTAGTTGAAGGGCTGTCCGGCGTCGAGATCCTCATTCTCAATGTAGCCGAAGGCCGTCCCGTGCACCCTGTTGGTGCCGGATTTCGAGGTGTAGTTGAAGACTCCGCCACCGGACTCGCCGAATTTAGCGGAATAGTTGTTAATCATCACCGATTCTGAGCCGAGCGATTCGACCGAGGGTTGTTGTTCATCGGAGATGGCGCCCTTGACCGCCGAGGTGTCGTCCAGGCCGTCCATAAAGACACGGTATGTCGTTCCCGGCGAGCCGCTTATGTGGATATCATTCCACCCGCCTGCGATGGTGCCCGGCACCAGGGCGGCAAAACCCATCGGGTCACGCACTGCTCCGATTCCGGTAATGTTGATCGGAAGCTCATTCAGATCTCTCGTGGTGACCTGAACATTGTTCTGTGGGCTATCGGTTTGGAGCAGGGGAGCATTTGCCGTTACCGTAACCGACGTTGTGGCTTGCCCTACCGCCGGTTGGAGGTTGATCGTTGCCGTCTGCCCCACCGAAACGGTGATCCCATTGCGGATCAGCGTGCTAAAGCCCGTAGCAACGACCGTAACGTTGTACTCGCCCGCCGCCAACTCCGGGACCGTATAGGCGCCTGAACCCGTCGTAACGGTAGAGTTCTGCGTGCCCATTGCGGTATTGGTGACGGTTACCCTGGCCCCCGCGATCGCGGAGCCTGATGGATCGGTCACAACTCCCGATATAGTGCCGCGGTCGAGTTGTGCCAGGCATAACTCGCTCCCGGAACTCATCAACATGAAGATCACGCTTAAATGGATGAACTTGAGCCAACTGTGTTTTTGCATAATCTTGCCCTTCCTGGCTTCTCATGAAGTGCAGTAAATAGTCGGTGGGAATCGAAAAGGTGTTTTCTGTGCGAGCAATTCCGATGGGTTCCGAGCCAGCCATGTTGGTTCAAGGGCATAGCTTCCGTTAGAAAGCAGCACCTCAAGAAGCAGCACCGCTGGCTTGAACATGTTATTTTCACGATTAAAAAAGCCGCGTCTTCACAACCGGGGATCACGTTATGCCCCGCTGGTCGAGCTGGCAACGTTAGGACAGAGCTCTAACGGTCCACCTAGTGCGTTGATAACATTGGAATTAAAGTAAGGCGTAACGTCCTAACAGTAGATATGTGGTGAAACCCGCATGGGGAATGAACTCACCCAGGCTGGAAAGTGTCCGTCCATCGCAGAATGGCAGCCAAGTCCCCTTTTGGCTTGAGTGGCTACCACGCCTGCATTTGTCATTAGCACCGGAGGAGTCATTGGCTTATCGCCCACCCAAGTTGATGAAAAAGGCCCTTGCCGTTATTGCTAGTGTGCGTACTGGCTTTCTGTCCAGCAACCGCTCTCCATGGAGCTTCGCCCTAGCGGAAAGAGCCGGATCGAGCAAGAATGCATGCCCCAGGGGCTAAAGCCCAAGTTGATTACATGCATTTGCGCCGGGGATAAATCCCCGGCCTACCCTAAAACCGGGTTTTTCCGCAGCCTCTTTAGCCGTGCCGCTTGCCTCTGGGGCCGAAGATCGCCATAGATGCAAGGCCCGGAGGGCCGGCCGCCAAACGTCAGCCCCGCCCGGGAGGGCTGGGAAATCGATCCCGAAGAGGATCAGAGCGCCGTAGGCGCGGCACTAAACCGATCGTCCGCCCTCCCCTTGGTTATCCCGAACGTGTCGCCATGGGTTTGATTTTTCTCATCACTCCGGATGGAACATCTTCTTGAGAAACTCAATGTAGATGCCCCAGTCGGATGCCACCATGCCGTGGCCACCCTCGTGCATGTAATAGCTCAGGTCATGGAAGATGGGTTGCCCGGCATCGGGCCACACATCAGTCTCCAAATCTTCTTTGCCGAGTAACCGATAAACCTTCCCTGCGGCGACTGCGGCCAGAAACTCCCCTTTGGGATCTGACCAGGAATCGCTACTGCCGGTCTGCAGAAGCAGCGGTCGCGGAGCGATCAACGCGATCAGCAGGTTGGCATCCATGGGAGCCTTGTCGGGGAAGCCACTGTACTTCGCGTAGTTGGCCGCAAATTGATAAGGAAATCGGGTGGGAGCGGTGAGGTGAGCGATGGTCTCGCCATAGTTGCGATGGCTGAGGGCAGCACCACCCTCGCCCGAACAACTTGCGATCACGGCAGCAAAGCGCTGGTCATGCGCTCCGGCCCACATCACTGTTTTTCCCAGCCGGGAGACGCCGTGGATAACCACCCGCTTGGCATCGATGCTCTTGTCGGTTTCGAAGTAGTCCTCGACCCGGCTCATGCCCCACGCCCAGGCCGCGATTGAGCCCCAGTCATCCGCCGCTCGAACCGTCAGTCCGGGCTTCAGATAGCGAGCACGAATACCATTGGGAAATCCGGCAGGATAGTCGGGATCGATGTCGCCGTAATAATAGGTTGCGACACCGAAGCCGGCATCAAGCAGGGCTTCGGCGTTGATACGGCCGAAGCTGCGGCCCGCCGGCGGAGTTGTCCGGGTATTCGTCTTCGGGTCCCAAGCGGTCTCGGGTTTGATCCCTGGATCATCTACCGCATTCTGCACCACACCAAAATTGATACTAAAAAACATCGGCACTGGTTTGCTGGCTGCGGCCGGGAGATAAATGAGCAGATCGATCGACGGACCGGCCTTGTCCTCGGAGAGATAGATAGTGACCTGTTTGCGAATCGCTTTGCCGTTGAGCGCCGGCGTTCCCGGGTCGACGATTTCGAAGCTTTCATCCGCAGGCCTGCCTGGCGCTCGACCATATTGCTGGGTCTCGAACATCTCGATGATCTCCGGGCGGCGTTTCAAGTACCACGTCCGGGCATCGCGGACGGGCTTTCCATTGTTTAGCTGCAGAGGGTCGGGCAGTGCGTAAGTTCCGACCTTCGCCTCGTCATAGTTGACGGGAATGCCGGCGACAACTTCCGGGGAAGCCTTCGGCGTAGGAGGCGGCGCCTGCGCCTGAAGTGTCAGCGTGGCACTCACAAGAAAGAGCAACATCAGCGGTTCTCTGAGGGTCATTGGAAATCGCCTCGATGGGCATAGGGAGATACAGGTTGATTTCATCGGAAATGGCATATGCCCGTCCATGGTTCAACAAATTTGTCACCTCGACCGGGAAGAGCATTTGCTAACAAGCATCGCCGGGGTCCTTCGACTGCGCGCCATAAGCCGTCCGTTATGCGATAGATCCGCGCGGCGCTTCGCTCCCACGGCACGCCGGGGCACACAGGATGACGGCTTTGTGGGGGGTAAAAAGCATCCGGTTAGCTACGCAGAAAACACGAAAAGATCGAAAAAGTCACAGGCTCTCAGGATGACGGCTTTGAGGAGGGGGCGAAAAACATCTGGTTAGGTGTGCAAAAGACGCCGCGGACCTCCACCTGGAAATGTTCTTCGACCGAGCGCAATGGGTCTGCGGTTTCTTTTCGGTTCTCACATACCTCACATGCTTGGGACCCAAAGTCTAACTTCCGCCCACGTTCGAGTTGGAATCGGTAGTCCCTAGCCCATCTCCCAACGGAATTCGTATAGAGGCTAACCCTTCCCACTAGGGCGGGGTTGAAATGCGTGCCGTATCGTGGAAACGTTTGAGGTCAATGCCCGCCATTCTACCTTCCGGATCATAGACAAAAATATCGGTAAACTTCGCGTCCCAGATAATTTCGTTAGCGCGGTAAGACGAGCGCGCATTGACCACCTGGGAAAAGGTCTCGTCCATGCCAGTGAGCAGAATCAGAAACTCCGCGCCCGCAGCACACAACTGATCCTGCGTAACACCGTACAGCGGGCTGTCTTTGTCGACGATGTGCACGATCGTCCAGGAGAGAGGGAAGAAGACCACGCTTTCCCGCTCCAGGGTAAGCGGGTAATAGCGGCGTACCATCGTTCCGCTCGCATTGGGTTCAAAGCGCGAGACCAGAAGCCGCACATGAAGATCGATGATCTGGTTATTGCGCGAGTTGATGATGCGGAATTCGAAAGCGCGACGGTTGCCAATCCAGGACATCACTGCATTTTGGCTGAAGAGAATGTCCGCCACCGGGCGGGAAAAACGCGCAAACACTAACCCTGTCACCACGGCCAGGCCAAGCAGGCTGACGACCGACTCAAGCGCAACCAGGATGTTGGTCGCCAACCCCACCGGCACGGTACTTCCGTAGCCGATCGTAGCCGAGGTGTGAATGCTGAAGAAGAAGGCCTTCAGAAAAGGCGTATTGATTTCGGTATTGAGGGTGTTGACCAGTCCTTCCGGTCCGCAGGCCTCGTAGAACAAAGCGAAACAGCCATTGAGCGTAAGGTAGACCGCGGCAACAAAGAGAAAAAAACGGCTCCAGGTCGTACTCACCAGGTTGGAGTAGGCCAGAAACGTCCGCAGCCCCCGGCCCCGCTTCTGCACATTGAAGGTGCCATCGCGATTAAGCAGGCGAAGCTCACGCTGCTCCGATACAACCCTGCCGAATCCCAGATCGCTGGACGGATCTTCGGCGAGTTTTGGAGGTACTTCCTTGATCTCTTGATCGGTCACGACGACAATTTCCTGTGCAGCAGGCCCAGCGACATATTCAGGCACAGGGCCGCCAGCTCTGGATCATAACGGTAGCCCTCGTCACGCATGAATGCGTGCGCGCCATTTACTTCCAGCCACTGAAAATTAGCCCCCACCTCGTCCAGGCGAGCCTTGATCAGGTTGCGGCCGACAAGCGGCACATGGGGATCCTGACGCCCCCAGATATGCAACAGCTCACCCTTGATTTCGCCCGCGCGTTGCAGCGAATCATCCTGTTTGCCCAGTCCAAGGCTGTGGCTGTGAATGTCTGTAGCATAAAAACAAACCGTTGCCAGCACGTCGGCGTTCATCGCCGCGCGAAAGGCCAGGTGGCCGCCCATGCAAATGCCAATGGTACCCAGTCGGCCGGTGCAGTCTTCGAGGCCGCGAAGATAATCCAGCAGCGCACGTGCATCGCTGTCATAAGACGAAACTGCCTTGCCGTATTTATCCGCATTGCCTTTATCGGAACCGGCCTGATCGTAAGCCAGCACCGTACCCGCCGGCTCCAGCTCGTGATACACCTCAGGAACAGCGACAATGTAGCCATGCCCGGCGATAAAGGCGGCAAAGCGACGGATCGGGCCGGTGGCCTGAAAGATCTCAGAAAACAACACCACTGCGGGATATTTTCCTGTAACTACGGGACGATACATGTAGGTCCGCATAGGGCCCGTCGGCGTGGCAAGATCAACGGCTGTTGGTTCTTGAAGGATCATGGAAACTCTCCCGGGTCAGGTTAACTGATAATGACCCAGTGGCAGCAAGAGGATTCGAATGGTAATTGGGTGGTTACACCAGCATCAGGAAGACGCGCTACCAGCAGGCGCCTCAGCCTGGGAGCAAGTGGAAGCGGCGCAACGGCGAGTGCGCCTGCCATGCTTGTTGATACCGCAGCCGGCTCATGCCGCATTGGCGGGAGAATTAGCCGGCGGGTTAACCTGCTTCGGCGAATTGCCTCCCGAGATTCAAAGAGCCATTCAAATGCACGATACCGGCTGGGCCTCGAGCGACGCGCAGCAGATTCAACGGCTGCGTTCGGGAGGTCCACACGCGGGAACGGCGGTTCCGGTTTCTTTTATCGCCATCCCACCCCGGGAGGTACAAGAAGCGTGGACGGCTTCGATTGATACTGTTGAGGGGTTCTCCCGAACGGGGGCGATGGTGGTCAGCCGTCACTTCAGCCTGATCGCCCAACATAATCAGGCCCACCAGCCTTTTCTCCAGGCGGAGAAGTCGCGTCAAAGCAAGCTCAAAGGTGCCACAAACGACGTGGATATCGAAAGGTGGACAGCAGCGCTCGGATTCTGCGACCTGGTGTCGCTCTACTTGTTGAGCGGATGCGGCGGGGAAGTCGAGCTTCTTCTCGCGCATCCGGACTCGCCCCAGGCAAAAACCGCACCCCGGGTGAAGATGCTGAGCGACGGCAGAAACCTCCGCTTCGTGCCGCAGGTCGTTCGCACCGGCCTTTCAATGTCGATCCAGGCGCTGAATCATCCTGTGCCGGCGCAGGGTCCACGCGCCGAAACCCTCACCTGGCACGTGGAATGAATGACGTGGCAATGAAGGATGTGATCGTAATTGGCGCAGGGATTGCGGGACTGGCGGCTGCGCGAACTTTGGCGGAAGCCGGCCTCCGGGTAATGCTGGTCGAGGCGCGAGACCGGGTGGGAGGACGCATCCACACCGTCCCATCGGCTGGGGGCGAGTTGCCCATCGAGCTGGGTGCGGAGTTCATTCATGGTCTGCCTCCGGAGTTGATCCGCCTCGTGGACGAAGCAGGTCTCACCTGTTTCGAGCTGGAAGGCGACACCCGTTGCTTCCAGACGGAGCACGGAGCAGACCGACTGGGACCTTGCGGTGAGCAGCGCGAGGTGGACCAGCTGTTTGATGATCTGGGGCACCTCCCGCCGCCCTTGGCAGACATCAGCTTCAGTGAGTTTTTGGCCCAGCGAGAACTTACACCAGAAGCTGTGGCCCGGGCGACCAACTATGTCGAAGGCTTCAACGCGGCGGACGCGGATCGCATCAGCATTCGCTCCCTCGAGAAGCAGCAGGCAGCTGAAGATGCGATTTTGGGAGACCGTGTTTTCCGGGTGGTGGAAGGCTATGCCCGCGTCCCGGAGTTTCTGCTGCGCAGGTTCCTCCATGCGGGCGGCGAGTGGGTTCCGTCGACTCCGGTACACACCATTACCTGGAAGCCCGGAAGGGTAGAACTCGCGACCGCAACCGATCGCGTCTTTCAGGCTGCCGCCGCAATCATTACCGTGTCTCTGGGCGTGCTACAGGCGAGAAGTATTGCACTTGTGCCCCAACCGGTGCAGATTCTCGCTGCGGCGGACCGGCTCGCCATGGGGACGGCTGCGCGCGTGACGTATGAGTTCGACCGCGGCTTTTGGTCCCGTTTCACCAGCCTGCAGGGGGTGAGCTTTCTCTTTGCTCCGGAGGCCGTCCCGCCTACCTGGTGGACCACCCACCCCAGAAAGGATTCGATGCTGACCAGTTGGGTCGCCGGCCGCAAAGCGACCAACCTGGATATGACCCACTTGCCAGAGACCGGCCTGGCGACACTCGCCCGTGTTCTTGGGAGTGATGTACCTGGAGTGCGCAAGCACCTGGTGCGCTGGCACCAGCACGACTGGCAGACCGACCCGAATAGCCTGGGCGCTTACACGTACGTTCCGCGCGGAGCGATCCGTGCTTCGGATGAGCTCTCGGTGCCGGTGGAGGCGACACTGTTTTTCGCCGGCGAACATAGCGACACCAGCGGCCATTGGGGCACTGTACACGGGGCACTGCGCTCCGGTTATCGTGCCGCCCAGCAACTACTGGCTAAACCCATCTGACACCAGGAGCATGGCAGATGGGTTAACCCTTTGTCTGAGTGCACTTGCAGAAGAGAGGGGTCTAGACCAGATCCCCCACCTTTTCGGCGATATTGCTGGCCGCGGAGCTGACGTTGCTGGCGACCGTACTCACCCGCGAAGCTACATCGCCGGCCCTGTCTCTGGTCGTCTGATAGACACGAGTTGCGTGTTTGCTGAGATCGTCACTCGCATCCTTGATGTAGTCACTTGCATCTTCTAAATGACGTTTAAGCTGCTTGCGGGTTTTTTCCCCGGTCTGCGGAGCATAAATGAGAGCCGCGGCTGCACCGGCCGCTACCCCGAGAGAGAAAACTGCCCAATAACGAACTGCGTTCATGGAACGTCCACCTTTCGCGAACAGCAAATAAGTCAATCATTTGGAGTGCACTGAGACCGGATAGGTTGCAGTAGGGTGTTTAGCGAGGCTGTGTAGGTGTTAACCCCGTAGCTCGAATTTGCTATTGATTTCTGGAGAAAAAATCCTTAAAATAAGAGCTTTGGCACGTCTCAGCGGGACCTACTGTCCAGAAATAGAAAAGCCGCTGGGCAATGCTTGTTGCTTATCTCCCTAGAGGATAACGGATCAAATGGCAAAACGACGTGGTAATCCAAACTGGGGTAAGCCGGAGCCGATAGGCCCGGTGGTCCCGACTGTCACTTCTTTCGAGCAGGTTGTGAAAGAGTTTAAGCTGACCCCCGATCAGTATGTGCGTTCCACACGGTTGCGCGAGTGGGCCCGGCGCAACAAGAATTCGAAGTATATCCCGGAAGCGCTACTCGAGGCCTGGGGTTTTGAGATCGAATCCACCTTGTAAACGAAAAGGGATCCGCAGAGAAGAAAACGCCGCCTCGAGCGGCGTTTTTTGCGTCTGGAATCCTTCTGGCGGACAATACAGGTATGCAGTCGAAAACGCCGTTTACCGATGTGCCCGGGGCGCTTGAGGAATTCAAGGCCGGGCGCATGATCGTCGTCGTGGACGATGAGGACCGCGAGAACGAGGGAGACCTGACGCTGGCGGCGGAGTTCGTCACTCCGGAAGCCATCAACTTCATGTCCAAGTATGGACGGGGGCTCATCTGTCTCAGCCTCACCGAGGAGCGGGCTGACTACCTTCGCCTGGGACCGATGACGCAGCAGAATTCCTCTCGCTTCGGGACCGCGTTCACAGAAAGCATTGAGGCTCGGGAGGGGGTGACCACGGGCATCTCTGCCCACGACCGGTCACATACCATCCGCGTGGCAATCGACCCCGGCATGACGGCAGCAGACCTGGCTCGGCCCGGTCACATTTTCCCTCTACGCGCCCGTCGCGGCGGCGTTCTGGTGCGCGCCGGACAAACCGAAGCCGCAGTCGATCTGGCCCGTCTGTCGGGGCTGATTCCCGCTGGAGTCATCTGCGAGATCATGAACGACGACGGCACCATGGCGCGGGTACCCGACCTGGTGGAGTTTTGCAATCAGTACCAACTAAAAATGCTGACCGTGGCGGAGCTGATCCGCTTCCGGCTGCAGAATGAGCGGTATATATTCCGCATGGCGGAATCAATCATGCCTACTCGTTTCGGCGACTTCCGCATGATCGCGTATGAGAGCGAAGTGGACGGGGGAGAGAGCCACCTGGCGCTGATTCGAGGCGATGTGAGCTCTGAGGTTAACCAGGAACCGGTGCTGGTGCGGGTACACTCCCATTGTCTTGCCGGCGATGTCTTTGGCACGACGCTGTGCGATTGCCACCAGGTGGTGCAGCGGTCACTGGAGATGATCGCGGCTGCTGGACGTGGCGCCCTGATTTACCTGCACAACACCAGCAAAGGTTTCGAGATTGACCGCAGCGTAACTCCGCATCGGCTTTCCTTGCATCGCAGCGGCGAACATAGGGAGGACAAGCATCAACGAATTCTCCGCCAGGTCGGGTTGGGCGGACAGATCCTATCCGACCTGAACATCCGCAAGATTCGCCTGCTCTCCAACACCCCCACGCATGTACCGGCGCTGCAAGGCTTTAACCTGGAGATCGTGGATCAGGTCCCCCTGGCCCTCACCAAGCCCGGCGTGCGTTAGGCGTAAAACGGACAGCAGGTCCCGATCTTCGTCCTTTAACTGGACACCGGCTCCAAAGCAGGCAAACGAAATCCGCGCCGAGCCAGGTCGCTCTGCAACTGTTCCACATTTTCAAATAGAGCCGCGTGCAATCCGACATCTTCTGCGCCCACAATATTCTTTTGCAGGTTATCGATAAACAGGGCCCTGTCTGGAGAGACATGCAGCTTCTTGACCGTGTGCAGATAAATAGCCGGATCGGGCTTGACTACCCCCAGTTCGCAGGACCAGGTCAGGTGGTCGAACTGAGCCAGCCAGGGGAAACGCGGCCGTAAGTAATCAAGGACCCCGTCGCCCATATTGGAAAGGATGCCGAGCCGGAAACCCGCCTCCTTAATCTTGGGAATCCAGGCCAGCATCGCCGGATTCAGATTCATCCACATCAGCGCATCTTGTTCCAGCAATTGGCTGATCTGCTGTGGCGTGAAAAGCACCCCAGTGTCCCGGGCCACGGTTTGCCAGTACGTTTGGCCGTTTAAAATGTCGGCATCGTAATCCAACCGGTGCGCCCAGTAGGCCTTTTCGAAAGCTTCCTCTTCCACTCCGGCGATGGCCAGCAGGTTGCGATGCGCCTGAGGATCGGGCGGTCCGCTGAGAACTTCACCATAATCGAAGATAACGGCTTGCAAATCCATGCGTTGCGGGCTCCTGCTCTTTCTGCTCTATTACAACATGCGGTAGGGAGGAAATTGGGTGAGGGACGGTGGCTCAAAACGATACCCCTGGTCCGAGCGGACCCAATGGGATCTGGCAGAGACGCCGTGGGCGCAGCAGCTTGCGCGATTGCGCGCAGCAGGTGCTCGGCTTTTGGACCTGACCGCCTCGAATCCAACCCACTGCGATTTTATTTACGATGCCGCGTCGATTCTGGCCCCCCTGGGTGATCCCAGGGCTCTCCACTACGACCCGGACCCAAAAGGTCTTCGCCCGGCGCGCGAGGCGGTCTGCCACTATTACCGTGACCACGGAGCAGTGGTAGATCCGGAACAGATCTTTCTCGCTACCAGCACCAGCGAGGCTTACAGCTTCCTCTTCCGGCTGCTCTGCGATCCTGGGGACGAAGTGTTGATTGGCCATCCGGGCTACCCGCTGTTCGACTTCCTGGCCCGTCTGGACGATGTGCGGCTGGTCCCGTATGAGCTTTTCTACGATCACGGCTGGCATCTGGACCTGGAGGCGTTGCGCCGGCGGGTGACCCCGCGGACCCGAGCGATTACGGTGGTTCACCCCAACAATCCCACAGGCCACTTCACCCAGCCCGGTGAGCGGATCGCGCTGGAAAAACTCTGCCATGAGCAAGGCTTGGCGCTCATTGTGGACGAGGTCTTTCTCGATTACGGCCTCAACCGAGCCGGTGAGAGCTTCGCCACGGGTGGCCATACCGTGCCAACGTTCGTGCTGAGCGGATTAAGCAAGGTGGCCGCGCTGCCGCAGATGAAGGCCGCCTGGATCGCCTGCTTTGGAGAGGGCGAGGCCAGGCTACGGCTGGAAGTCATCTCCGACACCTTCCTTTCCATGAGCGCGCCCATCCAGTGCGCACTCCCCGCCTGGCTGAGCCAACGGGCGACATTGCAAGGGCAAATCAGGGGGCGTGTGGCCGCGAACCTGGCCAGCCTCGATGCAATCCTGTCGCGCCAGAAATTAGTAACTCGACTGGAAGTCGAGGCAGGCTGGTATGCCGTTTTGCGAATTCCCGGACTGCAGCCGGAAGAACAGACTGTGCTCCGCCTGTTAATGGAGAGAGGAGTGGTGGTCCACCCAGGCGGCTTCTTTGGTTTTTCACGGGAAAGATGGCTGGTGGTAAGCCTTCTGACCCCGTCGGAAGAGTTCGACGAGGGCATTGAGGATGTCTGCGAGCATTTCAAGGGCCATTAAAAGAATTGCCCTGTGCAAAGGAGGACTCAAGTTTGCTACTAATACTTTCGTGTCATTCAATTAATGCTTTTTATAAACAGTGCAAATTGCAGATTTAAATACAGTTAACGAACTCGCAAATCTTCTTGATAAATCCTAATCTAGGTCAATTTTGCTCACTTTGTCGCGGATTGCTCCAAAGGGTTAATGTGTCACATTCGAACATTTGGCTGAAGGAACGGATTTGATTGTCTTTCCTCGCCAATGCTTGTCTCCGGGCCATGGCCAGGCAAAACGCGTGTTGTATCCGGCAGAATCAGTAGGCGATCACGCAAGGATCGCAGGATTTGACGTCCATCGCCCCCGGGAAGATCGGTCCTGCCGATCGATCCGGCGAAAAGCGTATCGCCCGCAAGTAGCAGATTCTGTTTGTGGAAAAGGAGACAGATGCTCCCCGGCGTATGTCCCGGGGTATGGATCACTTCGCCGGGTAGTGCCGCCAGGCCCACGGCCAGTCCGTCCTCGGCGCTGGCATCCGGAGGCGCCACTTCTGGTGTGGGAACGCCGATCCATCCCGCCTGCATCTCCATCGCACTCAGCAAGCCGAGATCTTTCTGGTTAAGAAACACAGGAGCCCCGGTCGCTCTCTTCAGCTGGACCGCGCCGCCCACGTGATCGATGTGAGCATGGGTGATGATGATCTGGCGCAAGGTGAGGCCATGCTTCTGCAGCCGGGAGAGAATCTCCGGAATGTTATCTCCAGGATCCACAACGATGGCTTCGCGCGTAACTTCGTCGCCCAGGATGGTGCAGTTGCAATGGAGCGGCCCGACTGGAAAGCTTTCAAGAATCATTACTACATTTTAGGGGATTTGATCTTTGGAGCCGGCGCGGCTGGTTACAATGCGCCATGCGGATTTATGCGGTGGTAGGGGCATTGCTGGGTTGGTTTGCGCTGGCCCTGCAACTGTACCTGATGCTCGTCCAATCCTCTGGCCCAGCGATGTTGGGGACAGTGATTACCTACTTCAGCTTCTTCACCATCCTGACCAACCTGCTTACCGCATTGGTTTTTACCGCGATTGCGTTCGGACCAGAAACCGGCAGGGGACAGTGGTTCCGCACTCCAACGGTGCAGGCCGGCACGGCTGTCTATATTGCCATTGTCGGGATCATCTACCAGCTCTTGCTGCGGCAGCTATGGAATCCACAAGGTGCTCAGTGGGTTGCCGACGTACTGCTGCATAGCGTCATTCCGGTTGGGTATGTAGTGTATTGGCTGCTTTTTGGGCCACGCACAGGATTGAACTGGAAGACTGCCGTCGCCTGGCTGACATATCCCGCCGTGTACCTGGTGTACATTCTGGCGCGGGGAGCGGTGAGTGGGCTTTATCCTTACCCTTTTGTCGATGTGAACGTGTTGGGCTATGGCGGCGTGCTCGCCCGGGCTGCGCTTTTCCTGCTGGTTTTTCTAGGTGGGGGCTTGCTGGTTGTGGCGCTGGCGCGCCGAATCCGAGCGCGCTCCTGAAGGCGTCCGAGCTTACGGCAGAACCCTGAACGAAGAGCCCGCTCCGGGGCGCTTGGGCCGCGTCGTCCTCCTTTTATCCAAGTCTGGATATAGTCGGGCGGTTTACCTGGCAGGCGTCGAGGGCTTGGCTGGGGTGGTATGCGTACTCTGAATGCCCGATAGCACCGAACGAGATCCACTGCTGCGCTGGATCAACACCGTAAGTCCGATGGAAGTAAACATGAACACGATAGCAGCCCAAGTGGTCACCTTGGTCAGCAGATTGGCTGCTCCGCGGGGGCCGAACGCGGTCTGCGACCCCTGGCCGCCAAAGGCGCCCGCAAGATCGGCACTCTTACCCTGCTGGAGGAGAACGACTCCAATAAGGATGAGGCAAACGATAACGTGAATAGTACCGACGAGCCAGATCATCTGAACATGAACCTCAATCGATGGTGCGGAAGGGGGGACTTGAACCCCCATGCCTCTCGGCGCCACCCCCTCAAGATGGTGTGTCTGCCAATTTCACCACTTCCGCTCTTAAAAACTGCTTATTTTCAATCACTTGGCCGGGAAGCCGTTGAGGGTTTGTTGCGGCTGCACCGGATTTTGCACCGACCCTGCACTTGCGCCCATTCGGCAGAGAGAATTGCTTTCCAGGCTGGGCCGCAAGCTTGAGAAACAGCTCCTGGACCGCATTGGCCTGCGGGTGAACATAGCGCATGGTCGTCTTAATGCTATCGTGCCCGGCTACGTACTGCAACGTGAAGGGGTCGGTGCAGCCGCCAGCCGCGGTAAGAAAGGTGTGTCTCAGCCCGTGGAGGCCGGCATCCGGGTGGGTCTGGATTGTGCCCCGAAGCGCCCCATTTGCGTCTCCAGCACCCAGGCTCCTAGAGGCTCCTCAGGACTTCCCGGATGGCTGAAGACAAAGTCGCATTTTGAGGGTGCCAGGAGGGCCTCCAGCACCTCCTTCATCTCGTGGTTGATCATTTCACCTGGAGCGACAACGACGTCAAAATGGCGGCGGACATGAACGAGACTTTCCGCGCGATCATTGAAGCTGCAGGCGGCACACCAGTCAACGAAACAGGTTCGCCGTCGAGCCGCTGGGGCCATCTGCATCCAGGCGGGGTGGCGCACGAGGTGGGTACCGTGCGCATGGGGTCCGATGCCAAAACTGCCGTCCTAAACGGCTTCTGCCAGGCCCACGATGTCAAAAATCTGTTTGTCACAGACGGCGCGTGCTTCACGACCAATCCAGACAAGAATCCTACGCCGACGATCCTCGCATTGTCCTGGCTCCTTAATACTTGCTGAAGCAGGCCAGGCAATTGAGCTTGTAGAAGAAGGGCATAGGCACGGTATATCTCATTCGATTTCACGCCCGCCATGGGTCTATCACTCTATTCTGCAATACAGAACCCATTTCCAAATCTTGACAGCAGATTTGCTCTTGCTGGATGATCGTTCCTGAAAACGGCTTGTGTTGCCGTGGGCTGATTCAGTTCTCTTGAGCCTTGTCGGAGCATCGACGCCTGACTTTAAGTCAGAGCCCCCGGCTTTCCGGGTGTGCTCATGAAACGAGCGGGTCCCTCTGGATCATGAAGGCAACCTTGAGGCTTAGATGAGTAAAAGTCCAATCACAGGCGTCGTTGTGCCTGTCGTCACCCCCGTAGATGCGCAAGACCGCGTCGATGAAGAAGCGTACCGCGGTTTGCTGCGATTCCTGATTGGCGCCGGGGTTCATGGAATCTTTGTCGGGGGCACGGCGGGAGAGGGGCCGATGTTGACTCCGGCCGAGTGGGAACGGATGGCCGGCATCGCGTTCGAGGAATGCCACGGCAGAGTTCACTTGTTGGGCGGAACGATGGATACCTCGACCAGCAGGGTTATTCAGAAAGCCAGGATCCTGGACACCATCGGTTATGAGAATTATGTGGTTCTGCCCACGTTCTATCTCAAAGTAAAATTCCCCGATGAGCATCTGCGACTCTTTGGAGAATGCAAAGAGGCGGTGAGCGATCTGAATATGATCGTCTATAATCTGCCGTCCATTGCCGGATCGTCCATTCCAATCGAGGTTATATGCGAGATGACTCGCCGCCGCTGGATTACATGCTGTAAAGACTCCTCCGAGGATATGGCTTACTTCGGCCGGCTGGTGTCCGAAGCGGGACCTCTCGGATTGGGAGTGCTGATTGGCTCGGAGCTGCACGCGTCTGAAGCGCTGTTAAAGGGAGCACAGGGCCTTGTTCCCGTGAGTGCAAATTTTGAGCCGGGCACATACATTGCGGCGTACGAAGCACGCAAAGACCCGGAAAAAATGAAACCGATCCAAGATAGAATCTCAAGCGTTGTCCACAGCGTACTGCTTCAATCGCGATCCTGGCTATCAGCCGCGAAATATGCGTCGTCGGGTTTGGGCTACGGCTCCGGAAAACCCATATCCCCGACGGAGCCGCTCAGCCCAGCAGAGCGACATCAAATAGACTTGTTTCTCGCGCCATCCCGGTTAGCGTCGCGGGTGTAGTGGTGGAAGATACGGTTTTGAGCGACGTCATGTGCTTATCACCGCAAGGCCAAGTTCGGCCTTCAGAAACGCGGCAACCCTAGCTGCCTCATTTGCCGCGAGACTATGGGTAATCAAAGGACCGTCGAATCCCGTCCGCCGCAGAGCTGTGAGGAAATGGTGGTAGTCGAGCACACCAGCGCCCGCCGCCACAAAACGGCCATCGGTGAGACGATCCTTGGCGTGGGCGAGGGAGATTCGATCTCCGACCAGAGCGATGGCGCTTTCGACTAGTAGTCTTCGCCGTTGCGGACTGTCGACCTCGAAGAGATTGGCCGCGTCAAAGATAATCCGGATTCGTTTATCGCCGAAGGTATCAATCAGTTCCCGGGCCCGTTGCGCAGAATCGACAACATTTGCGAGCTCTGGCTCTACCCCAAGCATCACGTCGTATTTGTCAGCAATCGCAAGCAGCAGTTCGAACTCCTTGCACATCTCCCGCCATGCTTTGGCGCCAGAATTATCCGGGTGATAGCGCCATTGATCGTGTGGGTCGCAACTGCCTGTGCACACGGTGAGGAGGCTGGTCCCCATGCGGTGCGCGGATCGGGCTATGGCTGCAAAGCTGCGACGGCCCTCTTCGCGCTTGCTAAGGTTTGGATCGACCATGTTGTAGGTAGCCGACACGGCAGCGATGGCCACGCCTGTTTTTACTGACGCTGTGTAAATTGCCTCAGCAGTCTCATCGCTGATCTCCAGCGGAAGCGGGGAAAGGCCGGAGCAGGCCATGTTATATTGAACGGCTTCGTAGCCGGCCCGGCGCGCCGACGAGAGAATCTCCTGCGGCGTTGCCCCGGCAAAGGTTCTGGCAAAAATCCCAAGCTTCATCGTAGGCCCCCCAGCGCCTCGGCTAAACGGACTGGCTGCCTGGTTCTGACCGATTGGGAGATTGCCACCATGCCGTGAACGGATGCGAGCCCGTCGTCAATGTCTGCGCCGGTCATCGGTGCATGGTCAAGGATGGCTGCCGCAAAGCCCTCCAGTTGCCGCCGGTAGAAGTGTCCGTCTGCGCCCAGCAGGCGGGTCGTGGTTGCGTTGGATTCGTGAAAAATCTCGACGTCACTCGTCTTGAAGAGCCAGGGATTATAGGTCTTGCCGACAACACTGCCGTGCTCGCCGTAAATTTGGAAGCCTTCGTGCCAATCCATGCGGACCGCCACCGTCAGGTCGAGGTGGCCGATCGCACCGCTGGAAAAGGCGACGTCTACAAACCAGCAGTACGCTCCGAAGCTCCGCCGCAAACGCGCATCGACCTCGACGATCTCTCCAGCGAGATAGCGCGCGGTGTCGAGCAGATGGCAGCCATGGGCCAACATGTAATAGTGCTCAAGATTGGCCTTAGGGTCGGCTAGCGGGCGTTTGACATTGGAACTCGCGACGATGTGAGGTTGCACTGCGTCGGTCAACTGGTACCGATGTGTGGAGTCGCAGTACCAGGCCTTCAGCGCCAGCAGTTCGCCCATCTCACCGTCGATGAAGGCTTTCGCGCTCTGCAATCCAGCGTCAAAGCGCTTCATATGGCCGACTTGAAGTAGCTTTCCGGATTGCTGCAGTTCGCGCTTCAGATCCTGAACTTCTTCAACATTCACGCCTAGCGGCTTCTCGCAGAGAACATGCTTGCCCGCCCTCAGGGCCGCAGTCGCCGCAGGCACATGGAAGGTATCGGCCGTCGCGATCACGACCGCCTCAAGACCTGGATCGGCAAGCATCTCACCGTAGTCCCGAAAGGATTTTTCAGGTTTGTGCATGCACGCCATGCGCTCCCGCAGGTCATCCGCCACGTCGCAGATTGCATACAGCTCAGCGTTGTGTGCCTTTGCCGCACTTTCGAAGTGCGCCGCCTGGGCGATGGCGCCACAACCAAGTATCCCGACTTTCAGGCGACGCTTATCTTTTAACATGGTGCCGGGCCGGCGAATTCCTTTCGCAGCATCAGTTGAACATTTCGGCAATTTCCGATGCCTGCCTAAAAGCCGCGGCGAATTCTCGCCAATAGGGCGCTAATTCTCCGCTCGGTATCCAAGTTGGTGCGAGATTTGGTCGCTGCCCAGCAGCAGTGCATTTCGCATGGTCAAACGGCGTGTAGGAGTTATCCTTGGTTTGGGCATGGCGAAACTAAGGCCCACCGCGGGTCCACCCGGAAACAATCGTACGGGAACCGCAATGCAGTAGATCCCCGGTCCACTTTCTTCATCGTCGTAGGCAAACCCTGCTTCGCGCACGGCTGATAATTCTTCGAATAACGCTGAGAACGTCTTGATGGTTTTCGGCCCCAGAGGAGTGAGTTTTACTCCCTTGTACCGCCGGCGAATCTCTTCCGGAGCAAGAGCCGATAAACACACTTTGCCGAGGGCTGTAGCGTGGGCGGGTGCACGCGATCCTAAGAGAAAATGATTGCGCATAGTCTCCCGGCTCTCTTCTCCAGCAATGTAAACAATTTCGGTTCCTTCGAGAACCGCCAGGTTAACCGTCTCGTTGTGCTCCCGGGCCAACCGGTGGATAACAGGCACGCCAAAAGTCAGCAGCTGGTACTGGTCGGAAAGCTGTTGTCCTAACCTTGCAATTCTGCCCCCCAATATATATCGGGAGCCCGCCGGGTGGGTTACCACGTAGCCTTCTTCTTTCAATGTGGCCAGCAGACGGTGGACCGTACTTTTTCCAATGTGCAATGCCTCACTCAATTCCGTGATGCCAAAGCCGGCAGGCCTTTCGGCGAGCACATCCAAAATGCGCAGGGCCTTGGCCAGCGATTTCACAGGATATTTGTTCTTTGAGGCTGCACGTCGCATGATCTTCTCGCAAGCTTGGTACGCGAGCTGTGATTCTACCATGCAGAATTACAAGTAAGCCTTCGGCAGCAAATCTCCAGGCTTCTCTATGCGCGACTCCATCCCGCTTCAAATAGCGGCGAGGGGCCCTCCCATTTTCATTCCGTAATACAGAATGCAAGTGTGTTATACAGAACACTCGTGGTGGGGATGATAGCATGTTCGAATTCGAGTTATGACCGCTCGCACGACTTCCTGGAGAGTATTCGCAATCATGCAGCTCCTATTCCCCTTTTCGAAATCCGTTCCATGTTTCCTGATATTTGGCACCGTAGCCCTGTGGGGCCAAACGTCACGTCTAACTTCCTCGGACCTCTGGAAAGCCGGGCACGTTCCTTTTTCCTTTCAGTACGATGGCAAGGAATCGGCCCAGGTGATGCCCACGTGGCGGGTTTCACACGAGGAGATGGGGGAGGGAACCACCCGCTACTGGTATGTGGATCCGAAGACCAAGCTCAACGTCACCGCCGAGGTCCGCCATTATCGCGACTTTCCCGCCGCAGTCGATTGGGTTATCAGGTTTCGCAACGATGGCACTTCGGACACGCCGATTATCGAGAACATTCTGCCGCTCGATTGGGCCATCGCGCCCTCACCGGGAGAGTGCATCATCCGCCATGCGCGGGGCAGCGATGCAAGTGCACAGGATTTCAAACCATTGGAGGAGCGTTTTGGTCCGAGCGCTAGCGACCACCTGGAATCTCCGGGAGGAGATCCATCCAGCCGGAATACGCTGCCATTTTTTAATCTCCAAACCGGCGACCACGGCCTGATCGGCGCCGTCGGCTGGACAGGCGACTGGAAGGCCGATTTTGCCTATTCCGGTGATGGAAAGGCCATCACGATGACGGCCGGGATGAAGAGGACGCACTTGGTGCTTCATCCGGGTGAGGAGATTCGCACCCCACGCATCGTGCTTATGGATTGGAAGGGTGGTAACTGGCAGGGCTCGCAGAACATCTGGCGGCGTCTTCTGCTCGCGCATTACACCCCCCACGACGATGGCAAGCCGATGATTGGACCGATCATGTTCGGCAGTTGGGGATCGGAGGAGATCAGCGAGAAGATCGCGTATATCCAGTGGGTTCATGACCACAAGATCCCGGTTGAACTCTATGCTGTGGACGCCGGCTGGTACGGTGATTCGTTCGGGGCCGAGACCGATCCAACTAACCCGTGGTGGAAGAACCGCGGCGACTGGTTTCCTAGCCCCAGGTATTATCCCAATGGCATCAAGCCGCTTGGCGAAGCGCTCAAAGCCGCCGGCTTCGGTTTTTCTCTCTGGATTGAACCGGAAACCAGCATGCCAAATAGAAAAATCATCAAGGATCATCCGGACTGGTATCTCCATACCGATCATCCGGTGAATCCTGGCGTGGCGCTGGCGAACCTGGGTAATCCCGTCGTGCTCAAAGGAATCACCGACATGGTTTCCGGCTTCATCACGGACTTCCGGATGACCTGGTACAGGCAAGACTTCAACATACCGCCGGAACGCTATTGGGAGCTTGCCGACACGCCGGATCGCATCGGCATGACCGAGATTGCCCATGTTGAGGGTCTCTACAAAATGTGGGACGATCTGCTCGCCCGCCATCCCGGCCTGCATATTGACAACTGCGCCAGCGGAGGCCGGCGCATCGACATCGAGATGATGTCACGCAGCTTCGTTGTATGGCGGACAGACCACGGATTCCTCGATACCTTGGCCGAGCAGGCTCAGACCCAGGCCCTGGCTCCCTGGGTGCCGGAGAATATGGCGTTCGAGAGCTATACCCAATCCAAACCGTGGAAGAAGTTTGGGCCATTTAGTACGCCGGAGAACTTGTATCTGATGCGCCTCGGCTACGGTGCAGGGTACGGTACAAATCCGGGAGCAGCGGGGGTCGACAACCAGGAATGGGTGGCGTGGATCAAGCAAGCCATCGCCGAGTATCAGCAAGTGCGTCCGTATTTCTATGGTGACTTCTACCCGGTGCTGCCTTACAGCCTCGGCGCAGACGTCTGGACGGCATGGCAGTGGGACAGGCCAGAAAACAAAGACGGCGTAGTTATCGTCCTGCGGCGGCCGAAAAACACAACCACAGATATGCAATTAGATCTTCAGCACCTGAAGCTTGATGCATCTTACGAGGTGGAGATCCGGAGCACCTACGGCAAAGCCCCCGTCAAAGAGATGAAGGGGAGTGAGCTGGCCCATTTGCAAATTAAGCTGGCGGATTCGCCCAGCTCCGCACTTGTGTTCTATCGGCAAAGGTAGCGGTTAACGCTGGTAGTAGTTGGCGGTCCCAATGGCGATCACAGCCACAACCAGTAGAAAGATACCGAGGTAAAACGAGCGATAGATGCTGCGCTGCATCATGCGCCACTCCCCGGTGAAAACCGCAGCCATCTGGCCGCAGATGATCATGGTAATGGTGAACATTGCGAAGCCAATTGAAACCCCCAGAGTGCCAAGAAAAGTGGTAGAGCTGCTATAGAGGGCGATGCCGCCCATCCACATGAGCGCCATCACGGTCGGGTATATGACCTCGCTGAATTTCTTGCTGAAATAACCCCACGTCTTATTCTTTGCCAGCAAGTAGACGCTGTACGCGATGTTCACCACGGAACCACCCAACAATGCGATGGGCCAAATGGCAAACGGAGCCCATGCCGGCCGGCCGCCCTGAGCCACTGCTTTCTGTAGAATCCCAGTGCTGTAAGCCAATGAGATGTTGAGTAAAGAGGAGAGCACGCCAGAGATTACTGCGATGCTTAAGTAGAGAATGTATTGAGCGGGCGTAGAGCCGGTTTGCGCCATCGCGCTTTCGCTTGAAGAGAATCCCGCTCCGCGCCCCTGACTTTTGGCTTGATTCTCACGCCGGTACCCACTCCACCCGCAAAGCGCAACCCCCGCTATGGTGACGGCGGTGCCGAACAGGATGTATAAGCCGCTCTTCTCGAAAAGCACGTTCGAGTGCAAAAGGAAGAGCGGTATGAGGGTTCCGACAGCAACGCCTACCCCGTTGAGCACAGCACCTGATACAGCAAGGCCGAGACGGTATAAGGTGACACCGGCGCCCAACTGCGCCAGGCCCCAAAGCAAACCGAAGCCAAAGGGCAGCAGCAATTCCCGGGCCGTTAGCGACCCATACACGCTGTTAAGGTGCGGCAGCAGCACATAAGCCAGGGCGGTGGGAGCGAGGATCAAGGAGACGATGGCATAGACAAGCCAGAAGTTTTCCCACTTCCAAACTCTCGCCAACTTGATCGACCAGCCCGATAAGCCCATGGTTATGCCGGCCAGCAGAGCGAGAACAAAACCTGTGATAAGAGGCATCGTTGGTAGTTTTCTTTTTCGAAGCGGCTCATCTTAACCGACCGTTCCTGCCCCAGTCAATGCACGTAGAAATGTGTTCTGCAATTCAGAACGAGGTGAGCCTTGGAATGCCTGGTGAGTCCACTCTGCGCCCGGATGCCTGGGTTCATCTTCCCGTTGTCGTTCAGCCAATTGAACGCCCTCGCTCTGAGGCCGCCATTTTTGCCATACTCGAGTATTACTGTCCTTTGGTGGCCGGGTATGAAGTCGATTCGCGTGCTTCTCGTCTTGCCCTCTTTGTTACTGGGGATTTGCCACGCAGCGGCGACGAGTGACAGTGCGACTGCGGCACAGCGGTGGGTGGCAGCCAAATTCCTCGGAGTCGAGGAGCCGGCTCCTTCAGGAAAGTCATTTTTGGAGGCCCGGCTCAAACCGAATGCGCTGATCCGCGATCGCATTGAGGGGCGCCCGCTCATGATCGTCGATCAGAAATTCGACAACGGGATCGCCATGCGCTCACCCGGTGAGATCGTTATCCGCTTGTCCTCGAGCGCGGGCAGTTTTGAGGGGACGGTGGGTGTCGATAGCAACGATCTCGGCTACTACGCCAACACCGGCCGGGGCAGTGTAGTGGCCTCGATCGAAGCCGGAGGACGGCAGCTTTTCGAGTCACCAGTCTTGCATGAAGGCATGAAGGGTCTGCCGTTCCGGGTGGAACTTGGAGGCGCGCGTGAAATCACTCTTCGACTGAAGGCCGTGGGCGAGCGGCCACCCACGTACCAGGCAGAGTGGGACCAGGCCGATTGGGCAAATGCTACTGTAACCCTCTCCGACGGCAGCAAGCTTCTGTTGTCATCTCTCCCCACCGGCCCTTTGGCGCAGCAGTTCTCACTCGATCCGCCCTTCTCCTTTCAGTTCGGCGACCGATTATCGTCTGACGTGTTGACGAAATGGCCCGTCGATCGTAAAACCCGGCAGCTCGACGATCAGAGGACGGAATACACATCGGTCTACCAGGATCCGGCGACTCACCTGGTTGTGCGTTGCGTGGCTGTTGCCTATCACGATTTTCCTATCGCCGAGTGGACGGTCTATTTCAAGAATGCAGGGTCGGCGCGAACGCCGATTCTGCAGGATATCAAGGCTATTGACACCGAATTCGAAGGAGATGCGCAGGGCACGATGGTGCTTCATCACTCCCGGGGAAGCAGCGACTCGGCGAACGACTATGAGCCGCTGGAGACGCCACTGGCCACGAGCGCACAGGAGCACTTTGCCTCGGTAGGCGGCCGGGGGACCGATGGCGAGATGCCATACTTCAACCTCGCCGCCCCGGGGCGGGGCGTGATCTTTGCCCTTGGCTGGCCCGGACAATGGTCCCTCGACCTCTCACGCGATCAGTCCGCGCAGGTACACGTAAAAGGCGGCCAGGAGTTAACACACTTTTGGCTGGCGCCTGGGGAAGAGGTACGCACTCCGCTCGCCGTGGTCCAGTTTTGGGATGGCGATTGGATCGATGGCCAAAATGCCTGGCGGCGGTGGATGATCGCACACAATTTGCCCCGACCAGCCGGCAAGCTTCCTGCGCCGTTTGTTTCCGGCGGCAGCGGCCGCTACACCATCGAAATGCAGTTTGCGACCGAAGAAAATCAAAAGAAATATATCGATCAAACCCTGCAGGATGGCATCCCCATCAACTACTGGTGGATGGATGCCGGATGGTACCCCTTCACCGTGGGTTGGTGGAAGACGGGGACCTGGGATCCGGATCCGAAGAGGTTTCCTAACGGGCTCAAAGCAGTCGCCGACTACGCCCACGCAAAAAACCTAAAGGTGATTCTCTGGTTCGAGCCGGAGCGAGTGACCCAGGGCTCATGGCTCGACCAACACCATCCCGAGTGGCTGTTAGGCCCCGATGGAAAAGACAAGCTGCTTGACCTGGGAAATCCCGAGGCCTGGCATTGGCTGACCGACCATGTAAGCGGAATGATTGCCGGCACCGGCATCGACGTCTATCGTCAGGATTTCAACTTTCCCCCGCTGCAAATATGGCGTGCCAACGATGCTGCCGATCGTCAGGGCATTACCGAGATCAAACATGTCGAAGGCTATTTGGCATATTTCGACGAATTGCGCCGGCGTTTTCCGAATCTCTTGATTGACACCTGTGCGTCAGGCGGCAGACGCAACGATCTCGAAACCTTGCGACGCGCCGTGCCTCTGTGGCGTAGCGACTACCCATATAAGCCGATATCCCAGCAAGCGGAGACCTACGGTCTTTCGCTTTGGATCCCCTTTTACGGTACTGCCATTAATTCGCTCGACCCCTATGTCTTCCGCAGCCAGATGACCCCGGCGCTTGGTTTTGGATTAGATCACCAGCAGATCGACGGTCAGCAACCGGTAGCGGTCCACCTGCTCAAGCAGTGGCGCGACGTCGTGGACTACTTTTATGCCGACTTTATCCCCCTCACCTCTTACAGCCTGGGAAGTAACACATGGATGGCCTGGCAGTGGAACAGGCAGGATGAAGGAACCGGCGTGGTTGAGGTCTTTCGCCGCGAAAGCAGTCCCTTTACTACTGCTCAGTTGAAACTGCGCGGTCTCGATCCCGCAGCGCACTACAGCGTAAAGAATCTGGATTCTCTGCAGTCAATGGAGTTCACCGGCAAGGTGTTGATGCAAGAAGGCCTCCCTGTCACTCTTCAGAGTTCACCCGCCTCCGCACTTCTCATGTATGAGAAAGAGCGCTCAACAATGATCAACATCAGCAGGAGAGAGTTTCTTTCGGCTATGGCCATCGCAGGGATGGGACAAGTAGCAACCACCGGGTGGCCGGCGTATGCCGAGGAGCCGCTTCTTTCCGGCGCGGACCAGGCGTTCCTGGGCGATCAGGCGCGCGCCATTCTTGACTCGGCCCGCCTGATGCCGGGGCAAGAGAAGGGAAAGTATCGGAATCTTACCCCCTACGAAGTTCACGTGCCGGGCGGCAACATGGGCTATCCCGCCTTTTGGGTTCGCGATGGCGTGATGATGCTGGAGAGCGATTTTATTGAACTGGCAGAGCTCGAGGGATGGATTCGCCTGATGTCGTCGGTACTGCGAGACCAGGATTGGAATGTGCGGCCCGGCGTAGTTGTTCCGGCGTTTGCCGTTCCCGATCACATTAACCTGGACGGTAAACCCACGTTCTACCCCGGTAACTATGAGACAGGCACCAAGCAGGGCGGCAATCCGTTTGGCAAGTATCCGCCATTGGATGACCACTTCTATTACATCTTCGCAGCCTGGTATCAATGGAAGAAATCTGGCAGCACATCTTTCTTTCGCTCGAAAATGAAAACGGCGTTTGGTGAAATGCAGCTCGCGGAGCTGTGTCAGCGCGTCTATCGTGTGGCGCCAAGCGACCCCGCGACGGCACTGTGCACCGCAGGCAACGTGGATACTGAGAATGCGAAGGACTTTGGCTTTTGTGACAGTGTTTCAAAGAGTGGGAAATTGTTGTTCACCTCGGTACTGAAATATGTCGCCGCGTTGCGGCTTGCGGAGTTGTTGACCGCCGCCGGCCTTGCTGACAAGACGGCGGCGCTCCGCAGCGATGCACGCAATATCAAAGCCGCGATTCCGGCGACGTTTTTGCATCCTTCACCCGATGGAAAGGAAGCATGGCTCGATTCGGCCACCGGGGTGGGGCGCCAACCCGATGTTTGGGGCAGCGCATACGCGGTATACAGCGGCGCGGTAGATCTGGCGACGGCGGCCAAAGTTGGACGCGCTCTCGTTCGCGCATACCACGAGAAAACCGCGGTGCGCGAAGGCTGTGTAAGCAATGTGCTATCGAACGACGCGGCCAACCCCAGGGGTTGGCAAAAGACGCTCTCTGCGCCGGGCGTTTATCAGAACGGCGGGTATTGGGGAACGCCGGTTGGTTGGTACCTGGTAGCGATGCACAAGCACGATCAAGCGGCCGCGGCCGCGATGGCACGTGACTATATTGGATTCCTGCGAAACCACCATCGGCCGGACGGGCTAGCCGAGTCGTGGGAGTGGTTCAATCCAGACACCGGCAGGAATGCAAATCCACTCTATGTCGCTACCATCGATCTTCCTTATGGCTGCCTGTGTGAGTCAGGCTTGATTGCTCGAAAGAAGTAATCAACGTGGTAAATTGGCGTGTGATTCGATTCCTGGTTCTGATTCTTCCTTTGGCAGTTGCGCAGGCACAGAAGGCCGCCGTGAGTCCGGCGGTCGAGCAACTGGTGGCAGAAGCGCACCAGGCGCAGTCGCAAGGCGACCTTTCTACCGCCATCGCTAAATATCAAAAGATCCTGCAGATCGCTCCCCGTCTGGCTGCAGCGTACAACAACCTGGGCATGCTGTATTTACAGCAGCATGATCTTCCTCAAGCGGTCGCCGTTCTCGAGAAGGGGTTGAAGATCGATCCCAGCGTCGTCTCTACTTCGGCTTTGCTTGGGTCGGCACAGTTTTCCATGGGCCAGTACAAGGAGGCCCGTCCGCATCTTGAGGCGGCGGTGCACGGAAATCCGAAAGATGATTATGCCCGCAGATTGTTAGCCCGCGATCTGATCAGCCTGAAGGATTACCAGGCCGCTGTTGTCGAGCTGCGTACGCTGGTTGCCCACGATCCCAAAGATCAGGATGCGTGGTACCTGCTGGGTAAGACGTATCTGCAGCTCTCTGAGTCCGCCCTGGGCAAAGTAAATGAGATCGACCCCAACTCGGCCCTTTCGCAGGAGATTGCAGGCGAAGTGATGCAAAGCATGGGAAACAGCGATGGGGCGCTGGGGGCCTACAAGAAGGCAGTCGAGATTGCTCCGCAGCAGCCCGGTACGCATGAGCATCTGGCGGATGAATATTGGACGCTGGGAAAATGGGAATCCGCACGGCGACGAATTTCAAGCCGAGCTGGTCAACGATCCAAATAATTGCCAGGCTCGTTGGAAGATGGCGAACTCACTGCTTAGCATGCATGCGCCATCTGACCAGGCATTAAAGGAGCTCAACACGGCCATTGAGCAGTGTTCCGACTTGATGCAGGCTCGAGTTGATCGCGGCCGTGCTTTGATCGCGTTGGGAAAAGCGGGGGATGCGCTGCCAGATTTGCTCCTCGCTGAAAAGGCAAACCCCGACGAGCCCAGCATCCATTTTTATCTTGCCAACGTTTACCGGGCCCAGGGACGCGCCGATGACTCCCACAATGAAATGCAGACCTATAAGAAACTGATGGACAGCGAGACTCAGTCGGAATCGAAACGGGCGGCCGAAGAACAGAAGATCATGAACGACACTCATTAGTCCGAAACGGAATCACTGCGGTTTCGCGTGTCCGGATCCTTCGCGCAGAGTCAGCATGCGATCGGCGTCGCCGCCTCCGAAGGTTTCGGTCCGCCCGGTGGGCCAGCGCACATCAATCCATTCCACCTTCGATCTCTGGCCCAGCCCAAAATGCAATCGCAGATCGTTGCTTGAATCGTAGCTGGAACCACTGCGCACTTCATCGACCCAGGTGCGGTCGCCGGCGTTCACCTTGACCCTGGCGCCGATGCCATCGCGGTTCGACTGCACGCCAACCAGGCGGACTCCCAGCCAATGGTTTGCATTCTTCGCCTGGTTTACCAGGACCATCGGATGGTCGTTCATATTGTTGACCACAGCCTCCAGGCGCCCGTCGTTCCACAGGTCGCCGATCGCGAGGCCGCGGCTCGGTGCCGCCACCGTGATCCCGGGACCGGAGGTCTTCGAGATGTCCTGAAACTTCCCATTGCCTAGATTGTGGTAAACGATGCGTGGCTCTCGATAAGTAGAGCCCAGCTTTCCCTTATCCACTTCTGGATAGACATGGCCGTTCGCGACCAACAGATCCGGCCAGCCATCGTTGTCTATATCCATAAACATCGTTCCCCAACCAAGATCCTGCGGATTGATGCCGACCCCACTTTGAAATGTCAGGTCTGAGAAGGTTCCATTGCCGTTGTTGTGGTAAAGGGTTGAGGTGTCATCAGAAAAGTTCGTTTTGAAGATGTCGAGCCGGCCGTCGCCGTCGTAGTCGGCAATCGTGGAGCCCATGCCCGCCTGCTCACGGCCTTCCTCGTCGAACGCGACACCGGCATCCGCCGCCGTATCGGTAAACGTGCCGTTATGGTTGTTGTGATAGAGCTGGGCGGGTGTGGAGTCGCACGCCACATAGATGTCCGGCCATCCGTCGTCGTCGTAATCGATCGTGGAAACGCTGAAGCAGTGGTGTCCGGTGGTGTTCTGAATGCCGCTGCTCTTGCTCACATCCTCAAACTTGCCGTTGCCCAGGTTGTGGTAGAGAAGGTTGGGCGCGCTGGGTAAGCCGCGTGGTCCGCAGAAGGTCGGTACCCCTTTCCAAATGCAATAGCTCGCTTGCCCCGGAGCGGGAGTGTCTGCCAGGTTGAAATGGACATAGCTGGCAACCATCAGGTCCAGCTTTCCATCGCGATCATAGTCAACAAATGCGCAACCGGTACCCCACTCTTTTCCGGTGCCGGCTACTCCGGCGGCTCCGGCGACTTCCTTGAAAGTTCCGTCTCCCCGCATTGTGATAGAGCCGGTTCTTGCCGTAGGCGGTTACGTAGAGATCGTCGTATCCATCGTTGTCATAGTCGCCGGCGCACACGCCCTGCCCCCACGTCGTGCCCAGCAAGCCGGCGTGTTCCGTTACGTCGGTAAACGTGCCATCGTGATTGTTATGAAAGAGGTGGCTGCTCGGTTTCGAAGAAGTCCCTTGTGTCGTGTCGTCCAGCGTTGTGCCATTTACGAAAAAAATATCGAACCAGCCATCGTTGTCATAGTCCAGGATAGCTACGCCGCTCCCGGTGGACTCGATGATGTAGCGCTTCGATTGAACGCCTCCGTTCACATCCGTCATCCTGACTCCGGCGCTATCGGCCACATCGACAAACCATGCCGGAGACGGGTGCTCCTGAGTGGCGGGATAGATGCCATTCGCGGGCGTCGTTGCTGGGGCAGGGAGCAGGAGGAAGGTACAGATGATCCAATGGGTAAGGGAATCGACGATCCCTTGGAATGACAGGTATGGAAGCCCGGCATGCATTGGTCCTGATCGTACCGCAAAGCCGGCCTACTCGCTCAGGCTTGGCCGCAGTTGATACTATCGACCGTCACGCTTGGGAGGCCTCCGATGCATGTTCGTGTTGTCATTCTGTGTGCTCTCTCGGCCGCTCTGGTTAGCCGCGCCGGATCGCAAACACTGCAGCAGCCCACTCTCTATGTGATTCCCCACACCCACTGGGAGGGCGCGGTCTTCGAAACTCGTGAGGAATATCTCCAGGAGGGATTGCCCAACATTGTGCAGGCCCTCCATCTTTTACGCACTTTCCCCGACTACCGCTTTGTGTTGGACCAGGCTGCCTACGTCAAGCCGTTTCTAGAAAGGTATCCCCAGGATTCGGCGGAGTTTCGACGCTACGTCTCCGAGGGCAGGTTGCAAATTGTTGGCGGCACAGACGTGATGCTCGACGTCAATATTCCCAGCGGCGAGTCATGGATTCGCCAGGTGCTCTATGGCAAAGACTACTTCCGAAAGGCGCTCAATGTGGACGTGTCCACCGGATGGGGACTCGATACCTTCGGCCACCACGCCCAGATGCCGCAGCTGCTGAACCTGGCAGGTTTCAAATCCTACTGGTTTCAACGCGGACCTCACAACGATGCCCCATCCGAGTTTCTCTGGGCTGGTCTGGACGGAACCAGAATTCCTGCCTTCTGGCTACCACTCTCGTATGCGCTGTTCTATCCATCCCCTAAGAATATCCTTGAGTTTTCCCGCTATTCCCGGCAAACCTGGTCCGGCCTGGGAGAGTATTCCCACTTTAATGGTCGAGTGGCCGTGGCTGGAATGGACGTAATCTCGCCGGAGCAGGAACTGCCGGAAATGGTGCGCAGGTGGAATGCCCAGGGCAACGTGCCTTTTGCAGAACGTTTTGCCGTGCCTGCGGACTTCGAAAAGTTAGTGGCGCAGCGGACAGATCGCCCTGTAATCGAAGGGGAATTGAATCCGGTCTTCCAGGGTACTTACAGCAACCGGGTGGAACTGAAGCAATGGATGCGCGAGGACGAGCAGATCCTGAACAACTCGGAGAAAATGGCTGCCGTGGCCGAATTCATGGGTGCGGCACCGCCCGGCCAAGCGCGGCAGTGGCAGGCGTGGGAGCCGGTCCTCTTCAATCAGGCGCATGATCTTACTTCCGGCACTATGGTTGATAAGGTCTACCAGGACACCATCCGGGGGTATGAGTCTTCCCGGGATCTGGGCGATGGGCTGGTACAAAGCAGTCTAGACGCCATTACATCCGGAATCGACACCACCAGTCAGGAGAAGGGCGCCATTCCGATTCTGGTCTTCAACCCGCTCGGTTGGCCACGCACAGATATTGCTCAGGTGGAAGTGAGCTTTCCTGGTCCTGGAGTGAGAGAGATCGGGCTCCATGGTGCCGATGGCGAGATAGTGCCTGTTCAGATTCTCAAGGCGGAGCGGGATGCCGATGGTGGTATTCGAAACGTTACGGTTGCTTTCATCGCCCGTGATGTTCCGGCGATGGGTTGGGCAATATACTCGATCGCCCCGTCGCAGGCTGTAAATGAAGATTCCGGCGCAGACCTCAAAGCTTCCACCATGCATGTGGACAGCGGGACGATCGAAAATCAGTTCTATCGAGCCGGCTTCGATTTGTGGACCGGTGCCATGACCAGTCTGGAGCTGAAGTCGACCTCGGAGCCGTGGCAGGTGTTGGCCGATCGGCCAGCGAACATTGTGGCCTGCGAACAGGACGGCGGCGATCCATGGGAACTTTATGGGACCTTGAATGGCGCCAGGCTTACCGCGATGACTCGTCCCACCGGCCTCCCCGAACCTGACCGCGCGCATTTCAGCAACGAATGGGTGGGCGGGAGTGGAAAAATCACTTCCGGGCCGGTTTTTTCGGAGTTCAGCATTCATCACCTGTTTGGCAACGATAGCTTTTCGACCAGGGTGCGCGTGTACTCGGGGATCCCCCGTATTGACATCGAGACCACGATTCTCAACAACGACAAGTTTGTGCGCTATCGCCTGCTTTTTCCCACTTCCATACGGAGTGGGCATCGCTTCGACGAGATTCCCTTTGGCGCCATCGAACGGCCGGAGAAGCATGAGCTTCCTGCACAGAATTGGATGGATTGGAGCGATGGGAAGCATGGCCTGACCCTGCTCAACATCGGACTCCCGGGCAGCAATGTTGCAGACGGGACAATGCTGCTCTCGCTGATGCGATCAACGCACATCAACGATTACATACTGTCCCTTGGTCAACCCGCTTCTTCTGAACTCGGGCTGGAACTCGGCCAGGTACGCACCTTTCACTACGCCTTGGTGCCGCACCAGGGCAACTGGCAGGATGGTCTGAGCTTTCGGGCTGGACTCGAATTCAACAATCCATTGTTGGTACGCCCGCTCGATCAGCATCCGGGGAAGCTGAGGAAAAAGTTCGGCCTGCTTGAAGTTTCGTCGCCGAATGTAGTCCTGAGTGCGTTCAAGCCTGCTGAAGATCGGGCCGGTGTAATCGCCCGGGTTTATGAGGCATCGGGCCATCCGGCCAGGGATGTGTCCATCCACTTCGCCGGTGGCGTTCAGGGCGCCGCAGAAGTGAACTTAATGGAAGACCCGCTTCGATCGATCACGGTTGAGAATAACACTGTCCATTTCGATCTTAGGCCATTCGAGATCAAAACCTTTCGGCTGCAACTGCCATTGAAACTGAAATAGATCGGAAAACTTTTCCTGGTCCGGCGGCTTGAACACTCCTTCATTGTGCGGAACATGTCTCCTGTCCGTTTTGTATGGCCTGAAGGTTTCTTTGGGCCATGGGACTATCCGGCCCATAAATCAGCACCCGCCGCAGCACCTGCACGGATTTCTCCTTCTGGCCGAGCCTGCATTCCGCCAGAGCGAGATTGATGCCGAGCGACTCAATATCCTGATTGCGATCAAAAGCGCTCTGCCATAAAGGCACCGCTTCGCCCAGTTTGCCGGCTCTGGCCAGCAGCGTGGCTAAATTATTTGCGGCCAGCAGATTCAGCGGATCCAGTTTCAAAGCCTCTCGGTAATAGTCTGCGGATTGAGTGGCGCTCATTCCCATGGAGCGAGCTAAAAACCCCAGGGCGGTAAGAACAGCTGAATCTGGCGGCTCGGACTTTTGTACAGTTAACAGCATCGACCCGGCCCTCGCCGCCTCAGAGATCTTTCCGTCTGCCGTCAGGTTGTAATACGCGAGCGCCAAATCGCGTGCTGGTGCATCGCGGCCGAGAAAAGAAACCAGCTCCGGATTCGTGGGTGCTCCCTCCAGGCTCTCCAATTGTGCCGGATGTTGCCGGATGCGGTGATCGGTCCATGCTACATGCGGAATGTTTTGCGCCTTGCTTGTTGGCATGTGGCAGCTGGTGCAGTCAGGGTTGCCCGGGTAGTGTGTGGTGGCAAACTTTGCCTCGCTATGGCACGCCAGGCACTTGTTGCGATAGAACCCGGCACGCTCCGCGGCCGCAGGGGAATAGTGCGGGTCATGACAGCTCATACAGGACATGCTGTCTCCGCTCTTGCGTTTGCACTGGCTCACACTCAACTGTTCTATCTCGCTTACGCCGCGATCAGTAAGACTTGTCCCTGCATAGACAAAGTAGGATATGTAATCTTCAATCCGTTCTCCGGGCTTGAAGTCCGCGACCGAGCGCCCGCGATGTTCGACGCTGGTATCGCCTTCCAAATGGCAACTGATGCAGATCGAATCTCGCCGGCCGGCATCGAGCTTAGCCGGGTTGATTACGGCGGCTTTCCCAGCAGTTCGGACGTGTTCCTGCGTATCTCCATGACAGCTTTCGCAAGTGATGCCCCCGTGCAGAAACGGCAATCCCTGGTAGTGGTTATTCGTTCCCGGATCTGCGCGTTGCACGCCGCTCATGTGGCAGCGGGTGCAGCCGGGCGACATGGGCAGGGCCTCGGGCAACCTGGTGGAACCACCCAGCCCGGGCTTCATGTCGTACGCCTTGAGGTTCGCGTAGTAGGCTACTGGCGATTCAAGCAGGTATCCGTTGACGGTGTACAGATAAGTCACGCCGAGATGGCCCGAGCCCATGAAGTATTCGAGCTTCTGCCGTGTCTGGCTCCCCATGCGCCCATAGCTGAGCCAGAACGACTGGTCGTTGGCAAAGAATCGGTAAGTAATTTTCGAAGGCGCGTGATAAAAGCTTCCCGGAATGGCATGGTCCAATGCACGCTCCGCTGGCATTGGCCATCGGCGTACCCAGATATTTTTGGAAGATCTCCTGATGGCACTGCCCGCAGGCCGCATCCCCCACCGCGACTGAGGTGACTGCACCCGGCCCGGCCTGCTGGGCCACGCCGCGGCACGACAGGAGAACTGCGAGTGCCAATCCGACAACCGGCCACAATCTCATCAGGCCGCAACTCCTTGCCCATGTTCTTCCCAACATGCTAATAATACTGGCATCATAGGTTGACACCTCAAAAGTGTGTAGGCCGGAACCCGGGCACCAGGGAAATGTACGAAAAAGAGGGAACGAGATGAATCGTAGAGACATGATGAAGCTTGCAGCTACCCAAACGGCCATGGTCGCATTGCCCGCCGTCATAGTAGCGCCTTCGGCACGTGCTGAGTCAAAGAGTGCTCCTTCGACGCTGAAGAACGCTCAATTTGAATTGACGGTTACCCCGGGGACGGGGCTTCAGTGCAAGCTGGTCCATGTGCCCAGCGGGAAGGTTCTTGCCGGCGGTTACTCTTATTCCGTCGGAACGCCGGTCTTTTCCGAGGCGAAAAAAGACGGTGCGTCGATCGTTCTTCAAGGGAAGACGGACCTGGGTCTGGAAATCCAGCACCGTTTCACCGTCGACCCAGGATCCCCATGGATCGAAGAGCAAATTGCCTTTACCAACAACGGGGCAACACCGCTCGATCTTCACAATGCGCGAAGTGGGTTCGTGCTCCCGTTGCAGCTCGAAGGCGGGAAGGTAGACCCGGCCTGGGCGCAACATAAGTTCACCGCCATTCCGTTCCGCCGCGAGCCCAATGGCCACAGGCTTCAGTATGCGGACTTTTCTCTGGATCAGATTCTTACTGGACTGTACTCCTCCGAACTCTGGACGATGAATACCACGGTGACGCCCGGATTTGCTGCCGAAGGATGGGCGTGGACCGATGGGAAGCAGGGCATTCTCGTCTCGAAATTCAGCCCGGGCGGGTTGGAGTTTGCTGTCCTGGACCGGGTTGCTCTGCCGCAAAACAAAATGGGATTCCGCTGGGGCGGCATCGGCATTTACCGCGGCAACCCTGAGCACGGAGCGTGGCTCAAGCCCGGTGAGTCACATAAATTTGGAGTCACGCGCGTCACGGCCTTTTCCGGCGATTGGATGCAAGGCTACTATACCTTTCGCGGCGAGATGGAAAAACGCGGACAGGGAGTTCCCGATGAATTCAACCCGCCGGTTCACTGGAACGAGCTTTATGACAACAAGCTGTGGTGGCTTCCCGGCGACGAGCAGAACAATCCCGCGATGCGAAAAGAGTATTACACCCTGGCAAGCATGAAGGAGGAAGCCGCCAAGGCCAAGGCTATCGGCTGCGAAGCTCTCTACCAGGATCCCGGTTGGGACACCAGCTTTGCTTCCAAGATCTGGGATGAGGAGAGGCTTGGTTCGTACAAGGCATTCACCACCATGCTGAAGACAGAGTACGGATTGAAGTCGTCTCTCCATACCCCTTTGTCTGGCTGGTGCGACCCAAGTTCCTATCCGCAGGAAGCCCACCGGCTCGACCGTTTCGGGGAGCGAGCCATGTGGGATCGCTCCCGCGGGTTTCAGGATCCAGTGCTCTGTGGGGCATCGCAGCAATACCTCACGGTCACGCTGGAACGTCTTAAGACCCTTTGCCAGGGCGGGGCGGCCTTCTTCATGTTCGATGGAACCACGTACCACGAGGAATGCTGGGACCCGAACCACGGGCACCAGGTGCCGTCGAGACTGGAAGAGCATTGCCAGGCTACTTGCCGCCTGGCCCGGATGGTTCACGCCGAGTTTCCCGAGGTCTTGATCGAGATGCACGATCCGGCCCTTGGCGGAGCTCCGATGCGCGGCTGCCCGATCTACTACGGTTACGGAAAGTGTCCTGAAGGTGAAGAGGTTTGCCAGGCACTGGGGTTTGATACGGTATGGGCCTTTGAATTGATGTGGAAGCCGATGGAAGATCTCACCAGCGGCCGCAGCATCGCGCTTTATTACTACAATCTCGCCTACAGCCTGCCGCTGTACATTCACATCGACCTCAGAACGGACAATCAGAATGCCGTGGTGTTCTGGTGGAACGCCTCGACCAATCGGCACTTGGGCATTGGTGGCACGCATCCTGATCCCGCGGTTCGCCAGGCACAGAAGGAAGGCATGGCCAACTACCGGCGTCTCAAACCCTATTTCGCTGTGGGCGGGTTTTATGGGATCGATGAGCAAACCCACGTGCATACAGACCAGCAGGGAAAGACAGCGGTGATGAACTGCTTCAACCTGGATAACCAGCCGGCGGAGAAGGAAATTCGATTTGAACCTGCGAAGCTAGGCCTTTCGCCGGGTAAGACCTATCAATTTGCAGGTGCCACGTTCAGCCGGTCCGGCGATGCCTACGTGGGCAAGGTGAGCATTCCCGCACTAGGGCATACACTCGTCGAAGTCACTTAGAAGTACCGAGGGTCAGAAGAATGGAGCTCAGCAATAAAGTAGCAATCGTCACCGGCGGAGCCAAAGGCATTGGTCTTGCCAGCGTGGAGTGCATGCTGCGCCAGGGTGCGGAGGTAATGATTGTGGATTGGAGCGGAGATGCTGCTGCCGCTGCAGTCAAGCGTTTAACCGCCGTATCCGAAGGCGTCGATTCCGTGGCTGCCGACATTTCCAGTGTGGCCGACGTTAAGAAGGCAATCCAGGCCACGGTCGACCGTTTTGGAGGCATCGATGTTCTGGTAAACAACGCAGGTATTCAGACCTTTGGCGATCCAGTGACGACCACGGAAGAAGTCTGGGACAAAACCATGAACGTCAACCTCAAAGGGCACTGGTTGATGTCGAAGTACTCCATCCCGGAGATGTTGAAGCGCGGCAAGGGCTCGATCGTCAATGTCTCCAGCGTGCAGGGGTTGGCGTCTCAGAAGAATGTCGTCGCCTATTCCACCAGTAAACACGCCATGATTGGCCTGACGCGATCGATGGCAGTCGATATGGCGTCACGCAATGTTCGCGTGAACTGTGTTTGCCCCGGCACTGTCAACACGCCCATGATCCAGGGCATCATTGAACTGGACACGGATCCGGACAAACTGAAAAAGATCCTGGATAAAATGCATCCTCTTGGACGCATCGCTCAACCATCGGAGATTGGAGAAGTGATTGCCTTTCTCGCCAGTGACCGGGCCAGCTTCATGACGGGTTCTATCGTTGTCGTCGACGGCGGGCTCATCGTGCCTCTCGCCGGCTCACCGGAATAAGAAGGGCGATCAGTTGAATCTCAGTCCCACGGAATTAGGCGTCGTTACCGGTTTTTTGCTGGTTCTTTTGGCAGCGGTCATGAACGGCGCCTACGCCATACCCATGAGGTTCATGTCTCGCTGGAAATGGGAAAACATCTGGCTTCTGTGGACGGTGTTGAGCCTGTGGGCGATTCCACTCGCGATGACGTGGGCTGCCGTGCCTCATCCGATCGATGCTTTCCAACAAACATCGCTAGCCTCTTTGTTGCGCATGGGCCTGATGGGTTTGTTATGGGGCGCGGGAGTTCTGCTCCTGGGCATGTCTTTTCCCCTGGTCGGAGTTGCGGTCGGAGCAGCAGTCGGTTTGGGATGCGCGGCGGCCATGGGTACGCTTCTGCCCATCCTCTATACCGGCAGCTCGATGCTTCAGGCATCGACGGGTGTACTGGTTGCGTTGGGTGTTCTCATGGTGTTGATTGGTGTAGGCGTGTGTGGGTTCGCTGGGCGCTCGCGTGAGCAGCATCAGGGAACGGGAACCATGATAGCGGGCCACTCGATGCGGGGGTTCTTGTATGCCGGCGTGGGTGGTACGCTCACCGCTGCTCTCAACCTGGCCCTCGCGGCGGGCGCCACCATCACGGCGGCGGTCGCGCTACAACATCCTTCCTCCTCCGCGGCGAGTATTGCTGTGTGGCTCCCCGTTCTTCTCGCAGGCGGCATTCCGGGTGTTGTTTATACACTCGTCCTTCTCGGTCGCAACCGTACCTTCGGCCTCTTTCGCGCTGGCGGAACGACCGGCTACTGGCCCTTGGTGGTGATGATGGGCTTGCTCTGGCTGGGGAGCATCGTGGTCTATGGCAACGGGGTAACAAAAATCGGCGCGCTGGGCCTGGTAGTTGGATGGCCAGTGTTTATGTCGGGAGCGGTGATCGCGAGCGCGGCGTGGGGCTCGCTTTTTGGAGAATGGAAGAATTCGGGCAAGACAGCGAAAATCTCCATGGCGGCGGGTGTTGTCTGTTTGATGATCGCCATTACGATCCTTAGCAGAGCGGGCCGATGACTTGTTTTCACAAATGCAGTCAGCGGAAAAGCGGATTACGGCGCAGGCGTATGGCTATAGAAAATCTGCACCCGTCTGCCGGCGAAACACACGTGCTTATGAAAACGTTCCGGCGCCGCTGCGATATTCTTTCCGAGGGTCGGTTTTTGGTGTGGGGTCGATTCCATAAGAGTCGCCGGGCTCAGCGAGTTTCCGCGCCGCTTGGTATTCTCGCGCAGATTTTCTTGAGCACATGGATGGCGCTGGCCCAGCAGCAGTCCAGGCCAACCCCATCCGTTTCCCTTGCTCCCGAGCGGCCGCAGCAAGTCGTGCCACCTCTGTCCCCGGAGGCGCAGGATCCCCTGTTACTGCGCGCTCACCAGGCCGCGGAAGAAGGATCGTTTTCTAAGGCAGATGCTACGGTTCGAGAATTTCTCAGGCAACACCCGTCTTCGGCAGACGCGCACTACCTCCTGGGCTACATTCTCTACCGCCAGCTCCGCGCGAAAGAATCCTTGAGCGAGTACACGCTCGCCGCGAAAAGCCGAAAGCCCACCGCGCTGGAGCTCGAAATCGTCGCCCTGGACTATGTGCTGTTGGGCGACTTCGTCGACGCCGACCGTTGGTTAACCATGTCGCTTTCCTGGGAGCCGGCAAATGCGCTGGGTTGGTATTATCTTGGCCGCGCCAAATACAACGAGAATCGCTTTGCCGAAGCCATCGATGCTTTTCATTCATGTCTAAAACTGGAACCGCGCAACGTGAAAGCCGAAGACAACATCGGCCTTTCAGAGCAAGGCCTGAATCACCCCGAAGAAGCCGCCAAGGCATTTCAACTCGCGATCAGCTGGCAAGAGGGTGCAAACGAGAAAAATGCCCAACCGTTTCTTAACCTCGGCAGTTTGCTTACGGACCAGGGGAATGCAGATGCAGGCCTGCCTTACTTACTGAAAGCGACAGAAATGGCTCCTCGAAATGCCAGGTGTCATGAGGAGTTGGGGCGTGCCTACGTCAAGCTGAAGCAGCTGAAGAATGCCCAGGCCGAGCTTGAACAGGCAGTGCAGCTCGCGCCGAACAGCTCCAGCGTGCGCTTCGAACTAGCCATGACTTATCGCGAACAGGGATTGAAAGAGCAGGCGAAGCAAGAGTTCGATCGCTGTGCCGCTCTCAACGCGACTCATTCGTCGGTCGAGACGCCAAACCAATAACCGGTGCATCATTTGACGATCATGTTTTGGCGGTGCTATGGTTCGTCGACTGTACCAATTTGTAAACGCTCGAAAAACCAGGTGGAGGCATCTGGATGTCCGCAGTGACCGTACCGCAGACGTCAGCTAAGTCAAGCAAACCAGGCTCGCTCGATCCCTTGCCCGCGGGCATCGTCGCTTCGTCCGTAACTCCGTTTACGGGTGAGGGAGAGATGGATCTTCAGCTTCTCAAGCCGCACATTGACTGGCTGATCGCTGAAGGCGCCGACGGGCTCTCCCCGCTGGGCAGTTCGGGCGAGTTCTGCGCCCTTGAGATCGAGCAGCGCAAGCGCGTTCTCGACAAGGTCATCGAGCTGAATAATGGCCGGGTTGCTCTATGGGCAGGTACTCACCATTACAGCACGCGGTCGACCATTGAACTGTCAAAGCACGCGGCGGCTGCCGGGGCAGATGCTCTGTTGATTGTGCCGCCTTACTATATGGCGCCGACCGCAGAGCAAACGATGGACCATTACCGGCACATCGCTGACGCGGTCGATCTGCCAATCATTCTGTACCACAACATTCCGTTGACCTGTATCGATCTCAAAACGGATCAGTTGCTGGCACTCTTCCGGGAAGGCGCGATCGCCGCGGTCAAGATGTCAAACCCGGAACCGGATCGCATCTGCGAGCTTATCCAGGAATCGGACGGAGCGTTGCGGGTGTACTGCGGAATCGACTCGGTTGCTTTCGAGGGCCTCTGTCACGGCGCGCGCGGATGGATCTCGGGCATCCCCAGTATCGTGCCGCGTGCGGCCCGTGCCCTCTATGACGCCATCGCCGTGCGCGGCGATCTTCAGTCGGCGCGCGAACAGTGGCGATTGTTGTCGAAGTTGATGCGCCTGGAATTTGCAGCGTTCTCCAGCCGTGGCCAGGGTCCCCACTGGTTCAGCGTAATGAAGACGACGTTGAACCTGATTGGGCCCCCGGTGGGTAATCCGCAGCTACCGGTGCAGCCGATGCAGGCCGACAGGCTGGATGAGCTGGCCTCGATCTTACGAGGGCTTGGCTATCAGGTACATGCGCGGGACTAGAACGCAAGGGCGGTGGACACCATGCTAGTGAGCAGACCAGCAACGAGCAGTGTGGTAGTGCAAGGTGCCGGTGGAAGCCAACGCTTTAGACTACCCTCGGTCGACCGGGCAATGAATCTTCTGGAACTTCTCGCGAGTTCGAGGAGGGGCTTGACCCTCTCAGAGATAAGCCGAAAGCTGAGTATCCCCAAAAGCACCACGTACTACCTGGTGTATACGTTGGTCACACGCGGATACGTGCAGCGAACCGGCAGCGGGCACTACTCGCTTGGATTTCGTTTCGCCGATGTTGCCAGTGCCAGCACCGCCGGCATGAAACTGAGCGCATTGGCCAAACCCCAACTGCGTCAAATCGCCGCCCGGTTGAACCTTACCGCGCTGCTGGCGGTGTTGGGAGGGGCTGAGGCGGTCATCATCGGTAAAGTAACGTGGGCGAGAGATGGAGATGGCGGCGGGGGAGCGTGGGTTGGCCGTCACCTCGATCTGCATTGCACGGCTCAGGGGAAGGCCCTGATTGCCCACTTGCCGGATGACGAACTCGACCAGCTTTTGACCGGCCGTGAATTGGCCGGTTTCACCAGCAGAACCATTCTTTCCCTCTCGGCGCTCAAGGCCCACCTGGCTGAAGTACGAGCCAACGGTTATGCAGTCAACGATGAAGAGCACGCCCTGGGAGCGAGAGCGGTCGCGGCTCCGGTAGTCGATTCCTGGGGCGTGGTGATTGCAGCAATTTCCGTCCGGGGCTCAACCCAGCAAATTCCGAGCGCCCGGTTGCGGGAATTGGGCGATGAAATGGTTCGCGCCGCAAGGGATATGAGCCTGCAGCTGTCGGGCGACTGACCCGAGGAGACGAGGCGGCTTCAACTTCCTGGCGTCGCGCCGTGAAGATCGTATCGCTCCCGGAGCTCGATGGTTGCTTTTTCGACGGAGGTCTTTTCCCGGAACGCCTTGGCCAGTATCAGCAGGCCACAAAGCGCGTCCTCGGCCACCAGGCAGAGTCGCGATTTCGTTTGAAACCGGTCCTCAATAATCTGTCTCAATTGCGGTAGCTTGAACGCCAGGCCGCCGGAAAAAACAATCCCTCGCCACGAACAATCGGGCCATATTCGGGAAGCAGCCGCATAGTAGTTTTCCGCCATGTTCTCAAAGGCCGCACGGAACAGCGTGCCGACGTTCAGAGTCTTCTCGTTGATGTTGGTGATACTGCCGCGCTCTCCGGACGGCCCAGGATAAAAACTAAGGTCCACCTTCAGATCGGTGCTATGGACCGCCGCTGCGGCTGAAGCGATATACGGCCATGGCTCAGCCGGGCTCTCGCCCTGTGCCTTCGCGATCTCGGTGAGCAGGTCGACCAGAACGTTCAACGAGCGGCCCGCGGGCAAATGGGAGATGGTATTGGCAAACTTCCCGTCAAAGAAGGGCCGGGTCTGGTAGTCGCCCGGTGCAAGAGCAGGGACAATGCGGCTCACCTGCGAGCCGGTAGAGATGTTGAGCGATAGCTCGTCCGGGGAAAGGAGAGCCCCCAACAAAGCACAATGATAGTCACCAAAAGCAGCGAAGCAGGGGATGGCCGCCCGCCCGATCTTCATGTATCCAGCGGGTTCCCCTTGTTTTCGCAAGGTTGGCCAGCGGATGGCGGAAAGGCCCAACCTTTCGATCACACCCAGATGCCATTGCGAGGTGGATAGGTTAAGCAATTCATAGGTCATCGCGGTCGTGACGTCGACCGACGGCGCTTCACGGCATAGGGAGCTCAACACGAAGTCGCCGAGCGATACCGGGATGAGACCAGGCTCGAGCTTTCCCTGTTCCGCGAGCCAAAAGAGAAACGTTGCCGGTGACCCAACCGGCAACTCGTTGCCAAGTTCGCCGAGAAACGGCGCGCCGATTCTTTCCTGAAGAATTTTGTAATACGAACCCCCGCCCCCAGGATGCGGTTGCAGGGCACGCTGGTCACGCCATCCAAAGCAGTTGGAGGCAGCCTGGCCCTGGCCGTTCATCATGACCATGGAACCCAACTGCGTGCACATAACCAGGCCCGTGCAGTCTGGCGCCAGGACTGCAAGTTCCTCGATCAGCGTTCGCGTGGCTGCGAGCACTTGCCCGGGAGCAAACTCGCAGTACAGCGGATCCAGGCCGGGGAGCGCCTCGGGGAAGGGAATGCGTCGCACATGCTCCACGCGGCAACTTTCGGTGTCTAACAAGGCGCCCTTGATGAACGAAGTACCTACATCGATCCCGATAAAAGGCAATATTCCTCCTTCAATTGCCACCCAACGACGAGGGTCTTTCCGCTTTCCTATGGTAAGCATTGCGGGTCCCAAGCTTCGGCAAAACCCAAAATAATGATGGTTGGAGTGAAGCATGGCCGCTGCGGGAATTTCATGTGCCGTTCGCGCGCGGAGTCATTCCACCATCGGATTCAGCGGGTTCCCTGCAGCTTTTTCGTTCAAGGTATTGAACTTCCTTGACAGCCCTGCGAGCCAATTTCTACAAGAAGACGGTCAGGCGTGGGTACAGGGAGAATCAAATGAAGGGATTCAGGGCTAATCCGGGAATCCTGATGGCAGCAAGTCTGATCGTTCTGACAACTTACGCTGAAGCACCCACCAGCCCGAACGCAGGTAAGGCTCCGCCCTCATCCGTGCAGGGCCGCCTGACGAAAGTAGCGAACGATAACCTGAAGGCAAACCACTTTCTCTTCACCGATTCGACAGACGGTTGGACGGCTTCTCCTGGGCTGTACGACTACTCGTTTGCAGCGGATACGGGAATCACGATGTTGAACTATCCCAGCTACTTCACTCCGGCACAAATACTCAACATCGCGGAGAAATTTATCGCCGCCAAAAATGCTGCCGGCGAATTCCCGATTTGCCTGAAGAAAACAGGAGCCGCCGAGGTCTACTACTCGGCGTGGGATTTGCTGCACCATCACGCCACCGGAGATGGAGCGTTCTATGTGCCGCAGATGGAGTACCTTTACTACCAGAAAACAGCTGACAAATCGGCGTTCCTGAAAGACGCCGTTGCGATGAAAAACGCACTCCTGGCGGTTCCGGTGAATCACGGGAACGGACTCGTCCAGGTATCGGCCGGTGATCAATGGGTTCCGTGGGGTTTCGAGGACATGGTCCGAAAAACAGGCGACGACCTTATGGGCTCCGTCTTGTACTACCAGGCTGCGGCTGACATGGCTCTTCTCTACAAAGCCGTCGGAGACAACAAGGATGCCGAGTTGTTCGCCGCGCAAGCCAGGCAGATTCGCTCCAGTCTTTCCGAACTTTGGGATTCCGGCACAGGCATGTTCTATGCAGCTACCGGCCAGAATAAACAAATTGATATTGAGGGTTCAGCCTACGCCGTCTTCGTTGGCGCCGCGAGTGCATCACAAACGAAGGCGATCAGCACCTACCTGGTCAACAACTACGACAAGCTGACGATGAGGGGCTACATGCGGGAAAGCCCGATCGATTGGGCGCAGTGCTACTACATCCACGGAGGCCCTTGTTCCTTTGGTCCAGGTCAATATGACAATGGCGCTTGGTCGGTTGCCAACGGTTGGATCGCCTGCACGTTGGCCAAAACGAAATCATCCCTTGCCGTGAAGTTCATCACCGATTTCGCAAACAGTACTGACCCCACGCAGGAATACTGGGCCTGGGCCGGCGCAAAACCGCCGCTTTCCGGGCAAAAATCCAATCTCGAATCGCCTTCCGGAGCATTGAGCTACGCCACTGAAAACGCTCAGCTCTTCAGTTCTCCCACAACCAGTGCGGAGCATCGTTAGAAAGGCCAGGAAGAGGAAGCCACATGAATCGCAGACACAGCATCACGCCTGGAGGCCGGAGCGCGGTTGCAGCCGGAGATAAAGAGAGTCGAAAGAGGCTGTTTGACGCCCGCAAATTAATCGAAGCTGCGATGGCAAGGCAGGCCGCCAGAAGTCATAGACGAGGCTCATCTGGCCAAATTGAAAGATGCGCTGGAGGCAAATCGCCGGGCTATCGGCGATCACCGCTTGTTCATGCAGACCGATATCGAGTTCCACCGGATTCTCTTTCAGATTTCCGGTAATCCGATTTTCGGTTCCATTCATGCCGTCGTGGTCGATTGGCTCATGAAGTGTTGGGGAGAGATCGAGCGTGACGAGGTCACCGAACAGCTCGCATTTCAAGGCCATGCGAAGGTTTCCGATGCTGTTGCCCAGGGCGATCCGGATGCCGCAGAACAAGCGATGAATCAACATCTTTCCGCCTCCTGGCCCATTTGGGCACGGCAATTGGGGCAACAGTTGAAGAGTCCGCACCCGTGATGCCGGGCAACCTGCTCATTTCGAAATAACCCACCAGTCGCTCGGAGAGCGATACCGCCTCCGTCCCCGGCCTTGCTGCGGCAGCGCTTTGACCAATCCCTGAATTTGTACTAGGCTTTTGCCGTGTCAACCTATGATGCCAGTCGCATATGGCGCCAGATAGCCGTACAAGGAGGAGCATGAGCTTCGAGGCGGCTAAGGGCGAGGAAGAGGTAGGCACGCGAGCCCAGCGGGCGCCCGCGGAGCGGGTCGAGGAATTTGCCACTGCGGTGCTGGTTGCCGCCGGAACCGATCCCGCTGCTGCTCGCTCCGTTGCCGAAGCACTCACCGAGACTTCTTTGCGTGGGGTGGACAGTCACGGAATCCGCTTGCTGGTGCACTATGCCAAGGTAGTTCAAACCGGCCGCATTAATCCCAGGCCTCAACTTACATTTACCCGCACGGATCGGAGTACCGGCATCGTCGATGCCGATAACGGCTTTGGCCATCACGCAAGCTTACTTTGCCATCGATCACGCGGTCACGCTTGCACAGGAATCCGGCATTTCCGCCGTTTCCGTTATCAACTCTTCCCACTTCGGATCGGCGGGATGCTATGTGCTCCCGGCGGCAGAGCAGGGATATATAGCACTCGGGGTATGCAACTCGGATTCGTTCGTGCTCCCCCACGACGGGGTCAAGCCTTTTCACGGAACCAACCCGCTGGCTTTTGCCGCTCCGGTTGCTGGAGCGCGGCCGTTCCTGATGGACATGGCGACCAGCGTCATTCCCTGGAATCGCGTGCAGGACCTGATGAATGAAGGGCTCCCGCTTCCCCCGGATGTAGCCGTCGATAGCTGATGGCGGGCCGACCCAGGTTCCAGCTCGTTCCGCCGCTCTTCTGCCTCTGGGTGGGATCAACTACGGTTACAAAGGGCGCTGCCTTGGCGAGCATGGTCGAGGTGTTGAGTGCCGTCATAACCGGAATGCCTCATTGCAGCCGCCTGCTTGGCATGGCGGGCCCGGATTTTGTCACCCCCCGCCGATTTGGTCACTTCTTCATCGTGATCGATCCCAGGCGCTTTGTTTCTCCGAGGTTTATAGCCAGGCGATGGAGCCTATCTCGGCGACTTGAGAGCGCGTGAATGGCCGCAACGACATGAAGGTCATGGCTCCCGGAGACCGCGAATGGGCGGTGGAGGAGGACCGGCAGTTACACGGAATCCCCGTTGGCCGACCAGCTCAAGATTGACCTCGACGAGCTTGCGGACAGCCTGGACGTCGTTCGCCTTGAGTATCTGTAGCCGCTGGGGAACTCGCTCCCGACCAAAGAATCAGGGAATGGCTGAAGAAAAAAGGTGGTGGAGTTGCAGTTTTTCTGGCATAACAGGTTGACACCTCAAAAGCCTATGTGGCACTATTGGTCCGCGAAATCAATGGATGTTTGCGTCGCTGCCGGGTTGCATGCAGAACCTGGGGCGAGAAGAGAAACAAAGGCAAACAGCTTGTCCAGGCGCAGATCTATTTTGTTTTGTTTGGAGGATGGTGCGATGCGGGGATCGAATTTGTCTATGCTTTGCCGGCAGCGGTTAGTCGTTGTATTGGCCGTCCTCACGTTCTGCGTAGCCGCTCTGCTTGTCGGGCGTTCGGCTCAACGCCCAGGTGGAATCCGGCATCAACGGAACGGTTGCCGACGCTACCGGGGCCAGTCTTCCCGGTGCAGCAGTCTCGGTGGAAAATCCTGCGACCGGCTTTACCAGCAGTACCACGGCCAACTCCAGCGGAGACTTCACCCTCCCCGGATTGAATCCCGGACACTACACGGTCAGCGCTACGGCGGCGGGCTTCAAGAAGCAGGTGCAGACGGATGTCCTGGTCGAAGTCGGCAAGATGACACCAGTCGAACTGCAAATGACGCCAGGTGAGACCACCGAGACGGTGAACGTGGAAGCGCAGGCGCTTTCCATCAGCACCGCTGCGCCGGAGCTAGGCACGACTCTGGAACCCGCCCTGGTCAGCCAGCTGCCGATTGAAATTAACGGCGGCGCCCGTCAAATCGATGCTTTCGTCTTCCTCGCCCCCGGTGTGCAGGGCAACGCATTTAATAAAACCATCAATGGCGGAGTCAATTTCGAAAGCGAAGTGGAGTTCAATGGAATTCCCGCAGTTCAGGCGGAGACTCCCGGCTTCCAAACCCTGCTCAATCCGCCATTCGAGATGATCAACGAGTTCCGAGTGGTCAGCTCGGCATTCTCCGCGCAATACGGACTGGCAAAAGGTGCCGTTACCTATCAAACTGCTTCCGGCACCAACCGTCTCCACGGCGACGCCTATGACATCATTCGTAACCAGCTCTTTGACTCCGACGGATTTTTCCCCACAGCTTTCGGCCCCAACGGAAGCCCCAGACCCCGGTCAACCAGCAGAACAACTACGGGTTCACCGTAAGTGGGCCAGTCTGGATACCCAAGCTCTATAAGGGATTGAACCGAACATTCTTCCTGTTCACGGACGATTGGTACCGCGAGAATCTTGCTCAGAAACAAGTGGGAACGGTACCGACCGCCGCGATGAAGCAAGGCGACTTTAGCGGCTTTGTCGATGCCACAGGCGAAAATGATTCCCATTTACGATCCACTGACCGGCCAGCCATTTCCGGGAAATGTCATCCCCCAGTCCCGCTTCAGCCCTTGTCTGCGTCGATTCTGAAAGAGATTCCTGATCCCAATCGTTCCGGTCTGAACGGCGGTAATCTATCGAATATCGGTCCGCAAATTCCGTCGCTGAGCATCAAGCAGAACTTGTGGGGATATACGATCGATCACAAGCTGACCGACTCACAGACGATCCGTTTTTCGCAATGGCGCGCTCCGCTGAATTCCGCGACTCTTTCCTCGGCCAATGTCGCGCCCGCGACGAGTCCGATCTCCAGTCTCAATATTGAGCCGAGCCTGGGATCGGGCTGGCTGCTCAACTACGTCAAGACCTTCAATCCCAACCTTGTCATGACGTGGGGAGTCTCTGTCATCGGAGCGATTAACTCGCAACACAACGGTCTGCAAAATGTTAACTTCCCCGCCGTTGCCGACAGCGTGATCTTTCCGAACGTCACTCTTCGATGGGCAGAACGCGCCCTCAACCTGGGGACAGGGCTTGATCAATCTGGTAAACCGCAAATTGGGCATCGCTGTGGTGAATAACTATTTGTGGACCAAAGGGCGAAACACCTTTAATATCGGGCTCGAATACCGCAAGGTCATCATGGACGATAACGAGTGCCTGGTGGCATGCGGTGGCACGTTCAACTTCAGCCAACGGACCACATCTGTTCCAGACGTCAACGATCCCAATTTCGGAACATACGGGAGTTCATTCGCAAGCTTCCTTCTGGGACAAGCGGATGCGGCCAGCCGTCAATCCAACAACGCGCTCGCCATGCGTAGCTATAGCTGGTCGCCTTATATCGAAGACGACATCAAGGTCAATGACCGCCTGACGGTTAACCTTGGCCTTCGCTGGGATATCCTGGTCCCGCTTACTGAGGACATCGATAACCGGGTGACGTTCTTCAATCCCAACATTCCTAACCCCGGGGCTGACGGGCTGCTTGGTGCGGCATCGAAGCTCGGCAAGTGTACAGGCTGCGCCGGCGTACGACGCGCAGACATCCACTGGCCGGCTTTTGGGCCGAGATTTGGTTTTTCCTACAAAATCAATGAAAAAACCTTGCTCCGCAGCGGATTCTTCCTGTCTGTCCTCGATGGAGGTGCCTATGCGCCCGGAGACAACCGTGTCGGTCAGGACTACGACATCATCCTGAACGGCACTTTCTTCCGCAACTCAAACGGTACCGCGAGTCCGGCCTTTGGGAGCTGGGATACAAACAGCCTCCCGCCCACAAATCCGGTTCCATTCAGTCCTTCCGTGGGCAATGGCTCCGTTCTTTATGGCTTCGATGTCAAGCAGTCAGGTCTATGGCCATATAACGAAGCATGGAACGTAAGTGTCGAGAGAAACCTCGGCTGGGATATGTTTCTTACTGCCGCGTATGTCGGCAACAGGGATGTTCATCTTCCTTCTCAGTTGAATCCCTACGACCAGTTAAATCCAGCGAATCTTTCCTATGGCGGTCTTCTGGGAGCACTAGCTACTTCGCCTCAGGCCGTCGCCGCCGGGATCAAGGTTCCTTACACAAACTTCACCAATGATTTCGGGTCCTCGGCGACTGTCTTGCAAGCATTGATACCGTTTCCGCAATATGCAGGGTTGCAGAACAACTTCGACTACAAAGGAAGCGCTTTTTATAACGCGTTGCAATTACAGGCAGAGAAGCGCTTCTCCAACGGCCTTAGCTTCCTGGTGGCCTTTACCCTATCGAGAAATCTGGCAAACGTGAACTCCGGGTTTCGCAGCGTTCGCGGCCAAGCCGCTGAACAAATTCGATCAAAAGCTCGAGTGGTCACCCTCGATCTTGGACCAGACCTACGCGAATAAATACGTGGCTACGTACGAGCTGCCTATCGGTCCAGGTAAGAAGATCCTGACCCAGAATAATGTCGTGAACCGGCTCGCCGGCGGGTGGCAGGTCAGTACGATTCTGGACTATGAGGGCGGCGTGCCCTTTGGTCCGACCGAAACGTTCAATCCGGTCAATAACGGGTTTGACCGGCCGAACCTGGTGAGTGGGGTTAAAATACAAACCTTCAGCTACAGCCACACCAAGAGTTATCTAACCGGGCACTCGCAGACCGCCCCGGCACAGTTTTCAACCAATGCATTTGCACTCACAAATCCGTTTGCGCTGGGCAACACCTATCAGACATATGGCGCTCTGCGCGCACCTCCCCTTAGGGTAGAATCGTTCAGCGCGGTGAAGCGTTTCCCAATAGCCGAAGGAGTCTCTGCTAGCCTGCGCGTCGACTATTTCAACGCATTCAACCGAACGCAACTGCAACCCCCTGACGCGATCGTTAACGATACAACATTCGGTCAGGTCACTAACCTATCGTCCCAAATTACCAATCGACAAGGGCAGGCCACCTTCCGATTAGAATTCTAAGAAGGAAAGCGGCAACGGACGGGTGCGGCAACACACCGCCCCCGTCTTTCTGCTCCTTGGCGGCAAATTCTGACAGCTACTGAAAACGCGAAGCCCGTTTCCCGGCGCAGACTATTGCAGGCCGGGGTAGGCTTAGCCGCGGCTGTTGCGTTCCCTCGACACCAGTCGCACAGCCAAACCACCAACGCCCCCCCGACGAGTAATCCCTATAGGAATGTTCGCGGGTTCAATTACCAGCCGAGCTGGAGTTCGAGTGGGCTTGCCATCTGGCGGCAGTTCAAACCCGATCTCTTTCATCGGGAACTGGGCCAGGGAAAAAAATATTTCCCCGGCATCAATACCGTTCGACTTTGGCTCTCCTTTGATGCCTATGCTGGCGCGGATGCAGCGGGCCAGAAAGCTGTCGCCGCCAATTTTCAGACCGCGTTGCAGATAGCGGATAGTTATCACCTGAAGGTGATCCCGGTTCTATTCAACAACTGGCATAGCGTGCCGGATTTTGGCGGCATCGCCAACGAAATGATCGAGTACTGGATGAACGACCAGGATCGCAATCACACCATCCCGGTGCACATATTCACATCCTATCTCGAGGCATTTGCAGGCAGCGCATGCCGCCGACGACCGTATCTTGCTTTGGGACCTATGCAACGAACCTTTCAACAGCGGCGTTACGCCGACGCTCTCCGTGTGGCTTGCATCCCTTTATCGCAAATGCAAAGAACTCAAGGTCCGTGCTCCGATAAGTGTGGGAATGGCGCCAAACATAGATCATTTGATACTGCTCGATCCGGTAAGTGACGTCTTGACCATTCACCCGTATGGAAATCGGAAATTTCTGGATGCTGCCGTGGCGTACGGAGAAAAGGTCGGCAAGCCGGTCCTGGCAACCGAGTCTTGTTGGGGATCGCTCGACGATGCCGGGAGGGCGAGAATCGTAAATACGGAATTGAGCCAGCTACGAGACAGAAATCTGGGGTTTCTTGCTCACGTCTTGCACCATAGCCTGGTAGCTGACTGTCATCGCCCTAAGTACGGGCCCGTGAGCGGAGCCGGCTATATGGCTTTCATCGAGGAGGACGGGTCACTACGACCGCATCACGACATCTTCAACCGGTTTGTTTGATCTTTATGCTGCAATCTCAGCGCCGTTCCAGCTGCTTCGCCCATACAGACCACGAAGAAGAAAGGTGCTTGTTCATGGCTTTCTCGGCCGCATCCGGATCGCCCTTTGCCGACGGCATTGGAGATTTGTACGTGGCCCTGGTAGGCAAGTTTTTCCGTTGTCTCGTTGCGTTCGATCTTGCTCCAACGCTCCATCAGCCAGTTCACTACGGCGGTATGCACTGCGTCGAAGACCGGATTATCGCAAACACGAAACAGGATGCGGTGAAACTCGATATCCGTCTCCATAAACCGAGCTGCGATTGCCAATTGCCTGCCGATTGTCTTCCAGTGCCTCTCGTAGCTCGGCCAGATGCACTTTGTCGATAACTATGGCCGCTTGTCTGGCCATGGCTGCCTCAATGAATCTGCGCGCATCGAACAGATTCTTGAGACTTTCCCGTTTGCTGATCATCATGCCGACGACGCTATCCAGGGTGGTGAAGATGTTGTCGACGCTGGGCACCGTAACCCGCGCTCGCCGTCCCGATTCCGTGGTGATGAAACCCTTGCTCTGCAGGGAAAGGAATGCTTCTCGTACGGCTGGCCGGCCGATGCCATATGCGGCCATGATGTCGCGCTCGGATGGCAGCCTGTCGCCAGGTTTCAGTTCGCCCGACCGGATCATATCTTCGAGCTTTTGCGAAACCAGCTCGTGGAGCTTTGAGCGCCGTATGGGGCTTGGCTCGAGGATCAAATCACGCGTCCCATCTGGGCACATTTGAAAACTTCCTCCGAACAATGGTCCAACCGCCATCATATATTTCGTTTAAAGCTGCCGGTTAAGATACTTCGCACCAGACTATCCTTTGATAGGCTGAATTGTCTTGATCATCGTTCGTCTACGCCTCCCACAAAGTGCTCTTCTTGATATTAAGCCGGTCAAGGTGTTCCCATGTTAACCTGTGATGCCAGTATTATAATCCAGCAGCGATAGAGCGAGCTGGTCCCCGGGGGCTCGCTTTTTACTGAGCCATGCCGGGACGTCAACGCTGATTGAACGATGAGCCTTTCCGGTAACCGTGTTTGTGTGTCCGGCTGCTTTTTGATTGAGGATTCGGCTATGGGATCAACTTCGCGAGAGCCGGCGGACCATGTCGGCTCTGAATCCGTTCGCTGGAATGGCCGCGAGCCACGCGTCTGAGCAACGGCGTTGTCGAGCTGATAGGCCTGACCAGCGGGGGGCATCTTGCCGAATTTCGCTTTCTGGAGCAGGACGGCCGCATGTCACCGAACGCCTTTTGGAAGGCTCCGTGGGATACCTTTGACCCGGAAGAGACAGATGAGGAAGATCTGCCGGCAACCTACGGCCCGGTGGGGGTGCGCAAGTTTCTTTCGAGTTTTACCGGGCATTGCCTGTGTTTGGATTACTTCGGTGGACCCTCGGCCGAGCAGGCTGCAAATGGCCTCAGCTTGCATGGGGAGGCGCCCAATGCAGCCTGGAATCTACTGTCGCCGGCGCCCTCTGCCGAGGTCCTCGCCAGGTGGCGGGTAAAGCTTCCGCTGGCACATCTTTCCTTCGAGCGAGAGATTCGCCTGGGTGTGGGTGAGAGCGTGGCTTACGTGCGCGAAACCGTCACCAACGAGAGTGTGCGCCGAGCACGCCTTCGATTGGGTGCAACATGTCACCTTCGGTCCGCCCTTATTAAAGGAAGGCGAAAGCACGTGTCCGCTTCCGGAAATCGTGGGATAACCTGGCCGGTCAGACTACGATGGTGGCTCCATGCTCGCGAACAATCGCGAGTTTAACTGGCCATATGCGCCGCTCGCCAGTGGGAAAGGGCTCGCCGATTTGCGCCAGCCCTTTGCGAAAAAGGGTCTCGGCTTTATCGCCGGCGTGCAGCTTGATCCGCGGCGCAAGCAGGAATATCTGATTGGCAGTGAACTGGAGAGATCGCCTGGGCGTAGGCTACTGTTTCCGCCGCGCTGATTTCCCCTAGATGACCCTCTGGGAGGAGAACTACTCGCGGCTGGACCCTCCCTGGAACGGAAGAACGCAAGCGCGCGGCATGGAATTTGGCACAACCCCGCTGCCGCTGGGCTCCGAAGAGACAGTTCGCCGCGGACCTCTATTCGACACTCCCCAGCGTGTGTCATCCCTGCGGGCGGGAAGAAGACAGCGCCCTACCTGATCTTTCTGTGCAAGCTCCTCGCCGTGATTGACGACGATTGACAATGTCGAGGCTGCGGGTGACAGCGATCCTCCTTTATGACCGGAGTGGTCGTCCATCAATGTCCATTCCGGCTGCCGGGTGTGGGGACTTTCTAGGCCTGATCGCGAAGCGCCGAGAGCTATTTATAACCGATCTCTGCCAGCCGGGGTCGAAATCCGCCGGCAAAGTGAACCGCGGGACCCTGAACGGAAGCAGCGGCATATTGGATCAGGTTGAGAAGCAGACGATCCGCGGCAGGATGCGCGTCGATATTCTCGAGGATGGAAAGGTATTGACAAAAAACTGGCCGGCTCCAAATTTGTAGGAACCAAGCAAGTACTCCGGACGCATAGCCTCCGGGCGTGGAATAACCCGCCGCAAAAGCCGCGGCAATCACTTCAGCCGGGGTATCCTGGCCATCGAATAGATAGTGCGGCAGAACCGGTCCGTAGTAATCCCAGTCAAGGATGCCGCTGCCTTGCAGCCCGGCAAATACTGGATGCGGTTTGGCGACACACTCCTTGTGATAGAGCCAGTCATTGAACTCATAAACGCGTCCCTTGTTTGCCAGCGGAAGCCACGCCGAAGTCGTTTTTGTCACGCTGGAAAGCCAGACGGTGAGAGGAAAACAACCGTGCTTCCGGTGGCCATGTGCGCGGCGAGCTCCTGCCATTCATCAGCGGTCGCCTGTTGCTTTGAGACGTCGCCCACAAGAATCAATCGCCGGCCTTCGCCGGCTGCCGCAGTCAAGCGGCGTTAGTGAACTCCGTGCGCGTTTAAGCCAGGACTCAACATTCGTCTGGCATATGCCAGCTGGTCGCCTGTTGGTTGAGCTTAGGCAGCGATTGCGGGTCAGACAAATAAAACTTCCAGCGAGTCTCCGGCGGTGCAGCGCGCTGGATAAAGGGGACCAGCTCGTAGGTCCCCGGCTGGTCCACTGCAGCACGACTTCTTCTTTCAGCATCTGCATGGCCAAGGGCGCATCCGTCTCCGGAATAGAAATAGAAGAGTCTCGCTGCCACGCACTCCCATTTGGACCCAGCACCCGGAATTGGACCGGATACATTCCCGGGTGCAGCGTATCTTCATTGGCCAACACTGCCTCGAGGGTGACCGGGCGTCCCAGGTAAGTATGCCCGGGCTCAGCGAACAGGCACCACCGTACGGGCGCCCAGCCGTCGCAAACAGCATCGAAGGCACCAGGTTTCCAGTCGCGCCAGAATCGCCAAAGTCCTTCTCCGGTCATGGCGTGGTCCAGCATTCCCGTTAAGGTTGAAGCCGCAGATCTTTGGATTGGAACGAATGAGATTGAAGCCCAGCAGGCGATGGTGCGCCATGCTGCGCTGGCTCATCTCCAGCAGGGTTTCCGGGTATGGATAGGCTGTCTCCATCGCGAAGCGCGACCAATCCGCCGCAAAGCGGTCAGCCATGGAGCGCATCAGCACAAAGTCCTCAGCGTCCTCCGGTATTCCGGCTTGCTGGTACATGCGGGCTTCGTGGATCACGTCCATCATGCTGCCGATGCCATATTCAGAGAGGAAGACAGGTTTGCTGTTCTGGCCGAGCGTCCGCATCATGTGGTTGACCTCCGGCGTTTGCGGGACCTTTGGATATAAATGGAAGTCTCCGGTGCCGGGTCCCGACGGATATTTCATCTCCACGTGGGGGCTCCTGCCGCCTCCTCACCCCAGGTAGGCTCCCACTCTGACGAGCCCGGATTGCTCACCGATCCCATATCAAGGTGGCCGTCGAACCGGCCGCTCGAGAGCAGCACCAGCCGCGTTTCATCGAGCGATCGCACCAGGGGCAAAGCCGATACCGCCTCCCGGAATACCGGCCCATCTTTGGTCTCGTTCAGCATTCCCCAAATCACAACACTGGGATGGTTACGATCGCGCAAAATCATCTCCCGGACGCAGCTTTCATAGCGCTGCTTCATCTTCGGCGAATCTGCCAGCAGCCACGCCGCCAGGGTTTCCTCGTAGACGAGTAATCCCAATTCATCGCACATGCTCAGTTCGTCAGGATAAGCAAGCCCCGAGATATAGCGAACCATATTGAAGCCTGAGGCTTTGGCATACAACAGGTCGCGTCGAAGCAGGTCCGGAAATCCGGGGGGTGGAACCACCTGGCCGAAAGGCACATGGTTTCCCGTGTGCGTGCTCTTCAAGAAAATGCGCCGGCCATTCAATCGAAAATATCCATCAACCACCCGAAAATCCCGAAAACCAAAGCAGCTGGATGCTTCGTGAATATCTTCCCCATCCGCAGTTTGAAGTCGAGCCTGTAGGCGGTAGAGACAAGGATCATCGAGCTGCCATAGCCGGTGGTTCTTGATCTGCATTTCATGGCGCACTGTGCTTTCGCCCGCAGGCACCGTGAAGCTCGCTGCATCGGCCAGCAGGGTCTCGTTCCCGGTCGTACGCGCGACGGAGAAATTTATCTGCGCTGTGTGCGTTCGTTTGGCAGCGTTGTTCAGCTCACAATCGATTTGCACTCGGCCCGTCTTCCAATCTGGACGAACATGCAGGCTCGCGATTCTGACGGCGGGAGTAAGCAGAAGCTCAACCGGCAACAGAATGCCGCCGTAGTCAAAGGAATTTCCGGGGGTGAAGTGCACCATCTTGTTGCGATGAGGCGTCTCCGCAAGAACGATTCCATCGATGCGTTGGTTATCCGGGTTTAGGACCCGCAGCGAGAGCAGGTTCTCGATTCCCGGACGAATCAGATCCGTTGCATCCAGCACGAACGGTGTCTCGCTCCCCTCGTGGCTCCCGAGGTGGACTGAGTTCAGCCAGACATCTGCCAGGTAGTCAACCGCATGGAAGCGGAGCAGATATCTTCCATGCGCGAACGGATGGGGCTCGGGCTTCAATCGCAGCCAATACCAGACCAGGCCATGATATGCGGGAAAGGTCTCCTGCAAAACCGATGGGACCCGCGTTGCTTTGGCGCCCGGTTGCGGACTGCGGAACCAGGCCTGATCGCGCCCGGCATTGTCAGCATCGGTAGCGATGACCCATCCGCTATCCAGGGTGACAGCCAATGTATCCGCGCCTGACGCTGCCTTCTTACTCTGCGCGAGGGGTTGAAGCTGGGGTGTGGCCACGCCGAGAAAGGCGCCCACGCGGCCGGCAAGCTGCAAGAATCGGCGGCGATGCATCATTGGTCGATTTCTTCTGTTTTCAGCAGTGATGTATCTAAGCCGAGATCGCGGGCCGCGCCAAGAAGGGAAGCGAGCACATGTGCCGGCAAGGGAATCCCGTTTATGAGCGCATCTTCTCTGCGTTCCCATTCAATCTCGCCGGGCAGGTAGACGCGGGTCGAGTTTTTCGCCTTGGGCGAACCGCGTAGCTTGCGGATCATCGTATCCACCCGCTGTTTGAAATCGCCGATAGGCAGCATGATTCCCGGGTTGATCACGATGAACGACTGGCCCAGAGAGCCTTCCGCCGTCGGATTCAAAATCCAGCTCTTCGCCTCATCGAGCACTCCAGCCCCAGGCAGAAGGCCGGCCATAGTCTCGATCAGCAATGCGATGCCGTAGCCTTTATGGCCAGCCATCGGCAACATCGATCCACTCGCCGGCCAATCGCCCACCTCGTCCACCGGCATGCCCTCTGCGTCGGTGAGCCATGTGGAGGGGATTGGCTGTTTAAGCTCTTTCATGGCGATAATCTTGCCCGCTGCCACGGCGCTGAGTGCTATATCCAGCAGAATCGGGTACTCCTCACCCGCAGGCACCGCATAGGCAAGTGGATTGTTGCCGATGATGCGTCCACGGGCGCCTGGCACCACCATGTTCGGATCGGCATTGCTCATAGCGATGCCCAACATGTCGTGGCGTACGGCCATATTGGCGTAATATCCGGCAGCGCCAAAATGGTTGCTGTTGCGCACACCGGCCCAGGCGATCGCATGGGTACGGGCTTTCTCGATTGCCGCGTTCATGGCCAAACAGCAACCCAGCATGCCCATGCTGGAGTGTCCGTCAACCACAACCCAGTTGTCGCCTTCTGCTACCACTTCGGGCTTGCTGTGCGGATTCATGCCGCCCGCACGGAGCGAGTTGAGATAATTTCGCAGAGCGCCGGTGCCGTGGGAAAACGTGCCCCATGTGTCGGTCATCACCAGCACTTCAGCCACGATCGCGGCGTCGTCAGAACAAAGGCCGGCCTTCTCCAGTGCTTCGATGCAAAATCTTCTCAGCTTCTCGACTGACAGGTGTTTCGCCATGGGTTCTTCTACTTTTGCCGAAGCAGGTCGATCTCTTCGCTGATGGTGGGAACGATTGCTTTTCCCCGCCCGCCCAGCCGGCCATAGGTGTTGACGAAAAGCTCCGGGTTGAGTGTCTCTTCCGCGGTGCCCGTGGTTACTGCCCACAGATAATGATGGATCGGCACCACAATGCTGGCCCCTAGATGCCAGGCCATTAAGGCAGCCTCATGCGCGTCCATGTTGCCCGTGATCCCATTGATGCAAAGTAATGCGACATCGGGTTGGCGCGTCTTCAACCGGCGCAAACGGACATCGTACTCCGTGTCGCCGCAGTGATAGATGGTAAGTTCGCCAGTGCTGAGCAGAACGCCCATCGCGTCGGGAACTTCCCAGCCCGGGATATTCGCTTCGTGCCGCGCCGGTGTGGCCTCGACCGTCACATCCCCAACCTGCACGGTCTGGCCCCACTGCAACGGGACTATCTGGGGACGAGTGACTCCCCAGCTCAGAGCATGAGCAGTCGCACTCGGGGGCATAATGAACTTCGCTTGCGGATTGTTCCGCGCGGCGGTCGGAATGAATCCAGGATCCAGGTGGTCTTCGTGCCAATGGGTGGCAATAAAGGCATCGGCCCGCGCGTCGGATGGATCAATCGGCGGCGCAAAGGCGCGATCCGCGCCAAAGATTCCCTTGACCGCATCGGAAAGGTAAGCGTCCAGATAGACGACAGTTCCTTTCGCTGTTTTGAACACGAAGCCAGAACCACCTAACCACCAGCACAAGACATGCCCTGCGGCAACTTTGGCTGCTGCGATACGTTGTGACAAGTTGTTCATTCTCGTTCCAACTTTTGTGGTGAATAAACCGAAGCTCGAATATTACTCTTTCCTGGAGTGAGAACGCTGCCGTGTTCCTTCCACTGAACACCTTCGTTGCATCTTCCTCAACCAGCAAACTCCGTTCAATAGGCTGAAATGCGTTGACACCCTCCTCCGCCCGTCTTTACAACGGAATGGCGTTGACCCGGTTCAGCATCCGAAGCATCGCGTTCTCAGCCGGTCAAGGGAACTCGCGTGTGCTGAGCGATTGGCTGCCATGAACAATTTAGCTGGGTTCTTCCTCACCTTTATAGCGGGCGCGAGTGTTGGGATGAGCATGTGGCCCCTGAAATGGGTCAGGGGATTGAAATGGGAGAATTTTTGGCTACTCTACTCCATCTTCTCCCTGATCGTGATCCCGTTCGCTCTGGCATTTGCCGTCCTGCCACACTTGACCGCAGTCTATGCGTCCCTCACTCCCAAACAGATCGTGCAGCCATTTCTCATGGGCTTATTATGGGGAGTCGCCCAGCTGGGTGCGGGGCTCTGCGTCCACAAACTCGGCTTGGCCGTCGCCGGTGCAGTGATGAATGGAACTGCTGGAGCCTTCGGAACTGTCATCCCGCTCATCTCGCTGCATAGCAGCAGTACGCTTGCCGCAAGCGGCCTCTGGATCCTGGCCGGCACGGCTCTGATGCTTGCCGGCGGGGCATTCTGCGGCTGGAGCGGCTATCTTCGCGAGGTGGAGGCCAGGGACCGGGACAAGACAGCAGGGTTTGGCCAGCAGCAAACTGCCATGCGGCAAACATCGTATGCCAAGCGAGCCTATCTGTTGACATTGGGGCTTGCGGTTGCGTCGGGCATACTCGGATCTCTGCTCAATATAGCCTTGGCTTACGGCGGCGGGATCCTGAAGGCAGCACAGGATCAAGGCGCGCAGGTCTCCAGAGCTCCTTTTGCGGTTTGGCCAATCGCTTTGCTGGGTGGATCTGTCGCAAACGTTGCTTACAGCCTTTATCTTCTGCAAAAAAACCGCACCTGGGCGTGGTTCAGAAACCTCTCCGTAAGAGAGGCCCTCATTCCTTTCCTGGCTGCATGTTTATGGATGGCCGGCATCGCCCTTTACAGCAGCGGGACTACTTTTCTTGGAGCCCTGGGAATCTCCATTGGATACGCAGCTTTCATGATCACCATGATCATCAGCGGTCAATTTGCGGGTCTAATGACCGGAGAGTGGCACTCGATGAGTCAACGGACCTATCGATCCTTCTCCCTGGGAGTCGGCTTTCTGGTCGCCGCCGTATTGGCTATAGGGACTTCCAAATACCTGGAGGCACACTAGAAATGACACCAACCAAGAACACTAAGGTGGATCGGGGCTTGATCCTCTCCCTTTATCGCAACATGGTCTTGATTCGAGAATTTGAACTCAAGGCGCGCGAAGTCTTCCGCACCGGCAGAATGCCCGGGTTCATTCATGTGTACATCGGAGAAGAAGCGGTGGCGGCCGGGGTTTGTGCTCAATTGAGGGTTGACGACTATGTTGCCAGCACCCACCGAGGGCACGGTCATGCCCTCGCTAAAGGCATCCCCCCGCGCGAGGCCATGGCTGAGCTTTTGGGTGCGGTTACGGGCTGCTCCGGCGGTCGTGGCGGCACCATGCACCTGTATGATCCGACCGTCGGCTTCCTGGGCTCGAATGGTGTCGTACCTCCGGGTATCCTGATTGCCTCCGGCGCCGGCCTAAGTGCGAAGTTGAGAGGTACCGATCAGGTTGCAGTCGCTTTTTTCGGTGATGGGGGATCGAACAACGGCGCTTTTCACGAGGGTCTTAACATGGCCGCGACGTGGGAGATTCCGGTTGTTTTCGTCTGCGAAAACAACCTCTATGCAACCGAGATGCCTTTCTCCAAGGCGACAAAAAACACCAATGTAGCCAGCCGCGCCGCCGCCTATGGAATACCGGGTTTGCAGGTCGACGGCAACAACGTGCTTGAGGTCTACGAGAAGAGCAGGCGAAGCCATCGCGCGAGCTCGCAGCGGCGGTGGCCCAACGTTGTTGGAATGCCTCACCTATCGCTGGTACGGCCATCACGAGGGTGATCCCGGTGTCGCTTACCGAACCCGGGAGGAGGTGGCTGCCTGGAAAGAGCGGGATCCGGTAAGAAAACTGAAGGAGGATGCGATCGCGGCCAGGATGCTCACCGCGGAGGATTTCGAAAAAATAGACAGCGAGGTTGCGGCGGTGCTGGAAGATGCGGCGCAGTTCGCCCTGACCAGCGCACTGGAAGATGAAAGCACAGCTTTACGCCACGTATTCGCTGATTGAGGCGAGAGGGAGACCATGTCTGAAACCAACCTGGAAGTTCCATCTGCGGTCGAGCCTTCCGTCGAAGCGCAGCGCGTCATCACCTATGCCCAGGCAGGCGTCGAAGGCGTGCGCGAAGAGATGCGGCGCAATCCCAACATCTTCTATATCGGGCAGGGCATTGGGCCGCGTGGCGGCAACTTCCAGCAGAGCCGCGGCTTGTGGGAGGAATTCGGCGAAGCTCGAGTCCGCGACACTCCCATTGCAGAACGCGCCCAGACGGGCTTCGGCATTGGAGCGGCGCTCGCGGGCAGCCATCCCATCGTGGATATCGTCTTCATGGATTTCACTCTGGAGGCGATGGGAGAGATCGTTCAGCAAGCCTCAACCATTCACTACATCTCGAATGGCAGATTCAAAGTACCCTTCATGCTGCGTGCGGCAGGTGGGGGTGTCCGCAGCACCGGCCCGCATCATTCCCACACCTTCTGGTCTTTCTTTGCCCATATCCCTGGCCTGAAGGTCGTCGTGCCATCAACACCTTATGACGTCAAAGGCTTGATCAAGACCGGGCTGAGAGATGAGAACCCGGTGATCTTTCTCGAGCACAAAGGCCTCTACAACACCAAGGGTCACGTTCCTGAAGAGGAATATCTCATCCCTTTCGGGCAAGCCAGAGTCTTGCGCCCCGGGAGGGACGTGACACTGGTTGCGATGGGCAAGATGGTCGACCGGGCGCTGCAGGCTGCAGAGAAGCTCCAGGAGCAAGGGATTTCCGCCGAGGTGATCGATCCCCGGACTTTGGTTCCATTGGATAAAACCACGATCCTCAATTCGTTGGCCAGGACCGGCCGGCTGGCCATTGTCGACGAGGCCTATGCGACCTGCGGCATGGCGGCAGAGATTGCGGCGATCGCCGCTTGCGAAGCGCTGGACGAGCTCGATGCACCCATACTCCGCATCTGCGCATTTCCGGCCCCCCATACCTTCAGCCCGACGGTGGACGCCTATCTCGTTCCCTCGGTCGAACGTATCGTTCAGGAGATTGAGAGCATGATAGGTAAGACGCTATGACGGTTACAATCTCCATGCCTCAAATGGGGCTGACCATGACAGAAGCCACGGTCGGCGCCTGGCTCAAAAAACCGGGAGACGCTGTCAGGAAAGACGAGCCCCTCTTATCCATCTCAACGGATAAAGCCGATATGGACGTCGAGTCCAACGTAGACGGTGTCTTGCGGGATATTTTGGTCCAGGAAGGCATGACCGTGCCTGTAGGAACCGCGTTGGCGCTCCTTGATGCGATAGGGAAGGGCTCTTCCACTCCTGCTCCTTCATCCCCTCCTGCCCCGGTTGGCGCCATGGCTCACGCTGCCTCTGATACTTCCGTCCAGGTCGACCGGGCACTCGAAAAAGAAGATCCGAACGAGACCTTCGGATCATCGTCTCAGACCTCTCCTCGGTCATCGCCGCGCGCCAGGCGGGAGGCCAGACGGCTTGGTATCGACATCGCTACCGTAAAAGGCAGTGGACCCGGCGGGCGCATTGTTGAAAAGGATCTACTGGGTTTTGCGCCGCCGAGCCCTTCGCCGGCCAACAGTCAGGCGGATGCGAAACGGCGGCAGTTGATTGCCGGCAGCATGATGGAAAGTGTGCGTACCATACCTGCATTTTCGGTATCGCTGGAGGTCAATGCGCAAAAGCTGGTTGCGCTCTATCATGACCTCAGCGAGCCCGTCAGCCGGAGCGCGGGAGGGAAGCTCACCTACACTGACCTGTTGTTCCGCGCTCTGGCACTTTCCCTGGCCGCTATGCCTGCGATGAATGCGGTGTGGGAGGGTGAAGTACGCCGTCGCAGCCAGGTCATCCTGGGGCTCGCCGTGGCGACCGATCGCGGGGTCGTGGCGCCTGTACTTTCAGAAGCGGACCGGTTGCCTTTGCCGCTTCTCGTCACGCGCCGTGCCGCGCTCACGGATAGGGCACGGCAGAGCCGCCTGTCTCTTGTTGATTTGGAAGGCGGCGTAGGCACGCTCAGCAACCTCGGCATGTACCGCGTAGATCGTTTTGAAGGAATCATCGCCCCGGGCCAGAGCTTCCTCCTTGCTGCGGGCAAATTGCGGGAGCGGCCGTGGGTCGAACAGAAGACGCTGGTCGTCCGGCCAACTGTTGTTCTCAACTTATCGGTCGATCACCGAGTAGCCGATGGTGTTCTCGCGGCGACCTTCCTCGAACGGATCGCCGAGGTCATTGAAAATCCTTATCGGGTTCTCTGGAATGACTAGAAGCACTTATCACCTGGCTACAACGATTGCACACCGCGAGGCGCCGGAAGATAGCTCAGCCTTGTATCGGCCTTGCGCGCTGCCGGCGCCGACCGTGCAAGCGATATGGATGGGGTATGAGCTCCTCCTTCGGCGGCCGGCATGAATTGTAAACTGGTCGCAACCCTGGCTTCCGCGGATAAGCCCACCGAGATCTGGAAAAGCCCTGACGGCGGCGTCGCGCTGGTGCTGCCTTACGGCGGACGTATACTGGGACTATTCGCGCCCGAGTCGGAGCGGAACTTTTTTTGGACTCATCCTGCGCTCGATGCCGCAGAAACCGCGCGCGACTTTTACAAAAGCGCGCAATGGCATAATTCTGGCGGAGATCGCACATGGCTCGCACCCGAGGTGGACTTCTTCTTCCCTAACTTTCCTAACCTGGAACCTTACTGGCAACCGCGTGAGTTTGATCCAGGCAACTATCAGGTAACGCGGTCGAATGGGAGCCTGGTGTGGACCAATCGCTTTACCTATCAGCTCTCTCGTTCCCGGCGAACCGTCGATCTTACGATAAGCAAGCGATTGACCGCTGCGCCCAACCCCTTGCGAAACTCCGCCGGGAGTCTAAGTTATGCGGGTTATACGCTGCACACAGCGTTGGCTTTTGACAGCGGGAAGGCGGAGCCGGTGCAGGTGGGCCTTTGGAGCCTGCTTCAGTTACCACATGGTGGGGAGATGTTCTTTCCCACATTCTCAAAAGCGAGTGTGACGACTTTCTTCGGGCATATCGCGGCCGCCGATCTCTCGCTTGAGCCGAACCTGGTGCGCTACCGCATGCGGGCGCGGGGAGAGCAGAAGCTGGGCCTGCCGGTGCAGACCGTGATTGGCCGTGTCGGGTATCTCCACGCGGAGCCAGAGGAGTGGTGCTTAGTGGTACGAAATTTCTTCGTCAATCCTTCCGGCGAGTATGTAGACGCTCCATGGACAGAGCCCGGACGCAACGGTTTCGCAATTGAGGCGTGCAACGTTGACACCCACCTGGGCTCGTTTTCCGAGGTGGAGTACCATGTGCCGGCTATTGGTGGACCTGGTGGCGAGCACGCTTGTGAAGATGTATCTCATGTCTGGGCCTTTCGCGGCCAGCGAGATGACATTCTTGAGGCTGCCCGCATGTTGATTTCCTCCGGCATCTAAGCGCAAGAATTTCGAAAAGGCAGGGCATGCTCATGTTAAAAGCCGTCGTTAGCGACAACTCCTTCCCGTCGCTTGATTTGCAAAGATCCGTCATCGAGGCAGCTGGGTTTGAGCTCCGCGAGTCCCAGCCAAAATGTGTTACAGAAGACGATGTCGTGGCGCGATGCCGGGACGCAGATGCTTTGCTGGTGCAATGGGCTCCGATCACACGCCGCGTGATGAAAGCCCTGCCGAACTTAAAAGGAATTGTTCGCTATGGCGTCGGCGTCGACAACATAGACCTCGACGCTGCCCGCGATTTGCGCATCGGGGTAGCCAATGTCCCTACCTATTGCCTGGAAGAAGTTTCCAACCATGCCATGGCGATGTTGTTGAGCCTGGCGCGGCGCATCCCTCAGGATCATGCGGGCATTGCCCACGGGGAATGGGGCGTAGGGCCCTATCTGCCCATCCCGGCATTTCTCGACATGACTCTGGGCTTGGTATCGTTTGGAGCGATTGCACGACGCGTGGCTCGCAAGGCCAGGGCTTTTGGCTTCCGCATCGTGGCCGCCGATCCATTTCTAGATGACTCCGTTTTCGCCCAGGAAGGCGTGGAGCGGATTGACATGGAAGGACTGTTTAGGACCGCCGATATTATCTCGCTCCACTGCCCTCTGGTTGCCGCGACCGCTCACCTCGTCCGCCGGGAGACCATCGCAACCATGAAGCCCGGCGTGTTAATCATCAACACCTCGCGCGGCGGCGTGATTCACGAATCTGACCTGGTGGAGGCACTGATCAGCGGCAAGGTTTTGGCCGCCGGCCTCGATGTCTTTGAACGGGAACCCTTGCCGGCGGATAGCCCGCTGCGTAGTATGCGCAATGTGCTCTTGACCAGCCACGCGGCCTCAGTCTCCTTGCGTGCCGTGGAGGCGTTGCAGGTGAAGGCAGCTGAATCAGCTCGCGATTTTCTTCAGGGCAAGCGGCCTGAGGGCGCACTGGTTTGGCCGTCGGCATCAAATTGAGGAGCAACGATGAAAGTTGATTTGCAAGATCGAGTTGCTGTGGTCACTGGCGCCGCGGGGGTAATTGGCCGTTCCATTGCGCTGATGCTGGCGGAGAACGGAGCCACCGTTGCAGTGAACGATTTGTTTGAGCCGGAAGCAACCTGCGCAGAGATTCGGCGGCGCGGCGGCAAAGCCCACGGATACATAGCGGACGTCTCCGACGCTACGGCGGTCAACGGCATGATCTCTAAGGTCGAGTCGGACCTGGGCCCGATTGACATCATGGTGAACAACGCCGGGATCAACGTGGGCAAGAACCGGGTTCCCATTCACGAATTCTCTGATGCCGACTGGCACAAAATCATTCGCGTCGACCTGGATGGGGTCTTCTTCTGCTCCCGCGCGGTGTCTGCCAGTATGATCGCTCGCCGCAAAGGCGCCATCATCAATATCACCTCGGTTTTCGGTCTGGTGCCCGCACGGCTGCAGTGCTCCTACACTGCGGCCAAGGCAGGAGTGGCAAATTTCACCCGGTCGCATGCTCTGGAGCTCGGTCAATACGGGATACGCGTGAATGGAGTCGCTCCCGGCTCCATTCTTACCGAGGGAACCCGTTCAATGTTCTATAGCCCGGAAAACAAGCAGAGAGACAGCATGCTAAGCCATATCCCTCTGGGCGCGCCCGGCGACGGCGACGACATTGCAGCGGCCGTTCTCTTCCTCGCATCCGACGATGCGAAGTATGTCACTGGCCACATCCTGGTGGTCGATGGAGGCTGGACCGCGGGTTATCATCGCGACTGGTGAGCTGGCAAGGAGGAGCATGAGCGAAACAGGAAAACTAGCCGGCAAGCGAGCGCTGGTGACTGGGGCCGGTACCGGCATCGGGCTTGAAATCGCGTTGGAGTTTGCGCGGCAGGGTGCGCATGTCGCGCTTCACTACAGCCACGCACCAGAGGCCGCCGTCGCGGCGGCGCGCGAAATCCAGACGATGGGACGGCGGGCTACCACTATCAAGGCCGATTTTACCGACGCCGGCGCGTCGACTCGCTTGGCAGAGGCGGCCCTTGACTTTCTTGGTGGAATCGATTGCCTGGTGAACAACGCCGGCATCACCTTCAACAGCCCATTCTTGAAAATCCAGCCGCAGGAATTGGACACTCTCTTCGAGGTCAATTTCCGTACGCCGTTTCTGCTCACTCAGCAACTTTGCGAACCAATGGTGAAGCAGGGCAGCGGCTCTATCTGCAACCTGACCTCGATCCATGGATTGCAAGGCGCCCCGGAGCACTCCGCGTATGCAGCCACCAAGGGCGCGATCATCGCGTGTACCCGAGCCTTGGCCGTTGAACTTGGACATCGGGGCGTTCGTGTAAACGCGATCGCTCCCGGGTGGATTACCGTCGACGCTTATGCCACCGCCATCCCCGGATTCAACCTTAAACAGGCCGCCGAGGACGCTAAAGCTAAAGTGCCGGTCGCGCGGTATGGCGTTCCTCTTGATGTTGCCAGGATGGCGCCTTTCTTTGTTCCAACGACGCGGGTTTCATCACCGGGCAGACCATCGTCGTCGACGGAGGGACTACCTCCCTCATGTCGCTGATCTCAGATTTCCGAGCCGAATCTACGAACCGTTTCGGAACCGGTTACATGCCGGGACGATAGTAGAGCAAACCTGTCCAAATTTGCGGCACCACACTCTTCGTTTGTTCATTAAGAGGAGCCACTCTCGCTGAGGCGGGTCGGGAGAGAAATGACCGGCTTTCTGTACCGGCAACAAACGGTCGCCCGGGATACCACGGTACTCGACGCGCAACTCTCTCGATTGTCATTAGCCGTGGAGGGATCTGCAGTTCCGCGGACCACTACTGGAACGCGGAATACGTGCGAAGAGTCGGGTATTCTTCAAGTTACAGCCTACGGCTACTTGCCCGTCTCCTCGGGGAGGAAACTAAATCCATAGCATCCCATGTGAACCAGGCGGCATTCGATACACGAACATCAAGAACATTGGCTCCGGAGCTCAGCGTCCCGGCGGGCAGAGTGAATTGCGCAGTGGCTGGGAAAGCCAGGTGCGCAGGGTCGGAGAGCTGGATACCGAGTCCAGGCTTTAACTTCTGCTCGAATTTGTGGCCGTTCATGCTGACCTCGATCAACGGGCCCTCGGCTTTGTGCTGATCGGCAGTATGGATCCTTAGCCGCGACTTCACCAGTGGACTTGGCGTGGCTTACATCAAAGGAGAAACGTATCGTTTGTCCCGGACCGCGTAACAACCACGGCACCTGTGAGCAATCAGCGCGGTTGCCTTTTAGCTCGGTCGTGCCTTCGCTTGGGGTCGCTTGATATTCGCGGCACATCGCGTCCCGCCGGCCCATGGAAAGCAGAACGTCCTCGTTCGGTTGAATCAGAATATCCTCCGCGTTCCAGCAGGAGATTCGCCATCCGATCTGAGCCAGGGACAACCCCGGCTTAATAGACGCACGAAGCGCAATCGAGCGTGTTTCTCCAGGAGGTACAAATGCATGGTTGTTGAGCATCGTGATGTCAGTTCGATATTCAAGCAACGGATGCGGCTCGCAGAAGAGGGCCGTCATCTGACCCGTGTTCTTCAACTGGATATCGATGGTCTCGTCTACTCCGTCAGTTGTCACCGGCCTGCGGCGTGCCTCCAGCTGCGTTCGCCGCACCGGCCGTACCAGGCGGTTGTCTTTTTCTGGAAAGCTGAATCCCGAGACGACGTCATTCGAAGCGCCGGATAGCCAGAAGAGCAGGCGAGCCATGAAGAAAGGGAACCCATCCCAGGACTCAAGGCTCCAACCCCAATCGATGTTGTTTCCCTCGTATCCGTCAACCATCGGATAGTTCACCCACCCATTGTTGCCAACAATGCCCGACGTGTAAGCGAGGGCCCTTGCTTTCCCGTGGGTGCTCGCGACCAGGAGACTATCTCCTCCGGTCGTTGCAAGCACCACATCGTCCCTGATCCTTCGGCTTAACCAGGTTGTAACCGCTAACCTTGGGAAATGTGGCCATCAGCTTTCCGGAGACCAGCGGATGAGCAGCATTCGTAACTTTGACGGCACTGCGGCCTCGCCGTTGTGCATTCCCGGATCCTGCAAACGTGACTGGCAAGATAGCAGCGAGTGGAGTGCCTTCCAGGCCCGCGTCCGCGTAGCCGCCCCATCCGCCCTCCACGCCAAGGCCCACGCCGGCAGCCACCGCCTCGGCGAGGATAGCCGAGACTCTTCGTGCCGAGCCGGGCAGCAAGAGCGGTCGCTTTCTTGTAGTCGCCTTCACCCAGCCAGATTGCATCGTAGTCTTTGGCCAGCGTGGCGCCTGCTTTCTCGATCGCCTCAGGAGTTGCGGGGATGCAGGTGGAGTGGATCCCGAAGCGGCGCAGAGACCAGGCCACATCCTGGTATCGCTCCCCGTTCGCATCCTGAATCCAGAAAACCCGGATCGTGCTGCGGGCCGGATGCCATCAAGCCTGGTCGTCGCCATCGGACCCGGTATTTCGAAGTAGTCCGTCGAAGGGCCAAAGAAAGGCATTGTCCGACCCAAAGATATGAAGGCGCTCCGCGAGAGCTTCCCTCTCTTATCCTTCAACTGCAGTTCTATAAAGATCGGCCCCAGCGCTGTTTGAGCCGGCGGCTTGACGTTTAGTTGGGCCAATGGAACGGCCTGCTGCGGCAGAACCGCAGAGCTTCCCTTTGCCTGCATGATCACATTCCCCCGGCGGTCGCGCGCAACCCACTGCCAGCTCAGGTCTGACACCGGCGCCGGCGCGTCGCTGGTCAGCCATAGCGCGGCATTCAGTCCTTTTGCGGGATCATAGAGGATGGAATCGTAACGCAGCGTCAAGCTGACCGGAGCCAGAGCCTGCCGCACGAAATCGTACTTCATCACCGTGCGGCCGTCGTAGTCTACCAGGTAGCTGCCGGCGCCGTTTGTCCAGGGTTCATTGAAGTCCCAGCTGGTGATGCCGCCGATCCGCTTTCCTTTGCGGCGTAACTCGTCGTAGGCGTAGCGCAGTCCCTCGGCTCCAATAAATTGGCCGGCCTCTACCAACGTCTTGAGGTCGTCCATTGGCCCGAAAAGCTCTTGTATCACGGGCTTCATCAGCCAATAAAGGGGAGTAAAGGCGGCTTGCACCACATTCTTGCGAATTAATACCGGATCGAGCAGATCGTCCAGCGGCCATTGTGATGCCGGCGGAATGTCTCTCAGGAAAACCTCAAGATTGGCAGGGCTTTGCGTGCCAAACTCGCCATAACGCATGGCATTCATGGTGTTAACGCCCAGGTCAGGATGGGCAACCGAGAGCGACTCCAACACCGCGTTGTAGTGTTGGTAGTGGCTTCGCGGTTCGTAATTCCACGGCCCGTGCAAAGACCCCTGCATGGGATCGGTCGCTCGGAAGAGTCTGGAATCATTGTCTGCGCAGACTTGTTCCAGAACGTGAAGAGCGGCATGGTCAGTCCCTTGCTGCCAGGGCATTTCATTGCCCCCAACCCATTCGATGATCGAGGGGTGGTTGCGCAGCACTTTCACCAGGCTGGTGACCGTGTCCCTTAGGTTGGCGAGAAAGACAGGCCCGGTTTCCGGCCAGGAGTTCGCAAGCGGAAACTCCTGCGACAACATGATGCCTAGCTCGTCGGCGCGGTCGTAGAACTGCGGGGGCAGTGTGACTCCACCTCCCCATATGCGCAGAGTATTCATCCCTGCAGCCTGGGCCAGTTGAACCAGGCGCGGAGCGCGCTCCGCATTGCGGCCAAAGAACAGGTCGGGCGGAACGACATCCGAACCCATCATGCGAACGGGCCTGCCGTTCACCAGAAGAGAGTAGGGATTGATAAAGTCTCGTGGCGCGCCCTCGGTCTGCTGCCAGCGTATTTCCCGGATGGCGAATCGTGCGCTCTTGGAGTCGAGTTCGTTCCCGGAGCTAGTCTCGTGCCAGCCTTACCTGCAAATCGTAGAGAGGCTGCTCTCCTTGACCATTCGGCCACCAAAGCGCGGGCTCATGCAGCAGGAGTTGCGCTTCGATTATGTTGTTTCCTGCTGCTAACGGATTCTCGACGGTCACGGTATTGCCGGGGCCATGCCCTTGAACGCGGAACGACGCCCGCGCGTTGGTCGCAACTTGGCTGTCGATCTCGATGCGTACCTTTACCGTCGCTTGCCGGTAGTCATCGGAGAGCAGCGTTTCTATCTGCACCCATTGAATCGCGCTGGATCCGGAGGCCTCAAGCCAAACATCCTGCCAGATGCCGAGGGTGTAGACGTTAAATCCCCAGTCGTAAGCGAAATTTGTGACACTCTTCAGGCCTTGCAATACCTGCCGCGTATGAATGTAACAATCGATGAAGTTATTGGGGGTATCCGCACCGCTCAAGGCGCCGTCAGAAACCGCGAGACAGTGACCAATCTCCTCCGGCATACGGGTGATTTTCACTGCCAGCTTATTTTTTTCGCCGATCTTTATGACGTCGGCAACATCAAATTCGAAGCGCCGAAATTGTCCCGCGCGGGTACCAAGAAGCTGGTCGTTGAGCCAGATCTCCGCCTCAAAATCAATTCCTTCGAAAATCAGCCGCAGCCGCTTATTTTTGAGTTGTGCGGGTAAGTCAAACTCTTTGCGATACCACCAGTCCTTTGTGGCTATATCGGCCAGGCGCGGGTCGCCAACTCCGTACCAAAGGGGTTTGAGCAGGTGGGCTCTTTCAACGTCTGCCTGGATGTTTCCTGGTACGTGCGCGGGTATTTGCTGACTCGTTTGCGCCGGCCGCCTGAATCCACCAGTCCGGCCCACTCAGTTGCAAGGTGCGATCAACAACAGCGGGTCGACATGGACGCCGTTCTGATCGGATAACGAACTCGCCTGGGAAGAGAAGCCACCCACCGAAGCTAAGACCAGGGTTGCCGTTGAAGACGCGAGAAAGTCTCTGCGGGTGACACCAGTCGAAGTTGGGCGCTGGTCCTTCACGCGTACCCTTTCCTTTGGCGAGGCTATCGGCTGCCCGGAATTGGCCTATTCCTACGCGTTGGGCGAGCCAGGTTGATCACTCAAGTGTGCGGAACAACCGTCCCCGGCTACGTGACCTCGATGAGCACGTGGCTTTCGGCGGGGATGCTCACTTGGCCGGTGTACATTTCTCCAGCTTGGTGAAAACTTGCACCCGAAAACTGATAGGTCTTGCCAGACGCCAAGCCCAGCTTTGCCGGCGCGAAGCGAATTTCTCTCTCCACTGCGGCGTTGCTGAGGTTGAAACAATTCACCACGGCGGTGTTCGTCTTCCCGTCAGTGTGCACATGGGTATGCTCATCGATTCCATAGAATGTTCCGGCGGCAAAATAAGGTTTCAGCCGCCGGTACGTCGTCATGCCGTCCTTCTGCGCTTTGCGCACCGCGGGGTCGGGATGAGTGCCACCAATCCCCAGGTGCCGGCAGGTGGAAGCATTCCACCAGAAAACCAGGGCGTTTTGATTATCCGTCCTCAGATCGATGTGGAGATAGATGGGCAGGCTATAGGCCAGGTTGTAGTAATACAGCGCGATGCTATGCCCGCTGAGAAGGTCCAGCATCGGCTGCCACATCAATTCGAAGCCCCATATGCTATCAAAACCCGCACCCTGACAAGCCCCTTCGCCTTCTGGACAGTGCCCGTGCCCGTAGTAGATCGGCGTAGGATTGTGCATCTCGATCAATACATTCGGATAATCGACATGAACCATGCGCGCCAGGCGGCTCCTTGCCTGATCGTGCTCCTCGCGGCGTGCGGGCACTCTGTGTCCGTGATTTGGGTCCCAGCATTCTTCGTGGTAGTTCGTCCCGTCGAACATGAAGAATGCCGCGCCGCCCTTCGCCAGGGTTTTCAACCGGTCGGCCGTGGTGTTGATGTATTGGTCTGAGGATCCGCAGAGAGGTGAGTCGAGGAACCCCTTTTCCCGTATCCACATGCGCCGCCTTCCAAAACGGTCGACTCGATTGGCTGCGATGGGATAGCTGCTTGGATCACACCACCCGGAAAGCGGAGTATGCAGCGACGACTTCAAACCGTAATCCCGCTGCAGCATGGTGGTGAAGGACTCATAGGTGCCCAGCCGTGCTTCGTCCCAGATCTTGGAGCTGAAGTTGGTGTCCCAACCCGGGTCCATGTACAAGGCTTCACAACCAATGTCTTTCGCCTTCGCAGCTTCCTCCTTCATGCTGTCCAGGGTGTAGTACTTCTTGCGCATCTCGGGATCATCCTGCTGGTCACCCGGCAGCCACCAAAGCTTGTTGTCGTAAAGCTCGTTCCAGTGGACCGGCGCGTTGAATCCGGGCGGGCAGCCATGACCGCGCTCTTCCATCTCCGTGCGAAAGGTATAAAAACCCTGCTGCCAGTCGCCCGCATACGCACTCACGCGCGTGACCCCAAAACGATGGGAGTCACCAGGCCGTAGCCAGGCTCCATGTTCCGGGTTATTGCGGTAAATGCCGGCGCCTCCCCAGCGAAGGCCGAGCTTACCCGGAGAGAGCACCACCCGATCCAGGGTGGCAAACTCTAATCCTCCAGGGCTGTACTTCGTGATCAGAAACCCCTGCTTGCCATTGCTCCAAGCCCAGGCTTCCGAAGCAAAAGCTGGGGTGACGGTGGTTTCTTCAGACCAAAGTTCAGAAGAGTACTGCTCGGTGAGGAGCTGGCTCAACGTGAAATCCGCGTACTGCGCATCATGCCCCGCCGGTTCTCTCCTGAAAGGAACTGCAGTGAACTTGTATTCCGCCCAGGTTGCCGGCACCTGCTTTCCCTGCAAGGGCATGGGAAGCACAAATCCTGCCCGCGCATTGCTAAGGTCGAGCGGCGTATCCCCGTGGTTGCTAAACTCCAGCTGCTCCTCGATCCATGGGTGCCCCGGATCTGCCGTGAACCGGTGTTCAATCATCAAGCCGGTTTCAGGAATGCTTCCTTGAAGCAACAGGGAATTACCTTCCTTCTGCACTTGGGAGAAAACTGGGGTTCCGAAAGAATAGGAGTAGACGCCCTCCGCCAACACCGTGCCAGTCGGGCGATGGAGCACACGGCACTGGAGTTTCTCACTCGTCGAGACGGATAGCTCAAATTGCGCGTTGCTCAGGGTTTCGGTTTTTACATGATCGGAAGCGGTAGTTTTAGCCGCGGCCCGCAAGGCCATGCCACCCGGCACGGCTACCATGGCCGCCTGCGTGGCGCCCAGCTTCACGAGGTCTCTGCGATTCATTGTGTCTCCTCTTACATTCAGCCGCCGAAAGGCACTTCTGGCAGGCCGGCTACATCTGTCGAAAGGGCAAAGAGCGAGCCGGCGAGTGGTCCGTTCTTCAGCGCATTCCACCCAAGTTCTACGCAAGCTGAGGTGATATAGAGCGTTTTCAGGTCGGGGCCCCCGAACATGCAGCTACTCGGTCTCTGCACCGGCATGCGGATGGTGCGCTCAATCGTGCCATCGGGCGCATACCGCACCACGCGCCAGCCATCCCACACAGCAGACCACACAAAACCCTCGCTATCGACGGTCAGTCCATCCGGCAGGCCGCCGTTTGCCGCCACCGTCGCGAAGACGCGCCGTTCCCCAAGCGCACCACTTGCCGGATCGAATTCGTAAGTCCAGATGGTCCGGATCATGGAATCGGTGAAATACATGGTGCGATTGTCGGGGCTCCAACCTAATCCGTTGGAGCATATAAAGCCCGTTGCCATTCGTTTGATAGAGCCGTCCGGATCCAGCCGGTACAGGCTTCCGCTGGGCTCCGGCCCTTTCTCGTTCATGGTGCCGGCCCAGACACGTCCGCTGCGATCTACCTTCCCATCGTTGAAGCGGTTCTGCGGAAGATGGTTTTCAGGATTACCGATGCGTGTGACCTCTCCCGTCTCAAGATCGAGAAAACCCAATCCTTCGGAATCTCCGAAGACCATGCGGCCGGATTGTGCCGGGGAAGCGAACCCGACTGATCGAGGCATCGGCCAGAGGCCGGTTTGGCCACGCACAGGATCCCAACGAAAGATTGCAGGCCGTTGGATATCCACCCAATAGAGCACGGCCTCAGAGCTGCTCCACGTAGGTCCTTCGCCCAGGAGCGCATTCGCCTGCTGCACGCATTTAATTTCACCCCAGCTCATGTCTTGCCTCGTACATGGATATTTGTAGATAATATGCTTTAAGGGTGTTAACCTATCATACCAATTTGGGTTAGGGCAAATTGTTCGACAAATCACTCGTGTGGCCATGTAGATGAGAATTCCCACTACGGCGTCCATGCCGTGAATATCGCCGCCGGCGCGCCGCTGTGCGTCACGAAATGAGGAATCCGTAACGCAGGCCGAAGCACCGGCAGAAGCTCAGCAAAGGCTTCCAGCGGATTTATTCTAGACACTTCGAAAACCGCCGGTAAATCAGCACCTGGCGGTATGCCCTGGTGAGCGTCCCCATTCGGATTTGGAAGGAACACCCATAACGAGGAGGCCGTTGTCGACGCGCGGCGAATACAGAGACCTGGGTAGAATGCGCGCGGAAGACTTAGTTGTAAAATCGGTTGTGAGTTTAACCCACGATGCGTTGTGTATCATTCCGTGGTATCCGCAAAGCAGTCGCCTTTGGTACGTTCCTGGTACATTCGCTTTTTTTGGGCGGCCCTGCGGTCTTTGGTCAAAGTGCCCCTATCCCAGCCAGGACGTCGCCTCAATCATCCTCGTCCGGGCCAAACCACATCTCCGTAAAGTTCGAAGATATCACCGCGGCGAGCGGAGTGCACTTTCTGAACAATGCCTCACACACGTCTAGAAAATATCTAATGGAAACCATGGGCTCGGGGGTAGCTCTGTTCGATTACGACAATGACGGCCGTCTCGACATCTTTTTCGTGAATGGAGCTGCGCTCACTGATCCGACTGCAAAAGGAACCATCCCGCAAAAAAATGGCCCGAAAAATTGGAACCGCCTTTATCACCAAAAGAAAGACGGTACGTTCGAGGACGTCACCGAGCACGCAGGATTGAAAGGCGTCGGCTATGGCATGGGTGTCGCAGCCGCAGATTTCGACAATGATGGATACGAGGATCTCTATGTTACGGCCTATGGAGGTAACAAGCTCTATCACAACAACGGGGATGGCACTTTTGCCGATGTGACGGAGAAGGCCGGCGTGGGTGGCAGCGGCTGGTCTACAAGCGCGGCCTGGGTCGATCTGGACGCGGATGGTTTGTTGGACCTGGTGGTGCTTCGCTATCTCAAGTGGGACTTCGACGACATTTGGTGTGGCGAGCATCGCGAGGGTTATCGCGCCTATTGTCATCCCGACATTTTCCAGCCAATCTCGCCACTTGTTTTTCACAATGATGGGGATGGCCACTTCACAGAAGTCTCCGCCAAACTTGGCCTCAATAAACCGGGAAAAGGACTCGGCATTGCCATCGCAGATTACGACCGCGATGGTCATTTAGATCTCTTTGTTGCCAACGATTCCATGTTCGAGTTCCTGTACCACAACAAAGGGGATGGGACCTACGAGGAGGACGGTCTGTTGGCCGCGGCCGCTGTCGATAGCAATGGCCGTACCTATGCGGGTATGGGCGTCGAGTTCCAGGACTATGACAATGATGGCCTGCCTGATCTGTTCGTTACCGACCTCGCTAATCAGAAGTATGCTCTCTATAAAAACGACGGCGATGGCAGTTTCAGCTATGTCACTGAGACGTCGGGTGTCGGGAGCGCAACCTTGCTGCATTCTGGTTGGGGCGTGCGCTTCTTTGATGATGACAACGATGGCTTGAAGGATGTGATCATTGCGCAGGGTCACGACATTGACAACGTTGAGCTGAATTTTCCGCAGCTTCGATATCGCGAGCCCCTCATGCTCCTGCAAAATGCGGGTCATGGCGCATTCGTCGATGTGTCCAGCCAGGCCGGAGAGGTATTCGCGCGGCCATGGGTCGGGCGCGGGCTCGCGGTTGGCGATCTCGACAATGATGGGCGTGAGGATGTAGTCGTCACCACGAACGACGGACCCGCCTACCTGTTACGCAACGACACGGCATCGGCAGGCCACTGGCTTACTCTGGATCTGGTCGGACATCGGAGTAACCGCGACGGCATTGGAGCCGAGGTCAAGCTCGTTGCCTCTCAGGGATCCCAATGGGTCACCGTTTCCCCCGCAGGCAGCTATCTCTCGTCGAGCGACAAACGCGTTCACTTTGGGCTCGGTCCGGACACACAGGCGACGCTGCACATTCATTGGCCAAGTGGAATCGATCAGGTGCTAGAGAACGTGAAGGCAGATCAATTCCTGAAGATCGACGAGCCAGTTTCGGGTAGTGCCGCGAGGTAAGGCTCTTGTCCCGGTCGGGCACCCCGAATTTGATGCGGCAATCACATTGCCAGGCCTGAATTGCACCATTGGGGTACAAGCCAACCTTTCGTCGCAACCTCGAACCTCGGGTGATCTGCCACTCAGTCCGGCTCTGTTGGAAATGCTGCGTGAGTATTGGCAGTGGAAGCCTCGCATCTATCTTTTCCCCAGCAGCATCGGTTGACAGGGGATCACTCATGAAGGATCTTCCTCAGTAAAGCTTGGATGCTCTTCAAGCTATCCAGGTGCTTACTCAACGCACGAGGTCCCCATCAACGGAGAAGAAATAAGGTCGCAGAACCGAATACTGCGAGTCCTACCGTTAGCCATAGAACGTAATCACCCGGATGCCCGCTCTGCACTGCACGCAGGTTGGTGAGCGGTCCTTCGAGGAATGCGCCGATTCGCAGCCCTCGCGCGAGTTTTCCACGAAACACCGATGTGCAGGCCAGGGAGAGCGCCAGTAGCACTGCGATAGTTCCGCGGCTCGCCGCTCCCAGAATTTCATTGCGCCAGGACTCGGGCGCGATGAGCGGAATGGAATGCCCGGTATAGACCGTGTTGAGGTAAGCGGGCTGATCGTAAACGCGTGCCGCTGCCTCACGGACGCCATACTGCCACCCCGGAAGAAAGGTCAGGACCATCGCGAGCAGGATACAAACGAGAGGCGGAGCAAAGTGGTACCAGAAAACCTTTTGATCTTCGGTATCGGTTTCCGGCAGTTCGTCCACTTGCGCACTGCGGTCTGTGATGGGCGCGTCACCCCAGCCGGCGAAGGTGTGCATGCCCACCCTGAAGACAGCAGCACACGTCATCACTCCGGCAAACATAAACAGCCATGACAGCCCATGGATGCCCGCTCGCTCCGCGGCGCTCGACATGCCTGCGTCCGCAAGCATGGTGCTGAAGCAAGGGCCGGCAGCGAGGCCGATGCCACCGAGAAACCACAGCGCTGCCGTCCAGCGGAGTGAACGCCCCTTGCCAAAAAGCACCTGTTCACTCATCGAGCGCAAGCGATGGAGCATAATGCCGCTAACGAAAAACAGTGATGACTTAACGAAGGCGTGTGCCACCAGGTAGATGAGCATGGCAGCAATAGCCAGCGGGCCTCCGATCGCGAAGATCACCAGCATGAGACCTGCATGGCAGACTGTGGAGAAGGCCAACAGACGTTTCAGGTGGTGTTCGGCGTAACACATCACGCCCCCGATCAAAATCGTGGTCCCGCCGAAAGCCAACAGAATAAAGCGAAGATGAGTCTCGCCGGACGCGAAGGTCTGCTCAAAAATTACCGATTTGAGCCGAACTACCGCGTACAGCCCGAGCTCGACCATGAGGCCGGAGAAGAGGACACACACCGATGTGGGTGCGACCGCATGAGCATCCGGCAGCCAGAAGTGAAACGGAGCGATCGCTGCCTTGATAAAGAAGCCGCACGTCAACAGGGTAAAGGCGAAGAGAACGAGAGGGTCGTGGCGGGCGCCAAGTGCCAGCCCGATCTGGGCCATATTCAATGCCCCGGTCACCGAATAGAGGAAAGCAATCCCGGTAAGCGCCAGGAAAGCCCCGACCGTATTGGTTACGGCAAAATTGAACGAACCCTGGAGAGGCGCAGGCTCATGCGTCTTAAGACCGCATAAGGCGAATGCCGCCGTGCTCATCAGCTCAAAAAATACAAACATGTTGAAGAGGTCGCCGGTGAGCACGAAGCCATCCATGGCAGCCAGGAAGACCAGCATCAAAGGGTGATAATGGTTCGCGCCCGCATCGACAAAACGCCAGGAAAAAATCAGTGCAAGAAATGCAAGAAGTCCAGCCAGTGAGCTTAGTCCCGCTGCCACGGGATCGACGACGAATGTAATACCAAGCACGACTGAACCGCGGGGATACCAATTTCCGAACCAATAGACCTGAGTATGCTGCAGGGCGTGGCTGAGCAGCAGTAGCGACGAGATCAGTGTTCCTGTAGCAACGGCGATACTGACGCTGTCTGCCGCGGCGCGGCTCAGCCATTTGCGCAGGGCCGCCAGCAGCCCCGCGCCGAGCAAGGGTAAGGCGACTGGTAACGCTGGAAGAGGTCCGGTCATGCTTATCCTCGCATGGTGCGCAGGTCCGCAGGAGAGACCGAACCACTCTTCTCATAGGCTTTTACAACCATCGCCAGCAAAAGAGCCACGACAACAGCTTCGACGACCACGTCAGTCAGCATGAGCGCCTGTACCACCGGATCCACGGTGAGCACGCCGGGGGCGATATCTGCGAACACAGGGGCCGCACCGCCGGCACGATAGCCAATGGCAAGGAGCAGCACATAAGTGGAGCTCTGAAGAATCGCAAGACAAATCACGGAATGGATAAGATGGCGGCTCGTGACCAAGCCATAGAGGCCGCAAAAAAATAGCCATGCAGCAACGAAATACGGTAATGAGTGCAGCATGTGGGGCATATCTACTCCTCGGGTACTTCGCCGGTGACGATTTCTTCGAGATACGTATAGATAACGAGCAGAAAAGCGGCGGTTACCTCAACTCCCACGCAGGCACTGATGAGCGCGATATTCCCGGCGGAGAAAACATCGCCGGTTGTTCCCAGTGGCAGGATGTTGGTGAGAAAGGGCAGTCCCATCAAAATCGGCATGACGCCGATCAGGGCATACGAGGAAGCGCCGGCAGCCTCTACGACTTCCACAGCAATATGGGACGTGATGCGTTTGAAGCCTGCGGTGTTGGCGGCGAGATAGACCAGGACTGAAGCGGTGGCGAGGATAACGCCTCCCTGGAAGCCGCCTCCGGGAGTCAGCTGCCCATGCAAGCCGATGTAGAAGCCAAAGATCACCGTAATGAGCAAAGCCGGCGTGATGACCGCTTGCACTGCCTCGCTCAACGGTGGGCGATCTCCCACCTTGCCAACGGGCGAGGTGGGCACATCTTTCTCTCTCCGCAGCAACATGGTGACCCCGATCGCTGCGGTAAACAGGATGAACTCCTCGCCCAGGGTATCGAACCCGCGGTAATCGTAGTTGATGGCGTTGACTGTGTCGGTGGCATGGCGCTCGTAGACCGCAAGTCTCGCGATCATATCTCCGTAGGGCCCGCGATACTGCCCCCAGGGCGGCAGGTTCAGAGCTGCGTAGCAGTAGAGCCCCAGAAAAATAGGCCCTGCGATAAGAAAAATGCCAAGGCGAAGAGGGTCAGTCATGCTCTTCGTCCTTTTGCCTGCTGAATTTGCGAAACTTCATCCGGGATAAAGCAAGCATGATCATGAGCGGCAGAGCGACCGCGCCCACTGTTATTTGTGAGAGTGCGACGTCCGGAGCCTGAAAGAAAAAGAACATCAAGCCTGTCACCAGGCCGTAGAAGCCTAATGCGATCACCTGCTCAGTCACGTTCTGCGTACGCACGACCATAAACCCCGTGATCGCGAGCAAGATCAGGATGCCGGCTCCGCACCAGATCACCGGTCTTTACCGGCGCGGACAAACTCGATTGGATCGCCGTCGCGCGGTTCCCAGTGGCCAAGTTCGCGGGCGCGAAAAGCGCGCGCTGTGGCATGGGCCACTACCGAGTTGATCGCGAGCAGAACAAGGCAAATCAGTAGCGTCTTCCATGCCGCCTGGCCGTTTCCCGTTTTCAGAAAAACTGCGGCTGTCAGGAAAATAGTCGCTCCCCACACCGGCAATGCAAGATAATGGAGCGCTTGTATCGGCTCCCGCATGCGCCACATTCCGAGTACCCCAATCCAGCAGGCGATCATCAGAGATCCCAACAGCACATCGAGGAGGGCGCTCACAGATGCTTCTCCAGAAACCGGGCGAACACCAATCCACCACCGAACGACATGATCGCCAGCGCGAGAGGCAGGTCGATGAAGGGGATGCGGCCCATGCCAACCGTGAACAGGACCATGGCAACCGTAATCATCACGCTGGCCATTTCCAGGCCCACGAGCCGGCGCTCGGGTGAACCGCGAAGGCACATGTCTGCGCAGGGCGCGAGTGTGCCGCATACAACTACTCCCGCAAGCAGCCAGATGTTCACGACTGGGCTCCGAGAGCCCGGGCCATTTTGGGCCCACTTGCGCGCTCAAGCTGGTGAAACAGCATCTTGCTCGATTGTGGATCGATGCCGATGACAATGGAATTAGGAGTCGCTGTCATGTATATCGTGGCCAGAACCCCGCGGCCTAGAATCGCAGGGTCGCGTTTGCTGCATTTGAAGCCGCAGACCCGGTAATGGGAGCCGGCTGGGCGCAGATGCAAAACCTCCCTTAGCAAAACGCGTATAACCACCCAGGTGTCGCACACCATATACGAGGGAATCCGCCAGCCTTGGGCGACATCCTTCCAATCCAATTGGATAGGATTCGGCTGCGACCTACGAACCAGGAGCAAAAAAAGTGTGGCGAGTACAACCACCCCGGCCCCAACCATCATTTCGTGCCGGTGCGTTCCGGCGACCAGCCAAACCCAACCGGACGCCAGGCAGAATGGCACGAGCGCGGTTACACTGCGAGTTGAATTTCGAGCCTTCGAAGAAGCGCGGGAAGCACGAGCCATAGTCACGTCCCGTATATCTAATGTGATCGAGGACCTGTGGGAAAATCTTTCGACAGGTTGCCAATGATGTACTCTGCCGGACTGCCGCCTTTGCAGGGAGGGTGCCCAAACCCGCTAGCGCTCGAGTTGTTTTTCCAGTCGATGATCATATTGTCGTTGTGATCGGGGCTCGGGCCCATAGGCACAGCATCGAGATGGAGTTCTTGACGAACCTTCCAGGCAATCACGTGATCGGTGCACGACGTATCTCCGCTTAAGCCGAGGCCTCCCACGATTTTTCCCTGTGTGCTATAAAGAGCAAGGCCGCCTCCGAAGACTATGATGCCGCCAATTGCCTTGCCGACCATGGGATCATTGGGAGTTCCAAAGGAAACCGCTTCTCCGAAAACAGCATTGGGATTCGGGGGAGCGCTGGTTGCCAGGCTGTACAGGCTTTGACCGGGTTGGGCGGCGGCGAAAACATTGGCTGTAGAGAGCGCGTAGTTATTGCCGCTCAGTCCATTTGCGGTATTCGCCTTCTCCGCGGCAATAAGGCGGCTGCCCGGCCACTGGTCCCCGCGCGTCGTACCGCTGAAGACGATGGCACAGACAATGCCGTCACGGTTCACCACAGCGGCCCATTCCTGATTTCCCAACCCGCCATTTTTTTCGCTTCCTTGCCTGACGATCGACTGCAGAACGCTGCGCAGCCGGGTAGGATCCGGCACCGCGGAACAATCCGGCTTAGCCTGAGAGAAGCAAGGCAGAGCGATGATAAGGCAGCAGGCGGCCAGGCAGAGCGGTCTAAGACGGGAGAGGAACCGGGGAAAGTTGTGTGCCACTGGAGTGCTCCTTAGGTTAAGTACTAGCTCACTGCAACTGACGAAGATAGGCGACAAGACCCTGGAGCTGCCGTCCATCGAACTGCGTAAGATCGGGCATCTGCGCCTCCGGTTTGAAGGATTGCGCGTGCGTGATCCAGGCCTCGAGATAGGCGTCGTTGTTGGGTAGGGTGTTCGCCGCCAGATATTGCCGGCTGCCTACGTGGGTTAGATCCGGCCCGACTCTCCCCCCTGAGGTCGTTCCGCGAACCTGGTGGCAAAGAGAACATGGCCCAGCGACAAAGGCCTGTTCGCCCGCGCGGGCAATTGCTGTGGTGGGATCCGTGGCCGGCTTAACCTGTTGTTGTTTCCAGGCGGCATATTCATCTGCGGGCTGCGCCACAACCAGCAGGCGCATATGCGCGTGCTGCGCGCCACAATATTCCGCGCATTGCCCGGGAAAACTTCCCACGCGGCTGGCCTCCAGCCGGACGAAGTTAATGTGACCGGGAATCAGATCGACTTTACCGTGGAGACCAGGAATCCAGAATGAATGCATAACATCAGCCGATTCAAGCTCGATATCGACCGGCCGATTGGTTGGGATATGAATCTCATTGGCGGTGGTGAACTGCTGGTCCAGATCGCCCTGGAGGTAATGCACTTCCCACCACCATTGGTGGCCAATCACGAGAATATCCGGCGCTTTGACCTCGCCTCTGTTCATAGCCCCGTGGTCCATGTCCATTCCGCCATGCGCGCCGTGTATGGGGAACCTCGACAGCAGCCGGAGACCAAGAACGAAGATCAAGCTGAGAATAACCAGCGGGATGGCCAAGCCGCCGATGGCAATCCATGCCTGGCCCCCGCCGCTATCAACGGGAGCGTGCTCGCTGAGCGTCCCTCGGCGCCTGGTAACGGCAACAAAAAGGAGCACCCACATCACCGCTGTGACCACGAGAAACAGAATGGTCATGAACCAGGAGAGTTTGGCGATCTCGTGCGCCGCGTGACCGTCGGTGTGGTACGTGGACTGCGCAGTTGAGCAGCCGGCCAGTATGAGCGACAGAAGGAGAAGGCCAAATCGAGTTGTGCTGAACCCGCGATGCATCGGTCTCCTCGTTTATTGCGGTCCCGGCTTCGAACCGGTGGCAGTGTTATCGGCAGGGTCAGGCACCTGCTCGTTGGCCGGCTCGACCGGAGGGTTGGGTTCCTGTGGCGTACGCATCGACTTGATGTAGGCCGTGATTTGCCATATCTGGTCCTCGGGAATCCTCGATCCCCAGGAAGGCATTCCGTTAGATCGGCCTTGTGCAATGGAAGAGAAAATCTGGTCATCTCTGTTGCCATAAAGCCAGACATTGTCGCGCAGGCTGGGGCCCATGCCTCCGCCGGCGTGTCCGCCATGGCAGCCGGAGCAGTTGTACCAATTGAAAAGCCTATATCCGTCCTGCAGCGCGACCGGATCATTGCGGTAGGGATTCATCCGCTGGTAGCCGACCACAACCCCGCCGGGAACCGGGCCGACGCTCGTCGCCTCGGTGGGCGCTGAGCCCACGGCAACCGAGTTGGGACGGGTCCGACAGCCGAGGCTCGCGATCAGAAAGACACTGGCGAAGGTGAGTGAAGTCAGCCGCATATTCAGTACCCCGCTGTCCGGGCCTCTGGCAGGCTCAGTTGTGGAATGCCATAGGAAACAAGCAGATGCTGGATCTCCGTCCGGCGCCGCTGAAGTTCACTATCAAGCTGCTGTTTGAGCAAATCGTCTTGCTTGCGAACCCCCGCGGCAATGTCGAAGGTGAGCGGCAAGTTGGGATTCGATGGATCACCCTCGATAGGCGCGACAACCAGCGGTACCGGGGAAGACCGGGCGAAGTAACCAGCGATGGGCCCCCACGCGAGGGCGACGTCGATGTCGCCCTTTTCCACCGCCTTGATCAGGTCAGAGGAAGGGTTCGTCTCATCCAGATTGCTGCCAAAGATGTTGTAACCGGCAAGGTTGCTTACGATGCCTCGGTCGGTAAGGGCCTGCACGGGAGGAGCTTCTCGATCCGTGTCGCCAAGGTTGTGAATGCCGATCCGAAGCTGATGAAGGCGAGGGTCGTTGAGAGACGTGACATTTAGGTTGCGGTCACGCCGTGAGACGAAAACATATCCTGAACGGTAGTAGGGTTGGGTTGTGTCAATACCGGTCATCCCGGCGGGCACCCCCATCACAACGTCACACTTGCCGGCATCGAGCGTCTTGCGGAAAAAGGAGCCCCGCTGCGGAAACCAGGTGTAAGTCAACTGCATGCGGAGGTCATTGGCGATCATGCTGGCCAGTTGATTCTCAAACCCTTTTTCCTGTTGATCAGAGTACGGCAGATTATTTGGATCGGCACACACACGAAGAAGCGGGGCAGCGCCCGCCGTCAGGCTGCAGAGACCGAGAAGAACCGCAGTCAGATGTTCAGAAGCTGAATACATAAAGTAGATCCCCCGGTTGAGTCATTCCTTTGATCTGCTTCATCGCACCAACCACACCGAGCGCGGCATAGGGATCGTCGGTAGAGACGTCCGGGAGCGCCGTAGCCCCCATCCAGCCTCCGACACCGGAGTAAATTGCGACGTATTGTTTGCCGCCGGGACCGAGAAACGTGATCGGGTCGCCAACGATTCCGGAAGCTGTTTTCATTTGCCAAAGGACCTTGCCGCTGTGAGCATCGGCAGCGCGGAACCACCCATCCATGGTTCCGTAAAAGACCAAGTCACCGCCGGTGGCAAGAACTCCGCTGTAAACGGGCAGAGTTTGTTCCTTGATGGACCACGCTTTTTTCGCGTTGGCCACGTCCCACGCCACCAGTTCTCCCTGGTATCCACCGTCTCCGGGGTACATGCGCACACTCGCGCCAAGGTATGGGGTCCCCTCGATATAATTCACTCCAACCCCCTCGTAGTCCATGCACGTATTGTGGGCTGGAATGTAAAGCAAGCCGGTTCGCGGTGAGAACGCTGAAGGGATGAAGTCTTTTGCTCCCGTTGAAGAGGGACAGATGTGGGTCGAGTAATGCCCGAAGTGCGTTTCTTTGTCCTTGTCGATATCGGGAGTCCCTGTTTTCAGGTCATAGCTACGTGCCCAGTTAGCCGGCTCAAATTTTTCTGCCGATAGCAGTTCGCCGGTTTCGCGATCCAGTACAAACATGAACCCGGTGCGGCCGGGGTGAAGCAATAACTTCCTCATCTGCCCTTTCCAGGGCATGTCGAGTAAGACGTTCTCCATGATCTCGTCATAGTCCCAGGAGTCGTGGGGTACGACCTGGTAGGCCCACTTAGCCATCCCCGTTTCCGGATCACGAGCCCAGATAGTGCAGGACCACCTGTTGTCTCCCGGACGCATATCCGCATTCCAGACGCCCGCATTCCCGGTGCCATAGTAGATGAGATTGAGTTCCGGGTCGTAAGATACCCAGCCCCATACAGCACCGCCGCCAACTTTCCATTGGTCTGGCGTCCAGCTTTTCGTGCCCTGGTTTGCTCCCTGATCTTTCGAGTAAAAAGCTTTGAAGCCGGGACCAATGCGCGTGTCCTGGTCGGGACCGGTGCTATAGGCTATCCAACTTATCTTGCCCGACTTAAGATCGAGCGCCACCAGCCTGCCCCGAACGCCCAACTCTCCACCACTAATCCCGGTAAAGATCATGTTTCTGACCACAATCGGAGCCATCGTGGTCGTCTCACCACGCTTGATTTCGCCTACCTGCGTCTCCCAAACACGCTGTCCGGTATTCGCATCGACGGCAACCGTGTGATCGTCGAGTGTGTTATAGATGATTTTCCCGTCAGCATAACTGGCGCCGCGGTTCACCACATCGCAGCAGGCAACACCGACTGCGCGGTTATCGGGCTCCGGATGAAAAATCCACTTCTGCGGCATCCCGGGTTTCGTGATGTCGTAGGCAATCAGGTTGTTGGGGAACGGGGTGACAATGTACAGCGTGTTATTCACTACTAACGGCTGGCCTTCGTGTCCATGTGGAATGCCGGTCGACATGGTCGCGGCAATGTGGAGGTTCTGTACATTTCCGGTATTGATCTTGTCCAGCGGACTATACCGCGTGTTGGCGTAATCGCCGGCCGGCATCGTCCACTGACCTGCCGCAACGGGAGAGACCAGGTGAACGCCGGGTAACGCTCCAGGAATATCATTGGTGCTACCGTTGGCCTGTGCGCGCGCAGCCGTGATTCCGAGGGCCGCCGGCAGAAGCGTGGCCGACACCAGGGTTGCGATGCGTTTCTTTGCTGGATCCATTGTGTCCTCTTAAATGCCCCTGTTAGCGCAAGGTGTAAAGGTAGGCAGCAACGTCCTGCGCCTGTTCAGTTGTAAGGCCCAGGTCGGGCATCGCGGTGCCAGGCTCGACCGATTTTGGGTGTTGGATCCAAAGCGCTAGATTGCCGGGTGAGTTCGGAAGCTCGCCGGCGATCATGGTCCTTCGACCGAAAAGCAATAGCGGCGGACCAACCAGGCCGCGGGCCTCATAAACTCCCGGAATCATATGACAAGCCCCACAACCAGACGATTGAATCAGTTGCTTGCCGTGCCGTGCGTCTCCTCTGGCCACGATGCTGTAAGTACGAGGCGCTTGACCGCCCATACAGCCGCTAAGCATTGTCGACAAGGTGCAAAGGATGAGACCGGCCGTCCTCATCTCGTCCTCACGCACAGATCGAGAATAAAGAGCGGTAACGCGAGCCATATAGCACTAAAGCCCAGCGTAAGGCTGACGAAGACCCCGAGAAGAGCCATAAACTCCTCCCGTCCACGGCCCTCGGCACTCTCGAAATCAGCGTCTGCGGAAAGTCGTTTCCAATTTCGATAAGAGACAATGCCTGACGCCAGAATAATGGCAAATAGGACGAAAGTGATCACCACCGTAAGAAAACGAATTCCCGGATGGCTACTGGCCCCGCCAAGCTGTTCTCGATGCAGACAAGCCGCCCATGTAAGAAGAATATCTGCGAACCCGAGCACGAACCAGGCTGCTGCTGAAGCGGCCACGCCAAACCAGAGCCGCCCCGGGGCGACGTGCTCTCTACGATTTGTCATTTCATTAGCCATGAACGGTAAAGTGAGGAATCAAATACAGGATGAGAACGATAAATACCCAGACAATGTCAACGAAATGCCAGTAAAGCGAAACCACCTTATAAGGCCGAAAGGGCGCCGCGAGCAAACCGTATCGCGGAAGAAAAGCTACATAGGAGAGAAGCAACAATCCGATCAAGACGTGTGCCGCGTGAAAGGTCGTCAAGGCGTAAAAGATCGATCCGTAGGAATCGCTGTAAGGCGTAAGTGTTTTCCAGTGGTCCGCGTATTCAAAGCCCTGCAGAACCATAAACACCAGCCCAATGCCGATGGTCACTATGAGAGCAATTCTGGCTGCTCCATATCGCTGGCGGCTGATCTGGCGTTCGCCCCATTCGATCACAGCGCTGCTGCTAAGCAAAACGACCAACATGATCAGCGCGTAGAGTAGTTTGGGCGGCTGATCCGCAGCCCAGCGATTCTTGTCGATGCCAAGGTAGAAATAAGCACTAAACAGACAGACGAACAGCGATATTTCCGTCAGGATGACGCATAACATCCCTTGTATACCGCGGCGGTCGTCGATTGGTAACGAGGTCAAATTGCATGTTCTTGCCTGGTCTGTAGGGGGCAAACCTGCGAGCGTTCCCATCAGGCGATCTCCTGCGTGGAGGGCCACATCCAAAAACCGGCGAGGGCAAAGGTTGCCAGGAAGGCTGCCAGGGCAAGCCAAAGGAGCTGAAAGATGAGCGCAAGAAAGAGCACGAACATGGTGAGGGCGGCTAACAAAGGAACAAGGGAATTGCCGGGGATGGTGGCGATACCAACAGGTTCTGCATCGAGCACCGTGGTTGTTGGTGTCATGCGAGCTTTATCCAGGACGCGTTCATTTTCAGGATCGTAGGCCTCGTCATGGTCGTCCCACAGCGGGTGTCGCGAGACCACGATGGGAATATGGACCGTGGCATAAGCCTTGGGCGGGGAATCCGTCTCCCATTCCAGTCCATCGGAGTTCCAGGGGTTTCTGCCGGCAATCAATCCTGAACGGAGACTAATCCACAAATTGATGATGGTGATCAGGATCCCGAAGCCAAGGATGAAGCCCCCTATCGTGACCAGCATATTCATCGGGCCAAAACCCAGCCCCGAAGCGTAGGTGTAGATGCGTCGGGGCATTCCCATAAGTCCAAGGATGTGCATGGGGAAGAAGGCGAGATTGAAACCGAGAAACATGACCCAGAAACTCAACTTACCCAGTCCCTCGTTTAGCATGCGGCCGGTCATCTTCGGCCCCCAATAATAGATAGCTGCAAAAACCGGAAATACATTGGCGCCGACAATAACATAGTGAATATGGGCGACCACGTAGTAAGTGTTGTGTACCTGCCAGTCGACAGGAATGATGCCGGTGAAAACGCCGTTCAATCCCCCGATCACCAAGAGCGCAATCGCACCCACCGCATAGAGCATGGCTGCGGTTAGCACAGGTCTTCCTTTCCAGATCGTAGCCACCCACGCGAACACCTGTACCGTGGTGAAGATGGAGATGGTCATACTGCCTGCGCTGAAGAAGCTCATCGCCATATCAGACATGCCAATCGTGAACATGTGGTGCAGCCAGACGCCGAAGCCAACCGCTCCAGTAAGGATGGTCGAGATAGCAATATAGGGATGGCCAACGATGGGGCGCCGGGAGAAGACCGGCACGATCATGGAAAGCATTCCCGTGGCGGGGAGGAAAATCACATATACCCAGGGGTGGCCAAAGAACCAGAAGAGCTGTTGCCAAAGTATGGGATCGCCGCCATTGGCAATTTGAAAGAAGTGCGTGCCCCAGCGCCGGTCTAATTCCATAAAGACGCAGGCAACCGTAAGGGCAGGAAGTGCTAAAAGGATGGCAAAGGAAATCGTGAGGGTGCTGTAAAGAAAGAGCGGCATGCGGCTGATCGTCATTCCCGGAGCACGCAGCCGTAGGATTGTGACGATGAAGTTCACTGCACCACCGGTCGTCGAGATCGTAAGAAAGATGAGCGACAAAGCATAGAAATCCAGCCCATAGCTCGGAGAAAACTGGATGCCTGTATACGGCATGTAGGCAAACCATCCCCCATGAGGCGCCTGGCCTATGGCTGGAGCGATGTAAAGCAAAATGCCGGATAAGAGGTATGCCCAGTAGGTGAAGGCATTCAATCGAGGAAACGCCATGTCTCTGGCGCCGATCATCAGTGGAACCAGGAACACGGCAAAGCCGGAAAGGATTGGCGCGGCGTACCAGAAAATCATGGTGATGCCGTGCATGGAAAAGATCTGATCGTAGCTCTCCGGACCAAGCACCGTCTGTTCCGGTCCGGACAACTGGATGCGCATCAACAGTGCTTCAAGGCCGCCAACCAGAAGGAAGACAAACGCCGTCACAACATACCGTATTCCAAGCTCCTTGTGGTCTACGGTCGCAAACCAGCCTCTGACCGTCTTGGGTCGTTCCCACAACTCTGTGAGGCGCTGCTCGATTGGGAGCGTACTCATTGTTACTCCGCGGTTGAACGCTGCGAGATTGGGCTTGTGTTACGAGGATGCGCACGAGCTACCGCGCAATACCGAGGATGATGCGGATAAGTTTCACTGGGGTTGTATCGCCTTACGATAATGCCGCAGAGCCCCTTTAGTTGACGGGCGGGAGGGCCGGGTTTGCTTACTTCGTTTCTCTGACCGGTGACCAAAGAGCAGCGCATTGGTGGCGCTGGCTGATGACAAGCTTAATGGATTGTTGAGAACCATTCCTGTGGTCGTTGTTAGGCATCTTCTTACAAAAAATTTGTCATCCCGCCTGCCCCGGTCTGCCGTGAGAGCAGCGAACCGGGTAGGCGAATTGAAAAGAAATGACAAAGGCTCCCTACACCAAGCGATTCGTCCGGAGCTGCCGTTCAAGCTGCTTTTCGTTCCATCCATGGGTCGATGACAATTTTGGTTACGCGATCTTCTTTGTCCCGCCATACCTTATACATGTCTGGTGCTTCGTCGAGCGAAATGCGGTGCGAAATGATATAGCTCGGATCTATTTGTCCCTTTTCGATGCGCTCGAGCAAGGGCTTCATATAGTTGTGCATGTTGGTCTGCCCCATCTTCATGGTGATCCCCTTGCCGAACGCGGCGCCGAACGGCACCTTGTCAAGCATCCCTCCGTACACGCCGGGGATCGAGAGGGTTCCACCCTTGCGCACCGCCTGAATCGCCTGGCGCAACACAGCCGGACGATCGGTTTCGAGGAGAAGGGCATTCTTCACCGTGTCGTATGCCCCCTGTAAATCTCCTGTGTGCGATTCCAGACCCACTGCGTCGATACAGGAGTCGGGGCCGATGCCGCCGGTAAGGTCCTTGAGCGCCGTCAGCACGCTGAGACCTTCGTGAGAATAGTCGACGGTGACGGCGCCGACCGAACGAGCCATCTCCAGCCGCTCCGGAATTCTATCGATTGCGATGACCTGTCCTGCACCCAGCATAAAAGCGCTGGCGATAGCGAATTGGCCGACAGGTCCACAACCCCACACTGCCACCGTGTCGCCATCCTGGATCTGCGCGTTCTCTGCCGCCATATAACCCGTAGGGAAGATGTCGGAGAGAAACAGGACTTTTTCGTCTGCGAGATCGGTCTCGAGTTTGAGTGGCCCGACATTTGCAAAAGGCACGCGCACATACTGCGCCTGGCCGCCCGCATACCCGCCCATCAGGTGCGAATAGCCAAAGAGACCGGAACCGGAATATCCGTAGGCAGCTTCCATCAGGTGGGCGTTGGGATTCGTGTTGTCGCATGCAGCCCAGATCTTCTTCTTGCAGAATCCGCAATTACCGCATGCAATGGTGAAGGGTACAACGACCCGATCACCGCGCTTCAAGTTGGAGACGTCAGGCCCGACCTCCTCGACCAAACCCATGAACTCGTGGCCGAGAATATCTCCGGACTCCATGGTCGGAATAAATCCATCGAAGAGGTGCAGATCTGATCCGCAAATTGCGGTGCGTGTGACTTTGATAATGGCGTCGTGCGGATTCAGTATCGTTGGATCCGGCACCGTCAGGGTCTCGAGCTTGCTCTTTCCCATCCAGCAAACAGCTTTCATTGCATCTCCATTCTGGTATTGTGACTAGCTCGCCTGTCGGTTGCCGTTGGGAACGGCGATCGTTTCGCCGTAGGCCGAGGCCTTTCCGCTCCCGATGATGCCTCGAGGACCATGCGGCTGCCCTTGGTTTCGAGGTATCTCGCCGGTTTCCGCCAACGCTTTGAAGTAGCGAAGATTTTCGATCACCCCTTGCTTTGGATTTCTTCCAGTCAGCGTCTCCCACATCTTGGCGAGCTTGCCCAGCTTGAACTCCTGCAGTACGGTGACCATCGTTCCGCGGCCCGAAGGCGACGGCTCAAACATAACCTCACCTGCGGTGTCGACGTCACCGCCTGTAGAGCGCCACGCGAGGCGTTTGCCCGGTTCATCGGCGAGCAATTTCGAATCCCACTCGATAGTTTTGTCTCCACGGTACATTACCCAGTGGGATGTTCCCTCCCCAGTCCTGATGACTTGCTTCAGCTGCTCCTGCCAACGTGGGGCAGACTCAATATCCCGCCAGAGTGCATACAGCTTATCGGGAGCGGCTTGAATGATCGCGCTGGTGCGAACCCAGACCTTGCCGTCCTTATCTTCGGGTGGCGGAAGGTAGCGCCCGTTTTGGATGACGGTGGCACCGTGGGAAGCGTTCCCCGCGATGTGTGCTTCGTTCAGCAGAGCCATGTATCTTTCCTCGTGTTGCTTCCTTTTTTGCATGTGCGGACCAGGGGCGACCCTGATCCGCGGTCTGGCGAAGTCGACAGGCAACTCGTGCAGCTAGCGCGCAGCCTTTTCTTCTTCCAGAGGCTTTGCCATCTTCTCGTGCATGGCACCCTTCATCGCGCCGGGCACCACATTGGCCAACTTGCCTTCGAGTTTGGTTTTCATCGAAGCCGCATATACATGGTCATCGCCGGCCAAGAGCGCGTCGATACCCTGGCGAGCGACGTCGTCCGGCTGGCTTTCCGCCTTACCTTTGGATCCGACCTCGGTATCGTCCATTCCAGCCCTATGGAAGAAGTCGGTGTTTGTTGGGCCGGGTTGCAGCGCGGTGATCGATATTCCCGAATCGCGGAGCTCGTAACGCAAACTGTGAGCAAAGGAGAGAACAAACGCTTTGGTGGCGGCGTAGACCGCCTCTCGCGGCGCAACCATCTCACCGGCAATCGAGGCGGTGAATAGAATCTTCCCCTCACCCTGCAGCGTCATGTGCTGAACCACATGCTTTGCCAGATGCACAGTCCCGGCGCAGTTCAGTTCCACCATATTTAGTTCAGCGTCGAGGTCGGTCTCGACAAACAATCCCCCTACGCCAACCCCCGCATTGATACAGGCGATATCTAACTTTCTTCCCAGGGCTGTCACCTCGTTCCATAGACTTTCAATGCCTTCACTGCTTGCGAGGTCAGCCTGGATGGCAACAATTTCAACCTCCGGGACCTGAAGTTGTTGAGCCGTTGTCTTGAGTCGATCGCCTGCTGAGCAGATAATCAGATCGTATCCGCGTTTGGCCAGATCGATTGCCAGTGAAAGTCCAATACCGCTTGACGCTCCAGTAACCAGCGCCAGTTTATTCGCCATGATATTTACCTCTTGAAGAGTTACGTACTGCTTACCTGTGATGCAGGTTTAGGCGAAATTAGTGATGGCTTGCGCGCGAAAGAGCAAGAAGCCCTGAGAAGACTTTCAGCGAACGCAAATGCTTAAGATCGCCATGTGCATGATGGCTTCCAATCTGGATGCGTTGCTTCGCCTGTGGATGAAAAAGGACTGCGATTGAGCAGGCTGGAAGCAGGACGGATAGACCATGTGCCCAGCTGTCCGGGTGGCGACGAAAGCCGGTTTCGAAGGTCGGGCAGAGTGCATCATACCTTGGAGCACGCCCAACCCACTGAGGAGAGAAGCCCACATGACAGAACGGGATGATAAGCGCAAAGAGTCGGAACAGCGTCTCACGCAGGAACTGGCGAATCAGGCTAAGCAGGAGCGTGGTAGCGCGGCGGAAGCCGAGTCGAAGGAAAAGCGGGCTCAGGCAGAAAAGGAACTCCAGGACGCCAGTTAACGGGCCGCGCCCGTGGACTCTCTCGCCAGCTCAGCGGGGCATTTCTACGGGCGTTTCAGGAAGCGCCCTCGGGCAACAGCACTGATATACAAGTGCCCGAGCGGCCCGGTTGTGTACTGCTCCGCAGCTGGATCAGCCCTCTATGCTCCTGGACAATTGCCAGACTGAGCCAAAGCCCAACTCCGGAACCTCTCAATTCTTTCGTGGTAAAAAATGCGTCGAATACCTTGACTAGACTGTCTGGAGGTATGCCGACACCACTGTCAGAGATTGTGACTCGAGCTCCGACACCTTTCGGCTCACGATAGAGGACACTCCTCGAAATCCTGACGCGGATCGTGCCACCGGCATCGGAGGCCTCGATTGCATTGCGTATCAAGTTAGAGAACACCTGCCGCAGTTGAGCTGGGAACCCACGTATCGTGACAGGACTTTCCCATTGCTTGACGATCTTAAGATGTCTCTCGAAAATATCGCGGTTGTTGAGAGCCAAAACGTCTTCCATGAGTTCGGAAAGGTCAACCGGCACCTGCGTCGCCGATTCGCGATGGAAAGATAAAATTTGGCGAGCAATGCGGGAAACGCGCTCGACTTCTTTTTCTGCGGATGCAAGGTACGCGGTTCCCTCCGCAGATCCGGACACAGGGCCGCGTAGAAGGAACAAAAGATTGGTGATCGCTTCGAGGGGGTTATTGATTTCATGGGCGATGGTATGGGCCATGCGGCCTGTCGCCGCGAGACGCTCATTGAGAATTGCTGAGTGCTCCGCTAACTTCTGCTGCGTGATATCGGCCAGAACGAGAATGCGGCTGGTTTTGATTTCATCAAGATAAACAGGCTCCAGGCTCAACCGGAAAGACTGAGATCCGGAGAACACCTCAAGGGGCCCCACCAGGTTTTCGTCAACGGAAGAAAGGCTCAGCGTATCCCGCAGCAGCTCATCAAGCCTGCTGCCTTCGATCTGCGCAAACGAGCGCTGCAGAAGCTCCGTCATCGCTCGATTGCATCGTTGAATAACGCCGGAAATGTCCACCAGGGCTACACCTTCGCTGAGCGCGTCAAAGGTTGCTTGCCATTGCTTCGAAGCAAGTTTGGCAAGAGATTCCGCTTCGTGGAGTTTTACCAGTGACCTTACCGTCGCAATGAGAACGTTCGGTTCAACCGGTTGGGTGAGGTAAGCATCTGCTCCACTTTCTAGCGCGTACACTCTGCTCTCGTTGTCCACGAACGCGGCGGAAAGTTGCAGAACCGGTATATGATTCGTGCGCGGATTGGATTTGAGGCGCCGGCAAACCTCGTATCCCAAAATATCCGGTAATTTGACGTCAAGCAAGATCGCCGCTGGTACTTGTTTTGCAAGTTCCAGAGCTTCACGCCCGCTCGCAGCCTCGATCACCTGGAAACCGGAACGCGTCAACGCGTGGACAATGGCGTATCGGTTAGCCGGCCGGTCGTCGACGACCAGGATCGTGTCTTTATTCGAACTCATGCCCGCACGCCCGCGGTCTGCAGCATTTCCACTAAACCGCTTGAGCTTGCCCCGCCCTTCGGCGCTTGCTTGGGATAGATGAGCGCGCCTGAGTCAGACAAGGCCTTTCGCTCGTCGCTGGAAAATTCGCGCGAGGAATAAATGATCACCGGGAGCGACTGCAGGGAAGGATGATCCCGGATCTGCCGCAGCACCTCGAATCCGTTCATGTCTGGCATGGCAATATCGAGGACGACTGCATCCGGAGTTTCCCGCGAGATCAGACTCATGGCCTCTCGTCCGCCGTGAGCTTCGAGAACGCGATATCCCAACTTGGCAAGCTCACCGCCAACCAGATAGCGCGTAACTTCGTCATCATCCACCAAAAGGATGGTTTTGGATGGCTGCCCCTTGATGAGCTCACGAACAACGTTCAGCAAGGCGAACGGTGCCACTGGCTTCACCACGAACCTTGTGGCGCCTGCCTCCAATGCAGATCTCTCGTCGTCCACGACACTCACAACGAGTACGGGGCCGCCGTAGCCTTGGGATCTCAGCTCATCGATGTAATAAAGGCAGTCTTTTTCGTCAATCAGCCGATCAAGCACGATCAGTTCAGGTTTCATGATCTTCATTGCTTCGCGCGCTTCGGAAATGTTTGAGACAAACACCGCCCGGTGGCCGCTGCTCTTCATCGCGGCCTGGTGCACAAAGCTGGTTTCGCGGTTATCTTCAACAAACAATATAACGGCGTCCGCCAGTTCCATTTGCGATGCTGATAGCATCGGCGCTTGAACGGCCCCACCCACCGACACCGGTACACGCACAATAAACGTCGAACCCCTTCCCAGAGCGCTCTCGACTGAAAGCGTGCCCCCCAAAACGTCGGTCAATTTTCTCGACAAGGGCAGGCCCAATCCGGTGCCTTTCACCCGGCCTTGCAACTCTCCCTCTATCTGGACAAACTCCTCAAAAATGCGCTCCTGATCTTCAGGTGCGATTCCTATACCGGTGTCGGCTACACGGAAGACAATCCATCCACCGGATTCGAGCTCCGCTGAAACCCGTATATGTCCTTTCTTCGTGAACTTCAAGGCATTGGAAATCAGGTTACGCAGCACCTGCGAGATTTTTCCCTCATCCATATATAAGGTAGGTAGATCCGGAGCGGCCTCGAAGATCAGATCGAGGCTGTTACCAGCGAGCAAAGGCTTTAACATGCCCCGCAACGCTCCAAAAAAGTCGCGCACTTCGAAGTGCCGCGGCTTAACGTCGATCTTGCCCGCTTCCACTTTCGCCAGATCGAGCAGGTCGTTCACCATTTCGGAAAGCTCTGCAGCCGAACTCTGGATGTAAGTAACCTGCCTCTCCTGTTCAATGGAAAGATCGCCATCGAATCTACCCAGCAACAGTCGACTTAGCGAGGCAATGGAGTTGAGGGGTGTGCGGAACTCGTGTGACAAATTGGAAAGGAAGCTTGTTTTGAGATCCGAGACGCGTCGCAGATCATCGGCGTGTTGCTCCAGCTCGGCATAAAGCGCCACCACCCCGCGATTGGTATCTTCGAGCTCACGGTTCAAGTCTGCAAGCTGCTCCTGCTTTGCTTTCAGTTCAGCCAGTGTCTTCAGTAGTTCCTGATTCTGTCGCTCGATTTCGTCAAACGGATCTGCCGAACCACTATTGGCCAGCTGCATCATGAGCGATTTTGCCGAGTTTGCCGTTACCCTCCCGACCGCGGGCGGCAAGGGCTTTCCAAATTCCACCAGCGTGCCCGATGATGTCGAGGTGATACTGAAATGCTCCATCAGGCGTTTGGTTCCGATGAGCCCCCTGCCTAAACCAGTCTTTGAAACATAGCGGCCGGCCAGGATTTCATTCAGGTTGGAAATGCCCGGTCCGGTGTCGCCCACACGGACTATGAAGAATTGCGGGCTGGCGTCCGTGACCGAAAACTCCACGAAACCACCCTCGGCATAGCGGAAGGCATTGCGAGCAAGCTCTGAAGCCGCCGTCGCCAGGCGAATCTGTTCCTGATGCTCGAATCCGAGAACGGCTGCTATATCCCGGGCGCGCTGCCGGGCCTGTACGACATGCCGCTCGTTGCGAAGCCGGACGGTCAATGGCGACAATGTCAAGGTATCGCTCATTCGTTCTTACACCCGTGAAATAAGGATTGTAACGTCGTCACGGCGGCGGCTGAAATCCCGATAGAGAACGCCCGCCAGCAGTGCCGGATGACGGGCCGACAAGCCTGGGTATTGATCCAGATTCCAGCGCGTCGCCAGCCCGTCGGAGTGCATGATGAGCGCGGAGGTCTTTTGCCATGGGTAGGAGAAGTGCTGGATGCGGCCGACCGAATGGCCCAGGGTTCCGTTCATCGAGACCATGCTACGCGTCTTGTTCCCGTCAAAAATCGCGGCCGCAATATTGCCCACGCCCGCGTAGTTGATGACCGCCTTATCGTGAAGAATTTCGGCGATGGAAACGGCAGCGCCTCGCGTCTTCGTCAGCGCCATGTGTGCGTCGGTCAGAATGCGCACCGGCGGAAGGTGCGGCGCTGCCTGAAAAACCCGTACTGCCTCCTGGGCTGCTTCGGCGGCCGACGGGCCATGTCCTAAACCGTCGGCAACGATATAGATGCTGCGGTCTGGCGTGAAATCGGCGCTCCACGCGTCGCCGCATTCTCTTTCCCCGTTCATGGCGAGCGAAAAAGCTCCCACGGCATAGCTGTCAGACGTCTGATCTGCAGTGGCAGATTCCATGACGACCCGGGCAAACAAGGCGGTTCCGCCACTGGATGCAGAGTAAATCTGCAAAGCGGCGGCCATCCGCGACATGGCTCCGAGGCCCTGGCCAGATGAGCCGGCTGTGGAATAGCCATCCTCGAGCGAGCGGCCCACGTCGGCGATACCTTTGCCATTATCCAGCGCCAGAACGTCGATGCCGGAGTCTTTTCCAAATCGCCAGGGGACCAGAACGATTTCCCCGCGTCCCGCGTGCGCTGCTATGTTTGCGGCGGCCTCGGTGACGATGATGGCAAGCTGACCCTGTCGGAGCTCACCCAGACCCATCCGTCCCGCCAGTGATAACGCCTGCCGCCGCGCATATCCCGTCTGGCTGGAATCGACTGTGCTGATGGGCACTGCCACGGTGGCTGGCAGCATTATTTCCACCGAATTACGGTGACCGTAGTGCCTTCACCCGGCGCCGTCTTAATTTCGAATTCGTTCATCAGGCGTTTGCTGCCACCGAGGCCGAGGCCCATGCCTTGTTTGCTCGTAAAGCCATCGGTGAGCGCCAGCTTTACGTCTTCAATACCAGGGCCCTTGTCGGAAAAAGTCAGCCGGATGCCTTTGCGGATGCCGTTGCTCAATTCGGCTATTTCGAGTTCGCCGCCGCCGCCGTGCTCGAGTGTGTTACGTCCAAGCTCGCTCGCAGCCGTGACAATCTTGGTCTGATCGACCAGGCTCAGCTTCAGTTCCGTTGCCCACACACGAACCCGCTGGCGTACAAACACCACATCGGAAGAGTCCTTGATGGGGAGTACTTCAGCTCTTTGCACTATCCCCGTCATAGGCCTCATCCTCACCGTAGGCAGCAGCTGTCTCTTTAAGAAATTGCATTCCCGATTCCACATTGAGCGCGGTCCGGATACCGGGCAACGACATGCCTAGCTCCACCAGGGTGATAGCCACGGCCGGCTGCATGCCTACCACGACAGTCTGTGCATCGAGAACCTTGGCCATCGATGCAATGTTGGCGAGCGTTCGACCAATGAAGGAATCCACAATTTCAAGCGAAGAGATATCAATGAGCACGCCGCGCGCTCCCACTTCGGCAATCCTGTTTGTCAGATCATCCTGAAGCGTCAGCGCGAGCTTGTCATGCATATCGACTTGAATGGTGACGAGGAGAAAGTTCCCCATGCGCAGGATAGGTATTCGGTCCACTGGCTATAGCCCCCGTGAGGTGGACGAGGTAACACCATTTGGCTGCGCGATCCGCGTCACAGTCCGCCCACTCCGCTCCAGCGCCAACCGGAAGGCATCTGCCAGCCGAGCCTTGGTAATCACGTCTTCAAGGTTTATGCCGAGGTGAACGATGGTTTGCGCAATTTGCGGACGGATGCCGCTCAGGATACATTCTGCACCCATCAATCGCGCGGCCGTGATGGTCTTGAGCAAGTGCTGTGCGACCAGGGTATCGACCGTGGGCACGCCAGTAATGTCGATGATGGCAAAGCGGGAGTTGGTGTGTACGATTGCCTGTAAAAGGGATTCCATTACCACCTGGGTTCTTGCGCTATCCAGCGTGCCGATCAATGGAAGCGCAACTATCCCGTCCCACAAAGTCACTACCGGAGTCGAGAGTTCCAGCATTTCTTCTTGTTGCCGGTGGATCACTTGATCGCGTCCTTGGATGTAGCTGTCCGTAGTGTGAAGTGCCAGCTTGTCGAGGAAATCACCAGCGGTTGAGAGGTCCGTGAACATCAGGTCGGTGTCGCTTCCGGATTGCTTGCGAATCAAATCAAAGATAGGAGCCTTCAGAGACAGGACGAACGTCGCTGTTTCCGACGGCGTGAAACCCTGAACGGCTCGCGAGGCAGATAAACTCGCGAGCAAATCCTTAACAGGCTGCCAGGCAGCCGAATTCAGGTCATCCAGCGGGGCCTCCTTGGGAACGGCACAAATTGCCGCCAGCATTTCCGTCGCCTGCGACCTCAATTCACGTTCATCGATCAAATCGCGTCTGCGAATACCGCCCTTGATCCCTCGCAACCACTCTTCCAGGAGCCCATCCTGATTTTTCTGGATTGAGCCTAATATCTTTGCCATGCCACGCTCCAGCGGTCCGTTCCGTCCGGCGACCCGAACCCAACCGTCTGATCTTACAGAGTTTTAATGCCTTCGGAGCGAAGAGGGTCGGTGGTTACTTTGAGGGCGGTCTTGAGAAGGAACTAAGGAGTATTCACACTCGAAGGCCTGGGTAACGCATCTGTTCCTCGTGTTTTGGCAAGTCTGAAAGCGCCATATTCTGCCACTTTGTCTGGGGAGCCGATTTGGATGGGATAAGCGTATCGATCCAATGCTGACGCGATCATGCCCGGCTATCAACTGCAAACCGGATAGACTGGATCCCCGTCTATGCGGATGAAAGGTGACAAGACGAACGCCGGTGTCGTCTAAGGTGGGCATGGGTCTGACGCGTATCCCCCCGTTATTTTGCTTGCTCCTTCTGGCTCCAGCGCTCCAATCCCAGAACTCGAGTGGCCCGCCGCCCGCTGCCGCGCCGGCGGCTCAGAGCCCGGCCTCGCCCGTAACCACGATTCCGGTCAACGTAAAAGTGGTCACGTTGCCGGTGACCGTCCGCGACAAGAAGGGCAAAATCGTTCGCGATCTCACCAAAGATGATTTTGAGCTGCAAGAGGACGGCAAGCCACAATCTATCCGCTACTTCAGCCAAGAGACGAATCTACCCCTAACCGTGGGTCTGTTGGTCGATACCAGCATGAGCGAACGCGACAATATCGACCGGGAACGCAGCGCCAGCAGGAGCTTTCTTGACCAGATGATCACCAGGCCGGTGGATCGCGCCTTTGTGATCCACTTCGATCGCGAGATCGAGCTGTTGCAGGACCTGACCTCCGACCACGCCAAGCTGGAGAAAGCGGTGGGCCTTATCGACACGCAGCAGGCGGTGGAGAGTGTCCAAACCAGCGATCAGGGCTCCGGGTCGCACCGGGGTGGGCGAGGCGGGGGCACCAAGCTCTACGACGCCATTTTTCTGGCTTGCGACGAAATAACGAAAAAGCAGACCGGCCGCAAGGCAATCGTTGTCCTGACCGATGGAGAAGATCGGGGAAGTCAGGAAACCGTGAACAGCGCGATCGAGTCAGCCCAGAAAGCCGAGACCGTGGTCTACACCATCTATATAGGGGGGCATGAGGACCACGATTACGGAGACAATCCCGGCATGGGAAGGCGCGGTGGTTACCCGGGAGGTGGCTATCCAGGAGGCCGCTATCCGGGTGGTGGGTACCCTGGCGGCGGCTATCCGGGAGGGGGCAACTATCCCCGGCAGCAGGATAACCGCCCTAACGGCAAGAAGACCCTCCAGCGCATCGCCCAGGAGACTGGGGGACGGTACTTCGAAGCCAAAAAGAAGGATTCGGTGGACGACATCTATGCCCAGATCGCCGAGGAATTGCGCACCCAGTTCATGTTGGGTTATACGCCGCCCAAGGACCAGGAAAGCGGCTACCACTCCATTCATTTGACCGCTAAGAAGAAGGACCTGGAAGTACAGACGCGGGCCGGGTACTACTCCGGGAGAGTGATATCTTGCTCTTGCTAGTATCGGTGCATGAGCGAGATCGGCATTGCGGTCGACCCTTCTCCGGCTCCCCGGCCGCAACCCGCTGTGCTTGCCGGCCGGGTAGTCACCCTTCGGCCATTCGATCGGCCGGCCCAGGCAGAGTCACTTTACCAAGCCACCCACGGCGCCGGAAAAGGAGGACCTGTGGCGTTATATGGGCGACGGTCCGTTCGGCAGCCGGGCAGATTTTGACGCTGCATTCGATAAGAAACAACAATCTACCGACCCGCTCTTCTTCGCCATTGTGGAAAACGCCACCGGCACTCCGGTCGGGCAGGCTTCCTACTTGCGGATTGATCCTGCCAACCGGGTGATCGAGGTTGGCAACATTATTTTTACTCCCGCTCTGCAGCGGAGTTGCGGCGCAACCGAGGCGATGTATCTCATGGCGCGCCACGTTTTCGAGGATCTGGGCTATCGCCGTTACGAATGGAAGTGCAATGCCTTCAACCAGCCCTCCCGCCGCGCTGCCCTGCGCCTGGGCTTCGTCTTCGAGGGAGTCTTTCGCCAGCACATGATCGTCAAGGGCCGCAACCGCGACACCGCGTGGTTTTCCATGCTGGATTCGGAATGGCCCCTGCGCAAGGCGAGCTTCGAGCAGTGGCTTGCGCCGGCGAACTTTGACCCGGCCGGCAGGCAGATTCTTTCCCTCTCTACCTTAAATGGCACCGTGTCACCAAAGGAACCATCTGCGACGTTTCGGTGATTGCGACCCCCTCTTGCGACCCATACAGTTGTGGCAATCGGAGGGCACCACCAATGATGAACAGTTCGGGGACGGTGATCGGGAAGGGTATTTGCATTCGCGGGGAAGTGTCGGGTGAGGAAGACTTCTTCCTCGACGGAGTATTGGAAGGCAACATCACCTTGACGGGCAAACGGCTGACCGTCGGGGCCAACGGTGTGATTCATGCCGACATCATCGCCGGCGACCTGGTGGTTTTTGGCCGCGTCGAGGGCAGTGTCAAGGCAAGCGGCCGTGCCGAATTGAAGCACTCCGCAGTTTTCATCGGAGACATCTCTGCCGCACGGTTGTCGATTGAAGACAACGCCACGCTGCAAGGCTACGTTGACCTCACCGACTCAGTGCAACCGGCGAAAAAAGAACCGGTTGCCGCCCACAAGGAAGCCGAGCCAGAGGAAGCCAACGAGTACGTCGAGCAGTACAGCGAAGCAGTCTAGGCGGCTCGAACCAACCGGTATTCGCCTCTAAAGCGGTTTCACACTTGCTGTGTGCCGTCCCTGTTGCTGACCGCCCCGCTTTGCCCAGGCAAGGCCGGGGCGGTCGTGTTTTGGGTGTTCTTGAAACGGGGATGGGTGGATGTCTCGATTCGCAAACCATGTAATCCCCCGATGCTATAGGCGGTTGGTGTGCGTCATAGCAGCATTCCAAACAGCCCCTGACTTCCTCCACTCCTCTACCGTCGTGAGAGCCATTTTTAAAGGCAGTTCGGGGCGGCTCTGCAATTTGGAGCGGGGACAAATCTCTGCGTTAGGTGCCTAGCCCACTCAAGCCCAAAAGGCGGGCTTGAATGGGCCACCCGACGGGACTGAGTGGGGGTGCATTCCCAGGTAAGCGAAACGATTTCCCTGAAGGGACGCGGTCTGCAAGAGAAGGGACTCCAGCCTCTCAACGGCCAAGCCGGTCAAGATCCAGGTTAAGCAGAAGGACATTCACTCGCTCTTCCCCTAGAAAACCAAACTGGCGTGGCTGCACGTGGCGTTCTACCAAAGCGCGTACGGTTGCCAACGGCAGATGCCGGGCATCGGCCACACGGGCCGCCTGGAACATTGCCGCGGCGGGCGAGATGTCCGGATCGAGTCCGGAACCCGAGGCAGTCACTAAATCGATCGGCACCGGCTGATTCTTGTTCTCTGCGGCGTAGTGAGCCACGTCGCCGTCGATGCGGCTGATCAGTTTCTGGTTCGAGGCAGCATAGTTCGAAGGACCGGAAGAAGTGGCGTCATAGCCATTGCCGGCGGCCGAAGGGCGTCCATGAAAATACTGGTCTCCGGTAAAGCTCTGCCCGATCAACCGTGAGCCTATGACCTGGCCGTTGGTAAAAATCAATGCTCCGTCGGCCTGGTGGCGAAATGCGAAACGCCCGATGGCGGTGACGGCGAGTGGATACAGGATACCCAGCAGCAGCGCGGTGAGCAGGGTAAAGCGAGGATTGGCGATCTTCAATTCATTGCGCAGCATAGATAAACTCCGTCTCAGGACAAGCCCAGGCCGGTTAGACACATGTCGATGAGTTTGATCCCGATGAAGGGAACGATCACCCCGCCCACTCCGTACACCAGCAGGTTGCGCCGTAACAATGCCTGTGCCGACCGGGGTTCATATTTAACTCCGCGCAGGGCCAGGGGAATCAAGGCGACGATGATCAGCGCGTTAAAGATCACCGCAGAGAGAATTGCCGAGTGTGGCGTGCTCAGGTGCATGACGTTCAGCTGATTGAGCACCGGAAAGACGCCGGCGAACATAGCCGGAATGATGGCGAAATACTTGGCCACGTCGTTGGCTATGGAAAAGGTGGTGAGCGCCCCGCGGGTCATGAGCAGCTGCTTGCCGATCTGAACAATTTCGATCAGCTTGGTAGGGTTCGAGTCCAGGTCGACCATGTTGCCGGCTTCCTTGGCGGCCTGGGTGCCCGAGTTCATGGCCACGCCCACGTCGGCCTGGGCCAGAGCCGGGGCATCGTTGGTGCCGTCCCCAGTCATGGCGACTAATTTTCCCTTGGCCTGCTCGCGGCGGATCAGGTCCATCTTGTCCTTAGGTTTTGCCTCGGCCAGAAAATCGTCAACACCAGCCTCGCGGGCGATTACAGCTGCGGTCAGGGGATTGTCTCCAGTGATCATGATGCTGCGGATGCCCATTTCGCGCAGCCTGGCCAGCCTCTCCTTCAATCCACCCTTGACTATGTCTTTGAGATAAATCACACCCAGCGCAGTCGTGTTTTCCGCCACTACGAGCGGGGTGCCACCCATACCCGCGATTTGTTCCACGCTTTCACGCACCTTCTGCGGCAGGTTCGATCCTTGTTCGACCAGGAAACGCGTGATGGCATCAACCGAGCCTTTGCGGATGACGTGGCCGGCGAAGTTAACTCCGGACATGCGCGTCTGCGCGCTGAAGGGAACAAACTCGGCGTGCAGGGAAGTGAGGTCACGGCCGCGCATGCCGAAGTTTTGCTTAGCCAGCACAACGATCGAACGGCCTTCTGGGGTTTCATCGGAAAACGACGAAAGCTGGGCCGCGTCCGCCAATCGCTCGGAACTGATGTTCGGCGCGGGAATGAACTCGGTCGCCTGGCGGTTGCCCAGCGTGATGGTGCCGGTCTTATCCAGCAGGAGAGTATCGACGTCACCCGCTGCTTCGACTGCGCGGCCAGACATGGCAAGCACGTTGTATTGCACCAGGCGGTCCATGCCTGCGATCCCGATCGAGGAGAGCAAACCCCCGATAGTCGTGGGAATGAGGCAGACCAGCAGTGAGACCAGCACAAAGATGGTCTGCGGCGCCTGGGAATACACGGCGATGGGCTGCAGAGTGGCCACGGCCAGCAGAAAGATAATGGTGAGCCCGGAGAGCAGGATGCTGAGGGCAATCTCATTGGGCGTCTTTTGCCTCTGGGCGCCTTCGACCAGGGCAATCATGCGGTCGAGAAAGGTCTCGCCCGGATTGGAAGTGATCTTGACTATGATCCAGTCGGAAAGCACTTTGGTTCCACCCGTTACCGCGGAGCGGTCACCGCCCGCTTCGCGGATCACCGGCGCGGATTCTCCGGTGATGGCCGACTCGTCGACAGAAGCGACGCCTTCGATGACTTCTCCATCCCCGGGGATGTAGAAGCCGGCCTCGACATAGATGATGTCGCCGGAGCGCAAGGCAGCACTCGAAACCTGCTCCCGTTCCGCGTCTTTGCTCTCGCTTTTCAGGCGAACCGCCATGGTTTCGCCTTTGGCTTTGCGCAGCGTGTCGGCCTGGGCTTTGCCCCGGCCCTCCGCCATCGCCTCAGCGAAATTTGCAAACAGGACGGTAAACCACAGCCACAAGGTGATCTGAAGGTTGAAGGCAAAGCTGCCCTGGTGAGTGAGAATTCCTTGTACCAACAGGATGGAGGTGAGCACGCTGCCGATCTCGACCACCAGCATGACGGGGTTCTTCACCATCAGGCGCGGGTCAAGCTTTCTCAATGCGTCGATCGACGCTTGACGCAGGATCGCGGGGTTCCACAGACTTTGTTTTTCTGCCATGTCGTTTTCTCCGTGCAACCCTCTAAAAGGTTTTTCCCGCATGCAGCAGCAGGTGTTCAAGGATGGGGCCAAGGCTCAATGCGGGAAAGAACGTCAATGCGCCGACGATCAGGATCACGCCTACCAGCAGCACGGTGAACAAGGTCGTGTTCACGGGGAATGTCCCGGACGAGGGTGGAACGCTCTTCTTGAGCGCCAGGTTGCCGGCCAGGGCCAGCAACGGCACCTTCATGAAAAAGCGTCCTGCCAGCATGTTGAACGCGAGCGTCAGGTTGTACCAATTGGTGTTGGCACTGAGGCCACCGAAGGCCGAACCGTTGTTGCCCGCAGTCGACAGATAGGCGTAAAGGATCTCGGAAAAGCCATGAGGCCCACCGTTGTTGAGGCTGGCGAGAGCGACTGGATAGAGCACCGCAATGGCGGACAGCACCAGGATGATGAAGGGAAAAATGAGCACGAAAAGCATCGCCAGCTTCACGTCGTAGCTTTCGATCTTCTTGCCCAGATATTCCGGAGTTCGACCAACCATCAAGCCGGCAATGAAGACCGAGAGCACGACGAAGATCAGCATCCCGTACAGTCCGGAGCCCACACCGCCAAAGACCACCTCGCCCAACATGATGTCGACCATCAGCACCATGCCGCCGAGCGGGGTAAATGAGTCGTGCGCGGAGTTGACCGCGCCGCAACTGGTGTCGGTAGTGGAGACGGCAAAGAGCGCCGATGGCGATATGCCGTTGCGCACCTCCTTGCCTTCCATGTTGCCGCCGGAGTTGACCAGCGTGGTCTTCTGGTCGACCCCGTGCAGCAGAGGATGTGGCCGCGATTCCGCCCAGTAACAAACCGTGTACGCAGCGATGAATAGGATGGCCATGGCGGAAAAAACTGCCCAGCCGTGACCGGAGGAACCAGTCATCTTTCCCAGGGTGACGGTCAGCGAGGCAGGGATCAGCAAGATCAGTCCCATCTCGATGAAGTTGCTGAAGGGGGTGGGATTTTCAAACGGGTGGGCACTGTTGGCATTGAAGAAGCCACCGCCGTTGGTGCCTAGTTCCTTAATCACTTCCTGCGAGGCCACTGGTCCCTGGGCCAGCGTTTGGGTGCCGTGCTGCAAGGTGGTGATGGCGGTATAGGGCTTGAGATTCTGTATGACACCCTGGCCAATCAGCACCGGCGCAACCACCAGGCAGATCGGCAGCAGGATCCAAAGGATGACGCGTGTAGTATCCACCCAGAAGTTGCCGATGGTTGTTGATTGCTTGCGCGCGATCCCGCGCACCAGGGCAACGGCGACCGCGATGCCGATGGCCGCGCTCAAAAAGTTGTGATAGGCCAGGCCCACCATTTGGGTGAAGTAGCTCATGGTGGTTTCGGGCGTATACGACTGCCAGTTGGTGTTGGTGGTGAACGAGACGGCAGTGTTGAAGGCAAGCGCCGGAGCCACCCCGGCGAGATGCTGCGGATTCCATGGCAGCAGGCCTTGCAGCCGTTCGATGAGGTAAGTCAGCAATAGGGAAACGAAGCTGACGATCAACATCGCCACCGAGTATTGCTGCCAACTCATCTCCTGGTCTGCCTGGATGCCGCAAACGCGATAGAGAAGCCTTTCGATCGGCCGGAGCACCGGATCGAGAAATGTCTTTTCTCCTTCAACCACGCGCGCGATATAGAGGCCCAGGGGGCGCATGAGCAGCAGCAACACAGCAAAGAACACCGCAAACTGCAGCCAGCCGTTGGCAGTCATTCTAGAATTTCTCCGGATACAGCAGCGTGATCACCAGGTAGACCAGGGTCGCGACTGTGAGGATCAGCACGATCAGCGTGGTATGGGACATGTCAGGCATTACCTCAACTTTTCGCAGCCGCGAACATAGAGCAGGGCGACGGCGAAGAACACAGTAGTCAACACAATCATCAGCAGATCCTGCATAGTTTTAGTGGAACGCCACTGTACTAAAGGGGGTGTAAGCGAGAGATAAGGAATTCATAAAGATGGCGGCTGGAGCTGAGGAGGGCTGTGGGTGAGGTTCGGGTAAAACAACAGGTCCCTCCACTCCGCTACGCTCCGGTCGGGATGACAATTTTGTTTGCGACGCAGATATCGGTTTTAACAACAGAATTGTCATCCCGACCGGAGCGTAGCGGAGTGGAGGGACCTGCTGTTGCTCTCACCATCCGGGTGCCCCGGCTTTCTATTCCGGGACGCCTTCGGGGAGAAAACGATAACCAACCCAGGGCTCGGTCTGAATATACTGCCGCGGACCCTCGGCTTCGAGCTTGCGGCGAAGTTGACCAATAAAGACCCGCAGATATTCCGGCTGATGTGCCGACTGGCCACCCCAGACCGCGGTAAGGAGAGCACGATGGGTGAGCGCCTTGCCCGCGTTGCGTGCCATGTAAAGCAGCAGATCGAACTCCGTTGGCGTCAGGTGCAGGCTGTTGCCGCCTACGGTTACCGTATGCGCGGCGGCATCGATGGCAAAGTCGCCAATCTCGATGGGCGCATCCGCCGTACGTTCCGGCGCGCGCCGCAAGTGGGCCCGAACGCGGGCCAGCAACTCCTGAATACTGAACGGCTTGGTCACGTAGTCGTCGGCGCCTGCGTCGAGTGCCTCTACCTTTGATCGCTCCTGGTCACGCACCGACAGCACAATGATGGGGGTTGCGGTCTTGCTGCGTACCCGGCGGCAAAGTTCTACGCCGCTCATGCCCGGCATCATCAGATCGGTCACGATCAGGTCCGGACTCCACTCCTCAAACAGACGAAGGGCTTCTTCGGGATCGTTGGCCGCCCGGACGTCATACCCCTGGGCGGAAAGCGCGGTGCGCAGTACCCGCGTGATCTGGGCCTCGTCATCTACTACCAGGACTCGTTCTGCCATCTCCATCCTCTGCGCGGCAAGGCTACGATATGATCGCCACTGTGCGTCTCTCCCGGTCTCGGGTGCTCGTCTTTCGTTTTGTGGCGATGACCTCGGCCGCCCTGCTGGTGGTGCTGGTCTATCGCAGAATACTCCATGTAAACCAGACCACCGTTGCTCTCACCTTCCTGGTGATGGTACAGATGGCGGCGTTTCGCTGGGGGTTGGTCTATTCCGTCTGCCTCTCCGTCGGCTGCACCCTGCTCTATAACTTCTTTTTCCTGCCCCCGATTGGCAGCTTCACCATCGCCGACCCACAAAACTGGATCGCGCTGATCTCGTTTCTTGGGTCTGCCATTTTCATCAGCAAGATCTCGGAAAACGAACGGCGGCAGACTGCCCTGAGCGAAGTCCGGCGAAATGAACTGCAGCGGCTTTATGAGTTCAGTAATCAGCTATTGATGGAAGAGAACCTGCACGACGTTGCGAGTCACGCGCCGCATGTGGTGGCCTCTATCTTCGCTTTCGACGCAGTCACCCTCTACCTCACTGAAAACGACACCGCGTACTCTTCTGATCCTCGCCGATCGTTTGTTTCGCTGGATGACCTGCGGGCCGCCGCGCGGTTGCCGGATGGTCCGCGGCCACGAAAAGACGGTGTATGCATCGTTCCCCTGGTGCTGGGCATGCGCGCGAGTGGATCGATTGCCATGACACAAAGCGGGTTACTCCGATGGATTGTATGACGCTATCGGCGGCCTGCTGGCCATTGCCCTGGAGCGAGCCACGGCGCTCGATCGTTTCAGCCGGGTGGAAGCGGCCCGCGAGGGAGAACGCTTGCGCAGCGCATTGCTCGATTCGGTGACCCATGAACTACGTACGCCGTTGACCGCCATACGCGCGGCGGCGACCAGCCTGTTATCGCAGCCCTCGCTCGAAGAAAGCCAGCGGCACGAGATGTTCGCAATTCTCGATGAGGAGAGCGCACGCCTGGACCGGCTGATCGGTCAGGCGGTGGAAATGGCCCAGCTCGATACCGACGGCATTGAGGTGCGCTTAGAACCGCAGCGGTTGCAGGCGGTGATTGACATGGCGCTCGAGGACTGCCGCGCACTCTTGCGCGGTCGTCCGGTGATGGTGGATTTGCCGCCCGACCATGCCGCCATCTCGCTCGACAGGGAACTGATCCGCCGCGTCCTCCGCCATCTGCTGGAGAATGCCGCGCGTTACTCTCCCGCCGGCTCTCCGGTGCGCATCGCGGCCGTGCTCGAAAACGACCGCCTGCTGGTAAGCATTACCGATCAGGGGCAGGGAATCGATGATGCCGAGCAGGCCTACATCTTCGACAAGTTTTACCGCGGCAGCCGGCACCGGCTTTTGCATGGTACAGGGATGGGCCTGGCCATTGCCAAGGCGATTCTTCGTGCGCACAGTGGGGGAATCGAAGTTGTCAGCCATCGCGACCAGGGGGCGACCTTTACCTTTTGGGTGCCTGTAAAACCGGTAATACCCGGATTACCGTCATGATCCGGAATTCCCTCCCCAGCGCATTTTTTGGAACTTCGTAAACCCGGGGTTCTTTTTTGACGTCTGTGTCCACGGAAGGCAACAAGTAACTTGCACAGCGACATCGCTGCGAGAGACACTGCTCCTCTATGAATATTGACTGGTCTGACCAACCTTTTTCATTTGATGCGTCTAACGGATAACGGATAATAGGCGTTGACCGTTGAAGACTCACCTTGAGCTCCCGTGATTGAGCTCCGACCCTAGGAGAAAGCCCTTTGCGCAAACTCTGCAACATCCTCTCCGTGCCCTTTTCTCTGCTGCTTGGTGTATTTGCCCTTTCCCAGGTGTCCCAGGCTCAGGTTGTTCTTCAGGATCGGATTGTTCAGCCGATCGATAACGTCAGCATGTCGCCGCTGACGGGAAGTTTGCATCCCTTGGCGAAAGCTGAATTCGAACAGGGGGTGGCCGACAATTCCAAAGTCCTCGGAGTCCATGACCATCAACTTCAAGCGCACCGAGGCGCAGGAAGCGAGCCTGCAAGGCGCTGTTGCAGGCGCAACAGGACCCCGCTTCACCGAGTTACCACAAATGGCTAACCCAGGCGCAGTTTGGACAGCTGTTCGGGATGAGCGCGGCGGATTTGGACAAGGTCTCGGCCTGGTTGCAGCAAGAGGGATTCACCGTCAATTCGATTCCCCCGAGCAACAATGCCATTTCTTTCAGTGGCAATATCGCTGCGGTCGAAAGAGCTTTCCAGACGCAAATTCATAATTACAGCGTGGATGGCGAAACCCACTTTGCCAACGCGACCCAGATTTCGCTTCCCAGCGCCTTTGCCGCCACGGTGAGCAGTGTTCGCGGTCTCGATGACTTTCGCTTGAAACCGCGATTGCAATTCGCGAAAAGCAGGGAAGCCTCCAGCAATCCGCATTTTACCTCGGGTCTCACAGGACAACACTACGTGGCGCCAGGGGATTTTGCCGTCATCTATGACGTCAACCCGCTTTATCAGGCGGGAAACACAGGCAAAGGCGTAACCATCGCGGTGATGGGCCAAACCGATATCGTTCCCGCCGACATTACTGATTTTCGCGCGGCAGCCGGCCTGCCGGCCAACGATCCCATGGTGGTCACTGTCCCCGGTTCGATTCCTTTAACCGTGGCCCAGGGTGCGGCCTCCAATGACTTATCAGAAACCGATCTGGACCTGGAGTGGTCCGGTGGGGTGGCCACCGCAGCGTCCATCGTGCTCGTCAATTCAGACAATGTTTTCACTTCACTGCAGTACGTAATTCAAAATCCGATCAACGGCATCACCATTCCCATCATCAGCCAAAGCTACGGCGCTTGTGAGCCGGGGTTTCCAACCGCAACGTTAAACACGATCGAGAGCTTGCTGGCGCAAGCAAACAGTCAGGGACAGACAGTGGTGTTAGCTGCCGGAGATACCGGCGCAGCGGACTGCGATAGTAGCAATACGCAAACCATTACCTCGGCAACCCAGGGTCTGGCCGTGGACTATCCAGGAAGCAGTGCTTACGTGACCGACCTGGGCGGTAGCGAATTCATGGGTGATGGCACGGCTCAGAATCCGCAGACCGGCGCCGGCACATACTGGAGCGCGAATGGCAGCGGCAATGTCAGCGACGATTTGATCACTTCCGCTAAGTCGTATATTCCGGAGATGGCGTGGAACGACACTACGTTCTCGATTGCCAATGGAGGCGGTCTTTCCGCGGGCGGGGGCGGTGTGAGCGCGTTGTGGCCCAAGCCTTCGTGGCAAACCGGAGTAGCCGGCATTCCGGCCGATTCGCACCGCGATGTGCCGGATATCTCACTCAATTCTTCTCCGGACCACGACGGCTATCTCTACTGCACCCAGGTGCAGACCGTGACCAGCGGGAATAACTACGTCTCCAGTTGCCAGGCGACCAGTTTTCGCATAGCAGATGTAGGCCAATCCGACAACAACAATCTCACCTCCGCCGGCGGAACTTCTTTTGCCGCCCCTGCTTTTGCTGGTCTGCTTTCGATCATTGAGCAAAAGCTGGCGTCCGGTGGCGGATTGGGAAACATCAATCCGGCCCTCTACCAATTAGCCGCGAACGCAACCACCTATGCTTCGGCTTTTCACGACATCACCACCGGAAACAATCAGGTGCCCTGCACTACCGGTTCGACCAATTGCCCCAGCGGTTCTAACCCTGTGATTGGTTATACGGCCGCGACCGGCTATGACCTGGCCACCGGACTGGGATCGATCGATGCCAACAACCTGGCAACGGCGTTTGCCGCCCTGGTGGCCGCCACCGGCACCAAGACAGCACTGACCGTCGCGCCCGGGAATTCCGTGGCAATCAATGACCAGTTAACCTTCACCGCTACTGTTACTCCGAATACTCTGACCACAGCGCCCACGGGCACGGTCAATTTCTATGTAGACACGAATGCGACGGCGCCAAAGGCAGTGCCCCTCTCCGGCACTGCGCCTTACACGGCCACGTTTACGACCAGTTTCGCTCAGGCGGGTACGCACTCCGTTACCGCAACCTTCGTCTCGGGAAGTAGCACCTACACCGGTTCCACCAGCTCCAGTCAGACGATAAGCGTGGTTGCCCAGGGAACAGCGGCGACCACAACCGCAGTCACCATCACTCCCTCGAGCTTCCCCCTGGGCAGCAGCGTCACCCTGGCGGCTACCGTGACTGGAACTGGAACCGCGGGCACGCTTACCGGGACCGCTTACGTTCACTACGGGAGGCAAGACGATAGGCACAGTCCAGCAGGTGACGATCGCGCCAGGCAATACCGCCACCGCATCGCTCACAGTCAACGCCACCGCATCGCTGGGCTTCGTAGCCGGTACCGATACAATCACCGCTACGTATGGCGGGGACACCATTAACGCAACCTCGATGGGGACGACAACGGCGACGGTCAGCAACCCGGGCATTACGCTTTCGGCCACCGCTATGACTATCTCTTCACCGGCGCCGGGCAACAGCGGAACCTCGACCATCACCCTTACATCGACCGGAGGATACAGCGGGACGGCCACCGTAACTGCCTCAGCCAGTACGCTCGATGCAAACTATGGATTCGGCAGTGCGGGCTCGCAGACGGCAAGCGTCGCATTGTCTTCGGGTGGCACCGGCACCACAACGCATCACCATCACCACCATCTCTGCTACTGGAAATCTGCAGAAGGGTCCCGCGGGCAACTTCCGCAAGACGGCAGGGCGGATTGCAGCGGCCGGAGGAACAGCAGCGGGTTGCATTCTCTTACTGCTCATCCCCGGTATCCGGCGAAAGAGATGGCCGGTGGCGTTGGGCATGCTGGTCTTCCTCAGCGTAGGTGCCGGGCTGGGTTGCGGTGGCGGCGGACCCGCAGGCGCTGCTCCGGCCGGGACCTATACCGTTACCATCAACGCGGTTGACAGCAGCAACGCGAACATCACTGGCAGCACATCGTTGACCGTAACCATTCAGTAAGCGATTTGCCGTGAGGGGCTGCCTCTTGAACGAGGCAGCCCATTTTTTTGTTGTCGATCTTCATTCATCGGTCGCGAAAGTTTCATGGGGTCCCCGGGTTGTGGTGTGATAGCAACAGGGCAGGGATATGAACAGACGGAGCTTCAGCAAACTGTTGGCAGGAACGGTGACCGCCGCCGGTGTTCAGGGGATGGCCGGGGCAGAGAAGAAGCCGGCTTTGCAAAACTCGGATACTTCGGATATCCCGCCTAGCGGTGGCAGCAATGCATGGGAGTTGATCATTCTCGACGCCGCTCCTCCCCATGCCACCGAGGCTGGAGGTACGGCAGCAGGTGACATCGATGGAGATGGCAAGACCGAACTTATCATTGCCACGGACGGCGCGTTGCTATGGTACCGCCCATCTACTTCCGAAAGAGGCATCGTGAGCCGCGGCAACTTTAACGTCGGCATGGCGCTGGAGGATGTCGACCGTGACGGGCATAAAGAAGTCATCGTGGGTAAGCTCTTCGATAAAAAATGGGCTCTTTGTTGGTATAAGTTTGGCTCCAGTCTCCAGGACCCGTGGACAGAACACATCCTGGACGACGCCTGCACCGGGCACCCGCACGACGTTGTCTTCGGCGACCTCGACGGAGACGGGGAGCAGGAACTGGTAGCCAACGCCATGTATGTCGATCATCCGGGACTCTTCGCCTACAAGATTCCTCGCGATCCCACCACCCCCTGGAAGAAGCAGGCGGTGCAATTAGGTATTGGCGCGGAGGGTACAGCGACCGGCGATCTGGATGGGGATGGCAAACATGAGATTGTCTCCGGTCCCTATTGGTATTCCGCGCCGCGTGCCGGTGCTTTTTCCGGCGAGTTGTGGAAGACGCATTCGTTGGCCCCGGACTATCGCGAGTATTGCCGTGCCGCCGTCATTGATGTGAATGGGAACGGCCGTCCGGATGTGATCCTGGTGGAGGACGAATATCCCGATGGCCGGCTGGCGTGGTTCGAAAATAAACTGACTGCGGGCGTGGAACATCCAGCGGAAACATCATGGATCGAACATCCCATCGAGGCTCCTCTCAACTTTTCGCATTCGCTCAAGGCGTGGCGAGATCCCAAAACGAAACAAGTACAGATTCTGGCTTGCGAGATGAACGAGGGAGGTTGGGAAGCTCCTTACAACTGGAACGCGCGCCTCATACGGTATACCGCACTCGACGGCGGTAAGTCCTGGCACAGCGAGACACTGTATCGCGGTGAAGGCACCCATGAGGCGGTTTATACCGACCTGGACGGTTCCGGCAACTACGTGATCTTTGGACATTCAGCACAGATCATGACCAGGCAAAACCGTGTCTACGACGGATGGGTGCAAATGTACCGGCCGCGGACCACGGCGCCCATCTTCTCGCAATACAAACACACCTTTATCGATCGGCAGAAGCCGTACACCGGCATAGACATTCATGCAGTCGATGTGGATGGCGACGGCGTAACGGACATCGTATGTGGAGCCTGGTGGTACAAGAACCCGGCCTGGGAACGGCATACCATCCCTGGGGTGGGACAGATCGTGGCTGCCTACGATGTGGATAAAGACGGGCGCAAGGAACTGATCGCCATCAAGGCTAAGCCAGGCAAGAACGACTTCTACAACGCGCTCTCGAGCGACCTGGTGTGGCTGAAGCCGACGGATCTGAGCCGCGACCTCTGGGAAGAACATGTGATCGGTACCGGCGATGGGGACTGGCCCCACGGAATTACCATCGCGCCGATATTGCGTGGCGGCCGCTCGGCGATGGTCTGCGGATACCATGATGGCACCCACCCGCCGCAGCTCTTCGAAATCCCCCAGGACCCAAAACAACCCTGGCCCAAACGCGTGATCGCCGACATCCGTTACGGCGAAGAAATGATTCCCTACGACCTGGATGGCGACGGAAAACTGGATATCGTGGCCGGGCCCTACTGGCTCGAAAATTTGGGAGACGGGCAGTTTCGGCCGCACCTGCTGATTGATCCCGAGTACTTACAGTCCGCGAACCTCCACGCGATTTGCCGCATTGCGATCGCGGATATCAATGGCAATGGCCGTCCCGATATTCTTTTCACGGTGGAGAACGTCGACTGGGATGTTCATAAGGCTTTCTTTTCGCCGGTAGGCTGGTTGGAAAATACCGGCAGTCCGCGTGATCGAAAGTTCAACCTCCACATCATCGACAAGGTTCGTTCGCCCCATTCCATCTCGGTGGGGGACCTCGATGGGGATGGGAAAATGGAGGTGATTGTCGGCGAGCACGATCCCTTCAAGCCTTACCGCAGTGAAAGCCGTCTGTTTGTGTACAAGCAGGTTGACCCGCAAGGAATCGCCTGGAGCCGGTTCCCCATAGACAGCCGCTTCGAGCACCATGACGGTGCCAAAACGGTGGAACTAAGCCCCGGCAAGCTGGCGATCATCAGCCACGGATGGATGGAGCCAACCTACGTCCACATGTGGGAACGGTCTTAGCTCCCTGACCGAACGAGCCGGTCAGCGTACAACAATGACTGCACGATGATGATGGTGGTGACGACGATGGTGATGACGGTAGTACGGCTGTGCGTAAGCTGAAGCCGTAAAGAAGGCGATGAGAGTGAATAGGATTAGTTTCTTCATAGCTTGGTGAGATGCCCTGGATAGCCCTTGCATGGCGTATTGCAGCTATTTTGTTTCCTGGGGAAGGATAGTTACTTAGGTACTCGAACCTCATTTCTGCTTATAAGGGGAGATCGAAGCAACCTTTTGAAAACTCAGGATCGCGTCACAGGCATATTCAGCCGCCCCCAGCGGGGACCCACCGCAGGCCAGGACAGGCTGGATCATGATTCAGATGCTACCCAGGACTGAAGCGCTAACTTGTTTTGATGTTTCTCGTCAAAACCCCCACGAAATCTCGTCATCTGTATGGCTGCTCAGGATGTAGATCTGGCCGCGCCGTACATAGCAAGACGCTACATTTTGCTCTCGGCCCCGGGGAAAAACCCTGGCGGTCCGCCAGGTACGGGTTTCGGTGTTGGAAAGGGTACGAACGGCATGGGTAGGACAAGTAGCCCTGGGGTCCTTCGACTCCGCGCACCGAACACTGCGTCATGCGATGAATCTGTGAGGCGCTTCGCTCAGGATGACGATTTTGCGGGAATTTGAAGAAAAAGAGCCGGAAGGTTAGCGCTTATGGGAGTAGCGTTCTTCAGCAAATTCAGGCGCCCCTGCGGGATGCTCTTCTTCAAAATTTCCACAAAATCGTCATCCTGAGAGCCTGTGACTTTTTCGATCTTTTCGTGTTTTCTGCGTAGCTAACCGGATGCTTTTTACCCCCCCACAAAGCCTTCATCCTGAGCGAAGCGCCGCGCGGATCCATCGCATAACGGACGGCTTATGGCGCGCAGTCGAAGGACCCCGGCGATGCTTGTTAGCAGATGCTCTTCCCAGCTTTCCAGCCACAAACTACAGGCGAAATCAAAAAAGTCACAGCCTCTGAGCGAAGCGCCTCACAGATTCATCGCATGACACAGCGTTTGGTGCGCGGAGTCGAAGGACCCCGAGGGTGCTTATTGCCCATGCTGTTCGAATCTTTTCGACCGCCGAAGCCCAAGAACAGGATCTTCCGGCGCTACCCACTTGTTGGTCACGGGTACATCTTTTCATGCACTGTAATCAGCTTCCATCCCCAGGTCTGTGCAAAATCTTTGAACTCGAGAGTGATGGTGCGAATGAGGTTTAGCTTCTTTTCGCGCCGTCAGCCTTTGAGTTGTTTTTCCCGAGCGATGGCTTTGCGAATGTCTTCATAACCCTCAAAGTAGAGCAGGCGCTTGCAGCCATAGGTCACAGTGAAAGCTTCCAACGTGCCCTCCTTATGTTGCATGACACGGAGATACAAGTTGCCGGGGCTTGAGTCGGGTTTTCTCATACCTCTTAATGACTAAGGCCGGACGATGGTGCCATCCAACATGCGATCGTTTCCCCGGTCCTCAAAGTCCTTTGTGTAGGGATAGCGCGCTGCTGCCTTCTCATCGATATCAATGCCGAATCCCGGCTTGTCATTGGAATAGATGTAGCCTTTCCTGATCTCCGGAGTGCCAGGAAATACTTCGCGGGTCTTCTCGTCAAAGAAAGTTTCTTCCTGGATCCCGAAGTTTGGCGTGACAAGGTTCAGGTGCAAATTGTAACAGTGGCCGACCGGATCGACATTGTTTGGCCCGTGCCAGGCCGTGCGTACATCGAAGAATTCGCAGCAGTGCGCCACTTTGCGGCACATGTTCAGTCCACCCACTGACGACTGGTGAATGCGAATGAAGTCAATCCACCGGTTGGCGACCAGGCTTAGCCACTCGTTGCGGTTCACAAACAATTCTCCCATCGCCAATGGCGCCGAGGTCTCCTGGCGAAAGATCTGGAACCAACCTACGTCCTCAGGGGAGAGCGGGTCTTCCATATAAAACGGCCGGTACTGTTCCACCGCTCTGCATAACTCGATGGATTGGTTGGGCGCCGGCCGTTCATGAATATCGTGGACCAGCCCGATGTCGAATCCGAACTTTGCCCGGATTGCCTCGAACATGCCAATCGTGGTGGTGAGATAACGCCCGGCGTCGAAGACCGGTGATGGCGTTACTCCATCCGGCCGCAGAGCTTGCACCGCGGCGGAGGTCTTGGCGCCGCTGACGCCGTAGCCGGACCACCCCGGAACCGCCAACTGTATCCGCACCACCTGGTAGCCCTTCTCGATGTAGGCCTGCACCTGGTCATTCAATTCACTTTGCGTAAGCGCAGCCGCGTGACCATAGAGCGGTACCGCGGCACGAACCTTTCCGCCCAGCAATTGGTATACCGGCACTCCGAGTCGTTTACCCAGGATGTCCCACAGCGCGCCGTCGATCCCGCTCAACGCATCGTTGCCTTCGGGGCCGGAGCGGAAGTATTCCTGCAAATACGCAGACTGCCAGATGTCTTCGATTTCATCGCAGTTCTTGCCGATGACAAAGGGCTTCAGACGCTTCTCAATGTAGGCTTGTGCTGCCTGCGGAATTTCCTGGTGGGTCGCGGCGCCCAGACCATAGAGACCGGGTTCGCTGGTTTCCACTTTGACGATGGTCCAGTTGGAACCCGAAGGCGCGGTGGCGATGATTTTGACGTCGGTGATTTTCAGCGGAGGCATGCCTCTGCGGGCCGCATCTTTGGCCTGCGCCAGCGGTCCTCCGTTTCCCATGGTCTTGACGACGCCGGAGGCTGCTTCGGCGGAGAGCGTGCGCCCACCCCCCAGGGTGGTGACCGCACCGGCCGCGGCGGCGGTAGAGAGATTCTTGAGCAGACTGCGACGATCCATAAGTGCCCTCCTCATTCCACTTGTCTTGCAGGCGCATACCAGGCGCATGCCAGCAGAAATGCCGCCCCGCCCGCGTAGGCGAGTGTAAACTGTGGCGCGACCCACCAGCCGATCAGGCTTTCCACACCGTTGGGTGAGAGCGTGTAGGCATGAATGATGCCCACGGCCGAAAGGGCCGCCGCCGCTGCCAGCCACGCCGCCGCAGGGGCGAAGCGGCGCTGCACGATGAACGCCAGCGCCGCGGACCAGAGCATCGAGGTCAGCAATGATCCTTGCCCCAACGCAATCAGACCCCCCATGGCCAGATCGTCGCCCATGCGCGGCGTTAGCTCCATCAGGCTGCTGCCTGCTTTGCGCGCCACCGTGTCTGCAATGCCCGTGGCCCACTGCGAAAGCGCTGGAATAAGCCCGATGACTACGGCGATTGCCTGGTTGGCTGGAACCTCGGTCACGGCTTGCCCAACCGTGATCAGGCCGAACCAGATGATGACCGGCGCCGCCACCTCCAGAGGCACAAATCGCAGGACTACTGGAAGGATCCCGGTGGTGCACAGAGCCAGCGTGACCAGGCCATTGAGTACGGAATACCCGGAACGGGCGCCGTTGGCCTTGTGTGCGGCATGGCCCAGGTAAAGCGTGGTCGGGAAGGGACTGCCCAGGCAGGCGGCGGCAATGGTGCCCACGCCATTCATCAACAGGGACGGCCTGGTGGCGTAGTCATCGCCGGCAACTTTGACGCTTTCCAGAATCATCAGCGATGCCAAAGTGTCCAGCGCGGCGAGGGGCACAATGATCGTCAAATACGGCCAGTAGGTGCCTTGGTGAAAGAGAGCAAATACATTAAACGCGTGGGGCAGATAGAGTCTCAGCGCTGGTACTGCCGGCATGGGAACGGTGTAGATATGGAGCCAGCGCAGCACCGCCACCAGGACCGCACCGATGCCGATAACCAGAAGAGCAGGCGGCAAACGATAGGGGAGTTTGAGATGCGAGCCATAGAGAGTAAGCAGGACGAGCATAGGCAAGAGCGCAATCGCCGGTTGCTGAAAGATGCCGAAAACGAAACCCAGGCATAGATAGGCGAGGGCGAGCCCTGCCAGGGGAGAAAGCAGCGCGGCACGGGGAGTGTTGCGGCGCAGCCAATCGGTACAGAATGCTCCGGCGGTTTGCACCATGCCGCTCAACAGGCTGGCGAAGACGCCCGCGTGCCAGGCCAGGTTTGCATCATGCGTCCGCACATAAATCGGGCCCATGATGAGGAAGACATAAGCGAAGATGGTGGGCGTATTAACGCCGAAGGGAATTGCGGTAACATCGCTGCGGCCCTCCCGCAGTGCCAGGCGCCGTGCTTGCCATGCATAGAAGAGGTTGCCCGCCAGGACAGAGATTGCCGCACCAGGAAGGATGCGGCTGGCGACGAAGCTCAAGGGAAAGCCGCACACCGGGGCCAGGCCCACAATCAACAGAAGATCGGGAAAGCCGTTGAAGAACAATCCGAAGAAGCCGTCAATGTCCCCAGCGGTGAACCACTCAGGCCGTTCCATAGGAAAAGCCGATCTCGCGCAGCCACTTACGATAGGCAATGGCCATACGGTCCGAGCGCAGGTGCAGCTCCGATTGCAGATCCAGCGGTAGCAGCTCCGGCCGCTGCGACTCGACCACAACCTTGTCTTGCGCAGTGACCTGGTCTTGAAAGTGAATGAATTCCTCTTCGGGAACATCGTGCGCGTAATCCATGGCGATCACCAGGCGCGATTCGCAAGTGTCCGCATCGACCGGCGTAACTGGGGCAAGAATGCCGAAGCGTTGGCCGCCATGCACTTTTTCGAGAGCGACAGTAAGCGGGGCAGCAGGCCCAATAATGGTAGGTGACCAGGGCGCCCTTTCCCGTGCCGTCGGGGTCTGGCTGCCAGATGCGAATCTCGCGCGCCTCCGGTCCGTGCGGTCCCATGCCTACTTCGTAGTCTTCGATTTCACTATGCTGCGGATCGCCCAGCAGCCCCGCATGCACGAAGCCCAGGTGGGCTACGTCAAGAAAGTTTTCGACCACCCGTGGACCTTTCGCGCGAAAGAAATACGGCCCCGCCAGCATCAAGCGGAACCTGGGGTCGTCACCATACGCAAAGTGGGGAAGGTCGCCCAGCGGTTCTCCCACGCAGACCCAGACAATGCCGTAACGCTCCCTTGCCTGGTAAGTTTGCGCACGTGCCTTCAGTGGGGGTGGCTGGCCTGCTTGAGAAGGGATATGCACACACTGGCCGCTCGAGTTGTATTCCCAGGCATGATAAGGACACACCAGGCGATCGCCGCACAATCTGCCCAGCGAAAGCTGGGCGCCACGGTGGATGCAAAGATCGCGCCAACAGTGGATGCCCTGCGCTGATCGCCATACCACAACGTCGCGGCCCAGAAGCCTGCGAGCGAGCAGCTGCCCCGGCCTTACTTCGCGCGACCAGGCTACGGCGAACCATTCGCCGGCCAGGCTGGGATCCTCCAGGCCGTCGGCTTGCACCTCTGTTGTTGTTATGTCGCGATTCATTCTAAGACGCTAATTGGCAATCGCTCTTTGAGCAAGTTATGCAGCGGCCATCAGGATCTGGAACCTCGATTCGAGACAGTTGCGTTGGATCCGGGCAAGTGAAAACTGCCTGCGGCCGTTGAGGATGGAACGGGGGCTTGGGGGCCAGACCGCACAGAGGCCCGGAGGGCCGCCTACTAAGCGAAGCATCCCGTAACCAGCGTGGTACGCGCTCCGTTCTCCTGTAACGATGCAGATCTTTCCATCACTACCACATGTAGGCATTGACCTGTATCAGGAGAGCTGACGATGTTGAATGATTTTCTTCCCGCCATCATTTGCGTCGCCATTTTGGTTGGTGCGGTTCTTTTCGGATGGATTTCGGATCATCCCCGGGTTCGGCGATTCGGCCGTCCCGAATTCGTGCGGACGAGGTTCCAGCCCAGGATTAAAAGCGAGAGTGGTGAGCCGGTCGAGACATCCACTGAATCAAGTCACAACATACCTGCCTCCGCAACTCCGTTGCATTAGGAACCTGTCCTCGGAAGCAACTCTTTCTGCGCCCCTCGACGGGACTCTATGTTTCCGCTCCACACGCTCCGGCCCGTTTCCTGGGTCGTCTCCCCATTGCGAAATAGGCGTCGTAACCCTCGTATAAACTGAGCCGATGAGGGCCGGCCGAACCAATGAGGAAGAACTTCGCTCTGGTGATGATCGTAATTTTCGGATTGCTTGTGCCTTACGGCGCGCAGAGCCTTGCTGCGCAGGCTACTGGATCAGCGGAGAGAACGCGTTGGGCTGTGGAGGCTGCCAACGTCAAAATTGTCCGCGATGACTGGGGCATTGCCCATGTTTAGTGGCAAAACGGACGCGGATGCCGTGTTTGGCATGATCTACGCGCAGGCCGAAGACGACTTCAACCGCGTAGAGACCAACTACCTGAACGCCATGGGACGGTTGGCAGAGGCGGAAGGCGAAGATAAGGTCTATCGGGACCTGCGCATGAAGATGTTCATTGATCCCGAGGAATTAAAGAAAGACTACGCGGCCAGCCCGGAGTGGCTACGCAAGTTGATGGATGCGTTTGCTGATGGGCTCAACTTCTATCTCAGCAAGCACACGGAAGTGAAACCTCGCGTGATTCGACATTTCGAGCCCTGGATGGCGCTTTCGTTTACCGAGGGCAGCATCGGGGGTGACATCGAACGAGTCGACCTGAAAAAGCTCGAGTCCTTCTACGGAAGCCCCGAAAAGGCAGCCGCCTTGCCCACAGAAACGGAGGCAGAGCCAGGCGGATCGAATGGCATTGCCATTGCGCCGTCGAATACCACCGATCACCATGCGCTGCTGCTGATCAATCCGCACACTTCGTTTTTCTTCCGCTCGGAGTTGCAGATGGTCAGCGGAGAAGGACTCGATGCTTATGGAGCGGTGACCTGGGGACAATTCTTCGTCTACCAGGGATTCAATCCGCGGGTAGGGTGGATGCATACCTCAAGCGGCGTGGACGCCGTCGATGAGTATCTGGAAACGGTGCATCGCAAGGACGGACACTACTACTACAAATATGCGGACGGCGAGCGGCCGGTTATCGAGAAGCGGATCACCGTGCCCTACAAGACTGCGCACGGAATGGCAGAGAAAAAGTTCGTCGCGTACTACACCCACCACGGTCCGGTCATTCGCGATCAGGAGGGCAAGTGGGTGTCCATCCGGTTGATGCAGCGACCAATCAAGGCGCTGATGCAGTCTTACCTGCGTACCAAGGCGAAAGATTACAAGCAATATTTGCAAACGATGGAGCTCGAAGCCAATTCGTCCAATAACACCGTCTATGCCGATGCGGATGGGCACATAGCCTACTTTCACGGCAACTATATTCCTCGCCGAGACACGCACTTCGACTTCACCAAGCCAGTGGACGGCAGTGATCCGGCAACGGAGTGGAACGGTTTGTTGACTGTCGATCAAACACCACACCTGCTGGACCCGAAGAGCGGGTATCTGTTTAACGTGAATGATTCGCCCTGGAACGGTGCGGGCGAGAGCAGCCTGCGCAGGCAGGATTACCCCGCCTATGTCGAAACGGGCGGGGAATCGGCTCGGGGCATCCACGCGATGCGGCTGTTGCAGGGCAGGAAGGACTTTACCCTGGATGGGTTGATGGCTGCGGCTTACGACAGCTATCTGCCCTGGTTTATCAAACCGTTGTCCGTGCTCATGAATGCGTGGGCAAAGCTCCCGGCGAATTCTGAAATGAAGGTCGCTCTTGGAGGCCAGATTGCTGTGCTGCAAAAGTGGGACCTGCGGTGGGGTGTAGATTCGGTAGCCACCTCGCTGGCCGTCTTCTGGGGCCTGGAGATCGCCAAGTCCGGCCATACCGCCGCATATGAAGAACAATTTTCCGCACCGGCACTACCGGGGGATGTGGCTTTGAAAGCCCTGGCCACAGCCTCTGAAAAGCTGACAGCGGACTTCGGCACCTGGCAAATCCCATGGGGTCAAATCAACCGCTTTCAACGTCTAACAGGAGATATTGTGCAGCGGTTCGATGACGCCAAGCCGAGCACGCCGGTGGGGTTCACATATTCCGCCTGGGGTTCGTTGGCGTCATTTGGGGCCAGGCCCTACACTGCGAGCGAAACGGGCCGCGCGACCGGTACCAAGAAGTGGTATGGCACCGGCGGCAACAGCTTTGTTGCGGTGGTTGAGTTTGGAGATAAGGTGCATGCCAAAGCAGTGACTGCAGGCGGGGAAAGCGGGCATCCGGCGTCGCGGCACTTCAAAGATCAGGTGGAGAGATACATCACGGGGAACTTGCGCGAGGTTTACTTCTACCCCGAACAACTGAAAGGCCACACCGAGCGGGAATACCATCCCGGAGGCTTGTGAGAGGCTTGTTTTGCGAATACGGTTGAGTGAGCGAGGTTTTATGGGCGCACGTACAACGATTTCGCTTTTGCTTTTATGGTTTGTCGCCGCGCTGTTATCTGCCTCCCCGCAGGAGCAAATGCCGGCAACAAAAACGCTGAAGGCGCTCGACCCGGACCTGATGGATAAGAGCGTCGACCCGTGCGAGAACTTCTACCAGTACTCGTGCGGCGGGTGGCTGAAGCAGAACTCGATTCCGAAAGACGAATCGTCGTACGGGCGCCCCAACGAAATCATCGACCGCAACCAGGAGGTGTTGAAGGCGATCCTGGAGAAGGCGGCTGCCGGTGGCGCAGAACGCTCTTCCAATGAACAGAAAATCGGCGACTACTATGCTGCCTGCATGAACGTTGAAGTGGTGAACAATGCGGGACTCAAGCCGCTGCAACCACTTCTGGAGCGCATCGCCGGGCTCAAATCGAAGCAGGAATTACCGGAACTGACGGCGTATATGGACAGCGTCGGAGTCAATACTCTGTTCTCTTTTGGATCCGATCAGGATTACAAAGACGCTACGCAACAGATTGCGATTCTCGACCAGCTGGAGTTGGGCTTACCGGAAAAGGGGTACTACGAGCGCAAAGACGAAAAGTCTGTCAAGCTGCGTAGCCAGTACCAGACGCATGTCGCGCGCACCTTCGCGCTGCTCGGCGAATCGCAAGCGCAAGCGGCAAAAGATGCGGAAACGGTGTTAAGTCTGGAGACGGCGCTTGCCGGATTTTCCCTTAGCAATGTGGAGCGGCGCGATCCTGCGAGTATCTATCACAAAATGAACCTGGCGAAACTCGACAGCAGCACGCCGGCTTTCAGCTTCGTTCGTTTTTTGCGTGCGGCGCATACGCCCCCGGTGGAAGCGCTCAACGTAACCACGCCGGCTTACTTTAATGGTCTCAATCGCCTGCTCGCGAGCACTAGCCTGGATGCCTGGAAGACGTACCTGCGTTGGGCCCTGGTCCGTCACTTGCCGACCACCGCGTTGCCCCAGGCGCTCGATCGGGAGTCGTTCGATTTCTACGGTAAAGCACTGGATGGCCAACCCGAGCAGAAACCAAGATGGAAGCGGTGTGTCGCTGCCACTGATGATGCACTCGGAGAAGCGTTGGGCCAGGTTTACGTCGAGCAGCGGTTTAGTGCCAAGGACAAAGAGCGGACCCTGGAGTTGACTCGCGATATAGAAGCGGCGATGGGTCGCGATATCGAACAGCTCGACTGGATGAGTGCAACGACGAAGGCTCGCGCGAAGGAGAAGCTGCATGCGGTTGCCAATAAGATCGGGTATCCGGATAAATGGCGTGACTACTCCACGTTGACTGTCAACAGCGACAATGCACTCGGCAACGCGTTGCAGGCGGCTGCATTTGAAGAGCGGCGCGAGATCGCAAAGATCGGCAAACCGGTGGATCGCGGCGAATGGGGTATGAGTCCGCCTACGGTCAATGCCTACTACAACCCGCAGATGAACGACATCAACTTTCCTGCCGGCATTCTCCAGCCCCCGTTTTTCGATCCCATCCAGGATGATGCGGCGAACTACGGGGCCGTGGGGGGCATCATCGGTCACGAATTAACGCACGGTTTTGACGATGAGGGACGACAGTTCGACGGCAAGGGAAATCTTCAGGATTGGTGGACGCCGGCAGACGGCAAGCAATTTACCGGGCGCGCCGATTGCGTGGTGAAAGAATACGACGGCTTCGTCGGTGTCGACGATCTGCATGTGAACGGGAAACTTACCCTGGGCGAAAACATTGCCGATCTTGGTGGATTGAAGCTGGCTTTCCTCGCCTATCTGGACCGTGCACAGAAGAGCAGCGTCGATCTGGAAAAGAAGGGAAGCGCAGGAGTATGGAGGATTAAACTCTGAGCAACAGTTCTTCGTAGCCTTTGGACAGAACTGGTGCCAGAAAAACCGTCCGGAAAATCTGCGGCTGCGCATACAGACCGATCCCCATTCTCCGGAAGAATTTCGCGCCAACGGAGTGGTGCGGAACCTGCCGGAGTTCCAGCGGGCATTTTCCTGCAAGGCCGGCCAGCCGATGGCCCCTGTCAATCGCTGCACCATCTGGTGAGAATGACCGCTTCGCAGCCGCGCCCGAAAAGCGCGGTGTTCTGGGGATAGCCGGGCCGTCCGCTCGCGGGACTTGCGCTGGCCTAAGTTGAACAGCAGGTCCCTCCGCTACGCTGCGCTCCGGGCGGGATGACAATTCTGTTGAGGTCGACAAATTCCTTCTCAAAACGCTCATTCTGCAACAGAATTGTCATCCCGACCGGAGCGTGGGTTGAGTGGGTGTCTCGGCGTTTCGGGAATAGCCGCGCCGTCTGCTCGCGGCTCTGAGGCTCCGAAGTTGATGTTCGTGGTGCTGTCGTGGAGTACGGCTTGTCCGCGCCCCATCGCGGTCGATACTCTTTGCGAACATCCAATACATGACCCATGGCCCCAAGCTTTTCGAGCGAGGCGGGCGGCACCCGTGACTCGATGACGATATTGCATCCCAGTTTCGCGCTTACCGTGAAACGTGCTTCCTCCATCGCGGCTTGAATGTTCATGTGATAGTCGACCACGTTGGAAACAAACTGTGCATGCGCAAGCGGCTGGTTCATGCCTCCCATAATGCCGAAACCAATGTGTTGGTCTCCGTGCTCCATGAAGGCAGGAATGATGGTGTGGAATGGGCGTTTATGACCGGCAGCGCGTCGGGTGATTTGCGATCGACGGAGAAGAGTCCGCCGCGATCCTGAAGAACGAATCCCATGCCCTTGACCGTGACATCGGATCCGAATGCTTCGTAATTGCTCTGGATCAGGGAGAGGATATTGCCTTCGCGGTCGACTACCGAGAGATACGTGGTGTCGCTTCCGGCCAGGGCGCCTGGAGCTACTTCACAATTCGCTTTGTCGGGGTTGATGAGCGCTGCACGCTTGGCTGCGAATGGTTTGGAAATCAGCTGGGTTACCGGTATGGACGCGAACCGTGGATCTCCATCGTAGGCCTTGACGTCTGCGTAGGCTAGCTTCATGGACTCGATCCTGGTGTGCAGCTCGGCGACGCTGAGCGGCCCATCGGCTGAGGGCTTGAAGTTATCCATGATGTTGAGCATTTCCAGCGCCGCCATGCCATCGCCATTGGGCGGAAGCTCATATACCGTCCAATCACGGTACTTTGTCGAGATGGGTTCGACCCACTCCGCGGAGTATTGGCTTAGGTCGCTGGCAGTCATGGTCCCGCCCAGTTCAGATGAGGTTTTCAGGATGGCCTGTGCAATGTCTCCTTTATAGAAGGCAGCTCTCTCCCTGCTCGGCAAGGATGGTGAGCGCTCGTGCAGATCCGGGTTGCGGAAGAGCTGGCCGATGGCGGGTGCTTTGCCCTGGGCAGATATACGCGCTGGCTCTCGGGGTACGGCGCAGCTCGGCGCTGCGCCCCCAGTAGGCGTGGAGCACTTCAGGCACAGCATAACCGTGTCCAGCATAGAAGATCGCAGGTTGCAACAGTTCGCTCCAACCGAGCTTGCCGAACCGGTCATGGAGTTTGGTCCAGCCGTCGACGGCGCCGGGCACAGTCACCGAGTCGATCCTGACTGCGGCATGGTGTGCATGCCCTTCGCTTCCAGGTGATCGATGGTAAGGCCCTGCGGAGCCCAGCCGCTGGCGTTCAGTCCGTATAATTTTCCGGTCTTTGCTTCCCAGTAGATGGCGAACAGGTCGCCACCAATGCCGTTCATCATGGGCTCGGCGACGCCGAGCACAGCGTTGGCCGCAATGCGGCAGCGATAGCGGAGGGACCTGCTAAGGATGCGGCGCCGGCTTGCGAAGCTTGTACATAACTGGTGGCCACGATGCCGTAGGGTGTAACCACCATGGAGCGGCCATAGGAGCGATCCTGCGCGACGCACGGCTACGTGTGAGAAAAAAGGACCAGCGTTCAACGCTATTCGTTTCTCAGCTTTACGCGTGCACCTCAACCGGCTTATACCGCCGCATAAGTACGTAGTAGATGCCTGCCGATAAAAAGAAGCCGACGAACCAGGCGTAGTCATAAAGGAAACGAACCGGCGGAACCGCGAGCCCGATCAGCGCCACAAAAACGCCCACCACCAGCGCCGCAACGGCACGAGGATTCAATCCCCGCGAGTATTCGTAGGGACCTCCACGATGATAAAGCGAGGCAACATCCAAATGGGTGCCGCGGATCAGGAAGTAGTCCGCCACCATAATCCCGGCCACCGGACCGAGCAGTCCCGAGTAGCCGACGAGCCAGCCGAAGATATAAGTGCCAAAGGTGCTCATCAGTTTCCACGGCATCATCGCCAAGCCAAGAAAGCCGGTGATAAGGCCGCCGGTGCGGAAGCTGATCAGGCGCGGAGCGAGGTTGGAAAAATCATTCGAAGGCGAAACCACATTAGCGCCGATGTTCACATTGAGGGTGGCCACCAGCACAGCCACCAATGCCAGTATCGCCGCGACCGGCTGATGGAAACGCCCCAGCAGGGTAATGGGGGACCATATAGGCTCGCCGAAGATCTTCTCCGAGGCCGAAGTGCAAGCAATGCCGACAAACGAATACAGCGTCATCGCAACCGGCAGACCAAACGCCTGGCCGACGATTTGCGAGTCCTGCGACTTGGCATAACGGGTGAAGTCGGGGATGTTGAGCGAGAGCGTAGCCCAATAGCCAACCATCGCGGTCAACGATGGGAAAAAGAAATGGAGAAAACTGCTGGTGCTGTGGAAGCGGCTGGGCGCAGAAAGCATGGGCCCGAAGCCGCCTGCCTGGTGCAGCATCCAGAAGAGCAGCATGAGCGACATCACCAGCATGAAGGGCGCCGAAAAGCTCTGCAGGAAGCGGATCGACTCAACCCCACACCAAACCACGAACATGTTGAGCAGCCAGAAGCCGAGAAAGCTCGACCATAAAACGGCGGGATTGTGCGCCGTCGCCGGCCATACGACGGCGATCATGGCCGCAATGGCCTGGCCGCCCAACCAGGACTGAATGCCAAACCATCCGCAGGCCACCAGGGCGCGCAGCATCGCGGGAATATTCGCGCCGAGTGCGCCGAAGCTGGCGCGGACGAACACGGGGAAGGGAATGCCGTACTTGGCGCCGGCGTGCGCATTCAAGAGCATGGGCACCAGCACGATCAGGTTGCCCAGCAGGATAGTGAAGAGTGCCTGCTTCCAATTCATGCCCCCGGCAATCAGGGAAGAGGCCAGCATGTAAGTGGTGACCTCCATCGACATGGAGAACCACAAAGCAATGTAATTGTAAGTGTTCCAGGTACGATTGGCCGGCGTGGTGGGTGCAAGGTCAGCGTTGTATAAGCGCGGATCTGCGTCGGTGAGTACCGGCATCAGGCGAATCCCCCGGCATTGGCGTCGCGCTTGAGGAATCGCCCGCGCCCGGTCTGCCCGATCCACTGCCCGTCTTTTACCACTTGCTCTCCGCGAGAGAAGACGTGCCGGGCGTTTCCCGATACTTTCCAGCCTTCAAACATGGAGTAGTCCGTTGCCATGCGCTGGGTGGCGGCGGTGATGGTGTAAGAGGCCCGCGGATCCCACAGCAGGATATCCGCGTCCTTGTCCGGAGCGATCACTCCCTTTTGCGGCATGCCGAAGATACGTGCCGGCGCGGTGCAGCAGAGCTCGACAAATTTCTCCGGCGTGAGCTGGCCTGCATTCACGCCGAATTGCCAAAGGATCTGTAGCCGGTTCTCGATGCCCGGGCCGCCGTTGGGAATTTTTGTGAAGTCGTTTTTGCCCAGCGATTTCTGATCGGCAAAGCGGAAGGGACAGTGGTCGGTGGAGACCACGGAAAGCGTACCGTCCGCCAACGCTTTCCAGAGTGGGGCCTGGTTGTGTTTTGCGCGAAGCGGTGGGGTGAAGACGAACTTGGCTTCCTCCCAACTCTTGCCCGGCATGTGTTCTTCGAGCGAGAGCACCAGGTACTGAGGGCAAGTCTCCGCCAGGGCGCGCAGGCCGCGCTGGTGCGCATGCTTAAGCTCGCGCAGCGCATCTTCATTGGAAAGGTGCACGATGTAGACAGCGGCGCCGGCCATGTCGCCAATGTGAATAGCCCGGTGGGTAGCCTCAGCCTCCGCTTTGGCCGATCGGCTGTGGGCATGAAAGTGGGGCGCTGTCTTACCCTCGGCGATCATGCGCGCGACCACGACATCGATGACGTGACCATTTTCCGCGTGCACGCAACAGAGCGCGTTCATCGTGCCGGCCTTATGCATGACCTTGTACATCAGGCCGTCGTCGATCATCAGCACGTTGGGGTAGGCCATGAAGAGCTTGAACGATGAAATGCCTTTCTGCACCATCGTTTCCATTTCTGCCAGGCCCTGTGCTCCATCGCCCGGGCCGAGGTCGGTGACGGCCATGTGTAGCCCAAAGTCAACACATGCCTTGCCGTCGCTCTTGGCCAGCCAGGTTTCGAGCGCCTCAGCCATGGTGTGGCCCCGCGACTGGAGGACAAAGTCGATGACCGTGGTCGTTCCGCCGACGGCCGCGGCAATGGTGCCGGTGCGGTAATCGTCAGCCGACACGGTGCCGCCGAAGGGCATATCCAGATGGGTGTGAACGTCAACCCCGCCGGGCATGACCAGCAAGCCGGTGGCGTCGATGACGGTGTGGCCTGCGGAAGGAAGGTTGGGTCCAACTTGCGAGATGGTCTCGCCGGCGAAGAGCACGTCGGCTTGCCGCTGGCCATCAGCGTTGACCACGGTGCCATTCTTGATCAGGGTAGGCATAGGACGTTGGTTAAGACCTCACTGGCGCCGCCGCGCTGCGTTCCGCCCAACTCTGTGGGGCGAGCCCGTTATCCACCCGCTCCATGGTGATGCAGCCTTCGACCGGACAGACCAGCGAGCACAGATTGCAACCGACGCAGTGGTGTTCGTCCACTCGCGGAATGCGCTCCAGCGGAGTTACGGCATTGGTATGGGTGGCGCCGGAATCAAGCTTGGGAATGGGTGTAGTCGAGATGCGGCGGGCAGCTTCCGCCTCGACCATCGCTGGTGTGCGCGTGGTGTCCGGTGCGGGCGAGGTGCGATCGAGATGAATGCACTGGTGGGCGCCATCCCAGCAGGCGGTGTAACAAAGCTGGCATCCGATGCAGAGATCCTCGTGAATGCGCGCGACGATTTGGTAGTTGAGGTTGAGCTGGTTCCAGTCGACGACGGTGGGGAGCGAAAGCCCGCGGAAGTCGTCAATCGTGGCAAAACCTTTGTCCGCCATCCATGCCAGGAGTCCATCCTGCATATCTTCGACGATGCGGTAGCCGTAATGCATGGCCGCAGTACATACCTGCACCGTGCCACAACCGAGCAGGATAAATTCGGCAGCATCCTGCCAGTTGGCGATTCCGCCGATGCCGGAGACGGGCAATGCACCCTGGGGGTCAGACAGCACCTCATGCACCAGGTTGAGCGCGATCGGTTTCACCGCCGGGCCGCAATAGCCGCCATGAGAGCTTTTGCCATCGACATTGGGGTTGGGCTGGAAGGTGTTGAGGTCAATGCCGGTGATGGAATTGATGGTGTTGATCGCGGAAAGCGCATCGGCTCCGCCGCGCTTGGCCGCCCGCGCGGGCATGCGGATATCGGAGATGTTCGGCGTGAGCTTTACGATCACCGGCGTGCGCGCTTTTTCTTTGACCCAGCCTGTGATCTGCTGGCAATATTCCGGCACTTGTCCGACGGCGGACCCCATGCCCCGCTCGCTCATGCCGTGAGGGCAACCGAAGTTGAGCTCAAGTCCGTCGGCTCCGGCGTCTTCTGAGCGCTGAACAATGTCGTGCCAGGTTTCGCGCTTGCTTTCGACCATGAGCGACGCGATGACTACGTGGTGGGGATAGCGCCGCTTTGTTTCCGCCATCTCCTGCAGATTGATCTCGATGGAGCGGTCGGAGATGAGCTCGATGTTATTGAAGCCCATCATGCGGCGGCCGTCCCAGTCGATGGAGGAATAGCGTGAGCTGACGTTGGTGATGGGCTCGCCGATGGTCTTCCATACGGCGCCCCCCCAGCCGGCATCGAAGGCGCGCATGATCTGCTCACCGCAGTTGGTTGGCGGAGCCGATGCCAGCCAGAAAGGATTCAGGCATGGGATGCCGCAGAATGTCGTTGCCAGCGTTGGTTTAGGCATGCTTAGCTCCCAGCCACGCGGCAATGCCGATGCCTGCGCGTTTTCCGTCGGCCACCGCATCGACTACTTCGCGGCCGCCATTGGTGCAGTCTCCACCGGCGAAGAATTTCGGGATAGAGGTCTGGCCGGTGGCCCGGTCGATCACGATACGGCCGCGCTGTAATTGAAGCTTCTCTGCAAGGCCGGGTTGGTTTGCCTGGCCGATGGCCAGCACAATCAGATCCGCCGGCAGAATGAACTCCGAACCCGGTTGCGGGACCATCGATCCATCGGTAGAGGCGGCAAGTGTGATCAGCTCCAGGCCCTCCACCGCTTCACCACCCAGGATGCGCGTGGGCTGCACATGCCACAGGAACTTTACTGCCTCCAGCCGCGCGTGCTCGTATTCGAAAGAAAATGCCGACATTTGCTCCGGGCCCCGCCGGTAGACGATGTGCACATCGTTTGAGCCCAGCCGGACGGAGGCAATGGCGGCGTCGATGGCGGTGTTTCCCGCTCCCACCACGACCACCCGCGGCGGCACTGAGGTGGATTCCCCTGACTTATAGCGGGCGATCAGATCAAGCGCATTGGTCACCCCCGGCAGGTGTTCGCCGGGGACACCAAGTTCGTGGATTGCCCCCAATCCGATTCCCAGGAAGATGGCATTGTGGTCGCGTTCGAGTTTGGCCAGGCTCTGCGCGTCGATCACTGTATTGAAGTGAAACTCGACTCCGAGCTGCGAGAGCATTTCGATTTCCCGCAGGCTCTCGACCAGGGGCAATTTGTATTCGGCGACGCCATAGGTATTCAGGCCCCCGGGCAGAGGACGCGCGTCATAGAGGTTGGCCCGGATGCCGCGGCGGCGCAGTTCGGCAGCGCAGGCAAGCGAGGCCGGCCCAGCGCCGATGAGCGCCACCGAAAGACCGGTATCCGGTGCCGGCGTGAAAGGCAAGCGGGGCCCCGCTTGCGTGCAGGGAATCCATGGCGAAGCGCTGCAGCCGGGCGATTTGAATCGGCTGTTTGTTGTAGCGGTGCATGACGCAGGCGCCTTCGCACAAGACCTCGACCGGGCAGGCGCGGGCGCAGCTGGCGCCCAGGATGTTGGCGTCCAGGATGGTGCGGGCGGAGCCGGCTAGATTGCCGCTGGCGATTTTCTTGATGAAGCGGGGGACGTCGATATGGGTGGGGCAAGCGGTGGTACAGGGTGCATCGAAGCAGTAGAGGCAACGATTGGCCTCGGGGATCGCGGCCTGCCGGTCCAGCGGCGGATGCAGATCACCGAAGCGCGCAGAGGTCTCGGGATGCACCGGCGCCTGCTGCACAAAAGACGTTTGGCCGCTCATTCGGGCGATGTCCTCTCCCTGCGTCGTTAGTGGGGAAACCATCATTATGCACTATCCGAGTGCAAAAATTGCCCATGCAGATCTGTCCCTGCCAACAAAGGCCGGGTGCCCCATCAGATCTCGCTCGTTTTTCGCGAGATATGGGGCACCCGGCCTTTGTTGGCAGGTTGAAAAATCCAGTTCTAAGACATGAGCCACTGCATGGTCTTTCTGGCCAGCCGGTCAAACGCCTGTACAGCGAGTTCCAAATGCTCAATTTTGGTGTTTTCCGCCGGGTTATGGCTTAAACCGGCAAGCGATTGGGTAAACATCATCACCACCGGAATACCCGCCCGCGCCACCTCGGCGGCATCGTGCAACGGCCCTGAGGGTAGCCGGTGGGAAGCACCCGCGGTCTCCCGAACCGCTTGATCGCAAAGCTCGATAAGCCGCGGATCGAACGGGATCGGCTCGATGCTCCAGATCCGTGACCATTCGACAGTGCAACCTTCCTCCGCGGCGAAACGGCGGCTTGCCTCCTGGGCTTCGGCCAGCATCGACGCCAGCACCCCCGCATCCAGGTCGCGCATGTCCAGCGTGGTTTCGCAGCGGCCGACCACCGCGGTCACGATGCCGGGAAAGGTTTTGACACTCCCCATGGTCGCCACCGCGTCTGGGTGTTTGCGTGCGATGGGTCGAATCTCGAGCGCGAGCTTGGCGGCGGCGGCGAGCGCATCGCGCCGCACGGCCATCGGAGTGGATCCGGAGTGCGCCTCCTGGCCATGAAAAGTAATCGCGTGGCGTTCCACGCCCTTGGTGCCAAGCACCACCCCCAGCGGCAACTTCATGCCTTCCAGAACTGGTCCCTGCTCAATATGCAGTTCCAGATAGGCCCCGGCTTGGCCCCGCTCAACGCCCGCATCCCCGATGCGGTCTACGTCGACATGGCATTGGCGCAAAGCATCTTCCAGGCGGATGCCATCCCGGTCGGTTCGGCCCCGGTCGGCTTGAATCGTGTGCGTCCCCGCAAATGCCGAGGAACCAAAGAGGCTGCGGCCGAAACGCGCGCCTTCCTCGTCGGCCCAATCCACCAGCCGAATGGTGACCGGCGGCTTGCCCTTAAAGTCTTCTGCCAGACCGCGCAGCACCTCGAAGCTGGCGAGGACTCCGAGGCTGCCATCCAGCCAACCCCCGTTGGGCACGGAGTCCAGATGACTGCCGAGGATGAGGGCGCGATCTGAGTCGCCGCGCAGCGTGGTCCAGGAGTTTCCGGCAGCGTCAAGGTGGTGCTCCACCGGCAACTGGGCCAGCTTGGCCTGAAACCAGGCTCGCGCCTTGAGCCAGGTTTCACTCCAGGCAATGCGCTGCGCCCCGTGATCGTCCGCGGTGAGCGCGCGGAGCTGCTCCAGGTCGGCAATGGTTCTGCGTGGGTCTACTGGCATCGGACCCCTAGAATAACGCGCTTATCCGTGGTCACTCTATCCAAAATTTCACTCAGCCAAACAGGGCGGCAGGCAGGCGATACCATGGGGCATGCAGCTTCCCGTAAACCCGCCGGTTCTGCCCATGCTGGCCAAGAGAGTCGCCGAAATACCTGCAGGTAGCAACTGGGTCTTTGAACCGAAGTGGGACGGCTTTCGCGCTCTGGTGTTCCGCGATGGAGACGAAATCCTGATCCAGAGCCGCGACCAGAAATCGCTCAACCGGTATTTCCCCGAGTTAGTCGAGACGCTGCGCACGCAATTGCCGGAACGATGTGTGCTCGACGGGGAAATCGTGATCGCGAACGAAACTGGTCTCGACTTTGAGCTGTTACAACTCCGCATTCATCCCGCCGCGTCCCGGGTGAAGCTCCTGTCGCAGCAAACGCCGGCGTCGATTGTGTTCTTCGACTTGCTTTGCGAGGGAGATCAGGATCTCTGCGGCGAACCGTTTCAAGCGCGGCGCAAGCACATGGAAAGGCTGCTGGCCTCAGCGGCGCCCCCGGTGCACATCACCCCGGCAACCGACGAAGCGAGCGTAGCGTCGGATTGGTTTCGCCGCTTCGAAGGCGCCGGACTCGATGGCGTGATCGCCAAGCAGATGACCGGGACCTATGAGCCGGATAAGCGAGTGATGCTCAAAATCAAGCACGAGCGGGACTGTGACTGTGTCGTTGCCGGGTTTCGCTGGCACAAGACCGGTGAGGGCATTGTGGGCTCACTGCTGTTAGGCCTGTTCGATGATTCCGGCTCTTTACAGCACGTGGGTGTGTGTGCAAGTTTCACGACAGAGAAGCGCCGTGAGCTGGCGGAATTCCTCTTGCCTTATCGGCGGGATGCGCTGGTGAATCACCCTTGGGGCGGCTGGGCGCAGCTTGGCGCAGGTGAACAGCGTATGCCCGGCGGTCAGAGTCGCTGGAGCCAGGGGAAAGACTTGTCGTGGGAACCGCTACGACCCGAACTGGTGGTCGAAGTCGCTTACGAGCATATGCAGGGCTCCCGCTTCCGCCACATGGCCCAATTTCGCAGGTGGCGCACAGACAAGAAGCCAAGCGATTGCACCTACGCGCAACTGGAAGTGGTTCCACCGCAGGAGCTGATGGAGATTTTCGCCAGCGGGCGCTGACCACTGATCTTGTTGAGTCGGCCCAACCGAGGCTTTTTGAGTCGGCCTCAACAGAGGCTGGGTGGGCCCCACATCTCGCTCGTTTTTCGCGAGATGTGGGATACCACGAATCTTAACCTTCATGCCTATCAGCGTCCGAAAACCTGCAGGTTTAGCGCGGTGGTATCCCACATCTCGCGAAAAACGAGCGAGATGTGGGGCACCCAGCATTGTTTGTCTCACTTAGGTTTTTTGGCGGCTCGCTTCGACGCACGCCAGGTTCGCCATTCGCGGGTTGGATCGTCGTCCGGGTCGGGAGTTTCCTGCGGCGGCCTTAGCTCTTCGGGAACATGGCGCAGGTTGACCCGAATGCGCGTCCAGGTGGAGGAAGTCCCGCGCATGGAGTCGACCAACACGTCATCCACGGCCAGGAGGGCAGCCGCTTCGGGGTGGTTGCTTTTCCATCTCTCCAGGCCAGCCAGGGCACCCTCTTTGCTGGGAGAATTTGCGATCACGATCAAAGGCATCTTCGTCCGCGGAGCCTTCTTGGCGGCCGACTTAGCTCGCGACGGCGCCACCCGTGGTGCTTCCCCTTCCATCTTGCGAAAATGCGGCGGCCAGGGCGCATCGCCCAATCCAGCGGACTCGTCCTTGGCCGCGAGCTCCAGCAATGCTTCGAGCGAGCCGGGTGCGGAGTCCATGCCCGCGTGGGGGTCGCCGATCTCGGCAAAGCGGCCCGGCATGGTGAGCACAGTAAAATCCGCAGGCTCACAATCAGGCACCTCGTGCCAATGAAGAGGTGCGGACACGCGGGCGTCGGGCAGCGGCCGCACTGAGTACGCGGAGCAGGTCGTCCGATCCTTGGCGTTCTGGTTGTAGTCAAGAAACACGCCGTGGCGTTCTTCTTTCCACCATTTCGAACTTGCCAGGGAAGGGACACGCCGCTCTACCGCACGCGACAACGCGAGCGCTGCCCGCCGCACTTCGCTGAAGGTCCAACGCGGCTCGATGCGCACATTTACGTGCATGCCGCGGGAGCCGCTGGTCTTGGGCCAGCCGCGAAGCCCAAGCTCTTCCAATAGCAACTTCACTTCGAGCGCGACCTGGCGCACATCGGTCCAGCCAACGCCAGGGCCCGGGTCGAGATCAACCCGCAACTCGTCGGGGTGGTCAAGATCGGCGGAGCGAACCGGATGCGGATGTAACTCCAGGCAGCCAAGGTTGACGATCCATGCCAGCCCAGCCGCATCATCCACGACGATCTCTTCGGCCGTGCGGCCAGAAGGAAAGGACAGCGTTACCGTCCGCAGCCACGAGGGGCGATCACTGGGCGCGCGCTTCTGATAAAAGGCCTCCGCTTCGGCGCCGTTCACAAACCGTTTGAGGACGATGGGACGGTCCCGGATTCCTGCGAGGGCGCCCGGCGCAACCGACTGGTAGTAGCGAACCAGGTCGAGTTTCGACAGCCGCGTCTGCTTTGAAAAATAAGGCTTGTCGGGGTGGGTGACGCGGACCTCGCGTCCCTCGATCGAGAGCACCTCGGCGGCTTCTTCTTTGCTCACGAAAACAGCCTACCCTTTCGGCCGCATTCTCACCAGATCTTCACCCGATCCGGCAGGGCGAGATAGAGACCCTGTCCGGGCTGAACGTCAAACGCCTTGTACCATGCGTCCGCGTTCCGTACCGTGTCCGCACGGTATTCAGCCGGAGCGTGCGAATCGTTCAGGACCTGTTCACGCAGCGCCGCAGGCCGCGACTTCGATGCATAGTTCTGGCCGAAGGCGATGAAAAATTGCTGGTCTCCGGTAAATCCGTGATCGACCGGCGGGGCTTTGCCTTTCAGCGAGGAGTGATATCCATCGTAAGCAGCAGAGATGCCGGCGACGTCGGCAATATCTTCTGCCAGCGTCTGCTTGCCATTGACAGAAAGATCGGGGAACGGTTTGTAGGCGTCGTACTGAGCGGCGAGTCTCGCCGTCGAGGCGCGAAAGTGTGCGAAATCCGAGGCCGTCCACCAATTACGCATTCGTCCTTCGGCGTCGAATGCGCTGCCCTCGGTATCAAACGTGTGGCTGATCTCGTGGCCGATCACGGAGCCAATGGCGCCATAGTTCACGGCATTCGGCGCCGCAGGATCAAAAAAAGGAGGCTGCAAAATGGCGGCCGGAAAGTTGAGTGCATTCTGCAACGGTAGGTTGACCGCGTTCACTGTCTGCGGGGTCATCTGCCACTCCTTGCGATTCACCGGCTTTCCGATGTGGGCAACGTTGGTGCGGTAGTAGAAGAGTTCGCCACGGCGGTAGTTACCGGCGATATCGCCGGGCTGCACCTCGTAACCGGAATAATCGCGCCAGCTTTCGGGGTAGCCAACACCTACATAAAGTGCGTTGAGCTTGGCAATCGCTTCCGCTTTCGTTGCCGGCGCCATCCACGACAGGTTGCGGAGCCGCTCGCGATAGTCGTCGATGATGTGGGCAACCAGGGCCTCCACGTCGGCTTTCGCTTGTGGGGAGAAATACCTTTGCGCGAAGATCTGGCCCACCGCGTCTCCCAGTTCATGGTTGACCATGGCAACGCCGCGTTGCCAGCGGGGACGCTGCTGCGGCGTGCCTGAAAGGACCGGACCCACAAGCGCGAAGTGTTCGTCGGCTATCGCCTTAGGCAGCACATCCGCGTAGTTTTCGATCAGATGGTAGGCCAGCCAATCTTTCCACGCGTCGAGCGAAGTAGAACCTACCAGGGCCGCTTCGCCAGTGAAGGAGCTTGGCTGCCAGACGATAAACATCGATTGCTGGCTGAGGCCCGCGCCGCGAAAATATTCCTCCCAATTAAGCCCAGGGGCTCTTACAGGGAAATCGCTCCGCTTCCAGGGGTTGTTGGCTTTTGCGACTTCCTGGTTTTCGGCCAGGCTCCAGTGCTTTTCTGCGATCGCATGCTCGAGGGCGTAGATGCGCGCTGCGCGATTATCCACATCGGCGAAGCCGGCAAGTTTCAACATTGCCGCAATGTGGGCCTGGTATTTCGTCCGAATCTTACGCATGCTATTGCTGTCAGAGAGATAGTAGTCGCGATTGGGTAGTTCAAGGCCACCCTGCAACAAATAGGGCGCGTAGTGGGCCGAATCGGAAAAACCTGGGGCCACCCACAATCCAAATAAATTGTCAGTGTGAAAGTGGGTGTTGTTGAGAGCGTCTACATCGGCCCGTAAGCTCTCGCCCAGGGCGCGCGCCAGTTGGGTCTTGTCACTTATGGCTGCAATTGCTTTGAGTTCTGGCTCAATCGGCCTCAGACCACGGGACTCAATGCCGGCCTGATCCATGTACGAGTGATAGAGTTCCGCAATTTTTTGGGTATTCGACCCCGCGGGCGCCTTTGCCTTGCCCGCTTCTTCGATCAAGGTAAGGGCGCGCTTATTGCTCAGATCGTTCAATGCATCGAATACGCTGATTCGGCTGCGATCCGCAGGAATGGCAGTGCGCTTGATCCATGCCCCATTCGCGTATAGAAAGAAATTGTCGCCCGGCTTGACCGAACGATCCATATTGGTAATAGAAATACCGTGCGTCGCCTGTTTGCTTTGTTGTGCAGGGGCGAGAAAAGCGAGCGCAAGTGCTCCCAAACCAACGCGGAAAGGAACGGATCGAGAATAATTCATCGGCAGGTTAGATGAGAGGAATCACGACCAGGGGGGAATCTTTTTTGCCTGCAACCTCGACGGGATTGCGCAGTGGGCGGCCGAAGCCATCGAAGTGAATCTCCATTACGTCTCCGTCCTTGAGCTCGATACCCTGCCCGAAACTCAGCGAATGGGCGCCGAGAAAATGTATGTGCACGTCTCCCGGGCGCCGATGCAGGTCAAACTTGAAATGGTGGTGCTCCAGGTTGCGCAGGCTGTGGGACATTTCTTCTTCCCCACTCGAGATTGGTTGCGACCAGAATTTCTTGCCGTTACGTGCAATGGTCACCGTGCCAGGCAGGCTCCGGAAATCCGGATCGACAATCAGCTCGGGTCCAATCGCACAAGTGCGCAACTTCGATCCTGCCAGGTTGAGGTAGTTCTTCTTTTCGAAGCGGTGATCGGAAAACTCGTTGCCCTGGGTCATGCCCACTCGATAGGGCTGACCATCGGGGCCAATCACGTATACCACTGCGATCTCGGCTTCTTCGCCGCCGTCCTCTGCGTACGCGGGAATAAGCAGCGGCTCGCCGTGCGCATGTACGACCGAACCATAACCCTTGTGGAACCACTCCGGGGCGATACCGATTTCCCCCTTACCCGGGCGGCCGCCTTCCAGGCCCCAGCGAAACATCTTCATGCTGTCGGTCAGTTCCTGCTCCTTGGCCATGTGCATCGAAGCCCGGTCACGCGCGCTGCCCAGGTGGGTCAAGCCTGTGCCCGATACCAGGCAACGGGCAATCTCGTGTGGGTGATCGATGGGCGGCAGCAGCCTCCATTTGCCGCTGCCGTTGTAAACCGGCTCATAGTCAAGAGAGTCATCCGTAAGATGATTGGTTGCCACGCTGGTTAGTTTGCCGCCGCTTGCAATCGCCGCCTGGGCCAGCGAGTACATCGAATCAAATTCGCGCAGCAAGCGTAGCTTGGGTTCTTCCACCACTGCGACGCGTCGCGCGTCGCCTGCTTTTAATTGGACAAATCGCATGCACTCTCGGGAATAAACTTCATCCGCTCCGCATCTGTGGGCAAAGGGCAAACTTCATATCGGCCGGTCAGCCGATAACGGTTGCGCGCGAACAGCCCATAGGCCGCAGTTGCGCACAAAGCCGGGCACCGCCCACAACAAATATCCTAAGACCCGCCAGCGCCCACCAAGAAGGCAGAGCATGGTCACCGTTACGTCGGATCGCGTCAACAGTCTTTGATGCTCGGAGCCGGCGTCGAGCACCAGGTAGACGGTATTGCTTTTGATCATCGCTTCCGGGTCGATGCCATGCCGCTTGAGGATTGCCGCAGCAAGTTCAGACTGTAGAGGCGCGAAACGAAAACGATCGGCATGATCACGTTGGGTCACCCACCGCACGGCGCTGTTGCACAGGCCGCAAAACCCATCGAAGAGCATCAACACGCGGCTGCCCACTTGTTCGCTCAACACGAGTTCGCTTGCCGTTGCGCCGTGGCTCATAGAAGGCCCGCACCATCTTACATGGTCCGGAGCGCCGCAAAAGACCCGTAAGTGCCTCGCGATAGTGATACTTGCGGTTACCATTGGCATCCACCAAAAGGTTGATGATCAGAAGCTAAACAGGGCTCGGGGGGCCGAGACCCCGGATTTTGGTTCAAAATCAGCGACGTTTGCTCTCCAGGTCAAAAATCCTCGCGTAGACCCGTTCATAAGCCTCCACCATAGTTGCGATAGAGAATCGTTCCTCGACCCTTCTTCTGCAGGCGTTGTCCTGAAGGGAAAGCACGCCATCGAGCGCCCTGACCGCCCCACTGACATCGTTCACGAGAAACCCCGTTACCCCCTGCTCGATCACTTCGCGGCAGGAGCCAAGATCCATGGCGATCACCGGAACACCTGCCGCGTTCGCCTCGGCCAGCACCAGCCCAAAGCGCTCAGGGATGGTATTTAAATGAAGCAGGGCGAAGGCCTGTGCGAACAAGGTGTTCTTTTCTTCCACCCCGACCGGTCCCAGGTAGCGTATTTGCCGATCGTCGAGGTGGGGCTGAACCTGATCCCGGAAGTAAGCCGTATCCTGCACAATGCCGGCGATCAGCAGTTGTCTGCCGCTCTGGCGGGCGGCCTCGATCGCCAGGTGGGCACCTTTATCCGGGTGTATCCGGCCGATGAAGATGAGATGTTCGCCCCGGGTTTTGCGTTGGGGATAAAGCGCGAGGTCGATTCCGTTGTAGACCGTTGCCAGGTAATTGAGCCCTGGGGCGCGATCTGAATCACTGATAGAAACAAAATACCCTTCGCGGTATTTCTCATAGACCGGCATGATGCGCGGCGAGGAGAAGCCGTGGATGGTGGTTAACACCGGCGTCTTCACCAGGCGCGTATAAGCCAGCCCCATAAAATCATAGTGGCTGTGGATCAGGTCAAACTCCGCGGCGTGCTCAAAAACCTCCGCGATATGCAGGTATTCGGCTACCTTGGGATCGATGGAACGATCCTCCTCATAGCCCCGTTCCACCACTGCATGCAGATGGGCGCGGGTGAGTGAATCAGTGGTGGCGAAGAGAGTTACATCCCATCCCCGGTCCACCAGGCCTTCGGCGATGTTGCTCGCCACCGTCTCCCAGGCGCCATATTGGCGCGGCGGCGTTCGCCAGGCGACCGGCGACAGGATAGCCACTCTTTTGTTCGAGGCCATCTCTCTAAGACATGGCCGCCAGCACGTCGTCCAGGGCAACGGTGGCAAAGCCGGTAGCGTGATCGGCCAGCCCATAAGGAATGATCAGTTCGCCCTGGTGCAACAAGGCGCCACAGGAATAAACCACGTTGGGTACGTAGCCTTCCCGTTCGCTTGGCTCGGGTGTCATCATCGGCTCGCGCAGGCGGCCGATGACCCGGGAAGGCTGTTTCAGATCGAGCAGGAAGGCTCCAATGCAGTACTGGCGCATCGGGCCGACTCCGTGGCTCAGCACCAGCCATCCAGCCTCGGTCTCAATGGGCGATCCGCAGTTTCCAATCTGCACCAGCTCCCATGGAAACTCGGGCTTCAGCAGTAAGCGACGTTCATTCCAGAAGTGCACGTTGTCCGAGCACATGAGAAAAATGTTCTCGTTGTCTTGCCGCGAAATCATGGCGTAGCTACCATTCACCTTTCGCGGAAACAGCGCCATGCCTTTGTTCTCCGCTTCCGGGCCGTTCAGTGAAATAAATCGGAAGCGCAGAAAGTCAGAGGTCTCGAGCAACTCCGGCATGATGACTCTGCCGTCGTAGGCGGTAAAGGTGGCAAAGTACACATGCTCGCCATTGTCCTTGCGGAAGCGCACAAACCGGGCATCCTCGATGCCGTTGCGTTGCGAGGGCGTGGAAGGAAAGATGATTCGCTCAGAGAGATCCTGCTCGGGGTCAAATTGCACCTCGTAGTTGGAGCGGGCCAGCATCCAGATGCTCTGCGCCTTCAGCTGATCTTCCCCTACTTCTCCGTGCGCCTGGCCGGAGGCTTGCAACTCGGCGGCGAGGGCGTCCCGCAATGTCTCCAGGCCAAATGATCTCCCCAGTCTTTTCAGCACCCGGCGGGTAAAGTTGCTCTCTAAGCCGAGCTCCCAGAGTTTTCGCTGGAACAGTGGGCCTTCATACACGGTGTTGGCGATCTGGCGTGGCTCGGTGAGCAGGCTCCCGGCCGGATCCACTTCAATACGAAGATCTTTGTGCACGATTCCGCTGCGAAAGGTAATGGAGGAGATGTGTCCTTCCCCGGTCGCGCGCAGGCTAAGGACGAAGCGCACCGCGCCCGCTGGCAAGTTGGTTTGGTCCGGGTGCGGCACCATCGACGGACTGAACAACGCAGCCGATTCGAGTGAGTATTCCGACAGAAAGTAGGAGCCGATCAGTAGCCTGCGTTGCTGGCTGACAATCACATCTTCCGGCAGCAATTCCTCAAGATCTTCAAAGCGGTCTAAAAAGCGCTGCGGCAGATTAAGGTGGCGCTGCGAAAAGTCGGCCGAGACTTGCTTCAACAGCGTGCCAACCTGCGTCTCCGGCACGGCCAGGACTCTCTTTATGATCCCACGCATGCGTTGCGCATCCCCGGGATCGAATTGCCGCAGAAGAACGCGAGACGGATCTGGCTTCAGGACGGTTTTAGATCGCTTCAGAGTAATCGCCAGTGCAGTCCCATTTCCCATTGGGGTCCCATTTCTTGTCGAACGTATACAACAGCAGCTATCAGTGGATCACACGCTCGGCAGCGTTTCTTCCGATTAGCTGTTTCTTTATAGAACAAGCGGCGTAAACGTGCTTTCCCGGTACATAGCTCGTTTAGGGTATGGCGATGGGCAAAGGAGGGTAATTTTCTGCGGTGATTGGTTGCTTGAAACTGGTCAGCATGTTTTGCGCCTGGCGCATCTCCACCAGCGAAAGCAGAAAGGCCAGCGTGGACTCGGCTCCCTGGTTTCCATTCACCCGGTCCACATGCAATCCATCTCGGCAGCCGCCGGTCTCGGGCACGTAGAGCTCCAGGCCGAGATCGTTGCCTCCAATGAACCAGTCGAAGGCGTGTTCTGCCTGCTCATACCACCGCAGATCTGCCGTTGCCCGGTAGGCCTCAAGACAGGCGGCAACCGTGGCCTGGGCTTCGATCGGCTGCTGGTCGAAGTTGGCGCGTGCGCCGCCGCGGTGATAGAACCCGTTGCTGCCGATCGGCCGCAGGTAACCCTTCTCCGTGGTTTGCTGCTCTGTCAGCCAGCGCAGGGTCTTCAGGCCCCGGTTCAAAACGGCTTCCTGGCCGGTGGCTCGCCCGCTCACAATCAAGGCATGGGAGAGCCTGGCATTGTCATACGAAAGCTCTTCCTCAAACCAGTGCCAATCGGCATGGGCGTGCCGGTCGTAGAGGTCCATCAATCGCGCTTTCAACGTCTCGCGTGCCTGGTTCACCTGGCTGTCACCGCCTAAGCGCCTCAGGTATTCATGGATGCCCAGGAGGCCGAAAGCCCACGCTCGTGGCGAGCTGAAGTCAATCAACGCCGGCAAGGCCCGGGCAAAGAGCTGGCCCGCCATCATTTGAAAATTGCGCAGTTGTGATCGTCCTACACCCACTCCAAGTGCCCACAGCGCCCGGCCGTGGCTGTCCTCCGATCCCTGTTCGTCCAACCACCGGCGTTCGAAACTCATGTGGTTGTGAAATCGCCCGCTGGCGGGGTCGAACGCGTGATGCAGAAAAGCGGCGCTGGTGCTGGCCAGATCCCGGCCGATTTCCGCGTCGTCGGCAAGTTCCGCGATCAGCACCGCGAGAATAAACGCACGGGCATTGTCGTCGGTGCAATAGCCCTCGCTGAAATTAGGCACACTGAAGATCGCATGCTGAAACACGCCGGTGGAATCCGTCATCCGCGAAAGGTGGGTGAGCTTTAACTCCGGAAGTTCGCGATGCTTCTGGTCGAGGGTTTTAATCGCGAGTGACTTTCTCGACACAGGCGCCCCTTCGAGACGAGCTAATTTGAAGCTGTGCATGTAGGTCTGGGCTACATTGGACCAGATCATTTCCCGTCCCAGCCGGTATGCATTGGTGCGCATGGCATTACGCCGCGTGTCGTCGCGCAGCAGGCCAAGAATCTGTTGTGCCATGGCCGGCGAGTCGGCAAACGGCACCAGCGCGCCCCGGCCGTCTGCCAGCAGATCTGCGGCGTGCCAATACGGTGTCGAAACCACCGCCTTGCCTGAACCAAAGGCAAACGAGAGCGTACCCGAGGTGATCTGCGCCGCATTCAGGTACGGCGTAATGTACAGATCCGCGGCGCCCATAAACTCAGTCAGGTTTTGCGGGTCCACGAACTGGTTGCAGAAGATAACGTGCTTTTCCAGTTTGTTCTTGGTGGCCAGGATTTCCAGGCTCAGCCGATAGGCTTCCCCGTACTTGCGCAACTCGTTGGGGTGGGTGGCGCCCAGCACGATGTAGACCACATCGGGAAACTCCGCCAGAACTTCCGGCAGCGCATTGAGCACATATTCGATGCCCTTATTCGGTGAGAGCAAGCCGAAGGTAAGCAGCACTGTGCGGCCTTCCACCTGGAACTGATCCTTGAAATAAGTCGGGTCCACGAACGCGACATCTAGAATGCCATGCGGGATCAGATCGATTTTGCTCAACGGTGCGTGGTAGATCTCGTGCAGCATCTGTCGTCCGCGATCGGCCATCACCACCAGCCGGGTGGAGAGGGCAATCAGCTCTTCGATGACGCGCCGCTGGTCGGGTTTGGGTTCCCGCAGAATGGTATGCAGGGTGGTGACGATCGGCATCTTTAACTCGCGCAGCATGGCCAGGATATGGCCGCCGACCGGGCCGCCGAATATGCCGAACTCATGCTGCAGGCACACGATGTCCACATCGCTGATATTCAGAAAATCCGCAGCCCGCAGGTATGACGGCAAATCCTGCTCTTCGATCTCGAAGCGAACTACCTCCGGATAGTCGTACCCGTCCTCAATGTCGTTGACCGAAACGCATAAGCACTGGCTTTCTGGATATTGGCTTTGTACGGCCGACAGCAGATCCGTGGTGAAGGTGGCGATGCCGCACTTGCGCGGCAAGTGGTCGCCCACGAACGTAATCTTGCGGATCTTTGCTCTCTCTTTTAAGAGGTTTCCGTTGGTCGCCATGCTTCTGGACCTCTTCCTTTATTTAGTTGCAGGTACGCTGAAGTGCATAGAGGGTAAGCAGGGGAGGGAACGGGGCTCCCGATGGCAGCCCAGACGTTATCTTCATGATATCAGCCGAGAGTGTTTCGCGATGGATTCTAGTAACTTGGAAACGATCGGAGTCTCTTAGAATGAAACTAGCTGTCGTTACAGGAGCGGCCCAGGGGATTGGCCGCCGCACCGCTGAAAACCTTGCCGCCGCTGGCTATTCTCTTGCTCTGTTGGATCTGCAATCGTGCGCTTCCACTCTTGCCACTGTGTGCGCGAATGGGTGCGAGGCCGCGGATTTTCCCGGTGACCTCACTGATGAATCGGTTGTCGACACCACGGCAGCGGCGATCCGCACGCGATGGGGCCGTGTCGACGTCCTGGTAAATAACGCGGGCATCAGCTCGATTGCGCCGGCGGAAACGGTGGATGCACGGACCTTTCGCCGGGTACTCGAAGTCAACCTGGTTGCTCCTTTCCTGTTGGCTCGTGTTTTCGGGAAGATGATGCTGCAGCAGCGCTCCGGTAGCATCGTGAACGTAGCCTCCATTGCCGGGCTTGCCGGCATCGCTGACCGCGCCGCGTACAACGCATCGAAGCATGGGCTCATCGGACTCACGCGCACGTTAGCTGCGGAGTGGGGAGGGCGCGGCGTGCGCTGCAATGCCGTTTGCCCCGGGTGGGTCAAAACGGAAATGGATGTCGCCGACCAGGCAAGCGGTTCTTACACGGATGAGGACATTATCGGAGTGAACCCGATGGGCCGCTTTGCGTCACCGGATGACATCGCCAGGGCCATCCTGTTCCTGGCCGATCCGGCGCAGAGCGGGTTTGTGAATGGCCATGCTCTCGTGGTCGATGGCGGTTGGACCACCGATGCCAGCTGGGAAAGCCTGCGCCTGCGTCACCGATAGTTTTCCCCACCTGCTGACGCAGCCGGCATCATCGAGGCCCGGAGGGCCGCCCGCCAAACGTCAGCCCAGCCCGGAAGGGCTGGGTATGGATGGGATCATGATTCCGAGCGCCGTAGCCGCGGCACCATCCGCTTTGCTTCAGACCACGGTTCAGTAGAACCGCAGATCTCTCCACTACGCTACGCTCCGGTCGAAAAACATTTCCAGGAAAGGTCCGCGGAACTGCAGATCCCTCGGCTTCCCTCCTAATGACAACCGACAGAATCGTTCGTCGAGTACCGTCGTATCCCACATCTCGCGAAAAACGAGCGAGACGTGGGGCACCCGATCTTTGTTGCGGGTACAGGAAGCCCGTCATTTGATCTTCCGACTCGCAACCGCGAGTCGCCTGACGGGATGACAAAGGGAGGGCAACCGTTCGATAAAGAGTGGTTGCGGGCGGCGTTTTTTCATCACCTTGGGTGGGCCGCACTTCCATAAGCGCTAACTTGCTTGGAGTGTTTTTCTTCAAAACTCTCACAAAATCGTCATCCTGAGAGTCTGTGACTTTATTAGTTTTGCGAAAAAATCGACGCTGAAAACAAAAAGGTTAGGTGCTTCCAAGGGCGCGAAAAATCAAAAAAGTCACAGCCTCTGAGCGGAGCGCTTCACAGATTTATCGCGTGACACCACGCTTTATGGCGCGGAGTCGAAGGACCCCGAGGATGCTTATCTTGCCTATGCTGTTCGAAGCTTCTCAGCCACCGAAGCCCGCACCGGGCCGACCCGCCACGGTCTTTCCCTGGGGCCGAGAGCAAGAAAGGCTGGCGGAGCGAAAAGAAGCTCAAGCTCATTCGCACCATCAATCCCGAGTTCAAAGACCTTGCACAGACCTGGGGATGGAAGATGATTACGGCGCATAAAAAGTTGTACCCGTGACCATCAGGCGTGTACTGCAGCAAGATCCTGTACGCGGGCTTCGATGGTTGAAAAGCTCCGAACGGTATAGGCAGGATAAGCATCCTCGGGGTCCTTCGACTGCGCGCCATAAGCCGTCCGCTATGCGATAGATCCGCGCGGCGCTACGCTCAGAGTCTGTGACTTTATTGGTTTTGCGAAAAAATCGACGCTGAAAACAAAAAGGTTAGGTGCTTCCAAGGGCGCGAAAAATCAAAAAAGTCACAGCCTCTCAGGATGACGATTTTGTGGGAGTTTTGAAGAAAAACATTCCAATTTACGTTAGCGCTTATGGCCACACGCTCATGATTCCGGAGCGTAGCGTAGTGGAGAGAACTGCGGTTTTCCGTCCTCGTTACTCCACCAACCGCAACACTCTCTCCACCTGCTCTCGCAGTTGCGCCACTTCCTGACGGAGTGCCGCGACCTCTGCTTCGAGCTGCGATCCACCTCTCCCGACACTCTCTGTTTCCACTGCGCTGGGAAAAGCCTCTGTCACCTCGCCCGATAACAGATGGGCGTAGCGAGCTTCCTTGGTGCCGGGCTGACGGGGTAGAACCGTCACCAGCGGTGGCTCGCGCTGCATCAGCCGCTGCAGCGTCGACTGGACATCGCTCAGCTCCTCAAACCGGTGCATGCGCTCCGTCCTTCCCCGCAACTCGCCCGGCGTTTGCGGGCCGCGTAGCATCAGAACGCACATCACGGCAATCTCTCCGCGCGTAAAGTTGAACACCTCCTGTACGTGGTGCTCATACTTGGCGACGCGGCTTTCCGTGCCCCGCACGGCGCCCGCCAGCCCAACGTCTTCCAGTCGGTGGAGTGCCTGCCGGAGCTCACCCTCGTCCAGGTTGGTCACCGGCTCACGGTTATTTTTCTGATTGCACGCATTGGCCAACGCGTTCAGAGAAAGAGGGTAGTACTCGGGCGTAGTGATTTCTTTTTCAATCAGCGATCCGAGCACGCGAACAGCAATAGGGGAGAGGTCCATGGTCACGGGATCCATAGTACCTTGACGTAGTAAAGGTCGGTCGCGACCTCGAACTGATCCTTGCCCAGGGAAGTTTGCATAGTCTGCCAGACATTCGTGGGCTGAATTTTCTGCCAGTGCTCCTTGCTGCCCACCAGCACCGGCATCGCGAACCCCGGTTCATCGGCCCGCCACCGGTAGCGGACTCTCCCCGGATCCCACTGCAATTCCAGAACCGGCAGCGCCGTGTGCCGGAGATATTGGTCGAACATGGGCGTCAGGTTCATTCCCGTTTCCTGGTTGAAGTACCGCACCACGTCCTCGGTCATGATGTTCTGATACTTGAAGTGCTGGTAGAAACCGTGCAGCAATGCCCACCAGCGTGCGTCGTCATCGATCACGCTGCGCAGGGTATTCAGAAAGAGCGCACCCTTGAAGTACTGGTCTTCCGGCGGCGTGCTGTTGACTCCCCGCGCGGAGATAATCGGCTGCAAATTCTTCACCTTCGGCTTCAATCCATTGAGATACTTCAAAGCATCGGCGTGCCCCCAGCGTGACTCCACGTAAAGGCTTTCCATGTAGGTCGCCCAGCCTTCGTGAATCCACATATCCGATCGGTCGGCGGCGGTAATGCTGTTGCCGAACCACTCATGGGCGCTCTCGTGGATGATGATGAAGTCGAACCGGAGGCTGAGACCGGACCCGACCCAATCCCGCCCCAGGTAGCCATTGGTGAAGTGGTTCCCGTAGGTCACCGCGGTCTGGTGTTCCATCCCGGAATAGGGCGCCTCGATTAACTTATAGCCGTCTTCAGGAAAAGGATAGTCTCCGAAATAGTGCCCAAACACCCGCAGCATTTCTCGTGCCTGCGTGAATTGCTTTTCCGCTTTCGCCTTGTCTTCCGGCAGTACGTAGAAATCGAGCGGCAAGTCGCCCAGCCTATCGGAGAAGTGCACATAATTTCCGACATTGAGAGAGACATCGTAGTTGTTGATGGGGTAATGAACCAGCCAATCCCACCGCGTGTAGCCGTCGCCCAGGTCGGTTGCGCCCATAAATTTTCCGTTGGAAACATCAACCAGCCCGTTGGGGACGGACACGCTGATCTGCATGCTCTCCACTTCATCCCGCCACTGATCCTTGTTGGGCCACCACACGCTGGCCCCGGTCTCTTCGCAGGCGGTGTTGATCCAGGGCCGGCCGGCGGGATCTTTGCGAAAAGTGATGGCGCCAAATCTCCCCGTCTCCACCGGATGACCTGAATAGTAAAAGTCGATGGTGTATTCGCGTCCCGCTTGCAGCGTTTCCGGAAAGTCGACGAAGACCGCTCCGGAATCCCGTTTGTACCGGAGTCGAACCCCACCCAAAAGTATCTTGTCGATTTGGAGTGCGGGGTGCAGATCGAGCTGGATCCGCCTGCTGTCCTTAAGCATCCGAAAACGGATGGAGTTCTTGCCCTGGAGGAATCTCTTCTCCGGATCGACGCGAATGTCAAGGTCGTAGGAGAGCAAGTCGTTGTTCGCGCGATAAACTCCGTACGCGCCGCGTAGAATATCGGCGCGCGTCGCCCCGTCCGCGGAAACCACGGTTGCGGCAAATACCAGAAGCAAGATGAAACGATAGAAAGAGACGAGTTTCAAATGCGGACAACCGCCCAGCCAAGAGTAATTTACCCTCCAGGCCGCGGTCGGGCAAGACTACAAAAACCGGCAACAGCGATAGACTGAAACCTCATGACCCTGCTGCTGACCCAAATGGCGGTCGTCCTGTTGATCACGGTCGGCTGCGGCTGGCTGGCACTCAAAGTCGGCCAGGCGCGCGTGATCGGCGAGATTATCGGCGGCATCCTCGTTGGACCGTCGGTCTTTGGACGCTTTGCGCCCCACCTCTCGGCCAGCCTTTTTCCTCCCAATTCCTTCGGCCCGTTCGAAACGCTTTCCACCGTCGGCCTTGTGCTCTTCCTTTTCCTGATAGGAATGGAACTCGACTACGAGCAGCTCTATCGCCAACGCGTGACCGCGGTCATGGCCAGTGGTATGAGCATCCTGCTGCCGTTCGCCATGGGCGCCTTGCTGGCCCATTCGCTGCGCATCCGCTTCGCACCCCACGGAATTGGCAGCCTTCCGTTCGTTCTCTTCCTCGGCATCGCCATGAGCATCACCGCTTTCCCAGTGTTGGCTCGCATCCTGGAGGAGCGCAATCTGCAGGGAACCGCCCTGGGCACGACCGCGATTCTCTGTGCAGCGGTGGATGATGTCGTGGCGTGGAGCCTGCTCGCCTTAGCCATGGCGCTCATCGGTGGAGAGGACGCTCCCTCCTCAATGCTGTTCCGCCTTACCGGACTGGGTATCTACCTGTTTCTCATGCTGGGTGTGCTTCGCCCCTTGGCCGCGCACCTGGTGCGCCGGTTTAAGAAGCCGGAATTGACGCTGGAGTTACTGGGGGTCGTGGTCGCAGGAGCGCTCCTCTCTGCGGCGGCTACGGACAAGATCGGAGTCCATCCGCTTTTCGGGGCCTTCCTCGCTGGGGTGTGCTTCCCCCGCGTACCCCATTGGCAGCTGGCCCTGCGGGAACGTCTTGACATGCTGGTTTCGGTGTTGTTGCTACCGCTTTTCTTTGCCCTTACAGGCATGCGTACCCGCCTGGATCTGCTGAACGACACTTCCATGTGGCTATGGGCGTTGGTGGTTCTGCTGGCGGCGGTTTTTGGCAAGATGGGAGGCGCCGCGCTGGCGGCTCGGTGGACTGGTCAGTCCTGGAGAGACGCCGTTGCCCTGGGAGCCCTGCTCAACACCCGCGGCTTGGTGGAGCTGGTCGTACTTAACATTGCCTACACTGTAGGCGCTTTCACTCCCACGCTCTTCACTATGTTGGTGGTTATGGCGCTGGTTACTACCATGCTGACCACGCCAATCCTTACCTTACTTGGCATTCGCGGCACGGCGAAGAAGCAGCCGGGTTCGGTGCCGGTCTCGGTGAGCTAGGCTAGACACACGAAAGCGCCGGCCCGGCCTAGCCAGACCGGCGCCTCGGGTGAACCCTACAGCCGTTGGCCGGTAGCAGCCGGCGCAATTCCTGCCTGGGACGCCGCCAGTGCACCAATAACCGGTAATTGGAAAGTCTTGCCTTGGTAGGCCGAATACATCAGGTAGATCCAGATGCAGAATCCGCCCACCGTCACCAGCAGGTTGATCGGCAGCTGGATAATGAAAAACAGGCCGTGTGAGACGGCGCCCAGCACCAGGCCCACAATCATCCAAACGATCCAGAAGGCGATCCACGCCAGGTTGAAGAAGATCGATTGGAAGGCATGAAAGCGAACAAAGCGATCGGTCTTAAAAGGATCGATGACCAGGAACAGGATCCCTGTAATCGCGCCCACCAAATAGGCTAAGGCACCGGCAACGTTGGGGGTTAGGCCGGCTCCTGCCGCGGGCAGGGGAGCGGGCATTGCGCTGGGTATGGGACCAGGAATGGGACCGGGAATGGGTCCAGAGCCGGGCATCGCCCCGGGCGCAGCGCTCGATGCAGCCACCCCTTGGCTAGCTCCACATGCAGTGCAGGTCGGACTCCCGTCGGGCAAGCTGGTTCCACATGTTTGGCAAAAGCTCATCGTCTTCTCTCCTTACACTTCTATGGCAGGGGGTTGGCGGCACGTTCTGTTGCCATGGGCAAGCAGTTTACACAATGCCGGTCGCACTGTCTCGCTTTTTGTGCAATCGAAGGGTCCCCAACGCGGTGCGTAACTTCCCAGTCAACCCCGGCTCGGCTAAGCGCTCTGATGGCAAAACACCAAAAAGCACGGTCAGCGTCCTTTCGGGACGAACCGGATTTCCTGTCGAGGTATGGGACGTCGCGTGCTCCATAAATCCGGGAAGCACGATAGCATGCGTCTTGGATGACCCGCTTTAATCGGACGATTGTCGCGCAACTTGGATCTGCAGTCCAAGCATTTTTCTTGCCTCTTGCGATTCTGCTGCCTTTACTCGGGAGTCTTGCCCATCCCCTGTGCGCCCAGCAGCCGGTGACCGAGAACGCCGACTGGCGAGGAGCGCTCCGGAATGCCGCAGGCAAACCCCTGGCCGGGGCGACGATCGAATTGGTCTCCCCAGCACGTACCGCGACCGCGATCACCCAGCCGGATGGCAGCTTTTCGTTCCATCAGCTCCCGCGCCTTCGGTATGCGCTTTCTGTGACCGTCGACGGCCATCGCATCGCCTCCCCTCAACCCATCGATCTGGCCTCGCCGCAGGCGGATGTTCTGCTCACCCTTACCGGGCAGGGAACGCTCACCATGGAGGCACTTGCCAACGAACAGGAGACCACGGGGGGCGGGGTGGACCTTTCCAGCAAGTCCGTGAGCCAACTTCCTCTGAACAAGCGGGACTTCAGCCAATTGCTGCTGCTGGCAGCCGGGACCATGACCGACGCCAATGGAGCTACCAACTTCACCCAGCAGTTCGCCATTAACGGCCAGCGCGGCGTGGAGGCGACCTTCGCCATGGACGGAGCAGACATCAGTGACCCGGAGATGGGTGGGTCCACGTTCAGCAACTTTAACGTGGATGCGGTGCAGGAGATTCAATCCCAATCAGGGTGGATGCCGGCGGAAATCGGCCGCGGTGCCGCCGGCTTTACCAATATCGTCACCCGATCGGGGAGCAGTGGCTTCCACGGTTCATTCTTCGAATTCGTACGCAATTCGGCCTTCGATGCAAGAAACTACTTTGACCACGCCTCCATAGCCAATCCGGGTCGCCTTCCGCCTTTCCGCCGAAATGAATTTGGCTTCACGAATGGCGGCCCGGTCGTCCTCCCCCACCTCTACAACGGCGCCGGCAAAACCTTTTACTTTGGCCAATACCAGGGTTTTCGCCAGGTGTTGGGCACCACCCAGGTATTTCCCGTGCCTACGGAGCAGGAACGCGCAGGTCTGGACACAACGGCTTTTCCCGGCGATGTGCTCACGGTTCCGGTCGATCCCGGAATCGCGCGGGTGCTGGCGCGTTACCCGTTGCCCAACAATCCTGTGGGCTCCTATGGAGTCCACACCTACGCCAGCTCGTCGCCAGTGGTCACGGATGCAGACCAGTTTTCCGTGCGCCTCGATCACAGGATCTCCGATCGGTCTCAGCTCTTTGCCCGCTTCAACTTCAACAACCTGAACGGGCCCACCACCAACCCCGATCAGACCGTGCTCGATCCGAACTTTGCCATCCGCTACATCGATCGCCAGCGAAACCTCGTCCTTACCTACACCCGGACCCTTTCTCCGCGTTTGATATCGGAATCCTCAGTCTCCGCCACCCGCGCCACTCCATCCTTTCCCACCACCGACCTTACCGATCCCGCGGTGAAGTTCAATGACGGTCTCTACGAGCCTTTCAATCAACCGGCCGGAACGGTGATCAGCGTCTACGGCAATCTCTTTCAGGCGCGGCAGAATTTTTCCTTCACCACCAGCAGTCATACCTTCAAGGCGGGGGCTGAGATTCGCCTGAACCGCGACACCACCTACTTCGGCATCAGCCCCGATGGCGAGTACGATTTCGGCGGCGGTACCGCTTATTCTCCGGTCAATATTTCCTCGGAAAGCGGCATGCACAATATCCGCGTTGGCGATCCGCTGCCAGACACCCTCTCCAGCCTGCTCAGCGGGAGCCCGTTCGTCTACACCGTCGTAGTCGCGCCGCCATACTTCTCCGGGGGGCAACACATAGGAGCCGCGGCCATCAACCGCAACGCTTTCGGCTTCTTTGCGCAGGACACCTGGAAGATCTCACCTCGGTTGGTGCTGGATTACGGCCTGCGCTACGAGTTGTACACTCCCGTCACCGAGCGCGCGAAAAGAACATCGGGGATTGCTTTTTCGTCGACGCCCACCGGTGTTGCGCAGCAGTTCGTCGTCAATCCGCAGCCTGCGTATCACTTCAACTTGAACGGCCTGGGACCTCGGGTGCAACTCGATTGGCTGGCTGGCCACGAGGTACATGTGCGCGCCGGCGGCGGCATTATGACCATCCCGTTCAATTTGTTCCAGGACAACTCGCTGACCGGCTCGACGCCGTTCGCTGTCTATCCTCGACTCACCTCGGCTCCAACCGGGCCTATCCCCTACGGCTTTCACATCACACCGGACGAGTTGCCGCTCGTTTACACGCCCGCTGGGCAGAACATCTTCGCCAACGGTACCAAGGCGGTGCACGCTAACACGGTGATGGATTTGAATCGCTACCAGCAGGATCTGGCTTCGCTTTCACCGAGCCATCGGATTACTCCGTTGACCATCACGTCTGTCTACCCCGGATTTGACAACGCCTATCTTCAGACCTGGACTCTGGGTCTGGAGCGCCATTTCGGCGCCCTGGTCGCCGACGCAACTTATATTGGAACAGCCGCGGTCAAACTGCCCCGGGAGACCTACTTCAATGGCTATCCCGGTGCCGGTCCCCGTTTCGCTCCGTACACTCAATTCGACTCTATGGGAAACATCATCGGCGGCTTCGGCACCGAGAACGTGATTACCAGCACTGCTCACTCCTCGTACCATGCGCTGCAAACCTCGTTGCAGGGAACCGTCGCCCATGGCGGCCCCGGTGTCCAGGCCAGCTATACCTGGTCCAAGTCCCTGGACGAGACTAGTTCGGTCGTTGGAGGATTTATCACCGGAGGCACCGGCGCAGTATCCCAGATAGCTCCCCAGAATCCCTTCGACACTCATCCGGAAAAAGGGCCGTCCACCTTCGACATAGCCCACACCTTCACCCTGAGCATGGCGCAGGATCTTCATGGTGAAAATCTCGCCTTGCTTAGGCCGCTGGGCAGAGCCGTTACCGAAGGCTGGGAGCTGCTTAGTATTTCCAGCATTAACAGCGGTGCACCCTTCACCGTCTACTCCGGCGTTCAGCAGACGGATGCCGGCACCAGCGGATCAGACCGTCCCGACCAGATCGGCACTCCGCACCTGTCTACCAGCCGCAAAGTTCGCGAAGACTACTTCGGGCTGGGCACGAACAACGGTTCTTACTTCTCAATCCCCATCAGTGTAGCCGGGGGTACGGGTCCGAATCACGGGCAATTCGGCACGCTGGGGCGTAACACTTTCCGCGGGCCGGCCTACTATGACTTCGACTTTGCCTTGATCAAGAGCACACCGTTTGGCCGGCGTTCGAGCGGCATCGAGCTGATGGATCTGCAGTTTCGCGCCGAGTTCTTCAACCTGTTCAACATTGTGAATATGGGACTGCCGGCCAATACCCTGGCAGGAGCGGGCTTCGGCGAGATCAGCCGTACCGCCGGCACCTCCCGGCAAATTCAATTCTCCTTGAAGCTCATTTACTAGCCGGGCGGCCGAGGAACCGCAGATCTCTCCACTCCGCTACGCTCCGGTCAAGATGACAAATTTGCTGCAAAGCGGTTGCGGTTCTCCATGGAAACAGGTGGTTATCTGGCAATAAACTTGTCATCTCGACCGGAGCGCAGCGGAGTGGAGAGATCTGTGGTTCGTTCTTAATGCACCCAAAGGCGCGAATAACTTCAAGGAACAATCACCGCCGACCCGCGCTCTGTTTCCTCTTTCACCGCCAGCAGGGCCTTGTTTGCGTCCTCCAGCGAAAACACAGCGACCTGTGGGCGGAGCTTAAGCTCCTGAGCGATAGCGAGGAAATCACGCGCATCCTGGCGCGTCATGTTGGCTACGCTGCGGATCTGACGTTCGCCCCAAAGTAGTTTGTCGTAGTCAAAAGAAGGCATCTGGTCGAGATGAATGGCATTGATCGCGACCACCCCACCTTTGCGCAAGGCCGATAACGCGCTGACCACTACCTTTCCGCTGGGAGCAAACGTAATCGCGCGATCAAGCCTCACTGGAGGTGTCTCATCTTCCTTGCCCACCCAGGTGGCCCCTAGCGAGACCGCCGTGTGACGATGAGCCTCGCCCCGGGTGGCGACGTAAACCTCGCATTTCCACGACTGCAGAACGGTGATAGCCAAACTCGCCGAGCTGCCAAAGCCATACAGTCCAACCCGCTCACCCGGTGCAACTCCGGCCACACGCAGGCTGCGAAAGCCGATAATACCGGCGCATAGCAGAGGCGCGACATGCACATTATCTAAACCCTCAGGCAAAGAAAATGCGAAATCCGCACGCGCCAACGCATACTCGGCGTAACCTCCATTGACCGTGTATCCGGTAAACGTAGGATGGTCGCAAAGATTCTCCATCCCGTGGTTGCAATACCAGCAATCCCCATCTATGCCGCCGATCCAGGACACGCCCGCACGGCTTCCTAATGGCAGCTCCGCGGTCGCGCCGCCCGCCACCTCGCCCACGATCTGGTGACCGGGGATCAGCTGCGGACGAACCGGTGGCAAATCTCCTTCGGCAATGTGCAGGTCGGTCCGGCAAACGCCACATGCGAGAACGCGGAGCAACACATACCCCGGCTGCAGCTCCGGACGGGGGACCTCTTGAATCTGGAGGAATGGCTCGGGCGCCGTGCGGCCCGTCGCCAGGATGGCAGCCTTCATGGCCTTCCTACTCCTTGGCACCCTTGGCCGCGAGCTCTTCGCTCAGCTTGAGGGCATTCCTCGAGTGCTCATGAGCCTGCCGGGACAATTCATGGGCAGTGAGATGATCTCCTTGGCCGTGGGCGACTGCAGCGGCGGAGTGGCTGTGGGCGGCGAGATTATGGAGTTCCGCGATTCGATCGTGCGTGCTCTGGGGCATTGGGCTCTCCCTTATGTTTTGGATGCGCAAGCAACGGTCCATCCTACCTGTTCATCATAGGCAGGTGGCTTGCGCCGGTGGAAGGCCGCCAGAATATTCTAGTGTTAAGAAAGATCGGGAAGGTACTGACGAGCGCCCGCCTTTGCGAGACAATCGTTACGCGTCGACTGCCTGAGAAACCGATGCATGAGGAAGAAGAGCCTTGAATACGATTAGTCCCAAGGCCGGGAAACTGGCCACCCCCGCCGACCTGGTTGACATATCGAAGTTGCTTGCCGCTTACTCCGCGGAACAGCCTGATCCCCGTGTGCCGGAACAGCGGGTTGCCTTTGGCACTTCAGGCCACCGAGGTTCATCCTTCGATCGGTCGTTCAATGAATGGCACATACTTGCCATCACCCAGGCAATTTGCCTGTACCGCCGGGAGCAGAAAATCGACGGACCGCTTTTTCTCGGCATCGACACGCACGCGCTTTCGCGGCCGGCCATGGATAGTGCCGTCGAAGTTTTGGCTGCAAACCGGGTCGAAGTTATGCTGGCGGAAAAAGACGAGTTCACGCCAACGCCCGCAGTCTCGCATGCCATCCTTACCTACAACCGCGGCCGCAAAACCGGCCTGGCCGACGGCATTGTGGTCACCCCATCGCACAACCCTCCTGAATCCGGGGGATTTAAATACAACCCTCCTCATGGCGGCCCGGCGGGGAGCGACGTCACCTCCTGGATTCAAAACAAGGCCAATGAGTTTCTCAGCGCGAAGCTGGAAGGCGTGCAGCGCTGGCCGCTGGAGAAAGCTCTCGCCGCTCCCACCACGCACCGCCATGATTACGTAACAGCCTACGTTCAGGATCTGGGAAACATCATTGACATGGAGGCTATCCGCAGTTCCGGAGTGTGCTTTGGGGTCCATCCCCTGGGCGGCGCCGGCGTGCATTATTGGGCACCGATCGCCGAACGCTATGGCCTGAATTTGAAGCTGGTGAGTGACGTGGTCGATCCCACGTTTCGCTTCATGACGCTGGACTGGGATGGCAGGATCCGTATGGATCCATCTTCGAAGTACGCGATGCAGTCCCTGATTGCCCTGAAGGACAAGTTCGATGTTGCCGTCGCTTGCGACACCGATCATGACCGGCACGGGATCGTGACCCGGAGCAGGGGATTGATGCCTGCCAATCATTATCTTGCGACCAGCATCTTCTATCTTTTCGGGCATCGCCCGCAGTGGGGCAAGAAAGTTGCCGTGGGCAAGACGGCGGTCAGCAGCAGCATGATTGATCGCGTAACCGCGGGGCTGGGCAGAGATCTGTTCGAAGTTCCCGTAGGGTTCAAGTATTTCGTGGAGGGCCTGCTGGAGGGCGCCCTGGGATTTGTTGGCGAGGAAAGTGCCGGAGCTTCCTTTCTGCGTCGTGACGCGACGGTGTGGACCACAGATAAGGACGGCATCATCGCGGCGTTGCTGGCGGCGGAGATGACGGCCACGGTGAAGCAGGACCCGGGCGAGATTTACCATGAGCTCACGAAAAAATATGGCGACCCGTTCTACGACCGTACGGATGCGCATGCCACAACCCAGCAAAAGGCAATGCTCGCGCAGATGAGCAAAGAGAGCATCGAGAGCCCAACGCTGGCGGGGGAGAAGATCAAGACGATCCTGACCCACGCACCCGGGGATGGCCAGGCAATCGGCGGTGTGAAAGTGATTGCCGAAAATGGGTGGTTCGCGGCCCGGCCCTCCGGCACGGAGGAGATTTACAAGATCTATGCCGAGAGCTTTCGCAGCCAACAACACCTGGAGCAGATAGAGGAGGAAGCGCAGACCATCGTGGGCCAGGCGCTGAACGCCGCAGTGGTGCAGAAGGCCTGACACGCTCGACCGGAGGAGTCATGGGCCTATGGCCCACCCAGGCTGATGAAAATCAGCCGTGAAGGGGACGGCCTTCAGGCCGTCCATAAGTGATTGCAAATCTGTCCGGTAACCACTTTCCATGGAAGCGGCGCCCTTCCCTTTGTCATCCCGAGAGCCTGTGTTTCGGTCTTTTCGTGTTTTTGCGTAGCTAACCGGACGCTTTTTACCCCCCCCACAAAGCCGTCATCCTGAGAGCCTGTGACTTTTTCGATCTTTTCGTGTTTTCTGCGTAGCTAACCGGATGCTTTTTACCCCCCACAAAGCCGTCATCCTGAGCGAAGCGCCGCGCGGATCTATCGCATAACGGACGGCCTATGGCGCGCAGTCGAAGGACCCCGGCGATGCTTGTTGGCAGATGCTCTTCCGAGCTTTCCAGCCACAAGCTACAGGCCAAATCAAAAAAGTCACAAGCTCCGAGCGAAGCCGAGGGATCTCTAGTTCCGCAGACCCTTCTTGGAAATGTTTTTCGACCGAGCGTAGCGTAGCGGAGAGATCTGCGGTTCACCTCACCGGCAACCAATGCAGAGGTTCAACTGGATCCATTCCGCACTCTCACACAAACTGCAAAGCGTCATGAAAAACCAAAAAGCTTTTTCGCATTCAGCCCGCGTATCTTTGCCCGCTCCGTCTCTGGTGCGAAATCAAACATCAAATCAAACAACTCCACAGCCTGGTGAAACTCCGTCATATTCCCACCCCATTCTCCCGCGATGATTTTGTCGGCGCCGAATGCTCCGTACACGCGCCTCACCAACGGCTTGGCATCCCGATGGGGAAACGGCTCCTTAGACGCCGATGCCACACCTGTGGCGGAAAATTTCATGTAGACCCGCGGGATCTGGGCCAGCTTGAGCACCTGCCCGTATTCTTCGGGCGTCCCCTGGCCGGGGCGAGCCAGGTGATCCAGAATAATCGGCATGTCGGGAAATTTGCTTGCCAGCTCGCGAATGGCCACGGCGTAGTGCGGGATGCAGTGGAGCTGAATTGCCAGTCCCAATTCGTGCGCTGCACGCCAGGTCACCGTCATCTGCGGATTTTTGAGATCCCGGTCGCGGATCAGCCCACTGGTCGTGGACGGCGTGCCCGCCGCGTGGATCTCATGGATCCTTAACGCCACAATCCTTCCTGGATTCCTACGCACCAAGGCCTGCATTCGTTTTGGAGTATCGGGGCTGATCGGATCGAACAGACAAGTTCCCTTAAAGAATCTCGGCGAAGGCTCGTGAGCAAAACAATATTCCAGGTAGCGATGATCATCCTGGTAAGGCTCGGGGTGAACGATGACCGCATGGTCGATGTGTGCCTCTTGGGCGAACTTCACGTAAGCTTCCACCGGTTCCGTGTGGGGCGTGTAGGATGCGCTGTTGTAGGGAAACCTGGCCGAATCGCCGGCGAACAGATGGATATGTGATTCGATCAGTACCCCCTTGGGCCGCGCTGGCACAGGCGCTGCACTTGCTAACGCGCTTGCGATTCGCTTCATCCCCCGGGGTTGCGCGGCCCATGTATGCGCAGTTGCAAACGCGCCCAGCATCCATTCTCGTCGAGAAACCATAGAGCCTCATTAGAATCCCAATTGCAGGCCAAAGCAAAAACATCAGCTAGCCAGGGAGCAGGGAAGTGGAAATAGTAATATGGGTCCCATCTTTGCAACAGAAGGGGCAGGCGATGAAGATGAGTGCGTAACCTAATGCGCCAACACAACCAACACTGGTCGAGTAGGGTCACGGAGGAGTCGTCATGAACCGAAGGAAATTTTTCGCGTCCAGCGGTGCGGCCGGACTACTGGCAGCCACAGATCTGGCCGCTGCTGCTGCGCCCAAGGTCGTTCTCGCCAAGCCGGTGCTGATGAAGGTGGGGGACCAGACTGCGCCCACCAACGAGACACATCTGAAGTACCTGGCTCGCTACAGTGTGCGAAACATTTGCGGCTATCCGCAGATTGAAGGCGACCGCCTGTACGCGACCGTGGAAGAACTCAATCGCATGGTCGACATGGCGGACAAGTGTGGCATCAGCATCGACTGCACCGCTCCTCCGTTTCTGGAGTCCAGTCACATCGACAAAGAAAAGCATCCGGCGATCATGTTGGCACAAAGCCCGGAGCGGGACCGCGACATCGAAGCCCTGCAAACCATGATCAAGAACTGTGCCCAGGCGGGCATCCCCTCCATTAAATACAACATGAGCATCCTGGGCGTGGTCCGCAGTGGACGAACGCCGGGCCGCGGCGATGCCATGTACAGCACCTGGAAGCTTTCCGAAGCTCATCCTGATCCGCCGCTCACCAGGGCAGGCCACGTGGACGCGGATATGTTCTGGGAGCGGATCACTTACTTCCTGGACCGCGTGATCCCCGTAGCCAATGAATACAGGGTCCGCATGGCCTGTCACCCGCACGACCCCGGCATGCCGCCCGAAGGTTATCAGGGGGTGGACCGGGTGCTGGGCACCGTCGATGGCTTGAAGAAATTCATCACCATTCGTGAGAGCCCCTATCATGGACTGAATTTTTGCCAAGGCACAGTCTCTGAAATGCTGGCGGATCCGAGCACCGAGATTTACGACGTGATCCGCTATTTTGGTTCGCGCAACAAGATCTTCAATGTACATTTCCGCAACATTCGCGGCCATCGCAACGATTTTTTGGAGGTTTATCCCGATGAGGGGGACGTTAACTTTGTAAAAGCCATCCACGTGTACAAAGAGGTCGGCTATCCCTATATGCTAATGCCGGACCATGTTCCCGTGGCGCCGAACGACCCCAATGGCCTGCAGTCGTTTGCTTATTGCTACGGCTACATTCGGGGGTTGATTCAGTCACTGGATTCGACGTATTCATAGGGAGATCAACTATGCGGGCGACCCACTATGCTTTGCTCGTTCTATGCGTCCTCTTGATGACGCCCGCCCTTCATGGCGCCGCAGCGGTGAAGGATGGTTTCTTTACTACCAGCGACGGGGTCAGGCTCCACTATCTGGAGAGTGGTGCAGGCCCCACCATCCTCTTCGTCCCCGGGTGGACCATGCCGGCGGAAATCTGGCAGCCGCAGATTGGGTATTTCAGCAAAACGTACCACGTCGTCGCGGTGGACCCACGGTCTCAAGGAGCATCTGACAAACCGGCTGAAGGAAACTATCCCGGCAGGCGCGCGCAGGATTACAAGGAACTCATCGATCACCTGGGCGGATCGCCGGTAGTCCTCGTCGGCTGGTCACTGGCTGTTCATGAGGCACTGACGTATGTCGAGATGTTCGGAACATATAAATTGAACGGGCTGGTTTTGGTCGACCTGAACGTCTATACGCCGTCCACGCAGGAGGAGCGCGACGGTCGCTATGCCATGCTGCACAATTTCCAGGCTGACCGGAAGCACTTCGCGGCTACCTTCGTCCGCGGCATGTACCACAAGCCGCAGCCCGAGTCATATCTCGAGAGTGTGACCGCTGCTTCCTTAAAAACGCCGACTAATTCGGGGGTGGCCATGTTGGCCGAGTTCGCGGTGAAGAACGATCTTCGGCCCGTGTTGCCGAAACTCACGATTCCGGTCCTCGCTGTCATGACGGAAAACAACCGCTCCTCGGCGGAACTCATCAAGTCCTCGGTGCCCGGTGCGCAAGGCGAAGTATTCGAGGATGCGGGCCATTGCCTGTTCGTCGACGATGCGGACAGATTTAACACCGTGCTGGATAACTTTATAAAGAACGCCCGGAAGTAGGAGAGGGTTGATGAAGACCATGGATCCGGGGGAAATGGCGAAAAGGGTCGGAGAAGGCCTGCTTTCCTTTCCTGTCACCCATTTTGGCGAAAACCTGGAATTTAGGCCGAGCCCGTACCAGGAGCACATTGCGTGGCTGCTGTCGCACCAGCCCGCCGGCTTATTTGCTGCTGGTGGTACAGGGGAGTTCTTCTCCCTCACGCTTGCCGAGTTTTCTGCAGTGGTGCGCGCCGCGGTTGACCAGACGGCGCGGCAGGCACCCGTCATTGCCGGTTGTGGCTATGGCACCGCCATGGCCAAAGAGTTCGCCAAGGCCGCGGAGGATGCGGGCGCGGATGGGGTTCTACTTTTGCCGCCATACCTGGTTGGCGCGGAGCAGTCGGGGTTGGCTGCCCACGTCGAGGCGGTTTGTGCGTCCACCAAACTCGGCGTCATTATGTACAACCGCGACAACGCTGTCCTCGATGACGTAACTCTGGAACAACTATGCAATCGCTGCCCGAATTTGGTCGGCTTCAAGGATGGTGTCGGCGACATTGAGCGGATGACGCGGATTTACGCACGGTTGGGGGACCGTCTCACTTATATCGGAGGCCTGCCGACGGCGGAAACCTTTGCCCTTCCATACCTGGAGATGGGCGTGACCACATACTCTTCCGCTATCTTTAATTTCCTGCCCAGATTCGCGCTTGAGTTCTATGCCGCCGTGCGTCGCCGCGACCACGCAAGGGTATTCACCGGCCTGCGGGAGTTTGTGCTGCCCTATATCCAAATCCGCAACCGTCGCAAAGGGTACGCCGTCTCCATTGTGAAAGCAGGCATGAAAGCCGTGGGCCGTCCCGCAGGCCCGGTGCGCTCGCCCCTCACCGACCTCACGGAAGCCGAGTTGGCGGAACTAACCAAGCTGATCGCGGGACGTTCCTGACCCGGGGTAGCGGAGTAGAAAGACTGCTGTTTCGCCATCCCCGCCTAGAACTTATTCCAGAGGTACTGGTTATAAACGTCGTGGTGATACTGCAGCTCCGGCGCTTTCACGAACGTGCCCAACAACCGAGGGCAGCGGTCTGCCGAGGCCTTCTTCAACTCCGCGTACCGTTCCTTTACATCCGTTCCAAGCAACGTGTCCGTCCACTTTGCTGCATTGAAGTTCTCGAGCGCAGTGTAGATGTTGTCGGGCAGAAATCGCTTCGCCTGACGTAAATTCTCGATCTTTGCGGTTTCCCCGTCGATGCCGGTCTTAAACACGGAATAAAGAACCAAATAGGGGTTGGCATCGGGGCTTACCGAACGGACTTCCACCCGCATGCTCTTCTCGTTGCCGATAGGAATTCGCACCATGGAGCCACGGTCCGTGGCCGAAGCCATGAGCTGGTTGGGGGCTTCGAAGTGAGGATCCAGACGGCGGTAGGAGTTGACGCTCGCATTCAGCAGCACACAGATGTCATTGCCGTGGGTAAGAATACGATCGATGAATTCCCAACCCATCTTACTGAGCTGTTCTTCACCCTTGGCATCCCAGAAAAGATTCTTGCCTTTCTGACTGATGGAGACATTTGTATGCATACCGCTGCCATTTACGCCGACTACAGGTTTGGGCAGAAACGATGCAGTCAGTCCCATTTTAGTAGCCACCTGGCGGCAGATAAGCTTATAGAGCTGAATCTGATCAGCGGCGTTCACTACATCGCTATAGCTGTAGTTGATCTCAAACTGTGAAGGCGCGACTTCCGGGTGGTCCTTTTCGTTTTCAAAGCCCATGGCTCGCTGAACTTCGGCACAGGTATCGATGAACGTGCGCAGCGGATCGCCGGGAAGCGAGTGATAGTAGCCGCCGGTGTTGACATACTCGAAACTTTGCGTCTCGTGATAATGCCGCTCCGCGTCTGTGCCCTTGAAGAGAAATCCCTCGATCTCGTTGGCCGCATTCAGCGTGTAACCCTTCTTGTCGAAAAGGCCATTGGCATAGTTCTTGAGCACGCCGCGAATATCAGCGGAATACGCTTTGCCATCTTTGGCGATCACTTCACCGAAGACCAGCACCTTGCCCGCGCCGAAGACGTCGGACGGCACCCAGTAGAAGGAGCCCCAGTCGATCCCGAGGCGAAGATCGCTCTCTCTTTGCGCAGTAAAACCGCGAATCGAACTGCCATCAAAAGTGAGATTGTCATCGCTCTTGATGATGAACTTCTTGTCGTAGTCCAGCATGTGCAGCCGGCCTTCGAGGTCACTGAAGAGCACGGTGACGGCCTTGATGTGCTTTTCGTCCGCGAGATATTTCAGCCGCTCTTCGCGGATTTTTCCCGCAGGGACACGGCGTCTGCGCTGATCCTTTGCCGCCAGGTTGTGTTCTTCCAGTTCGGCGTAGGGCATTTCAATAAAGCTGCGAAGTGCGTCTGACATGGTTCTCCTCAGGGAATCGTTTTCCAGAGATTGTTTGTACTGCAAACCGTGAAAAGAAAATCCGGATACGGCTGCCTAGTCTCGCCAGAACGCGATGACGAGACCGCCGTTGACGATCAACGCGCCGCCCACGCAGATGGGCGTGGCGGGCGCCTGGTGGCTTCAAATCGCAATTTCCCCACGCTCGTTGTTGCGAATGCGGATTGCTTCATCTACCCGGGTCACGAAGATCTTTCCATCCCCGATCTTGCCTGTCTTTGCCGCGGCCACGATCGCCTGCACGGCTTTCTCCGCCATCTCGTCCACCACCACTAATTCCACCTTCACCTTTGGTAGTAAATCGACTGAGTACTCCCGCCCCCGGTATACCTCGGTGTGGCCTTTTTGGCGGCCATGCCCGCGTACGTCGGTAATCGTCATGCCCGAGATTCCCAGTTCGATCAGCGCATCTTTCACCGCATCCAGCTTCGACGGCTGTAGCACGGCCTCTATCTTCTGCATTGCCCTCAGTCCTTCCTCACCATCCAACGGCGTGATCGGAAGCCTTCCCACGGTTCCTAGTTAGCGAAGTCATAGCCTTCTTCGCCGTGCTGCGACAGGTCGAGCCCGGTGCGCTCGTCTTCTTCGCTCAACCTGAGCCCTATTGTCTTATCCACGACGAACAAGATGATCAGGGTACCCACAATCGACAAGGACCATGCGATAGCTACGCCAATCGCCTGGTTCAGTATCTGCCCCTTGTTCCCTTCGAGCAGGCCTGTTGCCTTACCCGCCCCCAGGATGGGGTTGATGGCGCTACTGGCGAATACCCCGGTCAGCAATGCTCCGATCGTTCCTCCAGCGCCATGAACACCGAAGGCGTCGAGCGAATCGTCATATCCGAACGTGGCCTTTACCTTCACCACCATCAGGTAGCAGCATACGCCGGCGATCAGGCCGATCCACAAAGCAGACATCGGGGTCACGAAGCCGGAAGCGGGCGTGATGGCAACCAGTCCGGCGACTGCCCCGGAGATCGCACCCAGCGCAGTACAGCGGCCACCGCGGATCCACTCCGCCGCGCTCCAGCCAATGGCTGCTGCGGCGGCCCCGAAGTGGGTGGCTACAAACGCAGAGGTGGCTAAGCCACCGGCGCTCAGAGCCGAGCCTGCATTGAATCCGAACCACCCCACCCACAACAGGCATGCGCCAATAAAGCTGAGTACCACTGAGTGCGGCGGCATGGGCTCCCGGGGGTATCCCAGCCGCTTACCCAGGTATAGCGCGGTCATCAGTGCCGACACTCCTGAAGTGATGTGCACCACCGTACCGCCGGCAAAATCCAGGCACGGGAACCGTCCGCCCAGGGAAGCATTGAGCAAGCCGCCTTTGCCCCAGACCATATGCGCCATCGGGCTGTAGACAAAAATGGCCCACAACACCATGAAGGTCAGCATGGCCGAGAACTTCATGCGCTCGGCGAATGCTCCCGTAATCAGTGCCGGGGTAATGATGGCAAACATCAACTGGAAGACCATAAAGGTCTGCAGCGGTATCGTGGCCGCATACTTTGGGTCGGGCGCCAGCCCTACGCCACGCAGAAACACGTTGTGCAGGCCGCCAATAAACGCATTTCCCTCACCGAACGCCAGCGAGTAAGTCACCAGGCCCCACAGCACGGTGATGACCGCCATCATGGCGAAGGTCTGCATCATGGTGCCGAGAACGTTCTTCCTGCGCACTAGGCCACTGTAAAATAACGCTAGCCCGGGCCCACTCATCATCAGAACCAACGCGGAGCTCGCCAGCATCCAGCTGTTGTCGCCCGCCGTTTGTGCGGCAGCAATCGCGGCGGCCTGGTCGGCGGAGCTCTTCTCCAGGGCGGCCAGCCGGTCCGTGTCCGTCCCCTTTGCTGGAACAGCTGTCTGTGCCCAGGCCGCACTTCCGGCAAGCCAAAGCGACGTCACTAGCACAACGACGCGAACCAGCATTCCTATGCGATCGAATCGTCTGATCAATTCACACCCTCCGTTAGGCTGCAGAGAAGTCGATCCGTCCAGAAACAGTCCCATTTCTTTTCTCTGTTCGCTTACTTTACACAAAATTTTCATCGGGCCCGAAAGGTTTTCACCTAATCCCGATTATCTATTGGGTAGGGAAATCCTATTGTGGCGACAATTTGGGACGAGGAAAGGGCCCACGTGCGATGGAGACGCCGAAAACTTCCGAGCGCCTGTTTGATGTTCCTTACCGGCTGCCTGACCCGTGTGCAGGACGTCTCGCTGGACTGGGAACGCCGGGGAGGAATCCACCCACCCATGCCGCAAAGGATAGCCGAGCGGGCACAAAGAAGTCATAAAGATCGTGCGCCGCACAACTTTATCGCTTTGGCTAGCTAATTGATCCGATCAGGGTCGGTATGCTGGGAGCGAAACCCCGGTAAACTGAGTGCTCGATGGAATCCGTCTCTGCACTACTCGGCCTGGCCATCGTTCTTTTTGTCTCGACCAATGTTGACGACCTTCTTGTATTGATCGGTTTCTTCGCGGATGTGAGGTTCCGCGCCAGCGAGATCGTGGCCGGCCAGTACCTAGGAGTGGCTGTCTTATTCGCGGTGAGTGCCGCCGGGGCTCTCCTTTCGCTCGTGATTCCTCGCGCTTATCTTGGCATGCTGGGCATATTTCCTATCTTGATTGGCGTCAGGAAACTGGTCGAGTTAGGGCACGATCGCACGCAAACGGAACCCGGCAAAGCTCTGAACCATCATGGAAACGTAGCCAGTGTTGCCCTCGTGACCATAGCCAATGGTGGCGACAACATCGGCGTTTATATGCCTTCGTTTGCCGTCCATTCCGGTGGGCAGATTGTCATCATCGCGGTGGTATTTGCCGCCATGACAGCCCTTTGCTGTGTCGTTGCGCGTTGGATGGTAGGTCATCGCAAATTCGGAACTCCGCTCAGGAGATATGGCCACATCGTCGCTCCGGTGATCTTGATCGGACTCGGCCTTTTGATCATCTACAACGCCGGCACTATCGGCTGGTTACTTCGCCGCTAGCGGCGGCCTTAGGTCAGGTTCGAACGACACGACCCCATCCCCAATTGCCCGCATGGCAAAGGCGGTCTGATCTAGCGCGTCGTCAAGGCCCGGAGAGCCGACCGCCAAACGTCAGCCCAGCCCGGATGGGCTGGGACATCGATCCGGCGGACGGCCCTCCGGGCCTAGCGATATTCCCGCATCGCCGGCAGTCCACTCGGAGGCCCCTTCGTCACTATCCGGCATGCAGTTGAATGCGCGCATCCCGCACGATAGTCGTAAACCTGCGGGCCAACTCGTGAATCCAATTCTCCTGTCGGAAGCGAAGCGCCTCCCGGGGAAGAAGTTCGGAACCGATGCCGAGTGCCGTGGCCCCGGCTAGGATGAAATTGGCTGCGGTCAGTTGATTCACGCCACCCGAGGCGATTAGCGGCACCTGGGGCAAAGGCACCTTCAACGCCCGGATGTACTGTTCTCCGCCGATCAGCGAACAAGGAAATATTTTGACAAAGTCGACCCCTGCTTTCCAGGAGGCAATGACTTCGCTCGGTGTCATCGAGCCGGGGATCATCACCACATTGTTCTTCAACGCGAAGTCCACTACCTCCGGAACCAGGCCGGGACTGGTAATGAATCCGGCGCCGGCGTCAAGACAGCGGCCGGCCGTTTCCGCGTCCAGTACCGTTCCCGCACCCACGATAAACCTGGCATCACTCCGCGCCAGCTGAGCAATCACCCCGATCGCGCCAGGTATCGTCATCGTGATTTCCGCAACGGGTATTCCTGCCTGGTTCACTGTTTCCGCAGCGAAGAGCGCAAGCTCCGGGCGCGATACACGAACGCTGGCAATAATGCCGATCTCTTGAATGCGAGCGCGCACTTCGTTTTTGTCCATACCTTTCCCTGTTCACTTTTAAGATTCTTTCGATGATAGGCCGGAGCGGTACCTCCGGATTAGAGTTCGAGATCCGCCGTCCCCGACTTAGGGTAGTGTTCTGGTGCCGACAGCCTCCCGTACCTGTTCCAACGCCAACAGGTAGGAAGCGAGGGATTGACGATACGCGAGCTGCACCGACCGGTAGGTCCGTTCCGAGTCGAGGAAGTCGAGCAGGGCGGTTGCCCCACGATGATAAGAATATTCACTAATGTCACGGCTCTTCTCGGCTACCGCCAGGTACCGGGACAAGTAGAGTTGGACCACACGGTCATTCGACTGGAAGCCTTCATAAGCATCCTTGACGTCAGTCAACACTTGTCCGTTAGCCGCCAACTGCAACTCCTGCGTCTGAGTAATCGCCAGCCTGGTACGCTCGATCTCTCCCTGGTTTCGATTGAAGAAGGGGAGGGGGACACTTACCAGGAGGGTTCCGGTGTTGATGGAGTTGACATGAGAATAAGTAAACGCGCCGGTAATATCCTGCTTGCCGTTTGCCTTCTCCAACGCGTACTGGCTGCCGGCCGCGGTTACACCTTGTTGTGCCGCCCGCAGGTCGGGCCGATCCTGCAGGGCTTTTAACTGCAAATCTTCCAGTCCCAATTTTATCGGCTGGTAGTTGAAGGACGCTTCAACGTCATAATCGGTGCCGACCGATTCATAGCCCAGCAACTGCCGAAGGTCGGAAAGCGACTGCTCCCGCGCCACCAGTGCCTGTTCCAGGTCCCCCTGATATTGCAGCAATTGCAGCTGGATCTTCAGGTAGTCGTTTTCGCTAATGGCTCCGGTCTTGAATTCACGTTCTCCGATATCGACCGTCTGCTGAAAACTCTTAAGGTCCTGCTGTGCCAGGCTGAGCGTGGATTCGGCCAACTGGGCGTTGAAAAACAGCGTGGCCACCTGGAAAGTCAGTTGGCGTTCGTTGTCAGCGACCTGAAAACGGGTCACCGCGGTGATGTCCTTAGCTGCCTGCAGCCGGCGTTGGCGTTTATGCCCGCGCTCGAAAAGATAGCTCAGGCCGAAATCAGCCTCCGTCGAATCATGCAAATAGTCTGCGGTAAACGATGCGGGAGTGAAGAACGGCAAGTACTCCCAGTCGACCGTCAGGGCCGGGTTGGGCCGTAGATTCGCGGTCATCTCCTCTGCTTGAGCCTGCTGGACCGTATTGCGGGCGGCGAGCAGGACATGGTTATGCTGGACGGCCATCTGGATCGCTTCGTCGAGCGAGATCCTCACGGCTCCTTTGGGCGTTTGGCTACTGGCGGAGTTGGGCAACAGAGCCACGCTAATTAGCAAGCTGACGATGCTTCGAATGGAGACTCTAGTGTTCAATGCCAGCCTCCGGTTCCGGTAACATGTCCCCTTCGCGCGCGATCCAAACGTAGAACGTGGGCAGCAGGAAAACGCTCAGTAACAAGTCGGAAATCAACCCGCCTACGATGACGATGGCGAACGGCCGCTGCGAATCGGAGCCTATGCCATGCGACATGGCCGCCGGCAAAAGCCCCAGAGTCGCCACCAGCATGGTCATCATGATGGGACGGAGCCGCAGCACCGCACCTTCGATCGCGGCATCGACGATCGTGTGCCCCGTCGCCCGCAGCTGGTTGATGTATTCGAGCATGATGACCCCGGTTTGCACCGAGACGCCGAACAGCGCCAGCATGCCCACACCTGACGACACGCTCAGATACGTTCCGGTCACGACGAGAGCCAGCAGACCGCCGATCCGCGCCAGGCCGACATTCAGCAAAATGAGCAGGGCCCATTTATAGGAGCGGAACATGGTGTACAGGATGATGAAGATGACCAGGACGGTTAATGGGACGATCACCGCCAACCGCGCCTCGGCGCGCTTTTCGCTCTCATATTCGCCCGACCAGTCCACGCGATAACCCGGCGGTAACTTCACCTTCTCATGAATCTGTTTGATTGCTTCTTCAACCGTGGAGCCTAAGTCCCGGCCTCTCACGTTGAAAGTGATGGCTGCGTAGCGGGTGTTTCCTTCCCGGTAAATGTCATACGCCCCATCCTTGACTGCGACGTTCGCCACTTGTCCGAGCGAGACTCGTTCTCCCGAGGGCGAGAGCAAACGAATCTTCTCGATTGCCCCTTTGGTGTCACGATAGGGTCGCTGATAACGAATCGCCACGTCATATTGCTGCTCGCCGATCAGAACCTGGCTCACCGCGTTGCCGCCCACGGCCGTCTGCAGGGCGTCCTGTATGTCGGCGATATTGATGCCAAATCGCGCCGCCGCCTTGCGGTCCACGGTCAGGTCGAGATTCGGCTGGCCGAAGTCGCGTAGCAGCTTAACGTCATGCATGCCCGGGATGGCGGCCATCACCGAGGTGACTTCTTCGCCCTTCTCTTCCAGAGTCTTCAGGTCATCCCCGAAAATCTTGAGCGCGAGTGAACCCTTGGTGCCGGTCATCGTCTCGCCGACGTTGTCTTCAATTGGCTGGGAGAAATTCCAGATCGCGCCTGGGTACCTCTGCACCGCTAGATTCATGGCGGCGATCAGTTCTTCCTTGTTCCTGTGAAAGACCGGGCGCCATTGGTCGTGCGGCTTCAAGTCGACAAAGTATTCTGTGTTGCCGAACCCGCCGGTGTCCGTCCCGTCGTCTGGGCGCCCCACTTCCGACACCACGGTTTTGACCTCAGGAAACGACGCAAACACAAACCGTTCTTGATTGGTGAATTTCTCTCCCTCCGAAAGGCTGGTGCTGTTCGCGAGCGTGCCGCGCGCCCAGATAGCGCCTTCATCCAGGTGGGGCAGGAATTCCGCGCCAATGACGCCGCCAAAGCCCAGGTAAATGGTTCCCGCTACAGAAACAATCGCCACCGCCGCGACCACCCAGCGGTGGACAATTGCCCAGCGCAGCGATCTGCGGTAATGCTTTATGAGAAAAAGCATGACCAGGTTTCGCCGCTCGCGTATTCCACCGCTCAGCAGCATGCTGGCCAGTACAGGCACGATGAGAATCGAGAACGTCATCGCGCCCAGAAGAGCAAATGCAACCGTCCAGGCCATGGGCCTGAATAACCGGCCCTCCACGCGCTGCAGGGTGAAGATTGGCAAATACGCGGTGATGATAATCGCGATGGCGTAAAAGACCGGCCGCTGCACCTCGTGGCAAGCCTCGCGGATGATCTCGCCCGTACTTTTTTGCGGCCTGCCGTTGACAGGTCCGCGGTCACGAACCAGGTGGCGGATGATGTTCTCCATCATGACCACCGCTCCATCGACCACCATGCCAAAATCCAGTGCGCCGAGCGAAAGAAGATTCGCCGGAATATGGCTCAGATCGAGAAAGATCGAGGCAAACAACAGCGAGAACGGAATGGTGAGAGCGACGATGAACGCAGCACGAGCATTGAGCAGAAACAGGAAAAGAATGATGCTGACCAGGATCATGCCTTCGGTCAGGTTGTGCATCACCGTGTGCAGCGTGAAACGAAGCAGATCGCTCCGATCCAGCATCGGCACCACCTCCACGCCCGGAGGAAGGATGCCGTTGTTCAGCTCGTACACTTTCTTGTGAATGGCGTCGAGCGTGGGTTGCTCTTCAGCGCCTTTGCGCATCAGAACAGCGCCCTGGATAACGTCTGGCTCGTCGACAATCACCCCATTTTCCATGTGATTGGCCCGGGACATATGCCCCAACCGAATCTTCGGTCCCTGGACCACATCGGCGATATCTTTCACTCGCAGAGCCGTTCCGGTTTGCGTCTTCAGCACGGTATTTTCAATGTCTTGGACGTTCTTGTAGAGCCCCAAAGCGCGAACGTTCATTTGCTGCATGCCGATCTCAACAAAGCTGCCGCCGGCATTCACATTGTTAAGCGCCAGTTGCTGCTCTACCTGGACGATGCTGAGCCCGTACGACACCAGCTTGTTCGGATCCACCCGTACCTGGTACTCGCGGACGGTGCCCCCGAAGTCCGACACGTCCACCACGTTAGGGACAGACTTGAACTGCTTGAGCAGGACCCAGTCTTCGAGTGTTCTTAACTCCATCAGGTCATAGCGAGGGTTTGTGCTTCGCAGCGTATACCAATAGATCTGGCCTGTAGTGCTCCAGTCGGTGCCGATCTGCGGTTGCAGATTTTGCCCGGCAGGCAGATTTACCTGCGTTAACCGCTCCAGCACCTTCTGACGGTTCCAATCGTTAACCGAGCTGTCGTCGAAAATCATGATGACAAATGACAGGCCAAAGATAGACTCAGAGCGCAGGAACGACATATGCGGCATTCCGGACATCTGAATCTCGATCGGAATCGTTACCTGCTGCTCTACTTCTTCGGCGGAACGTCCCGGCCACTGGGTAATCACAGTTACGTAGTTATCCGCGATGTCGGGATAGGCCTCTACGGGCAGATTGTGAAACGAGATCGCACCCCAACCGAGCAGCAGGATAGCCACGGCCAACACGACAAATTTGTTGTTGAGTGCAAAGTCGACGAGAGTGCGAATCATTTCCTGGTCCCTGACTGGTTGCTGCTATGCCGGGTGTCTGTTCTATGCTCGAATGTGATAACCGCGATCATTGGCCGAGCACGTGGTCAAGGACCAGTGCGTTGGTCACCACTTGCTGGCCTGGCTGCAATCCGGATTTGATCTCCTGCAGGTCAAGCCGATCGGGCAAAAGTTCGCCACTGGTCACTTCCAGGCGACGGAACTTTTTGCCCGGTGCGGGAACATAGACAAAATCGCGATCGTGCATATGCAGCACGGCAGTTGCCGGCACAATGGTATGCATCTCCTGCTTGCGGCCCTGGAAGGTGGCTCGTACAAACATGCCTATCTTCATCACTCCAGGATTGCGGACCTCGATGCGCACCTTCCCCGTGCGAATGTTGGGATCGAGGATGGTTCCAATATTGCTGATGGTTCCGTCGAAGACTCTGCCCGGGTAGGCATTGAGTGTGATCTTCGCCGCGTCACCAAGCTTCACCGTAGACAGGTCGTTCTCGTACACATCACAAATGATCCACACGGTCGATAAGTCGGAGATGGTGAATGGATTGGTGCCCAGGCTCTGCACGCCCGCGGCATTGGTCACCTCCTGGTCGGTGATGACACCCGAGACCGGGGCGACGATATCCACGACACCGGTGGGATGATCGACGCTGCTGCCCAATAGCCGCAGGTGCTCCGCCGCCGCATCCACGCCGACCTTAGCCTTGTCTTCGGCATCTTTGGCTACCTGCAGGTCGTTGAGGGCGAAGGCCCCATGTTCATACAAGTCCTGCGCGCGCTCCAGTTGGGCGCGGGCCAGGACTTCATCCGCCACGGCCATCTGGTAGTTAGCAAACGCGCCCATGATGTCGTCACTGCGCACACGCAGTAGAACCTGACCCTTTCGTACCGTATCGCCGAGGCGTGCACGAATGTCGATCACCCGGCCGGTCGCCAGCGAGATCACCGGCACAGTGCGGGATATATCGGGGTTGACGGTTCCGGTGACGACTAACTCCGAGACTGCGGGGTGTTCCGTGGCCGCAGCCAGCGGAAACTGTTCCGGATGTTCCACCGAGAAGAGCGTCACGTCAGGAAAGGGAACAACCTTCGGCGGAGGTGGCGCTCCCGCTGCCGGATCAGCAGCCGAGCTGCTACAACCATTCAGGCCGAGGAGGGAAAAGATCGAGAAAACGAGAAGACCAGTGATGAAGCCTTTGCGGGTCACGAGGAAATCCAATCGGTCACGAAACAGGCACGTTCTTACCCAGCTTGAAGAGTTCATTTCTCCCCTGTTCCCGCCCTCCCGTTGCGCACTGAGAAACCCTGCAAGCAATGCTTGGAGGAGACGAATCGATTAAATCGCTGCCGATGGAGTGGGGTACACCCGCGCGGCAGCAATCCTATGAGAGCCGATAAAGATTTCACCCGACTGAGTTCTTACGGCTAGAACTTAACCAGGATCGCAACTGTCGCAGCGACTTGACCGGTGCGAAGGTCTGGGAACCAGAGACTGTTCATACCCCCGCCGCACGCGGCCTCGGCGTCTGTCAGTACGTTAGTTCCGGCAGTGGCGCCAGTCGCACAGGTGTAGTTAGCTGGCGAACCGTTGTTACCTCCCGGGGGAGTAATGCCGCCTCGACCTGTCCAGTACGGCAGATCAGTGTGACGGTATCCCATTTCCGCTCGGAACGTAATGAACTGGCTAGGCATGTAATCGAAGGTAACGGTCGTATCGTAGCCATGGTAAGGCTGTCCCGGATTCTCCGTGTAGTAAGGCGTACCAGTGCTCGCCGTTGCTCCGTTAATGGGTGGCAGAAGAACCAGGTAGCGGCCTGGGTTGTTCAACTGTCCGCCGCCAATGGTCGTCGCATAGAGGTCCTTCTTGAACCAAAGCCGGTTGTAGAACATATAGCCGAGAAAGGCCTGCTTAGGCTTGCCCCCCTTACCGGTGCAGCTCACGCCTCCGCCCGACTCGCACCCCAGATCTCCGGTAAAGGTAAAGGCTGCTTTGTCCATAAACCTTTCTGGCTTGTCATAGTACTTGATTTCGATACTATCGTCGGTGTGCAGCCGCGAACGGCTCGGAATGCCGACTGCGTCCTCACCCAGCCCATAGTTGTTGAACACCATGGAGACCCAGGGCTTCGGGCGATAAAGGATTTGCCCACCCAAGCCAGGCTTGCCATTCGGCCGGCCGTAGGACTGCCAACCGTTGATGAACCAGGGCTCAATCTTCAACTTATCGGTGGGGAACCATTGCACGCGTACACCATTGAAGAACCATGGCGTATTGGACGAAACATAGGATGGCTGATATGTCCAGTTATCGAAGTTGTAATAACTGAACAGGCCGATATAGGACACAAAGATACCGGCGTCGACGTTCAGTCCATGCTGAACATCCCAATGATACCCACCCCAAGCCTCCGAAACATAACGGTAAGCATCGGCCAAATCCCATTGCCCCCGGCTAGGACTGGCGTCGTTGCGTGGCGTGGTCGTTGCGAACATGCCATACATGGTCAGAAATCGTCCGCGAACATTGTTTATACGGATATCGCCGCCAAAGCTTAACTGTTCAACCTGGACCTCATCGGATCGGAACGATTCGGTCGAGCCGCCGATGGTGTCGTCCTTTGGGTGATTGAAATCGAGGATGTAGTTCACATCTGCGCGGAACTCGGGGGTGAAGTATTTCGTGGCGAGTGGCGTGTCTTTAGTGCGAGCGTTGCCATTGAGCCACGTCCAATCCGCGTAGGCAAAAGGCAGGCTCTTGGTAGTCACTTCTGCAGGGAGGTCAGGGGAAGCTGGTGTCGCCACCAGGGGAGCCGCCTGGCGGTTTCCCTCCTGGAGTGCAGCTGGCGTTCCCAAATTAGTCTTTGCACCTTGCAGTGCAGTTGCGGCGTCGGTTGCCGTAGCTCCACTGGACTGGATTTCGGCTTCGAGTTCTGCAATGCGTTGCTTCATCGCTTCAAGCTCTTTGGTGAGTGCGGGGCGTAGCTCGGCGCCGGAGACGGCTGCCCCTGGAACTACTTCTGTTCTCACGGTTCCCGCTGTGCCCGCTCCGTCCGCGGTTGCCGGTGCGGGAGTGGCTGGTTGGCCGGCTGCCCCGCCGTCCGCTGACCCGATCGCAGCGTATTGCAAAGTTGTGCGGGGCGAATCCTGTGCGCCGCTCCCAGGGGTTTGCGCGATGCATGCGGGATATACGGATGCGTAACCAACTGCTACGAATAATGTGCCGATCTTCCAAAATTTGCGTTCCATGAAGCCTCTCATTTGCGGATGTAGGATCGATGCGCCCCTTTGGCCGGGCCTGGGCCTTGCATAATGAGTGGAAAATCGCCCTATGCTCGACGTCATACCTCTATTAGGAGTCGAAGCCCCTAAAGAACCCATAAAGGGGAAATAAATGTTGCATAAGGGCGAGAACCATAACCCCACGCAAGGCTCCGCACGGGTGCGCAGAACGCACTTGCTGCCGTCGGGCAGAAAGGGCCCTGAAACTATTGCCTTATGAAGATGGGCTCTATAAGAGGGTGCATAAAGATCGCATGATGATCGCGAACATCCGGCAGGATTCTTGCCGGGGGAGCTCGGAAGAGAGCAGCCTTACTCTAATAGATGGAGGGATTTTGCCACGGCGAAGCACCCGAGATACCACACGTCGTCATAGGTGGTATCGTCCTTACCCGAATTGCCGCATGCTCTGAGGGTGGCCCCCAGCGTCGAAGCTCTATACTACCTTGCGTGCTTAACCTTGCTCATAAGAGGAATTCGATGCCCCTGGTTGCCGGAGCTGGACAGCTCCGCTTTCTGTCGTTTAGTTTGCTGCTCTCGTTGGCAACAGTACCCACCCTGGCGCAACTGGATCCGCAAACCAAACAGCTCTCCCGCGATATTTTTCAGCAACTGATTGAGATCAACACCACCGATTCGGTGGGCAGCACAACGGTTGCGGCCAATGCGATGGCCAAGCGCCTGCTCGACGCTGGTTTCCCCAAGCAGGACGTCGTCGTCCTCGGCCCCAACGATCGCAAGGGCAACATGGTGGCCCGCATCCATGGCACGGGCGCCGCCAAGCCCATCCTCTTTATCGGCCACCTCGATGTGGTGGAGGCGCTACGCTCCGACTGGACCACCGACCCGTTCAAGTTTATTGAGAAGGACGGCTACTTCTACGGCCGCGGCACCCAGGATATGAAGGAGGGCGACGCTGTCCTGGTGACCACGTTCATCCGGCTGAAGAAATCAGGGTTCAAGCCGGATCGCGACCTGATCCTGGCTCTTACGGCCGACGAGGAGGGCGGCAAATCGAACGGTGTTGACTGGCTGCTGAAAAACCACCGCGACCTGATCAACGCTGCCTTCGTGCTCAACTCCGACTCCGGAGGAGTGGACCTGGAGCACGGCAAGCCGCTCACCTTCAATGTGGAGGCGACGGAGAAGCTCTACGGCGACTACCTGCTTACTGCCACGAATCCTGGCGGCCACAGCTCTCTACCTGGCCCCGACAATGCCATTTATCACATAGCCGATGCGCTTACCCGTCTCCAGGCCTACACCTTCCCATTTGAGCTGAACCCGGTGACGCGCGCCTACTTTTCGCGCATGAGCACGCTCGAGTCTGGTCAGACGGCTGCCGATATGAAGGGTATTCTGAAGAATCCGCCTTCGCTGCAGGCCATGAAGCAACTGTCTGAGACCCCCAAATACAACGCGACCATGCGTACCACCTGTGTGGCCACGCGCCTCTCCGGCGGACATGCCAACAACGCCTTACCGCAAACCGCGACTGCCAATGTCAATTGCAGAATCCTTCCCAGTGTTTCGCGCGAAGAGATTCGTCAGCAGCTGATACGGATCTTCCACGACTCCAAGATCAGCGTGCGCTACGTTAAAGACTCTGGTGAAGTCATGGATACAGCTCCAACAACCAGGGCCGTGCCTCCCACCGATTTGAAGCCCGAGGTGATGCAGCCCTTAACCAAGGTGGTGGCACAGATGTGGCCGGGCCTCCCGGTGGTGCCGGTGATGGAAACCGGGGCATCGGACGGCAAATACACCTCCGAGGCCGGTCTCCCTACCTACGGGATCAACGGAATCGCCATCGATATCAGTGATGTACGGGCGCACGGCAAGGATGAGCGCGTAGGGGTAGACTCCTATTACCGCGGAGTGGAGTTTTACGACCGCTTTATCAAAGTGTTAGCTGGCGGCAAGCAATAATCGGGAAATGGATGGCAAGTTGAACGAACGAACGATGATTACCTTCCGCGGCGTCACTTTCGCTGCCATACTCGGCCTTTTTGCCGCTCTTGGGGTCACCGGCGCGGCCACTCCGGACCGGCCCCCGCAGAAATCTTGGATGAATACCCAGCTCTCTTTCGACCAGCGCGCTGACCTGGTCCTGAAAGAGATGACCCTGGATGAGAAGATCCAGCTCATGCATGGCCAGGGCATGCCGGGTTGGAGCCGGCCCATGCCCAGGACCTATCTTGGCAATCAAGGCGCCGGCTTCATCCTTGGGATCCCCCGCCTGGGCATTCCGCAGGTCGAGATGAGCGACGCCGCCTATGGCGTCCGCATGAGCGCCCAAAATGGACGTTACTCCACCGCGTTGCCCTCAAACATAGCTGCTGCCGCAACCTGGGATCCAGAGGGGGCTTGCGAATATGGGGCGCTGATCGGCAGGGAACTACGCGCCCAGGGCTACAACATGACGCTTGGCGGTGGGGTCAATTTAACCCGCGAGCCGCGCAATGGAAGAACCTTTGAGTATCAGGGCGAAGACCCGCTGCTTGCCGGGACACTGGTGGGCAATCGCATCAAATGTGAGCAGGCCCAGCATGTGATCGGCGACATCAAACACTACGCCCTGAATGATCAGGAAGATGGCCGCGACGAAGTGGACGTGATCATCAGCAAGCGGGCCATGCAGGAAACAGATCTGCTCGCCTTCCATATCGGCATTAGCATCGGCGACCCCGCTGCGGTCATGTGCTCCTATAACGCCATCAACGGCGATTACGCTTGCCAGAACAAATACATCCTGACGGATGTGCTCAAGCAGGATTGGCAGTTCAAAGGCTTCGTGCTTTCCGATTGGGGCGGGACCCACAGCACGGTGAAGGCATCCGCTGCCGGGCTCGACCATGAGGAACCCATGGACGACTTCTACGGTGAGAAGCTGAAGCAGGCTGTCAAAGCAGGCAAGGTTCCCATGGCGCAGGTGGATGATCATGCCCATCGTATTTTGCGTTCCATGTTTCAGGCCGGACTCTTCGACTACCCGGCACAGAAGAGCGTCGTCGATGTAGAAGGCGGCCTTGCAATCGCTCGCCACATCGCCGAGCAAAGTATCGTTCTACTCAAGAACAAGGATAGTCTTCTGCCGCTTGACCGCAACACCGTCCATTCGATCGCGGTGATTGGACCGCATGCCGACACCGGCATGATCTCTGGCGGTGGATCGGCGCAGGTAGATCCGCCCGGCGAGCCGGCTCATCCCTGGCAGTCGCACGTGTGGTTTCCAACTTCGCCGCTGAAGGCCATCGTTGCCGCAGATCCCGGCGCCCACGTCCAATTTGATTCGGGAGCCGATCCCGCCTCAGCCGCGGCGCTCGCCGCGAAGTCTGATGTGGCCATCGTCTTTGCTTATGAGTGGATGAGCGAAGGAACCGATCTACCGAATCTTTCTCTGCCAGAGAACCAGGATGGGTTGATCGCGCAGGTGGCCGCAGCCAATCCCCGGACCGTTGTCGTGCTTGAGACCGGAACCGCGGTCCTGATGCCATGGCTCGATCAGGTTGGCGGTGTGCTCGAAGCCTGGTATGCGGGCAGCAAGGGCGCCGACGCGGTGGCGAACGTCCTCTTTGGCGAGGTGAACCCGAGCGCAAAACTCCCGATCACCTTTCCCAGGAGCGAAGCCGATCTGCCCCGTCCTGAACTGGTGAAACCTCCCGGCAAAGCAGAAGACGCCGGCGCCAACCTGAAGCCGGAAGATGCCAAGCCGACTTTTAGCGTGCGTTACGACGAGGGCCTGAAGGTGGGCTACAAGTGGTACGACGCGGAGAATAAGCCGGTGCTGTTCCCCTTCGGCTTCGGTCTTTCCTACACCACCTTTGAGTATTCTCGCCTCAGGGTCGAGCCTGGCAAAGAGCCGATGGTCTATTTCACCATTAAGAACGCGGGTGCGCGCGCGGGAGCCGAAGTTGGCGAGATCTACGTAGGCCTGCCCGCTGCTGCGGGTGAACCCCCTAAGCGGCTTGCCGGCTGGTACAAGGTCCTGTTGCAAGCCCAGGAGACCAGGGAAGTTCGGGTGAAGATCAATCCCAGGGAGTTGTCGATCTACGACGAGAGCACCAACGCATGGAAACAGTTGCCAGGTAATTACACCTTCATGGTCGGGGGCTCATCGAAAGATCTGCCACTCCACCAGGACATCAACCTGCCCTAAGCTTGCCAGCTTAAACCGCTTCTCGTTATCGTGGACTTATCCCCGGGAGGGAAGGGCCATGTCCGCATCACGCCGTGAATTCGTAAAATCGTTAGCCGTCATGGGCGCGATGAGCCAGTTTCAACCAGCCCACGCATTTTCCAGCCCAACCTGTCCCTTTCGACTTTCCGTCATCAACGACGAGCTGACGCCTGATTTCGGCCGCGCCTGCGAAATCGCGACCAAAGATTTCGGTTTGCACTGGATCGAACTGCGCTCCATGTGGAACAAGAACGTCACTGATTTGGACGCCAAAGAGATCGCCGAATCGCAACGCATCTTGCAGAAATACCAGCTGCGCGTAACCGATATTGCCAGCCCGCTCTTCAAAGTAGACTGGCCCGGAGCGCCTCTGTCCAAAGAAAGTCCGCAACGCGACCAATTCCATGCCGGTTTCGACTTCAAACAACAGGATCAGTTGTTGGAACACTGCATTGACTTGTCGAAGCAATTCCAAACGGATCGCATCCGATGCTTTGACTTTTGGCGGCTGGAGAACCAAGCCCCCTATCGCGCCGCCATCAACGATAAGTTACGCGCCGCCGCGGAGACCTGCGCGAAAAGCAACCTGATCCTGCTGCTGGAAAATGAAATGTCCTGCAACACGGCCACGGGAGAAGAGTCAGCCGCGGTACTGAAAGCGATCCCCAACAAAAACTTCATGCTCAACTGGGATCCCGGCAATGCAGCAGCCATCGGCAGCACGCCCTATCCAAACGGGTATCGCCTCTTACCCCATGACCGCATCGGGCATTGTCACGCGAAAGATGTGGTGCGGCCCGCGGGCAAAAAGTATGAGTGGGCGCCTGTCGGGGCGGGTGTTGTCGACTGGACGGGTCAGTTCCGCGCACTCGCCAGGGATGGCTATCACTATGCTGTGAGCCTGGAAACCCATTGGCGCGGTGGGGGCACACCGGAAGCCTCCACCCGGATCAGCATGCAAGGGTTAAAGAAAACGTTGAGCAAGGCTGGCCTGACTTGTTGAAATAACTATTGTTCCGCTCTCGCCTGCCCATCGCTGACTTCTTTGGCGTAGAACATGTGCGAAATGCGGGGCGGCTCTTTGCTTCGGTGGAAACTCCAGACTCGTTCCAGGATCTGCCGGTCTGAGGCCGTGAAGCGCTCCCGCTGGCGCAGGTACTCGAGCCACGATTCGGTCACGAACGTCTCATTGATGTGTCCCGGGTCCGACGCATCCTGGTAGGCGCCCCAGCGGATCGCACCGTTCCGCAAACGCACATCTCTCAGTTGATGGATCGCTTTCGTAAAAGCGGCGTAGTCCCGCGGATCGATAAAGTAGTCGATCGACACCCGCACCGGTCCTTCACTGTCATCACGCTCCGAGTTCAGCTTGGGCGGCGGCAGGGTATAGCGGTGGGGGCTTAGATCCGGCTGCACCCCACGCAACACATGAAAGCGGAGAGACAACGGCAGCGTGATCGCCAGTCCGGCTGAAGCGCACATGAGTGACTTTGGCGTAGAAAGGTGCTCGGCGATGGTGCCCCAAATTACCCCGCCCAGGGCCATTCCTCCGGCAAAGACCATTTGATAGGCGCCTAGCGCCCGCGCCTGCACCCAGGCGGGAACGGACACCTGCACCGCCAGGTTCAGGGTAGACATGGCGCTGGTCCAGCCAAAGCCGGCGGCAATCAACATCGGAATAATGACCAAAGGCATTTTTATCAGCGACAAAACCGCCAGCGTAGCTATGAAGATGCAGCTGGCCGTGGCAATGATGGCGTCCGCGGAGAGCACCCTGCGCACCCGGGGCAGGCTGGTGGCGCCAATCACTGCTCCAAAGCCCATGCTGCCGTTCAGGATGCCGTATCCCATCGCGCCCTGCCGCATATCGTTGCGGGCGACGATCGCCAGCAGAGCCCAGACCGCGCTCACAAAAAGGGTAAAGATGAGGGTACGCACAAAGGCGGCCTGCAGCATCGGAGCGTAACGGAGATAGCGGATGCCTGCGCGGACAGAACCGCGTATACGTTCGGCCGGCAGTGCGCTCTTGAACAGCGGATTGCGCTTCCAGCGATACAAAACCAGAATGACCCCGACAAAGGAAAGCGAATTGAGCAGAAACACCGAAGCGGCGCCGGTCGTGGCCCGGGCAAAAAGCGCCACCGCCAGGCCGCCCAGGGCGGGCCCCAGGGCGCGGGCCAGGTTGAATCCTGCGGAATTCAGCGATACGGCATCCGGCAGCTGGGCCCGGGGTATTACCTCGGGCACAATTGCCTGCCATGCAGGGCTGTTCATCGCCGCCCCGATATTCAAAAGAAAAGTAAGCGTCAGCAGGACCCAGGGCGAAACGATGTCAAAAAACGTGAGCACACTGAGGATCGCGACAGCCGTCAACATCCATGCCTGCCAGAAAATGAGCAACCGGCGGCGATCGAAAATATCCGCCGTTGCCCCGGCCAACAACCCCAGGATCACCACCGGAAGGCTGGCTGCAGTCTGCATCAGGGCAATCAGCAGGGGAGACGTCGTGAGCACGGTCATCAACCAGGTGCCCGCCGTATCCTGCATCCATCCGCCCAGGTTGGAAACAATAGAAGCCAGCCACAAATCCCGAAAAACCGGCACCCCAAGGGGTTCAAAGCCGTGCAGCTTCGGTTGCGTCTCCAGTTGATCTGTGTTCAAGGTGGTCATGGGCAGGCAAGGGGGAGCGGTCCCCTGATTGAATTATCCCAGAGTGTTATAGAACTCCGGCCCGGATGTGCCGATGAACGCAACACTGATTCCCTAAAAAAGACGCGGACGACTTTCCGCGATTCTTTCGGTCTTAGTCATCAAGCGGTAGGGGACGGCACACATGAGCGGCAAGGCATTGGTCAGCATGGCTTTGCGGGGCGAGAGAAGGGCGTTGAAGAGCCTCACAGCCCGTCATGGGCAGCAGCTTGTAGCCCTATTGCTGACTTCCATTCCGTTGGCGGAGCGAATGTTGCTCTACCACGTGGCAATGACCGCTTGGATCCTGTTGCCCGAACGTGGCCTGCTGGAAAAAACCCTCCTCTCCTGTTTCGGACGCCTAGGTCTATCGCGTTAGCGCTGCTGCACTCGCCCTCAAATCCTCGCCCCCAAAAATAACCCGTAGGAACAGGACGGGTGCCCAACATTCGCTTCGCGAATGTTGGCCGAAAAAGACGGGGCGAAGCCCCTCCATAGCTTTTTATTAGGGCGTATCCTGAACCTGTTGTGACCCTGTCCTTTCACTCCGCCGCGCGACGCATACTCCCCGCAACCATAGCGGTGCTATTGCTTGCTCTGCTGGTGACTCAGGCAGCCTCTTCGGTTTGCACTGTTCAGTGTCTCCAACATCAACCGGGCAACCGCTCTGCCGCCGCCATGACCCACTGTCACGCGATGCCGCAATCATCGAACAGCGTCGCAACCCAAACCTGCCCACCCACCGCCACCTCCCTTTGTGTGACCGATCTCCTGGCAAACAGCCAGCAAAAGACTTGGGCCGAGCCAACCATGCTGGTACAGGCGCGTCCCGCCCCCCTGCTCCCCGTCCTGACCGGAGCCGCCCGCCCCCCTGCTTCCCCGCTGCTCCGAAGTAGCATTGGCGACCCGCCACTCATCACTCCTCTTCGCGTCTAGCCCTCTTTCACCCCGTTAACGTGGAGATCTGCGTCCCGCCGATCCCACTCCGTACTTTTCGCCCTCGATTCACAAGGAGCCATGATGAGTACCCGACGCACCTTCCTGGGTCGCGCTTTCGGCGCCTGTTCCGCTCTTTTTGCCGTGCGCGGCTTGTCAGCACAGACCATGCAGATGCAGATGCCAATGCCTCCGGCAACGCCCGCCCCGCCGCATCCGCAAACACCAGTACCCTCCCACGCCATGCCCCCCTCAACATCCCCAACCCCCGTGGTAACCACCGAGGTTGGCGATCTTGCGTACACCATGGACGGCTCCACCAAGGTCTACAACCTGGTCGCGGAAGTTCTGCGCCAGAAGATCCACCCCGATAAAACCATCGATGTGTGGGGATTCAACGGCAGCGCGCCCGGACCAACCATCCAGGTCAACCAGGGCGATCACGTTCGCGTTATTTTCGACAACCATCTGCCGGAGCCGAGTTCCATCCACTGGCACGGCTTTGAAGACATGATCGGCAACGACGGCATGCCGGGCATCAGCCAGGAGCCGGTCAAACCAGGCGGCCGCTTCGTGTACGAATTCGATATTCACCAGGCGGGAACCTACTTCTACCACTCCCACATGGCCATGCAGGAAATGGCAGGCATGCTGGGCGGATTCATCATGCATCCCCGCACCCCCAACCATCCACATTGCGATAAGGATTTTCTCCTCCACATACAGGAGTACGCAGTGCTGCCGAACAACACCGTGCCCAACACCATGAACATGGAATACAACTGGCTGCTGCTCAACGGCAAGGCGGGCCCCGCCTCCACGCCGCTGATCGTGCGCCAGGGCGAGCGGGTACGCATTCGCTTTGTCAACCTGGGCATGGATCATCACCCCATGCACATTCACGGATACACCTTCCAGGTCACAGGCACCGAAGGAGGCCGTATTCCCCAAACCGCCTGGTGGCCCGGGACGACCGTCCTTGTAGGCGTGGCCCAGGCACGCGACATCGAGATCACCGCGGACCGTATCGGCGACTGGATGCTGCATTGCCACCTGCCGCACCACATGATGAACCAGATGTCTTCGAACGTAGGCAGCATGACCCGCCGCCCCGGTCAGCCGGCAGGAGTGGATATGAACACCGGCATGGGCATGCTGCAAGGCACCCCCGGCGCGCCTAGCGGAGATGACTACGGCACCAGCCTGGGCCGCGGTATGGGTTTCGGCAGTACAGCAGACATGGCCACCGCCAACGGACCGCTCGGGCAGCAGAAGGCGATGCATTCGATGGCGGGAATGGCAGACATGGCGAGCGATGTCGCTGCCAATGCGAACGCCGTCCCAGGCTTCCCGCAGGATGCCTACATGGAAGGTCCCGCCATGGCCATGGACCAAATGGTCGAAAAGCCGGAGAACTATGGCCTTCGGCCCGGTTGGAGCGGTTACATGATGGGCATGATGACCTTCCTTCGTGTGTTGCCGCCAGAGAAATATGAAGAGGTGGTGGCGCGCATGAAGCAAGCGCAAAGGCCCAACGATCCCTACGCATCACTATTGCAGCGCATTTCATAGCCAACCAGGGAGAAGAAGATGCACAAGAGATTCGGGTCCGTTCTATGGTTGTGCGCCGCTCCGCTTTTTTCCCAGACTGCGCAGCAGCCCTCGATGCAAATGCCAGGAATGGCGACGGAAAAACCGCCTACGCCCCAGCTGCTCGAGGGTATCGCCTCGCGCGCGCCGCTCAAGCTGGAAGCCTTTCTCGCCCTGGCCGACAAAAACAACCCGACCCTGCAGCAGGCTGCGGCGACCATCCGCCGCTCTGAAGCGGAAGCCAGGCAGGCTGCGCTCTACCCCAATCCCACCGTCGGCTACGAAGGGGACCAGATTCGCGGCGGCTCTTACGGGGGAGGGGAGCAGGGCGGCTTCGTCTCCCAAACCATCGTGCTGGGCGGCAAGCTCGGCCTTCGCCGCAACATCTATGAGCAGCAGAAGCATTCCGATGAAATCGCCGCCGAGGCCCAGCTCGCGCGCGTGCACAACGACGTAGCGCAGCTGTTCTACGAAACACTGAGCGCGCAGCAAACGGTGTTGGTGCGCGGCCGGCTCCTGGGGCTGGCAAAGGACGCTGTCGAAACCGCGCACCAGTTGGCAAACGTGGGCCAGGCGGATTCGCCCGACGTCCTCCAGTCTGAAGTTGAGGCGGAGCAGGCAGCCATCGACTATACCGTTGCTCAGCGCCTCTTCCTGGAAAAGTTCAAATCGCTCGCTGCCCTGGCCGGCAGTCCGGCAACAGAAGTGGCCCCACTCGACGCGGCACTCGATGCACCGCCGGAGATCGACCCGGCTCGAATCATAGATGCTTTGGTCGCAGCGGGGGCCCACCGTGAGGCAGGCGCAACAGCAGGCAGCGATTGCAGAAGCGAAGCTCAAGGATGCGCGGCGCGAAGTGGTACCAGATCTTCAACTGCGCGCAGGTGAGCAGCAAAACCTGGAGGCGCTCCCTGAGGCGCCGGGCAAAAAGACCGGAGCTCAGAGCTTCGCCAGCGTGGGTATAGAGCTGCCGCTGTGGAACCGCAACCAGGGCAACGTCCGCGCTGCGGAAGCACAGCTTGACCAGGCCCGGGAGGAGATAACGCGCACCCAATTATCTCTGCGGCAGCGGGCAGAGATGCTGGCACAGAATTATCTGTCCGCCAAGGAAGAAGCGGAGCGCTACCGCACCGCGTTGCTGCCTCGTGCCCGTAAAGCGTATGAGCTTTACCTCGACAAGTACCGGAATATGGCGCAGGCGTATCCTCAGGTCATCGTGTCTCAGCGGACGCTTTTTGAGCTTGAGGTCCATTACATCGACTCCCTCGATCGCATCTGGCAAAATGCAATTGCGCTCCAGAATTTCACTCTGCAGGGCGGTCTCGAAAAACCGCCGGCAGACTCGCTACGATGAAAGGAAGCCCGCTTGAATCTGCAACTGTGGTTGATTCGTCACGGGGAGACGGAGTGGAGCCTCTCCGGAGCCCATACCAGCAGAACCGACATCCCGCTCACCGCGCGAGGAGAAGAGCGTGCGGCGAAGATTCGCGACTACCTCACCCATCGAAAGTTCAGCCTGGTGCTGACCAGTCCGATGCAGCGTGCCCGGGAAACCTGCCGTGTCGCAGGTTATGCTGACGTCGCGCAGATTGACGAAAACCTACGCGAATGGGATTACGGTATTTTCGAGGGCCGCACCACCGCGGAAATTCGCAAAGAGCAGCCTGACTGGTCCATTTGGGATTCTCCCCGCCCCAGGGCGAACCCGTCGAGCACGTCGCCGCCCGAACCCAGCAGGTGATCGATCGAGCCAGCAAGAGCGGCGGCGACGTTGCCTTGTTTGCCCACGCCCACGTACTCAGAATTCTGGCCGCCACCTGGCTTGGTCTGCCACCTCGTGCGGGCAGCCTGTTGGCCCTGGGAACAGGCTCGGTGAGTACATTAGGATTTGAGCGAGAGACACGAGTGATCTCCACCTGGAACCGGTCATTCGAGGAGTGAGCTTGCGGGTAACCCGCTAAGGATTGTGAAACACCTCCTGCATCTTGGTCCAGGAGGTCTGGCCCGGGAACGGAATCTGCATTGCGTCGGTCACGCCGAGCCACTTGATATTGCGTGGTTCCTTCGCCATCGTATCCATATCTTTTTTGTAGTCGTTCCCGGTGTATTCGTAATAAGCAAACAGGTAATAGTGACTCTCATCCATCTTGTGGATGTAAATCGAGAAGTTGTTCATGTGATATTTGTCGAGCAGATCACGAACGCCCTGGTTGGAAGCCGCATGCAGCGCTTCGTAGGCCGAGATCTTATCCGGCTTAATACCGATAATCATGCCGACTCGTTTAGGCTGACTCTGTTGGCTATAGACCGCAATCGACAGCAGGGCAGCGCCGCCAAAAAACACAATCAGAACAATCTTTTTCATCTCTCCATCTCCCTTAATGAGCGTCCCAATGATTGCACCTTTGCAGATCTCGGAGAAGCCAAACATCAAGAGAGTGAAACCACGCCCATCCGTTAAGGACAGAACGCTTGCCTGTGGCACCAGACCCATTGAGGCCCGGAGGGCCGCCCGCTAAACGTCAGCCCAGCCCGGAATGGCTGGGTCGGAATCCCCACCATGATCCGAGCGCCAGAGGCGCGGCACTCATGTTCTCCTCAACGCTGCGCAGCGACGACCGATTGCCGGGGCACCCTCAATCGACCAATTCGGAAAACTCCCGTCGCTATCTGCGTAGCTTGCCAACGCCCATCCATTAGTTCATCATTTCAGACGCCATCCAAAATTTCATGCGACTCGATTCCCATCAACACTTTTGGCATTACAACCCGGCCGAGCACACCTGGATGACGGACCAGATGGCGGCACTTAAACAGGATTTTCTCCCTGAAGATCTGCAGCGGTTGCTGGCAAACATCCACTTTGACGGTTGCATCGCCGTGCAGGCCCGGCAAAACCTCGAGGAAACGCGCTGGCTGCTGGAGCTCGCGGAAAAGCACGCATTCATCAAGGGCGTGGTGGGCTGGGTCGATCTTCGCTCTGAGCGGTTAAGCCAGCAATTGGAGAGATTTGCCCAGCATCCAAAGCTCGTGGGCGTCCGCCACGTAGTACACGACGAACCGGACGACCACTTTATGCTGCAGCCGGAGTTTCGCTGCGGCATCGCCCAGCTGCTTGATTTCAACCTGACCTACGATCTTCTGCTCTTCCCCAGGCACCTCAAAGTAGCGGTGCAACTGGTGGAAGAATTCCCCCGGCAGCCGTTTGTTCTCGATCACATCGCCAAGCCGGGAATCGCTGAGGGAACAACCTCTCCCTGGCAAGAAGACTTGCGCCAACTGGCGCAGTTCCCCAACGTTTCCTGTAAGCTTTCCGGCATGGTGACCGAGGCGAAATGGAGGCAATGGCGCCCTGCTGATTTTCGCCCTTACCTCGACACCGTCTTTGAAGCATTCGGTCCCGCCCGGCTCATGATCGGTTCAGACTGGCCGGTCTGCACGTTGTCGGGCGAGTATCAGCCGGTAATGAACATCGTGATGGATTACGTGACGGGAGATGCGGAAGCCGCGATCCTCGGCGATAATTGTGCTCGCTTCTATCAGATTCCTGCCGGGGTACAACCATGAAAGCCGCCGTTCTCCATGGCGCACGAGACATACGCATCGAGTCCTATCGTCAGCCCGAAGTGCGTCCGGGCATGGTGTTGTTACGTACCCGTCGCGTCGGCCTCTGCGGTACTGACCTGCACTACTATGAGCACGGGCACAACGCCGCTTTTGTGCCCGACCGTCCCTTCATTCTGGGCCACGAACTCAGTGCTGAAGTAGCTGCGGTTGGCGAAGAAGTCGATACTGTAAAAGTCGGCCAGCGAGTCACGGTGAACCCCGCCCGCTCTTGTGGCTTTTGCGCTTATTGCAAAGGCGGCCAGGTCAACCTCTGCCGCAAGATCATTATGCTGGGGAGCGCCAGCACCACGCCCCCAACCGACGGAGCTCTTGCCGAATTCGTCGTCGTCCGCGCCGACCAGTGTCACCTGTTGCCTGCGGACATGGACGATGCGATCGGCGCCATGATGGAGCCACTCTCCGTCGCCTTGCACGCGGTAAGACGCGCCGGTACGGTATCGGGCAAACGCGTGCTCGTGACCGGCGCGGGAACCATCGGCCTGCTGGTAGCCATGACGGCGCGCGCGTTTGGCGCGGTTCCGGTTGCAGTCAGCGATATTGTCGCTGCCCGCCGGCAGAAGGCGGTCGAACTCGGCGTGGATATCGCGCTTGATCCGGCTGCACGCGATTTGCAAGATAAGGTGCGTGAGCTCACTGGCCTTGGCTTCGACCTGGTGTTCGAGGCATCAGGTGCGCCCCCCGCCTTGCGCGCGGCCTTCGATTTGGTAGCGCCCGGCGGCACCATCGTGCAGATTGGTACCGTCGGTACTGGCGACATTCCGATACCCGTCAACCAGCTCATGGTGCGAGAAATTAACTTCCGCGGATCGATGCGCTACGGTGACACGTTTGATGAAGCAATCCGCCTGGTAGCAGCCGGCCGCATTAACGTAAACTCTCTCATCAACAACGTCTTTACCCTCGAGGATTCGGTAAAAGCCTTGCATCTTGCCGCGGACAAATCCCTGGCCCTGAAAGTGCAGATCCAGCCCTAGCTGCATGCCCATTTCCCCGATCGACGCCATCGTGATAGCTGTGTACCTGGTGGGCATAACGGCCTTCGGCATCAAAGTAGGCTATCGCCGGGATGCTTCCTCCCAACAATACTTCCTGGCCAACAAATCGCTTGGTTGGTTCACCGTCGGCGCGGCCGTGTTCACATCGAATATTTCCACCCTTCATCTGGTCGGCTACGCGGCCGGCGGTGCGCGCGACGGCCTGGTCATCGGCAATTTCGAATGGATGGCCTGCTTCATCCTCATCTTGCTGGCGTTGATGTTTGCCCCCTTCTACATCAATTCCGGTGTGGCCACGCTGCCTGAGTTCATGGAGCGTCGCTACTGTCCCGCAGCCCGCACGTTCCTGGCGGTGATCGGGATCCTGGGCGCACTCCTCATTCACATCGGTATCAGCCTCTTTGCCGCCGCCAAGGTTTTCGAAACTCTCCTTGGCGTACCCATGTTTGCCACCATCGTTGTACTGTCGCTGTTCACCGTCACCTACGCGGCCCTGGGCGGCCTGAAGGCGGTAGTGATGACGGAGAGTATCCAGGTCGTGCTGCTGCTGGGGGGCGCCACCCTGACCACCATTCTTGGTGTGCGCGCGCTGCCGCGCGTGGGCGTGCATGACCTGGCGGCCTTCCAACATGCCGTCGCTCCCGGACAACTTCACATGCTGCAGCCGGTGATGAATGCCCAGGGACATCTCAGCGAGTTCTCCTGGCTGGCAGTAGTGCTTGGTTATCCCATCCTCGGCATCTGGTACTGGTGTGCGGACCAGACCCACGTGCAGCGCGTGCTGGGCGCGCACACCTTGAAGGATGGGCAGAACGGAGTGCTGTTTGCAGGCTTTCTGAAACTCTCACCCGTATTTCTCATGGTGTTTCCCGGCGTCATCGGCTATGTGCTTTGGCAGAGAGGTGCGATCCACCTGGCTTACGTGCCCGGCACAACCCGCCCTGACTACAACACCATGCTGCCATTGTTGATCCAATATCTCATCCCGGTCGGAGTGCGCGGTTTGATCGCCGCCAGCCTCGCGGCCGCGCTCATGAGTTGTATGGCCGCAGCCCTCAATAGTTGTGCGACGCTCATCTCCATCGACGTGGTCAAGCGTCTCCGCCCCCAGGAAACGGATGCGCAGGTGGTGCGCGTAGGTCGCATCACCACCGGGGTGATTATGGTGCTGGCCATGTTGTGGTCGACCCAGGGCGACCAGTTCGGCACCATATTCGAAGCGGTCAACAAGATCCCCATGACCTTTGCCCCGGCGGTTACCACCGTTTTTGTGCTCGGCGTCCTGTGGAAGCGGGGCACAAGGCAAGCCGCTATGGCCACCCTCTATTTTGGCTCCATTCTCGGAGTCGTTTATTTTCTCGTCGACTTGCCAGGCATCGGCAGCTGGTTTCTGCCCTCCGCTCGCCTCACAGACTTCGGCGGATTCGTGACCGATCCCGTGCAAGGTCTCGGCATTCCGTTTATGCTCGCGGGACCAATCATCGCTGCGGCCTGCGTGGCGATCTATGTAGCGACCAGCCTGCTGACGCCGGCCATGGACGAAGCCGAGGTGTCAAAGGTTTGTTGGGATCACCCCCTGGCCTTTCTAAAAGGACCAATGACGGCGGTGAGTGACCCCCGAATCATCTCCCTTTTGTTACTCGCAACCGTCACTGTCTGCTATTACCTGCTCCGGTAATGTCCCCTTCCCAAAATTCCCACGGCTCCGCAACAAATCGAACGGTACAAATCGCAGAGTGCCCAGTCTGTCCCGGCCGGCCGTGGGGCGTGCCGCATAAGCGCGTACCCCAGCAAGATCCGCTTCTCGGGCTTCGGTGGTCGAAAAGGTCCGAACACCATGGGTTAAGAGGAGCACCCTCGGGGTTCCTTCGGCTACGCGCCATCCAGCAGTATGTCACCCGATCAATCTGTGAGCGCTCCGCTCAGAGCTTGTGACTTTTTTGATTTGGCCTGTAGTTTGTGGCTAGAAAGCTGGGAAGAGCATCTGCTAACAAGCATCGCCGGGGTCCTTCGACTGCGCGCCATAAGCCGTCCGTTATGCGATAGATCCACGCGGCGCTTCGCTCAGAGGCTGTGACTTTTTTGATTTTTCGCGCCCTTGGAAGCACCTAACCTTTTTGTTTTCAGCGTCGATTTTTTCGCAAAACCAATAAAGTCACAGAGTCTCAGGATGACGGCTTTGTGGGGGGGGTAAAAAGCATCCGGTTAGCTACGCAGAAAACACGAAAAGATCGAAAAAGTCACAGGCTCTCAGGATGACGGCTTTGTGAGGGGTGAAAAGCATCCGGTTAGCTACGCAGAAATACGAAAAGATCGAAAAAGTCACAGGCTCTCAGGATGACGATTTCGTGGGAGTTTTGAAGAAAAACATCCCCAGCAGGTTAGCGCTTATGGGGGCGTGCCGTGGACCGATCCCAATTGGAAACCCGGTTCTTGCGTCGGGGCGCCGCGAGGATCGTGCAAGAGGGACGACTGTGCACATCAGTGAATCCTGGCCTCCTCCCTTCGCATCCCAATCTGTATGAGGGATCGCAGTGTTTTCCGTAACCTGGCAATGATACCCTCAGGCAATACCCTATGAGTGATGCAACTTTTGCGGTGTCACCGGGTTAAACAGAGTGCCGGGAGCCGGACGAGGTTCACCGGGGCGCGCCGGTGGAGGAGAGAAATTGTTATCCATCGACGACACGATACAGTTGATTCGCATCGGCGAACGCCCTGAGAGCACGAATCCTTCGCTTCCCGCACCTACCAGTGTTTGCTCCACCGCGCTCGCCGATGCGCCCTGGGTATTTGACACCCAGGCGCCCGGCTACGGCCCCGGCGCCTCCATGCACGACACCCTCCCCGCTGGGTCGCCTCACCAGGGAGTGCTTCCGCAGGAATACCGCCAGGCCTCAAAGGAGGAGCTCGACCTCCGTATTCGCGCCGCAAAGAGCGCCCTTGGCGACCGCCTCGTCATCCTTGGCCACTTTTATCAGCGGGACGAGGTAGTGCAGTACGCCGACTTTATCGGCGACTCCTACCAACTCGCGAACGCTGCCAAAACGCGCCCTAAGGCGGAAGCGATTGTGTTCTGCGGTGTTCACTTCATGGCGGAAACAGCCGACATGCTCTCGCGCCCCGATCAGGCCGTGATCCTGCCCAACCTCGCCGCAGGCTGCTCCATGGCCGATATGGCGGATTTGGAATCAGTGACTGATTGTTGGGAAGAGCTCGAAAAAGTTTTCGGCTCCGCCCCAGACGCATCGGGCCGCAAACCGGTGATCCCGGTGACCTATATGAATTCCTCGGCCGCCCTCAAAGGGTTTTGCGGCCAACACGGCGGCATAGTGTGCACCTCGTCGAATGCGGCCCAGGTTCTTGAGTGGGCCTTGGCCCGCGGGCAACGTGCCCTCTTCTTTCCCGACCAGCATCTCGGCCGCAACACCGGCAAGGCGATGGGCATACCGCTGGAACAAATGCCGCTTTGGAATCCCAACAAGCCGCTCGGCGGGTGCGACGAACAAACTCTGCGCCAGTCGCGAGTCATTCTTTGGCACGGTTTCTGTTCCGTGCACAAGCGCTTCACCGTCGGCCAGATTGAAGCCGCTCGCCTGCGCTTTCCAGACGTCCGTGTAATCGTGCACCCCGAGTGTCCCATGGAGGTCGTGGATGCGGCCGATGCCTCGGGCTCAACGGACTTCATCACCAGGGCCATAGCCGCGGCTCCCGCCGGCGGCACATTCGCCATCGGCACTGAGATCAATCTGGTGCAGCGCCTCGCAAATCAAAACCCGCAGCACAAAATCTTTTGTCTCGACTCCATCGTCTGCCCCTGTTCGACCATGTATCGTATCCACCCCAGTTACATCGCATGGGTGCTGGAAGCCCTGGAGCGGGGCGAAGATCCTCAATCGCATTACCGTACCTGAGGAGGTGGCCGTCCCCGCGCGCATTGCCCTGGAACGCATGTTGAGCGTCAAGCCCCCATCACCGCCACCGGGCCCCACCGTGCAAAGCGCTTCCCCAAGGCAGGCATGAGCGCCGGTCGCATGAAACACATCATCGTAGTGGGCAGCGGCATCGCCGGGCTCATCGCCGCGCTCGAGCTCAGCCGCAAGCATGCAGTCACGCTGGTCACCAAGGCGCGCCTGGAAGACAGCAACACCCGCTTCGCCCAGGGTGGCATCGCAGCCGCCATGTTTTCCGACGATAGCGTTGCCGAGCACATTGCCGACACCCTGCGCGCCGGCGCAGGCCTCTGTGATCCCGTGGCCGTCGAAGTACTCTGCGAGCAGGGCCCCGCCCGCATTCGCGATCTCATCCGCCTCGGCGTGGCCTTCGATCAGCATAATGGCGAGCTCGCCCGCGGGCTCGAAGCAGCCCACACCCGCGCTCGTGTCCTGCATGCGGGCGGAGACTCCACCGGCCTCACCATCGAGCTCGCACTGGCCCGCGCTGTGCGTGCTGCCGGTATCTCGGTCATGGAACATACCTTCGCCTGTGACCTCATCCTTCGCAACCAACAGGTTGCTGGTCTTCAGGTTCTTGACATGCAGAGCGACCGCCACGACATCGACGCGGAAGCCGTCATTCTGGCCAGCGGCGGCGCAGGCCAGCTCTATCTGCATACCACCAACCCCACCGTAGCCACGGGAGATGGTGTCGCCATAGCCCTGCGCGCGGGCGCACAGCTCGCCGACCTGGAGTTCTACCAGTTCCATCCCACAGCGCTGGCAACGCCGGGTACGTTCCTCGTCTCTGAAGCCGTGCGCGGGGCGGGCGCCGTTCTTCTCGACGCCAGGGGCCGCCGTTTTATGCAGGACATCCACACTGGCGGAGATCTTGCCCCACGTGACGTGGTAGCCCGGGGCATTGCGCGCCAGATGGCCGCTCAAAATGGCCAGCCGGTCATGCTCGACGCGACCGCGCTGGGTGCATTATTTCTTGCCCAGCGATTTCCCACCATCGACGCGGCCTGCCGTGCGCGCGGTTTCGACTGGTCAAAGACACCCATCCCCGTCACCCCGGCCGCACACTACTGGATGGGCGGAGTGCGCACCGATACCTGGGGCCGCACTTCGATCCCTGGCCTGTTTGCGGTCGGCGAGGTCGCCTGCACCGGGGTGCACGGAGCCAACCGTCTCGCCTCCAACTCCCTGCTCGAAAGCCTGGTCTTCGCCTGGCGCTGCGCCGGATTTCTGCTCAATGAAAATGTCGGCGGGGAGACGGATGCTCCGCCCTCAACCGGCTCGCGCGGATTTGCTTTGAATTTGTTTTCACCCTCAAGTCCGGCTGCGTCGAACGCAGTGTCAATGGACCGCCTCGCTCTCCAAACCCTCATGTGGAGCGCGGTAGGAATCGAACGCGATGCATTGGGCCTCGAGGCCGCCGCAACGCGCCTGGATCAGTGGCAGGCACCCGGCGCGTCGGTCCACGATCTTGAAACGGCCAACCTGCTGGCCCTCGCCCGTGTCATGGTCGCTGCGGCCCTGGCTCGCCGGGAATCACGCGGTGCTCACTTCCGCGAGGACTTTCCCCAGACATCCGCTGACTTCCAGCACTCCCTCGTCTACTCGCAGGAAGTGGCGAAAACCGTCGCATGCTGATCAAGCCCAGTCCGGACGCCATCAACCGTCTTGTCCGCATGGCCCTGGACGAAGACGCACCCTGGGGCGACCTCACCTCGCAGGCTCTGATTCCTGTCGCCGCGCACGTCACTATGCAACTGGTTGCGCGCGAACCCGGCATTCTCAGTGGGGAGGATGTCTTTATCGCGGCCATGTCGTTGACCGGCGCTACGATCTGCACCCAGTTCCATGTGCATGACGGGGAAACGTTCACCACCGGCACGGTGCTCGCCGCCGTGAACGGTCCCGCGCAATCTGTTCTGCAAGGTGAGCGTGTCGCGCTGAACTTCGCTGCAGCGGATGTCAGGTATTGCCACAATCACTGCGCAGTATGTTTCAGCCGTTGCCGGAACGCGGGCGCGCATTGTAGACACGCGCAAGACAACCCCCGGCCTCCGCATTCTCGATCGCTACGCAGTTCGTTGCGGCGGCGGCCACAATCACCGCTTCTCGCTCTCCGATGCGGTGATGGTCAAAGACAACCACCTCGCCATCCTCGCCGCCAATGGCATAACCGATCTCGGCCACGCCCTGCAATCCATGCGCGCCGCTCTCCCCCACACGACGCACATAGAAGTGGAAGTGGATCGCCCTGATCAGATCGAAGCCGTTCTCGACGGAGGCGCCGACACCATCCTGCTCGACAACTTCACCACCGCCGAACTTCGTGCAGCCGTGGGCCAGATTGCCGGCCGCGCGCTGGTGGAAGCCAGCGGTGGCATAACACTAAACCGGATCCCGGAGATCGCCGCCACAGGTGTTGACATCATCTCGGTAGGCGCGCTCACCCACAGTGTGCGCGCTCTTGATCTAGGCCTCGACATCCTCTCCCAATAAGCCCCGTGCCTGGCAACGGCAACTTCCAGCCGCCGCCGCTCTGATCTTTATGGAACAGTTGCCCTTTCCTTTGTCACAGCGGTGAACCCGGTAGGGCGAGTTGAGAGAAAATAACAAAGCTCCTACACCAGCCGCCAATTATGTGGTTCTCTCTAAAGAGAACGTCTAGCCTAAGCCCGGAAGGGCTGGGTTGCAACATCACAAAGACCTTGCACGTACCTGGCCGACTGGAAGATATTACAGCGCATGAAAAGATGTAGCCGTAAGAGAATCACATGCAGTTGACGCAGCAAGATCTCTGGACAGGGGCTTCGGGGGCCGAACTGCTCCAACGGCATAGGCAAGAGAAGCATCCTCGGGGTTCCTCGGCTACCTCTGGACAGGCTCTTAGCCTCGACGCCATCCAGCGCGGTGTCGCCGGATAAATCTGTGAAGCGCTCCGCCCAGAGGCTGTGACTGTTTTGGCTTCCCTTATGAGTCTGTGGCCGGAAAGCTCCGAGAGCATCTGCCAACAAGCTCCCCGGGCAGTCCCATTCCGGTCGAGACGCACAATCAAAGCTTCCTAACGACTCGGTCCCGGGCCATCCTCGATCGACTGATTCGGAAAACCCAGTTCTCTCACGATGGCGCACCCATCAGTGGAGTTGATACCCCGCATCAGCGCGTAACCGAAGAAGATTGCCTACACTCGCGCATGCAAACAGCAAGAAAAATACTCCCCCGCCCAATAACAGCCAGATCACCAATTTTCGATCATAGGGGAGCGAGGCGCCTCGAAGGGGTTCCACGGAAATTCTGACCCTTTCGAGGCTACGGGTAGTCCGAGACACGATTAAATCTATATTCGCTTGGGCCTCCCGGATACTGACGCCGGGCTTGAGACGTCCTACCACGTTCATCCGTTGGTCACCCTGATGTTCAGGCTTCAAGACGAGCGGCACGGTCACTGGCGCACCCCGATCCCGCAGACCCGGAGCAAGCACTCCCACCACCGTGTACGGTTCTCCATCCATAAGTATGGCCGCTCCTATAATGCCTGGGTTGGCACCGAGTTGCTTCCACATCGCATGGGAAAGGATCACCACCCGATTTCTACCTGGCATTCCATCCTCAGAAATGAAGTTGTAACCAAGGTAAAAGCGATCACCCATCATCGGGTAAAATCCGGGGGTAACGAGGCTTGCCGCGACGTTTTCCATCCCGTCTGGCGTGGTGACTCTAAATGCGCCTTCGCTCGACGCATGCAAATCCTGAAAGACTGTGGCTTGTTTTCTCCAGTTGACGAAGTCTCCGGCCGATATCCCATTCTCATGACGCTGCATTTCGATCGGAGCACTACGAGTTCGTCGGGACGAGGATAGAGCCCATCGAATTCCAGGTAGCTTACCGTGAAGATTGCCGTGTTGACCCCAAGACCAAGGGCGAACACCGCTAGAACAGCGAATATCGGGCGCGGAACCTTCCGTAGCACCGCAAGGGCGTGGTTTTGCTTCGAGGTGCTACTCATAGCGCAGCGCATGAACGGGGTCTACCTTCGATGCCCGAAGCGCCGGCATATAGGTCGAGACAATTGCGACAACCGCGACGAATACCGGAACGCCGATGAGCACCGCAAGGGTGTGTACGGCGAAGATTTCGTGGAAAACTCTCCCCAGTAAATGAGGGATTGGCGCGGAAACAGGGAGTCCAATCAGCAGCCCTATAGCAGCAAGTTTCAGACCGTTCTTTAATACCATCACTAGGATGTCCCGGCGATGCGCGCCCAGGGCTAGCCGGATCCCGATTTCCCGGTTCCTCTGGCTTACCGTAGAGGCGATCACGCCGTAGACGCCGATCGCAACCAGCAAAAGCGCCAGAGTAGCAAAGATTCCGAGCAGAATGACCATAAGGCGGTTACCGCCATTGGTGTTCGAGATCACTTGATTCATCGTTCGAGGGTTATCGATAGGCTGGTTCTTATCCACTGACCAAATAGCTTCGCGTAGCCCAGAGATCACTCCTTTGGGATTCATACTTGTGCCTGCCACAAGGGTGAGATGGGCATCCGGGTATTGTGCATACGGGAGATAGATCTGTGGCTGGAAGGACGCTTGGCCTTGATAGTCAGCTACATTGACAACCACGCCTACGATTTCCGCGACAGCCTCATCGGAAGAAGGGTTCAAGGCTACCTTCACATGCTTCCCGATGACGTCACCCTTGGCGAAGAACTGCTTGACGAAGGCTTCGTTGATAAGCGCTACGGGCGGCTTGCTTGCATCGTCTGAAGACATAAATTCTCTGCCGCGCAAGAGCACAATGTTCATCACGTGGAGGTAGTCCGGGCTGATTGCGTAATACCGTGCCTGCGGGCGCTCTTCCGGTTTGGTCATCGGCTGCCCCTCTGCACTGAACGGAACCATGCGCGCGAAACTTATCGGTAAGTTCGTGGTGGCTGCCGCGAGGCGCACCCCAGGCAGATTCACAATGCGAAGCAAACTCTCCTCGACAAATGCCCGCTGCTTTCGAGCGCTGTCGTACGTCTTCGCGAGCTGAAGTCCGGCGGTGATTACCTGCTTCGGGTCAAAACCCGCGTTCAACTGGTCCAGATCGTACAGGCCTTTGATCATCGCTGCGCAGCAGGTAAGCAGTATCAACGTAAGCGAGATTTCCCCCACAACAAGGACGCTGCGAATCCGGTTCGGCCTCCTCCCGGCCGATCCGGTGCGGCTACCTTCCTGAAGCGAGGAACCGGGATGAACGTCCGAGGTGGCAAAGGCAGGCAAGAGCCCGAATAGCAGAGCGGCAATGACCGAAATGGCCAAAGTGAAAGCCAGCACGCCTCCATTCATGGTGATCTTGTCGGCGATAAAAGCGCCGAAGGAGTTAAAATCCAGCCGCCAGCGAAGTAAGCGGATTCCTCCAAAAGCCACCAGGAGAGCAAAGCCGCCGCCAATCAACGCGAGAATGAGATTTTCGATCATGAGTTGCCGCACTAAACGCCAGGTCCCAGCACCCAGAGCCCTACGGATGGCGAACTCCTTCTCCCGGGACACACCGCGCGCAATCAACAGGCCGCTGATGTTGACGCAAACGATGAGCAGGACAAAACCGGCCACGCCCATGATGAACGCCGTGGAAGTGCGCAAAGCCTGGGTTGCAAAATAGTCCCGTATAGGCGTTACCGATGCGCTCCAGCCTTTGCTGTGTTCGAGCAGGCTGGCTGAGTAACGCGCGTCGAGCGATTGAATCTCTGCCTTGGCTTGCGCAAAAGTTACGCCAGGTTTCAGCCGGGTGAAGACGACCAGGTCGCGTGGTGCATCCGCTCGTGGAAGTTTCTGCTCCTCCCCGAAAACCAGCGGCGTCCATATATCGACCGGATAGTATGCATGCGAGAAAGAGCTTGGCATCACTCCGATGACGGTGTATTTCTCGCCGTCAAGCTGAATCGCTCTGCCAATCACGCCAGGGTCAAGTCCGAATCGGCGCTGCCACAGGCTTTGACTCAGAATCACAACGTGTCTTTGCTCTGGCCGGTCTTCGCCGGGTAAGAGAGTTCGACCCAACTCAGCAGCGACGCCAACCAGTTGAAAATAGTTTGGGGAAACCTGGAATGCGGTTAACCGCTCCGGTTCACCGCTTCCCGCCAGATTAAGACTCGTGGAAGAATCGCCGGCAGCCACTTCACTGAAGCTCTGCGCTTGGTCCCGAAGAAACAAAAACTCCGGGACGCTAAGCGGGCCACGATCCTCTTCGAATGTAGTATTGGTGGCGACAATCACGCCGACGCGGTCCGGCGTATGTATGGGAAGCTGGCGCAGAATGCCGCTAGCGAGACTGTACAGGCTGGAGTTGATTCCGATACCCAGCGCCAGCGTCAAGGTCGCGGTGATGGTAAAACCTGGGGATTTGAGCAATCCATAGATTCCATATTGGAGATCCTGTCGAATGCTATCGAGAACCAGAGCAGCATCCGCGGCGGCCACGCGTTCTTGCATAACCGTGGGGTTTCCGAAACGAAGAAGGGCATCGCGCTGAGCTTGTTCCGGCGGCATGCCAGATGCAATGTTGTCTTCAGCCCGCATTGCGATGTGCGACTCCAGTTCGGCATCGATCTCTTGCTTTACTTTGGAGCGAGTGAAAAGGTTTGAGATGCGGCGAACAAGCGACATAGGATCACCTCACGCGTTCCATAGTATGGCGCGGACGCCCTTTACCAGGTGATCCAGGGTTCCCGTTCTTGGCCACCTCATGCACCCCTAGACAACTAAGTACCGATGAGCTTACCCATAGATGGTTAGGTGTGTCAAGACACTTCAGCAGGAAATACCGCGGAGGGCAGGACCTCGACGACCGACGAAAATGGTGCGTGATATGCGTGGTATGCGTGGTATGCGTGGTAAGTGAGTCCTGTTTGTGTCCTGTGCATCGATCGTGAGCCTAGGGAGTGGATGGTTGAAAGTCGTGGTATCCCACATCTCGCGAAAAACGAGCGAGATGTGGGGCACCCGTCTGCTTTGGTAGGGACAGATCCCAAAGGGCGGACGAAAATGGTGCGTGATATGCGTGGTATGCGTGGTAAGTCACGCGGGTTGGTTGATGTCGACATCGGTTTGCGACCAAAGAGTGTGGGGACGGCCGTTGCCGGGCAGGCTTTTGCTGGTGACGGCACCCAGCGTCATGAGCTGTTGCAAGGCAGCATCAATGCGCTGGCTGGAGAGGTGTCCGTTGAAGAATTTTCGAATTTGTTCCCGGGTCAGGCCATTGGGTGAGCTCTCGATGGCCTGACGGATGCGGTCGACGGTTGGGTCACCGGTCGCGTTACCGAAGATATAGCCGGCGCTGTCGGAGCAATAATCCCATACGGCGAGAGCTGCCTGGAGGTGGGGCAGAGCGATGACGGGGCTGCGATCGAGTACGGCGTAGGTTGCGCTCAGCCGCAGAACCTGGGCTTCGGCGCGATTGGTGGCGGCACCGTAGATGCCGGGCCAAGCCTGGCTCAGGCTTTCATAGCGAGCGTCCCAGAACTCGCTTGCGGCTGCATCGCGGCAGAAGGGCCGCTCGGCACCGGTTTCCACCCAGTTGAGAATGCTGCGTAAATCGCTGGCGAGACGGGCAATTGTTTCGGGGGCGAGGCTGCCGCCGTTGGGGAGACATTGGCTTCTGCGCACGCAGGTCCAGAGGCAGCGGTTGGCGAAACCGTTGTGAGAGCCGGTGCGATGGAGATGCTGCACGAGCTCATGCTGGGTGATGTGGCCGATGAGGCTGATGTGGGTCCCGGTCGCCTGCAGAGGATGGCGGCGGTCAAGGGTGCGGAGATTGCCGGTATCCCAGGCGCATCGGAGCAACGGGGAAAGATGACTGCTTTCCCTTCCGAGGGTCTGGAGTACACCCGCAAACTCCTCGGAGAGCAGGAGGAGACGGCGGTCGGTGGCAGGATCCTCGTCGCGCAAGGCGTGGATGAGGCCGTCGGGGGAGAGGCGAGCGGAGGTTACGCGGCCATCGACCCAAGGGCTGTCGACTTCAGAGAAGAGACGGGAGATCTGGCGCCAGCTTGAACCCTTGCGGGCCTTGCTGGATTCGCCGACGAGCACGACAAAGAGATTCAAGCTGTGACGTGTGGACTCGACCATGCAGTGCGGGGCGGGCCCGACTATATTGCCGAAAGCGGCGAGGAATTGCAGCAGAATGGCGGCCGGGTCGGCCTCAGTGTGAGGGGCAATGGTGCGTACGACAAGGCCGGCGAGGCCGTGATAGGCGGTGGCGGCAAGTGTGGGCCAGGGTGGAGTTCTTGGAGGAGCTGGGGGAGCGGGCTCTTGGTCTGTCTGGTCGACAAAATCCTCTACGGGATTCTCGGCGGCGAAATCCATTGCCGGATCCTCAAGAAAATCCTCGATGGACTGCGGCTCGGGTTGAGACTCAGCGTGCTGCGCCAGCAGCTCTGATCGACGGCGTAATACTTCCGACAGGGTGGGAATGCGGAGAGACTTTGAACCAGTAACGGTTTCAGACACAGTGAACCCTCCTTCGGCAGACGATGGTTTTTGTCCGTCCCTGATTGATTGCTGCCAAGTCTTTTGTTCGATGACCGTGCGCAAGCTTTCGGGAGGATTTTGCGGGGGCTGTCAGCTACGACGGTATTACGGCTCTGGTGAGCGGTCCATAGGCCCAATCAAATAAACAAGAGGATAAGCGGGTATTTAACTGGAAGATAATACCTTCCTGATGATTGGAGGTAACTGTTTAGGTTGGGGATGCGAAGGCAACTGAGGCGCGAAGACTTCGCATGCTCAGAACCGCGGGGGACGATGCGCCAAACGAAACAGTTGCGTTCCATCCTCCATCCAGGCGCGATTGAGGTTGGAATCGGTCGGGTGGCCCATTCAATCCTTGTTTTGGCTTGCGTGGGCAAGCTCGGTCGACAGAGCGCGTCTTCTGCCGCCAGCCGGAAGAGCTGCCGCTCACCTATTGCACTCCAATAGAAGTAGTGTTATATATGGAATTCCAATAGGAGAGTGCATGGGCGACAAGACCGACGTATGGTTGGGCACACTATCCCTCATGGTTTTGAAAACGCTTGAAACCTTAGGCCCCCTTCACGGATATGGGATTGCCCGCCGCATCGAGCAAACAAGTGGAGATGTGCTTTCGCTGAACTACGGCACCATTTACCCTGCACTGCTGAAGCTGGAGCAGGAGGGCGCTATCTCGTCTGAGTGGGGCGTCTCGGACAACAATCGTAAGGCCAAGTTCTACAAACTCACGCGCGCCGGAAAAAAACAATTGGACCGCGAAGCCCGCGATTGGGAGCAAACGACGGCCATTCTGGCTAGATTTCTCCGTCCCGCGGAGGAGGCGTGATGCGTCAATTCAGAGCGCTGTGGGCACGGTTGCGCGGGATGTTCAGTGGCGGGCTGGCAGATAGAGAATTGTCCGCTGAACTGGAAAGTCATCTTCAGATGCATATGGACGACAATCTGCGCTCAGGTATGTCTCTTGAACAGGCTCGGCGCGACGCTCTGATCAAGCTCGGCGGCGTAGAGCAGGCCAAGCAGGTGTATCGCGAACGCAAGGGATTGCCCTGGCTCGAAACTCTTTGCCAGGATCTCCGTTTTGGCTCGCGGCAGCTGCGCAAGAATCCTGGATTTACGACCGTCGCAATTCTGACCCTGGCGCTGGGAATTGGCGCAAATACCGCGATCTTCAGTTTTGTCGACGCCCTGTTTTTGAAACCACTGGCTGTGTCAAATCCGGAACAACTGATGAGGATGTATGCCAAAGGGCCCTCAGGACATTACGGCGCTGGCTTTTCGTATCCGGAATTCAAGTTGCTGCGCGATCACAACTCTTCCTTCACTGCCCTGTCAGTGGAGGCGGAAAGGCCCCAATTACACCTGGTGACCGAGGGAGACTCCGCAGAAATCCGCGGTGAGTTTGTCTCAAGTAACTATTTCAGCCTGCTTGGAATTTATCTGCCCATTGGACGGGCGTTTTTGCCGGAAGAAGACACCGCCCCCGGTCGCGATGCCGTCGCCGTGATCAGCGATCAACTATGGAAGACTCGCTTCCACGCAAACCCTGCAATTCTCGGCCGCGAAATACAGGTCAACAGCATTCCTTTCAAAGTGATCGGCGTTGCACCGCCTGGATTCTATGGTGACCTCAAGGGATTGCCGGTGCAAGTATGGATGCCGGCAATGATGTTTGTTGCGGCGGGTTATGGCTGCGATGACGGGTCATATAACTGTGCACTTTTCGATGCGATCGTTGGCAGGCTTGCTCCCGGCCAATCGGCTGCTCAGGCGCAAGCCGAGGCTGGCGGCACCATGGTCTGGTCTGCGACCAACTGGCCGGAAAAACCTGATCGCAGGCAGCTGGTGATGGCTTCGGCAAATAATGGATCACCCGACGATGAGGCCGATGACATAGCCCAGATGCACCTGCTCATGTCGATAACCGCCGCCCTGCTACTGATCGCCTGCGCGAATTTGGCGGGCCTGCTGTTTGCGCGGGGTGTAACCCGCAGAAGAGAGATAGCGGTGCGTCTGTCTATCGGCGCCATGCGCTCGCGGGTCATAAGGCAACTACTCACAGAGAGCTTGCTCCTGGCATCCTTAGGCGGATTTTTCGGCCTCGGGCTTTCCCTTGCTGCGAAACAACTCCTCTCGAAATTCTATGCCACTGACAGCGAAGGTTTTCCCCATCTTTACAACCTCAACGTCGACTGGCGCGTGCTCATCTACTCGATGGCACTTGTCTTGCTCACGGGTACACTGTTTGGCTTGGTTCCTGCAATGCGCGCCTCCCGGCAAAACCTGGTGATTGAACTCAAAGCAGCAGGATCTGCCGGAGAACAAACAAGTGGCTGGATGCGCCATATCCTGGTCATCGGCCAAGTGGCTCTTTCCATGGTTTTAGTGGTTTCAGCCGGATTACTTGTCCGCAGTGGATTGGACGTGCAACGAGGCACGAATTTTGACCCTTCCCATATGATCGTGCTCCGTCTTCGGCCCGAACTTACCAAAAATACGCAATCCCAAATCGACTCGCTCGTGCGGCGCGTAAATCAGAGCCTCAACCTAACTCCTGGGGTCCAATCTGTGGCATTTATGGAGGGTGGTGAAGGACTCGTCTGGAATGGGCTGAACGGCAGGGAAGTTCCTGTTGCTTTACCAGGACATTCTTCGGCCCTAAAAACCACTTTGGTCGTCGTCAAGCAGGATGTAAGTCCGAACTTCTTTCGGACTTTGAGGATTCCCCTGCTTCAGGGACGCGAATTCAGCGACCAGGATCACCGCGCATCACTTCGTGTTGCTATCGTGAATGAAGCTCTGGCGTTGCGGCTGTGGCCAGACAGTTCGGCAGTAGGACACAGCCTGCTCATCAATGGGCAACCATTTCAGGTGATCGGCATATCGGCGAATATCCAGCCGCCGAGCACTATCCATGCCCCAGAGCCGCATCTGTATCTTTCCTATTGGCAGTCCGATGCCACACGCGAAGGTGACATACGACTGGCGGTTCGGGTTGCGGAAGATCCCGCCCTTGCCTTACCTGCGATTCGCCGGTTAATTCAATCTCTGGACCCGAATGTACCGATAGGCGAAGACATGACCATGTCTGAGCAGGTAAGCCTGGCATACATGCCTGTTTTGCTGGCGCGTAGCGTGATGTCCTTTTGCGGAATGCTTGCGTTATGCCTCAGCGCCATGGGGCTCTACAGCATCCTTGCTTTCGCGGTGCGTACGCGCACTCGCGAAATCGGGCTTCGCATAGCTCTCGGAGCTCGCCGGGAAGATGTGTTCCGGCTGATAGTGGGACAAGGTACAAAACTGGCGCTCATCGGAGTCGTGACAGGATCGGTTGCCGCGCTCATCTCGACCCGCCTATTAGCCAGCTTACTTTTTGGGGTAAAGACAACTGATCCGGCTACCTATATTTCAGTAACAGTTGTTTTATTCCTCGTCACTTTTGCAGCCTGCTATTACCCGGCCCGTAGAGCTATGCATGTCGATCCAATGCAGGCATTGCGCACGGAATAGGATCCGTCCCTCCACTGCCTTCCTAATGACACAGGGAGAGCGAACGATCGGTTTAGCGCCGCGCCCACGGCGCTCTGATCCTCTTCGAGATCGATTTCCCAGCCCTTCCGGGCTGGGCTGACGTTTGGCGGCCGGCCCTCCGGGCCTTGCATCGATGGCGTCTATTTGGCGACGTACTGATCGTGATATTGAGCAGTTTAGCCCTGGCGCCTGCGGGACCGAGAGCGAGAACGACATGGCACACGAGTAACGTTTAACGGCCCCGAACTATCCCGGATTCGTCGTCTTGTGGTATCGGCTTGAATTCATTATCGGCGCGGGATATTTCGTAAGCCACGGAGGCGGGAACCGTCAATTGAACTTCGGTGCCCACCCCCGCCTCGCTCCAAAAATGCAGCTGCGCGCCCATTCGCTTGGCACGTTCGCGGATCCCGATCAATCCCCAGTGTCCGGCCCGGCCCCCCTTCTCCAGGACCTTCGGCTTTTATCCTGCGCCATCGCTTTCCTCCCTCAATGCCAGCGCTGATTATTTTGCCTCCAATCAGCGGAAATCATCAATAGGCCAAATTATTCGGTCACGTTGGCGTTTTTATGTCGTTTTCACCAAAAACGTACCCCTGACAGCGCGTTGGGGCTATCCGGAAGCGCCACGTGGCCAAAGTCTTCCGGAAGACCCGAATTTCCATTTCGCCCCGGGTGGGCCTATTCTGCTGGAGACGCTTTCCGCAGATGATTGGGCGGCTTCGGCGCTCACGCAGAACTATTTAGAACCTGAGGCCATGCCGCGAGACGCTCATTATTCCGCAGACAACGCTTCCCTGGGCGGTGGTGCACCCGCTAAATCCGGGCGCTGGACGATTGTATGGCTGTTGTTTGCAGCCTCTCTCATCAATTACCTCGACCGCTCCAGCATTTCGCTGGCTTTGCCGATGCTGTCCAGGGACCTGGGCCTGGGCCCGGAGAGCAAGGGCCTGTTGCTTTCGGCGTTCTTCTGGACATACGCCCTCATGCAGATCCCGGTCGGCTGGGCCGCCGACCGTGTCAACCTGCGGTGGCTCTACTTTGGAGCGTTCGTGCTTTGGTCCCTGGGCCAGGGCCTGACGGGTCTCGCTGGAAGCCTGGGCGTGCTGATCTTGTTTCGCCTGTTGCTCGGCATAGGTGAGTCCATCTATCTGCCCGGCGGAACGAAGATCGTCAGTTTGTTATTCGGGTCCACCGAGCGTGGCCTCCCGTGCGGTCTATTTGATTTTGGTACGCGCATGGGCTTGGTTCTGGGTGGCCTGATCATCCCCTGGCTGCTGGTTCGGCTCGGTTGGCGTCTTACCTTTCAATTCATCGGGTTCGCCGGGCTTTTATGGGTTCTCCCGTGGCTGTGGGCTACCAAAGGCCGGCTCGACCAGCGTCCTCGGCCTTCTACGCCAACGCGCAACCGGCGACAGGAGCTGCGGTGGCTGCTGACGAATCGCAACCTTATCGGTATCTGCCTCGGTTTCTTTTGCTTCGATTACTACTGGTACCTCTTTGTCACCTGGCTCCCGGACTACCTGGTGACCGTGCGGCATTTCACCATCCTCCGCGCCGGGTTTTTCTCCTCGCTGCCTTACTTCGTATTTGGAGCCAGCGAACCTTTGGGTGGCTGGATCGCCGACCGGTTAACCGCGTTCGGTTGGGATGAAACCCGAACCCGCAAGGGAATCGTAACCGTGGCCTTCCTTTGTGGCTTACTGCTCATACCCGCGTCCCGCGTTCACAATGCCAATACCGCAGTGGCGCTGATCGCCGGCGCTTCGATGGTTGGCCTCGCCACCGGCAATCTCCTGGTGATTCTGCAGTGCTGCGCTCCCCACGAGGATGTGGGTTTGTGGACTGGTTTCGAGAACTTCGCCGGGAACCTGGCCGGTGTGCTGGCCCCGCTGCTTACCGGGCTGCTCATTAGCCGGACGGGTTCCTATGCCCCCGGCTTCGCGCTGGCCGCGATTGTGTTGCTTGCCGGCATCTTCTGCTACTGGTTTATTGTGGGAGACCTGCGCCCAAATCAGTCTGAGTTGCGGAATTAAGTCATGCTACGGACAGTTCAGGAATGACGGGCTGGTAGGTACGGGCTTCAGAGTCTGCGTGAGATCAACATTTTTGTTTTGTATCAGGGCACGACTTTAAGAGGCTGCGGAAAAAGTCTCGGTTGAAGAAAAACCGCTCCCTCAGCGGCTAAAGCCGCACTTACTACAAAGCAGTTATGGACGGCCTGAAGGCCGTCCCCTTCAAAGAATTCGGGTTTTTCCGCAGCCTCTTTAGTCGGGCTGTAAGGGAAGGAAAGAGAATTGGGCTTTATTGAATGGTGCAAAGGTAATGTCCCTCCTCGCAGGTTGAGCTGCCGAACGCTGCCCGAAGCCGAACTGAGAGGAAAATAGCGCCGCAGGGGCTAAGGAGTCTGCGTGAGAACCGAGAATTTGTTCGTCCTTTCAGATCCCACCCAGGACTACTTCCCACAAGCGCTAACTTGTTGGGAATGTTTTTCTTCAAAACTCCCACAAAATCGTCATCCTGAAGCGGAGCGCCTCAAGGGTTTATCGCGGGACACCGCACTTAATGGCGCGGAGTCGAAGGACCCCGAGGATGCTTATCTTGCCTATGCCGTTCGGAGCTTCTCAACCACCGAAGCCGGCACCGGTCGGACCGGCCACGGTCTTTCCCCTGGGGCCGAGAACAAGAACTGCTAGCATCTTGCCATGTCGGGGAGCTACATCTACATTCTCGGCAGCCATACAGGCACGCTTTACATAGGCGTCACCAGCAATCTGTATCTGCGCGTCATGCAACATAAGGAGGGCACGTGGGAAGGTTTCACTGCGGCCTATGGCTGCAAGCGCCTGCTCTACTTTGAGGGTTATGAAGACATTCGCAAAGCCATCGCTCGGGAAAAACAACGCAAAGGCTGGCGACGCGAAAAGAAGCTTAACCTAATTCGCACCGTCAATGCCGAGTTCAAAGACCTTCCACAGACCTGGGGATGGAAGATGATGACAGCGCATGAAAAGATGTACCCGTGACCATCAGGTGGGTACCGCAGCAAGATCCTGTAGGCGGGCTTCGGTGGTTGAAAAGCTCCGAACGGCATAGGCAAGATAAGCATCCTCGGGGTTCCTTCGGCTACGCTCAGGACAGGCTCTTCGACTCCGCGCCATCCAGCGCGGTGTCACGCGATAAATCTGTGAGGCGCTCCGCTCAGAGCTTGTGACTTTTTTGATTTGGCCTGTAGTTTGTGGCTGGAAAGCTGGGAAGAGCATCTGCTAACAAGCATCGCCGGGGTCCTTCGACTGCGCGCCATAAGCCGTCCGCTATGCGATAGATCCGCGCGGCGCTTCGCTCAGGATGACGGCTTTGTGGGAGGTGAAAAGCATCCGGTTAGCTACGCAGAAAACACGAAAAGATCGAAAAAATCACAGGCTCTCAGGATGACGATTTCGGAGTTTTGAAGAAAAACATTTCACACGAGTTAGCGCTTATGGGACTAAGTTCAGCCGTCCCTCTGGGACTGCATGCAAATTTGCGGTTCTCACGCAGACTCTAAAGCCCTCGTCCTACTGGCCCTTTTCGGCACGACTGAAGTCGTGCCCTGATACAAAGCAATTTTTCGAAATTGCTTCGAAGGCTGATCTGGACATTAGTTTTGCAGTCATCAATGGTCCCTGAGCTACGTGTTTTCCAGCCTGGAGGGTACGGGCTTCAGCCCGTACATAAACCCAGCAAAATCATCCGGCCTTTAGGCCCTTGGGGTACGTTCTTCATCTCGTTTCCGCAGCTATCTAGACCACAACCGGCCGCCGTTGCCCGAAGTTCGTGGCCTGTTCAAAGGCATAGCCCAGCTGCAGCACGCCCCAGTCATCGTGGTGGCGGCCAACGATCTGCATGCCGATCGGAAGCCCACTTGCAGAGAAAGCGCAGGGAACGGACATTGCCGGGTTTCCGGCCGCGGAAATGTAATAAGCCGACTTCATCCAGGCAATATAGTTTTCCATCTGTACCCCGGCAATCTCCGTCGGGTAATGAATGTCGACCCCAAAGGGGAGCACCTGGTTCACGGGCAGCACGAAAAACTCATACTTTCCTTCGAAGTTACATAAACGCTGATAGAGCGCAGTACGCCTGGCCTCGATGCGAGACAGTTGAGGTCCGGTGAGTTTGCGGCCCTCCTCCACGTGCCAGTGAATGTATTCGTTGAGCTGGTCGCCATGCGTGGCCAGCAAATCGCCAAAAGCTAACTCCGTCGACCAGTGCCGCCAGGCCAGAAAGGATTCGTTGGCGTCCGCAAAGTTTGGCTCCGCGTCTTCAACAATGCAGCCCAGCGATTCGAAGACTTTTCGCTGTGCCTGCACCGCGCTTTTCACTTCCGGCTCCCACGGCAACCCCATATCCTTGAACATCGCCACCCGCACTCCTTTGAAGCTGCGATTTCCCAAAGGCTGGGCAAACGGTGTGCCTGGTTGCTCGATGGAGATGGGTGAGTGGTAGTCGTAGCCGGCGAGCACGCTCAGGAAATAGGCACAATCCGTGACGTTACGAGCGACCGGCCCGGGAACCGAAAGCGTGAACCATCCTAGATTGGTGGGTATGTTTGACACCCGTCCCGGAGAAGTGCGAATGCCGACTACATTGCAAAAATTGGGAGGATTGCGCAGCGACCCGCCCATATCGCTGCCGTCGGCTAACGGAGCCATCCCACATGCGATCGCGACCGCCCCGCCCCCCGTGCTTCCGCCGCATGTCTTGGTCGTATCGTAAGGATTGTGCGTCGGACCGAAGACTGGATTGAAAGTCTGAGAGCCCAGGCCAAATTCCGGCACGTTGGTCTTGCCCAACACAATCGCCCCCGCCTCCTTCTCCCGCTGCACCACTCGGCAATCGAAATCCGGCACGTTGTTTTTGTGTAGCGGGGAGCCATAGGTCGTGCGGATCCCTTGGGTCTCGTGCAGGTCTTTCACGGCAACCGGCAAACCATGCAGAGGGCCCAGCCATTTGCCATGGGCGAGCGCCTCGTCGGCCGCAGCCGCTTGCGCCATCAACTGATCTTCGGGAACCATGGTCACCATCGCGTTCACCTTGGGATTCACCAGGGCGATTTGCTTCAAGTGAGCCTGCATGACTTCGCGCGAGGAAAGCTTCTTAGTGCGGATCGCATCGACCATGTCGATCGCACGCATATAACAGATTTCGTTTGAGGAATCAGGCATGGTGTAGTCCGGGTTTGTGGCCCCTCTGGCGATCGAAGAAGATAATAGCGGAGTGGCGGCGACTGAAATAGCAGTACTTGTTCCAAGTTTGAGAGCGTCACGCCGCGTCATCTTGCTGTTCATCGTTTTCCTCTTAGAACTGGCTGACGGAAACAGAAGGGCCAGTGCCAAATGTACATCGACGATCTGTCCTAGCCAGGATATTTTGAATGCTGCAAAGATAATGTCCTCCTCGCAGGTTGAGCTGCTGAGCGCTGCCCGAAGCCGAACTGAGAGGGTCGTAGCGCCGCAGGGGCTAAAGCCCTCGTTTTACTGGCCATTTTTTGCACGACTGAAGTCGCGCCCTGATACAAAGCGCTTTTCGAAATTGGCTCGAAACGGACTGACCCGGACATTAGTTTTGCAGTCATCCATAGCCGCGGAGCCAGGTATGGCGCCGGGCTGAGCAGTATGATACTTTCTATTCGTACGGCTCATTCACTCATGCTCCTGCGGAATGACAACACGGCCTTTATTTGCGGAAGCCGCCCTGGCTTCTGTTGTTGTCGCGCCAAATAGCGTCATACGAACGATACTCCATTAAGTTTTCCGAGCCATAGCACGGCTCGATCTATCCTTGCATGATTCAGTTCGGCGGTCTCTAATGTTGGCTTTGGATTTGTCAGCCACCAGGACGACGACGATCTAGTTTGCTCGGTGTGAGTACGGAAGGCTTGCTGCCAGTACTCCCAGCAGCAAGGCAAGAACAACATATCTGGTTCTCGAAGGAGGTCATACGGCAATGGAATTCCCGTCGGCAAAACCGTCCGCGCACCACCATCGATCTGGTCAAGCAGCCGTTCTCACTGACAAGCGGAGTAGACGGTATGGCCGCTCAGCCATCCTCCTGGCAACGAGTTTTCTGGCCATAGCGGTTGCCTCATCGTTCGCGCAAGTAGATACCGGAGCGATCGTCGGTACCGTGCAGGACTCTGCCGGCGCGAATGTTCCGGATGTCACCGTGACCGTGACGGAAGAAACGACAGGCCGCAAGCGGATAACGCAGACGGGGCCGGATGGCAGCTACATCATTAGCCCGCTCAAGCTGGGTGCCTACACTCTCACCGCCGAGAAGCAAGGCTTCAAGACCACGGTGCAAGATCATATTCAGGTCACGATACAGGCGCGCCTTGAGATCAATCCAAAACTCGAGATTGGATCGATTTCACAGAATGTGCAGGTGAACTCGAGTGGACCAATTCTGGAAACGCAGAGTTCGTCTCTGCAACAGCTACTGGGCGAACGAGCGATCGATAAGCTGCCTCTCAACGGCCGCAACGCGGTATTCCTGGCGCAGCTTTCCCCTGGTGTAACCATCGCGCAGAACGATAGCCGCGGTCTGCAGGCGAGCGGATCCTTCACCGCCAACGGCTCACGCCGCACGCAAAACGACTATCTACTCGATGGCATGGACGATAATGTGCAAGTTGCCGATTTGGTCAATCAGTCGCAATTCGTCGTGCTGCCTCCCCCCGATGGGTTGCGCGAGTTCACCGTGCAGACCAACGACTATTCCGCCGAGTTCGGCCACTCCGCCGGCGCGGTCTTGAACCTGACTACCAAGTCAGGCTCAAACGCATTTCATGGAGATCTCTGGGAGTTCCTCCGCAACGATTATTTCGATGGCCGGGACTATTTCGTTTTGCCTGCGCAGCGCAAGCCAGAATTCCGGCAAAACCAATTTGGCGCAACCTTCGGTGGTCCGCTCTTGATTCCTCATGTTTACAACGGCCGAAACAAGACATTCTTCTTTGTGGATTACCAGGGAACGCGCGTTGTGCAGGGCAAGACCTATACCGAGACGGTCCCCACCGCAGCCGAAAACGCGAGTGGATTTACCAATCTGCAGGATCTCGTGTCATTGCAAAAGGGAACCAAGAGCGATGCTCTTGGCCGCGTTTTCCCCAGCGGAACTGTCTTCGACCCCGCGACCTCCCGCACCATAACGGCGGGGCAGCTTGATCCGGTTTCCGGCATTGTGGCCTCGAGCAGCGGCCAGGTCCGCGATCCTTTCTATCAGGGCAGCGCAACCGGCGTCGCCAACTTTACTAGCCCGGCGAGTGAAGCTCTGCTGAATCAAATTCCGGCTGGCCGCCTCAACCAGGCGGCCGTAGCTCTGTTGAAGCTCTATCCATTGCCGCAGTCGGCGGCGCTGACCAACAACTACACCACCAATCCCGCGGCCACGACCAACATCGATAGCACCGACGTGCGCCTGGACCAGATTTTCAGCGGTAAAGACGCAGCCTTTGTTCGCTACAGTTTTGTCTATAACAATCAATTCCAGCCTAGTCCCCTTCCGGGCGTTGCCGACGGTGGGGCGTCTCGCCCCGGAACAGGGCACAGCGAGTCGCAAAATATCGCCGGCAGTGAAACCCACATCTTCTCTCCCAAGCTGGTGTTGGAAGCGCGTGTGGGGTACAGCCGTGTGGCCGATGAGCGGCGGCAGAATGATGCCAACGTGACGGGGATTCCTGAGCAGTACGGCATTCCGGGTGTGCCGCAACTTCCAACCAATGGAGGTTTGCCGCTGTTTAGTTTCGGCATTCTCAGCAATCTTGGCTCTGCGGGCACCTTGCCCAGCGACAAGGCCAGCGATATTCTGCAGGCCACCGGCAATCTCTCCATCGATCGCGGACGCAACCAGATTCGCGTGGGCGCTGAGTATCAACACATTGCCACGCCCACACTCACGCCCACCGCATCTCGTGGCAACTTCACGGATAACGGCATCTATACTTCGGTGGTAAATAGTACAGACACATCGACCGACCGCGCACAATTTGTGCTCAACCCTGAGGCCGCTACGGTTCCACACGGGATCAACAATGTCGGAGGTTCCAACACCATTGCAGCCTCCAATTTTCCGCCCGCATATCATTTGGGCAGGCCGCACGTCGGGGCTTATATCCAGGATGATTGGCGGAGCACCTCTAACCTCACCTTGAATCTGGGGCTGCGCTGGGAGTTTATTGGGGCGCCGATTGAAACCAATGGCCGCTTTGCGAACCTGGTGCCTGCCCAGACCGGGCTGACTTCCGACGGCGTATCAAGGTTTTATATTCCGCAGTCGCAAGTAGCCAATGAACCGGCGGCATTCCAGACACTGTTGGCCAAGAATGGCATCGTGTTCACGCCGGTCTCGGGCAATGGGCTGGTGCTGGCCCAGAAGACGAATTTTGCTCCCCGCCTCGGCTTCGCCTATCAGGTTTCTCCTAAGCTGGTGGCTCGCGGCGGCTATGGAATCTTCTACCAGGGGAATGAAAACCACGGCCTGAGTATTAGTAACTACATCAACTTTCCTTTCCAGGTAAGCTCCAGCTACAATGCCGGCAATTCCACCACGCCGCTCACCCCGGATAACTCGGTTGGGGCGTTGCAGAACGGGCTGGTCAATATACCGTTGACCCCCGCCGATGCGGCTGCTTCACCGAAAACCAGCCTGGGGCTCTACGGGGAGCCGTATCACGCGAAGACTTCATACGCGCAGGCCTACCATCTGCAGATTCAGTATCAACTCGCAGCCAACATGGTGGCTACGGTCGCGTATGTAGGGGCGAGCGCAAGACATCTGCAGGCAGGCGAGCCCTCCAATACGGTGAGCACCATTTTGCCCCCCAGCCTCAATGCCAACACCCACTCCTTCTTTCCTGGTTTCGCCACCAACGGTACTTTCATTGCACGAGCCGCGGCAACCAACTACAACGGCATTCAGCTCAATCTGGAGCGCCGTTTTTCCCAGGGCTTTAGCCTGCTCGCCAACTACACTTACTCCAAATGCCTGGGCGACGCGCGCGATATGCTTGACAATGGCATCGGCAGCTACCGCGCCCCGTATGTTCCTGGCTTGGGTATCAGCGCGGACTATGGGCTTTGCGATATCGATGTGCGGCAGATCGTCCACGTCAGCGGAATCTACGAATTGCCCTTCGGCAGGAACAAGCACTTCCTCACCTCTGGCCCCGCGGCCTGGGTTCTCGGGGGCTGGTCGACCAACTGGATCTTCTTCGCCCAGGATGGGCAGCCGCTGACCATTCCCTGCAGTACCACCAACGCTGCCGGCCTGGGTTGCAACGCGCTAAAGGTGCCTGGGGAGAATGCGTACGCCGGGCACCACAATGCAGTGCAGTTTCTCAACCCAGCGGCATTCGCCAATCCTGCGGCGGCAACTGCTGCTTCGGCGTCGGTGGCTAATCTCGGCGGCAGTCCGACGCAGGTAACTGGCCCGCCGTTCCGCCGGTTGAACCTGTCGGTTGTCCGGCAGTTTCCGGCGGTGCACGAGACGTTCTTCGAGTTTCGCGTCGAGGCATTCAACCTGACCAACACTCCGAATTTCGGGCAGCCGGGAAATCTGACCTTCACCAATACCAACACCTTTGCATCCATTAGCGCGACGCGCGACAATCCGAACGATCCTCGCCAGCTGCAATTTAGCCTGAAGTATTACTTCTGACGGAGCGCAGGGGTTCTTTCATCAACCAAGAGACAGCCGTAAGATGGAGAAGGGAGTTTGCATTGTCCACTAACCGACGCGACTTCATGCTGGGAACGGCGGCCGCGGCCGCAGCGCTCACAGCCAAAGCACAGAGCCCGGCACCGCGCGCAGCGCCAAGGAAGAAGCCGAATATCATTCTTTATCTTGCCGACCAGTTCCGCTGGGATTTCGTTGGCGCCAACCGCCTGAATAGCTCAACCAATACGCCCAACCTTGACGCCATGGCAGACCGTGGCACCCTCTTTACCCATGCAATTACCAACCAGCCGGTATGTTCCCCATCTCGCTCTGTCATGCTGACTGGCCGTTATGCAACCGAGACGGGCGTCTGGCACAATGCGCTGCCCATCGATCCGGCACTGCCGACCTTAGCCGGCGAACTCCGTAAAGCGGGATACACGGCCAATCTGTTAGGCAAGTGGCACCTTGCCCCTTCCACAGAGGAAGCAGGCGGGGGCCGCGGCTACGTCAAGCCAGAGTATCGTGCCGGGTTTCTCGATATGTGGGAGGGCGCCAACGAATTTGAGTTCACGACCCATCCCTATGAAGGCACGATCTACGATCGAGACGGTAAGGAGATCACCTTCAAAGATGAGTTTCGCGTCGACTTCGTGACCGATCGCGCGGAGAAGTTTTTGCGTCAGCCCCATGACAAGCCGTTCCTGCTCTTCATCTCGCAGTTGGAACCACATTTTCAGAATGACGCTAAGCGTTTTATTGCGCCTAAGGGCGCGGCGGAACGATTTCAGGACTCATTTGTGCCCCCGGACCTGCGTCCTTTCCCAGGAAATTGGCAGTCGCAGTTGCCGGACTACTACGGCTGCTGTGAGTCGATCGACACTTCTGTAGGGAGAATCCGCAAAATCCTGGAAGAGGAGCATCTCGCGGATGACACCATCTTTGTTTTCATCAGCGACCACGGCTGCCAGTTCATGACTCGCAACGAGGAATACAAACGCAGCCCGCATAATGGTTCCATTCGTATTCCGTTGATCATCGAAGGTCCCGGCTTCAATGGATCGCAGCGCCTGGACGAGATCGTCGGCAACCTCCACATCACGCCCACGTTGCTCGAGGCGGCGGGCGTCGAGGTGCCGGCTTCGATGAAGGGAAGAAGCCTGCTTCCGTTGCTCACCGACAAGAAAGCCCGCGACGAATGGCCAAACAAAGAGCTGATTCAAATTAGCGAAGCGATGGTTGCTCGAGCGATTCGAACCGAGGATTGGGTGTATTGCGTGGCCGATCCGGGTGCTAATGTACGAACTGACAAAGCCGGAGCGAAATACCACGAGTATCTCTTCTACGATGAACGCGGCGACCCGAACGAGATCATCAATCTGGCGGCCCGCAAAGAATACCGTAAACAAGCGGACTCGCTCCGAGACGAGCTAAGAAAGCTGATCGTAGCTGCCGGCGAGGCGGAGCCGGAGATTGTGCCGGCGAAGCTCTATACTTAGCGTTCGCCCGAGGGCTGCATGATGAGCGACAACACACCCGGCTCCTGTTGTTCTCCTGGAGGACAGCGAGAATCGGGACACCCGCACGTAGGCACGTCGTTTGCCCCATCTTCCGGCGACGCGCACCGGGCTATGGTCGCGCTTTCGGCTGGGACTTTTCTCATGGGTACGGATTACGATCGCGGCTTTCCCGCCGATGGCGAAGGTCCGGTCCGCTCGGTCTCACTGTCGGCGTTCGACATCGATACTTACCCGGTAACCAATGCTGACTTCGCTGTCTTTGTGGAGAGCACAGGTTTTCGCACCGAGGCTGAGGTATTTGGGTGGTCCTTCGTCTTCTGGTCTCACATCCCGCCGGAGCGCTTCGACCAGTTGGTGGAAGACACAGCTGCGCCTACTCCCTGGTGGTGCAAGGTTCCCGGCGCAACCTGGAATCACCCTCTGGGCCCTGGTTCTGATATACGGTCCGCGCTGAATCATCCTGTGGTGCATGTTTCGTGGAACGATGCCGCCGCTTATGCGGCATGGGCATCGAAGACGCTTCCGACGGAGGCGCAATGGGAGTACGCCGCCCGTGGCGGCCTCGAACAGAAGCTTTACCCCTGGGGAGATGAACTTACTCCCGGAGGAAAACATCTCTGCAACATCTGGCAGGGCCAATTTCCCTATCACGATACCGGCGAGGACGGCTATCGAGGGAGCTGCCCGGTCGATGGCTTTCCGCCAAACGGTTATGGACTGTACTCTGTCACCGGAAACGTTTGGGAGTGGTGCGCCGACTGGTTTCATACATCGTTTTCCTCTAAGTCCATGCTTCACGACCCAACCGGGCCGTCGACCGGACAAGCCAGGGTGATGAAAGGAGGTTCGTTTCTTTGTCACGCATCGTATTGCAATCGCTACCGTGTCGCTGCGCGCACCTCCAACACTCCCGACAGCTCAGCCTCGAATATCGGCTTCCGCTGCGTAAGGAATTCTGTACAAATGAGCAATACCCGAGACGCCAGATGTGCGTGAAAACAGGAGCCCACGGGTGGCATCATCTGTCAGGTTTTCTGTGGGTGATTTGTGTCGTAATGTTGGTCTCGTGTTGCGGCGTCGCGGCAAAGGCGGCACCCGTCTGTGATGTGCGCGCCTACGGCGCGAAGGCGGATGGAACTACGATGGATACGAATGCAATCCAGTCGGCCATCGATGCTTGTGCCAAAAAAGGTGGAGGTAAAGTCAGGCTCAACGCTGGCACCTTTCTTAGCGGTCCCATCGTTTTGAAGAGCAATATCGATCTGGATATTGAAAAGGGCACGACACTGCAGGGCTCCAGCAATCATGACGATTATCCAAAGAAGATGGAGTTCCGAAACCATGGTCTGCAGTCGTTGGTAAGCGCGGTCTACGCAAACAACGTCTCGATAACCGGGGGTGGCGTTATCGACGGCGCCGGGGAGAGCTGGTGGAAGGAAGCGCGCGCCCAAGGCGATCACGGCATTATGGGGCAGGGTATTTTGCGGCCGCGCCTGATTGTCTTTGATCACTCCCACAAGATCCTTATGGATGGCGTGACGGTTCAGAATTCTCCTTTCTGGCAGGTCGTTGTTTACTACTCTGATGATGTTTCGATTCGCAATATCAGGGTGTTGGCGGATCCCGCTTCTCCGAATACGGATGCGATTGATCCCTTCTCTTCGAGCAACGTAAGGATCGAGCATGTCTATGCCGACGTGGGAGACGACGATATCGCAATCAAATCAGGCCAGGCCAACTCACCCGGACCGGATGCGCCGAGTAGAAATATCACCATTTCGGACTGCACCTTTATGCATGGGCATGGTCTCTCCATTGGCAGCGAAGTTTCCGGCGGCGTGCAAAACGTTCGTGTCGCCCGCGTGCACTTCAAGGGAACGGCGAACGGGGTGCGGATCAAATCGAATCGCGATCGCGGCGGTGATATCGGCAATTTTGATTTTCGCGATCTGACCATGGAAGATGTGGGGACACCGATTCTTATCACCGAGTACTACCCGCGAATTCCGGACCAGGACGCAGCGCAGCCGGTCACTCGGCTCACGCCATACTTTCATGACATCAGCATCACAAATCTGATCGCGACAGGGGCGAAAGCCGCCGGATTCATCGTTGGCCTGCCGGAAAGTCCAATCACGTCGATGGCTTTGACCAACGTGAATATCGCGGCGGAGAACGGAATGACCATCAGCAATGCGACCGTTACGGCGCATGCCTTTACCGTCAAGGCTGCTAATGGAACACCCGTCATCATGCTTGAGCATGCCAAGGTGCAGGACAAATAAGGGGAAGCAACCTGGCCCATGGTAAAAGGATAGTGATATAGAAGCGGAAGAATCACATGCCCAGCAACGGTAGCTTGCCTCCCCGATACGTCCAAGTCCATGCACGGGACAACGTCGCCATCATCGCCAATGAAGGTGGTCTTCCGGGCGGAGCCCAATTCGATTCCGGCCTTACCCTTTTAGAGGCGATACCGGAAGCCCACAAGGTAGCCTTATCCGCGATTGGGCGCGGGCAGCCGATTGTTCGTTATGGCGTCGTGATCGGATACGCCGAAGTCCCGATCGCACAAGGCAGCTGGGTGCACGAGGGAGTCATGAGCTTGCCTGCGGCCCCGCCCCTCGATGATCTTCCCCTCGCCACTGCCGTGCCGGCCCCGCTGCCGCCGCTGGACGGATATACCTTCGAGGGCTATCTCAATCACGACGGATCCGTCGGAACAAAAAATATTCTCGGCATCGCCACGACGGTACAGTGTGTTTCGGCCACGGTAGAATTTGCGGTCAAGCGCATCCGCTCAGAGATTCTGCCGCGGTATCCGAACGTAGACGATGTGATTGCGATTACCCATCCCTATGGATGCGGGGTTGCGATGAACGCACCGGGCTCCGAAATTCCCATTCGCACCCTCCGCAATCTCAGCCTGAATCCAAATCTCGGGGGCGCACCCATGGTGGTCAGCCTGGGCTGCGAAAAACTGCAGCCTGCGCAGATGCTGCCGGCAAACAGCCTTCCCATTCTGTCCAGCGTGCCCTATATCATCCGCTTGCAGGATGAGCAGCACCGGAGTTTCGGCGACATGATCACGGCCATCATGGAGATGGCGGAGAAGCGGCTAATCCAGTTGCATGCGCGAACCCGCGTAACGCGGCCGGCAGCCGACCTGGTCGTCGGATTGCAATGCGGGGGAAGCGATGCGTTCTCCGGAGTGACCGCTAACCCGGCTGTGGGCTATGCTGCCGACCTGCTGGTGCGCGCCGGCGCCACCGTGATGTTTTCAGAAGTCACAGAGGTTCGCGATGTAGTTCATTTGCTGACGGCTCGTGCGGCAAACCAAGAGGTAGCCCGCTCGCTGATACGCGAAATGGCCTGGTACGACGCATATCTCCAAAAGGGCGGGGCCGATCGAAGCGCGAATCCAACGCCGGGAAATAAGACCGGTGGGCTGACAAATATCGTTGAAAAGGCACTGGGCTCGACTGCAAAAGCAGGCAGCAGCGCGCTCGCCGGTGTTTTCGGCCCAGGGGAACGCGTTACGAGCAAGGGGCTCATCTTTGCTGCCACACCCGCCAGTGACTTCGTGTGTGGAACGCTCCAGTTAGCGGCGGGGATGAACATGCATGTCTTCACCACCGGACGCGGAACTCCTTATGGGCTTGCCATGGCTCCGGTGATCAAGGTGGCGTCCCGGAGCGCATTGGCAGACAGATGGTCCGACCTGATTGATATCGATGCCGGTCGCATCGCCACCGGCGAGTCAACCATTCAGCAAGTGGGCGAGCAGATTTTCCAGCTGATTCTTGACGTGGCGAGCGGGCGCAAACAAGCCTGGGCCGATCATTGGGGTCTGCACAATGAGTTTGCTTTGTTCAATCCCGCGCCCATCACGTAGGAGCGCCTCTCCGCCTCATCGCAGCATTATGCAATGCCAAGCTTGCGTTGCAATTGCTCGAGGGTGATCCCCTTGGTTTCCGGGTAGACGAAAAGGACCACAAAGAACTGCAGCGTGGTCATGGCCGCAAAGAACGCGAAGGGCAGTCCTCCTGAATATTTCGCGAGCACCGGGAAAAGAAGGGAAATGATAGCGTTCATAATCCAGTGCGAGGACGATCCCAGGCTCTGCCCCTTGGAGCGGACGCGGTTGGGGAAAACTTCGGCGATGTAAACCCAGATCACGGCACCTTGAGAAACGGAGAAGAACGCAATATAGGCAACCAGCAGCCAAACCAGTGTCTCGGGGTGGGTATGAGTGAAAAAGACCGCTGCCACACCCGAAAGGCAAAGGGTCATCCCGACACTGCCAATAAGGAGCAGCGTTTTTCGCCCCAGCTTATCGATGAGCGACATGCCCAGTAAAGTCGCCAACAGATTCATCAGCCCGATCAGCACCGTCTGCAAGGAACTGGACAGTTGGTTGAAGCCGGCCGAGGCGAAGATGTAGTTTGAGTAATACAGGATGGCATTGATTCCCGCGAGTTGATTGAAGAGTCCGATGCTGATCGCGAGAAAGATAGGCAGGCGATACTCGCGCTTGAACAGCGGCTCGGCCGCCATGCCGCGCTCCAGATGTACGGAATCGACAATTTCGCGCAGTTCGGCTTCCGAGTCCGGAGAGCCCATCATCTTCAGGATGGCGAGTGCTTCGTCGGTCTTATTTTTGGTTACCAGCCAGCGTGAGCTGCGGGGGATTCCGTACAGCATGATCAGAAAGAGAAGAGAAGGAAACGCCGCGACACCGAGCTGCCATCGCCATTGCGACTCGCCCAGGTTGAGCAGCGAGATGAGGTAGTTGGAAAGGTAAGCGAGCAGGATGCCGACGACCACGTTAATTTGAAACAGGCCTACCATCCTGCCTCGCCACTTGGCCGGGGCCAATTCCGCGATGTAGACCGGACCAAGGACCGAAGATCCGCCAATTCCAATGCCGCCAATAAATCGAAAGACCATCAGCGCGGGCCAGTTCCAGGCGAACGCGCATCCCAGCGCTGAGACGGTATAGAGAATGGCCATGATGCGGAGCGCCTCACGGCCACCAATTCGCTGCCCCAGTACTCCCGCAGTCATCGCTCCGATCACCGTGCCCGCCAGGCCGATAAAGACGGTCAGCCCGAGGGTGAAGGGTGTGAGCTGGTACACCAACGTCAACTGTTGGGTGGTGCCTGCAATGACAGCCGTGTCAAAGCCAAACAAGAGCCCGCCCAGGGCCCCGACGATCGTGCTTTTAAGAAGATATTTGGTCATCGCCATGCGTAGGATCTTCTGCTCCGCAATCTCACAACAGCGCACAATTTAAACACACGGCCCCGAGCCTGGTTGAATTTCTGCTGCAGGTATCGTGGGCAACTGTATGATTAATATGGGCTTGAAAGAATTAATCGCTTAACGTGGTGGCCGTGCCGGTAGCGAATCTTTCCCAGGTCCTTCAACTTGCGCTGCGGATCTTTCCGAATGGTGCTGGTGCCCTTTGGTTCAAGAACACAGGGCAGGATGAACCATTTGTAAATGTCTTTTGGCGTTCGCTGCGCGCTCTGGCCGACCCGAAAGAAAGCCTTGCACGACGACCGAACCTAGCCCGATTAACGCCTCCAGTTGCTGGATGGTCTCTACGCCTTCTGCGATCACCCGGAATCCGAGTTGTCGGGCAAGGGTAACAATTGCTGCCATCGTTTCTAATCCTCCCACACCCGTTGTCAGGCGATCGACAAATGCCTTATCGATCTTGATGGCCGTCACTGGAAGTAAATGTAACCGGCTTAGAGACGAGTACCCGGTTCCGAAATCGTCAATGGAGATCTCCACACCCAGATCTCGCAATTGATTCAATTGCTGAATCGAATCAACGGTGCTGGCAATAAGACAGCTCTCAGTAAGTTCCAATTCAAGAAAGGTGGCAGGAAACCTTGTCTCTTTCAGAATCGAAGTCACCTGGTCCACGAAATTCAGGTCCGCAAGCTGGCGAGTGGAAACATTTACCGCCATTCTAAATGGCGCATAGCCCTGCTCGTTCCATGCGGTCCCTTGTGTGCAAGCCTCCCGAAGCGCCCATGTCCCGATAGGTACAATTAACCCGCTTTCTTCCGCGACGTGAAAAAATTTGGTTGGCGGGATGGTTTTTTCCTCAGGCGGCTTCAATCGAAGCAATGCCTCCATTCCCATCAGCTCACCGCTCAGGGCAAATTGTGGCTGATAGTCAAGATGGAACCAGTTCTTCTCCAGAGCTTCCCGCAGACGAAACTCCATCTTCAAACCCTCAGCCGCGACTACGCTGGCTGTTGGATCGAATATTTCGAATCGGTTTCCGCCCCTCTCGTTCGCCCGGCACATGGCCGCATGGGAATGCTTCTGAAGCGTCACTGGGTCCTGTCCATGCTCCGGGTACAAACTGATCCCGACGCTCAATCCTCCGACCAATTCGTATCCCTCCACTCGAACTGGACTGCGCAGGGATTCGACGATGTTCTTGGCAACCGCAAAACAATCAGCACCTTTTGCGACGATCGGAACCATAAGCGCAAGTTCCGCCCCGCTCATGCGAGCCAAGGTGTCGCCTTCTTCCAAAAGGCCTTTGAGACGGTTCGCGGTCTCGATAAGAAGGGAGTCGCCAACAGCGTGTCCAAACGCGTCGTTCACTTCCTTGAAACGATCAAGATCTATCATGTAAACCGCGACTTTGCCACGGTATCTTTTCGCCTGCGCCAAAGCCTGGTCGAGGCGATCACCGAAGAGCACTCGGTTAGCTAAGCCGGTCAACACATCGTGCGTCGTCTGATGAGCCAGTTGATTTAACAAATTCCGGTTTTCGATCGCGATACTTGACAGACCGCAGGCCATCTCCAGATTTTTTTGTGACTCTGGTTGAATTTCTTTGGCTTCCCTCTGGTAGGCTCGAAAAATTCCCAGTATGGCGCCAGAACTCGCCACAATATTCCGCGACCAACAGGCATGTCGGTTCGTTTCTCCATCGGGCATCAGTGCCGGACCGTGTGCGTCGATCGTCACGGTGAGCCCATCGTCATAGTCGTGAACGGCGGCAATCAGCGCCTGGAGCGATTCGGGCAAGGGCGCGCATGCGGCCACTAGCTCCAGTACCTTGCGATAGTTCTGGTCCCATCGTTCCCGGTTTTTCCGCTCGGTGATATCGCGAAAGATCACGACTGCACCTGCCAGTTTGCCCTCCTTGAGTAATGGGTTACTGGTGTACGCAACCGGAAAACTGGTCCCATTCTTTCGCCAGAATACTTCATCTTCTTTTTGATGGATTTCGCCGTCTCGCAATGCTGCATAAATCGGACACGCTTCGCGAGGATACGGAGTACCGTCGGCTTTGGAATGGTGAATCTGACTATGTTGCAGTTTGCCCAGCAACTCGTCCAGGGACCAACCCGTCATGCGTATGGCTGCAGGATTCGCAAACGTTGTCGTCCCCTCGAGATCGAGCCCGTAAATCCCCTCTCCTGCGGACTCTAGAATCGCATCCTGGGTTGTCTTATCCATCATCCTTGGAAATCGGCAGAATCGCCTGGCTCCTTTAGGCCCTCAGCCGGGTCACTGACCAGAAGCGACTCCAGGAGTCTCTGCCAGGCTGCGTAGGATCAGAACACTGCCTGGAAGACATAGATTTGGATATGGCGGTAGGGTCGATTTCGGTCCCCCTTTCCTGGCCCGTTGTTGGTATGGTTTACAAGCCTGCCGGGGGCGTGTTTGAGAACACACGGAGCGCTTGCTCTCGCGGGAAGCTGAAACCTTGACACGAATAACTAAACCGTTCAGTATTGAATCTGCCGGGAAGCTATCTGCTCACAGGAGGTACGTTCTCGCATGATCTCGGTCAGCCATCTGATCAAAAAATTTGGAGATTTCACCGCCGTCAACGACATCAGCTTCGACGTCGCGCAGGGAGAGATATTCGCCTTTCTCGGACCGAACGGAGCCGGCAAGACCACCACCATCAAGATGCTTACCACTCTTTTGCGCCCCACCAGTGGCCGCATCGAACTGGATGGGCTTGATCCGACAACGAAGCAAAAGCTCGCCCGTCAGCGCTTCGGCATTGTCTTTCAGGACCCTAGCCTTGACAACGAACAGACCGCCTACGAAAACATGGATCTGCATGGCGTTCTCTATCACGTCCCCCGCAAGGTTCGGGCCCAGCGCACTGAGGAACTGTTGAAACTCTTCGAACTGTGGGACCGCAAAGATGCATACGTGAAGACCTTCTCCGGCGGCATGAAGCGGCGGCTTGAGATCGCCCGCGGCTTTCTGCACACGCCTAAGATCCTCTTTCTCGATGAGCCCACGCTCGGTCTCGACCCGCAGAGCCGAAATCAACTATGGACCCACGTCAAGCGGCTCAACGAAACGGAGAAAACCACGGTCTTTCTGACGACGCATTATATGGATGAGGCCGATCGCGTTGCCCATCGCATCGCCATCATGGATCACGGGACGATCGTGGCCCAGGGCACCTCGGCAGAGTTAAAGGAGCAGACCAAGACCGAATCGCTTGAAGCCGCATTTCTCGCCCTCACCGGCTCTTCGCTACGCGACGAAGGTGCAGATTCAAAGGATAGATTGCGCCAGATGGCGCAGATGTTCCAACGGCGCTAACCATCGTCAGGAGGAAATCATATGGGTGCGATTTATATCTTGTGGCTGCGGGAGCTGAAGCGCTATGTGCGCTCGCGGGTGCAGATCGTGGTGTCCCTTGGCCAGCCATGCCTTTACCTGCTGGCGTTGGGTTTCGGACTCGGTCCGGTCTTCAAGCAGGCCGGCCACGGCAGCTATCTGCAGTTTATGGCCCCAGGTGTCGTCGGGATGACGGTCCTCTTTAGCTCCGTCTTCTCCGGCATAGCGATGCTCTGGGATCGGCAATTCGGCTTCCTCAAAGAAACGCTGGTAGCTCCCGTGTCCCGCATGCAAATCATGATCGGACGCACGCTCGGCGGCGCAACTGTCGCCGTTATCCAGGGCACACTGATCCTTGTCATCTGCCTTATCGCGGGCTTCCGCCCCCACAGCTGGTTTGCCATCCCTGCCGCCTTTCTCTTCGTGGTCATGATCGCTGTAGTCTTCGCCGCGTTGGGCACCGCCATCGGCTCGGTCATTAAGGACATGCAGGGCTTTCAATTGGTAATGAACTTCCTGGTCATGCCCATCTTCTTTCTATCGGGCGCGCTCTTTCCCCTGGCCAATCTGCCCCTGGCGATGAGCATCATCACCAGGCTCGATCCCCTGGCATACGGAGTAGACGGCCTGCGCGGAGCGCTCATCAACACCTGGCACTTCAGTTTGTTGTTCGACGTGACGCTGCTGGCGGCGATCGCCGCGGTCTTCCTGAGTGCCGGCGCCTATCTATTCACCAAGATTGAAGCGTAGGAGCAGAAGAAGAGCAGATGGCGAGACCGAGAAGCGCGCAGGCCCATAAGAACGTTTTGGATGCGGCGGTGCAGTTGTTTTCAGAACAGGGCATCGATGCGACCAGCATGGATGCCATCGCCGAGACCTCGGGTGTAAGCAAGGCCACCATCTACAAGCATTGGCAGGATAAGGACGCCCTATGCCTGGAAGTGATGGGCTACCTGCATGGTCTCGACGAGGAGCCGCCGGTGTTTGACTCCGGCGACTTCCGCGCCGACCTGATTGCCCAGCTGCAATATCATCCGGCTGCCGACCGCCAGGCGCTGAGGGAAAAAATGACGCCGCACATGATCGCCTACGCTTCGCGCAACCGGGCGATGGGTGCAGTCTGGCGGGCGCGAGTGGTTGAGCCGGCCCGCGTGGCGCTTACCAATATGATCACGCGTGGAGAGAAGCGCGGCATCCTCCGCCGCGGCATCGATCCCGAGATCGGCATCGCGCTCCTGCTCGGCCCCATGATCTATCGCCACGTGTTCGTAAGCAAGTTCGGCGGCAAGGCTCCCAAAGATCTTGAAATTCACGTCGCCGATGCCTTTCTCGCAGCGTTCGGAACACAAGGCCCGAAACAGATTCCAGCGAAGCGTAGTTAAAAGTTAGCCCGCCTAGCTCATAACCCACCCGCCGTTGGCGTTGATCGTCTGGCCGGTGATATACCCATTCGTCGCCAGTAAAAGCGCAATATCTGAGACTTCTTCCACCGAGCCGAACCGCGCCATCGGAATATTCGCCGTGCTCGCTTTCACATTCGTGCGTGTCATCTCGGTTTCAATCAGAGCTGGAGCTATCGCATTTACCGTGATTCCGTCCGCTGCCAGGTATCGAGCGTAGTAATGCGTCAGCCCAAGCATGCCGGCCTTCGAAGCCGCATAGTGTGGCCCGACGACACCACCTATTTGAGCCGCAACCGAGGAGATGTTGATAATGCGGCCCCACTTCCGAGTGCGCATCGCCGGAAGAAACGCCTGCGTGACCAGGAAGCAGGACTTTAGGTTGACGTCGATCAACTCGTCCCAATCGCTCTCTGTGATCTGCTCCAGAGCCTGCTGTCGAGCAATCCCGGCATTGTTCACCAGGACGTCGACCGCCCCCATCGACCTTTCCGCTTCGCCAGCGAGCCGCTGAACCTCGCTGGCCACGGAAACGTCGGCCTGAATGGAGACACAGCGCCGTCCCAACCGTAGAATTTCTGCTTCGACTGCCTTGGCTTCCGCTGCGCGGGTCAGGAAGTTGAGAACCATGTCCGCACCGGCCGTGGCCAATGACAGTGCGATGGAGCGGCCAATACCGCGGCTTGCTCCCGTAACCAGAGCAATTCTTCCTTTTAGCGAATGCTGCAAAGGTAATCTCCTCCTCGCAGGTTGAGCTGCCGAACGCTGCCGAAGCCGAACTGAGAGGGAAATAGCGCCGCAGGGGCTAAAGCCCTCGTCTTTTCCCGCCTTGCGGCACGGCTGAAGCCGTGCCCTGATACAAAGCATGAGGGCGGTGAATTTGGAATTGGGTTCTCACGCACAATCTAAAGTTCTCGTCCTACTGGCCGCCCTTTTCGGCACGACTGAAGTCGTGCCCTGATACAAAGCACTTTTCGAAATTGGCTCGAAACAGACTGACCTGGACATTGGTTTTGCAGTCATCAATAAGTCATTCATCCTCTGAATGGTACATGTTCTGCGATCACTTCCTGGTCAGCATTGCGCTCGGTGTGGTGTCCGCCGGCAGGTCTCCCAGCACGAATTGGATCGCACCCAACATCATTTGCGCCAGTGCTGGTGTTTCAAAGAGCGTCGGCGTGTGCCCCATTGCACAATTGAAGACGCGGCCCTCACCATAGCTCTTGATCCAAACCAGGCCGTAGTCTTTGTCCGGACGGACATGCCATTGGCTAAGATCGGATTTGTCCGCATCAATGCTAATCAATACGTGAAGCTTCTGGCGTGAATAAGGCCCGGTGGGTAAGAAGTGATAGAACTCATCCGTGTAGACGAAGCCTTTCCCGCCGAGCTCCGCAGTAAGCGGACTGTCAGCAAATTGCCTGGTCAGAGGGCTGTCGGGGTCGTCGATCTTGAGCGTGGCCTTCTCGACACGATGAGGACCTGTCTGCGCGCCGATCAGGTCGCCGAACTCGGGCACGTCCCACGAGGCGTAACTTGCGCCATGCAGGCCGGCGAGGCCTCCGCCTTCGCGTACAAAACGGGTAAGTCCGCTCAATACCTCTGGATCGGAGAAGACTTCTCCATCGCCGCTGTTCATAAAGACCGCGTCGAAGTCCAGGATCTTGGGGTATTTCAGGTTATTGAGATCGTTGCTGAAGATTGCCTGGAATGCTCCGGTCGTGTCCGCCATCTTCTGGATGGCAAAGTTGGCGTGCGCTGCGGTGTCGTGATAATAGGCACCCGCGGGAGCAACGTCCACGATAAGTAGCTTTCTCGGTTTAGCCGGGGTCACCAGCGCTTTTTTAGGCAGAGCCGCCTCGATCTTTTCCTTCACGTCAGCAGGAATACGATCGGTGCTGGTGATGGGAATAAGTCTTCGCGTCCTCCTCGATCCGATATCCCATCGCTGGACGGACCACTCTTTCAAAGTCTGCGGCATGCTGCCACAGCTCGGCGAATATCCCACCGAATGTACCGGGTTGTGGTCCGGTTGCTATTGCCACTTGCCATGGGTCTACGTCCAGGGCGATAAACAGCGGCTTTGTGCCTCCATACGGCCGGCTGCAATTGACACATTTGTTGGGTTCTTCCTGCGGTGGTGGTTCCAGCTTGGCGACTTCGAAAAGAAACTTCTGCAGGTCCGCCACACCGGTTCCAAAGCGGGACATCCCGGCCGTTTGCCCCGAGAACGTTCCGGTCGCGCAACCGCACCACCATCAGGCGGTCTTTAATCAAGCCAAGTCCATCCACCGGCTTGATCCCGTGCTCGATCCAATTGGCGAAATCAACGCTGACACCAACATGGGGGCTGAGATTCCCGATTGCATCCATGACCGTCTTTGGATCTCCATCGACGGCAACGGCCACATTCACTCCGCTATCGCCTGCCAGCTTATCGATGGCGGAAAGAGACGCGGGCGTCGCGCTGGTAACAATGGTCTCTACACCTAGTTCCTTCGCAAATGCGAAAAGCTTAGCCGCGGAATTCTGATCGGAGGGGAGGCTCATCGACACGGTAGGCGGTCATCTTGAGCCGCAGTTCCGCCAACCTCGCTTTGACCGCGGCGACTTCTTCGGAAGAAAGTTGATCATCAAGGTTCTTGTCAATCTGTGGGCTGACCTTCTGACCGCTATTGCCCTCAATATTCGCGAGCCCTAACGCGTCAGCCAAAGCCGCGGCTTCAGAGAATGTGAGCGATCGGAAGACGGTGGACGAGATGCCCACATGCCAGCCCAGCAAATGATCGACGGATATGCGGAGTTGGGCCGCGTCTGGCCGTACCGATTTGTCCGGTCCGCGGTCCACCGGAGGAGCGGGGGCTGCGCTGGCCACCTGGGCAGATGTGATAGCAATGGTCGCGGCCGCAAGAGCTACTAGATGCGCGTTCCTGGTCATATAGTTTCCACCTTTGAATAATGTGTTAGCCCAGATCGCGCATGCTGCCAGGCACGATCAAGCGTGGTCAAGTGTGGGGCGGCATTCTCATACGGCCTAACTATGCTGCTCCGTGAATACTATGTCTTGCTAAGTGTCTCTATCTCCCAAGATTGCCCCAGCATCGCCGAGGCAATGAATTACTTGAATATCCATCCGCCGTCTACGTGGATCGACTGACCCGTAATGTAGGCGGATTCGTCTGAAGCGAAAAATGCTACTACTTTTCCAATATCCCGAGGTTCTCCTGCGCGGCCGACGGAAATCTGTGCTACGACGCTGGCCAGAATCTTGGGATCCTTTAAGATCCAATCCGTCATATCCGTAGCGATGAAGCCCGGATGAACACAGTTCACGCGTATGCCCATTGGCGTCATCTCGGCAGAAGTGTTTCGCGTCAGGGCCTCGATGGCGAGCTTCGCGGGAGCGTAGTGCGTGCGTCCCGGAAGAATCTTCGCAGCCTGCACCGAACCGACATTCACTATGTTTGCCTTGCGTCCCTCAGCAAGCACACGCCGGCAGAATACCTGGGAACAAAGCCAGGGTCCGCGCAGATCCACATCGGTAACCCGTGTCCATTGCTCGTCGGTGAGTTCCAGAAATGGAACGATGGTCTCGATGCCGGCGTTATTTACCAGAATATCGATGTGGCCAAGCTCCTTCCAAGCTTGCTTGAACATGGCTTCCACCGCAGCACGATCCGAGACGTCTCCCTGGATCGCCATGGACCGCCGCCCTTTGGAGCGTATCCACTGCACCAGGCTATCGGCAGCGCCTCCGGTAATGTCGACGTCATTGATGGCAACATCAGCGCCCTCTTCCGCGAATATCTCCGCGATCCCTCGTCCGATACCTCGGGCGGCTCCGGTGACCAGGGCTATCTTGCCTTCGAGTTTCATTGCCTAACTCCGTGAAATGGTGCCATGTTCCGCGAGCGACTTAGTGGCTGCTGGACGGACTCGCCGTGGGTAATGCAAAAACATAATAACCCTGTGCTCCCGGTTTACCGGGTTTATAGCTGAGGCTTTCCGGGGCGCCGGACACCGCTGCATAGAAGGCAATAAATTCGCGGCCGCCCACCTCATAGACCGCCGGAATTCCGTCCGGGTTTGCGTCGATTTCTGTTTCCCACAGCGTCTCCCCAGTGTCTTTATCGAGTGCGTGCACCATGCGGTCAGGACCTGTTCCTATGATCAGCAGGCCTCCCGCGGTCACGACTGGACCATTTCTGATCAGGGCCGAGCTGCCGGTATCCTTGATACCCCTGGCGGCGAGACCGGGTGTCGTTCCGATGGGTCTGCGCCACTTGATCGTGCCTGCATTGAGGTCATAGGCCACGAGGGAAGACCATGGAGGGCTGAACGCGAGCAAGCCATCGTTGGCATGAAACACAAAGCCAAACTGACCGTAAAAACGCGTCTGGCCTGCGGGGGGAGGGGGAGCGGAGGAGTTGACCTGCGGGTTCTCAGGATTTCCTTCTCCCGCAATGGGATCTTTTAAGTATGCGGATAGCGAAAGGATATCTTCCGGTTTTAGTGTCGACTCGGAGAATGCCGGCATCACTCCGTTGCCCGCCCTCAGGGTCGCGGTAAATTTGTCGAAACTAATGGTCGCCGGGTAAGTAATACGCTCGCGATTCGGTCCATGGCAGGCAACGCAATTCTTTGTATAGAGGGCGTAACCTCGTTGCTCCAGCGTGCCCTGGGTCGAGCTCATCCGCCGCACCGGAGGCGCCTCGGTCATCCTGTGAATCGTTGGGGCGTCGTAGGTTTTCACGTACATCACACCCGTCGATGGATCCGCGGCGGTACTGCCCTGGTTGGCGCCGCCATTTTCGCCCGGCACCTCGATCGTCTGCCGCTGATAAGCGGGAGGCGTATAAATGCCGTCGTTGCTCGCCTTCAGAAGTATGTCGCGTATGCGCGCCTTCTCTTCCGGATCCAGATATGGGTTGATGTCATCGACCGTGAACTTCTGGCGGGCGAAGGGCGGCGGGGCAGTGGGCACTGGTTGGGTAGGCCAGGAGTGTTCGTTCGGCATGTCGCTTTTCGGAACCGGCCGTTCTTCGATTGGCCACAACGGTTTGCCGCTCACGCGATCGAAGACATAGAGAAAACCGAACTTTGTTGCCAGGGCTACTACATCGACCTTCTTCCCGTCGTGTTGCACAGTGAGGAGCTTCGGCGCTGCCGTTGGATCGTAATCCCAAAGGTCATGGTGCACGACCTGGAAGTACCACAACCGCTTGCCTGTGCGTGCATCGAGCGCCAACAGGCAATTCCCGTACAGATCCGATCCTGTGCGATCGGCGCCGTACAAATCATAGGTGGGAGAACCAAGAGGGAAGTAGGCTATCCCGCGTTTCTCGTCGAGTGAGATTTCGCCCCAGGCATTGTTGCCGCCGGCGTGTTTCCATGCGTCCGGAGGGAACGTATCGTATCCAAATTCTCCGGGGCGCGGGACGGTGTGGAAGATCCAGGCCATTTTTCCGGTGTGGACGTCGTACGCGCGGATATCTCCCGGGGGCGAGCCGTAGGCCTCTCCCGGCGCTGAGCCAAGGATAAGCAGATTTTCAAAGACTCGCCCCGGCGTGCCACTCTGGACTTCGGTGACCGTAGCCAGGTCCCGGCCCAACCCTTCGCGAAGATTGACCCGCCCATTGTCTCCGAACGACGAGATCAACTCTCCGGTCTTCATATCGAGTTCCTGCAGATAGCCGTCGACGGCAAAGATCAGCCGCTGATCTTTACCGTCCTTCGATATCCACTGGTTGAAACCGCGATTGGTGGGCTGCCCTCCTTGTACGGGGTGCGCCCAGATTTGCTTTCCGGTCGCAGCATCGAGGGCGTAGATTCCGTCGTCTTTTCCAACTACATACATCACCCCGTCGATGACCAGGGGATTGAACGAGAACCTGCCCGCGGGCCCGGGAGCGGGGACGAACCATGCCAACTTGAGCTGATTCACATTACTTTTGTCGATTTGCTTGATAGATGAATAGCCCATGGAATCAGGAGAACCGCCGTAGTCGCTCCATGAGGAAAACGCTTCTTTTTGTGATCGAGCGGAGGTCGACTTAGGCAAGTAGAGGATCGCCAGCCCCACACAGGTGGAGGCAACGGCGGTTCTAAACAGTAATGCAGTGTATCGTGATCGCATAAGTACGTATTTCCCTTGGCTCAAAAGCAGATCATCAAAACGTCTCGCACACGCAGGGGTCAGGTGCGAAACGTATATCCCAGTTTTTGCAGATAGGCTTTGGTAGTTTGCACGGTTTGTAAGGGCGTCATCGGTCCATTGGGCGACGGATCCAGTTCAACCATGACGTCGTTGATGAGACCTACGCTCTCCACCATGTCCAGAATCGCCGGAATGTCGACCGTACCCATGCCCACCGGGCAGTATCCCGAGTACCACTCCCAGCCTTTGTAATCTTTCAAATGCATATGTTTTACCAGCGGCAGAAAATCCTTCACCACTTTCGCCGCATCGGCGCCGCCTTTCTGCAACTGGCCAACATCGGGGGCGAACTTCAGGTTTTTGGTATTGACGGCTTCCATCACGGTGTAGACTTCATCCCGCGATTCGATGCAGGTGCCGGTATGTTGATGGAGGCCGGTTGCCAAACCAAGGTCCGTGATCGCGGCCGCGTAGTCGTTCAGCGCGGAGATGATGTCGGCACGATGTTCCTGAAAGTTATAGGTGTCGCGTTTGACGCTGTTCGGAGCAAGAACAACAAACGCTCCGTTGAACTTCTGAACCACCTTCGAAAGGGCAACGATGCGAGCGATCTCATCTTTTCTCTTAGAGGGATCGATGAGATTGCCGGTGATATAACCAGACCGCAATGGCACACCATATTTTGCGATCATGGGGGCCAGCAGTCCTCGTTTATCCCAGTTATCCAGGACCTCAGGGAAGGTTTCGAACGACCAAAAGCCTTCGGCCGAGATGTCCTTGAGCGCAGGTTCCAGCGTGGCATCGTCTCCGGGGCGCGGAAACGTGCCCCAGGTAATACAGGTGTGGCCTATTTTCAGTTTTTTCGCGGGTGTCTTCTTCTTGGCGAAGGCGGTCTCAAAAGAGGGCAATGCCATTGTCCCCAACCCAAGGGCCATGGTTTTCAAAAAGCGACGACGCTTCAGCATTCCATTCATGGTCGACTCCTGATCTTCCTAACGTTCACTCCCGTTCATACCGGTAGAGGTTGATTCTTTGTTTCGATACCAAAGGGGACAAATAGCAATCCGAGAACAAATGCCAACGAAGTCAACGCGACCGGTACACCGATGCTTCCGTAGTGCGCTATCCCGGCCCCCACGAGCAGCGTCCCACCGGCTGCCACAAAGCGGCCAACACAGGTAGCAAATGCGAGCGCGCTGCCCCGGCATTCGCTGCGGTATTGTTCCGGCAACCACAGGAGCTCGACGGAAAAGCTGCCTCCGCCCACGCCGACCGCGAACAGGCAAAGGACGAATGCCCGTAAGCCACCGTGCCCCGGATAAAAGGTGTACCCAAAGGCCAGAGAAATTGAGGCCGCCATGATGGCGAAGAAGAAGGCCAATGTACCCCGGCGGCCGAGCCAATCGGCGACGCGCACCATGATCATGCACCCGGTAATTGTCCCGGTGGCCAATAGCATCGTGGCCCATGAAGCGATGCGGGCTGCATCCGCGCGGCTGTGTCCTTCGCGAAGCGCAACCTGGGTGACTGCGCCGGGCGCATATACCGAGCCCGCCCAAAGACCAATCATGGATACAAGCACAAAAATGCAGTTGAGTGTGGTCCTCTTGCGATACTCCGGCGAGAAGAGGGCCAGGAAAGAATCACGCGCGGTCCACACTCCAATGCTTTCGAGTCGTTTTCTCCAGCGCTCTGGCTCATGTACGTGATAACGGATGAACGCAACAAAGAACGCGGGCGCCAACCCCACCGCGAACATGGCCCGCCATCCCAGGCGTGCGCCAATCAGATAGTTGAGTCCTGCGGCAAGGAAAATGCCGACATAGTATCCGGCGTTAAGGTAGCCGGCCCCCGTCACCCGGCGGCGGCCAGGCAGTTCCTCGGCCACAAAAATCGCAGCCCCCACGAATTCTCCACCAACTCCGAAGCCGGCTAGAAACCGAAATACACCGAGCTGCCAGATGTTCTGCGCGATACAACCAAGGAACGTAAATGCGGAATAGCAAAGGATGGCAAGTATGAGGGCGCGAACGCGTCCGAAGCGATCCGCAATCGGTCCCCATAAGAAGGCACATCCCCAACCGATCAGGAAGACTGAGAACAAAATGCTGCCATAGAATCCAAGATTACCGACCGTGGCCTCGATCCCGGAGCGGGGCAGAAGATCCCGCATTGCCGGCACCAGCACTAACGCATAAATGAACGAATCCATTCCGTCCAGGGCGAGGCCGCCCCACGCCGCCCAAAACCCAAGCCTCTGATTGGGCGTGAGTGGGACTGCAAGTGCGGGTTGGCTGAGCGTCTTCAATATGAAATCTTATGTCCTGATCTTCGGAGGTTTCGTTGGTCGAAAGCCGCCGTACGGTTTGAGTGGAACCAGTAACATCTCCGTCATTCCGGCCTTCGCGAACGGAAACGTATTCCACCTTTCATGAATCTGCTCTTCGCCACCGGCTTCCCATAACAGGCAAGCGCCGGGAACATCTGCGCGATGCCAGATCTGGCGAATCCATCCTTCCGCATACAACTCGCGGGCACGCTCCATCTCTAGCTCTGCTAAGCTCGCGTACTCTTCCTCCGCGAATCCTTTCCGCCGCTGCGATATGGATAGAAACTGCATCGTCAGTTAGTCCTTTAGAATTGCGACCGCTCGAACCGGGGCCCCGGTTGTATTGACCCATTTGATAGGGAACAGACTGAGCTTGAATCCATGTCCTGGGAGTTGATCGAGGTTGGTCAGGTTTTCCAGGTGGTAGTACTCGCGCGTGCACATGACACGGTGAGCTTCCCAGAATTTCTTCCGCTCAAACATCGCCCAAATCGGGGGATCATAGGTGACGGCATCAATGCCCGTCATCTTGACGCCTTGATCAAGCAGCCAATTGGTTGCTTCACCGGTCATGCCGACGTGGTCGGTGAGATATTTGTCGCTGTCCTGGATCTTTCCGGCTCCGGTATGGATCAACACGATATCCAGGGGCTTTAACGTGTATTGGATCTTTTCGAGCGCCTTTTGTACTTCCTCAATGCTGATGCCCGTGCCGTAGGGAAGATGACGAAAGTCCAGGCAGACACCATCTCCGTAGCAGTACTCCAGAGGAATCCCTTCCGGGCCAGGGGCGTCCTCGCGCATGTGCCGTAGTGAGTCCATATGGGTGCCGATGTGGTCACCCAGCACGACCATGCAATGAGCCGTGAGTGACTTGACGCCGTACTTCGCGGCCCCAATCCGCTCCGCGAAACCCTGCCAGGTTTCAAACATGAGAAGAGCAGGGCGCACGACACGCGGAAACGTAACCATTTCATTGTGTACGGGCATGCTTAGATCGATCAGTTTTTCTGCCACAATGCAATCCTTTCCCGAAGGCCGAGACGTTACTGCGTCACGGTTAAACCGCCATCCAGATAAAGTGTCTGCCCAGTGATGAAATTGGAAGCCGGCGCCACCAGGAACAGCACGGCGGCCATCACGTCCTCCGGCTCACCGATTCGCCCTAAGGGAATTCGACCGATAAGATTGGCATAAAATGCCGGATCGGAAAGCATCTTGCCCACCTGCTCGGTTCGGATGAAAGTGGGGGCAACCACGTTTACATTGATAGAGTGGGGCGCCCACTCCGCCGAAAGCTGTTTACACAAGGTGATCAAGCCGCCTTTGGCAGCGCAGTAAGCGGCGTAGCCACGCCCGCGCAGCCCCAGCAGCGAGCGCACGGAACCGAGGTGGACCTGTTTCCCGCCTGTGCCCTGCTGTATCATGTGGCGAGCCACCGCCTGCGCCTGAAACATGGCACTCTTGAGGTTTACGTCGCAAACATAGTCAAACATCTCCTCGGTCACCTCTTCCGCCTTTTCCTCCCGGTTCAATCCAATGCAGTTCACCAGGATGTCGAGCTTTCCGAAATGAGCAGCGACTTCATCCACCATCTGCTGTGTACCAGCGACCGATGTTGCTTCGAACGAGGTTGCCCAGGCATCTCTGCCTTCGGCCTGTAGCGATTTTGCGCAAGCCGCAGCGCGTTCACCATTGTGCCCGGCAATCGCAACTTTGGCTCCCATGGCCCCCAAACCACGGCAAACCGCTTCGCCAATGCCGCCGTAGCCTCCCGTCACCAGGGCTACCTTGCCGCTTACCCGGTATAGCTCGTCGATAGATGTCATTCCAGAGTCGAATCCTCTCTTCTTATTGCAGCCTTGATCGGGTGAGCGCGTCCGGATCGTTGGGATGCGATGCAAGGGGGTGGACGGTAATGGTCAGATAGGAGAAGAGCGGCAAGGAGACAAACGCATTGTGCAGCTGATCACAGTCTTCAGCTCTCCAGATGCCCCAGTTCGCCCGCCTTCCCGGTACTCGCCAAAGACGGAGCAGCACTCCCTGCTGCGCCAACTCGCGACTCCGCGCCGCTTCCTGTTCTCGGAGCTGTTTTTCTCTTTCTTCGCCACCCTCAATGCGAGCAACTTCCATGTACACCAGGAACTCCATCATGATCTCTTCCGCTTAACCGCAAGTATGTTTGTTACTTACCTGCGAGTAAACGCCGGGTTTCCTCCATAACTTTTGCGGCCGATGGGACCAGCGCACGCAGGAGAACCGGGGAGGCGGGAATTCTCATATCCGGGGTCGCAACCCGACGGATATCGAGACCTATGTCATTGCCGAAAAACTCGTGCAGCCGCGCAACCACTTCCGCGCCGAATCCCCCGGTACGATTTGCTTCGTGCAGAACGATCACCTTCCCCGAGGCACTTTTGACCGCGGCTCGCAAGCCATCATTATCCAGAGGGCAGAGCCAGCGGAGGTCCAGGACGCCTACGTCCAACCCCTCTTGCGCCAATTGGTTGGCTGCTTCGAGCGCGACCTGCAGCATCGTTCCCCAGGTAACAATCACGGCATCCCGTCCGGGCTTATGCATTCGCGATTTTCCTATAGGCTCGATCACATCTGTGAACTCTACCGGGCCCGTAGTCTGATAGAGCCCCCTGGCTTCAAAGATGACGCACGGATCGGGAGATGCAGTGGCGGTGCGCAAAATACTGTAGGCATCTTGTGGGGTTGCGGGAAGGGCGATCCTCAGTCCCGGGATATGGGCAAGAAGCGCTTCGAGGCTTTGCGAATGCTGAGCGCATGATCCAGGCGTTGCTCCCTGCTGGGTGCGGACAACGATGGGTGCGCCCGAGCGGCCGCCGGTGACGTAACGGACGTTGGCCGCCTGGTTGATGATCTGGTCAAGCGCCACCAACATGAAATCGCCCCACATGATTTCCACGATCGGTTTCATGCCCATCAATGCTGCGCCCACCGCCGAACCGAGAATGGCGCTCTCGGAGATTGGGGTGTCGAATACGCGGTTCGCGCCATAGATCTTTTGCAGACCTCGCGGACGCGCCGAAGATGCCTCCCGCCTGTCCGACGTCTTCACCATAGACGAGGACGTCAGGACGGGTGGCCAATTCGCGCGACAAAGCTTCATTGACGGCCTGGATGTAACTGATCGTCTTTGTCTCCGCTATCCCGGATGCCCCGGAAGAGGCCGGCTGGAGCGGCGCCTCGGACCACACGTGCAGGCTGGCGGTTGCCACATTTGGGGGTGGTGAGCTGAGGACGACCTTTTGCACCTGATCCACCTCGGATTTGACCTGGTTCTCGAGTTCGCGGAAAGAATCGCTGGTCAGCACTCCGGCGGCAATCAGTTTGGCGGAAAAGGTGGTGATGGGATCGCGAGCCCGCGCCTGGTCTCGATCCTCTTTGGAGCGGTAGTGTTCGATGTCGCGGTTGTAATGACCCCACAAACGGGGCACACGGCATTCAATCAATACCGGTCCATGGCCATCCCGGGCCCGGCTCGCCGCTTGTTTGACGGTGTCGCGGACAACCAGTGGATCGGAACCATCAATCGTCACCCCGGGCATGCCATAGCCGTTTGCCCTTTGAGCAATCCGCTCCACCCGGAAGGTCAGGGAAGTCGGTGTGAGTTCCGACCACCCATTGTTTTCACAGAGGATCAGCACCGGGAGACTGCGCGCGGCTGCGAACGCAAGCCCTTCATGAGTCGAGCCCTGATTGAACGCGCCATCTCCAACGGAGACGGCGACTACCTTCCCATTTTGCGAGGCTACGTTGGCCATGGCCACGCCGCAAGCGATCGGAACACCGGCGCCCACGATCGAGTTTTCGCCGATGAACCGCCGGTCGGGCGCCATCATATAAGCTGAGCCCCCGCGACCCCCGTTGACACCAATGCTGCGCTGGCAAATCTCTCCGAATACCTCGGTAAGAGAGAGGCCCGAGGCCAATGCCCATCCGTGCCCTCGGTAGGTTGCTACGACTTGGTCAGCGTCAGACAGGGCAGCGAGTGTTCCGACAGGAACGGCTTCCTGACCCGCGCAAAAATGCGCTGAGCCGATCACTTCAGGAGGTGTCGCGGTGCTTAAATCGAGCGATCGCTGCTCAAGTTCCCGGATGCGCAGCATATCCCTAAGGAGCGCGACAGAAGTAGCCTGGTCGTTCTTGCCTACACCGGTCGCAACCCCAGAGACGGAAGCAGTCATTGGTCAGCCCTCACCCATTCATTCTACTTCGCTGATGCGACCTGAATGGTTCGCTACGCTGACCAACGGCCGTCCATAGGGATCGTGGTTCGCGTCTTGTTGTCGATTGTTCAAATGCGCGCACAGTAACGGAACTCCGCAGAGATATGGTGCCTCCAGTCCTCTCTCAACCTTCAATTGGTTCCGTGAACCGAACTCAATTTAGGTAAGCTAGCAACGCTACCGTTCAAACGAAACAAACCCTGACTCGTGATTGCTCAAATTGGAGTGCCTCGTAAAGCTGCACCGGAGCCACGACGGCGGCTCCGATACGGTTTGCACCCGGGAAATTGCGCAAAGCCCGAGAATCAGCATTTAAAAAAATGCTCTCAAGCTGAGCTGTATTTGCCTCGGAGTGGCGCCGGCAGCGAGCGAGCTGATCACGCCGAAGCCAGTGCCTCCAAATGTAGTTCCAGGGTTGCCATAATTTTGGATATTGAAGATGTTGAAGAAATCCGCCCGGAATTGAAAACCAAATGATTCCCAAACGGGCATACTCTTCATTAGTCCGAAAAATCAATGTTGTCATAGGGCATCGCGGTAAGGATACCCCGTCCGGAATTGCCGTACTGATTGACTGGGGACGCAAAGGCCGCGGTGTTGAATGCGGCGCTCTTGGTGGGATGTGACACGTGGGGATTCCCAATCAGGTTTGCCCGTCCATAGTTATATGTACCGGTATTTCCGATATTGGCTGGATCGAGCCCGCGACCGAGAATGCCTAGTGGCGCTCCTGAGTGGGCTGCAAGAATTATGTTGGCCTGCCAACCGCCAAGTACAGACGGCACCAACGCCATGGTTGAGCATGGGCTTATCTTTTCCGAAGGGGAGCTCATAGAGGCCCTGCCCATAGTAAATGAATTTAAGGCTGCTGCCTGAGATGCCGTAATCTGCGTTCAGGTCATTGTAGTTTTGAAAGGTCGAGTAGCTCTGCGGGCCGTTTTCCACACCGTAGAAGCCGCTTCCGCCATTGTCCATCGACTTCGACCATGTGAGGCCGGTGCCGAATGAAAGTCCATTTGTCATACGCTTGTCTACTTTCATTTCCAAAGCGTTGAAATTTGATTCGCCTCGCGAAGTGGCTTCAAGTGCGGTTCCTGACCAGGGGAATGGGCGATCGAGGCCGGCTCCGCCGGCCTCAGGAGAATTGTTGGCCAGACCCGTGATAGGAAGGTGCCTGTCAATGCTTCCGACGTAACCGATCGTCGCGGTCAGGCTGGAGGTAACTTGTTTTTGTATCTCGATGTTGAACTGGTGAGAATAGTGATTCTTCAGATGCGGATCGTAATACCATCCGAACTGATTGAACGGTGTCGCGACCGCTGGAAGGGCCTTGGTGCTGCTCAGGGTCGGAATAATGTCGTCGATTGTGTCCAAAGGCTGACCAATGACATTGAACACCAGAGGCAGGGAAGCATTCGACGGCCACGCCAACAGGCGATCTCTCACGGTTTGAATGGAGCCTGTCAGGTTGTCATAAATCAATCCGTAACCGCCTCTGACCACGGTGGTGTTATCGAGCTTGTAGGCAAAGCCAAAACGAGGGCCAAAGTCCTTGTAGGTTGGATCCGGACCCAAATTGGGATTGGGAGCTACCAGGACGTGAGCGGCGATGACTGCGTTATTAGCAGGAGTTGTGGATGGAATGCATGGGGCAAATACTCCTGAAGCGGCATCGCAAGGCGGCGGCAGCTTTCCGCCGGAAACGATCCAGTTGCCGGTATTCGGATCAAGCATGGCGGCTGTCGTTCCATTCAGTAGATGAGGTGATGATTCACCGTCCCAACGCAATCCGCCGTTCAATGTTAAGCGCGGTGTCACCTTCCAGGAATCCTGTATATAGGCGGAGGGGACTATGGTGCGAACAGCATTCACCTCTGACTGAAAACGGCCGTTGTCAGGTATTCCCAGCAATGCGCCAGCGAGGGGATTACCAGTGCTGGAAGCATTTTGTGGATCCGCCGTCTCTGCAGTGGCGAAGGTAAATGTGGCCCCGCCAAAATGACCGCCTGAAAGGCCCTGAGTCATCTCCGGAATCTGCTCTTCGAAGCCGAAGCGCACCTGGTGGTTCCCGTGAATCCACGTGATATTAGCTGCGAAATTGAATTCGTGGCTCTCTGATCCTGCGGGACCGCCGCCACCTATGCCGTTATAACCTTGGGTTAACCCGGTCTGGCTGCTGGAAGAGGATGCGGTATAGCCGAAGTTTGGATGCCCGTAGACCTGTTCGACCTCAGTAAAGGCGGCGTCGGAGCCACTGGGAACGCCCGTAAACGCTGTTGTGCTTACGGTATTGAACCTGCCGGAAAATCCGGCCGCCGCATCCAGGATCAAAGTCGGCGAGAACGTGTGGGTGTAGCCGCCTCCGTAGTTTCTGTTGTCTGCAGTCGTCGATCCGCTGGCGTGGTGCGAGCTGGGCGCTATGCTCGTTCCGTCGAGAAAGCTATAACGGAACCACAGCGTGTTACTCGACCCGAAGTTCTGATCGACCCGCCCAGTGAACGCATTGGCATTGTTTGTACCGACGGAATTCAGAATCGTATTGGATCCGCCAACAGTCGTCGGCGTGAAATTCGGAGTATCGCTGTATCCCTTCAGAAACGCTTGGACACCAGCGTTAATCATTCCGGCTGGAACGTGATGCCCGTCTCCAAGCAGTTGCCGGGTATAGTTTCCTGCTGTACCCGCTGTAGTAAAGGGATCGTAGAGAAGGGCAGGGGCACCGGTGTTGGTGACAATCGACGAATTGCTGAAGTCGCCATCTAACTCGGCCTCGGTCGGGTGAGATGTAGCTGGCTCCCGCCGCCTTGGAATATCTCCAGCCCTCGTAGGCAGCGAAGAAGAAGGTTTTATTCTTCCGTTGTAGACCTTGGGGATCCGGACGGGTCCACCCACATCTCCGCCGAACTCGTTTTGGCGGAAGGAGGCGGGAGGTGCAGGTTTATTGCCGTTAAAGTCTGTAAAAGGATTGCGCGAGTCGAAATGCATTGTTCCGCAAGTATTCCCAAAGAGCTCCATGGAAGGAATTCGTGCCCGACTTGGTTACGAGATTTACAACTCCACCCAATACGCTGCCGAATTCGGCTTGATCGTTATGGGACTGGATCTTGAACTCCTGGATGGCGTCGACGATTGGGGGAACATCGTAGGAGCTGGCGAAAGCAGCCGTATTGATGATCCCGTCTAAGTAGTAGAGATTCTCGCGGTTCCATTGACCCTGGGTCGACGGAAATGTGTAGGTTGAGCCAGGAATACCGGCGGATCCGAATCCTGTGCCGTAGCCAACGCTACCATTTTGCGAATAGTTGGTTGGGTTGGAACCAGGCGTCAGGGTGAGCAGAGCCGAAAAGCTTCTTCCGTTGAGTGGCAGATCATTCACCTGGCGCTGTTCCACCACTGCCCCCAGGTTGGCCGTGGATGCCTGGAGCATCTCAGCGGTTGCAGTCACATTGACCGTCTGCGATGTCGCTCCAACTTGTAGTTTGAAATCCTGCGTTGCCACCTGGTTCACATCGAGCTTGAGCTGGGGGCTGGTCGCTGTATCAAAGCCTGTCTGCGTCACGGTGATGCTGTATGTTCCCGGCTGAATGAGCGGGAATATGTATAAGCCCTCGCCGTTGGTCTTGGTAGTTCGAGTCTGGTTGGTTTGCGCATCCTGCAAGGCAACGGTTGCGTCCGCTACGACTGCTCCGTTCTGATCGAACACGTGGCCGGTGAACTGTCCGGTGGAAGTCTGGGAGCGGGCGACTGAGCAGGATGCAATGAAGATCGCGAGACAGGCAAGGACTCGCAGCACGCCTCGGGAAGGGTTAGCCGTGTTTGGGGGATCGAACCGGGGATGCGTGTCCCCGAATGTGATTTCTCTTGATAGGAAAGTTCCCACATCTGCCTCCTGGGCTTTAGGCCCAAAACAGTACCCCGCGCGAACCCGTTTTAACGCTGCGATTTCCGGAGAGTTTTCTGACTGCTCTCATCTCCCTGGGGACCATGCAAGCTCCCCTCAAACCGCGACAGAACAACAGAGGGCCCAACCACGGTTCTCATCGGACAGGCACAAACACCTATCCCTTTACCGACTGCAACTGAAAGATGTCCTGGATTACGACGCCGTCCTGTATAGGTGTCCCGCAATACGGTTGTCAAGAAAAATATCTCACTCTGAAGAAGCGACAACTATATGATGATTTTGAGGAGCAGAGGCCGTGTCGGGGGTTTTGGTGCGGTGAGACGACCAGGGTGTGGGTGTTCCCTTGGTCCAAGCTAAGTCCTTTATTTCATGTGGTGCTCAAAATTTTGGGCTAATGTCGTCCCCCAGGATGCGCGATCGTGGCCGACGGAATAGGTGCGTGATATGCGTGGTATGCGTGGTAAGTCCGAATCTCCGGTGGATTTGGCCGGGTTCCACGAATGATTCGCGCATGCGGTCGACGAATGGTTTGGAAGGGCACGAGGTTATAGGTGGACATACCTGTATATATGCAGATTTCGATAGTTTTCTTACCCTGGGGAATGTTTTTTTAGCCGGTGGTACTCGACAGTCGTGCAGGAAAAAGCGCAAGCGCAAAAGAGGTGAGTGAGACCTGCAAATTTCTGAAGGCAGCATCAGGTCGTAACAGAAGCAAAGGGTGCCGCGCCTACGGCGCTCCCACGGCACGCCGGGGCAGGCGGAATCATCATCCATCGATGCCCCAGCCCTTCCGGGCTGGGCTGACGTTTGGCGGGCCGGCCCTCCGGGCCTAGGGAGCGGCTGGATCCTGTTCTGCGGTTCTCTCACGCAGGAGCTCATCAAGCTTTGGTAAGGCCAGCGACCGATGAAGCAAAGCAGTCATAGAGCGAATTTGGATAAGTCTGAATTTTCAGCCGTCCCTGCGGGACTCGTCTTGCCAGGCACGAGACCCAGCACTACGTGCTGGGCTATTCTCAGTCGTCCCGGCAAGCCGGGACTGATCCTGATGCACGGTGATGGCCGGGAGAGAAGTGTCAATCATCGAGGGCTGGACTTTTGTGGCGCCCGATGGTCAATGCTCGGAAGCGTGAAGCGTTTAGAAGAAATAATATTGACCATGCCTACTTTCTGTCTCCGTCTCGTCACGCGCAGGCCAGTAGGTCACGCTGCTATGACGGTTTTGTTGGCTGTTGCGGTTATGACTAGTCCGATTTTTCTGCCTGCTATCGGCGTTGCTCAACAACCGTCCAGGGTTCCACCCGCAAGCAGCGCAGCTGCGCTCCTTGATCAAGCGAAGAAGCTGGTTCAGGAGGGCGACCCGCAAGGCGCCCTATCGATCCTGCAGCAAGCGGATCTTCATGGCGCCAATGCGAGTGATATCCACGCGATGAAAGGCATTTGTCTCGCATTGCTGTCGAAGCCAATTGAGTCGGCGGCCGAGTTGGAACAGGCCATCACGTTGCGCCCTGGCTATGCCCCGTATTATCTCTCTGCAGGCCTGGCCTACGCGACTTTCGACAATCTGGATCGAGCGCTGGACCGGCTTTCTATCGCGCTCAAGCTCGACCCGGGCTTGCCCGGAGTTCGCTATAACTATGCGCTGGTGCTCGCAAGAGCCAAGAAGTTCGCTGAGTCAGAAAAACAGGCGGATTTGGAATTGGAAAGCAAGGGCGCAAGGACGGAGTCTCCGTTGGATCTCTGGCGCTTGAAAGCGCGGGATGCCTACTATCAGAAAAAGTGGCTGGACACCATTGACGCTTACCGTAAGACGCTGGAACTTGAGCCTGAATGGGCAGAGGCGTACGCGGCCATCGGAGAGGCGCTCTTTTCTTTGAACCGCTCCCAGGAAAGCGTGACTGCGCTGGAAAAAGCTGTGAGTCTGGATGCGGAAAATGGAGCCCCGCATGCGCTGCTGGGAAAGCTGTATCTCGACGCAGGAAAACAAGACAAAGCAATTATCGAGTTCGAGGCGGCACATCGCCTGATGCCCAACGACCGGGAGGTCATCTATCGGCTGTATCGGATTTACAGCCTCAACGGTGATTCCGTGAATGGGGACCGTCTACAGAAAGAGCTCGAAGATTTACTCGCCAGCAATCGTGCCGAAGGGGACAGTGAGACCAAAGCGACTGTCTTAAACAACACCGGCGTTGAGCTGGAGAAGAAAGGAGATCTGGCGGGCGCATTGGAGCACTACGACCAGGCAGCGAAAACAGATGTGGGCAACGTGGTTTTCCAGCGCAATGCGGCTCTCATTCTGTGCAAGACAGGAAGAACGGAAGAGGCCATCCGTCGCCTGCGAGACATTCTCTCCATTGATTCTGATGATGCCGAGACGTTGCAGATCATGGCCGTTGCAAACGAGCTTGCGGCGGGTAATGTTGCCATGAAAAAAAGTCTCCCCGCGGCAGAGGTATCGCACTGATTGGCCGAGGATGGGCATGGTTGCAGGGGCTGCGTTCAGAGACGAAGGGGAGTGGCTGCGGTTTGCATTGGTTGCCGGTTGAGTGAAACTGCAGATCCCTCCACGGCATGCCCCACGGCAAGCCGGGGCGGGCGGGACAGGTCGGCTTCCCCGGATTTCCTGTCGAGAGTTGCGGCTTCGGTCAACTGCATGTGGTTCTCTTTAGGGAGAACCACATACGTGGCGCCGGTGAGAGCGGCGATGTAGGAAATCCGGGTTCGCTCCTAATGACAACCGACAGAATTGTTCGTCGAGTACCGTGGTATCCCACATCTCGCGAAAAACGAGCGAGATGTGGGGCACCCGATCTTTGTTGCGGGTACAGGGAGCCCGTCATTTGATCTTCCGACTCGCAACCGCGAGTCGGCTGCTCGGGATGACAAAGGGTAGGGTGGCTCTTCCATGGAGGACAAGAGGCTGCGGAAAAGGAATGGTTTCTTCAGAGACGAAGTGGAGAAGGTACAAGGGCCTAAAGAGCGCGTGTGAGAACGGGAAAAGAAACAGCAGGTCCCTCCACTTCGCTACGCTCCGGTCGGGATGACAATTCTGTCGGACTCTTGATCGAGTGCTTCTGAGAAGTTTAAGTATCTGCGGTGATGACGACTTGGCGGCGGGCTAGCCGTTCCACTGCGTCCCAGTCAATTGAAATGCCGATGCCGGGTTCTTCGCTGGGTGCCATTTTTCCTTCCTTCACGACTGGAATGTTCCGCAGAAGCTGATTCAGTGGATCGGCGCCACACTCCTTGGTGATCCACTCAACTGCTTCTACGTTTGGAAATGCGCATGCCAGGTGGATATGGAGCGGCGCGAACACATGTGGGAATACGGTCCTCCCGGCACCCGCTGCAAGGTTGATCGCCTCGATGGCACCCGTGAGCCCGCCTATTGTGGTCGCATCGACTCGCAGGATGTCGATTCCACTCACCAGATCGGAAACCACGCCGGCTCCGAAAACGTCTTCACCGGCCGCAATCGGAGTGGCAAGTTCGCGCCGGAGTTGGTGCGTCAGCCGCACGTCGGATGCAGAGAAAGGATCTTCGATAAAATTCAGGCCCAGCCCATCCAGATCGAGACAGGCTCGCCTGGCTTCGGTCAATGTAGTCCAAGTCCAATGGGCGTCTGCTGCGACTCTTCCCGGCATCTTCTCCGCTACCGCCGAAGCATACTTGCGATCGAAGTCGCGATCGTCGCCCTTCAGCATGATCTTTACGCGTTTGCATCCAGCGTCCTGAAGCAGACCGACTTCATCGACCACCGCTGCGATCGATCGTTGATCCGCGTAGTAGCCTGCCACCACGGTTACGTCGGCGGCGGTTCGCAGGCCTCCCAGAAATTGAAAGAGCGGTTGCGCGGCGCGCTTGCATGCGATATCCCAAAGTGCGACGTCAATCAGGCTCAAGCCCCGCGTCAGGGCAGCGCGAGCGGGAACATTGGAGTACTCGAGGTTGAACATCACCTGTCGCCGCATGCGCGCGTCTTTGCCCAGGATGCGGCGCGCCATGCTGCTCAATGTCTCAAACAGAGGAGTTCCTCGCGGATAGCCTATGGCTTCCCCAAACACACCTTCGTCGCTCTCGATCCTGAGGAGGACGTAATCCCGGGTGCGAATCTCGACCGGACCCAATCTTAGAACGTAGGGAAGCGATATGCCGCACTCGGCGATTTGTGCTTTTGAAATTTGCAAGATGCTCTACCTCAATGAACCAATGCATTGTTGCATGAAAGAACATTATGGTATAAACGACCTTCCATCAAGGCTTACTCCACGGCCTTTGCGGAAACATGACAAGACACAGGAGGTCACGTTGTCATCTGAATCCAGTAACCTGCCTCCCACCGGCCTTCCCGGTTTGCGAGGAACGGAACACGTTGGCTTCACGGTGCCTGATCTGGAGCAGGCGACGAGATTTTTTGTGGACGTCATTGGCTGTGAATATATGTTCGAACTCGGACCATTTGTAGCTGACGATGACTGGATGGAAACACATCTCAACGTGCACCCCCGAACCGTTATGCGCAGGTTGCGTTTTTTCCGCTGCAAGTATGGACCGAACTTTGAAGTCTTTCAGTACGAAGCACCCGATCAGAATCTCGTGCTACCAAAGAACAGCGATGTAGGTGGTCATCACCTTGCGTTCTATGTCGACGACTTCGATGCGGCAGTGGCCTACCTTGCAGTCAAGGGAGTTCGGCTCCTGGGTAAGCCCACAGTGAGAACCGCCGGGCCAAATGCAGGGCAAACGTGGATTTATTTTCTTTCCCCCTGGGGGATGCAGTTTGAGTTGGTCAGCTTTCCCAACGGCAAGGGATATGAAAAAGACACCACCTCACGTTTGTGGCACCCGGCAAAACCCGCCGCTTGATTGGCAGCAAAGTTCCGATTAGAAAAGAGCGCCGGCCACTTGCTCCGCTATGTTTCTGGTTTTCTCGTCCAGCGCTTCCCTGGGCATGGAAGGATCCCGCCGGGCGCTGGTAGTGATGGTTACGGAGAAGACCTGGTCGCGAACGCGGCCAATCACCTGCTCACCATAGGTGTGGCCTTTGGTGCCCACAGCGCATGCTACCGCCTCATTTCCAATGGCCTGTAAAGGCGTCGTAGCCCCGCTGCATTGCGTCGTGTAGGCCGCTAGACCACGGCCTGGGTCCTTGACCTTTTCCACGGTGATTCTAAGCTCACGAGATGCAGTGGCGTCGTGGTAGAGGAAACTGCAGGCTGCGGCGCTGGCTTGAGCAAGGGTTGCCATGGGCCCGCTCTCGCTGCTCCTGAGAATGCCTGAGGCGGTAGCCACGTTGAGCCAGGGACAACCTGTATTCAGTTGGCCGATTGCCGGCCCAGAAGCCAGAACTATAAAGATAGCTAGCGTTGAAAATCTCATTACGCCCCGGAAAGCATCATTGGGCTCCCGGGTAAGCCGGCTTTGCTTCGTAGAGAAGATCGGTATGCACATGCTGCGGAATGCTCTCGATCGATATCTCGGGATGCTGGCGAAGAAAGTCGAAGGAGTACGTGGGCGCTCCGGGATCGAATTTCTTGGTGATGAACTCGGCTTGTTGTTCCGCAGCCTGCTGATCCATGCCCATGCGGCGGTAGATGATCGACAAATTGTAGTGGGCCGTCAGGTCATCCGGGTCGATCTGCTGCAAAGCCTCAAACTGCTCTCTCGCTTTCACGTAATCATGTTCCCGATAAAAGGCGAGGCCGAGATCGCGTCGAGCATCGCGCGACTGAGGAAATTGCTCAGCCACCTTTTTTAAATTGGCGGTTTCCGCATCGTAGTCGCCTGCCCTTCTCTGTAGCAGCGCAAGGTAATACAAGGCGCGCGTGTTTTTCGGGTTCAGCGCCAACGCGCGCTGTATAGTGGCGCGGGCAGAATCGTATTTCTCCCACTGGATCTCGGTGAGCGCGATATTCGTATAGGCATCGGGATAGTCCGGTCTCAGCTTAACTACTTCACTGAAGGCTCGCACAGCGTCGGAGTATTGTTGTTGGTCCAGGTAGGCAATGCCGAGATTGTTCCACCGCATCCAGTCGGGGTTATCGCCGGCCTCCGCTGGAGTGGCCGGGTTCTCCCCGACATTCAGGGTCCGGGTACGCGATGCGATTTCCACCACCGGATAGGCGGGATGATCCTTGCCAAATACATTGTTCATGTAGCTTTGACGAAAGTGCCTGTAGTTTACTTTCGCGGTGATGGTGATAGGACCCTTCAAGTCCGATGGTATGCGGAACTGGTAACGCACCAGTACCGATCGGCCCGCCTGAACGGAGTTGTCATAGGCGACAGAGTGGATCATCCACACTTTGTGGTTATCGACGAATCCACCATCGACGTTCACCGGGCGATTGGTGAAGCTGTGCGCGCGCTCGTCGAGCGACCCGTCCGGCTTGATAAAGCCACTATGATAGATCTCTTTACCTGTTGCGTCTTTGGCGTTGAACTCAACCCAGGCCTCGTAAAGATCGCGGACCTCAGGGATCAGCGAGTGGCCGATGTTTTTGTTCTGAATCACCACCAGAGCCTGTACCACGTCATTGCTCTCGAGGCTGAAGGGAACTGAACCAAGCGGACCGATGATCTTGTCATCGCCGGCCTTCTGGAGGGCGAAGATATCTACATTCAGATAGTCGCCGGCTTTAAGGAAGTCGGTTGTCTTGCGCAATTGTTCGTCGAAGCCATAGTAGAAGGGAACAGCGGTGTTTCCGGCAGCCCAGCTATGCGAAGCAAACATACCGTTCTTTGCCCCGGAATCGGGAAGCGTATTTGCCGCGCGCTTCATGTGACACCCCTGGCAGGTCTTGAAATCCGCGGTGTAGAAAGTGAGCGGATTGCGCTGCGAAAACTTCGACTGCTGCCACTCATCATAGGTGGTGAACGCGCGAACGAACTTATAGTCGTTCAAGGTATCCGGGAGATTGGCCTTATGGCACGCTGCACAGAACTCGGGAGTCCTGTAGAAGCTTTTCATGACGGCCATCGAGTGGCGCTTCGGATACTTCATGATCTCTTCGTAGCCCACTTCGCCAGGAATCCGATGGCCCTTTTCATCGACCATCACTGCGGGAATGCCCATGACAAAACCGCCATTGCCACTGGTTGACTTCAGACTCTGAATGGAATGACAGGTGGTACAGGTGAGGCCATCTTTATCGAAGCTCCGATCCACCTGCGAATCCTGGGTCAAGCCGCCAGACAATACTGCGATCGGATTGTGGCAGCTATCGCAGTGCCGTGAGAACTCGATGCCTTTTGTCCGAATCAGGATATTTACGCTGGCGCGATAAAAGGGGGTGCGAAAGGAATTGGAGTGAAGAGCCTGCCGCCACTGGTGGTACGCCTCCTGATGACAATGGGCACAATACTTTGCGTTGGGGAAGGCCCCGGGCTGAACGAACTCATCTCCCACTATGGAAGCGTTGCCGGGCAGAGAAGGCTTGTCTACTCCGAACCGGTTGTTGTAGGTGGCACGAACCTTATCGGCATATTCCTTGCGTGCCTGGTCCTGGCTGGAGGCGGCCTGGATCGGCCCTTTCACCAGGCAGAGGGCCGCGATGACGACGGATAGAATCAAAATCCCACGCAGGAATAGGGTCTTCACCGTCTATTCCTCCTGAGGCTCTTCATTTGTGCACCGAAGGCGAGTTTTTCGCGATGGCGTCGTAGACGCTCGGCACTACTCCTTTACCCTCTTCAATCATGAAGAACCGGTCGACGCTGGGGAGGTTGACATGTTCCACAGAGCCGCTCGGCCAGTGGATCTCGACCGCTTCCACGCTTGCCGCTTGCCCCAGCCCGAAATGAAGGCGCTGGTCATTCGATGATTCATAGCTGCCGCCGCTCATCACGTCGCCGCGCTGCCGGATGCCGCCGGCAGTCAGGTAGACAGTGGCCCCCACGGCATCGCGAGGGCTCTTCGCTCCGCCGATGAGCGCAAGCCCTACCCAATGGTTCTTATCGGCATTTACATTGCGCAGCAGCACGGGCGTATGGTCGATGCAGTTGATGACGACGTCGATCTTGCCATCGTTAAACAGATCACCGAAGGCGGCCCCGCGTCCCGGGATCACATCGGCAAGCCCTGTCCCCTCCACGGCGGGAACAAGCTCGAAGCGTTTCCCCTTGTCGAGGTTATGGAACAGCAGGGGACGCTCGGCGAAGGTCATGCCCCAATCAAAGTGATGTTTGTCAACCTGGGGGTAAACGTGGCCGCTGACCGACATAATGTCCTTCCATCCATCATTGTCGTAGTCGATGAATTCAGTGCCCCAACTCAGGAATGGATAGGTGATCTGGGCGATCCCCATCTGCTCCGTAATCTCAGAAAAGTTGCCGCCTCCTTCGTTGCGGAAGAGGGTTTTGTAGTCGTCGGAGAAGGTGGTGGTGTAAAGATCGACCAGACCATTATTCAAATAGTCGCCCACGGCGAGCCCCATGGAGGCGGTTTCGCGGGCTTCCTGGTTGAGGGCGAAACCAGAGAAGAAGCTTGCATCCTGGAACTTGCCGTTGCCCTTATTGATGTAGAGGTAATTGGGGGTCGAGTCATTGGCAACAATCAGGTCAACCTTGCCGTCGTTGTTGATATCGACGAAGGTCGACGAAAAGCCGAAATAATGGCGTGGATCGCTAACCCCGGCCTGTTCGCTTACATCGGTGAACGTTCCGTCGCCGTTGTTGTGAAATAGATGATCGGGCTCCCCTGGGAGGCCGCGAGGACCGCACATCACGGTTGCGCCGCGATATTGGCAGAAGGAATGGGCTGCATCTCCGCCGCCGGACGGTGGAGGGTTTTTCACATCGTAGTGCACATAGCCGGGGACAAAGAGATCCAGATGTCCGTCACCGTCATAGTCACCAAAGCTCGCACCGTTGGACCAGTTGCCGAGGGTCACACCGGCTTGCTCAGCGACGTCGGTGAACGTGCCGTCATGGTTGTTGTGAAAGAGGCGGTTCTTACCGAAGTTGCTCACGTAGAGGTCTGGCCAACCGTCGTTGTCATAATCTCCAACAGCGACCCCAAAACCCCAGCGCCCATTCGTGACCCCAGCTTTGGCAGCAACATCGGTAAAGGTTCCGTCGTGATTGTTGTGGAAGAGAGCAGCATGCGGGGGCTCGGCTTTGCCGTCCAATGCTTCATAGGTAGAGCCGTTCACCAGATAAATATCGATCCAACCATCATGGTCATAGTCCAGCAATGCGACTCCAGAGCCGGTGGTTTCGAGGATGTAATTCTTTTCGGGGTTACCCATCCTGTGGTGCCAAACAGTGAGGCCCGATTTTTGGGAAACATCCTGATAAACGATGGGCCCGGTTTTCACAAAGCCGCCTGCGGTGATGGGCCTTTTTTCTGAGTCGAGGACGGGCGCGAACACACCGCCGGTCGCGGAGCCCGACTCCTGAGACTGCGGGTTGCCGCCGTATATGGGGGGAGCCGGCTGTGTCTGCGCGTTCATGCTGGAGGGCACAGTAGCAGAGAATATTGTTAGCAAAGCGACGAGCAGTGGGTTCCATCGCGAGCCATGCTGCATGAACAAAGACATGAATCTCCGGACACAGGCGCTTGAATTGATAAACATACGATTATCAGTGCTGGAAATTGATACTGTCAATTCATCACTCAAGCATCCACGCCGGCTTCCACTTTCTAATGATTGGTCTTCCAGGAACGGAGTTGGCCCTGAACCCACTCCGGAGTCTTCTCAGAGTGGCAGAGCAAGCAGGCGTTTGGGCTCTCTTCCTGACCGAAACGCATCGTCATCCCGGCATTGGGGATATCGTCAATCTGGTGGGACCGCACACGGATGAGCATGCCATCCATAATACGAGGCATATGGCAGGAGACACAGCGGCTCGCCTCGCTGGCGCTGGAATGATGGGTGTGAGCCGCAGCCTGGGTTTTCTCCTGGAATTGCGTATGGCAACCGGTGCACATCAGGTCGGGCTGGTCTTTGAATTTGAGCGAAGTCAGGTTCGATGACTCATCGTGCGCATGCGGATCGTGGCAGGTGCCGCAACTGGCTTGGCCTCTGCGAAAGCATTGAGAGCGTTCCAGCGCTTCGACCATGAAGGTGGCCTGGGTGAAGCGCCCATCTTTGTAAAAGGCACCACGGGTAAACTCACCTAAAGGCAATGCGGCGTTCTTGAGAAAGAAAGTGCCGGTGCTGGAGTAGTTCAATTCTCCCAAGGGACTGCCGCGGTGCACATTGGATTGCATGTGGCATTGGGCGCAAATGGCGACGAATTCGCGATTGGTTATCCGGTTGAAATCGACTGGAGGATCGAGAGGTTTCCTGGGGTAGAACTTGCCATTCGCCATGGCTTCAACGTGGCTGGCTGAAGGGCCGTGGCACATTTCGCAACCGATGCCAGGTTCGCGAAAAACAACATTATCTGCACTGAGGCTCTTGCCCAGTGGGTTGCGTAGTTGGCTGGTATGGCAGACAGCGCAATTTAACTCGTAGCTGGTGGAGCCGTCGAGTCTCTCCCATTGCGCGGGATCGGCACGTTCGCTGCCCGCCGCGTCGATGACCTTCCAGTAGTTCAACCACTTCTTTTCGACGGCGCTGTACTGGATAGGGAAAACGTGGATTTGTCCGTTGGGTAATTTGGTGGCGTAGGCCTGCTGCCATTTCGAGCCGATGGTGTAATCGACTGGATAGGAGTGCCAGCGGCCGTCGGATTCCTTGATGTCGAAGTAGTGGCGGCCGCTTCGGATGACCATGCGCGCGAAGAGCGTGGGATCCTCATGAGGTGTGATTTGAACCTTGCCATTGCGGTAGACGATATCATCGCCTTCATAGAACTCATTCTTTTTCTCGAAGTCTCCCATAATATTTTGCGCGAGATAGGGGCGCAGCATTTTCGACATGCCGCTCTGCGCCCACTGATGAACAATGTCCACGTGGCATCGTCCGCATGCCTGGGAGCCGGCGTATGCGGGCAATTTGCTTGCGGAAATTTGAGCCTCCGCTGGTGGTGACGGCAGGGCTGGGGCCGTTCGATTCTGCAGGCTGCTGACAAAATCTTCAAAGGTGGTTTGCGGCTTCGGTTTAGCCGCTTCGTAGATCGCCGCCAATTGCTTCCGAGCTTGCGGCGCAAGTTCTGTGTTGTGCCGATATACGGTGGCGAATTCCATCGCTGCCGTGGAGGAATTGTTTGCGGACAGGTGGGCAACACCCAGTAGATAGATGATTTCCATGTCCCCAGGTTTCAGAGCGGAGGCGTGATCAAGCGCGGCCATTGCCTGTTCAATGAGCGATGTTCGATTTGCATTTGCTGGTTGTTGTAATGCTTCGTTGACGAGCGCGCGACCCATGACAAACCAGGCAGTGGCCTGCAGCTTTCTTTTCGCATCCGGCCAATCCTGTTCTGAGATCTTGAGCGGGCGATCAAATCGATCCAGGTAATCGAGGGCATCGCGGGCACTGGCCATAGCTGCTTCGTCCTGGTGGAGAACTGCCTGAACATCGGCGACTGCAACCAGCAACAATGGATTCTCGGGCAGCAGGGAGAGAGAGAACTTCGCGTAGTCCAGGCCGGATTTAAGAGCTCCGAGGTCAAAGCTGGAGCGAGCTGCTCCCTCCGACACTTGTGCCAGGAAGGCAGAGCGAGGATATCTCTCCAGAAACGAACGTGTGAGGGCAAGCAGAGTTTGGGGATCAGTGGTCTTCGAGATAGTGATAAACGCGGATCTCTCAGCGGGATCTTTGATCCCGTCGGCGATGGTTGCCGAGGTACGGCTGGCCGAGGTGACGTTGGAATCGATATCCTGTGCTGCCAGTTGCAGGTGCACGCAGAGAAGCGTCGCAGTCACAGCTGATAGCAGCAGTAAGACGCGCATAGTATACGGACGAGTCGTATTCCGAGAAGAAAGTCCATTTAGGATTTCTGCCAACCACGGACATCTCGCTCGTTTTTCGCGAGATGTGGGATACGCGAACCTTGATATCCCTGGTTCATAGATTGTGAAGGTTGCCGGTGTAGTGCCGCGGCATCCCACATCTCGCGAAAAACGAGCGAGATGTGGGGCACCCGTCGGTTCCTCTACAAGGACAGGATTTGGTTCCTTTGCAAGGACAAGATTTGGCTCCTTCGCACGGACGACGTTTGATCCTTTTGCACAGACAACATTTGGTTCCTTTGCGAGGACAACATGAGGAGAAGGTAAGCCCATTTCATTCCTCGCGGGTCACTGCTTTAGGCAGGGCAAACACGTAGTAGCCTTGTGCCTCGGCCTTTCCCGCTTTCCAGGCGAAGCCCTCCGCGACCGCGGTTTCTGCCGGATGCCCGGCGGCACAGAAGACGATGTACTGTCGACCGTCGATTTCGTACACGGAAGGAAGTCCCTCGGGATTCGCATCAATCTCTTTTTCCCAAAGCAACTGGCCAGTCTCTTTGTCGTAGGCATGGATGGTGCGATCCGCCCAGCTGGCGATAAAAACCAACCCACCCGCTGTCACCACGGGTGCAGTCCTGTTCGCGGCCAACGTTACTCTCGACGAGCCCGTGTCTTTAATGCCTTTGGCAGCCAGACCGGGCACGACGCCCAAGGGAACTCTCCATCGAATCTCTCCCTTGTTCAGATCAATGGCCACCAGAGAGGTCCATGGCGGGCTGATCGCCGGGAGCCCGTCGTTCGTGAGAATTCGATTTTCGTAGTTGCCGAAATAGCGCGTGATCCCCGGAGGTGGCGGCAAGCGTTCCATTCCACCGCCGGCGCCGGCTCTGCGCGCCGGACCAGCCACGGTTGGATTGGAAATGTATGCTGCGAGCGAATCCAGATAGTGTTCTGGTAGATCCGAAAATCCTGGCATCTCGCCTTCACCGCCGCGGATGACCTTTTTGAACTTGTCGATTCCTATATCCTTAGGGGACATGACACCTGTGCGGTTTGGGCCATGGCAACTCTGGCACAATTGAGCGAAGATCACGTGGCCCTGGGTTTCGGGTGTAGCCCCGGGCGGTACCATCAGCGGAACTTTCGGCGTCAACTTGTACTTCAACTCTGGGGAATCCGCGGTTCGCAAATAAACCATTCCGGTTGTCGGATCGGCTGCGCCGTTGCCCCAATTCGCGCCTCCATCGTCGGCTGGAAACTGGATCGAGTCGCTCTTGTCTGTACCCGGCGTGAAGATGCCGTGGTTATTGGTGTTGCGCAATATCTCGAGAATGCGTGCCTTGTCTTCGTCACTCGCGTAGGGGTTGACGTCGTTGGCAGTGAAGCTTTGGCGGGCGAACGGTGGTGGCTTGGTGGGAACCGGTTGCGTGGGCCAGGATTCTTCTCCGGGCGCATCGCTCTTGAGAACGGGCCGTTCCTCGATCGGCCAAAGCGGTTTTCCCGATACGCGATCAAACACAAAGAGAAAGCCGGATTTCGTAGCCTGGGCGACCACATCGACACGCTTGCCATTATGCCGCACCGTCAACAACTTGGGCGCCGCCGTCGGATCGTAGTCCCACAGGTCGTGATGGACGGTCTGGAAGTGCCAAAGACGTTTGCCGGTTCGCAAATCAAGGGCCAGCAAGCAATCTCCAAACAAGCCGGCGCCTTTACGATCTCCGCCCCAGTAATCGTAGGTGGGCGAACCCACCGGGAAATATCCAATAGCTCGTTTCTGGTCGATGGCAAATTCGCCCCAGGTGTTCACTCCACCAACGTACTTCCACGCGTCCTTCGGCCAGGTTTCGTAGCCGAATTCGCCGGGGTGGGGAAGGGTATGAAAGCTCCACACTGTTTTGCCGGTGAGTACATCGTAGGCACGAATGTCGCCTGGCGGGGAACCATAGGCTTCGCTGGTGGCTGAGCCCAGGATGATCATGTTTTCAAAGACGTGCCCGGGTGTTCCGGTTTGAATTTGGGGGATGGTTTTGGGATCGCGGCCGAGGCCCTCACGCAAATTGATGCGCCCATCGGTGCCGAAGGTGGAGATAGCGGCGCCGGTGCTGGCGTCGATTTCCTGCAGATAACTATCAGCGGCGAAGATGAGTCTGCGGTCTGCGCGGTCTTTGCTTTCCCAGTAGTTGATACCCCGGTCGATGGGAGTTCCTGTGGTCGGGTGTGACCAAATTTCCGTACCGGTCGCGGCATCGAGGCAAACAATCTCGTCGCCCTTGCCGAGAACATACATTTTGCCGTCGACGATCAAGGGGCTGTAGTCGAACCTGGCGCTGGTGCCCGGCACGGGAAAGAACCAGGCCTGGACCAGTTGGTTCACATTGGTTTTGTTGATCTGCTGCAAGGGGGAGTACGCCATCGCGTCCACCCCGCCACCGTAGTCGCTCCAGTTCACGTTAGCGGGATCTTTCGACGTCTGCCCCTTGAGCATGGCGGCTATGCAGAGGGACATGAACAAACAGACGTTTCGATTTTTTAACTTCATAGGGAACGGAGCCCTCAATCAACCAATGACGCAAATAAGCTTTGGATTTGAGTCGCATCCTTATATATGTGTCGTGATTGGGGTTGTCAAGGAAAACATCTGCATCTGACAATCTGCAAACTATATGATGATTATGAGCCTTTTGGGGCCTTCTTATTTGCGGCAACTTCGGTGGCCAGATGAGGAGGTTTTACTGAGTGAGCCGCCGTGCGTGGCTCCAGTTTTCCGTTGGGAGGGGTGATGAGTCCTTTTTTTATCAAGGCGGTCAAATTTGTAATTCTTCTTGACTCCTAATCAGTTTAGGGGAAGGGAGGATAAAGTGGACGGCTCGATAAAGTTTAGAGGAGTGTATCGTCTGTATATATCTCTTCGAGCCTACTGGTTTGGCAAGAGGGTATTGATTCGTGATCGGGTCTGCATTGAAATCAAAAAGCCTGAGGAGATTTGAGTATGCCGAATTCAAGTGCGCGACGGATTGCCGCCTGCGTCGTATTATTAACGGGCCTTGCACAGGCTGCGTCTGCCGCTGAAATTCTTATTGTTGACGATAAATCCCAACCAGAGAGTTTGACTCTCGCACCAGGTGGGGTACTGATCGTCGGTAGCGCGAGTACTCCGTTCATCTACAAGGTGCGCCCGGGCTCGACCACCGTTGAGAAATTTGTGGATGCCAGCGCGGAGGGTGCCGGCACCTTTTTCTTCGGTATGCTTGCCGATGCCGCTACCAACACGTTGTGGGCATGCCAGCTAACGCCGGTGCCCGGCACAACGCCGGCAAATCGTCATACCGCCCTGAGGGGCTTTGATCTCTCCACTGGCGCCGAAAAGCTTCGTTGGAACCTGCCTGGTGACAACAGTGTCTGCAACGATTTCTCGGTCGGACCGGACAAGGCGCTTTACATCAGCGACACCGTTAATAGCAAAATCTACAGGCTGCCAGCCGGCGCGAAGACTGCCGAACTCTTTCTGGAAGATCACGCCCTCTATGGCATTGACGGGATCACCTTTTTGGATGGCACGCTGTATGTCAACAATGTGTTCTCGAACAATCTGTACCGTATCCCGGTGGACGCTTCCGGCAAGGCCGGAAAACCTGTCGATATCTGGATGGATCAGCCGGTGAAAGGACCGGATGGCATGCGCGCAGCTAATGGCAAGCTACTCGTTGCCGAGAACGGCAGCGGCAAGATTTCGGTTATTACTGTCAATGGCGATAAGGCCAGCGTCACGGTCATCAAGGAGGGACTGAAGACACCAACCGCAGTCGAGCCTGCTGGCGACACGATCTGGGTCGCCGAACGCGGGGCCGGCAAGGCCTTGTCGATTCCGATGCCGAAATGATAGAGAGAAAGAGCGGCAGGAGAGAATGGGACTCGATGGGATCTGGGCGGGGGCTATAGAGCTCATCGTATTGTTTTCCTATATGTAGGGGCTGAACCCCGCACCTCTTCAGAAAAGAGGGAGGGACCTCAGGGGCTAAAGCCTGTACATCAGGAACAAGCACGATGGGCTTTAGCGTTCGCGTGAGAACTCCATTTCTAAACTCAGTCCTGCAGGGACGTCTGAACTTAGCCCAGGACGCCAGTCCTGGGTACACCGTTAAACATGATTGAGTCCCGCAGGGACGGCTGAAGGTTGTCCAGGTTGCGTGGCGGCGTATTTTCAGCCGTCCCTCCGGGACTGGGTCGTCCTTTCAAATCCAACCCAGGACTGGCGTCCTGGGCTAAGTTCAGACGTCCCTGCGGGACTGAGTTTGGAAATGGAGTTCTCACACGGACTCTAAAGCCCGAATTTCTGTTGGGACTTTATGGCCCACTAAAGTCGTGCCCTGATACAAAGCATCAGAGGAGTGACTACCAGAAAACTCGGCGACAGCAAAACCTATTGTTCCAATCTTAAGGTTCGCCACTATCTCCTACCGCGACTGGACTTCTACTGTGTCCTTCAACTTTTCGTTTGCTTGGATCACGATTGGAATACTCTTTTTCTGAAAAGCATCAAGCACATTTGGATCCGCCCATTCCAGGTCCCATCCGTTCGCAATTGCCAGCAGCCGGTAACGCCCCGGGATGATATTGAGAAGCGAAAAGGAGCCATCAGAATCGCTCTGGTCACGACGGAATAGAATGTGGTTGTCTTTTGCATCCTCGGGCGCTAGTAAGATCATGGCTCCGCTTGCCCGCTGCCCGGCTAACTCGGCCCAGCCGTCGATTTGACCGTAGCCGGTACCCGCTACGATCTGCAATTTTGCAGCTGCGCCGGCCTTGACCTGCAGCATGCGCCCCTTCACCAATGCGTTGGGCGAAGAAACAGCTGCCAGATAATTTCGGGGGATCCGCCCGACGACCTCGTATTCGCCCTCCGGCACACTCATGGAAAACTCGCCGGCCTGGTCGATCTGGGCGGAATATTCCCGACGCGGGTGCAGGGAAACCAGGGCCATCCTGCCAGACGGGATCTTGTTCTCGAGTGAGATCACTTTGCCGGTGACCGTCGCCTCCCCGGCACCGCTCTCTTCGCGTAACTCGGTTGTGCCGGCAGCGACGTCTGCTGTGAAATGCGTCGACGCTGGTTGAGGACCGGCGGCAAATTGGGTGACAGTGACGTCGTATCGACCGGGAATCACGCCTTCGATTTCCATAAAACCGTCTTTGAGCACTTGCATCCCAGTTTGCACCTGTTCCGACTCACCGAAGACGGATTGCATGAGCGAAACGCCATAGCCCCCAAGACGGCCCTGAGGAAGCGGCAGGCGAAGGCGCATGGCATGCTGAGCGGTCAAGGTCATGTCCACCTGGATGCGCTCGCCGCCCTTCACCGGGATCGGCGTTGCTTCGTCAGAGTCAGTTACCGCTGGATAGTAGGTGGTGGGGTAGGCTACATCGAGACTGGAATCGAGTTCGCCGGGTGTGTTAGCGGGCGCTGGCCGCCTTAATTGCTGGGCATACCAGGCTTGGGCAGAGACACCCAGGAAATAATTGGCCGGCGAGATGTCAGCAATCTCGTACATCCCGCGGTCGTCCGTCCGCGCCATCTTCCGCCCCTGAATCGATCGAAGGCCGCCGCGGCCCTGATCCTCAAAGAGTCGAACCTGCGCGCCGCGTATCGGTTCGCCGGCCTCATCGGTAACAACTCCGTAAAACACCGCCTGGGGCATCAGGTTGAAGATCAACCCTTCGGATTTGAGATTCGGACCTGCGGCAATCGCGGTAGAAAAGCTTTCGTGTTGCTGGTAAGACTGGGTGAGATAGCCGCGCCTGGTGGCGGTGAGCCGATATTTCCCCGATTCGAGGCCGGCAAACACAAACTGCCCATCTTCTCCCGTCACCGTCGATACGGATTGCGTGCTCTCCTGGCTGGGGCTGATTCCGACCACACATCGTGCCAGAGCTTGTCCGCTGCGCGCATCGACTACCTTGCCGCTTATCCGCCACGTCGCGGAAGTAGAGGAAGCGGGCGGCTCCTGCTGCTGCGCGGCCGTTGCACAAACCAGCGTCAGCACCAGCGATGCGACTCCAAGCAATGTGCGTCCAGGAAAGGATGCATGCGTTCTTTCCCTTTCACAGTACTTCGATCGGCATGAGTGCGCGATGGGCTTGTATGGCAAACAGAACATCTACAGTTCTCCCGCTACCATATCCAGCTGCACTTCCGACTTGGCGTTTGGTGTGAGCGTGACTTCCTTACCCAGAGGCAAGTACCGTTCGAGTGCGGCGGCATCGCGGTAAGGTAGTTCCTGCAGATGTTGGAGCGCAATGACCAGATAGCGGCCGGGGGCGAGGTGCTCAAACGACCCTTGAGCAGGAGAGCCGGCTGCCGCAGGCCCTTGACCGCCTGAGAAGCTCGGAGATTGGGTTAAGTTTCCCAGCGGAATCGCGATGACAGAGACCGGCCGCGTCCCGCTCTGGTGATCGCTCGCATCCACCGTAGCGATGGACCACTTCAACGAGGCGCAATCATTGTGGAGCACAGCGTGGATGGTGCACGGGGCAACACCCACCCCGATCGCAAGAGGATCGCGTGTAAGGTCCACGTTGCCGCACGATGCCGATGCCAGGTACCACGGCGGCGGCGTAAAGACTTGTAACTCGTAGCGGCCAGGCTCAACATTCCGGATAACCAGCGATCGTCCACTATCGGATGCCTGGGCGCCGGCCGGCCCTGCAGGCTGGTTGGAGAATACGCGCATCGGGCCTGCGGAATCGTTATCCTGCAGGGAGACGTTCACAAAGCGGGGGCCGGTGTCTTTGTTATCTTGCGATTCAGTGCTAACGGTCTGGAACTCGACTTCGACGGGAATGGATGGCAGCGGATTAAGGTTGACCATGACTCCTTCCAGCGGGGCGTGACCCAGGGAAATCTCCTGGACGCCGAAGAGCGGTGCGCCCTCGACAGCGGAATGCAACATGAGCCGATAGGAGCCACTGGGCAGCATCATGCGGAATGTGCCGCTCTCTCGATTGAAGCGGGTAGGAGGATTGATCATTTCGCCGTCCTGCGTTTCTACCTGGAACACTGCACCCCGCGCGGGCGAGCCAGAGACAATTCCGGTCACGGCGTAGAGTTTCTCGACGGGAGGGTCTAGCTGCGCCTCTATATGATCGCCGGGCTTGAGCGTAAGGGCGCCACTGCTTCCATCTCCCTGGAGCGGAGGGTAGATGGTCGGCACGAAGGCAACCGAAGACGCTGCTTCCGGCAAACCTTCGACATGGAAGCCGGTGGCAAGGGAATATTTTCCCGCCTCGAGCCCAGCAAACCGGAACTCTCCCTCCACATTGGTCGTGGTGGATTGAATCTGTTGCCAATGGCTAAGCCCGATCCGTGGCTGCAGCATTTTGAGCTGGATGCGTAGATCCTGAATTGGCTGGCCATTCGCATCAGTGATGGTGCCAGAAACAATCGCCTCGGGGATAAGCTCGAGAACGATGGGATGATCTTGTGGAGGAACGCCGTTGTCTTTGGGGAAATACCCTGGCTTAAACGCTGTGGGCGCGCCGGTGCCTTCGGTAACATTCTCAAATTCGAAACGCCCATCGTGGCCGGTGAGTGCAGCATGCTCACCTATTTGCACCAGCGCGCGTGAGATGGGCTGACCGGTGATGCTGTTCACGACCACTCCGCTGAGGGAGTTCGGGTTGCTTGCCTGCGGGCTTAACCCTCCGCCACTGCTCCCAGGATCTTCTGCAATCTGGCTCCAGCCGATGGACGCGGCGATGACCAGCATCAGCGGAAGCAGCAACTGGGAGATTCTGGTAAGGACCCTCATGCACGCCAACCCATGACACTAACAGCGTAGTTTCTTCAATCTCTTAACTTCGGCAGTACATCAATGAAATTTCCCAGTGAGGGGGGTCTGGGTAAGGCGCTCCAAGGCAAATGGACCGAAACGTACCGACAGTATACCTATTGCGATCAAGTTCAGCCGCGCGGTAGGGCGCTCGCGGTTTTCGAGCTTCCAGACGGGCTTAAGCCGCCGGCAACGCCGGTAATGGCTGGGCTTTCACCCTATTCGTAATAACGTTCGCCTCGATGGCCTAGAGGTAAATTAGGGCCCAGAGGTAATTAGGATTCGATCGGCAGGGAAGCTGAGCGGAGTGCCGGAATTCAGGTCTGGTGGATATAGTCGTTCAAAGGCGCTTTGAGTGGTGCGGTTCGCTACCTTTACCTGTCCACATATGGACACGTAGAGCCGAAACTGGACGCAAAAGACCGCTAAGCTCTCGTAAATCAAAGAAAATGCCTGTTCTTTGTGGTGTCTCACTTGCACGGTAGATTAGGTGATCATCTCCCGAAGTCTTTTCACTATTCGCACTTCAGCGAGAGGGTTCGCGCGGGCGCCGGGTCTGTCGCTCGCTCTGCTGTTTACGATTGCGCTTGGGGTAGGCAGCAATGCTTCCGTGTACGGGTTCGTCCAGGGACTGACTCACCCCCGTTCTCCGCTTAGAGGCGCTGACAGAATTGTATCGATATTCAGGCAAGGCCGCCTCCGCGAGGCAGGACCACTCTCAGGTAACGAATATCTGCTGCTCAAAAACCGCGTTGATGCGTTTGATTGGATCGGTGCGGCCCGAATTACACCCAGCGACATCACGATTAATGACCGATCGGAGATCGCGATTGTCGCCGCCGTCACGCCCAATGTAGCCGGAGTCCTCGACCTATCGCCAGGAGCCGGGGTAGTTATCAGCCACCACATGTGGCAAAGGGAGTTCGACGGCAGGGCGAATGTTATTGGCGGCCAGGTTCGGGTCAACGACACAGATTTTCGGATCACTGGGATTGCGAAAGATCGCCTGGAAGGTTTATATAGCGACCGCATCGTAGATGTTTGGATGCCCTCACAAGATAGAAGCCTGCAAGGCGCAGATCGAAACCGGCGAGATTTGTGGGTTCTCGCGCGTCTTCGCCGCACCGTTTCAACCAGTCAAGCACAGGCGGCTGTTCGCCGGAACTTCGACAATTCCAGTGAGGTGAGTGTAATTCCTTTCACCGGCACCGCACCGAGAATGGTCCAGGGATTATCGCGCATCGGCACGTTACTCAATTGCGCGTCTGGCGCTGTATTTTTTATCGCTTGTATCAACGTTGCTTCGTTCCTGCTTGGACGAGCTTTGAGGCGGTCACATGAGACGTCTCTTCGCATCGCGCTCGGCGCGACCCGTGCCAAACTGATGGGGGAGTTGTTGTCAGATAGTATCGTCATCTCTCTTGCCGGTGGAGCTTTGGGCATACTGCTAGCCGTTTGGACAGCGCGTGTTATCCCGGCTTTGCTCTTTGAAGAGGATGCGGAGCGCCTCGTCTTCGCGCCGCATTTGCTCTCTATCGTTACGGCCTCAATATTATCTGTGGGCATTACCGTCGCATGCGGAATGATGCCGGTCTTTGCAACAGTAACTGATCGTCCGTGGACCATTCTTCAACGCGAAAGCGGGCTGCCATCGAAAACAATGGAACGTCTGCGAGCCGGCTTGGTCGTTGGACAAATTACGACCTGCTGCGTGCTCGTAGTCTGTACGGCTTTTCTCCTCGAAGGTCTTCACTCGGCGCTGGAAACAAACGCCGGACATCGCCTCGGCGATCCGATCCTTGCAACCGTCCAAGCGCAGCCGCAACCTGAAGTTGATCTCAACTATTTCAACGAAGTCGAGCGGAGGGCAAGATCGGCCGCGACCAATCTGTCACCATTGGCTTGGACGGACCTGCCTCCCGGCAATCGACCAACGTGGAGCTCTTTTAGAGTCCAGCCGCCATCTTTACAGCTTCGCGACGTCGAGATGGACATTGAGTGGCTTACACCTCGCTCGCTCGAATTGTTAGACAAACAACCCATTGCCGGGAGGATGTTTGGCTTAAGGGATCAAACGAGGGTCGCGGTCATAGATGAGGAGGCGTCCGCAGAACTTTTCGGCCGAGAGACGGTCGGCGTGGTTGTACAAGACCCCGCGGGGGTGCCGATCGAAATCATCGGCGTGGTCAAGAGAGCTCCAAAGTATGCGTTGCAGCAAAAACGCCCAACTATTTACTACGGCTATATAGATCATTCAGACGCACCGAATCCAATCAGGCATGCGCGGTTTCGTGTACCTGTCTCGCCGCTGACGGACATCCAGTTAAGCGCGAACGTTGTGTCACCGGCATATTTCAGTGCACTCGACCTGCCGTTGATCGCCGGCCAGGGGTTCACCGAACATCAAGTCCCTGGTCAGGGTCGGGTGGGCGTGATCAATCAAGAAGCCGCTGATCTCTACTTCAGCGGCGGACCGCTCGGCGCTGGTATCGTCGACGACCGCGGCGCCAGAACTGAGATCATCGGGGTAGTCGGGTCACAGGTGTTCGGGACATTCCAGCAGCACGCAGAACCTACCATTTACTTTCCGATGTGGCAGGAGCGGCCGCCGCGCATGACGCTGATTATCAAAAGTTCGAAGCGGAACGGCCGTCTACTTGCCGATCTTCGACGCCGGATTGAGTCCGTGCCAGGGCATGACTTGGCTCCTGCGGTCATAAAAACACTCGATACGCAGTTGGCTCAATCGGCCTTCGCGCCGTTGCGGATCACGACGCTGATAGGCGGCGCGTCGGCATCCAGTGGGCTGATACTCAGTATCCTTGGTCTATTTTGCGCCCAGAATGATGCTGAACGTCAGCGCCTGCGCGAGCTGGCTCTTCGCCTTGCGCTCGGAGCCCAACGCTGGCGCATTGTCTTTAAGGTCCTAAAAAATGCAGGCCGGCTTGCCCTCCTCGGCACTGTGATAGGGAGCTTAGTGTCTCTTGCGCTCTTGAGATTATTGATAGCCGATACAGTAAGCATCACTTCACCACCATTCTGGGTGTGGATGGTCGCCCCGCTCTTGCCGGCGTTAGCCGTAATGATTGCGAGCGTGATTCCCGCGAGTCGCGCTTCCAACGTAGACCCTCTGACGATCATGCGCGACAGCAACTGACTTCTCCTACTGATTCGAAGGGCTCGATTCTTGCTAACTCGCCGCAGCGCCGGGGATTCAGCGCGATCCACATTGCTGTGATGCCGATTATTCGTCCAGGTGGATTGCTTCCTGTTTGCCTTTGACCCGGGAGCAATCGAGGTCATAATGGTGCTAAGGGGCGAGAATGCCACAGCAGCATTTCCCGGTAAATCGCGAAGTCGAGATGGTTTTGCTCGCTCTCCAAGTGTTTCAGGTTCTTTTTCTCTGGGTTCACGATTGGATTCCGCTTGGGCGTCTCAACGATGTCGCGGCGGTACGCAGCCAGGATACGAGACGCCAGCTTATCACTGTGACGCTCATTCAAAGTGTACCGTGGACCATCGGGCTATGCTTTAGCCTATTGCACTTTAGACGACCGTATCCCGACTGGCTTTACGACTGGCTTGTTATTAGCTATGGCCTGCTCTTCATCGGGCAAATCCGCGCCTGGTGGATACCTTATCTTTTCCGGCCGGAACCGAAGCGAGCCGCCCGTTATCAAATTATGTTCGGCAAAACGCATTCCTTTTTGCCGACGCGCAATGGGATGGTCCCAAACACTGCGCATATCCTCCTTCATCTGGCGACCGCCGCCACGTTGATCGTTCTTCTCATGAAGTGAGGACGGCAATCAGTCGCACGATCGAAGCTCCCGAGTAATCGCCAAACAGGAAGTAATACGGGCCGAACTCAGTTGATGGAACGTCGCCAATGTACTCATCGAGAATGAAACAAAATTCTCAATAGCCGGCTTGGCGGCAGTCACAAATCCGTCATTGGAAGTCAATACGTGATCGCCCGCCTCCGGATCCCGTCCAAAGACGCAACGGCTACTCCACGGTGAGGGTGACGTTTGTAGAGGTTGTGAGCTTCGAATTGGCTGCGTCTGTCGCCGTCAGGGTAAATGTATAGCTGCCTGCGGTTGTGGCCGGCGTAGTGGGTGGCGCAGCTTTTTGGCTCGCACCTGTTCCACCTCCTCCGCATCCTATGACCCCCACACCGGCCATGACCAACAACACCATCAGTGCCGATGCCCAGCGATGACGCCGCGACGGTATGCCGAACAGGATCAGAGCTGCCAAAATTGAACCTCCGCCCATGGGCCAGAAGTTCAGCCGTGCCGAAGCAGGAGAAGCTGCAGTGGTGGTCACAGTCAGCACAGCGGTTCCGCTTCCGCCGGATGCGAGATTCATGCTCACCGGATTCAGGCTACACGTGGGTAGACTCTGTGCATTCGCCGGAGAAGCCATCAGAGAACAAGTCAGGTTCATGGTTCCCGAATATGTGCTGCCAGCCGTCAGAGTGACGCTCCCCGTAGCACTCGACCCGGGAGAAACCGGGGACAGAGGGAGCACGGACATCACAAACGGAGCGAGGGTGACAACAGTCGTCGCGCTCGCGGTGGCATAGGTTGCATCCCCTGAATAAGAAGCTGTCAATGTATTGGCGCCGCTGCTCAAACTTCCCGGCGCAATGGTGAAGGTGGCCACCCCACCGGACAAGGTCTGCTGCGCATTGTAGGCGCCACTCGACAGTGAAATGCTCCCGGTCGGCGTCGCTTGCCCGTTTCCACCCGACAGCGAGACCGTCACCTGAACGCTTTCGCAGGTCGGTAATGGTCGCAATGGAAGCCTTCACGGTTATGGTTGGAGCGATTGTGCCTAGCGCTTGCACCACGGTGACGCCGGCGGATTGGGTTGCGGTTGTATATGCACTGGCTGCGGAAGCGTCAGGCGTATACGTCGCGCTGAGGGTATTCTTGCCCACCGGAAGCGCGCCTGCAGCCAGGTTGAATGTGGTTGTGCCTGAGGCCAGAGTTTGTTGACTGCTATAACTTCCGCTCGTCAGCGTAACGGAACCAGCCGGTGCGGCGTTGCCGCTTCCGGCGCTGACGGTCACGGTCACCGCGAGCGCCTGCGCCGTGGTGATGCTTGAGGAGGACGGAGTGACGGTCAGCGTGGGCGTGATGAGTTCTGCAGTCAGTGGCGTTGTAGCGGAAACGCTGGACCGGTAGCTGCTGTCTCCGGGGTAGCTTGCCTCAACATTGTGCGTTCCGGAGCCAGCCGGCGAGATGCCGGTCGCTGTGGCTGTCGCAACCTGTGTCAACTGCACAGTGAGAACGCTTACGTTGTTCCCGTAGGTGTTCGCGACTGCCAGGTCCTGGATGCCGTCGCCGTTGAGGTCCCCAACCACGATGGAAAAGGGATCTGTGCCTGCCGATTGTTTGCTTGGTGAGCGAAACGTACCGTCCCCATTGCCGAGCAGAATGGTGACCGTGCCGTTGTTTCCGTTCGCTACCACCAGGTCGGGGTTGCCGTCTCTGTTCAGGTCCGCGACCGAAACGGAGACGGGCGTGGAGCCCACCGATGGACTTGCCGTCGCCGCCGTAAACGTTCCGTCTCCATTGCCCAGCAGAATGGTCACGGAACCGCCCGTTACGCTCGCCACGGCCAGGTCAAGCTTGCCGTCCAGATTAAAGTCTCCAACGGCAGCTGCATAAGGATAGGTGCCCGCGGCCGGACTTGGCGCCGCGGTAAACGATCCGTCCCCATTGCCCAGCAGAATCGTCACCGTGTTGGCGGCGCCGTTGGTCACGGCGAGATCCAGGGAACCATCTCCGTTGAAGTCTCCGGACACCAGCGATCTTGGCTGGCCGCCGGTTTGCGAACTCAAGGGAGAAGCGGTAAAGGTTCCGTCGCCGTTGCCCAGCAGAACGGTGACCGTATTGATCCCAGCGTTGAGCACGGCCAGATCCAGGATGCCGTCGCCATTGAAGTCCCCGACGGCCATCGACTGCGGTTGGGAGCCGGTTTCCGGACTTGAGGCGGCAGCCGTAAACGTACCGTCTCCGTTGCCGAGAAGGATGGTCACGTTGTTGCTGCTAAGGTTGGCAACAGCCAGGTCGGCTTTGCCGTCTCGGTTGAAATCTCCTACGGTTACGAATGAGGGATCGATACCCGTTTGCGGGCTCGAGGCAGTGGCCGTGAAGGTGCCGTCCCCTTTCCCAAGCAGGATGGTCAGTGTATTGCTGCCTGCATTGGCTACCGCCATGTCGAGGATGCCATCACCGTTGAAATCGGCGAGCGCGATGGACCCCGGTTGTGCGCCAGTGGCGGGCGACTGGGGATTCTGCCAGCTGAGAGTCGCCACGCCGTTGCCCAGAGCCGCACTCCCCAGCACGGAGTTCGCGTTGCTCGTGTCGAGGAAAGACACGGTTCCTCCCGAGGCAACCGGTCCTTGTCCCGTTACGGTGGCGGTCAGTGTGTAATCACCTGGATTTCCGCTCTGAGCGATGGTTGTTGTCGACACTTGTGAGGCAGTAACGGTCAGACTCGACGCGACGGAGGCACTCTTTCCATCGGCAAGAGTGCCGGTAAACATAGCTTTGTAGCTGTGGCTTCCCATTCCCGGGATGAACTGAAGACTTGCCGTTCCCGCGCTCGTCAACTGGGCGCTGCCGACCAGATGGATTGGATCGCAGTACGTCGCCGTCGCATCGCAGAAGTTCACCTGCCCGCTCGGGGCTGTGGACCCGCCCTTCACTGCAGCGGTCAGCATCACTACCGTACCGGATGCGACGGAGGTGACCGGGTTGCCGGCCGAAGAAATCTGCAGCGTTGTCGAGGTGGAGGCCGCGGTCCCGATGGTCATGACTAAAGACGTTGTCGCAGTCTGCGATCCCGAGGTGCCGGTAATGGTTAGCGTCTTCGTCCCCAGCGGCGCAGAACTGCTTGCCGCCAGAGTCAGCACGCTGGCTCCGGTGGCACTCGGATTCGGAGAGAAGGTCGCGGTCACACCGCTGGGCAGGCCGGCGGCGGCAAAGCTGACGTTTCCATCGAAGCCATATTGAGGAATCACAGAGATGGTGGATTCCCCGGAACCGCCTGGCGCCAGGTTGACTTCACCGGGGGCATTGCTGATCGCAAACTTGGCTGTATTGACGGTCAGATTGATGGTCGTCGATGAGGTCAGGCTTCCGGAGGTGCCGGTGATAGTGACGATCGCGTTCCCCTGGGTCGCCGTGTCGCTTGTCACCAGCGTCAACGTGCTGTTCCCGGTGGACGGGTTGGGAGAAAAGGATGCTGTCACTCCACTGGGCAGCCCCGACGCGGCCAAGTTCACGCTTCCGGTAAAGCCCCATTGCGGGTTCGCATAGATGGTGGCGGTAGCAGAACTGCCTTCGTTCATGCTCAGGCTATAGGCGGACGAAGAGAGCGTGAAGCCCGGCACATATATTCCCAGAAACATCGTGGCCGTCACCGTATGGGTTCCGGAGGTGCCGGTGATAGTCACGGTGTATTGTCCCGGGGCTGCCGAGTTGCTGGTGGTAAGTGTCAACGTGCTGTATGTGGTGGCCGGGTTCGGAGACCACGATGCTGTGACCCCGCTGGGCAGGCCGGACACAGACAGGTTCACGCTTCCGCTGAATCCATATTGCGGGTACACCCCAACATTTGCGGTGCCCGCGCCTCCCTGACCAACGGCGATACTTCCCGGGGAGAGGATGAAGCTCGGCGCATAAATTCCCAGCGCGAAGGGTGTAGTCACCGTCTGCGTGCCGGAAGTGCCGGTAATGGTCAGGGCGTATTGTCCCGGAGCAGCCGCGCTGCTCGCCGTCAGCGTCAGCACGCTGTTTGAGGTGGTTGGGTTCAGGGAAAAGGATGCGGTCACGCCGCTGGGCAGGCCGGACACGGAGAGATTCACATTGCCGGCGAATCCGTACTGTGGATTCACATAGACGTACGAGGTGCCGGAGCTGCCCTGGCCCAAAGCCACACTCGAGGAACTGGAGAGGGTGAAGCTGGGCACATAGATCCCTAATGTGATCGTGGTGGTTACGGTCTGGGTGCCGGAGGTGCCGGTGATGGTGAGTGTGTATTGGCCCACGGGAGCTGTACTGCCGGCCGTCACCGTCAGCGTGCTGCTTGAGGTGGTTGGGTTCTGGGAAAAGGATGCGGTCACGCCGCTGGGCAGGCCGGACACGGAAAGATTTACCTGGCCGGCAAATCCGTACTGTGGATTCACAGCGACATAGGTGGTTCCGGAGGTCCCCTGACCGACATTCAAGCCGTAACTGTAGAGCGTAAATGTGGGTGTATAGACAGTAAGAATCAGGGTTGTGGTTTCGGTCAGATTGCCCGAAGTGCCAGTGATCGTCAGCGTCCTGGTACCCAGCGGGACAGAACTGCTTGCCGCCAGAGTCAGCGTGCTGAACCCGGTGGTGGGGTTGGGGGAGAACGACGCTGTGACACCGCTGGGCAGGCCGGACACGGAGAAATTCACGTTGCCGGTGAATCCATACTCAGGATTCACATAGACAAAGGCGGTCCCGGAGGTTCCCTGGCCAATGTTCAGACTCCCCGGTCCGGAAAGTGTAAAGGCCGGCGCATAAATCCCAAGAGTCACAGTGGTAGTTACGGTGAGATTGCCCGAGGTGCCGGTAATCGTTAGCGTCTTGGTACCTGGAGCGGCAGAACGGCTTGCCGTTAACGTCAGCATGCTGGTGCCGGTGGTTGGGTTCGGATTCCATAGGGCGGTCACGCCGCTGGGCAGCCCGGAGACCGAAAGAGTGACATTGCCCGTAAATCCATACAACGGGGTCACCACGAGGTAGGTCGTGCCTGACATTCCCTGGCCGATGTTCAAACTCCCTGGGCTGGAAAGTGTAAAGGTCGGCGCATATACGCTAAGAGTCAGGGTGGTGGTCGCCGTCAGACTGCCCGAAGTGCCGGTGATGGTCAGCGTGCTGGTGCCCACGCTGGCGGTACTGCTCGCCGTTAGAGTCAGCGTACTTGTATGCGTCGTGGGGTTGGGGGAGAAGCTTGCAGTGACCCCCTGGGGCAAACCGGACACGGCAAGGTTCACATTGCCGTTAAATCCATACTCGGGGGTCACGGAGATAGGCGCGGTGCTTGACGTTCCCTGGCCCAGATTCAAGTTGCCTGGACTGGTGAGCGTAAAGCTTGGCCCATGGATGGAGAGCGACAAGGTGGTGGTCTCCGTCAGATTGCCGGAGGTGCCGGTAATGGTCAGCGTGCTGTTGCCCACGCTGGCGGTGTTGCTTGCTGTCAGGGTCAGGGTGCTGGTCCCGGTCGTGGAAGGGGGTGAGAAAGAAGCGCTCACGCCGCTGGGCAGGCCCGACACGGCAAGGTTCACATTGCCGGTAAATCCATATTGAGGGGCGACGGTGATCGTCGATGTTCCGGAAGCGCCCTGGTTCAGCCCCAGGCTGCTCGGCGAAGCGGAAAGAAGAAAGCTGGGCGCATGAACTGCCACCGTAATGTTGGTGGTCGCCTTCAGGTTACCCGAGGTGCCGGTGATGGTCAGAGTGGTGGTTGAGGCGGGCGCGGTACTGCTGGCCGTGAGAGTCAGCACACTGCTCCCGGAAGTCGGATTTGCGCCCCACGATGCCGTCACACCACTGGGCAGCGCTGTGGTCACCGCCATTGTGACGTTCCCGCTAAACCCGCCGGCATCGGTCACATTGATGGTGGTGGAACTGGAAGCTCCCTGATTTACCAAAACAGTAGTGGGAGTGCCCAGGATCCAGAAACCCGGCACTTGCGCCCCGGCCAGATCATCGATGAGGTTCTGCCCATTGGCGCTTCCCCATCCGGTCACCAGATCGTAGCCGGTAACGGCGCTAAACCATACCGGCTGATTCCCGGTATCGTTGTTACCGGAGCTGACGTCGTGGAGATCTTTGCTGTAGGTGGATCCCTCCGCGAGGGTATAAAGAGTTGGATTGAGAAAGCCCACGCCACCTTTGGGTGCGGTGCCTGCCTCGACAGCTTGTTCATTGACCAACGCCATGAACCCGGCCCAGCGAGGAGCCGCAAAGCTGGTGCCCGCCCATCCTCCATTACACGAGCCCAGGTTACAGACGTAGTTGTCGAAATCCCCCTCCATGCTGACATCGGGCACATTGCGCAGGGTGGCCGAACCGGCATTGGACGAGTTGGCCACGCCGCTTTGCCAGCCCGGAATCGGGATGTTATCCGGACTGATGCCGCCGCCGCTCCCATCTCCCAACGAATTCCAGGCTGTCTCTGAAGCCCAGGCGCCCCCGGTGCCATTCGTGGTCAGGTGGGTTCCGCCAACAGCCGTCACGTACTGGTCTTCCGCCGGATAGAAAAATGGGCTGATCGAGGCATCCCAGGCGCCATAATCGCCGGAGGCAGTGAAGAAACTCTGTCCCTGTGCGGCAAATTCCTTGAAGAAGACATCGTCCGTCCCCGGATCGTCGGGGTACCAGCTCCAGGAACTGCTGATTTGTTTTGCGATGTTCTCTGAGGCCATGGTGTTGAGGATGTTCGCATCGTCGAGACCCTGCCCGATATACACGCGAACCTGGCTGAGGCCTGGAGCCATGCCGATGGCCTGCACAATATCCAGCACCACTTCAGCAGGTCCGTTCCCGCCGCCTGGCGCTCCCGTAGCGCCATCCAGCAATACGTTATTGATGGCGACGTTGTAGGTTTGCCCGGCATTGCTGAACGTGCTGTTCACGTCGCTGAGGTCGTAACCGCTAAACTCCAGAAGACCCACCGACTGGCCGTTGCCATCGAGCGTGGTGCCGCCGTAATACGCCGCGCGCATGTCGCTGGCGAGATAAGAACCTCCTGGGCCGGATCCGAACACGTTCGCGACCGCATGCGCGAGCTGCGGCTCTGTCAGCATAGGATGCGGCAGATGGAAGTTGTTCAGGCCGGCGATGTGCGCGACGGGCACACTCACATTGAGCGACGGCTCACGATCCGGAGAGTAGAAGGTGCGATCTTGCGTGGGATGCCGATAGACATTCATCCTCAGGTGGAAGGCACTGTTGATCTGATCCACCGTGCCGCTGATGGGCACGACCAGCCGATTCGCCGCTGTTCCGGTGACCGTGAAACCGTTGGCCCGAGCGAAAGAAACGGCGGCCTGGTAATCGTGAGCGGTGGGACCGAACCGCTCGGTGAACTGATCCACGGTGAGAAACTGGCGGAAATCGGGACTGGTGGGGTCGTAGAGCCGTTGCAATAGGCTTGCCAATTCTGCCTGATTGCGCAGTGGCAGCACGATGGAAAGATTCATCTGCTGCCCCGGCGGCAGAGAACCCACAAGCGGCGCTTGCCCACCTGTGACTTCGCGGTGCACGTGATTGTGCAGTGACTGAGAAGTTTGCTGCGCGCGCCCCAGGCAAGTCCCGGCCAGCAGGACCGCGAGCATCACCAGGTATGCACACAGAGTATTCCTGCGTCGCCGACTGTGATTGAAGGCGAACGAAGGCCCACACCAGAGACAGGAAATCACGGAAAGGCCCCTTGTAACAAAGACAGAGATATTTGTCAGCCGTAGTTAACAAGGGGGGGGACGCCCAACACGGCACATCCGCGGAGTCGAACCTCCGCGACTCTCGTTTTTCTGAGCGTCTGGGAGAGTCTAGCATCCGGTTGCTTCCGTGTAATGCAAACAATAGTAACCGCTTTAGGTGCATCTGGAATCTGCCACCACAGCAGGCGCGGGAGGTGAGCACATGGCGAACTCTGGGCGTCTTAGGCCACCTGACAGGAAGCCGGCAGACTGTTTCGACCATGCCAGAACATGTGGTGAACGAGAATTGCGCCCATCCGCCCGGGGGCCAGCATCCGCCCAAAATCAGCGCGATTTGGCTCATATTGTTGTTTCCAACGGGCTATCAAGCTGTTGCTTAATGAAAGAGGAACGTACCTGAGGGCTAAAGCCCTCATCTCTGTTAGGCCAGAAGACGGCGGCGCCAGCAACATGTTCCGGCGAATGAACGGCCTTGCGGGTGAAAGATATCGTGTCACCTCATCTCGCCCAATGGACGCCGAGAACCAAGGACGGCTCTGCTCGTACTATTTCATCGAGTCCCTCCCGTGAAAGGGAATCGGAGCCATCGTGCTGCCGGATCTGGGTCTCCAGATCGCAAAAGCATTTCCGTGTTCCGATCACTCATATCTCAAGGACACCATCGGCTTCATGGCAGACGCTGGCAGTTCTTGATCTCGGCCCCAGGGAACCGTGGCCGGTCCGACCGGTGCGGGCTTCGGTGGTTGAGAAGCTCCGAGCGGCATAGGCAGAATAAGCGTCCTCGGGGTTCCTTCGGCTACGCTCAGGATAGGCTCTTCGACTGCGCGCCATAAGCCGTCCGTTATGCGATAGATCCGTGAGGCGCTCCGCTTCAGGATGACGATTTTGTGGGAGTTTGAAAGAAAAGCATTCCAAACAAGTTTGCGCTTGTGGGACTCGTCCCGGGGTGGGATCTGAAAGGACGAACAAATTCACGGTTGTCACGCAGACTCTAAAGCCCATCGTCTGTTTTCTGTATGTACGGGCTAGAGCCCGTACCCTTCAGGGAGAGTCGTACCTCAGGGGCCATTCTCGAGAAACACCCTCGAGTCCGCCGATATCGACAGTACCTTGATCGGAGCGGCTCCTGCAGCCACGCCGATGTGCTGTTAACACTTCTTCTTCAGTAAACGTCTATGATTTCGTGGGGATTTTGCGTGCATGGCTTCGAGTTCAGGAGATGGAGCTGACGTGCTCGCGGCGGGCCTGGGACGTCGGGCCGTGAGGGAAGGATCCGCGCCTGAAGTCTCCGACGATGCGATGTTGGTGCGTGCGGCGAGAGACGGGGACCGGGTGGCATTTGGGCGCCTCTACGAGCGCTATGCCCGGATGGTCCACGGCGTTCTACTGGCGAAGGTTCCGCTGAGCGATGTGGATGACTTGGTCCAAGATGTCTTTTTGAAAGCGATGCTTCGGCTTTCTACGCTGCGGGAAAGCGGAAAGTTTGGAGGTTGGCTGGCAGCAATCGCTCGCAATCGGGCGAATGACTACCACCGGCGCTCTGTGCCAACGGACCCATTCGCGGATGATGGGTCAGACAACCATCTCGGCCGTGTAAGTGCTGCTGGAGAACAGGAAGGCCCGGCCATCGCAATCCTCGACGCGATCAGGGGCCTGCCCGACGCCTATCGGGAGACACTGATGCTGCGGCTTGTCGAGGGCTTGACCGGTCCTGAAATAGCGGCTCGCACCGGGATGACGCACGGTTCCGTGCGGGTCAATCTTCACCGCGGCATGGAGCAGCTCCGCGCGATACTGGGTGCGAACGCGAGCAGCCACGGGCCAGAACAGGAGATGCCGTAATCATGGACACGGGGGACAGCAATATCGAAAACGAAACATCGACCCATACGAAGAGTGGCGACTATCTGTGGGACGGATCTGGCGAGCCCGATCCTGAAATCCAGAAGCTGGAAGCGTTACTGGGAGAGTATCGACATGACGGCCGGGCTCTCGTATTTGCAGAGACCGTCCCGGACAGACGATGGACGTTTTTCCCGTTGCGGATGCGGTTGCTCCCCGCTCTGATGACGACTGCGGCTGTCATGTTGGCAGTTGGAGTGATCACATTTCTGGTTCACGGAAGGAAGCCGCCTCCACTCACCATGGTGGGTTGGGATGTATCGCGACTGGCAGGAACACCTCGGATCGGACGAAACGCCATCCTAGGAAACGAAGGACCGAGCCGGCTCGGCGTCGGGCAGATGCTGGAAACTGACGATCAGTCGCGGGCCAGCCTGCAGGCTGAAGGTATCGGGCAGATCGAGGTGGGGCCGAGCACACGCTTGCGCCTGCTTACCATGGGCAGAGGATTGAAGCGGATTGCCCTGGATCGCGGAAGCATTCAGGCGTTTATCTGGGCGCCTCCAGGTCAATTCGTGGTCGACACGCCATCCGCTGTGACAGTAGACCTAGGTTGTGCGTATACCCTGCAGGTGGAGGATTCGGGCAGCGGGATCGTGCGTACATCTCTCGGGTGGGTCGGATTCAAGTTGAATGGTCATGAGTCATTCATCCCTGCCGGCGCGGCTTGTGCGACCAGGCGGAAAGTCGGCCCCGGCACTCCCTACTTCGAAGATGCGCCGGCGGAGCTCCGTTCCGCTTTGGCGAGGTTCGACTTTGAGGACAAGACACCGCAGCAACGCGCCGAAGACCTGGCGATTGTTCTTGCTCAATCTCGGGAACGTGACGCACTTACACTGTGGCATTTGCTGGCGCGTGTCGACGAGGGGCAGCGAGTGCTGGTGTACGATCGGTTGCGTCAGCTTGCGCCTCCTCCCGCGGGTGTTACGAAAGAAGGAATTCTGCGTCTCGATCAACCGATGCTTGATCTGTGGTGGAACGCGCTCGGGTTTGATGACATTTCGGTTTGGCGGCACTGGGAGCGTTCCTGGTCGGGAGCGGCCGCGCCGGGTCGCGAATAGTGAGCACGGCACGCCCGGTTAACAGTCCACACGCTGCTGGCGTCTCTTTGAACGTGAGTTAAATCAGCCAAAACAAGGAGACATCCAGAACATGAATTCGCATGCATTTTCACGCCGCGCCATTGGCCTCGCAGCTGTCCTGCTCGGGCTCACAACCTTCGCACACGCGGGACCACCTCTTATCTGCCGTGCTATCGAGATCGGGCAAGCGAAGACGCTGCCGTGGGTCGACTTAAGCTATCAGAAGGGAAGCGGAGGCTACGACCTGAAGAACCTCACTCAGGACACTCTGGGAATTCTCGATTCGAACCCGTCCGTGTTGGTCCGAATGGAAACCCTTCGGCGAGCCACGATTTACGCTCGCCAGGATCCTCAAGTAGCAAAAGAATTGCTGACCCGGCTTTACGCACGGGCTACCAATTCCGATGCCGGTAGCTCCGGTGCACTTGCGTGGTTCGACGCCGGGTACCTGACCGAGGCTTACAAACAATGGCTGGGCAAAGGAGAGCCGAACCCAGCGAGCAGCCTAGACGGATACGGCTGGGTAAGGAAGGCCATCAGCCTGCGAGGATCGGATCCGGAGATGGAGTTCGGCGCTGCTCTCATCGCTTTCAGCGGTTCGGAGCGCGATCGCAACGATCATGTTGATAAAGCAATGGCGGGTGCAAACACTGATCCTCTTCTCGCTCAGAACCTGGCCTCGTACTTCAACCGTCGGACAATTGCTGAGCGCTAGCTTACTTTCCGCCGAAGAGTTGAGGAAACGAGTGTGTTTCCTGGGGAGCCGCAGTCTGTTTGCCGGCTCCCCGCTTCGTAGTCTGCCGGCCTCGCAGGCCGCGGAAAAGTCTCGGAGTCGTTCCCACAGTGACCGCATTCATTCCTCGTGATTACGGACGGGTCAAAGAGTTTGCGTGAGAGCGGAAAAGAAAAGCGCTCAACTTCGCGCTGATCTGTGGAACGCGTTGCCCTCAGGTGCGAAAGAGTCCGCGTGAGAACCAAGAAGGAAACCGCAGATCTCTCCACTACGCTTCGCTCCGGTCGAGATGACAAATTTGCTTCGGGTAAATTGCGTTTTTCCCAGTCGATGGACGGTCTTACGTAGCCCAACAAATTTGTCATCTCGACCGGAGCGAAGCGTAGTGGAGAGATCTGCGGTTTCCTTCTTGGCTCTCACGCAGACTCTTCAGCTCAGATCTTTGTTGGGCTTAGACGGCCCCGACTAAGGTCGGACCCTGATTCAAAGCATCAGGGAGTTAATACCCGGAAGACTCGCGCGTTCCGCAGAAGCGGATGCATTGTCCTCGAGTAAGTTCGTGTCCTGTGTTTTCCAGAACTTATGCGAGAGTGTTCGAGTTGTTCAGAAACGGACACTCGCAACGATGTGTTACATCCTGCGTGAAGAGTGTTCATAAATGAACATATGGTTTTAAATTTTCATGCAACATATCAAGCCATGCGAACTCTATCGCGAGGCTTTGATCATTTCGTAGGCGAACGAATTCGACAATCTTCTGCATTGGATGTAAACAGCCACGTGCGCACGGGAACTTATCAAGAAAGATTTGCGTAACCACAATCGAAGTAGCAGTCGATCCCCATCGTTCTTCCAACTTCATATTGAGGGATACACATGATCACCTTGTTTTCCCATCGAGCATACCGCCCCTATCTTCACTTGAGAGTGAGCGTGATTCTTCTTACCGCGCTGAGCATGAGCGTTTGTGTCGGCTGGGCGCAAACGTCCGAATCCCAAGTCAGGGCTTCGCAGGCGCGCATTGCCCAGAACATGGAATTGATTAAAATCGCAGAACGGGAGCATCGTCCCGATGCGGTGCGAGGCGCTTTGTGGGCGCAACTAGCATCGGAGTACCAGTACGCAGCAGAATTTCTGAAGGCAGAAGAGGCGTATAACAAGTCTCTGCATCTGCTGAAGACTGTACCCTCAGCCAGGGCAGAGTATGCCGCGGCACTCGAAAGCCTTGCTACCCTCTATCTGCTTTATGGCCGTGTCGATGAATCTGAGAGGATTTGGAAGCAGGCGCTCGCGGTGCGTGAGAAGCTGGGCAACCCGGCCGGTATTGGACTTAGCCAGGTACATCTGGCGGATGTTGCTTTTGCGCGGCACCAGTTCAAGAAGGCAGAGCGGCTAGCCCTACGGGCAATGGAAGAGATGGGGTTTTCGTCTAACCCTCCCAGGGCGGGGATGCTCTCTGGATTGATTACGGTCACGTTTGCACGCTGCAGGCGGGGACGTTGTGATGAAGGACTGATGAGTGCACAGCAAGCGGTTGCCTTCGCCAACAGCCACTTCGAGCCAGAGTCGTCGGCTGTTGGATTTGCGCTGGAGACGCTCGGATTTGCTGAGTGGAAGAACGGTGCAGTCCAGGACGGGGAGAAAGCTATGCTCCACGGTATCCAGATACTCAAGACAACGTTGGTTCCAGCCGATCCTCGCCTGACTGCCACGCTGCTGCAATACCAGGATTATTTAACCGCCACAAACAGGAGGGTGGAAGCACAAGAGATTCACGAAGAAGTGGAAAGGATGAGGAGTCAGACCGGAATCTTCTGTTCGGACTGTACGGTGAGCGTCTACAGTTTATCGAAGACCTTGCGATAAGGAGGATCCGCCTCGCATTCCATGTCGCGTCGTCGTCAACCTGAGCATTGGTTGATGCCTCTCTCTGTCGGTTACGGATATGTGCCTGATAGTTTCGAGGATAAGAAGATGTGAAAAGTAAAAAATAGATTTGGGGTAAGTCTGAGCTAAAGTGTCCGCATGAAAACCGCGACTTTGCAGTCTCTCCCCCGCAAACACACCCAGGGGGTCTGTTTGCGGGGGAGAGAGTGTACGGGAATTACTGCATTGGCGTCCCGGCATCTCGGGAAGGAGGTGGAGTCACGAGAACCTCTCCCAGTGGGCCGCGATCCAGGCCGCTCGCATCCACCAAATGCACCGAGACCCTGTTGGTATTGGGTGGCGCCTGTATGGTGGTTTGCAACTGTACCGGCTCGATGGGAGTCACGGACATAAGCTTCGCGGTACCTCGCACGCCCCTTCCGTAAAAGTGCACCACCAGATCACCGGCATAGAACACTCCAAATCTTCCGGACAGTACCAGGCCGGTCGGGGTGGCGGTGGCTGTAAGTGGCGTTCCGATGACTCCGCTATAAGTCGTCGCCTTGAAGTCCTCTCCCATCCGCGTGGGATACCACTGCGTGTCCATAGCATAGCTTTCGCCTGGTGCGAGCTCGACTAACGGGCTGTTCAACTCCGCCTCCATGAAAGGTCCCTCACGAGGTTCCGTGTGTTTGTCCTGCCGCGCAGGTTCGCCGGAGGAGTAAAAGATGATGGTTGCCTTACTCGGATACCCGGCAGCGGAATCAATATGGTGACGCTCAACCATGGTATATCCGGTTGTGCCATCGACAGCCGCCAGCCATCCCAGGGGAGAGTCAATCCAGACTTCTTGCATGATGTTGTTCCAGTGCACCCGTAACATGCCATCGCTGACCGAAAAAGCCGGGTTGTCCGCCGGGCCGGTGCGCACGTAGTATCCGTTGAGAAATTCACTTGTCGGGTTCACCGAGGTCACTCCCCAGAACTTGTTGTTGAAATTCTCCGAGCCGGCAGGATTGGAAGTGGGGTACTCTGTGATCGTCTGCTCCGACCACGTTTGCGGGTAGCCACTCATGTTCTGCATTACGACATGAAACGAGATCACCGGCGTGTCCGCGTCGATGCTGATGTCGCGGATATACCGCTGCCCGATCTCCGGATTTACCGGCCCCGTCATCCGCGCCGCACACCTGGGCCCGCGCGACAGCACCTCCAGGGTAAACGGAGCGCCGTCGAGGGTACCCCCGCCGGACCAATGCTGCTCATCCTGGTTGCCCTCCGGTAACGGCCATACCTTGTCGCCACCGTAGTTGTGCTCACCGCCTCGATTGCGTTCCAGCGGAATCACCTGGCCTTTCAGTTCCGGATTGACGTAGAGGAAATCGTGACCGCCGAAGGTAACCTGGATGAGCCGCCCACCAATCTGCGGAACAAGCTCCAGCTTCACCCACGGGTTGACCAACTCCTCCGCCTTCCATCCCAGGTAAGTCGTTTCGTGCACACTGCAGCCAGGTGTGGAAGCGGCTTGGCACTGCAGCGGCAAACCGGCCGGCAGAGCCAACAGGGCAAGGAAGGTGAGCCACTCTAAAAGGCACTCTTTGGTTCTGTCAGCAGTGGAATACATTAGCTACCCGTGGCGGAGATTGGGGCTGTCGATCATTCAACGAAGCGTAGCCGTATACCTACGAGGAACGTGGCAGGGCGGGGGGAGGGTTTAGCCTGCTGGAGGTCACTCAAGGTTTCGGTTGTCTCACTGCAATGAATGAAATTTGTTCGACATCTTCTGCCTTCGAGTCAAAATTCTGTTGCAATGTTGTTTGTGCGGGAAAATGGCTCTTAAAAAACTTCCGTACAGAGCATGGACCTGGTCTGCGTCCTTCATCTCACGCATATAGATGGTAGACGAGGCGACATTCGAGAAATCCATATCCGCCTCCTCTAACCCATCCAGCAAGTTGCGCATCGACAACCGCACCTGCACACCGAGGTCAGTGCTAAAGAGCCCTAAAGCCGGAACATAGGCGTCTTTTGCTGAGAGATAAAGGGTATCTCCATAGAGGATACCTGGGCTTGCCGTTCGGCTGGGCTTCTCATTCTTAGGACGAATTGCCCGGCGTTTTGCCAGATCGGCTCCCGCAATGCAGCTGAAAACAATGTGATTCCTATTGGGAAGATCCAAGACCTGAATCGTGCCCCGCCCTGGTGTATTTCCAAATTCGAAATAGGTCGCATAAATCTTGTTCATCACATTTTCTGGAGCATCGGCGCTGCTGAGATATGGATTCACCCAGACAACATTCGCCATCGTCATGTTCGCCGACTTTACAATCGTGGTGACATTGTCGAGGGCCTGTTTCACTTCGTCTGCAAAATTCGCTGCCACCGTTCCCGTCAGCGGATCAGTACCCCCCTGCGCCGACATGTAGAGTACGTCATCCACCTGGATTCCGGCCGGATCGAGGTGTGGCCCCTGCGGCCATCCCTGCGGGTGGATCATACGGCGAGTGGCCGCGCTGCTCACGGCAATGCAATTGATCTGAATCTTTTCTCCGTTGGGCAGAGCGCCCACTACCAGGACGGTACGTGCGGGAGGATTTTGAACAATTGTTTTCCAATAGACAGCGTTCATGGCAGCGATATCCTGCGCATTGGTCACATAGATGTTCATCCAGACGACATTGCCATAATCCATTCCTGCTGCGCGGAGTACACGTTGCACATTGCCCAACGATTGGCCGGCCTCCTGTTGAAAGTCTTGCGGAAGACTGCCATCGGCATTCCGCCCGTCCTGACCGGCAACGTAGAGCGTCTGGTTGGCGAGAACGCCGGCACTTGATCCCGGGCCAGGATCTTTGCCATCCACCTTGATGACCTTGAGGACGCCGCCCTGCTGCGCAAAGACCTGCATCCCGGAGGCAGCAAGCGATACCCATAAGGCAATTTGTTGGCAACGCCTGAGTAAGTAGCTCATTTTCCTTCTAGAGACGTTTCGCGTTCTCACAAACAAATCCAACCTCGCAGCTCATCGTACAAGAGCGTCTACACAACCCAGGGGAATCGGCAGTCGCTTCCATGATCTTTCCATCGTTCGGAACGGCCGCCCTCACGCAGCTTGTTTGCGTGCTTTGTCAAGAATCTGGCGGAGGCGATTGCCGACTATGAGATCTTCCCCTGGTTGCATGGTCATTGAGATAATTTGCAAATGGTTCGGGCGGTCTCTCCGCTGCCTATTTGGATCGCTGTTTCTTATCCGGGCGAGTACCCCGCTGGGATTACTATTCGTGAGCACTTCAATTCGGGGCTCGCCTGCGCGCAGCTGCTCGTCGCATTGAGCCACGGTCAAGCCAAATTTTGTTTCGTCCCAGGTTACCGTCAGGGTCGGATAACTATTTTCGTCTTGAGGAATCGCAATGTTTGTGGTGACTCCCGGTACCGTTTGCACTAGTTTCTGGATGCGTTCCACGCGGTTCTGCCACTCTTTGTTTAACGCCACGAGATCCGCACGCGACCAGTAGTCAATTGCCGCAAGCATTCCCATAATCTCTTCCTTGCCGACTTTCATGGGCCGGCACACGGCGCCTTCCCAGGGGTTGCTATTTGCCAGAGCCGCATCGATCAGATCTTTTCGGCCCAGCAGCACCCCGGAACATTGCGGGCCAGACAAACCTTTTCCGCCACTGAAACAAAAAAGATCGACGCCGAGTTTCGCGTAGCGGGTGAAATTTTCGTATGGGGGAATACCCGCCGCGTCGTCCAACAACACAGGAACTCGAGCGGGTTTGGTGATCTTGAGTATGCGTTCAATCCGTTCGTCTCTCCAGGTGGTGTAGACCATGGCGGTTTGTGCATTGATCGCCGGCTGCAAATCGTCCACCGTCTTGGCAATGACCAGTTTGCCACCGGCGAGGCGGATGGCGCTATCGAATGCGCTCCGGCCACCCATCATGATGACTTCACTCTTCAAGCCGGTTGTGTCGGGCAATTGCCAGACATTTTTGGGATCTGTCCCGGCGATGCAGCCCGCAGTTGCCGAAGCCATCGCGCCCGCAGAGCCAGAGGTGACCATTCCAGATTCGGCTCCGGAGAGCTTTGCCAGATGGCGGCCAGCCCCTGCTTGCAGCTCAAACAGATCGACAAAATAATGGGAAGCCTCCTCGGCGGACCGCCGCGTCTCGGGTAGCTCCAGCGAACCGCACAGATAGGTCCAGGTGCCGCGCGCGTTGATCAAGGGGCGGACGCCAAGCCGGGTGTAAATATTGTCGGAGAAAGAATGCGTGACCGCGGACTTCACGGTAGCGGCGAGGCTGCGCGTGCCAATGGTTGCAAATAGTGGGGCCGCGGCCAGCAATTTCATGAAAGATCGCCGGCCACTCAGGCTGTTTTGAAACTCACGCTCAGACAGCACGATGTTCCTTTCTATTCAAAAAACTGAACGGCAGAGCTAGAAGAAGTATTTGAGTGCCAGTCGCAGTTCGCGGTTGTCGGAATTGGTGTTGGTCACGACGCCAGGATATGGTTCTTGACGATTTGCACGCATGTGAAAATGCAAGGATTTGCGCGGTATAGTGCGTTGTTCCATACCTTGAACAGGCCCGTCGTCACTTTATTTCATACAGAAACAAAGTATGGGGACGATTTTACACGCCTTTGAAAGGCTGTCAATAAAGACAGGATTCTTAGGGTCACCGCGCCTACCCGGAGTGAGCCGGGGAAGAACGGTGGGGATTTGCACAGTTGGAAAAACGCCTCGAGCGTTTCTCCGAATGGGACTGAATTCATAAGACCAGTCAAGCGGAAGGGGACGGCAGGTCAGTATTTATCAAGCCAAACCGAGGCCCGAAATACCTGGAAAAGGGTCTCGTCAATAAGCCATGTTCAGCTCAAATTGAAGTTCAGCAAACGCGTTTCAGCGACCTCAAGAGCGGTCTTCAGGGCGCCCAGGAGCGCAGCATCTTTACCACAAAGGCTTAGGCGTACTCGAATCCGGTCCGAATCATGTTTCTGAAGCTGGAGTTGACGTAATACCGCTTCAAAAAGTGGCCGAGAGCACCCGACTGGGCCGCCCAGAACAATCAGCGTTGGATCGAGAAGAACAGAAATATTGGCGATCACGTCAGAAAGAGCCTTCGCTGCGGCCTCAATCACCTGGACCGCCAATACGTCTCCAGCCTCCGCAAAAGCCAGGATATCGGCAGCAGCCGCAGGTTCCCTCGCAGCCTTAGACATTCCGCGCCATGTTTCCTCCATGCCTTTTCCACCCGCCACCCTTTCCAGGGTTCCAGGTACCTGGGTAGAGAATGGACCGCGTGGAGCGCTCGGCACTTGCATATATCCGATTTCGCCTGCGCTTCCTGTCGCTCCCCTGTACAGCATTCCATTGATGAAAATACCGGCGCCTATACCGTTTCCGACTTCCAAAAACACAAAATGGTCTTCGCCTTTGGCGGCCCCGTACGCCCGTTCTCCTAACGCATGCAAATTTGACTCGTTGTCTATGATTACAGGCACTTCGAAGGCGTCCTCTAACAATTTTCTCAGCGGGATATCGCCCCAGTCCTTGAGAAATGGCGCGAAGATGAGATTACCGGTGCTGACGTCAGTAACTCCGGGGGCCGAGGCACAAATCGCATATAACTTCCTCTTAGCAATGGAGTGCTGCTTCAACAACCCTTCAACGCCGGCGACAAGTGAACGAACAACCTTTTCGGGAGTTTTCCGCGATGGTAAACGCGCACCCCACTGCGCAATTCGGTTCCCCTGCAAATCGGCCAATGCGACCCTAATTCCCGAATCGTTAATTTCGAGTCCTGCGACATAAAGGTAGCCTTGATTCAACGACAACTGATCTGGCGGCCGCCCGCCATCAGATTCTCCAAATCCCAGTGAAATCACTAACTCCCGCTGCACAAGATACTCAATGGTTCTGGATACAGTTGGTCCGCTTAAGCCTGACATTCTGACAAGATCTGCCCTCGAGCGCGGGCTGTTTGCACGGAGGAGCAGATATAACTCCCGCGCATTGATATGGCGCAAGCTGGTTGGCCGTGATGCTTCTTCTGCTGGGATTGGTAGCTTGCGCTTACCCGCGCTTCTTCTCGTCAACTCTGTTCTCCCTCCTGGTCAGCAAGCGGGACCGCTAAAACCATAGCAGAGATCTATCAGACCGTTTTGGATACTAGCCCGATCGCTGGATTAGCGCGGATCGGAATAGGTGGGGAACACGTGATCCATCAGTTCCTGTCGCAGCGTGAGGCGGAGGTCCGTGCCGGGCGCAGGTTCCGTATTCGATTGAGGATGGAGCGTTGAGGAGGGCGCAGGCGCTCCGGTGTCGGTCGTGTTGACGGCGAGAATGCTGGCTGTGTGCTCTGCCGGGTCGATCAGCATCTCGGAGGAAAAGCCGCCCTGGTCACCGTCGTGATACACGTAGCGATGGCCCTGGAAGTCCAACACGAAAAATCCGAGCCCCATCATCGGTGTGCCCTTGGTGTAAGGCGTCGCTGGTTTGCCAGGCTCGGTGACGGGCAGAACTCCCTTCCATGCCTCCTCCAGGGAATCACGCTTCAGCACAAAAGCGTAGCGCGGGTTCGTCCGATCCCCGATCAGGAATTGGAGATACTTCACCATGTCGGTGATGGGTGCCTTCAGGCCGCTGTTGGAGGTTGTGATGCCCGTATCGAAGTTAAAAGGCTGCGCGGTGAGCTTATCGCCCGCGCGCAGATAACTGGCCGAGACATGCGATTCCAGAAAGTACGGCGAGCGATCGAAGTAACTGGCGGTCATCCCCAGCGGCATGAGAATGTTCTTGTGCATGTAAATTTCGAAGTCATCGCCCGAGAGCCGTTGAATGATCTGGCCTAGAAACACGTAACCGAGGTTGGAATAGCTCCAGTGCGATCCCGGGCGAAAGGCAACCTGCGTATACGGCAGCATGGCGGCGACCTGCGCCCATTGCGTTGGTTCAAACGGTTGCCAGTCGCAGTTGGAAGCACTCTCGCAGTCCCAGGGCCATGTGGGATTGCGAAAACCCGCACTATGAGTGAGCAAATCACGAACCGTGATGGCATCGATGGAGCCAAACTCATCGTGCACCTGCCGCAGTTCCGGCACATAACGGACGGCGCTGTCATCCAGTGAGAGCTTGCCCCGGTCGCGCAGCTGCAGAATGGCTATTGCGGTCATCGTCTTGGTGATCGAGGCCCAGTTGTAAGATGTTTCTTCGTCGACGGGTTGCTGGGTATCGTTACGCGCCTTGCCGAAGAACAATTGCGTTGCCGGTTGGTGCATGTGGACGATGGCGATCCCCCCGCCTACCACCCCGTGTTGCGACAAAACTGCATCGAAGCGCTGCGCAAAAGCAGCTTCCTGTGCGCACGCGGGGGCGGCAGCGATCAGAGAGCCCGCGAAGAGCCCGCCCGCGAGCAGCGCTGCGCAGGCGGTGGGAAAGGGATTTGACATGAGGGTCATGATAATACCTTGCCTGGTCGCGATTGTAGGTCTGCGTGCCGCTGTAGCCCGGGGGACACGAAAGTCGGGGAGTAGTACGGGGCAGGATACCTATTCACCGTCGAGAGTGTTCATTTGCGGCGATAGGTAAGGCTGTCATCGCAGACTCACCTCTTCAACCTACTTGCAGCTCGCCTGGAAGCAGAGGTTCTTGCTGAAGAACGGCATTACGTGATTCTGAAACCGGTCAGCGACGGCGCTGGTATGGGTGCCGGGATAAATCTCAAAGTTGTTCGCGATTCCATAGTTGTCCAGAATATCGTGCAGCTTACCGGCGTCAATGCGTAACCTATCCTGATCACCCACATCCATAGAGATGGCGTGGTACTGCTTCAGATTTCCTATGTACTGATCGACAAAAGACAGCGGTGCATTCGCCGCCCACTTCGCGACGATATCCGGTTGAGGAATGCCATCCTTCACCGGTAGATCGAGATAGAGGGGAGGATTCTTCGGGTCTGGCGACCAGGCCGCCGCGCTCGCAAGCTGAGCGCCGAGGAAGAATGGCAAGCTCGACGTGTCTGCCGGGGTCTTAGCAGCAGCCACTGCCTTCTCGAGCTCGGGATTCGGCGCACCGGCCGCTCGTGCCGACATGCAGCACGGGCTCATGATGTACAGGCTTCCGAACACGTCCGGGTGCCTCATGCCAATGCGACTGGCTCCGTAGCCGCCCATCGAATGCCCCACCAGGCCGCGGCTCATGCGCTCCGGGATCGTCCGGTAATGTGCATCGATATAGGTAACCACGTCATGAGAGATGAACTTTTCGAAGTCCCCGGTAGTCACAGAACTCGAGTACATGGAGCCGTTGTGGACTGTCTTCGAGTCGGGCAATACCACGATCATCTCTTTGGCGCCCTGGGCGAAGGCGCCTTCGATGGTCTGCGGAACATGGATCTCATGCGTCCACTGTTCGGCGCCAATGGAATAGCCGTGCAGCGCATACACGACGGGATAGCGGCGATGCTTCTCTTTCTCGTAGCTGGGCGGCAGAAAAACGATCACATCCCGGTCCACGGCATCTCCTTCCAAATTGCCTTCAAGAGCCGTGCCGTGTATTTTGATGTGCTCCACCGTCACCGGCTTCGCGCCCGGCACCGGCGCAGGCACGATTGTTTGCACCTGAGCCGAGAGCATGGGCCCGAGTAAAACAGCCATTCCCCACACCGCCGTCCAATAAAGCTTCGTCGTCTTCATCGCTCTCCTCAGCTGGAACCTGGTTTGCCGGCAATGAGTGCCCGCTGTTCATTAGATTAGCTAAATCGTTTCCAGGGTAAAACGGTGACAGGGAAGTTAATATGAAGGCGGGGAATCCCGGTAGGCTCGAGCGTTCCGGCATGGACGATTGGAAAAGGCGTACTACAGGGGCTAAAGCCTGCGTGAGAACTAAAAAGAAACCGCAGATCTCTCCACTACGCTTCGCTCCGGTCGAGATGACAAATTTGTTTGAGGTAACGTAAGGCTGTGCCATCGACTGGAAAAACCACAATTTAGCTAAAACAAATTTGTCATCTCAACCGGAGCGAAGCGTAGCGGAGAGATCTGCGATTTTCTTTTTAGCTCTCACGCAGGCTTTAGCCCTCATCTTTGTTGGGCCTAACGGCCTGACTTAAAGCCGTGCCCTGATACAAAGCACCAGAGCGGCGACTCCCGGAAGGCTCGAGCGTTCCGTTTTTTGGACATTTTCGTTCCAAAAAAATGTGTCATCCCGACCGGAGCGTAGCGAAGTGGAGGGGCCTGCTTTTTCTCTTCCGGTTCTCACACGCCCTTTTTACCCATCGGGCCGGACGGGTTGAGAATAAACACCGGGAGAATCGCCAGCGCTCCGAGGAAAGCCACGCTGCCGAATCGGGGTCCACGACAGTTTCGTTTGTGACCATTTCCGTCCGTCCCTGAATTACCGTAATTGACGGTGGTGACCGCTTACTCACCGCATGATGGTTACGGGCTGACCGAAAGATAACTTTAGACCCAAAGATAACCACAACCTATCCTGTTCGATAACCTACGGTTACATATCTTCCCTCAAAATCGCGCGATTGTGTGGCCGGCGACAACTATTCACCCGCCCTTTCGTCTATTTTTACAGAACTTTCGAACGGCACCTTCGTTTTGGCACCCCTTCTGGCAGAGCGGACTTGGTTCTGCGACATTCGTCTGTTTGGTGGCGACACTGGAGAACCATGGCGTTTCTTGCTTTCCGTTCGATGTGCATTCGTAAGTGTGATGGTTTGTTGGTGCGCGCGTGCGAACTCTGTACCATTGTAAGAGCTTCCTACCTTAGTCCCTTTTTTCCCTTTGTTCTTGGTTTGGAATTGTGGCAGTATCTCCGGCGGCAACTGCCAGGCGATCGCTTCGTACGGGCGAGGAACAGCCGTTTGAGCCTGCGCCTGCTGCGAGGAGGCGCTTTCGCGGTAACGTTGATGCTTCCGTCGGAAGGATGGGCACACGGTGATGGGGTGCTGGAGGGTCAGGTTCTGCCGGATGCTCCCGCTACCCAACAAGGAAACGCAACTACTCAACAACAGGGAACGTCGAACAGTAACGGCCCGCTTTTTCCGCAAACGCCGGTGAAGACAAGCGAGACCTCGGCGGACGTGCTCAAGCGCGAAGAACGCCAGCGCATTTTAGGGGTGGTGCCAAACTTCAACACTGTCGAGAGCTCGGCTGGTGTGCCGCGCCTCTCTCCCGGACAGAAGTTCCATCTGATGTACAAAAGCTCTGTCGATCCGTTCGTTTTCGTCGCAGACGCTTTCGTTGCCGGTCTCGGCCAGGCGCGGAATACCAATCCTGGATTTGGGCAGGGAGCAGAGGGCTACTTCAAACGCTTTGGTGCGTCTTATCTCGATACCGCCGATGGCAATCTCTGGGGCAATGCTATTCTTCCCATCCTTTTCAAGGAAGATCCGCGCTACTTTCGTTTGGGCTCTGGTAGTTTTACCCATCGCTTTCTCTACTCCGCAGCGACCACCGTCTGGTGTAAACGCGACAATGGCACCTGGGGTCCAAACTACGCGAATGTGCTGGGCAACTTTATCTCTGGCGGTATTTCAAATGCTTATTACCCTGCTTCGGATAGGGGAGTTGAGCAGACGTTCGACGGGGCTCTCACCGTCACGGCAGAAGGCGTAATCGGTGCGGAATTCGTCGAATTCTGGCCTGACATCTCAAGACATCTGTTCAAGAAGCACCACGCCGCGCAGTAGAAAATCGCCAGACCTTGTCCCGCGGGCCACTTGTTGGGGCGAGATGGGGGAACCAGGAATGGCGTGCCCGTTCAGAGCTTCCCTAGAAGGTATTTGAGCGGACAATGCCCGCCGCCTCTGCCAGGTTTCTGACCAAGTAATGAACATGTTCAAAAATATCTTGCAAATCTTCTGGAATTGCGATGTAATTGAACGTGTTCAGAAACAGGAGGCAATCAATGTATGTGGTCACTTGCTACTTCAGCTATCTCGCCATCAGCATCGCCCTCACGATCTGGGTCGCCCGCACGCTCCAACATAGCGGACGTGTATTCCTGATCGAGGCCTTCCACGGCAACGAGGAGCTTGCTGATTCAGTGAACCGTCTGCTCGTGGTCGGTTTCTACCTCATTAATGTTGGATATATCGCTTTGGCCCTGAAGACACAACAGCCATTGAGGACGATGCGCGAGGTTATCGAACTGGAAAGCACTAAACTCGGCGTTGTTCTCCTCATTCTCGGTGGGATGCACTTCTTCAACATCCTGGTGTTATCAAGAATGCGCAAGAACTCAGCTCACGCCGTTCACGCCTGATGCCCATGCTCATGCAAGCGGAGAAGAAGCCAACCATGCTCAAATCCGAGGCGACCCGTGCCCGCATTCTCGAGTGCGCGCTTGCTATCTTCCGCGAGCGCGGATTCGAGAACTCCACGATGCGCGAAATAGCCAAGGCTGCAGGAGTCGCCGTCGGCGCTGCCTACTACTACTTTGACTCCAAGGACGCCATTGTCATGGCCTTCTACCAGCGTGCCCAGGAGGAGATGGCCCCATCGCTGGACACGATGCTCTCGGAAGCGAAAACGCTGGAGGCTCGCCTCCGCGGGCTTATCGAATACAAATTCGAGTATTTCCTGCCCAATCGCGCGCTGCTGGGCGCCCTTTCCGGTCACGCCGATCCCACCCACGCGCTCTCCCCCTTCAGCAAGGAAACAGCTGCCATCCGCGAGCAGGACATCGCGTTTTTTCAGCGTGCGGTTGATGATTCCAGGGTCAAGCTCCCGTCCAACATTGCCCCGTACTTATCGCGCTTGCTCTGGCTCTACCAAATGGGGCTGCTGCTCTTCTGGGTTTATGACCACTCAGCCAGGCAAACTCGCACCCAGATCCTCTTCGACAAGACTCTGAAGATGATTCTGATCGCCCTGCGGTTAGCCGGCCTGCCGTTCCTGCGCCCGATCCACCGCCTCGCCGGAGAGCTGCTCGATGTTATCTATGACAAATCCTCAGCCAAGTCGAAAAAGGAAGCTCAGCGATGAGGCTTGGTGCGCGTGTCATCACCGGGGTTCCGCATCATGATCCGCTTTGAAGAAACCACGCTCATCCGCGCGCCGATCGACCGGGTGTTTGATTTATCTCGCAGCGTCGAAGTCCACCTACTGGCGAATGTCCATGGCAACGAACAAGCCCTGGCCATCAGCGGAGTGACCACTGGACTGGTCGACCTCGGCCAGCAGGTCACCTGGCACGCCAAACACTTTGGAATGTGGCACAACCTGACCAGTGAGGCCACTGCCGTGGAACCTCCCACGTATTTCCAGGTCACCATGGTCAAAGGCATTTTCCGCTTCATGCAGGCCGACCATCTCTTTCGCAGCCTGCCTTCCGGGGTAACTGAGTTACGGGACATTTTTGTTATCGCGGCTCCGCTCCCGATCCTGGGGCCGATCGCCGAGGCACTCTTTCTACGCCGCTACATGATGGCACTGAACCGCGAACGAAATATCGTCATCAAGCAGCTTGCTGAGTCGGACGAGTGGCAACGTTATCTACCGGCGCACGGGAAAGAGCAGGGCCCATGAAGATTGTCATTCCTGGCGGCAGCGGACAGATTGGTACCGTCCTTGCCCGGCACTTCCACCGGCAGGGCCACACGGTTACGGTGCTGAGCCGGGATCCGAAGCCGGCTCCATGGCAGGTGATGCGTTGGGACGCTCAGATGGTTGGCCCATGGACCGCGGCACTGGAGCAGAGCGACCTGTGCATCAACCTGACCGGGCGTAGCGTGAATTGCCGCTATTACACCGAGAACCGGCGCCAGATGTACGACTCGCGCATTGTTTCGACGCGGCTGCTCAACGATGTTATTGCATCGCTGCACCACCCCCCGCGACTGTGGCTTAACGCGAGCACCGCCACGATCTATCGCCACGCACTCGATCGACCCATGGACGAGATGACCGGGGAACTTGGCGGCAACGAACCAGGTGCTCCCGACACATGGAATTTTTCGATCAGGATCGCAAAGGATTGGGAAGCAGCTTTCTTCGCCCGGCACACGCCAGGCACGCGTAAGATCGCCATGCGCAGCTCTATGACGTTCAGTCCAGACAAAGGGGGCGTGTTCGATGTTCTCTCTCGCCTGGTTCGCTGTGGACTCGGCGGATCGCAAGGATCGGGGGCGCAATACGTCTCGTGGATTCACGAAGCCGACTTCGTCCGCGCCATCGACTTCCTGATCGCAAACGAGACCCTTACCGGTCCGGTGAATATCGGGGCTCCCAATCCTCTGATGAATCGTGAGTTCATGCGCGCTCTACGCTCTTGCTGGCGGCAACCCGTGGGATTTCCCGCTCCTGCCTGGATGATCGAAATCGGCACTTTCCTGCTGCGCACCGAATCTGAACTCGTGCTCAAAAGTCGGTGGGTCATCCCAGGCAGGCTCATGAACGCCGGCTTCACCTTCACCTATCCAGAATGGCCGGCGGCGGCGCAGGAGCTGGTCACCCGGTACCGATCTGAGCGTGCTTAGACGGAGTTGGAGGCAGACCAGAGCGGCAGGTGGCGGGTGCGACTACTCGACCCGCAACGCCTGCATGGGATCAAGTTTGGCGGCCCGGGTGGCAGGAAGCCAGACGGCGAGCAGGGCCACGGAGGATAAAATAACAGGCACGGTGACGAATACAATGGGGTCCCAGGACTTGACCCCAAAGAGGAAGCTGGCGATGAGGCGGGTGAGGCCGAAGGCCGCGGCGATGCCGAGGACTACGCCGACGATGGCCAGCCTCATGCCGTGCCAAACGACGAGCTTGCGGATGGCGGCACGGTCTGCGCCGAGGGCCATGCGGATGCCCATCTCCTGGGTGCGCTGCTGAACGGAGTAGGCCATGAGGCCGTAGATGCCGATGGCGGCGAGGACCAGTGCGACGGCGCCGAAGATGGTAAGCAGGAGCATGTTGAAGCTTTGGCGAGCCGTGGAGCGGGCCACGACCTCGTCCATGGGTCGCACATGGGCTACGGGAAACCCGCCGCTGGCCTGGCGCAACTGCTCGGAAATGGCGGCGATGGCCTGCTGGGGATCGCCGCGTGTGCGCACCACCCATCGCAGAGGCACGATGCGCGCGTTGAGCGCGGTCACACCGTCGGTCACCTGCGCCTCGGGAACGATCATGATCGAGCCGGGATCGCGGCCAAGGCCGCCATCGTGAGTGTCGGCCACTACACCGATGATCTGGCGGGCAGGCTCCTCGAACTCCGGGCCGACGTCTTTGCCAATGATGATTTGCTGGCCGACGGGGTTCTCCTTCGGCCAGTACTGCTTGGCCATGGCCTGATTGATGAGAACCACGCCCGGCGCGGCGGCTGTATCGTTGGCGGTAAAGTCGCGGCCCCGCAGGATGGGGATTTTGAACACGCTGAAGTAGCCGGGCGAAACGCTCATCCACCCGCCGCCCGGAGTATCTTTTCCTTTGGCCGGAGGACGGCCCACGATGAGAAAGGGTAGGCCGAACTGGCCGCGGATGGGCAGGCAGCAGGTGGAGGCCGACTCCTCAACGCCGGGAATGGCATTGAGGCGATCCCGTCCGTCGCGCGAGAGTTGGGCTAAGCCGGCCGTTTTCTGGTAGCGGTCGCCGGTGAGCGACATGTCCATGGTCAATACATGATGGGGATCGAAGCCGGGACTGACGCCGCGGAGGGCGAGAAAGGTGCGAATGAGCAGCGCGGAGCCGATCAGCAGCACCAGGGCCAGCGAAACCTCGCTGATGACGAGCAGCGAGCGAGCCTTGGTTTGCCCGAAGCCGGTGCCGGAGCGGTTGCTGCTCTCCTTCAGGGAGGAGTTGAGGTCGGAGCGCGAGGCACTGAAGGCGGGAAAGAGACCGAACAGGATGCCGGTGAACAGCGAGACGGCGAGGGTGAAGGCGAGTACGCGCCAATCGACGCCGATGGCGGAGCCGTCTTCGCCAATGCGGGGCAGGCCGGCAGGGCTCACGGCCAGCAGGGCGCGGACACCCAGGAAGCCGAGGAGCAGGCCAAGAACTCCGCCGGTAACGGAGAGCATGACGCTTTCGGTGAGCAACTGGCGGATGATGCGAGCCCGGCCGGCTCCGAGTGCGGAGCGGATGGCAAATTCGCGTTTGCGTCCGGTGGCGCGGACGAGCAGAAGATTCGCCACGTTGGCGCAGGCGATGAGAAGGACCAGGCCGACAGCGCCAAGCAGGACGAGCAGCGACTTACGCACGTCGCCAACGATACTGTCGCGGAGCGGCTCAACGGCGAAACTTTGTTGGGGATTTGCCATCGGGTACGCGCGGAGGTACTGGCTGGCCGCGAGCTTCATCTGCGCGTTGGCCTGGGCCAGGGTTACGCCCGGTTTGAGCAGTCCCGCAGCTTGGAAGTAGTGGCCCTGATTGGTGCTGTTGGGTTCGAACTGGAAGGGGAGCCAGATGTCGGCTTCTGGATCGGAGAGGAAGTCCTTGCCCAAGACGCCAATGATGGTGAAGGGCTCGTTACCCAGGGAAAGCGAGGTGCCGATAACGTTGGGATTGCCGCCGAATTTGCGCTGCCAGAGGCCATAGCTCAGCACGACGGTTTTGCCACCGTTGGGGGCGTCTTCTTGGGGGGTGAAGGTGCGGCCCAGGATGACCGGCGCGCCGAAGAGGCGGAAGTAACCCTCGGTGACATGGATGCCGTGAATCTGTTCCGGGCGGTCGCCAGTGAGGTTGAAGCCGGGACCCGCGAAGTCGTAGGCCGCAACCTCTTTGAAGACGCTGGTCTGCTGCTGCCAGATGTGAAACTTGGGAATGGAGCCAATGGGATTGCTGCCATCGGGCGACGTGAGCAGAAATTCGACGATGCGATCGGCATCGGGGTAGGAGAGCGGCTTAAGCAGAACCGCGTTGACCACGGTGAAGATGGCGGTGTTGGCTCCGATGCCCAGGGCCAGGGCAGCGACAGCCGCGATGGTGAAGCCGGGGTTCTTGATGAACATGTGCAGCGAATGCTTGATGTCACTCCAGAGGTCGGCCACGTGGTCGCTCCATTTGGCGGGAGAATGCTTCGAATTTTAGACGTTCGGGATGGCCCTGCTGTTTCTCTTCCGCTGCTCACAAACCTCAAATGTTCCTCCAACTACAAGCTGTCGCCGATCGGGTTCCCCGTTTAGGATCTTGAGCGAGGGTTAAACCATGAAAGTCAAGGCAGCGGTTCTGCGTCAGTCAGGACAACCGGTTCCCTATGCTGTGTCGCAACCCCTGGTTATCGAAACGGTGGAGCTCGCACCTCCGGGCACTGGAGAGATTTGTGTACGCGTGCTGGCGGCGGGTTTGTGCCACTCGGATCTGTCCGTCATCAATGGATCTCGTCCCCGGACTATGCCCATCGTGCTGGGCCACGAAGCCACGGGCGAGATCGTCGAGCTGGGCGCCGGGGTCGAAGGCTTTCGTGTCGGCGATCGAGTCGTCTTCTGCTTCGTGCCGAACTGCGGCCGTTGCGGCCCTTGTGCGAGCGGCCGCGCATCGCTTTGCGAACCGGGAGCTTTGGCCAATGCCGCCGGCACGTTGCTCGGCGGCGGAAGGCGCTGGCTCGACGCCCAGGGCGTGACGATGCAGCATCATCTCGGGGTGTCGGGGTTTGCGGAATTTACCGTGGTATCGGCGCACTCGGCGGTTCGCATTGATCACGACCTTGCGCCCGAGATCGCGGCTCTATTCGGATGTGCTGTCATGACCGGAGTGGGCGCGGTGGTCAATACAGCAAAGGTCTCTGCCGGCGAGAGCGTCGCCGTGTTCGGCCTGGGAGGCGTCGGATTGGCAGCTCTGCTGGGAGCTCGGGCTGCCGGAGCCAATCCAATCATTGCCGTCGATGTAGCGGCGCACAAGTTCGCACTCGCCCGTGAACTGGGCGCCAGCCATTGTGTCGACGCCCGCGGTGCGGATGCGATCGACTCTGTGCGCGAGCTCTCGCATGGTGGCGTGCAATATGCGATCGAGTCCGTTGGCAGCGAGCAAGTGCTTGCCCAGGCATATGCGGCCACGCGCCGCGGAGGAACCACAGTCACCGTTGGCCTGCCCGCTCCCGATCGCATGTTGACTGTGCCCGCTTTTCATCTGGTTGTCGAAGAACACACCATCAAAGGGTCGTTTATGGGTTCGTCGGTTCCATCGCGAGATGTGCCGCGTTTCATTGCGCTCTATCGCGCCGGACTTTTGCCGGTGGACCGCTTGCTCACCCACCGCCTACGGCTGGACGAGATGAACACCGGCTTTGATCGCCTCGACCGGGCAGAAGCGATTCGCCAGGTTGTTCTGTTTTAAATTGCCGCGCGATCGTCCTGGTCCCCTGGCGCCGGTGTGCGGAACTTTGACAGGATGGCGACGAAACTGTGACAACTTCGGCAGCCGAGCGGAATAGAATTCCGGACGGCGACGTTCTCCCCAGCCATTGGGTGTGGACTGGAACCCAATGAAGCCACCGCCGATCAAGAAAACAAGCCCACACTCGAAGGGCATCGCGACTTGCGTGCCTCGAGGGGGCACAGAAGCTCAGCTTTCGCGGGGAGGGAGGCTCAAAACGAAAATCGCGGTCATTTAAAGGAGAAACTATATGACATTCGCGGTCCAATCCTTGAGGCCATTACTGGTGAGTGCCCTCGTCGTATCGCTGTTTCCAACGCTTGCATCGGCGCAACATTATCAGCAGACAAATCTGGTGTCCAATGTGCCCGTGACTCCAGCAGCCTCAGTCACGGATCCCAACCTTCAGAATGCCTGGGGACTGGTCCATGGCCCGGCCACTCCTTGGTGGATTTCAAATAATGCAGGCGGCACTTCCACGCTGTACAACAATTCCGGTTTAAACCCAGCTAATCCCGCAACACAGACGCCGCCCCCGGTGCTGGCGCCGGTGACGATCGTTGCGCTCAACGCCCCCGGGGGCATGCCGGGAAATGGGGTCAAGATTCCCAACGCCCCGAGCCAGCAGGCTCCCGGATCTCCCACTGCGGTCTTGTACAACGGCAGCACAACTAATTTCCTTCTTGCCCCGGGCAAGCCGGCGGTTTTCTTGTTTGCCACCGAGGACGGAACAATCCAGGGCTGGAACCCGGGCGTGAATGCGACCACTGCGGTCATCGAGGTGGACAATTCCCAGGTCCCCAATAAAAACTATGGAGCCGTTTACAAGGGAGCGACCATCGCCGAGATTGGCGGCAGCGAATATATTTTGGCGGCGAACTTCCGCACCGGCAACATTGACGTTTTCGATTCCAACTTTAAACCTGTACCCGTTCCCGAGCAGTCCTTTCACTATGACGGGATCCCGCGCGGCTTTGCGCCCTTCAATGTGCAGGGCATCGGACCCAACATTTACGTAACCTTTGCCCAACAAGACTCGGCAAAACACGATCCGGTCGGGGGCGCGGGCTTAGGTTTTGTGGTCGTCTTCGATGGCCATGGCAGAAACATTGCCCACCTTGAGCACGGAGACTGGTTCAATGCGCCATGGGGAGTGGTGCAGGCTCCGGCAGACTTCGGCGAGTTCAGCCATGCCCTATTGGTTGGCAATTTCCGTGGCGGCACCATTGCGGCATTCAATCCACGGACCGGACGGTTTATGGGAAACGTCCTTAATGCCGCCGGCACCACAGTAAATATCGACGGGCTGTGGGCGCTCGCGTTCGGCAATGGTGGCGCTTCCGGTCCGGGTAGTACTTTGTTCTTCACGGCCGGCCCTGACAACGAGACGAATGGTTTATTTGGAACCCTGACGCCGGTTACCACCGAACTGCAAGAGGACGACGAGCAATGTAGAGCCTTCAAAGTATCAGCCGGCGCGCTCCCTTGCTTGAGAGGCGTCGGCTGATATCTTTCGTACGTTTCTTGAACGGCCTTCCTGGTCACCCCTCCCCGCAAGGTCGTTAAAGGGAATTTAGTGCGACCGTGCAATGTAGTTCGCCATGAACGATTGGAAAAGACATACCTCAGGGGCTAAAGAGTGTGTGTGAGAGACTCGGGTTTTAGAATTAGTCCCTGCAGGGACGGTTGAACTTAGCCCATGTATGACACGTCGGCCTCTGTCAAGTCCCGATTTTCTGGAGCGGAGACAGAAAATCCCTGCTGTGGTTGGGACGGGGTCAAGGGCGCCGTTCTTCGGCGTTCATCTGGACCCTTGACCCCGTTCCGACCACGGTGACAATCGAGCTGGGAACAAAGCACAGATGTTTTTTCTGTGCTTTGTTCCTTAGTTGAGAACTGTCTTGCTTTGCCAAACGACCCAAGCTCGTACATTGCATTCAATCATTTTCGATGGTCCCTGTTGGGGTTCCATCAACCATGTATTCGGCCCGGTAATGCTCCATGATTTCTTGTGCAAACTCTCCCCTCACGGGAAGAGGTGGGGCGCCCAATCAGGACGTCGGCCTAAGCCTCGGCCACTGGGCTAAACGGGCTGCCCCGCGTGCGAACCGCGCTCCATCACCTGCTTGTAGTTCTGCCCGGAGCGCAACATCCAATACAGTCGAACCGCTAGTTTATGGGCGATGGCCACCTTGGCGACGCCGTGATGCTTGTTCAGCGACAAACGAAGATATAGTCGGTGCCAGCTTGGATCGGACCGTTGTGCCCCCATAGCGGCTTGGACCAGCAGCCAACGCAGCAGCGTGTTGCCCTGCTTGCTGATGTGACCCAAACGGCGCTTGTCAGCGCTGGAGTCTTCGGCCGGAATCAGACCCAGATAACTGGCCAGTTCCCGGCTTCGCGCGAATCGCGTCCAATCCCCGATGGTCAACACGTAGACCAGCGAAACGATCGGACCCACTCCCGGGTGAGTCATCAGCAGGCATGCCTGCTGATGACTCTCCGCCGCTTCAACCACTGCCTTCTCCAGCGGCTCGATCCGCTTCTCCAACTCGTCCAGCAAATCCAACAAGTCGACTCGCCTTTGCATGTACCAGCCAGACAACGGCAACGCCTCGATGCGCCGCCGTCGCTCCGCCGACCAGCTCTTGGAACCCAACAGGCCCTCGTTCTTACCCATGGAGTCCAACTGGTTGGTGATCCGGGTGCGCAGGCGAACCAGGCGGCAACGATGCAACAACAACTGCCGCAGCTGCTCGTTCTCCACCGAAGGCTGCCAGACGGCCGGAAACCGGTCTTCTTGCAGCAAACGCAACATGTGCCTGGCATCCCGCTTGTCGGTCTTCTGCCGGCGGGCACTCGCAGCGCGAATCGCGCTCGGGTCCCCGAGCAGAAATTCATAACCCAGTTCGTCGATCAATCGCCGGAACCAACGGAAGTTGCCCGTCGCCTCTAGACCTATGCGCACCTGATTCCCGGCCAGAGAACGGTAAAATCGCTCCGCCTCTTCCGGATGGCTCAAACGACGCTCACCAAACTCTCCCGTCTCTAGATCTACATAAGCAATTTGCTGGAAACGGGGATGAAAATCACAGCCTATAATCATCATGCTCGGCTCCTTCTTCCGAGCTTCATGGTCGTTTGGTAGCAACCAGTCTACTTGGCTTGAGGGAGCCGACGCTGTCATGCAATCAGGACGCTAGTCCTGGGTACATCATGAAACATGATTGAGTCCCGCAGGGACGGCTGAAGGAGGATTGCGTCGCGGCCCATTTTCAGCCGTCCCTGCGGGACTGGGTCGTCCGTCCAAATCCAACCCAGGACTGGCGTCCTGGGCTAAGTTCAGCCGTCCCTTCGGGACTAAATTCTTAAATCCCGGTTCTCACACATGCCCTCAGCCCCGGAGGTACGTCTTTCCTAACCGCGTACCTATGCCTCGATGGATACTACCTTCAGAAATCTCTGGTCCTCATACACCACCGCTTAGCCCCTGACGTAAATCTTTGCTTCCTGAAGGGTACGGACTTCAGCACCTACATACAGGAAGCAAAACGATGGGCTAAAGACAAAACATCTGAGCGGTGAAAGCGTGGGATTGTGGTTTTTTTGCGGGTGGTGACAAACGAGAGATAGTCAGCCTTAGTTCGCAGCTTGGAAATTGCTTGGCTCGGCTTCGGGCGGTGAGAGCATACCTATTGCAGCAAAATGAGCACTTCTCAAGGTCAATAGAGTGGAGGGAATCACATGGTGACAGCGCTCGTCGGGATAGCAGCCATGATCTATATTTTCAGGTCCATCATGGATCTTTTCAAACCGAATCCAGCAGTATGGCGTTGCTCACAAGTCGACGGTGGCTGTGGCTACGGACCAGAGGAGGCGTGCGAGTGCAGTGATGAGGCCAAAGAGCGGTGGATCAGGCAGGGCTGCAAGGAGTTTCACCTCGAAACGTCTTCTTAAGGGCTGCCTGCCGTGCAAATAAATCCTGGGCACCGCAGCGCTATCCTTGCCACTCGTGGAATGTGCTGATGCCCTGAATCTCCATTCATCCCTCCAGTGGTGAGGGGTTGAAGTTCGCGGTATCCCACATCTCGCGAAGAACGAGCGAGATACGGGGCACCCAGGATTTATTTGCACGGAGAAATCTTCTTAAGGCACTCTCTTGCCAAGGCCGGGGATAGATAACTCGGCCAGCCAGTAGCCGGATGTAACGGCAGCTTCGGCGGCTTGCTGGCGACCCGCATCGTCCATGGCCTTCAGGGCGGCTTCGCGCCGCTGCTCAAAGACTTTCTCCAGATGCGCGCCATAGTAGCTCCCATCCTGGCGCATGGCGTATCGTTTCACCGATTCGGGGCTGCCGATTTTCAGCGTCTCGCCCAGGTCCAAACCCGCTTGGAGGAAGAACTCCCGGTCCTGCCCATCGGGCACGCCGAACACAAACGGCTCTCCCCAATCAATGGCGTTCTTGATCATCCCCGTGGGATATTTTCTCAGCAATTCGAGCGCGCCACGGTTGAGATACTCCAGCAGCAGTGCGCTGCCCGGAGCGGATGCGGCAGCGATCGTGCGCAGGGTTTCCTTCATCCCCGCTTCCGGGACGTACATGCTGAGGCCTTCGCAAATGTAATAGGTCTTTCGTCCGGGCTGGAAACCGGCACGGTGCAGCACCTCGCCGAGACTTTCCCGCGTGAAATCGATCGGGGCATACACCACATTGGCGGGCGCGCCACCCAGAGCCGCTTCGACGCGCCGCTTCTTGTACTCTTGGGTGGCGCCGTAATCGAGCTCGATGACTACGGCGTCCTTCAACAATTCGCGGAAGCGGTGGGCCCGTGTATCGAATCCGGCGCCCAGGATTACCAACTGCGTCGCCCCGCTACGGACTGCGCGCTCCATTAGCTCATCGATAAAGCGCGTCCGCACCAGCATCAGCCAGGCAAAGCCGAAGATATCGGGATCGTAAATGGCTTCCTGAAAATCCTGGTCGAGAGCCTTGCTGATGGGGTGCTCGGCTATCAGAGCCAACTCAGCGGGGCTGATCAGCCGGTCGGCGGCCCAATCGGGATTGCGCACGCTGGCATCGGGCTCCCGCGACCCAAAGGCACGCGCCGCAGCGGTCAGAATCGAGGTGCGGGAGGGTAATCCGTTGTCTTCCATTCAGAAATTATCGAACATTGCCCAGTCGTCATGAAACCAGAGCTGTCCAAATTAGCGGATCAACTTGTTTGGCCGAACAAAATCAGGTTGCTTCTAGTGATTAGCTGCTGTCCAAATGGCAACGAGTTTATGAACGAAGGGCACGGCTTCACAGGCTGCGGAAAAACTCGGTTTTGGGTAGGCCGGGGATTTATCCCCGGCGCAAATGCAATGTAATCAACTTGGGCTTTAGCCCCTGGGGCATGCTTTCTTGCTCGATCCGGCTTTTTCCACGAGCCTCTTCAGCCGTGCCACAGGACTCGCGTTGATGAGGGCTCTTAGCCCCTGAGGTACGTCTTTACCATGTCTGTGGCGAACTCAGCCGCGAAAAGACATGAGTTCGCCCTATGTGTGTCTCGAAAAGCGTACCTCAGCGGATAAAGCCGTCAGGCGCGCTGGCGACGTTGTGAAAATCAGCATCTCTTGTTCGCGCAGCTATGCGACGTGGACAAAAGTTAGTCTAGTTTAAGTCTGGCGGCGAGCCTCATCCGCCTCCTCTGCCAGTTGGAACATCAGTTTCAGGAACTCTGGATTCTTCTGGCCGATGAACAGTCCGTCATTCACAAAACTCTTGAGAGACGCTACTGCTCCACCATTCTGGGTTGAGGTGGGCCGAATGATCGCGACGGGTGGAAACTTCGTGCTGAGGAAATGGGTCGGCTCGGGCATGATCAGGTTGGCCTGTAACGTGTTGCCGTTGAGGGACTCAGGATCGGTCTCTCCCTGGGCATTGGCGAGATTTGTAAACGTAACTGTCGCGCCGGTTCCACCTGGTCCCTTGTCGACGTCAGTCAACGGAAGCGCATTGCCTGCCTTATCCTGCCAGGTTTGAAAGTGCATGGTCTCGCTTGGACCGATGCTAAGCAGGACCCGCAGAACTTCCAGGTTGGTTACCTTCTGCGCGAGAGTTGGATAGAGGCTGGTGCCGCCTGCCTCGATAAATGCAAAGTGGAACCCTGCGGTGAAGGCGATTGCCTGGAGATGGGTGGTGATGCTAGTGGTAAGGTCACTGCCGATGGAACTGCCGGCGGTGTCAGCGTCGGTCCTTGGGATGGCTGTATGTTGCCCCACATTGAGACTGGGAACGGCTTGAACGAACTTCGCACCCGGGTCAAAATCGGGGTTGGTGATGCTGCGGTACTGGGACCAGAAGCTGGTATCCACGGTGAGCTTGGTCAGGTTGGTGAGCCGTGTCTTGCCGGTCGACCCCGTCGCCGTACTGCCTGGGATGGTGGCAAAGGGGCTGAGATCGACTGCTTCGGCGCCTTTCGATTCCAGATAAGCTTTCAGGAATGCGGCATGGCTCTTCTCGTCGTCGGTGTTGTCGTGGATGTACTGTGCCATGTCGCCATCGAGAATAGTAAGGGCGGCCGTGTAGAGAGGATTTCCCCCATTCACTCCGGCGACTTCGTTGTCCTGGGTTCCTCCCAGTTCAGAATATTGAATCCACAGATCGGCCTCGATCTGCTCCAGAGCATTGAGGAACCTGAGGATGGCGATGTCGCCTTTTGTGATATCGCCATCGTTATCATTGTCTTGACCGAAGGCCGATAACCCCGCGCCCAGTAAGCCCGCGCCCATGGTCGCTGCGCCTGCCGCCGTAATTCCAGTTTTCAAGAACGTGCGCCGATTCGCGGATTTCTTGATTAAGCTTTCCATCTTTCCCATTTGGCTTCTCCTTTGTACGAACAACGATTGATGCTACTGTCGATTTGTTCAGGCCTTCCCCGACCTCTTTCTGTCACTGCCTTACAACGTTTTCAAGAAGGTGATTAGCGCCTCCCTCTCCGGTGGACTCAGCTCTCTAAAATCTTCAGCGGCGTCGTGGGCTTCACCATCGTGACGCTCGATTGCATTGGCCAGGGACAACGACCCCAGGTCATGCATAAATCGGGCCTTGGTACGCAAACCCCAGAGCGGCGCAGTTCTTAACTTGTTTGCAGTGTCTTGCGGGCCAACCTGGACGATTCCATCTCCAGTTCCGATGTCGTGCAACAAGAAGTCGCTAAAGGGATGAATGACTTTGTCGCCCAGAGCTTCTGGAACCGTAAACATGCCACCATCGATAGCCGTTCCTACGGGAGCCGTGGTGATGGCTTCCATATGACAGACATTGCAACCAAGCTGCCTGAACAGTCGTTGGCCTGCCAAAGCTGTTTGGGTCGCAGCCAGCGTGGTATCGCGGGGAGGAACCATCGTTCCCCGCACAAACTGAGCAAAGTGGTCTATGTCAGCCATGCCGAGTTCATCTGGCTGATCGTTAACGCCCGTCGTGGTGTTAAGAACTTGAGTAACCTCCGTGGGCCGCAACCGGTTGGTGATTCCCATCTCGTTGAGATAGGCATCGGCAATAAACGAGAGCAAGCTGCTGTGTTGGTCTTTCCAGCCGAAGCGTCCCACTCGGGTCTGTCCAGGAGCCTCGAAAATCGGGGCCATCACAACTTCCCCATGGACTCTACCTCTACTCAACTGCGGTTGTTCGGCGGCAATGGCGATGAGAGTGTTGTCATCAATGGCTTCGACAAATCCATCCCCAAGAGTGTTGAGGGCAGCGCGTAGTGTGCGGATGTTTTCCGTCGCAGGTATCCGCTCCTGGGCTTGCGGACCGATCGCACGATCATCGACGATGGACCTTCCGGTAATCGTATTTTTTCCATCGTTGATAAGGATGGTCGGGTTTACAAAATTACCATTTGCATCGTTGTGTCCTACCCGGAGCTCTGTGATCTGGCTGGCCGCCCCGCTATTCGGATTCTGATGGCAATTGACGCAGGAGGTTGCGTTGTATACAGGCCCTAGTCCGGCCGCGACTGATTCGTTTTGCTCATAGACTTGCTGATCCCGGGCAAATGTGTCGCCGGGGGGTTCAATAAGCCCGTTGTTAACGCTTGCAACGCCGTTAAAGCTGGGCGTGTTAAAGCCCGCAGGTGCTTCAGTCGCTGAGTTTGCTGCGATTCCAACCACTCCGGTAACCAACGCGGTCAGTGTTGCGAACAGGCAAGAACAGAGGGGAACTTTCCTCCGTGGGGGCATTAGCATGAGCGTTCCTCCAGGATGACACGAGTCACCTACGCGCGTGCGAGACGTAAGTTGGCTGATCTGTTGATCTCAAGTCTTCAAAACTGTGACGGAACTTGGCCTGAAGTGAGAAGTCCCGTGCCTAACCAAACTGGTTTGCGCGAAGATTATTTCCACAGCGGAGAAAAAATGTTTATGTAGAGGTTCATTCAAATGCCGTCGCCGGCGCGATAGCATTACGGCTTCACCCGTTCAAAGTAAAGGAGCATATGATCCCCGATCGTCCGAAGGAAAGGCAGGTGCGAAACGCGTCTATCGATCAGGCGCAACAAGCTGAGGACTCGGGGATATCTACGGAAGACCGGTTCCAGATACAAAGGTGGAATCGCTACACCGATTCCCGCGCAGGAGCGCATGAGAAAAGACGGTGAGAACGACTTCCTCAATTCCCGCAAGGTTGGGTAATGTATTTTCACGTCCCGATCTCCCAGCGTTACGGTAGCGATCCCAGACCACCTGCGGAAAGCGTCGCGATATTTGCCATGGAGGAGAAACCAAAGCGTTTCTGAAAGGCAAAACCGACTGGAAATGCAAATGATGAGGGGAGCACCCATGGTAACCAGGCATGCCAGATCGCGAGCAGTCTGATGGAAGTCCGTAATACTATACAGTCCAGAAAAGTTTGCCAATGCTCCGTCGAACGTTCTGCCGGAGCGAAGCTCAGCGTGGATCCATTCTTCCGCGGCATCACGCGCGACAACGGAGACGTCCAGCAGTGCGAGAAAGGTCGCGTCTTCCCGAGTTCTGCAATTGAGTACCAGGATTGCATCACCGGGCCGAAAGATGTCAACAAGCACTTCCCACACGATTCCGCGCTGGGTGCCGATCCTGGAGCGCGAAAAAAGGTCGTCATACCTCCAGGCTAGATTGTCAAATTCCACGATCGGCTTTTTCTTCCGTGGAGCAGGCCCGCGATGTGAATCGTTTTTCCAGGTAGCATCCACCATCAGCCTTACTTCGGAAGAAGGTTGCTTTCATCGCAACTACTTTTTGAACACTTGCGTCATGAGCTGTGACTGAACCTGGTTCAACTGTTTCAGCGTCGCCTCCAAGGTTTCCCGGTCTTCGAGCGAAGCTCCGCCCAGGATGTCTTTAAGGCGAAAGGATGTGCGCCGTACGAGCAATTCGGCATTCTTTAGCTTTTTGCTGTCATCGCCAACGCCGATTTGGATCTTCTCCGCATACCGTTGCACCAGCTTAAGGGTTTCCGAGGCCTGCTCGGAATCACCGGAACTGAACTGGTGGCCGGCCAGGTCTGTCATCTGGCTGACGAGCTCTGCGTAGAGATAGCATCGGTCTCTGGGCTGAGCTTGATCCGCCCTGGCCTGAAGGGTGGCAAGAGCGCCTGGACGCTGGTCCAAAGACGAGGCGGACGCACAGACGCAGGTCAACGACGTCGCGGAGATGACGACAGCGGTGGCCACAAACTGCAGCTGCCGCCTCACAAACACCCAGCCTTAAGGAGATACACCTTGTCGACCTCGACCCGCGGCGCACGCCTGATGACGGCGTGCAGTCGTGCAACAAGTTCTCGCGAGCTGAACGGTATAGTCACGTAATCGTCGGCGCCCGTTTCAAGCAGCAGGACCTTTTCCGCGACCTCCGCACTCGCACTGAGAACGACAACAGGGAGACCGGGAATCAACTCCGACATTTGCCTGCACAGATCACGATCCGAGGGTCCAGAATGCTGTATGTGCACGATCACGGCCGAGGGCTGACTAAAGCGAAGCACCTCGAGACCAGCGGGGCCATCTGGGACGAGATCAACCTCATACCCCTCCGAGCAGAGAAGCTGGCGCAGAGTCTCCTGTAAAGCATGATTGCTCTCGATGACCAGGATTCGATCCTGGACTCGATCCAAGGTTCGATCCTGGACTCGATCCGGGGTGGCAGGGCGCATTGCGGAAATCGGAGTGTTCAAGGTTGCTGCCAACCTGGTGGTCACCTCAAATCCCTTCGCTTGATCTACTCCGTTATCAGAATTCTGTCTCAGCGAAGATCTGTGCCGCTTCGTGTACTTACCGAGCTGTAAACGCAGTTTCCGGGTGGCCCGGAAGAAGGTCATCTTGACCGACCCCTCCGAGGCATTGAGAATCTCGCTCACGCTTTGCAGCTTGAGACCCTCAAAATGCCTCAGGTCAAAAACCATGCGCTCGCGCGGCGTAAGTCTTTGCAGGGCCTTCAAGATGTGCGCGCCCAACTCTCGGTCTAATAGTTGTTGCTCGGGGTTATTACCTGGTCTGTCGTCGGACAGCTGGTTCAGCAACTCGTCGTCGGTGATCTCGATTGCGTTGACCTTTTTGCGCGCTCGATTCCTCCGCAGGTGATCCAGGCAGACGTTGGTGACAATGCGGTAGATCCAGGTACGGATGGAGCACTCGAAACGGAAGCCGTCCAGCTTCTTGTAAACCTTCAGAAATGCCTCTTGATGGATATCCTGAGCGTCGCTTGCCGACCCGGTGAGCCGCAAAGCGAGCCGCAACACTGCTTGATCGTAGGTATGTACCAATTGCTCGAATGCGGCTTGGCTGCCACCTTGAGCCTCGCGAACCAGGGAACAATCCTGGATATAACCTATGCTCTCCATTGGCATTCTCCGAGGCATGTCTATGGTCGCCGTCGGCAAAGAGGGGGTTGCCAACTCCTCAAACGACCCGATGCCGATACCTCTGCGGCACCACATAGCACTAAACTGCCCGGCCCGCGTTTTATTCGCACTGCTCTGAAAATAGCCGCTCACGGCGAAATCGATTGGAATAAAATGCCAACCCGCAAGTTCAGCACAGTAAGACGCAGGGTGAACGTTCGCGCAAAATAGAAGCAGAGGAGCAGAAATGATCAAGATGAGGAAGAGTAGCCGGAGAAGGACTGACTGGATTTTTTGTTTAGCATCCCTTGTGATGACGGCGTCAATCAGTTTTCAGCCAGCCCCACCGGGAGTGGCCGCCGCATCCGCCGCTGCAGCAAAAGCAGAGGTCAAGATCGATAACTTCAGCTTTTCACCGGCTGCACTTAAGGTGAAGGCCGGGACGCAGATCACCTGGACGAACGGCGATGACATTCCCCACACGGTGGTCAGCGACGGCCAGGGATTCAAATCCAAAGTGCTGGCTACCGGCGAGAAGTTCACGTTCACAGCCGACAAGCCCGGCACCTACTCGTATTCTTGTTCCATTCATCCGAATATGACCGGCAAAGTGGTTGTAGAGTAGGCGCAGAGACATTAGGGAACTTCTCTAATGAGAATCATGCTCCACAGGCGGCGGGTTGGAACTCGCTTCCTCCCCAAGGTGCAGGCTTGGGTGCAGATTCAATCCGGCTTATCTCAGGGGATGTGGATGCATCTCCACCTTCCTCGAGAAGCGATCATTTGGCGTGGCAGGCATGAACCCGAAGTGCAGAATGCGATTTTGGCTGGGGTTCGGGCACGGCTGACTTTTGACAGCGATGACTGACTGGACTCATCTCCTTTGACGCCAAAGTCGTTGAGGCAGAATATAAGTGAAACCGCCAAAGGTCTCCCATCGTGTGGAGCTGCTGGTGAGGCCGTGATCGAAGCCGGCGTCGATCACCAGATTTTTCCGCACCGGGTACGATACGGACCAGAGATTCCCGACTGCATAGCCGTGCGTCAAGGGCTGCGCAAAGTGCCATACTTCGCCCGAGATTGTAAATTTGCCGATCGGATGCGAGATCGATAGCGTCTCGGCAAACTGCGCTCGCCGCACCTTGGTTTTATCGTCCCGCTGCTCTGTCACCAGGCCGTTCACGTCGAAGTGAAAACCGTGCAGGTCGTCACTCAACAGGATCGCCGCGCTCTGCACGAAGGTGCCGAGATCGAGCTCCGGCGCCGGGCTCGCATACAGCCGCCGCAGGTACTGACCGGAGATCGTTGGCCGCTCGTCCTTGCCCGGGAGAATGACCCCCTGCACACCGGCGAAGACTTCGCCCGGCCGGTTGCCCGGAACCTCCGCCCCGGTACTCCGGGTGAAAGGCTCGAAGAGGGCTAGCAGCTCCATGCGCTGGTCGAGTGCCAGCTTCGACACTTGATTGAAGCCCAGGCGGTTCTTAAATTCGGAGGACTCAGTCGCATACAAGCCACCATTCTCAAACTGCAAATAGCCGACCGGCGTCAGGGTTGCCGGCGTTGAGACCGTTGGCCTGGCGGGGTTTACTTCCGGTACATCGGAAAGATTTGCCTGCGCCCGAAGCAAGGTTGGGCCCGGCAGAAACAGTGCTCCCAGGAGAAGCAGGGTTAGGTAGATCTTCAAGTTGTCTGACAATGAATTGTTCTCGTGCCTCAACGGCGGTGTACTTAGACTCCCGATTACCTACCTTCACAAAGAGGTATCTGCCATCATCGCGAAGCTGGAGAAGTATTACTGGCTGCTGGTGATAGAGTGATGAGCCTGTGCTGAGGGCCTTGCTCCAGCCTAAGGTCACTTTTTGGGCAATGCTGTTTTTCGCGCCGCTGACCGGCGTCAGGGCATAGAGAATCCCCTCCGACTTAACCACATATTGCGCCGGGTTACTGTCGCTACAGGGCTGTTCTGAGCTGTCAACGCAGTTGTCTTCCGAAGCCGGCATAGAAAACGACACCAGGGTTCCATCGTGATAGCCAGCCGGTGCAGCGTTAGCGGCGAAGGCCACGCCGGAGAACGCGAACACACCCGCTATGGTAAGTATTATTTAGTTATATCTCCCTTCAGCTCTGTAGCTGCCCGAGCAGGAACTATGAAGCTCTGATCTGCAAGAACGATGCTTAGCGTCCGTACAACCGTCATCGTCATAACTCGCGAATATCCCACACTTATGAGAACTGATCCAGGGCGCTTTTATTCTAATGGCCCGCGGGCCCAGGGCGAATTTCGGATGTACCCGGCCAATTAGACTTCTCGGTAAGTAGAGTTCTACGTTGGAATAAATGGCGCATGGCACAGTTCTAATAGGTGCGGAACATTGCAACGTTGTGAGCATGATTGTTGAAACGGATGCTAATTTGCTACTCCTGCATAATCAATGCTCGAGCGCATTCACGGATCAGCAACGATAGCTCAAATGTTAAAGAGGAGAATAGATGAAGAAGTACGCAAGAATTCTAGTCGCAGTCACGTTCCTGCTTGGGTTGAGTGTGGCTGCCAACGCTGAGATTCAGCCCGAGGTTATGGTAAAACTGCCTTTCGCGTTTGTGGCCAGCGGAATAACGTTTCCGGCCGGTACCTACACGGTAAAGCGTTTTTCGCAGCAACCATTCGACACACTCATGCTTACCAGCGATGACAGGGGTACCAGCGTATTTGTCCGCCCTGTCGAGATGGAAGAAGCTTCTGACGACAAGCCCAAAGTGAGTTTCCATCAGGTTGGAGAACAGCACTTTCTCAGCGCGATCGAGACCGCAGATTATATTTATAACTTCTCTGTATCGAAATCGGTCCTGCTGGAGGCCGCCGCGAAACAACGCGATGTCGCCACTGTTTCGGTGAGCGGCGGGGGCAAATAGATCGTTCAATCACTCTTCCGGTTCCACGCTCTTCAGCTCATAAAGTTTAGCTGCAAAACAGTCCAGCCCTCCCCAACCAGGGAGGGAGGACTGTTTCTGGCCAGATCTATTCTGGCTAGGGAACGTTGACACTACACACTATTCTTCTCGACTCGTGTTTGGCGCGGCTCGGAGTTACAGGCATGATGGCTCCCTCCGGAATGCCAAAGGGAATCTTGATACGGAACAACGTTCCGGTCTTATTACTCTCGTCAAGGTAGATCTCGCCGCCATGATCCTCGATAATCTTTTTTGCGATCGCAAGACCCAGTCCACTGCCTCCGGCCTTGCCGTAGCTTACAAACGGTTCAAAAGCGGAACTCTTAATCGCGGCCGGGATGCCGGGCCCGTTATCCCACACGCCAATTTGCAACCAGGCGCGATCTCCAGTCGTAGTAATGACGATCTGGCCAGAGTCCGGAGAAACCGCCTCACAAGCATTAAGTACCAGGTTGGTGATCACCCGTTCGAGACAATTGTCATCGAACCAACCCACGGCTATCCCTTCATGATGGTGCTTGATGGTGATGCTGCGGAACTCCTGTCTTACACTCGTCATCCGAATCAGCCGATGAATTGTTCCAACAATGTTCCGTATGGCCGGTCGAAGCGTGTCACGGCCAGTGGAGCATTCCAACAGGGAGGAGAGCAACTCATTCATGCCCTCAACGGCAGAACGAATTTCCTGATAGAAATCGTTCCTTTGCGTATCACTAATGTCTGCCTGGCTGAGGAATTCCGCATTTGCCAGGATGGCACTAAGAGGATGGCGAAGATCGTGGGAGATGAGGGCGACCATCCTGCTCAGGGCAGAAAGCGGCTCCGGCAATGACCGCCGCCTGCGCACAGCTCGCTCCAGCATTCAAACACTCCCATCCGCGGTCGGCCGGAGTCCAGACAACGTGGACCTTTTGCTGCTCCGGCATCGCCATGCACTCCCTTTGGAGCGCCCTTAAGAAAAGGAACTATCTGTACGTTTGCGTCAAGAGCCTCGCCGGGCTCTTTTCATATATCATCTATCACCATTGGACGCGTTACGCTGTGCATATCCGCGACCTTGGCTCCTCTTAAGAACGACCTTCTTTTGATTCCGCTGCGCGTCGATTTGGTCCGTCCTTTTGGCAGTTTTCCTTCCTTTTAAAAGGGCTTTCATGAGACAGGTCTCCGGGTCGTGGGGCACCAGGACTGCGGAGTGACTCGCGAACCAACTTCCGGGCTCTCGCCAGGCGGGACATTACAGTTCCCATCGGAATCGACAATATTTCCGCGATTTCGCGGTAGGACGCTTCTTCAACGTCACACAGCAAAATGATTTCACGATAGATGACCGGCAGCTGTTCGATAGCCCGCTGGACTGCGTCCATGTCGGAACGCCCGATCAAAAGCGACTCAGGCGTGGCGGAAGTTGAGGGCAGGTCCTCCTCCGACTCCACCGCCGTGGTCATGCGCCGCTCAAGTTTCGAGCGGGAACCTAGAAATGTGTTCCTGAGGATTTGAAATATCCATGCCCGAAAATTGGTGTCAGGCTGGAACGATGCGAAACTACGCCATGCCTTTAAGTAAGTCTCTTGCACGAGATCTTCAGCATCGTTCTGATTCTGTGCCAGCCAGCGCGCCAGGTTGTAAAGGGAATCGAACATGGGCATCGCCAAATCTTCGAACCCGGCCAACGATCTTTTCTGTGAGAATGAGGGTCCGTATCCAGTCATCCCCTGTAGGCTCAAACCAAGACGTCTCATTTGCTTTCTCCCCCGATCGTGAGACCGGGTTTCGAACTTGCTACACCCGCAGCCAACAGTGCGCGTCAGGCCGTCCGCCATCAATTCACCCGGGCTTTTCTCCTCATAACCGGTTCATTGCCTGCCAAGTACATAAATACTAAGGGGTTAGCTCCGCACATATCCTCGGCCGGCGGTCTGCCGAGCCCCCTGGTTCGCGAGCACGATGGAGATTCTCGTCCCATATTCCGGAGCCTCTTGCCCAGGCAAAAGTGCTAGACTTCCGTCCGAAGCCCAATATGGAACCTCTGCGGCATGTGTTCGTTGTGCGATTCGGGACCTATGAGGTTTCCTTCCAGTCGGGCGAGGTGCGCAAAGCGGGTGTGAGGATCAGAGTCCAGCAGCAGCCGCTGAAACTGCTGGGGGTCTTGCTGGAACGTCCGGGGGAAGTCGTCACCAGGGAGGAACTACGCAGCCGAGTATGGCCTGACGAAAGTTTTGGTGATTTCGACCAGGCGGTCAATATTGCAATTGGCAAACTCCGGAGTGCGTTAGGGGATTCGGCGGAGAATCCGCGATTTATAGAAACTCTTCCCAAACGAGGCTACCGTTTCATAGCGGACGTGTCGTTTGTCGATGCGGAGGGCCGAGTACGAAGGCCAGAATCCGCGTCCGCCGTCCCTTTTGAGGCGGAGCCGGGGCACCCGTTGCAAAGCGACGGATTGGCCATTCCGCCTGAGACAGAGGCTGGCCATAAGCTGCAAGGCAACGGGCTGGACATTCCGCCCGCAGTGACAGAGTCCGGGTCTCAAGTCCAAAACTCGGCGACGGCCGTTGCACCGCAACGTCGACGGTGGCTGACGCGGCCTGTCATCATGGCCCTGGCGCTCGTACTGAGTTTGGCGACTCTTTCCGTCTTTCTCTTTCGGTCGCGTCGCCCGGCGCCCACCGCCATCCGGTCTCTGGCGGTGCTTCCATTAGAGAATCTCTCTGGCGATGCTACACAGAATTACTTCTCTGACGGAATGACCGATGAGTTGATCACCGACCTGGCGCAGATCAGCGCCTTACGGGTGATCTCCCGCACCTCCGTAATGGTCTATAAAGGAGCGCGCAAGCCTTTACCGCAGATCGCTAGTGAGCTGCATGTGGACGCCGTGGTAGAAGGCACCGTGCTCCGTGCCGGCGATCAGGTCCGCATCACGGCGCAGTTAATCGATGCCTCTACTGACAAGCACTTGTGGTCCCAAAGCTATGAGGGTGAGTTGCGAGATACCCTGGCATTGCAGGACCGCGTGGCAAGAGAAATTGCAGAACAAATTAAGATTAATTTAACGCCACGGGAACAAGCTGCGCTGAAAAGCGGGAGGGTCGTGAATCCAGAGGCTTACGAGTCTTATCTCAAAGGCCGGTATTTCTGGAATAAGCGAACGGCGGATGGTTTGAGGGTCGGCCTGGCCTATTTCAACCAGGCGATCGAAGAAGACTCAAACTATGCCCAGGCTTATTCCGGTTTAGCTGACACCTATGCTTTGCTGGGAGACTGGCAGTATGCCGTCATGACGCCTAAGCAGGCCTACCCTAAAGCGAAGGCTGCGGCGCTAAAGGCTGTGGAATTGGACAAGACCCTTGGTGAAGCCCACAACTCGCTTGCCTTTTTGCTGGACGGGTTTGATTGGGACCTGGATTCTGGCGGAAAGGAATTCCGGCGGGCCATTGAACTAAATCCAGGCTACGCAACCGCTCACCATTGGTATGCCTGGCACCTGGGCTATTTGGGCCGGTACGACGAAGCGATTGCGGAGATGAGAAAGGCGGAAAGTCTGGACCCCTTATCTCTTATCATTAACGCCGATTTGGCAGAGCTCTTGGTCATTGCGCACTCTTATGACGAATCCATGCAACAGAGCCGTAAGACAATCGAAATGGACCCTAATTTCGCCATGGCCCATAATCAACTCGCACAGGCGTACCTGCAACAACACATGTACGAGCAAGCGGTCGTTGAACTGCAAAAAGCAGTCCAGCTTTCTGCGGGGAGCCCGACCTGCATCGCCAATCTTGCTCGCGCCTATGCTTTATCCGGCCGGAGGAGCGAAGCAGCCAAGCTTCTGAGCGAACTGAAGACGAGTTCAACCCCCGGTTTTTCGCATGCTTCAGAGATTGCCGCGATCTATGTGTCGCTCGGAGACAAGGATGAAGCGATGAATTGGCTCGAAAAAGGCTACGCAGAGCGATTTAACCCTGGCGTGCTGATACGGCCGGGCTTCGATCCTCTTCGCTCCGATCCGCGCTTTCGAGAGCTAGTGCACCGCGTTGGCTTACCCGGGTGAACGGACATCACACCCAGTCAGAAGATAACTGGTTACTCTTTAGCCTTGATTCATCAGCGCAACTCGTTGCCAAGCGTTCTTATTTAGCATAGCAATTTAGCTGCAATCGAATGCTAATACCCGAAGCATCTGATCGATTCCCATGCCTTTCGCCATCGCGTCCATCATCAGGTGATGGCCGGCTTCGGCGCGGGCATGTCTCGTCAATGCTTCCCCAAGTTCTGGGAGTCCAAGGGCTGGACAGCGATCGGCCGCCCGGCGAATCCACCCCTCCACCGGTTCCGTCATCTGTGCACCAATGGCGGAGAAATAAAGGAGAAAGGCTTCCAGAAATCGCGGATCGTTGCTCGACCGAATGGCACTGAGGCCAGGGCTTGTCTCAAACTGCTCCCTCGCGGGAGCCAGAAGGAGGTTGTAAGTTGCTAAGGATGGATGCGCTTTCATGTTTGGTTGAGTCCCTTCTTGAGGTTGCTTTGCCCTGAACTCTTGCCCTCTCAAGTCACAGTTCTTATGGGGCAACCCGTCGGCGGAGAGGATCTCTCTCCGCTGACGGGCCAGGCATGTTGTCTTGGGTTAGAACTGCGCCTTGAGGGCAAATTGGTAGAGACGAGGGGTATAGTTCGGATCGAAGTTGCTAACCACTCCGAAGTTAGTGCTGCCGAGTTCAGTACTGCCGTCCCCCAGCGGGAAGATGAAGCTGGGTGTATTGGTGAGGTTGTAGGCTTCCGCACGGAATTGCAGGTTCACGCGCTCAGTCACCGCGAAGTTCTTGAAGAGAGACAAATCCACGTGACGGAAGTCGGGGCCGAAGAGCGAGTTGCGCGGCGTATTGCCAACTTCCCCGGTAGGCTGAGGGGCGAAGGCGGCAGTATTGAAGAACTCGGCCTTCGACCTGTTTCCACGAGGGTCGAAGAGAGTGTTGGGGCGATCCCTGCCGCCGCCGTTATTCGGCACAGCGCGATCAGCGTAGGACTCGGTGACCGACTGCCCGGTGGCGGGATTAATATACGTCGTGGTGTCGTTATTGCCTGCTCCGGCATTGCCTCCATTGTTGAGAATGGTGAAAGGCTTACCGCTCTGAAAGACTGTGATGGTGTTGATCTCCCAACCTGTCAGCGCCTCTTTCGTTATCCCGGTCCAGCTCTTGCCATATTGAAACTGGTAGTTTAAGGAAAGCGCAAAGCGGTTCTGGATATCGTTCTCCGCGATACCATACTCAATTTGCCGAAGCCGGGTTGGGTCAGCATCGCTGAAGCCCTCCTGGCTTCCTTCCTGCGAGTATCCCGTATTGTCACTCAGCGCCTTTGACCAGGTGTAGTTCGCATCGAAGGCCAAACCCTTGGTGAAGCGCCGCTGCAAAGAGATTTGTAGACCGTTGTAGTTGGAAATGCCTTCGCTCTGCACCAACCCTACCCCGCTGAGGTTGCCGGCAGGGAACTGGGGATCCAGCTTGCGCGGTCCACTATTAGGACGAACGGCTGTGCCCGGCTGGTAGAGAGGGCTATTGGGGTTGGTGCTGTACGGTGCGGGTTGGTTGATGTCGTTGATCACCTGCGGCAGGTGGTGCCCGACGTTGCCCACATAGCCGATGGTCAATACGTTGGGACCGAACTGCTGCTCGACTTGCAGGTTGTACTGGTCGATGACGGCGGCTTTGAAGTTGGGGTTCTCCGTGTTGAACGAGAGCGGGTTGAGGTTCTGCAGGTTCGAGACATTGGGTGCTACGGGAATGGGCAGACCCTGATCGAAAGAACTGTAAGCCGCGGCGCATTGGCCATTGCCAACACTGTGGCCGGCACCGAGAAAGTTGGTTTCGATCTGAATCGCTACCGCCGATTGGCAGTTCGGCTGAAAGTTCGAGAGGAAGGGTACGTTCTTCAGATCGGTGTTAGAGGTGTAGTTTCCGGGGAAGTAGCTGACACCGAAACCGCCGCGGATAATCGTCCCAGGGAAAGCCGAGTAGGCGAACCCGAGACGCGGCGCCACGTTGGAGTAGTCGGTTGAGATCCCAGCGTGACCATCTACACCATTGACGTTGGCGATCTTCAGGGCACTGGTGACGGTTGAGGGATTCAAGCTAAGTGCCTGGAAGAAATCGAAGTTCGAAATACGATTGTGCGCCTCGGTGAAGGGGGTGAAGAGATCATAGCGAACACCATAGAGCACGGTCAGCTTCGGTGTGACCTTCCAGGAATCCTGGACGAAGAAGCTCGGCTCCCAGGTGCGATAGTCGGGCGCCGTGAGGTCCACCTGTCGCTGCTCATCGCTGAAAGCACCGGTCAGAGCGGATGCGATACCGTTGTCACGCTGTTGCGTCGCACTGGGTTGAACGGTTGAACCTGGTGCAGGTGACGAGTCGGTAGCCAGCCCGAAAGTATATTGACCACCGACGTAGGGGCTTTGCACGTTGCGGGCCTGCCGGCGAAGGAGGCTGGCGCCGAACTTGATATTGTGGCTACCCTTGGTCCAACTTACGGTTCCGAGGTACTGGAAGTTGTTGTCGATGTCTTGTAAGGGAACAAACGAGCCGTCACCGATGTCGCTCAGACCAGGAAAGCTGATCGGAGTGAGGTTGGTAGATTGGCTGTTCAGGTTCGACGCGAACGTACCTAGACCTCCAGAGACGATGGCATCGGCGCTTTGGGTGCCAGTCGAGTTGAGAGGTAGGGAAAGATTGTTGATTCGGGTGAAGGCGGCGCGGAGGTCCACCAGGAGGTTCTGGGTGAAGATGTGGGTAAAGCCGAAGCCGTACTGCTGCGCGGTATCCGTCGCCGGACCGTCGAAGTCAAACTGGCCGCCGCTGATCTGGAGTCCGGTCGCTGCGTTGGTTCCAAGGCCCGGAGGAGTGAAGGTATTGACCTTGTTGTAGTCGTAACGGGCGAAGAAGAGATTGTGGTCGTTGAACTTGTGATCCACGCGCACATCGAAGCTGTTCGAAGAACTGCGTCCGGTTGGGGCTGGTGATGTAGTTATTGGACAGCGCACCGGCGAGCGCCGGCGTTCGGAGCGGGGTACAGCTTCAGGTACGCCAGAGCGATTGGGTCAACAGCGAGTCCCTGGGTACCGTTTCCGGCGTTGAGCAGTAGCTGAGGCGACCCACCATTGAGGCTGTTGACGTCGTTGTACTCGTTTTGGGTAAGAGTGGTTTTGGTGTAGGTGAGACCATTCACCTCTCGGAAGCCCTCGTAGTCGCCGAAAAAGAAGGTCCGATTTTTATAGATAGGTCCACCAATACTGCCGCCAAACTGGTTCTGGCGGAGTTCGGGCCTTCTGCCGGTAGTCTGCAGGACGTTGCGCGCATCGAAGATGTCGTTGCGGAAGAACTCATACGCGGTGCCGTGAAATTGATTGGTGCCGGCGCGGGTAACGATACTGACGACGCCGCCGGCGGTACGGCCGGCCTCAGCAGTGTAGTTGTTGGTCTGTACCGTGATCTCGTCGATGGCTTCGACGATGGGGCGCACGCCGATGGTTCCGATGATGCGCTCGTTATCGTCGATACCGTCGATGGTGTAGTTATTGAGAGTATCATCCTGACCGTTTACGGAGAAGCTGGCGGTCTGACGACGATCGTCGGGGCGGCCGCCGCTGGTTAGTCCGTTACCTGGACCCTCGTTGGCGCCGGGGACAATCTGCACCAGCTGAACGAAGTTACGGCCGTTCAACGGGAGGTCCTGCACGGCTTTTGCCGTCACGGTGGAGCTCACGGTTGCGCTGTCAGCCTGGAGCAGAGGCGTGGTCGCAGTTACCTCGACAACGGCGGTCTGCGAACCGACCTGGAGGTGGACGTCGGCACGGGCACGGTCGCCTGCTTCTACGCCAAGGTCTTTGGTGATCGACTCCTGGAATCCGCCGGCTTTCACCGAGATAGAGTAATGTCCAACGGGAAGGAGGGTGAAGGTGTAGTCGCCAGAGCCGTTGGACTGGACGGTGCGCTGCTGGTTAGTTCCAAGGTTTGTGAGGGTCACAGTGGCATTTGGGATACTGGCGCCCGTCTGGTCGGTCACCGTTCCAAGAATGTCCGCCGTGGTTAGCTGCGCTAAGGCTGCTGAGGTGAGTAACAGTAAAATCGCCAGCGAGAAAACCGGCGGCCTGAATCGTTGAGAGAGTATTCGCCTGCACTGGCCAAGGCGGCTGATTGCTGTCTTCTTTTGATTTTTCATGATATGCAGTCCCGTTGTAGCGGTTGGTTGAGTGTTTTCGATGATCAGGCGCTCGCGCTTAATGCGACCAGATCATCGACAGACCACGAGTTAGCCGATCTATCTGCAGCTGCTTGGGGCCAAAGGCAATTGTGCGGAGATACACGGCGCGAGTTAAATGGAAGTCAACTCTGTCGTGAATGACATCGCACGGCCTGTTGGAGACGATTCAGTCAGAAAGGTTACAAACGAATTGGATTGGGTCACTGAGATTGGCTGTGGGGACTCAACCAATTCAATATCGTCAAGCATGTATAGTTCCGCTCCTATTGGACCTAAACTGGCAGCCGCGCAGTTTATTCACGGGGAAAGGAACAAAGTTACTGAGGGACCGAGTGAGACTGGTGGGCCGGCACAAGTTGTTCACATTGTGAAAGTAGATCGAGGTCCGCGGGGTTTTCCATGAGCGACTGCTCGGGATTGAGAGTGCTGAAAGGCCCGCCGATTCTGATAACTGAATCGGCAGGCCCTCTTATCGTTCAGAAGAGACGCAGAACAATTGGACAATTGATGGAGAAGTGTGAGGTGGTAAACGGGGCCCCGGCGGGGAAGCCCGTGAGCAGACCGTCTTGCACCAGGGTAAGGATTGTAAATTCGTCTTTAAGTTGCCCGCGATAACCCTTGTTGACTGCGTCATCGGTCCATGTATACAACTGGGCGTCCCACGCAGGGCTGTAATCGAGAGCCACTGTCGGGATCCCGCCGAGAACATTGTTTGGCCTGAATGAATCAGCCAGGTCTGCAGACAAACCCTGCCTTAGTGGGTTGTCGCAACCGCCTGATTCCGGTCCGTTGGTAGCGAGAAAGATGCGCTCAATGGGACTCCCAAAGGTGTCGTCGTCGCCCAAGAGAAGCTTACCCATCAGCGGAGCGTACGTGTTGTGCTCGATCGCCGCTGCAAGAGGGATGCTCGCATCCATGGAGAGATACCACACCGGACGTCCGAAGCTAAAGCCGTTAATCAGATTAAGGGTGACCGTCATGTTGGATGGATCGATCGCAACAACCTGGTCGTTCAACTTCGAGTAGTCCACATTACCGTTGGGAAAATTGATCTGGCTGGCGTCGACATCGAACGCTATCATGGGCGCGTTGTAAATCACGCCTCCAGCATTAGTAATACTTACAAAGGGACCATAGTCTGCATCCCCAACCGCTCCAGGAGCGAACGTTTTAGGGGGAAATTCGGCTCCCGCGGGTCCCGGCACGATGCTTCTCAGGGGCGAAAAGTTGACCGTGCCCTTATCGAATACGATATTTCCATTGAGATCCAGATTACCGGTTCTGGCGGCATTGGAGGCGAAGTTGAGTTTTGCGGAAAAATTCAGCCCGAGTTCCGCAGCTACACCTTCGTTCGAGGTGTCAGTGAGGATGTACCAGACAGTCTTGTTCGAGCCTTTCAGGCTTCCCTTGTACAGCGGAATCGTTATTGTGCCCTTCGCCGTGTCGATAGGGCCCGTGTTCAGGGTCTGAACTGGTCCCACCAGGCTCGGGTTCGTCGTGGAAGGCGGAGGGCCAAAGTATGAAAGAGGCACGGCCGCGCCCACCGATGCAGGTGCTGGGAATAGATTGCAACCCGGTCCCGGCCCAATTGGCCCCGGTCCCGGCCCCTGTGCTGAATTGAAGGACGGTTCCGTTGCCGACGATACAGCACGCTCTAAATCGGGGGTCTCTTTTACGACCGGTCGCTTCGCGCGAAGGTGGATGGCCATTGCTTCCGGGGAGATTTGCGCCTTGCCCGACCCGATCGCTTGCGCCATGACAAAGGGCGAGACAAGGCTGCTAAGGAATAGACTACCCAGAGTAACAATGGTTCGACTGTTTGCGAAGGAATGCAATCGTGCGGTACTTTCATTCGCGCTTCTTCCCGACATCAACGATCTGCTGATGACCATTCTCATTTTTGTCCTCCTACGAGTTGTGTGCATTCAAAGCCGATGGATGGTTGAAGACCAGGACCAGTACCTTCGCGCTCCGAATGTACAAGCGTGGGACACGCGAGGCGCAGGAAAGTTACAAGGTTGTTTTTTTGTTGCGGCGAAGAGTTAGATCGGGCAGGTGGGCGCTTCGGCTGCTCCCATCGGGCCGCCCGAAACGGCACAGCTCAGGGCGACGCAGAATCGCCAGCGAGAAAACTGGCGGCCTGAATCGTTAAGAGAGTATTCGCCTGCACTGGCCAAGGGGGCTGATTGCTGTCTTCTTTTGATTATTCATGATATCCATTCCCGTGGGATCCGTTGATCGATCGTTGGTAATGATCAGGCTTCTTCTAGCGCCAATCTTCCGAGTCGCCGGGGGGACTCGTCTGGGAATGGATTCATTTGCAGAGGTACTTCTGCTCCGTGATTGTGACTTATCTTCATTTGGTTCGCTCGATAGATCCACCAGGGGCGGGTAAGCGGACATGATATCGGAGTACTTCCGGCGGTCACCTTTGAGTGAGGGCTGCTGCTTTGAGGCGTGTGGTTATGCGGATACTTCATGTATGTTCTGCTCCTGCAGCCTACTAACTAGGAGCCGCCAGGGTTATTCCACAGGAACAGAAATAAATCTACATACGGACTGGATGAACTTACTCGTTGCGCAGCGAATTCCGCGAAAGGGGACAGCTTTATAGTCATCCCCTCAACAGCCGATTGAGCGCGACATAGTCTTTGTCTTTCCATGCGTGCAGATTTGCCTTTGCAGCCTCAAAGGCGCGCTGCTTCCTGAATGACGCCTCGCTTTGCATCGGAGGTGTGTCTAGGGAGGGACTAAACAGAAAATGCCGCTTCCGACCGAAAACGCTGCCGCCAACGTTTTCAACTTCCAATTGCATTGACCATAAAGCGAATTTGGTCTTGGTAGGGGGAACTGCCGATCCCCACATCTATCGCGGATTTCATCGCTTGAAATAGGCAATGAGGTCCCGTCGCTCCGCTGCCTTGGGTACATAGAAGTCCATCTTGGCATCCGGTACTACCGAGTCGGGACCACTTAACCACTTCTCCAGGGTCGCGTCGTTCCAGGTGAGCCCGGAGTTCTTCAATCCCTGGGAGTAGTCAAAACCTGGTACGCTCCCCGCCTTTCTTCCATAAACTCCCGATAGCCTGGGCCCCTCCCCATTGATTTCCATGGAGTGGCAACCCGTGCAGCGTTTGTCAAATACGAGTTTGCCCCGCCCCGCATCGCCGGCCCCAACCAATGTTGCCTCGGTGTCGCCGGCATTCTTACCCAACATCGAAAGCGTGTGCACATCTGTCTGTGAAAGCTTCGCTCCCCAGTGGAGCGCCACGTACTCAATCGGCGGCATATCCCCACTCTTGGCCTCATGGCTAATCTTCGCCAACAGCACTTGCTGCTGCTCCATCGACAACAGTTCCCATCGGGAGAGGTTCATATGCTTGCGGGCCTCGACAATATCCCGTTCTATCAGCCAGGACCCTGGAGCAACGCGGGCGTAGACTGGCCACCGCGTTTCGCTGGAGTGGCAATCCGCGCATTTGGTCACCAACACCGCCTTTGCATCCGGCGACAGGTTGGCGCTCTGGAGCAGCGTGCCGAGACCTCGTGCGGGCTCGACACGCGGATTGCCAAACGGGTGCACATACCCCAACCCCGTCACCGAGGCTACGGTCAGCACCGCCAAGATCCAGGCGCGCTTCACACCGCCTCCGCCAGCGAAGAGTCGACCACGGCGAGGTGATTGTGCCCACGAACGACCTTGACATCGGTCACCCCCAGCACGCTCTGCAGCTTACCGGCGGGAACCGCCATGGGGCCCGGTCCCGGCGCAGATCCCGGCGCAGGCTGTGGGAACGCCGTCGACATGGCTGTATGAAAGCTGACGTTGCCCTCAACCTTCTGCACGATCTGATGAATGTGGCCGTTCAAGACCGTGACCGATCCAAAACGCTTCATATAGCTCAGTGCGGTCTCACCATCCTGCGTGCCCCAACCCCACTTCTCATAGACCATCCACAGCGGAATATGCGCGAACACCACGACCGGCGTCGAAGCACTCAGCCCGCCCAAATCAGCTTTTAGCCATGCCAGTTGATCTGCACCCAGGTTGCCCATTGCGTCCACCTGCACGCAATTGTTTAGCCCTACAAAGTGAACTCCCTTGTAGTCGTGGCTGTACCAGCCGCTTCCTAGTGTCCCTTTGCCAAAGCGCTGCTTGTACTGTTCGCCATCGTCGAGCGAAAAATCGTGCTCTCCAGGAACATAAAATACCTGCCCCGCCTTGGCGCCCTTGATCACCTCCACGGCAGTGTCGAACTCCGCCGGCTTGGAGCTCTGGGTGATATCGCCGGTATGAATCATGAAATCCGGTTGCTTCATCCCCGCGCGTCCCGCGTTGATCTTGTCGATGGCGATTTTCAGCGTGCCCGTTACGTTCTGGTTGGCTGCTTTATTGAAGCCGATATGACTGTCGCTGATCTGTACGAACGAGAAGTCCTCTACCATCTTCTTCTTCCCTGAATTTGTGGTATCCGCCAGCACCTTCGAAGTCGGTACGCCTGCAACCATCGACCAGACAAGCCCCGTACCCGCCCATGCCATGCACTGCAGGAAATTGCGCCGGTCAATGCCATCTCCACCAACCTTCGGCTTGTTCGTCTCCTGCGCCGTTTCCACCTCATTTTTCTGTTTCATAAAGATCTCCCGCTTCATCTGAGCTACCTCTGCAGCAGAAAACTGGCTTCGCGGGCTTTTATTCTGGGTCTCCGCAAAATAATCCGTGGAATAATTTGTCTGCTATCCGGTTTAGGGTAGTGACGTCCGTAGTGAAGCATTGCTCGTCGTGCCCATGCATATCCGTGACTCCAGCCAGCGCGAGGCACCTGATAACGTGGCGTTCGTCAATCGCAGCGCAGATTTCGAACGGCTTGCGCTTCCACTTTTGCCGTCGCTCTACAATCACGCGTCCTGGCTCACTCGGAATCACGCTGAGGCTGAAGACTTGGTACAGGAAACTTTCTCTAAAGCACTCCGCGCCTTCGATTCGTTCCAGGAAAGCACCAACTTCAAAGCCTGGATCATCCGCATCCTGCGCAATACGTTCCTTACGTCACGGACCGGTATTGCTACGTCCAGAACCGTCTTCTTGGAAGATCATCCGCACGTGCTCGACACCACCGATGCCAGCCCGACGCCAGAAGATAACCTCATCCGTCTTGACAACCAGGGAGCGCTCGAGAGGGCGCTCGAGCAACTGGAGCCACCGCTGCGTGAAGCGCTGCTTTTGTGCGATGTGGAAGAGGTTAAGTACAAAGATATTGCTCTCATTCTCGATATCCCCATCGGGACCGTCATGTCACGCATTTCTCGCGCCCGCCGTGCACTGCGTCAACTGTTGCAGCCGCAGCTCGGAGAATCCCAATGACCCAGGCAATCGAACATCTAAGCCCAGACACGCTCAATGCCTTTATCGACGGCGAGTTATCAACTGGCGAGCAGGAAGCGATCCGGCAACATCTGGCAAGTTGTCATTCGTGCGCGCTTCGCGTTCTATCCGCCACGCAGCTGAAGGCGGCAACGGCGCGCGCCGGCCGTCGGTTTGCACCATCCCCCGAAGCCCTTGCCCGTCTCACGGCCGAGCTGCATCAAAAGCCAAAGGCGCCCACCCGCATTCACTCGATTCGCCGTTTAACATGGGTGGGCCTTGCCGCCGCTCTCCTGCTGGCCGTGTCGCTCATTGGTTGGCGGCAGATGCATGAAACCAATAGCCTCTCCGCGGAACTACTTGACCAGCACCTCAGCACTCTCTCCAGCGGAGCGACGCCGCAGGTAATCTCGACGGATCGGCACACCGTGAAACCATGGTTTCAAGGCCGCCTTCCTTTCAGCTTCAATCTTCCCGATACGCAAGCGCTTCCACCGGACACGGCCCTTAAAGGCGCAGACCTGACCTATCTCAAAGGGCAGCCTGCTGCCTTGCTACTGTTCACCATCCACAAGCATCAAGTCTCTGTTTTTCTTACCCAGCGATCCGGCGGTCCCAACCTGGCTGCGCTGCCCGGCGTCCGCTCGGGATTCACAATTCACTCCGCGGCGACGAAGGACCTCCAAATCGTCGCCGTCAGCGATGTGAACCCCGCGGATCTTGATGCTCTTGTCGCTGTTTTGGTTCGGGCGCAATCGGGGTCTTAGGGGAACAGCCTCACTTCAGCCATGCAAATGCCAGCGAGTCTGTCCCCATCGCTTCGTCTATGATTGGTTTCGCGATCTCCAGGCCGTTTACGCTATTTGCGAACAGCACTACGCCGGACTTTGATTTTGGGTCGGCCATCACGAAACCCTTGAATACCCCGTTGTCTCCCCAATGCCAGAGCACGCTGCTTCCATCCTTGGATTGAATACCCCAGCCCAATCCCCAAAACAGATTCTTCGATAGCTCCTTCGGCTCTTGCTTGATGCAAATCCTGCAGTGCGGATCAAGTGCGACTTGGGGCGTCTCCATCTCATGCAGCGTCGACCGCTTCAGTCCTTTCCCATTAAGAACCGCGTCAACGAACAGCGCATAGTCTTTGGCTGTTGTGTTCAGTGTTGAAGCCGCTCCCGCTTCATTGGGCTTCCATAATTTGGCCGGCTTGCCATCTGCCTCGTGGCCCGTTGCGGTTAGCACATCAAAGTCCGGCCGCCATACATAACTGCTGCTGGTCATACCCAGCGGTGTGAACACTGCTTCGGTCATATACTCGTTCAATGGTTTACCCGTGATGTGCTCGACCACGCGCTGCAGGTAGATATAGCCTTCGCCCGAGTAGCTGAACCGCTCGCCGGGCGTGAAGTAAATGGGGAGGGCCCCGTCGTCTCCTCTCCAGTTCGGGAAGCCAGTTCGATGGCTGAGGACGATCCGCGCCGTAATTTTAGCCAGGCGGTCGTCGCCATCAATGTAGGGCTTTGGCAAATAGGTCGTGAGCGGAACGTCCAGCGCCAGCTTTCCCTGATCCACAAGTTTCAGCACACCGTACGCAAACACGGGCTTGCCCAGTGAAGCCGCTTCAAAGACTGTCTCGGCTGTTACTGGTTGGCGGCTTTCTGCATTCTTCACTCCGAAGCCGTGCACCCATGTGGTTTTTCCGCCACGAATCATAGCGATCCCCAGTCCCGGCACCATACCCTTCTTCATTAGGGCAGGAACGTCCCTTTCCAACAGTGAAATAGTTGCCGTCGGCTGTGTTGTTGGTGCGCCCTTTGCTCGCAACACCGGCAAAAGAATCGTTGAACTCACCACTACAGCCCCAAGCAAAACTGCCGTTCGGGCTCTCAACTCTGACCGCTTCATTTATTCCTCCCGGGGGCGACCCGAACACAAATCATCGACAAACCAAAAGGGCCGTGGTCCACTTCTGGCACTTCTGTAAGCAAGATTACGAGCGATCGGTCTCTTTAGTTCCGCGGAAATACGGAAGCCAGCGCAACGCAGATGATAGCCAAAAGAGAGACAGTCTATGCCGGGATACAACTGGTGAGCCTGGGGAAAACACTGCCGTCAGGGGCTATTGATGACTGCAAAATTAATGTCCAGGTCAGTCTGTTTCGAGCCAATTTCGAAAAGTGCTTTGTATCAGGGCACGACTTCAGTCGTGCCGAAAAGGGCCATTAGGACGAGGGCTTTAGCCCCTGCCGCGCTATTCCCCGCTCAGTTCGGCTTCGGCAGCGTTCGGTAGCTCAACCTGCGAGGAGGACATTACCTTTGCAGCATTCAATAAAAGCCCATCGTTTTGTTTCCTGTGCATACGGGCTGAAACTCGTACCCTTCAGGGAAGGAAGCCGTCCCTTCGGGCCTTTGCTGCTGGTGGAGGGGCGCGTTGACAGGGCTTCTGATTGGCTCCTATAGTGGGCCGTGCCTAAGGGGGACCACTCGAGAGTGCAGACGGAAGTCGAGCTGTTTCGCGCCATCACTGAGAATCTCTATACGGCGGTGCTTGGCGATGTATTGGATATCCTGGGTTATACTCACCAGTTTCTGCCTCAACCAGTGCAACCGATGAAGGAGAGCATGCGGGTGGTCGGCCGGGCGATGCCGGTCCAGATCGCCGACACGTGGAGCAAGCAAGAGGATCCTTTCGGCCTGATGACGGCAGCCCTGGACCAACTGCTTCCGGGCGAGGTCTACGTAGCTACGGGCGGCTCTCAGAACTGTGCCGCCTGGGGCGAGATCCTTACGGCGACCGCTCGCACACGCGGAGCCGTGGGTGCGGTGATTGATGGATACCACCGCGACACGGTGCGCGTCCTGGAGCAGAATTGGCCGGTTTTCAGCCGCGGCCGGTATGCGCAGGACGCAGGCATCCGTTCAAAGATTGTGGCCTATCGGTGCCCGGTAGAAATTGGTGGAGTCCACATCGAACCGGGGGATTTGGTTTTCGGGGACATGGATGGTGTTCTGACCGTGCCCCGTGCGATCGAAGAAGAAGCAGTCGCACGCGCGCTCGAAAAGGCACGGGGCGAAAAGGTAGTACGTAAAGCAATCGAGGCCGGTTCTTCCAGTACTGATGCGTTTCGCAAGTACGGCATCCTTTGAGATGGGGCATTCGGTAAAAGCGTGGAAGCAAGCATGTCACAAGTCACGGTAACGGATGGCCGGCTCTTGTTTCTTCATGCAAACGACAATGTGTGCACTGCCATCACTCCTATCTCGGGCGGCACAGAGCTGCAGATAAGTGGGCACAGCGTTCTGTTGAAGCAGGACATTCCGCTAGGGTTCAAGATAGCTTCCTGCGATATCGCTGCGGACGAATCGATCGTAAAATATGGAGTTTCGATAGGGTCCGCAACGCGAGATATTGTCAGGGGAGAGCTCGTTCATCTCCATAACATGAAGAGTGATTACCTGCCCACTTATACGCTTGACAGGGGTGATAGCCATGCCCGGTGATCCTGAACTGCGAGGGTATCTTCGCCACGACGGACGTAAGGGCATTCGCAATTATGTTGCCGTATGTTACCTGGTGGAATGTGCCCATCACGTATCCCGTGCCATCGTGAATTCTTTTCCCGAGCGCGGCGTCCATCTGATTGGTTTTGGAGGCTGCTACCCCAACGCCTATGCTTCGCGTATGCTGCGGAGCCTCTGCACTCATCCTAATGTCGGGGCGGTCTTGCTGGTCTCTCTGGGTTGCGAAAGCTTTGACCGGGCGGATCTCGAAGAGGCGATTCGGCAAAGTGGAAGGCCTGTCGATACGCTGGTCATTCAGCAGGCGGGCGGAACCCGCAAGACCATTGAAAAGGGGCGGGCGTGGGTCGAGTCCACGCTGGCCGGGATGAAGCCGTCTCCCGATACGCCGATGATGGTAAACGAGCTGGTAGTTGGCACCGTTTGCGGAGGCTCGGACTCGACCAGTGGCATCACCGCAAACCCGGCCATTGGCCGTGCCTTCGACCTGCTGACTGCGCAAAATGCGGCCACTATCTTTGAAGAGACCGGGGAGCTGATTGGCTGTGAACACATCATGGCGCAACGTGCGGTAACGCCCTCCCTGGCGGACGAACTGATTGCCGTGGTTGCCAAGGCGGCAAAGTACTATGCCACCCTGGAGCATGGCAGTTTTGCGCTGGGAAATGCAGAGGGGGGACTCACCACGCAGGAAGAGAAGTCCATGGGGGCCTATAGCAAGAGCGGCAGCTCGAAGATTTGCGGCATCCTCAAACCAGGAGATGTTCCTCCTACCGGTGGCCTGTATTTGCTCGACATAGTTCCTGACGGCCCGGTTCGGTTTGGCTTTCCCAACATCAACGACAATGCAGAGATTGCGGAATTGATCGCCTGCGGCGCCCACGTAATTTTATTTTCGACGGGGCGGGGAAGTGTCGTAGGGTCCGCCATCTCGCCCGTGATCAAGATCTGCGCCAATCCACAAACGTTTCGTCGCATGGCGGATGATATGGACATCAATGCCGGCCGCCTTCTGGAAGGCTCGGCCACACTCAATCAACTGGGTGGTGAGATCTATGACGCATTGATGGCGACTGCCGGAGGCAAACAAACCGCATCCGAGTCTCTCGGCCACCAGGAGTTTGTCTTGACCTACAAATACTTTGAGCCGGTTGGCCCGAGTTGTCTGCCGCTGGCGTGACCCATCAACCGTTGATCTTTGCAACGTTGAGCAGAGCCCCTAGATAGCGTTCAAAGTTTGCCTCAAAACGTTGCTTGGGCACGGAGATTCCCAGCACGAAGCGGCCCCCGAGTCCTTCCACCGGCACGGCAAGACACTGTAATCCCTCATGAAATTCTTCGTGGTCTACGGAGTAGCCCTGGGATCGAATTCGTTCAAACTCCTGCTTGAGTTCGTCGGGATCCGTGATGGTCTTGCTGGTCCTGGCGACCAGCGGATGCTTTGCCAGGTAGGCCTCGTGTACCGCCGGCTCGACCATGGCTAGAAGCAGCTTTCCCGCCGCTCGTGCATGTGCGTATCCACTGTAACCCTGGGGAACCTGGGCCGCTCCTACAGGAGATTCGCCGCGCGCGGTTGCGAGGGCAACGATCTCACCATCCACCCATCCACCAGCGTACGCAGTCTCTCCGGTTGCCGCGACGATCGATCGAACCCTGCGAGCGAGGTGCTCTGGGGGAGCCAATTGGCGGCTGAAGCCTTCCGCTATGGAAACCGTTGCCAGGCCAAGCACGTACCGATTGCTATCGTTCTTCCGGATGATGCCCGTCCCATGCATGGTATGGATGAGGTGATAGGTGACCTGGCGCGAGAGCCCCAGTTTTTCCATGATTTCTTTGGCTTTGAGGCCGTTGGGACTATCCGCTACCGCCAACAAAACAGAGATCGTCCGAACCGCGGACTGGATTCGCGGTTTTGCTTGGCCGTCCTCCGCAGTGCCGTCTGACGATTCATTCGCTACCAGGGCTTTGGTTGCCTCTGCCTTCACGGGTCTGCCCTCCTTGGAATCGTTGGTTTCCGTGACGTGAACCCTGGTTTCTCCATACGGGTATCTTCGATGCCGGTCGACGCCCAGCATACAGTATGAGGTTAGGCTAAAATGAGGGTCGCTTAGCCCGGCTGCCAGTTTGCTGGCTCGCCTATCGCTTCAACTTCAAAGCCAAAGTCTCTGTAACGGGGAAGGTTAGCCGCTGCACAGCATTTAAGAGAGACGCCAACCTTGACTAAAAAGTCTCGCCGCCGGGCAAAGTAAACAGGGGCTGGCGGAGGTTCAGAAAGCCCGATAAGGATCCATCGCGGGCGGTACGGAGAGGAAGAATCTGGATGGATTTGGAACTTGCTGGGAGGGTCGCTGTTGTCACCGGCGGAGCCAGCGGTATCGGGTGGGCCTGTGCCCGCGGTTTCTCACGTGAGGGGTGCCGGGTTGCATTGTGGGACCTATCCGCGGAGGCCGGGAATGGGGCTGCCTGTCTTACCGCGGAAGTTGGCGGGCCGTCGCTCGGCCTATCCGTAGACATCTCTGACTTTTCTGCGGTGCAGCAAGCGGTTCGGCAAACCGAAGCCGAGTTGGGACCGATCAGCCACCTCGTTCACGCCGCCGCCATCGGTTCGGGTCGATTTGGCTATCCGTTTACCAATCTGACGCCGAGCGATTGGCCGCGCGTGCTGGAGGTCAACGTGCTGGGGATGGTGAACGTCGCTCATGCCATCGCCCCCGGGATGACCTCGCGAAAAGACGGCACGCTGGTTTTTCTGGCGTCCGTTGCCGGGCAAATTGGTTCCCAGACCGACCCGCCTTACAGCGCTAGCAAAGCGGCGAACATCAACTTTGCGCAGTGCCTGGCAAAGGACCTGGCGCCCCATGGAATTCGGGTCAACGTGGTGAGTCCGGGTATGGTGCGTACGCCGTTGAACGAGCGCATCTGGCAGGCATGGAACGATCAACAGCCACCGGCCCAACGCCGGTCGTACGACGAATGGGCCGACGACAAAGTGCGAACCGTCGTACCCCTGGCGCGCTGGCAGCAGCCCGAGGATGTTGCCGATATGGTGGTGTTCCTATCTTCAGCCCGGAGCAGAGAAGTCACCGGTCAAACCATCAATGTCGATGGCGGCCAGGTGATGCACTGGTAAGGGATTCGCTTGATCACGCGGAAGCGTGCGCTGGAACAAATAATTCCGGTTGCTTATCGAATTTTTGTTTGCAACCAGCGCAGCAGAAATAGAAGCTCTTCCGGTCGTGTTCCGATTTGTGTTTGGCTGTGCTGACAGTCACCGCCATGCCACATACCGGATCTTTCGCTTGCTGTTGTTCCGCGGGCGCGATCCCCGGTTTCTCCCTTTTGGTTGTGAGAGCGCGGTTCAACTGGACGATCTGGGCGAGGATGCTTACTGCGATTTCTTCCGGCGAGCCTGCGCCGATGTCCATGCCGGCCGGAGCCTTCACCTGCTTCAATCGTTCAGCACTGATTCCGCGTTCGCGCAGATACTCAAGCACTTTGGCTGCCTTTACCTTACTGGCAACAAACGCCACGTAAGCAGCTTCTGTCCGTAGCGCATTTTCAAGCGCTTCCTCATCGCACTCACCCTGCGTGGATACAACGATGAAAGTGTGAGGGCTCACCTTCAAGTCCGTCAGGTCAAGGCCTGGCTGCACTCGGTCCACGTCCGGATTGTTCTCCTGATTTGCTTCAGGGGCGGCCACCGAAACGGTGTAGTGGATAACTTTGGCGAGCCTGGCCAGTGTTTTCCCGACAGGGGAGCGACCCAGGATCAAAACGTGCGGCTTGGGAAGCACCGGCTCGATGTATACATCGAGCGTGCCGCCACTGTGGCAACTCATGTTGTAGGCCACGATGCCTTTCTCCTCGGTCGCCGTGGGACTGATGTGGACGAGCCGGGGCCTGCCATCCTCAAGGGCTTTGAGTGCTTCCTTGACCACCGCCGGCTGCGCACAACCTCCGCCGATCCAACCCCAAACCTCTCCGTCGGCAAAGATGATTGCCTTATCGCCCGGTTTGCCGGAACTGGGCGCTTCATAGCGCACGACCGTTGCGATGGCAAACGATTCGCCGAGCAGGACCAGTTCATCGGCTTTCTTCAAAAACTCGTCGAACATCCGGCGTCCTTCTTTCCTGGCTAAAGGTGCCTTTCCAATGCGAGCAGGCTCTCGAGGTTATGTGCCGGAGCGAACACGTCCACATAGGGAAGCGCCGCGGCCATGCCACGGGTGAGAGGCTCATAACCCTTCAATCCCAGTAGCGGATTCAACCACAGCACCTTTTGCACGCGAGCATTGGTTTTTCGCAGTTGTGCTGCCAGTAGCGCAGGCTCCCCAGTATCCCAACCGTCACTCAGGATGATGAAGATGGTGTCGCGCGAGAGCAACTTCCTCCCATAAGCCTGGTTGAACTGGCGCAGTGATTCGCCAATGCGGGTGCCGCCGGACCAGCCGGCTGCGCGTTGGGATAGTTTTCTTAGCGCCTCCGGAAGATGCCGGGTTCGCAGCAGGTCGCTGACCTCAACCACGTGGGTACTAAAGAGAAACGTATGAACCCGTTGGAAGCGCGCCTGCAGGGCATAGGCAAAGCGCACCAGGAACAGGCTGTAAAAGTTCATCGAGCCGCTGATATCCAGCAGGATCACCAACTTGTTTTTCCTGGGTTTCTTCCCCTTGTAGGCCAGGACGAAGGGCTCGCCACCACGAGTGAGGTTTCGCCGAATGCTTCTGCGCAGATCAATGCGGGTTGTGCGATGGCTGATGGTAAGCCGGCGTGACAGGCGCTGGCTCATGCGCCGCAGAAGGCGTAAGGATATCTCTTCGAGGAGCGCGAGGTCTTCGCACGGCAAATGGGAGAAATCGACCTTCTTTAACCGCTCTTGTGCACTCGCACCATAAACGGCTTTAGTGTTTCCCTGCGCGGAACCGGTTTGGTTGCCGGGCCGATCGAGGAAAAGGGAAGTGCCCTCCTTCTGTTCCGGCGATTCACCTCTGGCTGGGCCCTTATATTCACCGGACGCAGATCGTGGCCGGGGCTGCGATTCCGCCCAGAAGGTCTGGAAGAGCGGAGGGAATTGTTCCCACTCCTCCATGGTGGAACATAACGTTGTCTGCAGAGCGGAGGCGAAGAGGTGCCGATTTTGGACATCGATGGTTTTGGCGGCTTCGAGCGCAGTCATTGTCTGCCGCATGCCGGCGGGAAGTCCATGGGTACGCAGGAAACGGCAGAAGTCCACGATGGAGGCCCCGAGCTGTTCGGCATGTTCCTGGCGCATCGCTACCTCACCTCATCCGGTGGCCTGGGAGAGAAGCTGATCAATCCCTGCCGCCCGGACTCTCGCTCCATCCTCCATGGATTTCGCCAGGCAGCCCATGGTTTCCTCGACCACATCCGCGCTCAGCCGATGTTTTCCCAGCAAGGCGACCGCCTGCACGCAATCCAGGGTTTCTGCTACTCCAGGCGGCTTCTCCAGATCTAACTTACGAACCGCCTGAACGAAACGCACCGATTGCTTACTTAGCTCTTCTTCGATATCGGGCAATCGAGTGCGTACGATTCTCATTTCCTTTTCGAAGCTCGGGTAGTCGATCCAGTGGTAGAGGCATCTCCGCTTCAGTGCGTCACTTAACTCACGGGTGCGGTTCGAAGTGAGAATCACGAAAGGGATGTGTCTGGCCTGGATGGTGCCCATTTCAGGAATGCTAATTTGAAAGTCGGAGAGCAACTCAAGCAGAAATGCCTCGAACGCCTCATCGGCGCGATCGATCTCGTCGATCAGCAACACTGGCGGCGCTTCCTGGGCAAGGATGGACTTAAGCAATGGCCGCTCCAGCAGGAACTCCCGGCTGAAGATGTATCGCTCTTTCTCTTCCACTGTCTGGGCTACGCCTTCCTGAATTTTGATAGCCAGCAATTGCTTCTGATAGTTCCACTCGTAGACGGAGGAACTGGTGTCCAGTCCTTCATAACACTGTAACCGGATCAGTTCGGTTCCCAGCATGGAGGCCAGAACCTTGGCCACCTCGGTCTTTCCCAGCCCCGCGTGGCCTTCGATCAAGAGCGGCTTGCGTAATTTGGTGATGAGAAAGATGGAGGTCGCGAGAGAACGGTCAGCGATATAGCCCAGCCGCTCGAAATTCCGCATGAGCGCGTCGGGATCTTTCACAGCATCATCTTCCGGCTTCACTGGTGACATGATGGCTCGGCCCTGCATCTGGGGTACATTAGGAGTCGTTGCGATGAAGCGCTCCCTTGGCCGCCGCCCATGCCAGCGAAGCTGCACTGATTGGCTTAGCTTCCTCCGGCGCGGCATCATTCAGGTGTTCCAACTGAGCCTGAAAGTTCTTGATGAACTGAGCAAACATGATGTTTGAGACCTCATGGATCATCCGCGCTCCCATCTGAGCCAGAATGCCGATCACATTCACTTCGGCCACGCTGTTGACCTCTGTGCCCCCATTTTCCAGCGACCGCGCCTTGCACGTCATCTTCATCGATGCGCTGCCGCGGCCCTTCACATCCTGCCCCTTACCAATCATTTCCAGTTCGTGGCTGGCAGCATCATTGCGAACGATCTCCAGCTCGCCTTTATAGTCTGTCGCGCTCGGTCCGACCTTCACGCCGATCGTGCCCTTATAGGTCTTCTCATCCACTTGCTCGGTAATCTTTGCTCCGGGCACGCAGGCGGCGACTCGCTTCGGATCGCTGAGCAGACTCCACACCTGGTCTACCGGTTCTTTCACCTGGAAGGTCTTTTCGATGGGTATCGCCATGGGCTAATTCACCACCCCTTTTTCTTTCAAGATGTTCCATACCTTCCAGGGGGCGATCGGCATATCAATGTGCTTTACGCCGAGGTGGGAAACAGCGTCCACCACCGCATTGACAAAGGCTGCCGGGGAACCGACATTCGGCGACTCACCCACGCCCTTGGCGCCGAACGGGTGATGGGGCGAAGGTGTGCAGGTCTTGCCTGTCTCCCAGTGAGGCGTCTCGACGGATGTCGGAATCAGGTAGTCCATGAAACTTCCGCCCTGCACGTTGCCGTTGTCGTCGTAGCTGATCTCCTGCATGAAGGCAATGGCCAGGCCCTCCGTAAGTCCACCATGAATCTGGCCTTCGACAATCATCGGATTGATGATGTTGCCGCAGTCATCCACGGCCACGAAACGGCGAACCTTGATCTCGCCTGTGCCCTTGTCGATGTCGACCACGCAGATGTAGGTTCCAAAGGGAAATGTGAGATTTGGCGGATCATAGTAATCGACCGCTTCCAGGCCGGCTTCCATGCCTGCGGGCATGTTGGTGTACGCCGCGAAGGCGATGTCTTGAATGGTTTTGGACTTGCCTGGAGCTCCTTTGACGGAAAACTTGCCCGGCTCCCACTCCAGATCTTCTTCGCTGCATTCCAATAAATGGGCAGCAATTTTTTTCGCCTTTTCGCGGATCTTGCGTGCGGCCATGGCGGTAGCCGCACCCGAGACGGGTGTACTCCGGCTGGCATAGGTTCCCAATCCATAGGGGGCGGTGTCGGTGTCGCCTTCCTCCACCGTTACATCGGCGGCTGGAATTCCTAACTCTTCGGCGACAATCTGCGCATAGGTGGTTTCATGTCCTTGCCCCTGGCTCTTGGTTCCCATGCGGCACATCGCTTTACCGGTAGGATGAACGCGGATCTCGGCGCTATCAAACATCTTGATGCCCGCGATATCGAAGGTGTGGCTGGGTCCGGCACCCACGACTTCGACGAAGCTGGAAACCCCGATGCCCATCAACTCGCCTCGCGCCCGTTTTTCCGCCTGCTCTTTCCGCAGAGCATCGTAGCCGATCGTGTCCAGAGCAAGCTGCATAGCGGCATCGTAGTTTCCGCTGTCGTAGGACCAGCCGAGCGGCGATGCATAGGGAAACTTGTCAGGAGCAATGAAATTCTTTCTTCGCAGCTCGACGGGATCGGTCTTTAACTCCAGTGCCAATACATCCACCGCTCTCTCGATCAGATAGGCGGCTTCCGTCACCCGGAAGGAACAGCGATAGGCAATTCCGCCCGGCGCCTTGTTGGTATAGACGCCATCGACTTCGCAGAAAGCCGTCGGATAGTCATAAGCTCCGGTGCAAATGCTGAACAATCCCGCCGGGAACTTGGTCGGCTGCGCGGCCGCATTGAAGGCTCCGTGGTCGGCCAGCGTCTTAACCCGCATTGCCTGAATCTTTCCCGCCTTGGTAGCGGCAAGTTCCGCGGTCATGTGGTAGTCGCGCGCGAACCCGGTCGATTGCAGATTCTCAGAACGTGTCTCGATCCACTTCACCGGGCGTTTGAGGGTGAGCGAGGCGACCACCGCACACACATACCCCGGATAGATGGGAACCTTATTGCCGAAGCCGCCGCCGATATCCGGCGAGATCACGCGGATATTGTTTTCCGGGATGCCGCCTACCAGGGCAAAGAGTGTGCGGTGGGCATGCGGCGCCTGCGAAGTCAGGTAGATGGTGAGCCGTTCCGTCGCCGCGTTGAAGTCGGCGACGCAGCCACAGGTTTCGAGCGGCGAAGGATGGCACCGCTGGAAGATTGCATGTACCTCGGCTTTGACTTCTGCCTGGTCAAACGCCTTATCGGTGGCTGACTTGTCGCCGATCTCCCAGTGAAAGATATGATTGTCTTTCTGATCTCGATCTTCACGCAGAAGTGGAGCGCCGGGATCGAGCGCCTTGTGCGGGTCGACAAGCACCGGCAGCTCTTCGTACTCCACTTCCACTAATTCCGCTGCGTCCGCTGCGATATACGGATCCTCCGCTACGACGAAGGCGACTTCCTGCGACTGGAACAGGACCTTGCCTGTAGCCAGCACCATTTGTTTGTCGAAGAAGAGCGTCGGCATCCAGGCCAGGTTTGCCTTGGCCAGATCCTCTCCTGTGATCACAGCCAGAACGCCCGGCAACTTCAGGGCCTCTGCCGTATTGATACTCTTCAGGCGAGCATGAGCATAGGGACTGCGCACGATATGCCCGTACACCATGTCGGGCAACTGAACGTCGTCAACATAGTTCCCCTTACCCTGGATGAACCGCAGATCTTCTTTACGCTTAATGGGGTGGCCCATGCCACCGATTTCAGGCGATGTTCGGCAGTTGCCCATCTTTGCCTCCCTGGTCCATCTTGCCGGCGGCGAACTGCACCGCCTTGACGATGTTCTGGTAGCCCGTACAACGGCACAAATTTCCGGAGATTCCCCAGCGAATCTCTTCCTCGGTGGGGTGGGGATTTTTTGTCAACAGCGCGTACGACGACATCAGCATGCCCGGCGTGCAGAAGCCGCATTGCAGGCCGTGCTCTTCTTTGAAGCCCTGCTGAAGAGGATGCAGCTTACCATCCTGCATCAGGCCTTCCACCGTCATCAATGCAAGACCGTCGGCCTGAACCGCAAACATGGTGCACGATTTGACGGTTTTCCCATCCAGCACCACCGTGCACGCCCCGCAGTGAGTGGTGTCGCAACCTACGTGGGTGCCCGTCAATCCAGGAATATTCCGGATAAAGTGGACCAGCAACAACCTGGGTTCGACGGTCGCCTCGCGAAGACGCCCGTTCACTTTGATTTGCACTAACTGTTTTGCCGCCATTCTCAGCTCCTCGCTCCGTTTCCCGAATTGCTATTTTCGTGCTCGCTCGTATGCCCGAATAAGAGCCCGGCGTGTCAGTTCCTTCACCAGACCTCGTTTGTACTCTTCAGGTCCGCGGAGATCAGCACTGGGTTGAGCAGCCTCCGCCGCCAGTTGGGCTGCCTGGGTAATGGTGGTCTCATCCAACTTTTTGCCCAGGAGAGACACCTCCGCCTTCGCCGCCTTGATCGGCGTTGCCCCTACATTGGTCAGGCCAATGCCTGCCTTCTGACAGCTTCCCCCCTGGTCGAGGGTCACTTGGGCAGCGACTGCCGCGGTCGCAAAGTCGCCCACCTTCCTTTCCAGCTTCAGGTAGGCGCCTCCGCTGTTCGCGGGAGGTGTGGGAATGCGAATCTCGGTCACGATCTCGTCGTGCTGCAGATCGGTGGTGAACAGCGTGATGAAAAAGTCTGCGACGGGTATCACCCTTTCGCCTTGCGGCCCGACGGCAACAATCTCCGCTCCTAAAGCCAGCATGGTAGCCGGATGATCGTTGGCCGGATCGCCGTGAGCGAGATTGCCCGCCAGGGTCGCCATATTCCGCACCTGCGGATCGGCAATCACCCGCGAAGTATCAAAGAGAATCGGATACTTCTGGCGAATGAGAGGAGAGTCTTCCAGCTCTGCCTCGCGGACCAAACCGCCAATCTTCAGGTAGCCGCCTTCTTCCTTAATGTAGGAAAGTCCAGAAATCCGGTTGATATCGATGAGATGGCCTGGCCTGGCCAGCCGGAATTTCATCATGGGGATGAGACTCTGGCCGCCGCTGAGGATCTTGGCGTCGTCCCCATACTGCTGCAGAAATGCGATCGCTTCAGGAAGAGTATTCGGTCTGAGATACTCAAAGGCCGGCGGGATCATCGTCAACTACCTCCCATTGCAGATTTCTCGACGCCGGCGAAGACACACAAAAAAAGCCGGCGAGCCGGGGCTCACTGGCCCGGCAACGTTATAGTCCTATCAAGCTGAAAGGGTCAACTGCGGGTGGTAACGTCGTGGAGGTTTTTGTTAGCCAACCAAAAAGGCGCCCCTCAGGCCGCGGGTCGAAGAATGGATCGGACGCAAGCCTGGTTGGCCTGGTGTAGTGCGTCACTCATAACATCGTGTATGTGCTATGGTGGATCCGGCCTGGATCACGCAATGGCGTTAAGAATCTTGACCTACTACGAACCCGGGTTCGTAGTAGGTCAATCGCAGGACGCTTTGTTGCACCTCGGGATAACGTGTATCTGAGTGACGCACTACACTAGCTCAGCTGGTCATCCGCGACATGATAGCGAGGATCTTCAAACAAATTAATTTCGACCATCGACTTGGCCTTTTGCAGCAACTCATAGCAATCGGGGCTCAGGTGGCGTAAGCGTAGGCGTTTCCCGGCTTGCTGGTATTTTTGAGCTAATTTATCGATTGCCTCTATGGCGGAATGGTCCGCTACCCGGGCGTGCTTAAACTCGAGAATCACTTCCTTGGGGTCGCTTCTCGGCGCGAAGAGCTCGTGAAAGCTCGCGATGGAGGCGAAGAACAGTGTGCCGTTGAGTTCGTACACTTTGGCGCCCTGCTCATCGATGCGCGTCCGCACCGTGAGCTGCTTTGCGTGCTCCCAGGCAAAGACGAGAGCGGCGATGAGGATCCCCAGAATCACCGCGGTCGCCAGGTTCGTGAACACGGTCGCTGCGGTGACGGCGACAATCACCAGGGCGTCATGTTTCGGTATCTTGCCGAAGACTTTGAACGTGCCCCACTCGAACGTCTTCTCGCACACCACGAACATGACGCCGACCAATGCGGCGATCGGAATGCGCTCGATGAGCGGCGAGCAAAAAAGAATAAAACTTAGCAGGCAAAGAGCGGCGGTGATGCCCGAAAGCCGTCTTCTGGCGCCCGAGCCGACGTTGATCATGGTCTGCCCAATCATCGCGCAACCGCCCATGGCCCCAAAAAAACCAGACACTACATTGCCCGCTCCCTGAGCCAAACACTCACGGTTCGGCCGGCCTCGGGTCTCCGTTACATCGTCCACCAAATTGAGCGTCAAGAGCGTTTCTATGAGCCCGACGCCTGCCAGCACCAGGGAGTAGGGGAGAACAATCCACAGAGTGGCGGTGTTCCAGGGAACGGCGGGCACATGAAATGTGGGAAAGCCCCCGTGGATGGAAGCCATGTCCCCAACCGTCTTGGTATGAATGCCGGCGAAGATGGCAAACATCGCCACCAAAAGGATGGCCGCCAGCGCCGGCGGAAACGCTTTGCTGAGCTTGGGAAACAGGTAGACGATGATCATGCTCACGACGATGAGCGCACCCATCACCAGCAGTTGAGAGCCCGCCATCCAATGTTCTTTGCCGGCTGCATCTCTTACCTTGAAGTGCCCGAATTGTGCCCGGAAGACCAGGATCGCCAGCCCGTTGACAAAGCCAAGCATCACCGGATGAGGCACCATACGGATGAACTTCCCCAGGCGAAGCAAGGCGAACCCGATCTGCAAAATGCCCATCAGCACCACGGCGGCAAACAGATATTGCACGCCATGCTGCACTACGAGCGCGACCATCACGACCGCAGTGGAACCGGTAGCTCCTGAGATCATGCCCGGGCGGCCGCCGAACGACGCGGTGATGAGGCACATGATGAACGCCGCATAAAGTCCCACCAGGGGATTGACGTGAGCCACCAGGGCAAAAGCGATGGCTTCCGGAACGAGTGCCAGCGCAACCGTGAGGCCCGACAAAATATTCGTCTTCCACTCGGAGTAGGAAAGTGCCGGGGTTTTTGGCGCCGTGCGGCGAGCTGCCAATACGGGAAAAACACTATCGCGGGCACCAGGATATTCGTCGTCCGCGCCGGCGCACGCATCGGTGGTGTGGTCCCTGTGAATGCGTTTTTTGTTACGACGTACCTCTTCGCCGAATAGTTCTTCGGTCTTGTCGGCCCGCACCTTGGGGAATTGCAATGGCTCAGTATTGGCCATGGCTAGATGCCTCGCATGGCAGCGTGCGGAGAGAGTGTGGGTCGATTAGGCCTGTTTGGCCGGGGAGTCGTCGTGCTCAAACTCTGCCCTAGTTGGATCATGGGACGTTCCAGCAGATACCGGCTCAGACAAGCGCATAACAACATGGCCAGCACATTCAACGGCGGTTGTTGAAAATAATGAAAAGCTCCCACCGCCTTCTCCGAGGCAACCTCGGGCAGGAAGACTTCCTGCCAAAGGTAAAGACTGTAGGAAATAGTGCCCACCCAGCGCAGCGGTGGCCACTCCAGAAAACGCCCCAGCATGTTGTTCGGCTGCAGGACGGTGCTCAGCACCAGGGCGGGGAGCAGTATCGCTTGCCATACGAGGAGGCCGGGCACGTGGAGCACCTCGACCACTAAAAGTATGGCCACAATCGGAAGCCATACATGGGTGAAGCGAATACCCTCAACAAATCGCTTGATCGCAGGAAAGCAGATGGCGGCAATGCATCCCCACACCAGCGCGTCCACCTTGGCATCCGTGCGCGCCAACAAATTCGATGGAATGAGGAGTGTCGGAAATAACTCGAAACGACCTTCAAACGCGCGCCAAACGGCGACAGCCATGGCCATAAGAAAAGCGACTTGCCCCAGGCGCTTCGGTTTCACCGCAATGAGCACCATGGGCCAAATGAGGTAGAAATGTTCTTCTATGGCAAGCGACCAGAAGTGTGCGGTGTAAAAGCCACCGGCTTCGTTAACTCCCAGCAGCCGGTAGTTTCTGTAAAGCAGCAAGCAGCTCGGCAGGTCGGAGTAATTGACGTGGATCGCCCCAAAGATCGATAACGCAACAATCCCGGCCACGGCTGCATAGTAGGGAGGCAGAATACGGAAACATCGCCGTATGTAGAACCGGCGCAAGTCGATGCCGCCATCCCGCTCATACTCGTTCAGCAGAATTCTGCAGATAAGAAAGCCGCTGATGGCGAAGAAAACGTCGACGCCGATATCCCCGTGAGACGACAATCTCGTGAGCAGCGAATCGCTCCGGAAGAAGCCGAATCGGCCGTGGTAAAGGATGACGCCAATCACGGACAATCCACGCCACCCATCCAGTGTGGGGAAATATTGCTTCTGGCGAGCCACGTTACCTCCAACCCGAAATGCGCGGCTGGCCTGGTAACGTTCACTCCCGTCGGTGCGCACACTAGGCAGGGGTTAGATGGCTGGTCCCATACCGGTATTTCCGGTAGAGGCCGCCGTCTGGTTACCAAGGCTGAAAACCGTCGGAGGAAACGGTGCTTCTAAAGAGACAGGGCTTCTGACAAGCGCCCTTAGAAGACAGCCTAAGCTGCGAGTGGGTTGCCGTCAAGTACTGCTTAACATGGTTCATGACTTCTATACGCGGCTCTACACACGAGGGTAACCCCTGCAGTCTCAGAACCCATTTCGATGCGGAGAATCGCTGCGACCGCCAGTGTGTCGGAGGGTTTTGCGGCCGGCGGAGAGGGGGATTCACATCCTGCCGCCAAGTCTCTTGAACTAAACACGTTCTGGACTACACCCGTCCGGCAATACCCCCAAAAATACCATCAATTAGAGGCCCCGCACCGGAGGCCCGGAAATGTATAGAGCACGCGTTGCGAGCGTCAACATTGCGAGCGCCGGGTAGCGTTACTCGTGGCCTCAGGCGGTCCGGATCAACTTGCTTTTTGACGATGCAACTCGTTGATTGCTTTGAGGACAACTTGAGCCGAACAAAATCAGGTTGCCTCTGTTGATCGGCTGCCGTCTCAATGACAATGTGTTTTCGAGTTGCCGTGATGAACGAAGGGCACGGCTTTTAGTCGGGCTGTACAGGATTCAAGACCATGAGGGCTTTAGCCCCTGGGGTATGCGTTCCTGCCCAATCCAACTTTTTCCGCAGCCTGTTCAGCCGTGCCACAACGCACTCCCTTTCACGAGGGCTCTATTGATGACTGCAAAACGAACGTCCAGGTCAGTCTGTTTCGAGCCAATTCCGAAAAGTTGTTTTGTATCACCTGGATCCGGCGTGAAAAGGGCTGTTTCAGAGGTTGAGAGGGGGGAGTCTATGGATGCTGCGCAGGATGTCATCGGCTAGGGTCTGCAGCATGGAGGACTCACGGAGCCGCAGTACGGGACGATTCTGCGGCCTGGTGAGTTCGCCGGGCAGCAGGAAGAGCTTGTAACGCAGCTTGGAAAGAGTGAGACGTTGCCAGGATTCTTGCAAGCAGAGTCGTTGGAAGGCGGTGACCAGATTGTAGGCGAGGCGAATGATTTCCAAGAACAGTGCATTGGCGGCGAAGGAGCGGGTGGGAATTTTGCGTAGCGCGTAATCTACCAGCAGCTCGCCGATGCGAGGTTCGATGGTCGCGCGTGCATCGTAGAAATGCCAAACGCCCAGAGGGGTGAGGGAGAGATTGGTAACCCAAGCGCGATAGGCGTAACGGCCCAAGGCGAACAACGTAGGTTGCCTTTCGTCGGCGGAAAGCAAACGCCGGGCGACCACGAAACGACGGGCTCTGGACCAACTCTGAGGACGAAGTTGGAGTTCCGCCATCTCCCAATCGCGGTTGACGGGGCTGTAGCGCAGTCCGGTCAGGGAACGTTTCAGCGATGGAGTCATACGAGCGACAACGGCATACTCGGCGGAGTGAGATTCGAGGGCGTCGAAGACGGGATTGAGCCCAAAACCTGCATCGGCTCGTACGCGCACTTCGCGGATATCGGCAGGGACATTGGCAAAGCAGGTGGCGAGCAGCTCGGGGGTGCTGTCCCAGGTTCCAGCGTTGCCGCGACGGAGCTCGGCGTCCCAGAGGTAGGAAGAGTTGGCTTCCATGCACAGCAGTGGGTTATAAGAGCGTTTTCCGCGATAGCGCGGGTTGTAGCCAACCTCAGCCCCGTCCTGATGGCCGAAGACGGTCAGGACCGTACTGTCGAGATCAAAGATGAGCCGGGAACGGTGATCGGGCAAATGAATGAAACTCTGCAGCAGTCGATCGTTTATGCGATGCAGCTGTTCCCAGAACCGCTCCGGAGCGTGGAATAGGAAGCGGCGCAAGGTTTGCGGATCAGGAAAGCTGGGCAGCCCGGTCAGATACTGGAAGGTGCCGTTGGAACGTAGGAATGATGCGGTTTCGATGCGGTCTAGCCCCAGTACGATCGGATACATCAGGGCGAAGATCATCTGCGACAAATGATAACGGCTGTTCCGCCGCGGGTAGATAAGATGGCAGGCAAGGAAATGCCGCAGCTGCACCACTCGAAGAAATTCGTGAAAGAAGTACACGCCGCCGAAGTGCGTCAAACCCTTATGATCACAGGCGACTTTAATGTTTTTTGGCGAATATTTCATTCTTACGAATTCCTAACCTACGGTTAGGAATTCGTAAGAGTTCTACAACTTGGGCCGCAAGCCGTCAACCATTGGCTTTTAATGGTTCCCAGAAGGTTCAAATACGCCGGATCTAGGTATCAGGGCACGACTTCAGTCGTGCCGCTCAGAGCAATAGGAGGAGGGCTTTAGCCCCTGGGGCGCTTTTCCTTCTCAGTTCAGCTTCGGCAGCCCAAGGGTCAGTGAAGGCGTCATGTGCTGTCCAAATTCGCCAACTGAAAATCTAATTCGGACAGGTCTGAAGTTCAGCCGTCCCTGCGGGACTCAAATCGTAAATCCCGACTTCTCACGCACGGGCTTAAGTGGCATTCCTGAACCGCACGGCATTTCCTGAGGCATTCCCGACCAGCGTTATCTCCGTTTTGTAGGTTCGTTGATATTGCGGGCCGCAAGTACAGGACATGATTTCAGCCTCCAATGAGTCTCGCGTGATCGGGGCGGCGCTCTCAATGGCAGGCGTTACCCTCAGCTTTAAGGATTGCCCCCGCGCTGACGGCACCTGGCCCGTGATCATATACGTTGTCCGTTCAATTCAACTTCAGCGAGGTGACCTCTGACGAATATTCCTCTTCAAACAGAAGATCTTCCGTCGAGGAAGCGCGAGATTCACTCTGCCACCGCATGGCGCCGGCGGCAATCGCCACAATCAGAATCAGACCGGTGCAGCTGAGGACGTGACGCAGCATGCGGCTCTCGATTTCTGCTCCTTCGTTCAACAAGCGAAAGATCAGCATCAGGCAGGCCCAAAAAACAAAATCAATTTGTGCCTTGCCCGGGAGATAAGAACAAGTGAACGGAATCTTCGGAAATGTGTATAGGCAGAGCTCCACTAACAGGATTCCGAGGCACAGCATCAAAAGGAAGTGCCCTAATGCCGGCGCCCAGGGATACGCAGCTACGAGGATCGCGGCCATCAGGAGCAACGGCGGCGCGAGACCTAATGCCAGCCATGACATCCGAACAGCTTTCTGGTAATCGAGGGCCGGCCGGATTTGCGTGATGCGGATCACCCAGTTCGCCGAAAGGGAAATTGGAAGCGAAGCGACCACGCGTAATGAGAAGACGGTCAGGATCGTGGTCACAATCGTGACCAGCAGAAACGATACGCTAATGGTTGTGCCTGCAGACCGGAACCCTCCGAGGTATGCATTCGCATAACCGACGGCGCAGCTAACTCCGAGGCCTAGATAGAAGCCGAGCATCATGCGGTGCTGGCGGCTTCGCATCAAGGTTCGAAGGCTGAAAAAGGTAATGGCTTGCGTGAGCGGGTTTCCCCATTGTGGCGGCCATGAGATCGAGCGTGCAGAGCGAAGGATGTCTGGCTGCTCGATGAGCCCTCGCATGATGCGGAAGTAGCACAACAGGAGTGCCGCGCAGGCTCCGAATGCAGCCACAGCGATGCCGATCCAACCTCTTTTTGCCAGTGGTGCGAGCGCGGGGTGCGCCGATCCATTGAGCTGGTTAAAGATAGCCAGGAACCAGTAGGAGGGAAGAAACTCGAGCAGCCGCTGATTTTGTGGCGAAGTGAGCGCCGCGGGCGATTCGAGCGATGGCTCGAGAAAATATCCGCTCACCAGAAGGCTCAAGACGGCGGCCTGCAAAAATGCCGATAGACGGAGGAAAAGTTGCCGTGGCAACAGATTGGCCGCCAGCCCTTGAAGGGCAAGGATGGTGAAGACAGAAAATGAGCTGGCGAGAAGGATCGTGATCCAATACGCAGGCCATGCGCGCAACCCACCGGGAAAACCGGCGCTGCTCGATCGAAAAAATAACGGCCAAAGAACGCCGACGAAGATGTTCAATGCGATCGCCGCCAGACCGGGTGCGGCCAGGAGTGCGGCAACCTTGGCCAAAAACAATGTGCTTGTTCGTACCGGCAACGGTCCAAGTATCAAGATATCTCGCTTGTCCGGAAAGGCAGCATCCCAGTTGAGTAGGGCAACGAGCCCGGCCACAGTCATCGTGGTTTCGATCAGGAAATGTTCGTACATCCATTGAGCTGTCATTGGCATACCGCCGCCGAATACCAGGAAGACAAGTGCGGGAAGTATAAGGAAGAAGCTGACCGTGGTGAAGATGGTGACAAACTGTCGAATCAACCGGGCTGGGTCGCCGCCGGCCGAAAGGACTTCAAGGTCAACTACGCGAAGAAGGAAGACCCGATAGAGAGTACGGAATTGTATTTTTGCCTGGGACCATTCACTATGCACGAATCAAGTCCGCAATCTCTCGTGAAACAGCCTCCGAGTCTTGTTCAACGGCGAGTTGAGAGAATATTGCTTCGAGCGTAGGCACGGCCATAAGGACTCTTAGACGTTCAATCGAGTCATCGGCGACCACTTTGCCGCGATGCAGAATCACGACATGAGAACAAACACGTTCCACTGTTTCAAGCTCATGCGAGCTAAAGAGAACGATCTTACCTCGTGCCGCCAATTCTTTAATCAGACTGCGGAGGATGAGAGCGGAACCGACATCCAGACCAGAGAATGGTTCGTCCAGCAGAATTACGTCGGGGTTGTGCATTAAGGCGGCGGACAATAGAATTTTCTGCCGCATACCTTTGGAGTAAGACGACAAGACTACGTCGCGGTCCCCGTGTATTCCGAAAAGGCGCAGCAAACCGTGGATGCGCATATTTGCAGATGTGCGGTCCATATTCCGCAGCTGCGCGACCATCACCAGGTATTCCAGGCCGCTCAGATGGGTATAGAGGTGAGGCTCTTCGGGAACATAGCCCATCCGCTGCCGATAGGCCATCAGGTTCTCCTTGATCAATCTTCCTTCGAAGAGGATTTCCCCTTCGTTGGGCTCGATCAATCCCGTGGCTATCTTCATGGTGGTGGATTTGCCGGACCCGTTCGCGCCCAGATAGCCGGTCACTTCGCCGGCGCGCGCGACAAAGCTCACCGAGTCCACAGCAGGAATCCCGGAGTAACGTTTATGCAGATTGCGAACCTCAAGCATGACCATAGTCGCGATCTTTAGTGCCTGATTACTCCATGCGCAGTGACGACATCGGATCCAATCGCGCTCCGCGCCTCGCGGGCACCCAAACTGAGAAGAGCGCCACACTGATAAGCACGCTCGGAACGATGACAAATACGGCGGGGTCCCAGCTCTTAACTCCGAATAACAGGCTATTGAGAAAGCGGCTGAGTGGTAATGAGACTGCCCAACCAATCAGAATTCCTATAAGCGCCAGACGCATTCCTTGCCAGATCACCATGTTCCGAATACGAGCCTGATCCGCCCCCAGAGCTATTCTGACGCCGATTTCCTGAGAACGTTGCTGGACCGAATATGCCATGAGTCCGTAGAGGCCAATCGCCGCTAAAACGAGCGCGAATGCCGCAAAGGCTGACAGAAGCTGTGCGTTAAAGTCCTGTCGAGCGGTTGTCGTCGATACAATCTCGCGCATGGTCAGGGTCTCTGAGGTCGGTAATCCCCCTGTGGCCTGCCGCAGCTGGTCTGCAATTGCAGGTATCAGTTGGTGTGGCTCCACATCCGTGCGGAACACCCAGTGGATGGAATCCATATGATTCGTCAATGCCGTAATTGCATCCGGAGTCTGTGCCTGGGGAATGATCGCCATCGGTTGCGCCGCGCTTTCCAGGCCGTCCACTAGAACATCTCCCACGATGCCGACGATCTCGCGCGGTTTGTCTGCAAATATGGGCGGCATGCCCTTTCCCAGGACAATCCGCTGCCCGATGGGGTTTTGCTTAGGCCAGAATTGCCTGGCCATGGCCTGATTGATGAGGACAATGGGAGGTGCTGCTGCGTTATCGTCTGGGCGGAAGTCCCGCCCATGAAGTAGCGGAATTTGAAAGACGCTGAGAAACCCCGGTGAGACTGCTTCATAGGCAACCAATCCGGTATTTGGATCGTTTCCTGCTGTCCGCCCGACAACGTCGAAAGGAAGCCGATGTGCTCCTTGTAAGGGCAACGATATGGTCGACGCAGAGGCGAGCACTCCGGGGAGCGCATCGATCCGCTCGCGAGCATTGTTTATCAGTTGCGTTACTGGACCAGTCGTCTGAAAGCGAGGCCCGGTCAACGCCATTTGCATCGTCAGTATGTTCTGAGGACTGAAGCCCGGATCGACAGAATACAGGGCCACAAGAGTTCGAACGAACAAAGCCGCTCCGATCGAAAGCATGACCGCTAGTGCGGCTTCGATGACAACCAGCACAGACCTTGCTCTTCTCTGCCTGATTCCAGGGCCGGCTGCACGACCACTCTCCTTCAGGGCCGTGCTCAAATCCAGTCTTGATGCGCTGAGAGCCGGAGCCAGACCAAATATCACACCTGTAAGTAACGACAAGCATAAGCCGAAAACAAACACGCGCCAGTCAAGGCGGACGGCTGAACCGCCAATCCCAATGCGCGGAATATCTCCCGAGCTGACCTTCAATAGAAGATGCACTCCCAACTCACCCAGTACAACACCCAGAACGCCTGCCGTCAGTGACAGCAGCAGACTCTCTGTGAGCAACTGACGAGCGATGCGCGACCCTGATGCTCCCAGAGAGGCGCGAATCGCAAATTCTCGCTCGCGCCGTGAGGCACGAATCAATTGCAGGTTCGCTACATTTGCGCACGCGATCAGGAGAACGAGACCAACTGCCCCCAGAAAGAGCAGCAGAGGGAACCGCGCGTTGCCAATGATGGAGTCGCCAAGGGAGCGAACGAGGAAATATCTGTCCGGGGGAATCGCGCCCGGGTATTTCTCGCGAAAGCGATCCGCTGCTGCTCTTAGCTGGTCATTCGCCTGGTTTAGCGTGACATCTGACTTCAGCCTTCCTACAACGCGGTAGAAAGGCGTCGGATCGGAGCTTGCGGGGTCGACCCGCAACGGAAGCCACAGGTCAATCAGGGAATCAGTGTGAAACTCTTTGGCAACTACGCCAATTACCGTGTAAGGCTCGCCCCCTAAGGTGATGCTCCTCCCAATAATGTTTGCATCTCCGGCAAAACTATTCTTCCACTCGTAGTAGCCCAGGACGACGGTCTTACCACTGCCTGGATTTTCTTCCTGGGCAGTAAAGGCATGTCCCAGCAGGATGCGCGCTCCATACAAACGAAAATAGTCTGATGTGACGTTGATTCCGTGCACGAGCTTTGGCTGTTCACCCGTTAAGTTCATTCCAATCCCGTCCGTGTTGGCTGCGGACACATCTTGAAACAAGTTGCTCTGCTGCTGCCAAAAATGAAATTCTGGAAATGAGGCGACCGGGAAAGTTCCTCCACGGGGTGATGACTCAAAGAAAAGTACGAGGCGGTCGGGCTTAGGGTAAGTCAGCGGCTTGAGAATTACCGTGTTAACCACAGAAAAAACGGCAGTCGTTGTGCCAATGCCCAGGGCGAGCGCAGCCAGTGCTGTTAGCGTGAAAGCAGGCGCCCTTCGGAGCTGATAAAAACTCAGTGTGAGATCTGCCCAAAAACTCTCCAGCTTCGGCCTCTGCCAGACTTCGCGGCTGCGTTCTTCGATCAGGGTCACGTTGCCGAATTCGCGACGCGCGCTCCTTTCCGCGTCTTCGCGCGACATACCGCCTTCCATCAGAGCATCGATCTTTTCCGCTAGATGCTCGCGGATGGTGGCGGAAAGTTCGTCGTAACGAGGCTGACGCGAAAATAGCTGTTTGAACCACCGCATAACGCCCCCTATGAACTCGCGATCGCCAGCACACGGTTGATTCCGGCAAACATTCGCTCAAAGCTGGCAAGTTCCTGGGCAAGATGTTTGGCGCCGGCCTTTGTCAATTTGAAAATTCGCACCGGACGATTCCGAGCCGAAATGCCCATCTCGCTTTCCAGCCACCCCACTTTCAACATGCGCTGCAACGCTGGGTAGAGGGAACCTTCCTCGATCTGCAACAGCTCGGCTGAAACACTTTTTATATGCTGAGCCAAAGCGTAACCATGCATTGGTTTCCTGCTTAGCGTTTGCAAAATCATGAGTTCCAAAGCACCTGGAAACAGGCCGCGGGGCTCCGGTTGCCGCATCATTTTCGAATAGTACACCTAAAATACTATATTGAACATAGTAAACCACGGAAATCCGTCGTCGCTGTCCAGGGTGTTACCCAACTAAGCGACTTCCGGCCCATCCGTCAAAAAGAGCGCATAGGGCGCTCGTCAACAGTCTCCCGGCAGTTTCCTGACAGCTCTTCTGGACTTGACATCGAAAAATCGCGCGAAATCTCCTGTTGCTTTCCCAAAAGAAACCGTGACAAGTTGTTGCCACCCCAATGACCTCCTTCGGGATGCTGATGAATTCACCACAAAGCGAGTTCCAGAGGATTAGTCCTCAAAAACAGGATAGGATTCACTGACTCCTAGGGGGACTTTCCACCTGACCGTGTAGTCGGCATCTCTACACTGGGCCGGCCCATGGATTCGGTCTCGAACCAATGGGAAGGGAAGATTTCCGGCTAACGACTTTCCGGACTAATCCGCTCGCCGCCCATCTGGATTACGTCCGGATCGTTAACCATTCGGGAGCGATCTGGCGCTGTAGATTACGGTTTCAGGCCGACTCGTCGGATCATATCAGTGAACCTGTTATCGTCTCGCAGCGGATCAAAAATAGGTTCCACTTTGAGACTTACGAGGCAGGGTTCCCGCTCGCCAAATGCTTCTTCCAGAGCTTGCAGCGCACGCTCGTTGTCATTCAGCCCGACCCAAATGATGGAGAGAAACCAGCGCGGCACGTAAGCGTAAGCAGCGGAAAGCTGATCTAAAAGTTGCTTGGCCTCGCGTGTGCAGCCTGCTCGTCCCAATATGTAAATGAGCGATGCCTGGTTGAATGGATTATCTGGCCCGAGTTGGGTTGCTGTCCGCATGGCAGCTATCGCTTCTTCGTATCGCTGTTGCTGCGCCAGCGCCAATCCGAGACCAAAGTACAATTGGTCCCACTTTGGTTCGAGTTCAGCGGCCCGGCCAAACTGGTCAACGGCTTCGCCAAATCGACGTGCGTAATAAAATGGCCAGCCGCCTTCCTCGATCGCTATAAGGGAGAATGGGTCGAGCGACTCCGCACGGCGATGCGCGGCGACCGCTTCGTCGCCTCGGCCGGCATATCTTAAATAAACGCCGCGCTTCCAGTATACGTACGGATCACCGGGGGCGAGTTCAATCGCGCGCTGCGACTCCCGATCTGCCGCATCCCAATTCCAATTATTGAGCAACCGTAGCAGACTTAGCACAGCGTGTCCTTCAGCCAAATTTCCGTCTAGCTCCACCGCTTTTACTGCCGCTGGTTCAGCCTCGGCGAACGCCTTCTTCGGCTCCATGCCAAAGAAATAAGCGAGTTCGATGAAGCACTCGGCTAAGCCGGCGTAGGCGGCGGCATATCCGGCATCGATCTGCAAGGATTGGCGAAAATACTGGATCGCTCTGCGTTGTCCCTGGTCTGTTAGTTGCCGCGCGAAAAATCGCCCATTGAGATAAAGTGAGTAGGCTTGGGGATGAACTGCACGGGAAACGCTGAGGAGCGCTTCTTCCTTTTGACTAAGGTCCGCACGAATGCCGACAGCAACGTCTCGCGCGACTCTACTCTGCAGCCCAAGAATATCGGAGAATGTGCCCTCGTACGACTCGGCCCACAGGTGCTGGTCGCTGGCGGCATGGATTAGCTGAACAGTAATCCGCAAGCGATCATCCGATTTCATCACTGATCCTTCCAACACAGTTTGCACGCGCAACGCACGCGCAATTTGAGCCACCGCCTCACCTGTACCTTTGAACCGCATCGCTGAGGTACGCGAAACCACGCGCAAACTCGCGATCTTGGCCAATTCTGTGATGAGAGCCTCCGTGACTCCATCCGCGAAATACTCTTGCGAGGGGTCTCCGCTGAGGTTAGCTAAAGGCAATACCGCTATCGATTCGAAACGGCACGGAACATCGACACTGCGAACTGAGTCGGTAAAACGGTATCCCCGCTTCGGGACAGTTGCGATGTACTCTCGTTCCTGCGTCGTCCCCAGTGCCCGGCGGAGTAGGAAAATCATTTGGTTGAGATTGGCTTCCTCGACGAAGGTCTCCGGCCAAACTGCTTCCATCAGTTCGTTCTTGCTGATAACTACTCCGGGGCGCTTAACCAGTTCAACCAGGACTTCGACTGCCTTGGGTGGTAGGGCAATCAGCTCACGGTTGCGCATAAGGCTTCGCGCGAGCGGATCCACCCGGTACGGGCCGAACTCGTAAGCTGGTGATCGTAGGGTCAGCACGGCAGAAATTCTACCGGAAATTTGATTATTTCTTGAGGATTTTTGAGCGTCCGCATGTCATGATCGCGCATCGTCACCGTCCAGGACGACCTGTTTTGCCGGCCTCTGACGATATTGGGGAACCTGATGATTCCAGAATCTGTTGTTCAGAAGCTCAGGACTTCACTACGCGGTCAGACTCTTTGCCCGGGCGAGCCTGGATACGATGAAGCCCGAACAATCCCGAACGCGATGATCGATCGGCGTCCGGCAATGATCGCTCGTTGCGCAGGTGCGGCCGATGTGATCGCATGTGTGCGCGAGGCTCGCGAACACGACCTTCTCGTTTCGGTTCGTGGGGGCGGACATAGCATCGCAGGCAGGGCCGTCTGCGAGAGCGGCTTGATGATTGACATGTCTCAAATGAAAGGAATCCGCGTCGATCCGGTAAGGCAAACCGTGCGGGCCCAAACGGGTCTGAAACTAGGCGAGTTCGACCGTGAAACGCAAGCATTTGGATTGGCCACAACACAAGGCCTGGTGCCAACAGTCGGCATCGCCGGATTGACACTAGGCGGCGGCTGGGGAAATCTTCATGCCAAATTCGGGTTGGCTATTGACAATGTCATTGCAGCAGATGTGGTGACGGCGGATGGACGATTTCTGACCGCGAATGCATCGGAAAATGCCGATCTGTTCTGGGGAATCCGTGGCGGTAGCGGCAACTTTGGGATTGTTACTTCTCTTGAATATCGATTGCACCAAGTCGGCCCGATTTACGGAGGCGCAATTTTCTTCCCAGCAGCAAAGGCCAAGGAAATATTGCATTTGTGGCGCGAATTTGCCGCAGAGAGTCCCGACGAATTGGTGAACCAAGCTACCTCCATCACTCTTCCGGACGGCACTCCGGCCTTCGGTCTTGCCGCCTGTTACTGCGGACCTGTTGCCGATGGAGAACGGGTATTGCGACCGCTGAAGAACTTTGGAGTCCCGATTGCGGACCAACTTGGCCCCATGACGTACCTGCAAATCCAAAGCATGTTCG